>NZ_JBQCHT010000001.1:0-14328 GCF_051954415.1 Asticcacaulis sp.
GCTCCCCACGCTTTCGCGCCTCAGCGTCAGTCAAGGACCAGGTCGCCGCCTTCGCCACCGGTGTTCTTCCCAATATCTACGAATTTCACCTCTACACTGGGAATTCCACGACCCTCTTCTCCACTCTAGAATGCCCGTCTCGAACGCAGCCCCAAGGTTGAGCCCTGGAATTTCACGTCCGACTGTGCAAACCGCCTACGCGCCCTTTACGCCCAGTCATTCCGAGCAACGCTAGCCCCCTTCGTATTACCGCGGCTGCTGGCACGAAGTTAGCCGGGGCTTCTTCTGCAGGTACCGTCATTATCGTCCCTGCTGAAAGAATTTTACAATCCTAAGACCTTCATCATTCACGCGGCATGGCTGCGTCAGTCTTTCGACCATTGCGCAAGATTCCCCACTGCTGCCTCCCGTAGGAGTTTGGGCCGTGTCTCAGTCCCAATGTGGCTGATCATCCTCTCAGACCAGCTATAGATCGTAGCCTTGGTGAGCCTTTACCTCACCAACTAGCTAATCTAACGCGGGCCGCTCTAAAGGCGATAAATCTTTCCCCCGAAGGGCACATTCGGTATTAGCGCAAATTTCTCTGCGTTATTCCGAACCTAAAGGTACGTTCCCACGTGTTACTCACCCGTCCGCCACTAGCCCGAAGGCTCGTTCGACTTGCATGTGTTAGGCCTGCCGCCAGCGTTCGCTCTGAGCCAGGATCAAACTCTCAAGTTGAGTTGACACTTTTCTCAGTAATCTAAATCACTGCGTAAGTTTACGTTCATTAACGAGTTCCCACACGATCAATCCGAAGACCGATCGAATGGTTGTCTATTAAAGAGACCGCAAACAATTAAGTGTCGTATGGAGTGTATCTCAACACTCCGCAAGAACACCGCCGCCTGCGATTCTCTTTCCAATATCTACAATGTCAAAGACCAACTGCGCCAGCCCGGCGCAAAAGGGTAGTTCACCAAACGGCGGTTAAACCGTCCAGAGCGACAACTTAAATCCTTGTCGAGGAGAGCGGCGCTTATACCGCATCAATTTTTAGTGTCAAGCAATTCTTTTTAAAAAGTTTTTGCTCTCAACCCTCGCTTCAGAAACAACCCGGAAAAACCGGAGCCCTTCGTCAGCGGAGCGGCGTATATAGCCGCTCAATTTTCCCAGTCAAGCCCTTATTTTTAAAATGTTTTAAAAACAAAAACCAAACCAGAAACACCTCGGAAACCCGAAAGCTCCCTCAGCAGGAGCGGCGCTTCTAAAGGAAGTGTTCGCTCCGTGTCAACCGAGATTTTCAAAGAATTTTGCAGTTGCGAAATTCGGCGAATATCCGGCCGGCACCCCGCCTTCAAAATCGACTTAAGGGACTCTAATTCCAGCAGTTTCCTGCGGTTCATGTCGTCGCCATAAGACGTTGTCGTCGTCGGGAGGGCGGCTTCTAACCACCCCTCCCCCATGAGTCAACACCGTTTCCCTACTTTTCTCATATAACGCCGTTTATGCACAGAACACGGATCAAAACGCCTGCTCGGCACCCTTAAGCGGCACGGCATAGCCATTGACCGACTTCAGCGCGCCTTTCCACACCAGCCAGGCGATCCCGCCGGACAGCACCACCGTCGTCAGGATACTGGCTTCCGGCCCCCAGCTCCCGCCACTTAGCCACCACGGCGCACCCGGCTTATCCATCAGATCGATCACCAGCGGCGCGACCTTCAGCTTCATGCCGCTGACTTCCAGGCCGAAACCGATTCCCAGCAGCCAGTTCCAGGCGGCGTGCCAGCCACAGACGCCCCACAACGACCGCTCATTCAGGGCATAGAGGCTGATAAAGACGCCGAACAAAGCCACATTAAGTACGCCCGCCACCATTTCCGGCGACGGCTTTATATTGCCGGCGTGCAAAAGGCCGAAGACGACCGAATTGATCACCACGCCCCAGATGATACCATGGCGCGACGACACCAGCCCCATCAGCCAGCCACGCATCCAGATTTCCTCGCTGGAACCCTGAATGATGAACATGACCATATAGAGCAGGATCGACAGGACACTCGCCAATGTCGGCGCGCTCCAGAAACCGGCGCTCTGGATCTGATAACCGCCGCATAGCCAGATGCCGCCCACAACCGCCATCAGAAAAGCGCAGCCGCACAGATAACCACGTCCGAAACGCAACAGCCCCCTGGCATTAAAGCCGATCGTATCCAGATCCCGGCGCTCAAACCACTTCACCCATACGAATATAAAGGCGACGTTCAATATATAGCTGACAATCAGCACCATTACCGGCGGATCGAGCAGGGCCGGATCAGGTTTCGGCGGCGGTCCGCCGCTGGCGCCGGCCGCTATTCCGGCCATAATCATCTTAATGACATAAGGCGACATCGCCAGCAGCGGCGCCAGGATAGCAAAAACCAGCCCCAGCACGATCACCGCCCAAGTCCAGGTCCGGCGATGCCGCTCGGTGCGTGGTGCGTAGAGTTCGATGCCTGCCATGATTGCCCCCTTTTGAAATCCCGCCCTCTACAGCTTAAGCCCGAAGCGCGGTCCGATAAATACCATCCCCATATACAGGCCAATGGTTAACGCACAGCCACTGACCAGCGCGGGATAAAAGCCGACGCCCCGGCGCAGCAGAAACGGAATGAGCAGGAACATCGGCAGGGAGGGCAGCACAAACCAGAACGTGCCCTCCGCATGGGCGGCCATGCGCTCGATGTCCTTGGTATCGCGCCACAGCCACAACATGCCCAGGATCGAAACCAGCGGCAACGAAGCCACCAGCGCGCCAAAACCCGGCCAGCGCTTGGCGATTTCAGACACCGCCGCGATGATGATGCCCGACAGCAATGCCTTGATCGCCAGATACAGCATTATTCGCCCTTCTCTGCCTTTTCCTTGGCCAAACGCGCCAATACCCGTCCGCGCCCCTTGGTCAGTGCCGTCACCACGCCGCGCCAGGTGCGGATTTCCTGCTCCGTCAGGTTGGCGCGGTTGAGCGAAGAACGCAGATTACGCACCATCGATGGCCGCTTGGCCTCCGGGAAAAAGAAGCCGGAAATATCCAGTTCGGCTTCCAGATGCTCATAGAGCCCGACCAGATGCTTCATCTCGGCCGGCGGATCCTGGTTTTTGGTAAACTCGGCCCCCGGCGCATCCATGATCTGCAAGCGCCATTCGTAAGCGACGATATTGACCGCCTGCGCCAGATTGAGCGACGAAAAGCGCGGATCGACCGGAATGGTGACAATATAATGCGCGTGGATGAGATCGTGCGTTTCAAGCCCGGTGCGCTCGGCGCCAAACAATAGCCCCGTTTTCAGGCCGGTCCGTGCCTTGGCCATACCGTCGGCGGCACACTCACGCGGCGTGATCACCGGGAGATTGACCTCACGGTTGCGCGCCGTCGTGGCATAGACCACCTGTAGATCGGCCGTCGCCTCCTCCACCGTGGCATAGACCTTGGCGCCATCAAGCGGCCATTGCGCGCCGGCGGCCATGGTCCAGGCCTTTTCCTGCGGCCAGCCGTCCCGCGGCGCCACCAGACGCAGTTCGGTCAGGCCGAAATTGCCCATGACGCGCGCCACGGCGCCGATATTTTCCGCCAGTTGCGGCCGGTCGAGAATAATGCAGGGAAGGTTTTCACTCATATGCGCGCTTATAGCGCCTGACGTCCAAGCGTCAAATATTGAAGCTTCAACTTGACTATCAATGCCGCCTGATTAATACTGAAGTCATAACTTCACTGTCAGAAAGGCAGCGCCATGATCCAGCCCGTTGTCCACCACACCTTCATTATTGAAAATATCTACCCCAAGCCACCGGCAGCCGTTTTCGCCGCCTTTTCCGATCCGGCCCAAAAATCCCGCTGGCTAAGCGCCGGCCGGCAGGCGATGACCGGTTTCGAGCTGGATTTCCGCGTCGGCGGCCGCGAATTCGCCGGCTATCTCATGGGCGCCGACACGCCCTTTGAAGGTGCGAAAATGACCAGCGACGGCCTATATCTTGATATCGTGCCCGACGCGCTCATCGTTATCGGCTCCAACATGGCGATGAACGACCGCCCCTTCTCTGCCTCTTTGCTCACCTTCGAGTTCCTGGCCGAAGGCAACGGCACAAAACTCATCCTTACCCACCAGGGCGCCTTCTTCGAGCATTCCGATGGCCCCGAAATGCGCCAGCATGGCTGGACCAAGCTGCTGGACCAGTTGGCGGATACCCTTTGAGCGAAACAGCCAAAATCTTCCACGCTTTAGGCGATCCCACACGCCGCGACATGGTCGAGCGCCTGACCGACGCGCCCTTGTCGGTGTCGAAACTGGCCGAGCCCTACGCCATGAGCCTGACCGCCGTGGGCCAGCACCTCGCCATTCTGGAAGCCGCCGGCCTGGTCACCAGCCAGAAAACCGGACGGGTGCGTACCTGCGCGCTCGCCCGGCCCGGCCTTGACGCCCTGGGCGACTGGCTGGCCGCGCGGCGCTCACCGTGGGCGCGAAAACTGGATGCCCTGGGCGATATGCTCGACGAATAGCCTACCGGTATTCGCGGAACGCCAGGAAGACCAGTATCACCAGGGCCAGCGGCAAAAGCGCAAAGGCGCGGGCCGTATCCATCCATTCGGGATGCTTGGACTTTTCAATCGCTTGTGTGTTCATTTCGGCACCTCACTGTTGTTACGCGAGGGCAATGCAAGGGGCGGGCCACATTTTACCGACCCCAAACACAATGATCCGGCCGCCCAATTTACCGTTTTGCGCTCATCACCTTTTCCGCTATAGCACCAGCCGTTAGCGACGGCTCTGGCCCTGTGCGCCTTGCCGTCAGCTCCCGTTTGGAAAAGGATTCTGTAATGGCTAAAATCAAGGTGGCGAACCCGGTCGTCGATATCGACGGCGACGAAATGACCCGCATCATCTGGCAGCTGATCAAGGACAAGCTGATCCACCCCTATCTCGACATCAATCTCCAGTATTTCGATCTGGGCATGGAACACCGCGACGCCACCGACGACCAGGTGACGATCGATGCGGCCAACGCCATCAAGGCGTGCGGCGTCGGCGTCAAGTGCGCCACCATCACCCCGGACGAAGCCCGCGTGAAGGAATTCGGCCTGAAGAAGATGTGGAAGTCGCCCAACGGCACCATCCGCAACATCCTGGGCGGCGTCGTCTTCCGCGAGCCGATCATCTGCTCCAATGTACCGCGCCTCGTCCCCGGCTGGACCCAGCCGATCGTCGTCGGCCGCCATGCCTTCGGCGACCAGTACAAGGCCACCGACTTCCTCGTCCCCGGCCCCGGCAAGCTGACCATGAAGTTCGAAGGCGAAGACGGCAAGGTGCAGGAATACGAAGTGTTCCAGTTCCCCGGCGCCGGCGTCGCCATGGGCATGTACAACCTCGATGAATCGATCCGCGATTTCGCCCGCGCCTCGTTCGAATACGGCATCGCCCGCAACTATCCGGTCTATCTGTCGACCAAGAACACCATCCTCAAAGCCTATGACGGCCGCTTCAAGGATATCTTCGCCGAGGTCTTCGAAGCCGAATACGCCGCCAAGTACAAGGAACTGGGCCTGACCTACGAACACCGCCTGATCGACGACATGGTCGCCTCGGCACTGAAGTGGTCCGGCGGTTTCGTCTGGGCCTGTAAGAACTATGACGGCGACGTTCAGTCCGACACGGTTGCTCAGGGTTACGGCTCGCTCGGCCTGATGACCTCGGCCCTGGTCACGCCGGACGGCAAGATCATGGAAGCCGAAGCCGCCCACGGCACCGTCACCCGCCACTACCGCCAGCACCAGAAGGGCGAAGCCACCTCGACCAACTCGATGGCCTCGATCTTCGCCTGGACGCAAGGGCTAAAGCACCGCGCCAAGCTCGACGGCAATGCCGAACTGAACACCTTCGCCGAAACCCTGGAAAAGGTCTGCATCGATACCGTCGAAGCCGGCTTCATGACCAAGGACCTGGCGCTTCTGGTCGGCCCGACGCAAGGCTGGCTGACGACCGAGGGCTTCCTCGACAAGATCAGCGAAAACCTGACCAAGGCCCTGGCCGCCTAATCTCCTTATACCTCCCCAACTTGTTGGGGAGGGGGACCGCGCCGCTCTTGCGGTATGGTGGTGGGGTTTCTTACTTCTAAAAAGCCGCCGCATCCTCACCGATGCGGCGGCTTTCTCTTTTCTCCTCCCCATTTCTTAAATGGGGAGGTGGCAGTGGCGAAGTCCGCAGGACTGGTGCCACTGACGGAGGGGCGTCTTGACGCCCTCCCCACCTGCTGAAATAGTCAGCCCACAATTATAAGGAGCAGGAACGATGCGCATTGGTGCGGGACTGATACTGACGGGCCTACTCGCCACCGGCGCATACGCCGCACCGCCTAAGCTCGAAACCCTCCCGCAGGTTCCCGCCGGCTATATCAAGATCGCACAATCGATCCACGGCCGCTACACAAACGCCGACGCCCTCACTTCGGTCGTCGCCGGCAAGGCATCGCTGGATGACGACCTGCCGGTCAGCTTCCAGTGGCCGGGCATCTATATCGAGGCCGAGTTCGGCGGCCCCGAAATCCTGATCAATTTCGACAACACGACCGACGCCTTCACTGTCTACATCGATGGCGAGGAATCCGCGAAGGTCGTCAAGCCCGGCAACACAGTCTACCGCCTGAGCGGCCTGCCCCAGGGCTGGCACCGTCTCCGCATCGAGAAGAACGACGAATCGCAGGACACGGTCGGCACCTTCGGCCATATGTGGATCGGCCCGAAGGAGGACTTCCGCTGGCCTGAACCCCGCGCCCGCCAGATCGAATTCATCGGCGATTCCTATACGGCCGGTTATGGCAATACCTCGTCCAAACGCGAATGCACCCAGGATGAAATCTGGGCCACCACTGATACGCAACGAGCCTTCGGTCCCCTCACCGCCAAACACTATGACGCCGATTACCAGATCAACGCCTATTCCGGCATCGGCATTGTCCGCAATTACGATGGCGTGGCGCCGAAGCGCAACATGCCCCTGCTCTACCGCTCAGCCCTGATCGAGGACGAAACCGTCCATCCCTACAATAATCCCCAGTGGAACCCGGCCATTGTCGTCATCGCACTCGGCGGCAATGACTTCTCAACCCCTGTCCACGCCGGTGAAAAGTGGGCCAGCGAAGATGCCCTCACCAACGACTATATCGAATCTTACGTTGCCTTCGTCCAGCAGGTCCGCGCCAGCCACCCCGCCGCCCGGTTTATCCTTATGGACTATGGCGAGGCACGGGTCGGCGTCGCCATTGCCGAAGTGATCAAGCGCCTCAATGCCGCCGGTGAAATGCGCGTGGCCTCGTTCGATGTCGGCAAAGGATTCGCCCTTACCGGCTGCGACTGGCACCTCAATACCGCCGATGACAAACGCATCAGCGACAGCCTGGTCGCCTATATCGACGCTCACCCTGAGCTTTGGCAGGGTAAATAGCCAGCGTCAGTTTACCCTGATCTTGACGCCCTGCCCCGCCCCTGAAATAGTCCGATCCATAAAAATAATGGAGTTGAGATGATGCGGCATTTGGGGCGCAATCTGGGATGGGCAGCCATCGCGGCCATTCTGATGGCCGGAACAGCGCAGGCGCAAAAGATAGAACATATTCCGGCCGTATCGACACCTGCCGGAACCCAGCTTCCGGTGCGCACCGGCGGGCGAACCACCAGCCCGGACGGCAATCCGCCCTTCACCCATCAATGGCCGGGCATCTATTGGGAAAGCCGTTTCAGGGGAACCGAAGTGACCGTCGCCTTTGCCGATCCGGTCAATATCCTGCATATTTCCATTGACGGTAAACGGGTCGCTACAGTCAGCAAACCCGGTGAATTACAGGTGCGTATCTCCGGCTTGAGCGACGGCATTCACGAAATTCTTGTAGAAAAAGCGACTGAAAGCCAGAGCGACGCCGCCACTTTCAAGGGCTTTTATGTCCCGCAACAGAAAGATCGCCTGCCGCTCGGTATTCCACCGGTCCACAGCATGGAGTTCATTGGCGATTCCTATACGGTCGGCTACGGCAATACCGCCGGCAAGCGCACCTGTACCCCGGACGAACTCTGGGCCTCGACCGACACGACCCAGGCCTTCGGTCCGTTGACGGCCAGGCATTACGGCGCCATGTACCAGATCAACGCCTTTTCCGGCCGCGGCATTGTGCGCAATTATGACGGCTTCGCCGGCGACAGTCTGCCCCAGCTTTATGCCTACACCGTGTTCGACGGGCAGACGAAATATCCAAAGCCGGATTGGTTACAGCCCCAGATCATCGTCATCGCGCTCGGCACCAATGACTTTTCCACCCCGGTCCATGCCGGTGAAAAATGGAAAAATCAGGATGAACTCATCAACGATTATGAAGCCACCTATGTTGCCTTCGTCAAATCCCTGCGCGAAAAGAACCCCAACGCCACTATCCTGCTGATTTCCTATGACCCGGCCACCTCGCCGCAGATCAGCACGGTGCGGGATCGCCTGAAGGCCGATGGCGACAGCAAGGTCGATTTCCTTGAGATCACCGGCTTCACCAAGAATGCCTGCGATTACCACCCCGATACCGATGACGACCGCAAGATCAGCAACACCCTGATCGCCTGGATCGACGCCCATCCGGGCATATGGCCCAAAGCCCAGCAGGGCCAGTAGATGCGTCTTGCCCTGCCGCTCCTGCTCGCTTTCCTGGCTGCGCCCGCTTTCGCCGGCACGCCGGTCGGCACCGCTCTGCCGCTGCATATCGGCGGGCGCGTGGTGGCGGTCAGTGCCGATGATCCGGCGCAGGGCTACCGTCATCAATGGCCAGGCACCTATTTCGAGGCGCGCTTCAAGGGGACTGAAGTCCATCTGCGCCTCAATGACGAGGTCAACCGCTTCAATGTCTATGTCGATGGCCAGGTCGTCAACACACCCAGCCGACCCGGTGAAGGCGATATCGTGCTTGGGCCCTTCCCGCCCGGCGACCACACCATCCGCGCCGAAAAGCTGAGCGAATCGTTTGACGCCGCGCAATTCACCGGCTTCTTCGTCGCCGATCCGGCCAATGTCCTGCCAGCACCCGAGGCCCTGCCGCGCGAGATAGAGTTCATCGGCGATTCCTATACCGTCGGTTACGGCAACACCTCCTCCACCCGCACCTGTCCCGGCGACCAGGTCTGGGCCACCACCAATACGCAACTGGCCTTCGGTCCGCTCACCGCCAAGCATTTCGGCGCCGATTACCGCATCAACGCCATTTCCGGCCGCGGCGTGGTGCGCAATTATAATGGCGGCGATGGCCTGCACCTGCCGCAAGCCTATCCCTATACGGTCGCGCCGCAGATGGTCGAAACGGCCGATTGGCGCCCGCAGATCATCGTCATCGGGCTGGGCACCAACGACTTCTCCACGCCCCTGCATGGCGGTGAGGTCTGGACCACGCGCGATGAACTGCACAGCGATTTTGAACAGACCTATGTCCAGTTCGTGCAAACCCTGCGCGCGCAGAACCCGCAAGCCTTCTTCATCCTGACGGCCACCGACCAGGCCAATGGCGAAATCCAGTCCGAGGTGAAAAAGGTACTCGCCGCCTTGCGCGCCGCGGGCGAGAGCCGCATCGATTTCTTACCGATGAACAACTTAAGTTTCAGCGGCTGCGACTGGCACCCGTCCACCGCCGACGATGCCCAGGTCGCCAGCAGCCTGATCACCTATATCGACGCCCGCCCCGACCTCTGGAACCATAACACCGAATGAAGCTCTTTCGCTGCGATAACTGCGGGAACCCGATCTATTTCGAGAACCGGTCCTGCCTGAATTGCGGCTTTCGCTTAGGCTTCGTCTGCGAGGAAATCGCCCTGCACGCCATGCAGCCCGATGCCGCCCGCGCCGATCGCTGGCGCCGCGTCGATCAGCAGCAGTTCGTCTATCGCTTCTGCCCCAATGCCGCCTTCGATATCTGCAACTGGCTGGTGCGAGATGACAGTGATGAGGAATTCTGCACCGCCTGCCGTTACAACGGCCTGGTGCCCGATCCGAAGACGCCCGATGGCCTGCGCCGCTGGCGCGCCATTTCCGACGCCCAGCGACATTTGTTCTATTCCTTCCTGCGCTGGGATCTGCCGCGCCCCTCTCGCCGTGAAGACCCCGAAGGCGGGCTCTTATTCGACCTGAAAGACGATGTCATCCTGCCCGATGGCTCCTGTCAGCCGGTACTGATCGGCCATGACGAGGGCCATATCGTCATCCGCACCGCCGAGGCCGACGACCCGACGCGCGAACAGCAACGCGCGATGATGAACGAGCCCTACCGTACCCTGCTCGGCCATTTCCGCCACGAGACCGGCCACTTCATTTGGAATCGCATGGTGCGTGATGCCGGCAAGACCGAAAGCTTCCGCGCCCTGTTCGGCGATGAAAGCGTCGATTACCAGAAGGCGCTTGACCGCCATTACAGCGAAGGTCCGCCGCCGGGCTGGGGCAGCACCTATATCAGCCATTACGCCACCACCCACCCCTGGGAGGATTTCGCCGAATGCTTCGCCCATGTTCTGCATATCGTCGATTCGCTGGAAACGGCCCATATGTTCGGCATTGCGCTGGCGCCCATGTCGCATGATTTCCTGGCCACACATGCGAACTTCGATCCCTATTCGGTGCTTGATTTCGACCGCATCGCCGAGGTGTGGATTCCGCTATCAGTGGCGCTGAACAGCATCCACCATTCGATGGGCGAACGCGACCTCTATCCTTTTATCCTGACCCCGGTGATCCAGCAGAAACTGGCCTATGTGCATGGCCTGCTGACACGGCAGATCTAGCCCTGCTTATACCTCCCCAGTTTACTGGGGAGGGGGACCGCACGACGCGCGAAGCGCCAGATGCGGTGGTGGGGTTTCTTGCTTTCTTCCCTGACCCGCGCCACTATCGCAAAAAAGGGAGAAAACACATGCGACACCTGCTCACGCTCGCCGTCTGCGCGGCGCTGATTGGCATCCCCGCCTCCGCCGCCATGGCGTTATCACCTGCCGTCGGCCCTTACGAAGAAGGTCTTCCCGTTGTCATCGGCGGCAAGGTCAAGCGACTGTCGCATCCCGTTCCCCAGGACCTTCCCGCTTTCGACGGCTACGCCTACCAGTGGCCCGCCGTCTATTTCGAGGCCGGGTTCAAGGGGCCGCTGGTCCTGATGAAATTCGATGACTCCGCCAACAACTTCAATGTCCTCATAGATGGCCGCCAGGTCATGGAACTTAAGAAGCCCGGCAAGGCGACCATAACGCTCGATAATCTCGGCGAGGGCGAACACACCATCCGCCTGGAAAAACGTTCCGAAACGCAATACGCCACCGGCACCTTCCTCGGCTTTTTCGTGCCCAACATCCATGGCGCGCCGACCAAACAGGTCAGGCTGTATCCGCATCGCCGCCAGATCGAATTTATTGGCGACAGCCTGACCGTTGGCTACGGCAACACATCGGCTTTTTCTCAATGCACACCCGAACAGATTTTCGAGACCACGAACAGCCAGCAGGGGTTCGGCCCCCTCACCGCCAGGCATTTCGACGCCGATTACCAGATCAATGCCTTTTCCGGTCTCGGCATGGTGCGCAATTACGATGGTCGGGAGCATCCGAAATACCATATGCTGATGCTCTATGACCGCGCGATCTTCGACGACCCGACGCCGGTAAACCAACCAGACTGGCATCCCCAGGTCATCGTTATCGGCATCGGCGGCAATGACTTCTCCACGCCCGTTCGCCCCGATGAGCCTTGGGGCAACGAAGCCAACCTCCGCGCCGATTACGTCAAGACCTATACCGCCTTTGTGAAAACAATCCGCGCCCGCAATCCCGGCGCCTTCATCATCCTCGCCACTCCGCCCGATCGTCAGGAAGGCTATAGCGGCGGCACGGACGATGTCTTCACCGCCATCAAGGCCGCCGGCGACACCAAGATCGATCGCGTCACCCTGCCGGAACTCGACAAGATCGGCTGCAACGGCCACCCTTCCACCCGCGCCGACGCCCGCGTGGCCGATTTCTATATCAAATACCTGACCGACCACCCGCAGGTCTGGCAGGGGAAATAGACAATCTCCTCCCCTGCAAAGCGGGGGAGGTGTCAGCGCGAGGCTCGCAGAGCCGGTGTCGCTGACGCAGGGGGCATTCCAGTCACAGTTATCAACCTTCACCACCCAAACAGGCGACAAACGAAAATACCCATGCTAGGAATGGTTAACAGGACTTTCGAGGGGAACTGACTGTGTCGCGCATTTTCGGGGTAATACTGCTTCTGGTCATCGTGGCTGCGGCCGGCCTGTTCTACACGGCGCCGATCATTTCGTTCTATGATGTCCGCAGCGCCTGCAAGAGCCAGGATATCGAGTCCCTCACCAAGCTGATCGATTTCGATTCCGTCCGCGCCAGCCTGAAAACCCAGCTCCTGGCCGGTGACGAGGGCATCGCCGCCCCGGCGCCATCCGCGCTCAATGATCCGGTGGGCGCCACCGGCAATGCCGTCAAGGGTGTGGCCGATTCCATCGGTAAGGCGTTCAACGACCTGGTCAATCCCAACGCGCCGAAAACCCCGCCCAAGCCGGTGATCGACGTCAATTCCTACCTGACGCCCAAGGCCCTGCTCGGCCTGACCTATGGCGCGGCGAAAGATGCCAACCGCTTCGAACTGTCGCAATATGAGGGCAAGCCGCCCTCCCCCAAAACGGCCTTCTTCAGCCTGGAACGCGCCCGCCTGACCGTGACCGACGAAATGCGCGGCACCACCACCTTCACCTTCGAGCGACATGGCCTGACCCACTGGCAACTGGTCCATATCGGCCTCCCCACCCCAGATATGGAGCCCAAGCCCGAAACCCCGGCGGGCTGATCCTCCTCCTTATACCTCGCCAGCTTTTTGGGGTTTGGCGCCAGCGAAAGTATAGCTTTCGCAAGCCATGAGGACCGCGAAGCGGTGGGCGGGGGTTTCTTGCTTTCTTAAAAATGAGACCCCAGCATGACAGCCAATAACCGCCTCGTTCTGTCCAGCGACCACAGCGCCATCGACCTCAGGCAGGCCATAGCCGAACATATCGCCACGAGGGGCTGGACAGTGGTCGATATCGGCCCAACGACCAGCGAAAGCACGGATTACCCCACGCACGGCGAAGCGGCCGCGCGCAGGGTCGTTTCAGGTGATTGCCGGTTCGGGATTATCCTGTGCGGCACCGGACAGGGCATCATGATGACGGCCAACAAGATCACGGGCATTCGCTGCGGTGTATGCGCCGACACCTTCTCGGCCCGCATGATCCGCCAGCATAACGACGCCAACATGCTGTCTATCGGCGCACGTATTGTCGGCCACGGCCTGGCGCTTGATATAGTTGATGCCTTCCTGAACGCCGAGTTCGAAAGCGGAAGGCACCTTAAACGCGTGCAGATGATTCAGGCGCTGGAACGGTAAACCACAATACCAGCGCCGATGCCTGCGTCAGTTCGTGTAATGCCGCTCGCCGTTGTCATCCACCCAATATTTATTGCCACGGCCATCACTGTAGACTTCACGTTTCTTGCCCTGCTCGACCACGTAGCCGATGACGGCGCCCGCGACAGCGCCAACCACGGCGCCCTTAACAGCGTCATTGCCGGTGGCAGCGCCGACCGCGGCACCGCCTACGCCGCCGATCAGCGCGCCGCTGCCCACACCGTCCGTGGCACATCCGCTCAGCAACACGGCGGAAGACAGACCCAATACGGCGATTTTTGTAAATGCGATTTTCATGGCTTTCCCTTTTCATCAGAAGGCGGATCAGGTGCGCTAAGCACCCGTCTGGTCGCATCGACTGTAGTCAAAGGGAGCTTCTTTTTTGATCGGGGACATACCGCCAGATTGTAAATATGAGGCAATGGCCTGCCGCAGGAAATCCGCCGGATTGGATACTCAGCAGGTCGGGATAACGGGTGCCTGCCAATGGCTGGGCCTTGGTCGATATCGGGCCGACAATCAACGAAAGCTCTGATTTACCCACGCGCGGAAAAATTGGGAAGGTAGCAGCGCCTCACCCCTTCCTTATACCTCCCCATCTTCGATGGGGAGGGGGACCGCACGCTGCCGCGAAGCGGCTAGATGCGGTGGTGGGGTTTCTTGCTTTCTTTGAAAACCATGCAATTCACATCCTGTCCCCACAATTCGGATTAGGCCGTAGACTCATAACGCTTTGATCCAGATTCTGGTGGCGACGATCTTTACGGCTGCCAGAAAATTCAGAGGGTTTTTGTCGTAGCGAGTGGCAATACCTCTGAATTGCTTGAGTTTATTGAAGAAGCGTTCGACC
>NZ_JBQCHT010000002.1:0-100240 GCF_051954415.1 Asticcacaulis sp.
CAGATCGTAAAACGCTCTAACTCTTTACTTAAACGCACTTTCCGAAAAGTGCGTTACGCTTTTCGGAAAGTGCTCTAAACCGCTGATCAAATAGCGCAGACGGCGCCGGTGCCCTTGAGGCCGCAATAGCCTTCCGGGTTCTTGGCGAGATAGCCCTGATGATAGCCCTCGGCGAAATAGAACGGCGCCTCCGGCTCAATCTCGGTGGTTATCAGGCCCTTTCCGAGCGCATTCAGTGACTTCTGAAACGCCGCCTTGCTGCTGACAGCGGTATCATACTGCGCCTCGGAGGTGGTGAAGATGGCCGAACGGTACTGGGTGCCGATATCATTGCCCTGACGATACCCTTGCGTCGGGTCATGGCTTTCCCAGAAGACCTTCAGCAATTGCTGGAAGGTGATCTTTTTCGGGTCGAAGACCACGAGCACGCCTTCGGTATGGCCCGTCTGGCCGGTGCAGACCTCCTTGTAGGTCGGGTTGGGCGTATAGCCGCCGATATAGCCGGCGGCGGTGACATAGACGCCTTCCTGCTGCCACAGCTTGCGCTCGACGCCCCAGAAACAGCCCATGGCGAAGACAACCGTTTCCATGCCGGCCGGATAAGGCCCCTTCAGCGGCGTATGCAGCACGAAATGGGTTTCTTCGGTCGGGATGGGCTCGCTGCGGCCCGGCAGGGCCTGGTTGGCGGAAATCATCTGGGATTTAAGGCCGAACATGGTGTTTTCCTTTATTATGGCTCAAGAGCCGCCGGGCTCGCCGCAAAGGCGGCGACGGGCGCTTGCCCTTGCCAAATCCCCTGACGAGGGGATTTGGAGACTTATATTACGCTTTGCCGCCAATATAGTTACAAAAAAAGCGGTGGTAAGAGGCAAACTAGGCTTGCTCATTCGCAAAGCATGGGTATAAAGGCCGCCTTCCGCGCACCACCGACCTGGTGCGACTTGATGGATGGACAGATGGCGGAGTGGTCGATCGCGCACGCTTGGAAAGCGTGTGTACGTGCAAGCGTACCGAGGGTTCGAATCCCTCTCTGTCCGCCACATCACTAACAATCAATTGAATTTATTAAGTTATTTTATGTGCGCAGAAATGCCCCATCAACGTACCCGCCATCCTCAAAGTTACGCTTGGAAACATATAGATACAAATAAGGCCGCGCCATTTATGACGGGGCTATGTGTCACTAGCGCAGCTAATATCCGGGCGATTGGGAAGCTCGCCTATAAAGCCGTCACCGCTGTCGTAAATATGATCCGGATCAAGGAAGTCGCGGAGTTGTGATTGCCAAATCTGTCGCGGCACCTCAAGATTTAGGTTGTGTCTCGGTTTACAATCGCCTTGAGGCTGTGTAGCATTTCTTGAAATATGGGGGAACAAATGCGTAAAACATGGATTGCGGGCAGCATCGCCGGTGCGGTCGTTATTCTATTCGGCGGGGCGTATTTTGGATCGCCTTACATGGCGGCCAAAAGCCTGGCGGACGCCGCAAAAGCCGGTGACAAGGACAAACTCGACGCAATGGTAGATTTCCCATCGGTACGAGATGGCCTGAAGTCTCAGTTCAATGCGGCTCTTACGGCGAATATGCAGAACGATCCAGACATGAAGGATAATCCGTTTGCTGGCCTGGGAATGATGATGATCCCGGCAATTACTGATCGCATGGTGGATTCGGTGGTGACACCGGACGGGATAGCAGCGATGGTTAAAGCGCGCAGGTCAGAAACAACCACCACCGCGCCCACGCCCGCCCCAACCTCTTCGTCAAAGGATGACGATACAGTTCGCACTTACAGCTATATCAACCTTGATCGCTTTCGAGCGTCGGCGGCGGCGAAATCAAATTCAAAGCAGCATGTTGACTTCGTGTTTGAACGCCGAAATCTTTTCACCTGGAAACTGGTGAAGATCGACATGTCGGAATTTCTAATAGGTGCAGATGCTGGTGCGTCTATCAACACGGATTAATGGAGGGGTAATTGGGCGAAGTACTACTGATTGCAGTTTTCATTGGCCTTATCCCGGCGGCGATAGCTAAGGGGAAGGGACACTCATTTCTCGCTTGGTGGATTTACGGCGCCGCCATTTGGATCATCGCTTTTCCACACTCACTATTCCTAAAGAAGGACATAAAGGCTCTTGATAACCGCGACTTGCAAGGTGGTGACATGAAGAAGTGCCCCGCCTGCGCGGAAATCATTCGAGCTGAAGCGATAAAGTGCCGTTACTGCGGAACCGAGTTTAAACCAGCAGAAAGTGCTGCTCCTCAAATAAGCCAGGAGGAGAAAGCGGCTTCCGAGGTGCCTGAGCAGTTTCGTGATTGATTGCCCGCGATGGCAAGCAACCCGCACCCGCCGGCATATGCACTTTCCGCCTAGCTTTTGCGCCGAGACAAGGAAGCGTCCCGCTTAGATAGCCACCGGAAGGGACACACAGCGTGGATCTCCGACAGACCCTTCGACGCGGCGGAAGATCTACGGTACCAGGCATTCAGGATAGAGGAGACCGGACGGTGAGCACTGAATGGACACACTATGATTTATCCTGCAAAGTTTGTGGAAACGCAGGTTCGGTGTCGATGTGGTCGGATGACTGGAATCGTTGGGGTGCGGACGTCACCGGTTTTCGAGGGTCGATTCGTATTACAGGGCCTCACTCCAGCATTTTGACTTGCAGGAAATGCGAAGCGACTAATCCGACAATCGTAATGCGACAAAGCGACTAAAAAGCAGCGCCGCCACCTGCGAGGGTGACGGCGCGTTAGATTTATCGCTTAGCTTCAGTCGCTTTGAGCCCGGCCGCCTCCAGAAGGTCATCCGTCACAACGCTCTAACCCTCAACCCAAATACCTGTTAAACCAGTTCGCCGCCTGATCCGCCGCGCTTTCCAGGCTTCCCGGTTCTTCAAACAGGTGCGTGGCGCCGGGCACGACCGACAGTTTCGACCGGGCATTCAGGCCGCGCAGGGCCTGCTCGTTCCACTCAAGCACCTGGGGATCATTACCACCGACGATCAGGAGCACCGGCGCCCTGACCTTATCGAGAAACGCCGCCGCCAGGTCAGGCCGGCCACCGCGTGAGACGACCGCACCGATCCGGTCAGGCAGGTGCGCGGCCGCAATCAATGCGGCGCCCCCGCCGGTGCTCGCCCCAAAATACCCCGGATGAAGCGCGGCAAGCGCCGGCTGCTCGCCCGCCCAGCGGGCAATGTCAACAAGCCGGTCGGCCAGCAGCGGTATATCAAACCGATACTGGCGGGTCTGCTGGTCGAACTCCTCCTCTTCGCTGGTCAGAAGATCGATCAGCAGGGTCGCCAGCCCCCGGTCGTTCAATGTTTTCGCCACGCGCCGGTTACGCACGCTCCTGCGGCTTGAGCCGCTGCCGTGGGAGAAGATGACCAGCCCCTTCGCGCCCTCCGGAACAGTCAGGTCTCCCGCGAGTTTCACATCGCCTGCTGGCACGACGACAGGGGTGGACAACGCTTCGGCCAAATGGCTATGCGACATCATGTGAACGTCCTCAAAACCGGCGGGCGGCGTCATGAGACATGGGACTGCCCTTTGATCTCCGCCGCCCGGGCCAGCAGGCGCATGACCTCGCTGTCCTGCGTCTGTCCGAAATCGGTGTAGAAGCGGCCAACACCATAAAAGGGCTCCGGCACGGCGACGCAAACCGCCTCGTCGGCCAGACGGCCCATCATGGCGAAGGCCGAATCGGACACCACGGGCGCGGCGGCGATAATCCAGGCCGCCCCTCGCCGGCGCGCCGCCCGAATAGCCGCTTCCATGGTGGCGCCGGTGGCACACCCATCATCGACCAGGATGACGGTCCGGTTATTCAGTTCCGACGCCGGCCGTCCCTGGCGGTAGACATGGCTGCGACGTTCAAGTTCGACCCGCTCGCGCGCCGCTACCGCGGCTATCGTATGATCACTGATGCTCAGGCTATGCACGATATCCTCATTAATGACCTCAACCCCGCCGTCGGCTATGGCGCCCATGGCCAGCTCCTCATGCCCCGGCACGCCCAGCTTGCGCACCAGCATGAGATCGAGCGGCAGGTGCAAAAGGCGCGCGACCTCAAACGCCACGGGCATGCCCCCCCGCGGCAAGGCCAGAACGAGCGCATCCGGCTTGTTTAATCTGGGTTTCAGCACGGCGGCCAACTGGCGCCCCGCCGCTTCACGATCGGGAAAACAAATCATGGTCCACACTCCTGGAACAGAGCTGTCAGAGTGTGCGGAAGAACGGACGGGGCGGCTTTGACCCCGATCAAATGAGACGGCAGACCTGTGGGGTAATGATAGGGCCTCTTCAGCGGCTGAAATGGGCACCTGTCATGACACGGAAGACGGAACACACAGCGCTTTCGACCACCTTCGACCGCCTTCTGCATCAGGAAATCAATCTCCTGATGGCCCCGGACGCCGAACCCGGTGAAACCTCGACCGTGCATACGGTAAGAGCAGGCACCAAGAAGATCCGCGCCTGCCTGCGCCTGGTCAGGGGATCACTCGACCGCCTCACGTTCGACAAGGCCAATACCCTCTTCAGGGATAGTGCAAAAAGCCTGCGCGCCTACCGCGATAATGAAGTGATATCCGAAGTTATCACCTATCTGAATGAAACCGGGGCGACCGAATTCGATGCCGGTGAAATGGACGGGCTGCGCGAAATCCTGGCGGCTTCCCCGCTCCCCACCGGTTGTGACGATGCCCTGGCAACGGTGCGCAACAATATACAGGCGAGACGGACAGCGCTTCACCTGGCCTCGCTGAAAATCAAAAAGTCCGACCTCACCAAAGCCATGCGGCGGACCTACAGGCGCAACCGCAACGCCTTCGCCAATGTCGTGCGAGACCCGTCAGGCATCAATCTGCACGAATGGCGCAAGCAGATAAAGGTGCTGGAATATCAGCTACATGACCTGAACACGATCTGGCCGAAGCCGATGGACGGCACCGAGGAGGATGCCCGGCACCTGGCCCAGATACTGGGCCATATTCAGGATCTTACCCTCCTCAGGAAACGGCTGAAGCAGATCCGGCCGATCCCGGAGGCCAGTCCGGCGGACCGCCTGCTCACTACGGCCAGGCGTCAGCGCCGCAAGCTGCGCAATGAGGCCATCCGGCTGGGACACGCGCTTTATGCCCGGTCGTCGGATGACTTCGCCGCTGACGTGAACCGCCACTGGAAAGCCTGGCGCCAGATGCCGCCTGAGCAACCGCTTATCCCGGCAGGCCGGGGCCGCACACGCAAGGCCCCGGCGCCTCATCTGCACTGATCCGCGCTCTTTGTTTGATGAAGTGTCCAGATACCGCATGAAATAATCAATATCCGCACAAATCATTCGCTATATATGCCGACAGTATAAATATTTCCCGGCAGAAACCGATTAATAAGCATTCTGTGTAATGATCATACGGACCTCCGGCGACAGGGAGGATATAAAAATATAAATAGTCGCCCAAAGTATGAGAGTGCAGTTTGCATAAGCGTTACAATAGTACATCAGGCGTTAAGCTTGCCAATGACACCGCCCCCACGCTTGTGGCGCATAATCTGCTGGAAGACGGCCCGCACGCTTCGGCCTCGGCCCGCCAGACACCCCGTCGTAGCTGGCTCCATTACAGCAATCTCAAGGTCGAGGCGGCGATATTCCTGCTGATTGCGTTGACCTTCGCCGCGGTCCTTGGCCAGAAGGCCATAACCAGCCGGCAGCTCGACCTTACATCGCGGGCTGGTCAGTATTATCCCTTTGTCTATGGCGACAAGGATGATGGCGGCAATTCCACCATCGAGCACGATACGACCAAACCGCTGACCTGGACCTGTGACCTGCGCGAGGGCGCGAAATTCGTCTATTGCGGCTACGGCCTGCAATTCGAAGCCCCCGGCAAGGGCAAGGGGATCGACTTTTCAAAGTACAAGAATGTCACGATCCGGCTGACCTACCACGGTGTCGGTGATCATCTGCGCCTGTTGCTGCAAAGCACGGCGCCGACGAGCCTTGGGAAGAAGGTCAAGCCTGGCGAGACCATGCCCTTCGTCGCCGAATTTCCCGTGACGCAAGGCGTAAACGAAATCCACCTGAACGCGGAGCAGTTCGCCGTCGAACAATGGTGGCTCACCAGTCACGGTGTCTCGGCGGACGAGGCCGGCACCAACATGGATGACATTGTGTCACTCGCCTTTTCGTCGGGAAGCCAGACACCGCACGGACGCTTTGACGTAAAGGTCTCCTCCCTGGAGTTTCACGGCGTCTCGCTGTCCACCGATCAGTGGTATCTCATCATTCTGGGGATCTGGCTGGTCCTGACCGGCGGCTTTCTCGTCTTCCGCTTCCTGGGGATGCGGCGGCTCTATGAAGCGCGCCAGCGCCAGCAGGCCGAGGAAAGCCGTGTACTGGCCGAGGCCCGCGCGGCTGCCGAGGCCGCCAGTTCGGCCAAGTCGCAGTTTCTCGCCAATATGAGCCATGAATTGCGCACGCCGCTCAATGCGATCCTGGGCTATGCCCAGTTGCTGAAGACCACGAAGGCAAGCGAGCGCGACCTGGCCGCCCTGCAGACGATCGAGCACAGCGGCGAGCATCTTTTGACGATGATCACCGACATTCTGGATATCGCCAAGGTGGAGGCCGGCCGGCTTGAACTGCTGCCGGGCGTCTTCGATATCCGTCAGTGCGTGCTCAGTGTGGCGCAGATGGTTCGCCTGCGGGCAGAAGAAAAGGGCCTGCTGTTCACGGTGAACATCGCCGACGACGTGCCCCGTCTGGTGGTGGCGGACCAGAAGCGCATCCGCCAGGTGCTGATCAATCTGTTGGGCAATGCCATCAAGTTCACCCCTTCGGGCGAAGTCCGCCTTGAGGTGTCCTGCGTCGCCTCCGCAACGGATGACACCGGGCTGCGCTTCTGCGTTACCGATACCGGTGTCGGCATCAGCCCGGACCAGCTCCAGCGGATTTTCCAGCCCTTCGAGCAGGCCGGCAATGCCATCGACAAAAGCGGCGGCACCGGGCTTGGGCTCAGCATCACCTATCATATCGTCCAGATGATGGGCGGCGATATCCGCGTGGAAAGCGGAATCGGCAGCGGCAGCCGCTTCATTGTCGAGGCCCCGTTTGGCCGCGCCGATGAGGAAATCGCCAGGCTTGAGGCCCCCGATACCGTGGCTGACATGCCAGATGACAACAAACCTCCGCAGGTGGAGACCGAAAACGCCACCCCACTGGTGGCGCCCTTCGGACCGCAACTGGACCACCTGCTTTTCCTGGCGCGCGCCGGAAACCTGCGCGCCATCCGCAAGGCCGTGCCGGAAATCATTGCGGCCGGAGCTGAGTATCGCGGCTTCGCTGAACGCCTCGATTCCCTGGCCGCCGCCTATCAATCCCCTGCCGTTTTGCGCCTGATCGAAGACGCCGCCAAAGAAAGAGATGCCGCATGACCCAGTTGTTACCGCAAGGTCAGGACGCATCCCCCGCCCTGCCCCAGATCCTGGTCGTGGATGATACTCCGGCCAATCTGGGCCTTCTGGTCGACCATCTGGAAGACCGCGGCTACGAGGTTCTGGTGGCCCTGGGCGGCGAGGAAGCGCTCGACCGGCTGCGCTATGCCCAGCCTGATCTTATCCTGCTTGATGTCATGATGCCGGGCATGGACGGTTTCGAGACCTGCCGCAGGCTCAAGGCCGATGCGCAGACCCGCGACATCCCGGTCATTTTCATGACCGCCCTGACCGATGTCGACAGCAAGGTATCGGCCTTTGCGGCCGGTGGCGTTGACTATGTCACCAAGCCGTTCCAGATCGAGGAACTGATCGCCCGCGTCCGGACGCACATCGCCCTTCGCAAGGCGCGCGTCGAGCTTCTGGAACAGAAGATGTCGCTTCAGGCGGAAGTTGAGGCGCGCCACCTTGTGGAAGCCTCCCTGCGCGACTCAGAACTGAGGCACCGCCGCCTCTTTGAAACCGCCGGCGACGGCATACTGGTCATCGATTGCGATGCCCGGACCGTCCATGATCTCAACGCGCAATGCGCCCACATCCTGGCCATGCCGCTTGACGAGGTGCGCGGCCGTTATCTCGATGACTTGCCCATTTTCGCGGCCGTCGGCGATGCCCGCACGATCGTCGATACGCTGCGGCAGAGCGGTGAAATGAAATGGGCCGAATGGACCTGGGAACGCCCGGACGGGACCACGGTCAGCGTCGAGGTGCTCTGCACCACCTATCGCGTCGGCCACAGGTTACTGGCTCAATGCACCCTGCGCGATGTCAAGGCGCGTAAAGAAGCCGAAGCACGTATACGCTACCTCGCCATGCATGACGCCCTGACGGGACTGCCCAACCGCACCCTGCTGATGGATCGGCTCAGCCAGGGCATTGCGCGGGCGCGCCGCGACCACTCGCAGGTCGGCTTGCTCCTGCTCGATCTCGACCATTTCAAACATATCAACGACAGCCTGGGGCATTTCGTCGGCGACGCCCTGCTCGAAGAGGTGTCAAAGCGGTTGCGCAGCGTCCTGCGCGACAGCGATACCCCGGCGCGGCTGGGCGGAGACGAATTCGTCGTCGCGGCCGGAGACCTGTCCGGCAGCGAGGATGCCGAGGTTCTGGCGCAGCGCATCCAGGCGGTGCTGGAGCCGGACTTCCAGGTCGGCAGCCACACGCTTCGTATCGGCACCAGTATCGGCATCAGCATGTACCCCGCCGACGGTGACAGCCCCTCCGCCCTCCTCCAGGCCGCGGATACCGCCATGTACCAGGCCAAGAAGAACGGCCGCGGCACCTACCGCCTGTTCACCAGCGACCTGACCATGGCGGCCGAACGCTGGCATACCCTGTCCAATGATCTCTATGGCGCCTGCGAACGCGGCGAATTCGCCCTTTATTACCAGCCGCAGGTATCGGTCAGCAATTCCACCATAACGGGCCTGGAGGCGCTTCTGCGCTGGCACCACCCGACCGAAGGGCTTATCCAGCCGGCCCTGTTCATCCCCTTGCTGGAAGAACACGGGCGCATGGTCGAGGTCGGCCGCTGGGTGCTGCGTACCGCCTGCCTGCAAAACGCCGCCTGGCAGGCCCAGGGCCTGCCCAGGGTCCGCGTTGCGGTCAACCTGTCCGCCCAGCAGTTCTATCGCGGGGATATCGTCCGGGCAGTCCGCGACGCCCTGGATGAATCGGGCCTGGCCCCGGAATGGCTTGAACTCGAACTGACCGAAAGCCTGACGCTTGATGATACCGAAGTGACCGTCAGGGTCATGGAAGAACTGAAGGCCATGGGCGTCAAGCTGTCACTGGATGATTTCGGCACCGGCTGGTCATCTCTGGGATATTTGCGGCGCTTTCCGCTCGACCGGATCAAGATCGACCGCTCTTTCGTGCGCGACATCGTGAATGATCACAGCACGGCCGCCATCGTCCACAGCATCCTGGGGCTGGCCCGCGACCTTAATCTCGATTGCGTGGCCGAGGGCGTGGAAACGACCGATCAGCTCGAACACCTGCGCCGTGCCCACTGCGCGGAAATCCAGGGCTATCTGTTCAGCCGTCCCGTTGAGGTTGCCCAGATAGAAGGCCTGTTGCGCCAGATGCAGGCGGATGGCGACGCCACCCTGCCACAGAAAAAATCAGGCACCCGCTGACGACGAACCCCATTTAACTGGTCCGGGATCGCCAATCGCCCGGCAGTGTCGGTCATCAAAATCTCTGCTTAAGGCAGGCTGCGTGCGCCAGCTTCGATCAGCCATGACTTAAATTGGTGTTATCCGCTATAAAGATGCCATTTGAAACAGCATCTTAGAGCCAAACAGCGCCATTCATTTTCACATTCGATAATGTTTTTATAGACAAATCCGCTCGATTTCTATTATTTGATATGACAACATGCAAATTGGTAAGCATTAATATGCACCGAAATGCCTGACGGATGCGCCTTTTTCGCCTCGCCCCACCTTGCCTGCCAGACACAAACCTGAGCCGAAACGTTCTAATATACTGTAATGACATATATATTTCGTCCGAATTATTATATTGGAATCGATGGTGGCGGAACGCGATGCCGGGCCAGGCTTCAGGACGACAACGGTCGCACCCTGGGCGAAGGCGAAAGCGGCCCGGCCAATATCCGCCTGGGCCTCAATATGGCCTGGGGAAACATCATGGCCGCCATTGACGCCGGTCTGACAGCGGCCGGCCTAACGCGCGATATTCTGCCCCGGACCTCCCTTGGTCTCGGACTGGCCGGCATAGTGACACCGGCAGATTGCGTGCGCACCACGGTGGCGGCGCCGGACACATTTGGCGATATCTGCGCCGCGGCGGACTGTCATGTGGCCTGCCTGGGTGCTTTTGGCGGCGAGGATGGGGCCATTCAGATCGCCGGAACAGGCAGTTCGGGTTATGCCATAGTCAATGGCCGGGGTTATCCGGTCGGGGGCTGGGGTTTTCTGTTGAGCGAAAAGGGATCAGCGGCGGCGCTTGGCCGTGACGCCCTTCGGGCTGCCCTCGAAGCGAACGACGGCCTGGCGCAGCGCACGCCCTTCACCGAGGCTCTGATCGCTCGTTTCGGCACATCGTCGGAGATCATAGACTGGTCGGAACACGCGCGCCCGGCTGATTATGGCGCGCTCTCGCCCTTCGTATTTGACTATGCGCGCCAGGGCGACGAGGTGGCCTTACGGCTGGTGCGCCAGTTGGCCGCCGATATCGACCATTATATCGCCCACCTCGTCAGTGTTGGCGCGCCGCGGATCTGTCTGGTGGGCGGGCTGGCGCCGCACATCTCGCCGTGGCTTTCCGACGCCACCCACGCGCGCCTCACCGCTCCAAGTATGGATGTGCTCGATGGCGCAATCCTGATGGCGCGGCAGAGCGATGGCGCCTCGATCCCCCTGCGCGCGGGCGGTGCCGCATGACCGGCCCGGTTCTGCTCGAAATATGCGTGGATACGGCCGATGGGCTGGACATCGCCGCGACCTGTGGCGCCGACCGCATCGAACTGTGCGCCAGCTTGGGGATTGGCGGCCTGACCCCGAGCCTCGGCATGATGCGGCTGGCCGCCGCAATCAAGTGTCCGACACGGGTCATGATCCGTCCGCGCCAGGGCGATTTCACCTACAGCCCGGCCGAACTGGCCATGATGCGTCACGATATCGATGCCGTGGCCGATATCGGTCTGGAAGGCGTGGTGCTGGGCGCCAATCTGGAAAACGGTGAACTGGACGCCGCCGCCCTGGCGGAACTGACGACCCATGCGAAAGCCGCCGGCCTCAAGGTTACACTGCACCGCAGCTTTGACCTGGTGCCCGACCCGCTGGCCGCCCTGGCGCTGGCGCGTTCGCTGGGCATCGATTCGATCCTGACCTCCGGCTGCGCCATGTCCGCCATCGAAGGCACGGATGTCATCGCCCAACTGGTCGAGGCCGTTCGCACTCAGCCCGGCAACCCTATCGAGATCATGGCCGGCGTCGGCGTCAGCTACCGGACGGTCGGTGAAATCCTGCGGCGGACCGGTGTGCCAGCGGTTCATGGCTCGTGCAGCCTCGTCGACACGCAGGCGACGGGGGATACCGTCCGCTTTGGCTTCGCCGTACCCGGCCATCGTCGCACGGATGTCACACTGGTCACGCAATTACGCCAGGCCCTGTCTCAGGACGCTGATAACGCGGTCGGGGCAAAGTAAGCCGGTTTCCGAGGAGCTGATAAGATGTCGTTTTTCTCTGTCATACCCGCGCTCACCGCGCATCACGGCCCGCTTTACATCCAGCTTGAACGCATCCTGCGCGACGCCATTATGGATGGCTCCCTCAGCCAGAGCGAGCCCCTGCCGACCGAGCGCGAACTGGCGGAGCGCTACGACATTTCCCGCATTACGGTGCGCAAGGCGCTCAATGATCTCCAGCGCGAGGGCCTGCTGATCCGCCGCCGCGGCGCCGGGACCTTCGTGGCGCCGCGCGAGGAACGCCATTTTTCCGGCCTGCCCGCCTTCAGCGAGGACATGCTGTCCGGTGGCCGCACCACCCGCAGCACCTGGATCGGGCGCGAAACCGATGTGGTCACGGCCGATGAATCCATGCAACTGGGCCTGGCGCCGGGGGCGCGTGTCCATCGCCTGAAACGCCTGCGCTATGCCGATGATATGCCGGTCGCCATCGAGATGTCTGCCATCCCGATCTATTGCCTGCTGGGCGATCTGACCGATGATGAAACCCTTTATACCGCGCTTCAAAAGGCCGGCAATCCGGTGGTGCGCGCCCTGCAGCGCCTGCGCGCCGTGGCGCTGGAGCCGGCGGAAGCCGAAAGCCTGGGGGTCGAGGCCGGCGCGCCGGGTCTTTATGTCGAGCGACGCGGCTTCCTGGGCGACGGCCGCACAGGCGAACTGACCCGCGCCTGGTATCGTGGCGATGTATCGGACCTGGTAGCGGAGGTGGTGGTCCCGCAGCTTTTACCTGCCTGAGTTTGCTTTGCGACGGTGACAACTCCCCGAACGCTCACGCCGTTATCGTGCGCGTCAGGATTG
Organism: Asticcacaulis sp.; assembly: GCF_051954415.1. Classification (GTDB taxonomy): domain Bacteria; phylum Pseudomonadota; class Alphaproteobacteria; order Caulobacterales; family Caulobacteraceae; genus Asticcacaulis. Next base: position 12,516 of record NZ_JBQCHT010000002.1, read on the forward strand.
AATTGACGCGACAATACCAATACCATATATGAAAATGGCAATTACAAGCTTGTCATTACAAGTGCATGGACACGCGATATTCGGGGGAATGACGGACAGTATGGCTTCAGGAAACCAGGCCGCGGCGAAATCGGAAAGCCTTTATCTGCAACTGCAGAATGCTCTGAGAGAGTCGATCACCAGCCGCCGGCTGTCGCCCAACGACGCCATCCCGACCGAACGCGAACTGGCCGAGGAATTCAATGTGTCCCGCATCACCGTGCGCAAGGCGGTGGATGGCCTGGTCTACGAGGGTCTGTTGACCCGCCGCCAGGGCGCGGGCACCTTTGTGGCCACCCGTGTCGAAAAAAGCTACTCCAAGATGACCTCCTTCACGGAGGACATGATCTCGCGGGGACGCATCCCCAGCAGCAAATGGCTGTCCAAAACATCAGGCACCGTCAATCCGGAAGAAGCGCTTTCCCTGGGCCTGTCTCCCGGCACCCTGGTCTACCGCTTCAACCGGATGCGCTTCGCTGACGGCTCTTCCATGGGACTGGATTACGCCACCGTGCCGGCGGACTGCCTGCCCTCGCTAAATTCCGTCGAAGACTCCCTCTACTCGGCCCTCGAAGCCTACGGCACGCGTCCGGTTCGCGCCCTGCAACGCCTGCGCGCCGTGGCCTTCAATGCCGAGCAGGCCAAACTTCTGGACATCCCGACCGGCGCCCCCGGCCTGCTGATCGAACGGCGCGGTTTTCTGGCCGATGGCCGTCCCGCCGAATTTACCCAGTCCTATTATCGCGGCGACGCCTACGACCTGATGTCGGAACTCAGCCATAATCCCTGATATTGCCGATCCTGATATTTTTATCAGGAAAATAATTTTTACCATTGCCATTCAGACCTGCGGATATAGAGTTGTCATGACAAATATCTGACGAAGGCGGACGGTGGCCACCTTCTGACGGCATACAGAAGGAAGCGGCATGACTGCGATCGACCGGAGACAGCTTTTTATAGGTAGCGGCGCCACCCTGGCCTTCAGCCCCGTAGCTTTTAGTCCAGTGGCCGCCCATGCCATGCCAGGCCCCGCACCCTATGGCGCCACGCCCGCGCCGCGCCAGTTGGCCTGGCACAGGCGCCAGAGCTACGCCTTCGTCCACTTCACCATCAATACCTTTACCGACCGGGAATGGGGTTATGGCGACGAATCCGTTTCGCTGTTCAATCCCACCGATTTCAGCGCCGACCAGATCGTTGAAAGCGCCAGGGCCGGTGGGCTGAAGGCGATTATCCTGACCGCCAAGCACCATGACGGCTTCTGCCTGTGGCCAAGCCGCTATACCGAACATTCGGTCAAATACAGCCCCTATAAGGATGGCCATGGCGATATCGTCGGCGAAATGGCCGCGGCCGGCCGCCGTCATGGGTTGGAATTCGGCCTTTATCTCTCGCCCTGGGACCGCAATCACGCCGAATACGGCCGCCCGGCTTATGTCGAATATTACCATAACCAGCTTGAGGAGCTGACCACGCAATATGGCCCGCTGGTCGAGGTGTGGTTTGACGGCGCCAATGGCGGCGATGGCTATTACGGCGGGGCGCGCGAACGCCGCAAGATCGACGGCCACACCTATTATCAGTGGGACAAGGTCCGCGAAATCGTCCGCAAGAACCAGCCCAATGCCGTCATGTTTGCCGATTCCGACATGGATGTGCGCTGGGTCGGCAATGAGGAAGGCATAGCCGGCGATCCGTGCTGGCCGACCTGGGATTACACCACGCCCTACAGCCTGGCAAAGGCCAATGCCGGCGTGCGCGGCGGACCAATCTGGAACCCGGCCGAGGTCGATGTTTCGATCCGTCCCGGCTGGTTCTGGCACGCCGACGAGGCCCCCCGCACCCCGGCAAACCTGCTGAACCTGTGGTTCATGTCGGTCGGGCGTGGGGCCAACCTGCTCCTTAATTTGGCGCCGGACCGCCGCGGCCGCATTCCGGATGAGGATGTCGCTTCGCTGAAAGCTTGGAAAGCCATCCGCGACCGGGGTTTCGCCACCAACCTGGCCCATGGTGCGACGGTTACGGCGTCAAGTGACCGGGGCCGCGCTTATGCGCCGAAGAATGCCCTGTCGCAAACCGCCGCCTGGGCGGCCCGCTCCGGCGATCGTGCCGGGGCCTGGCTGCAACTCGATATGCCCGAGGCCACGACCTTCGACGTCATCCGCCTGGCGGAAGACATCACCAAAGGCGTGCGCGTCGATGACTTTGCCGTCGATATTCGCAATGCAGATGGCTGGACCGAGGTCGCCCGCCATACCGCCATCGGCTTCGAGCGCCTGATCCGCCTCGACCAGCCGGTGACGACAAAATCCGTGCGCCTGCGCATACTCAGCGCGACCGCCGCCCCCGTTATCCGCAATGTCGGCCTGTTCCGCCTGCCCGATATTCTGGAAGAACCCGGTATCCGGCGTGATGAAAAAGGCATGGTCACGCTCAGGAGTCCCGCCGAAGGTCTGGAGGTGCGCTACACGCTCGATGGCTCGGAACCGTCAGCCGCCTCCGCGCTTTATACAGCGCCATTTACCCTGTCAGACGGCGGCACGGTCAAGGCCCTGGCCCGCCGGGCCACGACCGGCGTTGTGAGTGCGGTCGTCACCCAGGCTTTCGATGTCTCTCCGGCGCGCTGGACGGTCGTTTCCACCAATGGCGAAAAGGCCGCCGACCTGCTCGCGGGGGGCAAATTCATCGGCCCCAGTAACCAGCCGCTGGAGATCGTGCTCGATCTGGCCCAGAGCTATAATCTGAACGGTTTCACACTCAAGCCGATCGGTCAGAACCTCAGCGTCGATGAGATCACCCGCATGGGGCCGCCCGCCGGCTACGAAGTCTGGCTGAGCGCCGACGGCCAGGACTGGGGCGAGCCCGTGGCCAGCGGGGAATTCTCCAATATCGCCGCCAGCCGTTGCGAACAGAAGATTCGTTTCGATACGCCTCATGCCGGGCGCTTCCTGCGCCTGCGCCTGCCGCGCGCCGTGCAGGATAAGCCCGTCATCGTCTTTGCCGGCCTCGGTATCATTACACGCTAATTTCAGAGTCAGATCATGTCCGCCTCCGCCTCCCGCCGTCAGTTCCTGACCCTGACCACCGCCGCTTCCGCCGCCGCCTTCATTCCGGCGGCATTGAGCTTTGCCGCGGACAATATCGCCCCGGCCTACCCGCTGACCGGCGGCGATGCCTGGGACGCCTTCAAGGCTTACGACCCGGCCACCCATCCAGACGCGCCCTTCTTCCGTTCGAGGGTGAAGCGCGCCGACCGCGTCAAGCCTTTTGCCGCCACTCAGGCGCATCCCGAACTCAAGCCGGAAGTGCCCGGCGGTACGCTGCTGGCGGCCTATCTGACGCTTTCCGGGCCGGATGAAGACCTCAACCGCACGCGTTATCAGATCGGCGCACGGAGCCGCGTCCATGTCGAGCGCGCCTGGCAGTACCAAGACGTTGTGGTGGCGTGGAACACGACCGGCCTTGTGCCCAATCCGGCGCTCAGCGATGCCGTCCACCGCAATGGCGCACGGATTCTTGGCACGATGTTCCAGCCCGACAAGCGCATGTTCGACGGCTCGGACCTGCCGCGCGAGGCCGTGGCGATCAAGCTGGTCGCTCTGGCCAAATATTTTGGCTTTGATGGCTATTTCGTCAATTTCGAAAGCTACACACCGGAAGATGCCCGCACCGTCCAGGACCTGATCGGGCTGATGCAGGTAGAGGCCGCCAAACAGGGCCTGAGCGATTTCCATATCCAGTATTATAACGGCTATACCGATGCCCGCGCCGTCTGGCCGGGCTCGCCGCATGTCGATGGCAGTCCGCGCGAGGCCGATGCGCCGCGCGCCAATTCGATGATGATCGATCAGGGCTGGAGCCATTACGGCCTGACGCGCGGCTGCTGTTCGGGCCTGCCGCTGGAGGCCCTGCCCCTGCCGGCCGATCTGGGCCAGTCTTACGATCCGATGCAGGTCTATTACGGCCTGCAACTCTATCCCGGCCCCGGCTATCTCGGCCTGATCGCCCCCACTGTCATTTCGCCCAACAGCGGCGAAAAGGCGCTCGGCGGCCTCCAGGTCTACAGCGCCGAGGATGGGTTGCGGAAAATGCGCCGCGCCCGTATCGATCAGCTTAAGGCCACCACCAGCCTGTCGGCTCAGGACCAGGCAGACCTGGCCGACCTGACCGATCCGAAGCGCACCCGCGCCTCGTGGTATCACCTCCATGACCGCTTCTGGTCTGGCCAGTCCGGCAATCCGGCGCGCAACAATTCGCCCACCGCTGAGCAGGCGGCCATCTATGGCCCGCCAGAGGTGAAGAAGGTCTATACGGACTACGAAGCCCCCGGCAAGCCGACCGACCAGTTGCGCCTGCCGATCACCTATGGCGTGGCCAACTTCATAACTGAGCGTTCGGTCATCGGCACCCTGCCCTTCGTCACCCGCTTCAATACCGGCGAAGGGGACCGCTTCTTCCGCGAGGGTGTCGAGGTATCGACGCAACCGTGGTTCAATCTCGGCATCCAGGACGTGCTGCCGACCTGGACCTGGTGGACGAAGCCGCTGCATGGCGCCTTCGACCGCGACCATGATGCCGCCGGCCTGCTGGCGGTGGATTACGATTTCGAAGACGCCTGGGATGGCGGCGCCTCGCTGACAGTTTCAGGCCCGCTCACGGCTGAGAATGCCACTGAGATACGCCTCTACAAAACCAAACTGCCTGTAACCGCTGACATGACGCTCGGCCTTGTCCTGAAAGGCGGCAAAGGTGGCCGGCTTTCGGTTGGTCTTGTGTTCGAGGATGCACCGGAGGCGACAGAATGGATAGCCGTCAAGGGTAGCTCTGCCGGCTGGCGACGCTGGAAGGCACCTTTGCGCGCCTATGCCGGCCGCACCCTGGCGGCCCTTTCACTCGGCATAGACGCTGACAAGGGCGCCAGTCCCTATGACCTGCATATCGGCGAATTGGCCCTGACCGGCCAGCCCGCGCCAGCCCCTGCCCAGCCTCAGGGCTTCCGGATCGAAAAAAGCCGGATTGCCGTGGACGGCCAATCCGTGGAACTGCGCCTGAACTGGACATTCGATCCGGCTGTCCGTCATTATGACCTGTTCGCCGAGACCGGCCGGACACCGACATGGCTGGGCCGGATCGCCGGCGATGCCTATTATGTGGAAAGCCTGACGCGCGACCGCGCCAGACGCACGCGCCTGAAACTCGTTCCCTGTGCCGGTGTCGGACGGCCTGGGAATGCCGCAACGCTCACCTATGACTGGGTGACCTGACAAACCTTATTCCGGGGAGAACCATATGGAAGGCGAAACGCCTGTAACCACCCGGCGGCGGCAGGTGGTGGTCGTCGGCGGCGGCACCGCCGGCTGGATGTCGGCCGCCCTGCTGGCGAAGATCACCCAAGGCAGGCTAGGCGATATCACCCTGGTGGAATCCGAGGAGATAGGCACCATCGGCGTGGGTGAAGCCACCATTCCGGCCATCAAGCGCTTCAATCGCCTGCTGGAAATCCATGAGCGCGACTTCGTTCGCCAGACCCAGGCCAGTTTCAAGCTGGGTATCGAATTCGTCAACTGGGGGCGGCTGGGCACGCGCTATTTTCACCCCTTCGGACAGATCGGCGATCCGATCGGGCGCACCGCCTTTCATCAGTTCCTCACCCGGCGGCGGCTCACCGGCGAGACCGAATCCTTCGAGGACTATTCACTGAACGCCGCCGCGGCGAAGCTGAACCATTTCGCCACGCCGCCGCGCGACGATTCCCTGCTCTCCACCCTGAGCTATGCCTATCATTTTGACGCCAGCCTCTATGCGGCTTTCCTGCGCCGTCATGCCGAGGCTAATGGCGTCAGGCGTGTCGAAGGCCGGATCAGGCATATTTCACAAAACGCTGAAACCGGCTTTGTCGAGACCCTGACCCTGGAAAGCGGCCAGACCGTCAGCGGCGACTTCTTTATCGACTGCTCGGGGCTTTCCGCCCTGCTGATCGAAAAGACGCTGAAGAGCGGTTTCGACGACTGGAGCGCCGTTCTGCCGTGCAACAGCGCCGCCTTCGTGCCCAGCGAAAAAAACGGTGACGTCACACCCTATACGCGCTCCACCGCCCATACGGCCGGCTGGCAGTGGCGTATTCCGCTCCAGCACCGCACCGGCAACGGTCATGTCTTCTGTTCGGATTTCACGACGAAAGAGGAAGCGGCGGAGACACTTCTGGCCCACCTCGACGGCAATGCCCTGGCCGATCCGAAGTTCCTGCGCTTCACCACCGGTCGCCGCAAACTGAGCTGGAACCGTAATGTCGTGGCCATCGGCCTCTCCAGCGGGTTTCTGGAGCCGCTGGAATCGACCAGCATCCACCTGATTCAGTCGGGCCTGGTGAAACTGCTCGATTTCTGGCCGGGAGAGACCTTCGACCCTCTGCTGGCCGAACAGTATAACCGCGCCATGGCCAACCAGTATGAATCGATCCGCGACTTCATTATCCTGCACTACAAGGCGACTGAGCGCAACGATTCCGAATTCTGGCGCTACTGCCGCGATATGCCGGTGCCGGAGAGCTTAAGCTACCGCATCGATCACTTCCGCTCGTCCTCGCGCATCGTCCTGACGCCGGGCGAGTTGTTCCAGCCGAATAGCTGGCTGGCGGTCATGCTGGGCCAGCATATCGAACCGCAGGGCTATGATCCATTGGCGGAGGTCATCGATGAGGACAGAATTGCCAGGCAGTTTTCACGGATGCGGACCGCTGTCGATCAGGCCGCGCATTCCATGCCGACACATCAGGCGTTCCTCGATATGCTGCGCTGATCAGCTAAAAACGCTTTTCGACGGAACGACCAGATCGGTCTTGTTGCCATCGCATTGCGCATAGACAAAACCCGGCTGGATGGCGCAGGCGCCAACCTCGCCTTTTGTATTCAGTGCCAGGAAGCCGACCTGAAGCGTCTTTGCCGCTTCCGGACGACGCTTGACGATCCGCATGACCGCCTCCTCGCACGCCTGTTGCGGCGAGCGGCCCTGACGCATCAGTTCGACCACCAGGAAACTGCCGGCATTGCGGATGACTTCTTCGCCAACGCCCGTAGAGGTAGCCCCGCCAACTTCGCCATCGACATAGAGCCCGGCGCCGATGATAGGGCTATCGCCCACCCGGCCACGCAGTTTCCACGCCATGCCGGAGGTGGTGCAGGCGCCGCAAAGCCGTCCCTGCGCATCCAGCGCCAACATACCGAGCGTATCGTGATTATGGACATCGCCCGGCACCTTGCTGCCCGGCGCATGGCCGTAGGTCGACATCTCGCTGTTGGCCACAGACTCATACTTCGCCGTCTTGAGCCAATCCTTCCAGGCGGCCTCGGATTCGGGCGTCAGCAGTTCCTGCGGTGTGAAGCCCTGTTCGATGGCGAATTGCAAAGCGCCGTCCCCTACCAGCAGGACGTGCGGCGTCTTTTCCATGACCAGACGCGCCACCGAGATCGGGTGATCGATATGTTCGAGCGCGGCCACAGCGCCGCAGCGCCATTGTTCGTCCATGATGCTGGCGTCGAGCGAGACGTGGCCATCGCGGTCCGGATAGCCGGCGCGGCCGACACTGTGGTTCTTCATGTCGGCTTCCGGCACGCGCGCCCCGGCCTCGACGGCATCGAGTGCATGGCCGCCGGTTTTCAGCACGTCCCATGCCGCTGAATTGGCAGCTACACCGAAATCCCAGGTCGAGACGACGATGGGCTTACCGGCTGAGGCTGCGCCCGCGCTCGTAGCGGCCAGTCCTGCCAGGGATGACAGGGCCAGGGTGGTTTTGAAGACATCACGACGATTTTGCATGGGAAACGCCTTAAACAAAGGAAGGGGGTCTGGCGGCCAGGGGCGCACCGAAGGCTTTATTGAGCTTTGAGCTCATTTCGAAGGTCAGCCGTCCGCCGCGGATAAGGTCAGCATGGCTGATCCAGCTTTTGTGCCATGGCTTGCCGTTCCAGCGCACGCTTTGGACGTAGATATTCTCGGCGCTGTTATCAGGCGCGTCAATGATCAGCTTGCGCCCCGGCCCGATGGCGATTTCGGCGCGCTTCACAAGCGGCGAGCCGAACACATAGACGGCGCTGACCGGATCAACCGCATATAGCCCCAGCGCGCTCATCAGATACCAGGCGCTCATGGCGCCGCAATCTTCATTGCCTTCCAAACCGTCGGGCTGGTCGCGGTACATCGACGTCATTAACTCGCGCACCCGCGCCTGCGTCTTCCATGGCGCGCCGGTATAGGCATAAAGGTAAGCGACGTGGTGGCTCGGCTCATTGCCGTGGGCATATTGTCCCACCAGGCCAGTAATATCGGCCAGGCTTTCCTGGGTCGGGTCCGGCGCCTCGCTGAACAGGGCATCGAGCTTCGCCTCGAAGGTTTTTTCGCCGCCAAACAGGGCGGCGTAGCTATAGATGTCGTGCTGGTTCAGGAAGGTGGCCTGCCAGCCGTTCGTCTCGGTATAGTCGCGCCATTTCGCCTGGTCATGACCTAGCGACTGTGGATTATAGGGCGTGACCCACTGGCCATTAGACTGTTTGCCGCGCACGAAGCCGATATAGGTATCGAAGACATTGCGATAATTCTGTGAGCGGCTTTTGAGGGTTTTTGCCGCGGCATTTTCGCCAATGACCGAAGCCAGTTTCGAGACGCACCAGTCGTCATAGGCAAATTCCAGCGTGCGCGAAACGGCCTCGTCGACCGTATCCGCCGGAATATAACCCATCTGGCGGTACAGCCCCAGGCCGTGGACATCATCGACAAAGGCGCGTTTGGCCAGCACCTCATAGCCCGCCTTGTAATCGATACCCTCGATGCCCTTGACCGCCGCTTCCGCAATGACGGCGGAGGCATGATAGCCGATCATGGTGTCGGTTTCGCGCCCCTGCAACGGCCAGATCGGGACGCCGTCCGGGCTTTGCTGACCCATGCGGATCAGCGAGCCGATCATACCGGGCACGCGTTCGCTCTGGCTCAGCGTAAAGAACGGATGGACCGAACGGTAGGTATCCCACAGGCTGTAGGTCGAATAGCTGGCCTCGCCGGTTGCCAGGGTGTGAATTGCGTTATCCATGCCGCGGTAACGGCCATCGACATCCTGGAAGATCGTCGGTGCCAGCAGGGTATGGTAGTGGGCCGTGTAGAAGATGCGCTTATCCGCCTCACTGGTCATATCGACGCGGACACGGCCGAGTTCCGCTTCCCAGGCGGCGCAGGCAGAGGCGCGCACGCGATCGAAGTCGAAATCCGGCAGTTCGGCGTCGAGATTTCTCAGGGCGCCGTCGATATCGACCGACGAAATCCCGACCTTGACCAGCAGCGGCGCTTCGCCGGCATCCGGGAAATGCAGGGCGGCCTTCAAATTTTTGCCGGTCAGTTCCGTGCCCGCCGCGGGCTGGTTGTCGTTGAAAAGATCAGCCTTCGCGAATGGCCGCGACAGCTTGAGTGCGAAGAATATCCATCGCCCTTTCGCCCATTGAAGCACCTGCCGGCCGCCGACCACCGTGTCATTGCCAATCAGCTTCAGCGACACATTGTCGAGCACCAGATCCTTGTCACCCCACCATTTGATCGCGCCGTGTGCCAGATCGATCAGGATATGGCCGCCCTCACCTTGCGGGAAGATATAGCGGTGAAGCCCTGCACGCGTTGTCGCCGTCAGTTCGGCGCGCACTCGGCTGTCGGTCAGGTTGACGCTGTAATAGCCGGGCGTGGCCATCTCAGTCGCCCGGTCATAGCGCGAGCGGTAGCCGGCATCGGGATTATCGAGCGGCCCCGGCTGGAGTTTGATCTCGCCGGTGGCTGGCACCAGCAGGATATCGAGCATGTCCGGACAGCCGGTGCCGCTTAAGTGGGTGTGCGAAAAACCCATGATCGAGCCATCAAGCTGGTGGTAGCCGGAACACGAATCCCAGCCCAGATTGCTGGTATCCGGCGAAAGCTGCACCATGCCGAAGGGCACGGTCGCGCCCGGAAAGGTATGGCCATGTCCGCCCGTGCCGATAAACGGATCAACATGGTCGCACAGCGAGTCCGTAGCGGCGAAACCGGTTTGAGGCAGCAGGCCAAGCGCGGCGGACCCGGCGATCAACTGGCGGCGCGAGATCATGAGCAAATTTCCGAAAAGCAAGAAACCCCACCACCATTGGCTTCGCCAATGGTCCCCCTCCCCGGCCTAGCCGGGGAGGTATATATATTTTGTACCTCCCCATCTCTGATGGGGAGGGTGACCGCACGAGCGAAGCGAGATGTGGTGGTGGGGGTTCTTGCTTTTTCAGTCATCATCATTTCAAGTCATCAGGTGCGGCTTCTCCGCCATCAGGGTCAGGATCAGTTCGCCAAACAGGCTGTTGGCCCAGGCAAACCACGAGCGCGTGTAGATCGCGGTATCATCCTTGCCAACTGACTCGTTCATGAAACCACGCGGCGCTGCTGCCGCCTTCAGTTCGCCAAGGCAGGCGTGGATTTCAGTATCGTCCGTACTGGTCAGGGCCTGGATCATCAACGAAATCGGCCAGACCGTGTTGAGGCCGGAATGCGGAGAGCCGACACCGCGCAGCACCCTGCCCTCGTAATAATAAGGATTGCGACCACTCAAAACCGCCGCACGGGTGCGCAGGTAGAGCGGATCATCCTTAGCGCAGAAACCTAGAAACGGCAGGCTCAGCAGGCTCGGCACATTGGCGTCATCCATGAAAAGCGCATTGCCATAGCCATCGACCTCATAGGCCCAGATGTCATTGCCGCTCGTATCTTTCATCTTGCCGTACTGGTGCATCGCGGCCTCAACCTCTGAGGCCAAAGCCAGGCACTCCGCTTTGAAATCCGCGTCCAGACCCGTCTTCTCGGTCATATCGGCCAGTTGCCGCAAGCTAACCACCGCAAAAGCATTGCCGGGGATAAAGTACGGATAGGTGCAGGCGTCATCCGATGGCCGGAAGCCGGAATGGATCATGCCGGTGACCTTGGTGGGCCAGCCATAGCCATGCGCCAGGGTCTCGGTCGGTTCGGAGGCCGTGCGATTGAACTTGTAAGGCCCGTCGCCGTCTTTCCGCTGCTGGTCGCGGAAGGTCTGGACGATGGTGCGCATGGCGTCGCGCCAGGTGTCGTCAAACGGCGTCACATCACCGGTCGCCGCCAGGTAGCCGTGCGCCAGACGGATCGGATAGCACAGGCTGTCGATCTCCCATTTGCGCTCGGCCACGCCCGGCTTCATGTCGGTCTGGTCGGTCTGCGACCAAGACAGGTCGGTCATCGCCTTGGGGTCGTGCATATAGGCGTTGGCGTAAGGGTCGATCAGAATGCAGCGCGCCTGCCGCCGGATGAGTCCCCGGAAGAGGGTCTTCAGGCCTGCGTCCTTCGCTGCCAGCGGCAGATAGGGCGAGACCTGCGCCGAGGAGTCGCGCAGCCACAGCGCCTTGATATCGCCGGTGATGACAAAGGTATCCGGCTGGCCATCCACGGCCCCCGTCTCTACCGTGGTATCGAGCGTATTGGGGTAGCAGTTGGCGAACAAAGGCGCCAGTTCCGGGTCTTTCAGGGCTTTTGTCGTCTTCTTGATGACCGCCTCTACCGCCGGACTGGTGAACTTGCGCTGCCCCACAGGCAGACGCGTGCCCGACACCACTTCCGGAGACATCGCGGGAATGTCCGCAAAAACGCGCGATGCCGCAAGCGCGACCAGCGTCGTCATCCCCATCAACACTTGCCGACGCTCCATGCTACACCTCCACCAGACCGGGGCGATCCCAGATCTGGTTCTTGCCGCCAGAAAGCGTGCGCTCGGCGCCTTCATGCAGGTCGAGCACAATGACTTCGTTCGTGCCGACCTTCAACCAGGGCGCCGGCACGAACAGGGCGTGCTGCGGGCCGACCGACCAGTGACGGCCAAGATTATGGCCATTGACCCAGACATAGCCCTTCCCCCAGCCGCGCATATCGAGGAAGGTGTAGCCTGCTTCGGTGATCTCGAAAGTGCCGCGATAGAAGGCCGGACCGTCGATATGCGTTTTACCGAACGTCAGACCGCTCAGGTCTTCCAGTGTCAGGCTGTAGTGATCCCAGCCGGAGAGCGTCTTGTCGCCGAGCTTCACAGCGCCGACCAGGCCCTTCTGATCCTTGCCAATCTGGTCGCCGTAATTAATGCGTCCCATGGTATCCACCAGCACGTCGATGGCCGCGCCTTTTTGGGCGGCGATCTCCAGCGCCGTTTCGTGATAGCGGCGATCGAGCGTACCTACCGGTACGCCGCCCACCGATACCTGCGCATAGTCGCGCACGTCACCGAACGACAGCTGTCCCGAAAGCGCGGTCGCGGCCTTGTGGCGATAGAGGACAAGCCCGTGCGGCTGGCCCAGTTGTTCGAGCGTCTTCGGTGCGGCCGCGGAGGCCGGCTTGCCAAGAAGTTGGCTCAAGGAAGCGCTTTCCGTCAGGCGAAAACGCTTGATCTCGATCGCCTTCTCCGGTTCCGGCAGGGGCGCAAAGCGATCGGCCGGCAGGTAGTTCTGGAACAGGGTCTTGGCTGCCTCAAACTTCGGCGTCGGACGTCCGGCCTCGTCGAGCATGGCGTCATAGTCATAGCTCGAAATATCCGGCTGGTAGGTCCTGGTATTCTTGTCGAAATTGGCGCCGGCATCGAAACCGAACGAAGTGCCGCCATGAACCATGTAGAAGCTTAAGGATATTTTCTGGTCGAGCATCCATTTCAGGCTCTCGATCAGCGGCGGGATCGGCATGGAAGAATGCATTTCGCCGAAATGGTCGAACCAGCCGCCCCACAGCTCGGTACACATGCGCGGGCCGGATTTTTTAAACTGTCCATAGCGGGCAAATTCCTTTTCGGCCTTGTCATAGGTGCCGAAATTGATGCCGTTGAACAGTTCCGGAATGGCGCCGTTCTCGATCACCGCGGCGCCATCAACCGTATAGAGCGCACCCGCAAATCCGGCCGCACGCACCTGATCCTTCACCGCGCGCATATAGGTTAGGTCATTGCCATAGGAGCCGTATTCGTTTTCAACCTGGGTCATCAGGATCGGCCCGCCCTTGTCGATTTCGAGGTGGGCGATCTCCTGACCCAGTCGCTTCAGCCATTCGCCGGACGGCCCCATATAGCGCGGATCGAGCGAGCGCGGCTTTATCGTGGGGTCATTAAGGAACCAGGCCGGATAGCCGCCACTGTCCCACTCGCCGCAGACATAGGGACCGGGACGCAGCAGCACCCACAGCTCCTCTTCCTGCGCCATCCTGATCCAGGCGACGATATCGAGATTGCCGGTAAAATCATATTGCCCCGGACGCTTTTCGTGGGCGTTCCAGAACATGTAGGTACAGAGCGTATTCAGCCCCAGCGATTTCAGTTTCTTCAGCCGGTCACGCCAGAGTTCACGCGGAATGCGTGGATAGTGCATTTCACCCGCCATGATATGAAAGGGCTGGCCATCGAGCAGGAAGTCATCGCCCTTGATGGTGAAACGCGCATCGGCGGCCATTGCGGCGCCGGCGGGCACAAGCCCTGCGGTGGCGATACCGGCGGCGGTCAGGGCGGTCAGGAATTCTCTGCGCGAGGTCTTTTGGGGGTTAGTCATTTCACTCACTCTATTTCGGCAGTTTATAATTACCCGTCAGGGTCAGATTGTGGCTTACGCCGGCGGTCGTTGGCTGGCCGCCACCAACAAACAGGCCGTAGTTACCGGGGACTTGCGCGCGATTACCAGCGCGATCGACTGTACTCAGATCACGCGGTGTCAGATCGAAGGTCACGTCAGCGTTTTCACCCGGTTTCAGATGCACGCGCTTGAAACCGACCAGGCTGTATTTCAGGCCCTGCGCATTGGCCGGCGGCGTCAGATAGACCTGCGCCACCTCGTCGCCCTCGACCGTCCCGCTATTGGTGACAGTCGCCGTTACCGTCACGCCCTTGCCGGCCGCGATCGTCGGGCTGGACAGGCGGATATTGCTATAGCCAAAGGTGGTATAGCTCAGGCCATAGCCGAAGCCATACAGCGGCTCGCCCTTGAAATAGCGATAGGTGCGGCCTTCCATGCGGTAATCAATAAAGGGCGGCAAGTCCTGCACCGACTTGTAGAAAGTCACCGGCAGTCGGCCTGACGGATTGTTCTGCCCCAACAAGGTTTCCGCAATGGCCGTGCCGCCGGATTCGCCGGGATACCATCCTTGCAGCACGGCATCGGCATTGTCCTTGGCCCAATTCAACGCCACGGCGCCGCCGGAAAGATTGACCACAATCAGCGGCTTGCCGGTGGCTTTCAACGCCTTGAGCAAGGCTTCCTGCCGCGCTGGCAGAGCCAGGTTTGTGCGGTCGCCGCGATCGAAGCCCTCGACCAGGATTTGCAGTTCCTCGCCTTCGATATCCGGCGACAGGCCGACAAAGGCGACGATGGCATCGGCGGATTGCGCGGCCTTGACCGCTTCGGCGATCTGAGCTTCCGCCGGGGCCTGCCATTGCAGACGCACGCCCCAGTCCTGGCCGACATGGCGGAATTCCAGTTTGACCGGATGCGGCTTGGCGTTATCGAAATGCAGACTGGCCTCCAGCGACTTGCCATCGCCGGTATCGGTGATCACCGGCTTGCCGTCGACATAGAGTGTGATGGCGTCGTGCTGGTTGCTGCATTCCCAGCAGCGCTCGGTGTAGATTTTGAGCTGATAGTCACCGGCGGCGGGCGGGGTCAGATAGCCCGTCCAGCGCACGCCATAGGCACGGTTTTCGAACCCGTTGACCGGCACGGCATTATAAAGGTCGAGATTGACCGTCCGATCGGTGCGCGTCAGTACCGGCTGACCGGTAAAGTCCGGATTGTCGAAATATTCGCCGGTGAGGCCCGCTTCCTTGCCCGTGCTGAGCGCGGTTTCCGGGATCGGGATGGCCACGCCCTCGGCGATATTGCTGCCTTGCGCGTAGGATACCCTATCAGCACCCAGTGCCGTTCGCAGGCCCCTCAACGGCGTTACCGGATCGATGGCCGTGCCGTGATAATTGGCCTGAAGGATTTCCAGCGTATCGGCATTCGGGCCGATGACTGCCACTTTCGCCGTCGATTTGAGCGGCAGGACGCCGTCGTTTTTCAGCAGGACGATCGATTCCCGCGCCGCTTTCAGCGCCAGCGCCGCCGCTTCAGGGGTATGGATCGCAGCCGGCGAAATCGTGCTGTAGGGGCTGGGGGCCCCGTCGAGGCCGAGCTTCGTGCGCGCATCCCACAGGCGGGTCACGGCCGTGTCGATCTCGGCGGTCGTCACCAGCTTCTTGTCCACCGCCGTCTTCAAATGACTGAAATAGGTGCCACAGTTGAGATCAGTGCCGGCCTTCAGGGCCGTGGCGGCGTTTTCCTCCGGCGTATTGCGATAAAAGTGGAAGGCATACATGTCCTCGACCGCATCGCAGTCGGTCACCACATAGCCTTTGAAGCCCCAGTCCTTGCGCAATCGGATATTCAGCAGGTCGTCCGAGGCACAGGCCGGCACGCCATGGATCGAATTATAGGCGCACATCACCGAGCCGGGTTTGGCCACCGTTACCACCTGGCGGAAGGCCGGCAGGTAGGTGGCCTCGCGGTCATAGGGCGAGGCATCGACATCGAAACCATGGCGGCCGGCTTCCGGGCCGGAATGGACGGCGAAGTGCTTGACCGACGCGATGGTCTTCGGGTGCGCCGGATCGGGGCCTTCCAGTCCCTGCACGAAGGCGGTGGCCAGATGGCCGGTCAGGTACGGGTCTTCGCCATAGGTCTCCTGGCCCCGGCCCCAGCGTGGATCACGGAAGATATTGATATTGGGCGACCAGATGGTCAGGCCCTGATAGCGACCGTGGTCCTTGTCCGCGCCTACGCCATTGAACTTGGCGCGCGCCTCAGTCGAGACTGTATCGCCGACACTGTGCAAGAGGTCGGTATCCCATGTCGCCGCCAGACCGATGGCCTGCGGAAATACGGTCGCCTCGCCGATACGCGCGATGCCGTGCAGCCCTTCATTCCACCAGTTATAGCCGGTGACGCCGAGGCGCGGAATGGCGGGGCCAGCGGCTTGTAGCTGGCTGACTTTTTCGTCGAGAGTCATTTGAGAGACGACTGACGGCGTGGCCGCGCTCACTGGTGCTGCCAGGAACAGGCCCAGAAGTAAGCAAGACACCCCACCACCATTCGCTACGCTCATGGTCCCCCTCCCCAACAAGTTGGGGAGGTACGAGATATTTATACCTCCCCGGCTACGCCGGGGAGGGGGACCGCGTCGCTCTTGCGGCGTGGTGGTGGGGGTTCTGACTTTCTTATCCATCATCCTACCCCTTAAATGGCGTGGCGGAACCGAAATAGGACCGCACCTTAAGCGCCTTTTTCAACTGGGCCAAAGACACATTGGTCGTGATATGTAAGGTCACGCGCTCACCACCCGCCATATCGAAGCTGTTGTCCGACAGGTCTGCTTTCAGGCCGCCGACATCGATCCACACGCCCCGCGCCGCCGCGGACGCCGAAACCGTCAGGTCGTAACCGCCATTTGCCGCGACAATTGTGGTTTTCAGCTTCGGATCGGTCCAGGCGATATCCTTGGTGGCACCGGCATAGTTGAACATCTTCGCCACAACCGCGTCGCCATCGAGCAGTTCCAGTTCGACCTGGATGGTTTTCGGGTCGTTACCGGCAAGCAGGTCCGCATCACTGAAGGTGCCGATCGATGGGCTCGACAGCCGCGCCACTGTCAAGGCGCCGGTCTTTTCGCTTAGCATCTTGCCGCCGAGATCGCGCACGCGCAGGCGCCAAGTCAGGGCCTTTTCCGTGGTCAGATCGGAGAGCACATGCGCTTCCATGGCGCCATCCTTGTGGATCAGACTGACCGACAGCGGGGCATAGAAGCGCTTGGCCCGGAACTGCAGCGCCTTCCAGCGGCCATAATAATCGACACTGGCCCAGGAGGCGCCCGGCCAGACATCATTGAGCTGCCAGTACATCGAGCCCATGGTCTGCGGCCGGGCAGCGCGCAGATGTGTCGCCGCCAGTTCGATGCCATCGGCCTGCATTAGCTGGCTGAGATAGACGAAATCATCAAACGTCTTCGGCTCGCCGTAATTATTGTGGATATAGAGCAGCAACCGCTTGTTGCCATTACCCTTGTCATACTTCTGGTGGCCGCGCATGACCGGGCTTTCCGGCGCCATGTCCTTCGGCCCGGCAAAGCTCTGGATCGTCGCCATGTCCGGAAAGGATTGCAGGCCGTATTCGCTCATGAAGCGCGGCGTGACATTGAGATATTCCTCGACAGGCTTGCCGCCCCAGACCTTCCAGTAATGCCGGTCGCCATCATTATCCTGGTCGGCCGCGCCGTCATAATCGGTGGAAGGAGATGAGGCCCAATAGGGCGTGCCGGGTGCATTCTGATCAACGGCGCCGCGCAGCACCTGGTCGAACATACGCACCATGCCGATGACGATCTTGTCGCGTTCTTCCGGCGAGACGCCCGTCTTTAGCGCATCCGTGCCGGCACCCCAGTTTTCCCAATCAGTCTGGACCTCGTTATTACCGGCCCAAAGCACGATCGACGGGTGGTTGCGCAGACGCTTCACCTGCTCCACCGCCTCGATGCGGGTGCTTTCGCGGAAATCGCGGTCATAGGGGATGATTGCCCCGCCGAACATGAAGTCCTGCCAGATCATCAGGCCCAGTTCGTCGGCCTTGTCGTAGACGTGGTCATCCTGATAGGTGCCGCCCCCCCAGATGCGCAGGATGTTCATATTGGCATCGACCGCCGATTGCAGCATCCGGTCCTGTTCGGCAGCCGTTACGCGCGTCGGGAACATGTCGAACGGGATCATGTTGGCGCCCTTGGCGAAGATAGGCACGCCATTGACGACGATCTCGAAACTCTTGCCCCACTGGTCCTTTTCGCGGCGGATTTCCGTGGTGCGCAGGCCCACTTTTCGCGTCCATTCGCCGATGATATCGCCGCCCTGCGTCACCGTCGCCTTGATCGTGTATAGGTTGGGCTTGCCATAGCCCGCCGGCCACCAGCGCTGCGGATTCTTTATCTGCACCGGCAGGCTGACAGGGTTATTGCCGGCATAGAGACTGATATCCTGCGTTGTCGTCTGGGTCGTGCCGTCCGGCGCGGTAATATCGACACGCACCTGCGCGGGCGTCACAGCACTCGACTGGATATCGACCACCGCATTGACCGCCGCCACCTGGTCATCGAGATGGACCTGCTCAACGTGGAAATCGGCCACGCGCGCCGCGTCCCAGGCCTCGATCTTCACCGGCTTCCAGATACCGAGCGTCACCACGCGCGGCCCCCAGTCCCAGCCGTACTGATAGCCGGCCTTGCGCACATAGGTCGAAGAATTCCGGCCCAGCGGCTCATCACCCCACAGCGAGTCATAGGCGCCCGGCATGACATAGGGCATGTCAGCGACCAGCGGCTTCATCTTCTTGAGCGGCGATTTCAGATCGACCTCAATAACATTGACGCCGGGCTTCAACAGGCTTTTGACGTCTACGCGCCAGGTGCGGAACATATTATCGGCATTCAGGATCGCCGTGCCATTGACGCGCACCTCGGCAAATGTATCCAGCCCCTCGAACACCATCTCGACATGATCGCGCGCAAGCGTCTCAGTCAAAACCGTAACCTCGGTGCGGTATTGCCAATCGGACAGGCCGACCCACTGCACCTTGCCTTCGTTATCCGCCAGATACGGATCAGGCAGCTTCTTCAGCGCCATCAGATCGGTCTGGGTCGTGCCGGGAACTGTTGCCTTCAACCAGCCGGCGGCTTCCGGATGGGCAGCGGCATCTTCGGGCGATAGCCGGAAGGTCCAGTTCTGGTCAAGCATCTGCGCCGTCGGCGCGGCAGCAAAGGCGCCCCCGGCTAGACAATACAATGCCGTGGTAACGGCCAGGCCGCGGAGGGTCTTTGTCAGCATGGTTTCACTCACTCAAAGTTTCTGTTTATTTGGCGCCCCCCGGCGTTCGGAAAGCGGCAGGTCAGGTCTCGATGCGCCACACATAGGCCAGTTGCTCCGGCGCGCCGACCGGCAAGCTTAAGCTCAGCCCATCAGCGCTCTGGCGGAAGGTCACCGGTGCGTCCGTACCCAATAGCGAAACCTTTTTCACCGGATAGTCGCTGCGCACTGAGGTGATCGTCACCTCCCCCGCCGGTCGCGCCATCTCGATAGCGTGCAGCACGCCGTCCTTGACGGTGAAGCGGAAATCCTGCGCCGTATAGGGCTGGGCCTTTGTCTCAGCGAATGTGCCGGAGGCCGTTTCAGTCGGGCCTTCGCCGAAGACGATCCACGGCCGTGTGCCATAAATGGCCTCGCCATTGACCTTCAGCCACGCGCCCATCTGCATCAGGCTGTCGCGCGCCGCATCCGGGATGCGGCCATCGGCGTGAGGCCCGACATTGAGCAGCAGGTTGCCATTCTTCGACACCACGTCAGCCAGCAAATGAACCAGTTGCGCCGGCGACTTGTAGGTATCGTTTTCGATATAGCCCCAGGCCTTGTCGCTGATCGAGGTGCAGGTCTGCCAGACATCGCTGCGGATACCCGGCGCCTGGCCGCGCTCGATATCGAGCACACCGGCACCATCGGCGAATTCACCCAGCTTGTAATTGACGATGGCCGAGCCGCCTTCCCTCGCCGCCTTGTTGTAGTACCAGGCGAGGAATTTCGGCAGGGTGTTGCGGAAGGCGGGCTGACCGATCCACCAGTCGAAATAGACCAGATCCGGATCGTAAGCAGAGACCAGCTCGGCCTGGCGCGCCAGCCAGTCATCGAGCCAGGCCTCTGAGACATGGGTATAGTCGCCGAACAGATCCTGGTCGTCCTTGCCGGACATGCGGTCCTGCGCAGGTCCGTAAAGCCCGGCATTGACCGGATCGGAGACATCCGACGGGAACTGGCGGCCACCATCGAAGAACCAGTCGTGTTCGGCCCGGTGCGACGACAGGGCAAAATGCAGGCCCTTGTCCTTTAAGGCTTTTTTGATTTCCCCGAGCAGGTCGCGCTTCGGCCCCATCTTGACCGCCGTATAGTCCGATAGGTGGCTATCATACATCGAGAAGCCGTCATGGTGTTCGGCCACCGGCACGACATAGCGCGCGCCGGCATCAGCAAAGAGCAGCGCCCAGTTGGCCGGATCAAAGGCTGACGCGGTGAATTGCGGGATGAAGTCCTTGTAGCCGAACTGCGTATGCGGCCCATAGGTCTTGATGTGATGTTCGTATTCCGGGCTGCCCTGGATATACATGTTGCGCGAATACCATTCGCCGACAAAGGCCGGAATGGAATAGAGCCCCCAATGGATGAAGATGCCGAACTTGGCGTCGGCATACCATTGCGGCGCCTTGTAATTCTGAAGAGACGCCCAATCGGCGTGGAACGGCCCGTCACTGTCGCCTTTATCAACGGCGGCCAGCCAGCGTTTGCGTTCGGGGGCATATTTCTGCGTGGCCTTCAGCCACTGCGCGTCACGCTCATCAGGCGTGGTATTGTCATTGGAGGCCGCAAAAACAGGCCCCGAAAGGCCCAGCGCGACACCAAGCCCAGCTCCTCCCAGTAACAAACCACGGCGCGACATCGAAGGGTGTTTGGCGGTCATGGCGGTCTCCGGCAGGCAAATCGGGTCAATAAACGCTGCGACGCATTCGAAGCCAGGGACAGTGCCCCGTCTTCGAATGCAGCGCAATGTTCCGGACAGGCCGGACGCCTTCTTGATCCGATGACACACACAAATCGGAACAGCCGGACAGGGACACTTTCGCCGTTCAGGGAGGGAATCGGCGCAGCCTGCCGGGCTGGCAAGGCGGTTCGGGAAAAGGCCGAACCGGAACAAGGAACTCCCTCCGGTCTTCGGAAAGCAGGACCGGAGGGAGGAAGTCGTTACTGCATCTTGTAGGTCACGCCGAAGGTAATGCGCGTGCCGTACTTGGCCCAGCCCAACGGCAGGCCGCCATTGGTATAGGGATGTTGCAGATCGTCGATGATATTCTGCGCCGCGACGTTGAACGAGAGATTGTCGTTTACGTTATAGGACGCAGACGCATCGAGCTGGCCCCAGCCGTCGACATAGGTCGGGGGCGTCAGGTCGCTGCCGATCGAGGTGTTGTACTTACTGCGGTAGGTATAGGAGATACGCGCCTGGATCGGGCCCCTTTCATAATAGGGCGAGACCGTATAGCTCCAGCGCGACAGATACGGCATCGGCAATTTGCCACCGCCCGTGTTGTACTGATCGGTGTAGCCGCCATACTGCTGATCCAGGAAGGTCACGTTGGCCTGAATGCCGAAGCCATACCACAGGTCGCCCTGGTAACCGACCGAAATGCCCGGAATCTTGGCATTGCTGCCGTTGAATGGCGCATAGATCAGCATGTTCTCAACGCGGTTACATTCACGGCCGACCGTTCCCTGGCAGTAATCCAGCGCTGTACTCGGCAACGTCACGTCAACGAAGGTATACTTCTTGACGATATAGGATTCGACGTCCTTGTAGGTCAGGTCGACATTGAACAGGCTGTTCGGCGCGAAGTACCATTCATAGGACGCGCTGTAGTTGGTGGCGCGGTAAGGCTGAAGGTCCGGATTACCGCCAACGCCGCCAAACTTTTGCAGGCTCGGATCGATCTGGCTGTAACGGTCAAGGCTGTATTCGACCTGGCCGGACATATCGGCGAAGGTCGGACGCGACATGACCTTGCCTGCCGAGAAGCGGATCATCATGTCGTCGGTCAGGTCGTAGGCAGCGTTGAACGACGGCAGGATATCATCATAGCTCTTGTCGAGCGTGATCATTTCCTCGTCCCACGGATAGTAGTCCATGGTCGAACGATAGGTCTGGCGGTTTTCGGTCTTGGCGTAACGAACACCGAAGTCGCCATGCCACTTGCCGGATCGGAAATTGGCCTGGACGTAGGCCGCGTCAGTCTTTTCCGAGGTATCCCAGAAATTGCCGGCATCACGGTAATCGCCGGCGGCATTACCAGGGCTCTTGTTGGCGATCGAGTAGTCGATAACTGCCTGCTGCGTCATCGAAACATATGACAGCAGGTCACCACCAGCGCCAAGACCATCGACCAGGGCCGGATCACTCAGCGCGGTTTCGAAATCAGCCATGGTGCCGGTGACATCAAATACCGTATTGAAGAAGTGCGGCTTGTTGATGTTTTCGTGCTTCTGATAGCGGTAGCCAAAAAGGATCTCGTTGACCGGGCCCCACTCGACTTCGCGCTTGAAATCGAACTTGGCGTAGTCGATCTGGTCCGTGGTCACAGCGGTCTTCACGAAACCGGCCTGATCGCCCTTCTTGCGAGTGGCGAAAAGCGTCGGGTCAGAGGCCGGCTTGTCGAGGTTAAGCGTGATGCCGTCCGGGCTCATGGCCCAGCTACCGGAATCCGTGCCGTAGAAGCTCAGGTAATATTCCGGATCGGAGCCGCCGGTCGCCTTGGTAGTGCCGATATCGGACTGCACCGTCCACATACCCGGCGTCCACTTGCCCTGCAGGTTATAGCTGGACGTGTTGAGCATGGAGCGCTTGTAGTATTCGTCCATGCGCACGGCGAAGTTGCCTTCGCCGCCGGTAACGCCCGCCTCGTTGGTCGTCACCGAACTCATCTTAGTCTGATAGAGGTTATTGCCGTTTGCATCTACCAGAACGTGGCCGTCCGCATCACGCGTGTAATAGGGGTTTGTTTCATTCCAGTTGACGCTCAAATCCGTCTCGAAGGTCTGCTGATAGCTGGAATAATCGCTGTTGATACGCGTACCCGTCAGGTTGAATTCCAGGTCGTCGCTCGGCTTGAACTGCAAGGCCAGTTGATAGGTCTTGCGCTCACGGTTTTCCAGACCGGAAGACAGGGAGATATAGGTAGGCACCAGCATGTCGGCATTAAGGGCCGGACCACTGGTCACAGTCGGTAGAGAGGCCGGATCGCTGAAGCTGCCATCATCTTCACAACCGCCCCAGTGCGCGGCATTACATACCGACTGGTAGGACGCACCGATCTGACCACTGCCCAGGACCGATTTGTTGTAATCGTAGCTGAACAGCAGGCCGAAGCGACCGCTGTCGTCCTTGGTGCTGTAGAAGACCGAGTAACGCGGATCCTTTTCCTTGTTACGCTCGTTGATATTGTAGTTGTAATTGACGGTGAAGGTGTTCTTCGGCAACGACAGAGGGCGGCGCGAATTGACGATGACCGAACCACCGATACCGCCTTCTTCCAGACGAGCTTCGGTGGTCTTGTAGACTTCGACATTGCCGATCAGTTCCGGCGCCAGGTTGGAAAAGTTGAAGCTGCGGCCATTGTCATGATCATTGGCGCCGGCATCGGCCGTGGCCAGCGGATTACCGTTCAGCGACACGTTGATCAGGCGCGAATCGATACCATTGATGGCGATCTTTTCGCCTTCGCCGCCGCCGGAACGGTCAACCGTGATGCCCGGCAGGCGCGACAGCGATTCCGCCACGTTCACGTCCGGGAACTTGCTGACATCTTCAGCGGTGATGACGTCGATGTGCGCCGAGGCGCGACGCTTGACGTTGAGCGATTTCTGCAGGGATTTGCGGACGCCGACGACAATGACTTCCTGAGCGGTGTCGTTATCCGCGGTCGCGGCGGGGGCCGTGGTGTCCTGCGCATAAGCGCCCCCCGCAATCATCACGCCCGTGAGGGCGGTCGTGATCAATGCATAAGATTTTAGTTTCATTCCCTATTTCTCCAACTGTCCAACGTGCGGAAGCGCTTCAAGACGTATGCAAACTACTCGTTTGAGCCATCGCCAATACCTTTTGAGTACCAAAATTCCCCGGTAAATAGCCACTGGTGAAATAATTCTTACATATAAAATCAGAAATACGTCAAATCCTAGTTTTGTAGATATGTCATATTTCGTGAAGGAAAGAGACCAAAGTCTAACGTTGTCATATCCTTTCCGGCGACACCACTTATTGAAATTTGATATACAAATTCAATCCTCTAGGCAAAACCATGCGAAAAATAACTGAAAAACAGCCCCACACCTGCACGCGCTGACAAAATATGATAATAAGAAAGAATGTTGCTTTTGCAGCACATATTACGCTTCAGGGCCGCCACAATTGCCCCGGTCCAAACCAAGCCGACAGGCATTGCAGCATTACACACCCATTTTTGAAAAAGGTCATGACACATTTGGTTGACCGGTTGACACGGCCGTATTCACGCGAAATTGGTAATAGAACGGCGCACTTCCAATCGCCGCCCTGTGGAGGCCGACCTTGAACGCTTTTACCGAGGCCGTGAAAACAGCCCATGCCGCAATCCGGCAAGGCCAGCCGGCGCAGGCCCTTGAAGCCGCGCGCATAGCCGTCACGACAAATCCCGGCTCAACCGAAGCCTGGTGGCTGCTCGGCACCGCCGCCATGGGGCTGGACGATATGCCAACCGCAGAATCCGCTTTCGCCAGGGCGGCAGAGGCCGCTCCGCCGGGCTCAAAGCTAAGCGGCCAGATGCTGGCCCTGCGCGGCAAGCCCCTGATCAGTGACGGCCGGATGGCCGACGCCGTGGAAAGCGCACGCCAGGCCGTGGCCACGGGTCTTTCCGATGTGCCGAGCCTGGTCAAGCTCAGCTATACTTTCACCCATGCCGGCCTGCCTGAAGAGGCGCTTTCCTGCATCCGCCCGGCAACGGAACTGGCCCCGGACCATGCGGAAGCCTGGTACAGTCTGGGCAGTGTTTACCGAGCGCTGGGCCGGATCGATGATTCGGAAGCCGCCTTCAAACGGGCCATAGAGCTCTCCCCCACCCCGCCGGTCGCCGCCTATTTCAACCTGGCCTATCTGCGGCGCTGGACAGAGGCGGAAAACCATATCTCCTTGCTGGAATCACTGTCCTGCCGAACAAGCCTGGAAGCCTGCCGGGTGGCCTATACCCTGTTCAAGGAATATGACGACCTCCGCCAGCCGGAAAAAGCTTGGGACTGCTTGC
This sequence comes from Asticcacaulis sp., assembly GCF_051954415.1. Taxonomy (GTDB): domain Bacteria; phylum Pseudomonadota; class Alphaproteobacteria; order Caulobacterales; family Caulobacteraceae; genus Asticcacaulis. The sequence goes on from NZ_JBQCHT010000002.1 coordinate 37,542, forward strand.
AGGTAGGCGCAGGTCTGGCCGGTAAGATAGAGCCCTGGTCATCCGCCGAGGAGGCCGAAACCATCGCCGCCTGGAAGGCTCATTTTCCGCCCGACCGCTTCCAGACAAGGGATGATCGCCCCCGCAGCGGGCCGAAGCGTATCTTTATCGTCGGCCTGCCGCGATCCGGAACCACACTTATTGAGCGCGTCCTGGCCGCGCACAGCCAGGTCCAGGCGATCGGCGAACTCAAAACCTTCGGAATCGCCACGCATAAGCTGGCAGGCATCGAAAATGTGCGCCGGCTGGCCCCGGAAGTCATTGCCGCCGCCGCCCGTCTCGACCCGCTCGATATCGCCGATTACTGCACACGCGAATCGGCCTTCCTGAATGACGGCAGCGCCTATGTGATCGACAAGCTGCCGGCCAATCATGACTATGTCGGCCTGATCCGCCTCGCCTTCCCCGACTCCCTCATCATCGCCCTCGACCGGAACCCGATGGATGCCCTGTTCGGCTGCTACAAGGTCCTGTTCACCGGCGCCTATGGCTGGTCCTATTCCCAGGATAACCTGGCGGACCATTACGCGCATTTCCGTGACTTGATGAGCTACTGGAAGCAGGTTTTGGGAGACGGCCTGATCGAGGTATCGCTCGAAGCCGTAATCCGGAACCCGGAGCCTGAAATCCGGCGGCTGCTGGATGCCTGCGGCCTGCCATTTGAAGAGGGCTGCCTGAAACCCCATGAGGCCAAGGGCGGCGTCTCGACGGCCAGCGCCGTGCAGGTGCGCTCACCGATCAATTCTCAGGGCGTCGACGCCTGGAAACGGTACGAGACGCAACTGGCGCCCCTGTACAACCGCCTGCGCCAGTTCGGCTATGTGGATTAGGGGCGCCCGATGATCGTTTGCGACACATTCGTTTTCCTGCACCTGCACAAGTCGGGCGGCACCTTCGTCAATGCCATGATGATGAAGTGCATTTCGTCGGCGAGGCGCATCGGCTACCACCTGCCCTATGCCGAACTGCCTGAAACGTACCGGAGCCTGCCCGTGCTGGGCACGGTGCGCAATCCTTGGTCATATTATGTGTCCTGGTATCATTTCCAGCAATCACAGGCCCGCCCCAATCCCCTGTTTCGGATATGCAGCGAGGAGCGGAGGCTCGATTTTTCCGGCACCATCCGCAATCTTCTGACGCTGGAAAGCGATAACGACCGTATCGACCGGCTTGTCACCGCTTTTCCCGATCATTTCGTCAATCATGGCCTGAACCTGACAAAAAGCTGCGTGGAAAAAATCCGCGACTCCGGTGTTGGATTTTATAGCTTCCTGCATGACCGGCTCTATGCCGGCGCGGCATCACCACGCGTCCTGCCTATGGAAACCCTGCGCGCCGACCTCCATAGCGTGCCTCTGGGCCTTACACCAGCCGAGACCATGCTGACCCGCCAGTTCATCCTGTCCGTACCCGATCTGAATGTCAGTGACCACAAGCCGCATCAGGATTATTATTCAGCGGAACTAAAGGCCCTGGTTGGGGTCATGGATGGCGCCCTCATCGACAGGTACGGTTACGTTTTCTGAATGGCATCAAGACACCGACGACAAATGTCATGACATATATGGACAATGGTATGCACTTGAGCCTAGTTTAGACGCCTGCCGCCTCAGCCTTCAACAGCGACCCATGAATTTCGAACGCGACGCCCAAAAACTGGGGACTTTTGATATCTCCGGATTGAGAACCATCGTCCGGTCCTTCACTGACGACGCCTGGAATGAAGACGCCAGCCGCCAGGCGGCTTTCAATGCCCATGTCGCCACGCAGACACTCAAGCTGATCGCCGACAGCGATTTTCGCCACACGAATCCGACCCATCACCCCCTTTATGCCCGGCTGGAGCCGCAGATCCGTCCGCTGATGGACCATATCCGGAGCCATTTTCTGCAAACCCTGCGTCAGCGCCGGGTAGCCGAACAGAACGGCCCCGGTTATTTCGTGCGCGCCCTGCTGACCCGCCTCCCCGCCGGCGCGGAAATAAAACCGCACGTCGATGACGGCGAGTCCCTCAAGCGCTGCCACCGTATCCACGTTCCCCTCATCTCAAACCCGGATGCCCTGTTCATTGTCGGAAATCTCAGGTTCCACATGCCCGAAGGCGAGATGTGGGAGATCAACAACAGACGCACTCACGCCGTTCGCAATGCGGGAACGGAAGCCCGTGTTCACCTGATCATGGACTATGTCCAGCCCGGTGAAACGGTTTTCGATCTCGACGGCCCTCTCATAGCTTAAGGTAATTTCATGACTCAGTCGTTCGCCATTCGCCAGATCTATCTCAAGGACATGTCCTACCAGGCGCCCACCGGGGCCGCCATTTTCATGCGTGAATGGGCGCCGGAAGTGAAGGTGGACATGAAGGTCACGCATGAGGCCATTGCCGGCGGGCTCACCGAAGTCGTCCTGGCGATCTCCGTCGTAGCGATGAGCGCCGGCAGCACAGCCTACATGATCGAAGTGATGCAGGCCGGCGTTTTCCAGATGACCGGCTTTACCCCTGACCAGATCGACAAGATCATCTATGCGAAGTGTCCGGCCATTCTGCTGCCTTACGCACGAGAAACCATAGACGCCGTATTGATGAAGGGACGCATTCCGGCCCTGATCCTCGATCCCATTGATTTTGATGCCAACTGGCAGTCGCTGAAGGCGTCTCGCTAGGCTTGCGCCCCACCTCGCCATTTCAGACATCAGGATTCTTCATGTCCCTTACCCGCTCACTGTTCCTGTCCGGCGCGCTGGCACTTGCCGGCGCGGCCATGACCTTTGGCGCGATAGCGAACGCGGCGCCCCTGAGCTCCGCACCCGCCATTTTTCCGGCGCCGGTATCGCTCAAACTGACCGGTACAGACATTTCGCTCGGCAAGAGCGTCGTACTGGTGCGGGCGGGCTATGTCGACGCTGAAACCGAGACACTGGTGCGCCAGGTGATGAATGAGGCCGGCGTGGAAACGATCCGGACGGCGACAAAACTACCCACCCGGTTCGACACAACCTATGTGGTCATAGGCACCACTGATGCGACCGCGATCAGGTCCGCCCTGGCGCGCACCGGCGGTGCGCTTCCGACCGATACGGAAGGCTATGCGCTGGCCAGCCATACGGACGCAGACGGCGCGCTGATCGTGCTGGCGGGCAAGGATGGGGACGGGCTTTATCACGCCGCGCAGACCCTGCGGCAGATTGCAACGGCCGGCCACATTCCGGCCCTGACCATAGCCGATAATCCCGCCATGCCAGTCCGCGGCACGATCGAAGGCTTCTACGGCAAGCCCTGGTCTATGGCCGAACGCGCCGAACATATCGACTTCCTGGCCGGAATGAAGGCCAATACCTACATCTACAGCCCCAAGGATGATGCCTTTGCGCGGGCAAAGTGGCGCGACGCCTATCCGGCGGAAACACTCAAGGCACTGGGCGAAGTGGTGGGGGATGCGAACCGCCACCATGTCAACTTTGTCTACGCCATCTCGCCCGGCCCTTCGATCTGCTACAGCGATCCGGCCGATCTGGAAGCGATCCGGCAAAAGTTTGCGGCCCTGCGCGGCATTGGCGTCCGAAGCTTCTACATTGCCCTCGACGATATCGAATACACCAAATGGAACTGCGCGGCCGACGAAGCCGCCTATGGCCCTTCGGGCGAGGTCGCGGCGGCGCACGCCCAGGCCACCCTGCTGAATGCAGTACAGGCCGACCTGGCAGCGGCCGGTCACGGGTCGCTGATCATGGTGCCGACCGAATATTACAACGCCACGGTTTCGCCCTACAAAACCGAGTTGGCCAAGGATCTCGACCCGCGTGTCGTGATCCAGTGGACCGGCACCGACACGGTGCCGTCGTCTATTTCGGTCGCCGATGCGCGCAACGCCACCAAGGCTTTTGGCCGCAAGACCCTGTTGTGGGACAATTACCCGGTCAATGATTACAACGAATCCGCGGGTCGCCTGCTGCTCGCACCTTATGACCGGCGCGAAGCCGGACTTTCGACCGAACTGGCCGGAATCGTCTCCAATCCGATGAACCAGGAAGTGGCGAGCCGCCCCGCCGTCATGGGGCTAATCGCCTTCGCCTGGAATGATACGGGTTATGACGCCGAGCGCACCTGGCGGGCGGCGGCACGCTATCTGGCCGGCGGTGATCCGCAGGTGACAGAGGCCCTGCTGACCTTTTTCGACACCCAGCACCTAGCGCCCACCTTCGGCAACCAGCCCTGGCAATCTCAGGCGCCGCAGCTTCGCGCCCTGACCAACCGCGTCCGCGATGCCCTGGCCTCAGGTAATGCCACCGAGCGCACGGCGGCGCTGGAGGCCTTGGGCCAGGCGGCGGACGATCTGGCCGCCGCACCCGACCGAATCCGCGCCGGCGTGATCGTGCCTGGTTTTGTAACCGAGGCGCAGCCCTGGCTTGATGCGACCGCCCTGTGGGGCCGCGCCCTGCGCCTGACCGTGGACGGCCTGCGCGCCGAAGATGCGACCGCGGCGTCACGGCTGTTCGGCGAAGCCGCGCGGCTGGCGGACGATGCCGGCAAAATCCGGACCATTCCCGGCGCCACCCGCCCCGAAGGGCCGATCAAGATTGCCGATGGTGTGCTTGATCGCTTCATCGCCGAAGCCCCAGGGCTGATCTACCTGCCTGCGCCGCCTCCCTCGTAAGCGGCAGCGTCTCTGCGTGTAAGACGCTTGTTCGTCACCGCCACCGGCGGCCATTGGGCTGGTGTTTTTTAGGCTTGCTCGCGCCGATTATGACAATTTAGAAAGAGTCGTTTACTTCCCGATGATTGGAGGACGTTCCGGGAATGCTAACGCACAGAGCTTGTGCGGACTGATTAAGCCGCTCCCGCCAACCTACTGACTTCATTTAGTTCTGTAAAAGCCGCCAGTTTGTGCTGACGGGCATCCCCAGGGAAAACTCTCTTATTCTCAATGACAGCCAGCAGGTTAGTCGAACTGGATGAGGACCACCTGTAAATGTTGGTAAAGCCATCCGATAGCGGCGTGAATTGTCACGCTGAATAGCCAGTTTACAAATCTACATTTGTCTGACAAATTGCCTTTAGCAGACAATTTAATGATCTGTAACGGGAGAGACTCATGAAACATCTTATCGGCTGGCTGGCCTTGGTGGCCGCCTGTCTGGCAACACCTGCATTTGCACAAACACCAGCGGGGCAACTTTCCGTCGGCTCGAAATTCATCGACGGCGCCTGCCTGGAAGGTCGCGCCTCCGACGATACGCTCGTCGTCAATAAGTGCAGCGCCCAGCCGGAACAGGGGCTGCGCATCGATGACGAAACCGGCCTGATCCACCACGGCGACACGCAATGTCTGGTGGCTGTGCAGAAAGGCCAGCCCCTGGCGCTGAAACCCTGCGCCGATGTGCCCGAGCAGAAATGGACGTTTGAAGCGGACGGCACACTGAAAAGCGATTCCGGCCTGTGCGCCGATATCCTTAATTTCCGCAAGGATCCAGGCACTTCCGTTATCGCTTGGGATTGTACCGCCACCGACAACCAGAAGTTTTTCGCTACCAATGTAAGGCTCTCTGCCTCCCAGATGGCCGCGGCAAAGGCCCAAAAAGCGGCGCCGCAAGCCGCTGCACCGGTCGCCAGCGGCCAGCCGGTCATCGCCAGCTATTTCGTTTCCGGACGCTGCTTCGCTATCTCCGGCACCAAGTCCGAACTGGAATATGACAATTGCGACCGCAAGCCGAACCAGTCCTTCCACTTCAAGGGCGGTGTCAGCGGTGAAATCGTCCAGGATGGCCAATGCCTGACCTCGGTCATGCGCGGCGAGCCCTTGGCGCTAAAGCCCTGCGCGGGCAAGCCGGAACAGGACTGGGTATTCGGCGAAGACGGCGCCCTGCGCAACCGCGCCGATCTCTGCGCCGACGTCTTTCGCTTTGATGTTCGCGTCCACACTTCTGTCATCGCCTGGGCCTGCACGGGCACCGATAACCAGAAATGGTATCCGGCCGTGGCCGTGGCCGCCGGAACCTATGCGCCCGGCACCGCCATTACCGACGCCGTGAAGACAGATAACACCATCACAACTGTTTCCACACAAGGGGGCTGGTCGGTGCAGAACATGACCGCATCCGGCGGCAAGACGCTTTCCGCCGAGGGCGACAAGATCACCGGTGGTCAGAATGACACGGTACTGGTGGGAGGCGCAGGCGCGCAATTGTCGAAATTCGGCGGCCTGGCCGGCGCCAATGTCAAGGGGGCCAATGTCTCGATCCTGCCGAAGGACTGGGGATTCTTCTCCGGCGATACGGCCGGTCAAATCAACCAGTAAGACCCTGGCCGGAATGGAAAGTGCCCGCCGCTTTCCATTCCGGCGCAGCTATTTGGTAGCCATGCTTATCTGCGTATCGTGCAGGGCCAGGCGCACCAGAGATTCCATGCACCAGCGGGCGTCGCTGGCGTCACCGCGCCGGATCGCTTCATAAACGGCGCGATGATCGGGCACCGGATCGCGCTCCAGCGCCTTGACCCGCTGCTTGTAGCGGGTGGACCAGGCCACGGCGGCGCTGATCGAGGCGCTTAAGGAGGCCAGCGCCTCGTTGCCTGTGGCCTGCATCAAAGCATCATGAAAATCGAGATCCGCCTGCCGCCCGGCTTCGCTGGCCAGGGTTTCGGAGGCCATGATATCCAGCGCCTCATCCATGGCCCTGAGTTGGGCGTCATTACGGCGCTGCGCTGCCAGGGAGGCCGCCGCCGGCTCGGTGATCAGGCGCAGTTCGAACAGGCCCAAAATAAAGCTTTCGCTCGGCTCGGCCTCGAACATCCAGCGCAGCACCTGCGGGTCGAGCAGGTTCCAGCGCTCGCGCTCAGTGACACGGGTGCCGGTCTTGGGGCGACTTTCCACCATCCCCTTGGCGGCCAGGATGCGGATGGCCTCACGGTACGCCGAACGCGACATTTCAAGAGACGTACTGGCATCGACCTCGTTCGGCAGGGTATCGCCCGAGCGATACACCCCGCTCAGTATCTCGACGCCCAGCCGGTGCGCCATTGCGCCATGCAGGCGGCCCTGCGGTACCTGGTGACGGAATTCGGTATCGAGCGGCCCGGTTTCCAGGTCGCGGTTGTCATCGTCAAATTCATCAAAATTGTCCATGCTTACACCACAGTCGGCCAGCCATCGGCATCACTTGTTTCCGGCCATTTCAATGCCTGGATCCTCAAGGCCGGCTTGCCATTATTCTGTGCGTCATAGGCATGATAGACGATGAAAAACGCATCGTTTTCCTCGAAGACCGATGCCCCGCCCGGCCCCTTGTAGCGATCGCCGGCGCTGGCCCTGAGCAGCACTTTCCCGCCGCCGTCCGTCAGCTTTTTGCCGGTGTCATCGACATAGGGGCCGTCGATGGCCTTCGCGCGCCCCACGCAGGTATAGTAGCTGCTGTCCACACCGCGACAGCAGAAATCATAGGCCGCCACCAGATAATACCAGCCGCCGCGCCGGAAAATGAACGGCGCCTCGATCGCTCCGGGCGGACTGCGCCCGGCGATCCGCCTGACTTTCGCACCTTTTTTCGGCTTTCCGGTTTCAGGATCGAGTTCGACCAGTTGCAGGCCCGACCAGAAGCTGCCGAAGCTGAGCCAGTGCCGCCCCTCGGCATCGACGACATGATCGGGATCGATGGCATTGTAGCGGTCGCCCTCGCGTGAACGGATCACCAGGCCCTCGTCCTTCCAGGCAAAATCCGGGTGCGTGGTATCGAGGGTCGGCGTTGTCAGCAGGCCGATGACCGAGTGATTTTTGCCAAACAGCGAGGCGCAGTAATAGAGCAGGTAGCGCCCGTTCACATAGCTGATATCCGGCGCCCAGGCCCCGCGCGTGTCGGGTATTTCGTCAATCACCCATGCCGGAAAACGCGGCATGACCGTGCCCTTGTAGGTCCAGTTCAGCATGTCAGGCGAGGTACGCCAGTGGATCAGCCCCCCCTCATGTCCTTCCCGCATCTGGCTGGTGCAGAAGACGTGGTAAAGCCCATCGCCCCTGATCAGGCAGGGATCATGCACCGGCGTCAGGTCGCCCGCCAAATCACCAGCGGCAGTTTCGGCCCTGGCCATCAGCCCCGGCAGTCCGGTCACCGCCATTGCCGTCATCAGTCCGCGCCGGTTCCACATGTCAGGTTCTCCCGGATAAAAGAAGGGCGCCGACGCCTTGCAGCGACAGCGCCCCTGAGGTCAGGTTAGAGAAGGTACGCGGTACTGTCAGTACTTCCAGCGGAAGCCGATGGCGATCGTCCGGCCGAGTATGCTGGACCCGAAATTATCGGTATCCTGGCCGCCGGCGCCGCCAAAGTAGTAATAGGACTGGCTCAGCTCGTCCGTGATATTGGTGGCGTCCAGGCTGACCGACATCTTGTCGGTGATGTCGTAATTGATCTGGAAGTCCAGGCTCTTTTCCGGACGCTTCCAGACACCCAGCGGGTTGGCGAAGATGCTGGCCTCATTGTGGTCGAGGAAGTTCTTGCGCCAGACATAGGACAGACGGGCGCCGACCGGACCGCGCTCATAGGCGAGCGTGGCGTTATAGGACAGCGGCGACACGCCGAAGAACTGGGTGTTGAGCGACTTGGTGATATGATCGGCATCCGTCCCTTCGACCGGCACGTTCTGCTTGGAGTCGAGATAGGTGATGCTGGTCTGGACACCGAAACCATCCAGGATACCCGGCAGATTTTCCGGGAAGTAGGTCAGGCCCAGTTCCATCCCTTCCAGAACGCCATCGGACGCATTGACCGGGGCGCTGACGCGGAAAGTGGTGGCATTGAGGGCCGGATCGGCATCCGGCACATTGACCGTGTAGAAGAAGGGCACGACCAGGCCGTCGATCTGGCGGCGAAACAGGGTGCCGTAGATGGCGCTGCCGCGCGAGAAGTACCATTCAGCCGTCAGGTCGGTGTTCTTGGCGTGGGTCGGACGCAGGTTCGGATTGCCGCCCGAGCCGCCGCCGATACCGACATTGGTGATGTCACCCGCCAGGTTCAGGATCGGGTTCAGAGCGGTGAAGTCCGGACGACGCAGGGTTTCGCCATAGTTGAAGCGCAGAGTGAACTCATCGGTCGCATCATAACGCAGGGTCATGCTGGGCAGAACCTTGGCAATCGACTTGGTGTCGTGGCCGACATCGCCGGTCGCCTTGTCAAAGAAGGTCATGTCCGTGGTCACATCGACATACCGCAGGCCGAATTCGCTGCGCAGGCGGCGACCGAAGACCTGGTTTTCGAGATCGACCTGGGCGTATGCCGAACCGGTCTTCTCCTCGACCTGGAAGGTGCGGAAGAGCGACAGTTGATCCGTGGTCAGGAAGTTGGCGTCGACCGAATGGTAGAGGTCGCGGATATCGTCGATATGGTCGGCAATATAGTAGCCATTGGCCACCACCCACTCATGCGGCACATCGGCACGGCTGAAGAAGTCGCTGTTATAATAGGAGAAGCCGGCATCCATAGCGCTGAGCGGGCGCCCCAGGAACGAGCTTTGCGTGCGGTTGGCTTCGTTGGCCTTGCGATCATCCCAGCGGACGCCGAAGCTGAACTTTTTGACCGGACCCCAGTTGTCGGGCGTATAGTCGCCGTCGAGCTGGCCGGTCAGGGCCTCGCCGAAGTTGCGATTGCCGTTATCGTAAAACTGGGCCACGTTCCAGGCGGTGGGATCGGTCAGGGCAGCCATGTCGGCGAAGTTAAATTCGGTAATGCCGTCGCCGCGATTGAAATCGACATTGATCTGGCTGTGGACGCGATCGGTCCGCTGCGCCATGAAGGCCGACTTGAACACGCTCTTCTGATAGGACAGGTCGCCGACCAGTTGCAGGTTTTCGCCGACATTCCACTTGCCATTCAGAGCGTAGACGTAGGAGTCAGTCGAGGCTACCGTCATATCGCCGCTGTTGAAGCCATAGACATTATCCACGGTACGGGTCTTGAGGATATTGGTGCCCGGATAGGTCGTGACCGCGCCCGGATTGCCCCACCAGTCAACGAATGAGAAGAACAGATTGTTGAAGGTCGAGTTGCGGTAACCGTCATAGAAGAATTCGGCGGTATAGACCGCATCGGCATTCGGCTGCCACTGGAAGGCGGCGACGGCCGACGGACGCTCGCGGTCACCCTGCAGTTCGTTCTGGAAGATGGCGTCGCGCGACAGATAATACGGGTACGCCTGACCATTGATGTTCAGGGTAGAGCCCGCTGCACTCGGCAGACCCGGATAGAGGCCCGGTGTCCAGATCGGATTTTCTGAAGCGCGTCCGTCAGTATTAAAAATACGCTCCAGCGGCACCCAGCCGGCCGGAATATTTGTTTCGGTCAGGAAGGGCACCAGGGCGCCGGCCGTAACACTCTGGTCGGCATATTTCGTGCGGGCATAGGACAGGTTCACAAGGGCGCCGACTTCACCCGCGCCGGTTTGCCAGCGGTTGGAGGCCAGGATGCTGATGTTCGGGTTAAACTCCTTGGCGGGCTCGATATAGATGCCGCGCGCCGCCACCGAGATTTCCGGTCCCTTGAAATCGAACGGGCGCAGAGTGGCAACATCGACCTGCCCGGCCAGGCCGGTTTCGAGCTGATCGGCGGCGCGGGTCTTGTAGACATCGATCTGGCGAACCAGGTTCGCCGGAATATCCTGAAGCGCGAACTGGCGACCCGAAGCGGTAAAGACGTTGCGGCCATTCCAGGTGGTGGCGATATCCGGCAGGCCGCGGATCGAGATGGCGGTGGCTTCGCCGCCCGTGCGGCCGGTCACCTGAACGCCCGTGACGCGCTGCAGGGCATCGACCACGTTGTTATCCGGCAGCTTGCCGATATCTTCGGCGACGATCGAATCGACCACCTGGGTGGCACGGCGCTTGACGGCCAGGCTCTTGGTGATGGAGGCGCGCACCCCCTTGACGATGACGACGGTATCATCAACCGGTGCGGCGGCAGGTGCCGCCGGTGCGGCGTCCTGTGCGAAGACGGTCGTGGCAAAGCCAAGTGCCAGGACCGACGAGGCCAGGGTCAGGCCAAATTTATGGATGGATTTTTGGCCGCAATGGGCCACTGACGAACGGTCAGTCATGTCGATCTCCCTGTATGGTTCCGGTTCATTTTCGTGAACTCTGTCCCGCTATATTGTCCGACAATAAATTATCTGTCAATACAGGTTTGTCGTAATGGGCGTTATTTTGTCTGATTTATATACCACATGTCGCAAAATCGCCACACGCCCACAACGCATTGATATTACTGGTTAAAAATAAATCTTATTGTTTTACAAATAAAATATATCGCTCTCTTATTTTCAAAACCAGGCATTTATCACATGATTACAATGACTTTTTACCAGCCGTTTTCGTAGGACAAATATTTAGCCTTCCTAACGAAACCGGCCGGTCCGGTCAGCGCGCCGGCTTGAGGGCGAAGACATTCCACGACTGCGGCTTGAGAACCACCGTCAGAGCCGATCCCGAAAGCCTGGCAGACTCGTTTACGGAAGGCCGGATCGCTTCGTCATTTTTCGTATTGACCTGTTTCAGATTGGCATGATGCAACTCGGTCGAGGCGGTCATCACGAGCCCCTCCCCCAGGCCGCGCAGATCGACGGACAAGTCCATCGCCTCTTCCGTTGAGCGGTTCAGTGCAAAGATCGACACATCGCCGGTCTGCGGATTGTGAATCGCAGTCGCCAGCAGGTGCGGGATGTCGCCATGCGCCCTGGATTCAAAGGTTGTGGTGTTGACCTTCAGGCGCAGCACCTCACCATGGCCCAGGCGGGTGCAGTCGGCGATCGGGTGGAAGATGGTCTGGCGCCAGGCGGCACCGCCGGTTTCGGTGAAGATCGGCCCGATGACATTGACCAGTTGCGCCAGGCAGCCGGCCTTTACGCGGTCGGCATTGTTCATCATGACGATCAGCGCGCCGCCGACGACCAGCGCGTCTTCAAAATTGTAGATCTCTTCCAGCAGCGGCGGCGCTTCGGGCCAGCCGGGCTTCTTCACGTCCGTCGGCGTGTGCGCCTTATACCAGACGTTCCATTCGTCGAGCGACAGCATGATGCGCTTCTTCGAGCGGCGTTTGGCAGCCACGGCATCGGCGACGGCGGCGACTTCCTTGATAAAGTAATCGAGGCTCTCGATCTCGGCGAAGAACTCTTTGATGTCGTTCGCGTCGTTGCGCATATAGTGGTGCAGCGAGATATAATCGACCTGATCGAAACAGGTATCGAGCACCTCATATTCCCACGCCGCATAGGTCGGCATGGCGCGTTGTGAGGAGCCGCAGGCCGCCAGTTCGATGCTGGGATCCACCCACTTCATCACCTTGCCGGTTTCCTGGGCGATGCGGCCATATTCGGTCGCCGTCTTGGCGCAGGTCTGCCATGGGCCATCCATTTCATTGCCCAGGCACCAGAACTTGATGTCGTGCGGTCGCTCGAAGCCATGCGACTTGCGCAGCTCCGAATAATAGGTGCCGCCGGGATGATTGCAGTATTCGAGAAAATGACGCGCCTCGTCCGGGCCGCGCGTGCCGAGGTTGACGGCGAACATCGGCTCGACCTCCGCCTTGCGGCACCAGGTGATGAATTCGTTGGTGCCAAACTGGTTGGTCTCGGTCGTGAACCAGGCAAGATCGAGCTTCACCGGGCGCTGATCCTTCGGCCCGACGCCATCTTCCCAGTCATAGCCGCTGAGAAAGTTACCGCCCGGATAACGCACGATGGTGACGCCCAGTTCCCTGGTCAGGGCCAGCACGTCGCCGCGGAAGCCATGCTCATCGGCGGTCGGGTGGCCGGGCTCGTAAATGCCGCCATAGACGCAGCGGCCCATGTGCTCGACAAAGGTGCCGAAGACGCGGCGGTCGAGCGGGGCGATGACGAAATCGCGGTCGGCGATGATGGAGGCTTTGAGGGTCATGATATTGCTCAGAGGAGATGGAAAAGCAGGTCGTTGACGCGGTGTTCGGCGGCTTGCAGCGCCTGTTCCGTCGTCTTGTGTCCGGTGATGGCTGAGGCCATTTCGTCGCCGATGATATCCTGGATGGCGAACTGGCGCTCGACGCCCACCGGCAGGGTTTCGCCAACACTGGCCAGTTCAATGATGTCCTTGCGGTATGGCAGGGCGAGATATTGCGCGCTCGTCGCCACCGGCATCTGGCTCGGCAGGTGCCCTGTGCGCGACCAGTCATAATCATGCTGTTGCAGGAACTTCATCAGGCGAAAAACCGCCTCAGTCTGCGCTGGGGTGCGCTGGCGCTTCGGCATCACCCAGGCGTGGCCATCGACATAGGCGACCTGTTGCGAGCCATATAGCATCGGATAGGGCTTGACCGTATAGGCGTGATAGAGCGGCCGGCCCTCGGTATTGGCCTCCGCATTGAAAGCGCCGATCATCCAGGTGCCGACCTGATAGACGCCCCCCTGCCCGTTCAGAAAGGCCGAGGTCGCCGCCGGATAGTCCTGGTCGTGCGTCATCAGGTTTTCAGAATACATCTGACGGAACAGGTCGACGATGCGGCGCGCTTGCGGCGTATCGAGCCTGATGTGCTTGTGATCCGGGAAGAAGACCGCCTTCTGGTCGAGCAGATAGGTATAGAGGTTGCGTGTATAGGAGGCGCGCTCATTGTCCGTCGCCTGGATCAGGTATGGCAGGCCGGTTTTCGCCTTGAACTGGCGGGCCTGCCGGATCAGTTCATCCGGCGAATGTGGCAGGATCGGTTGCCCGTCCTCCATCAGCCCCGCCCTGGCAAACAGGCCGGTATTGATGTGCCAAAGCTGGGTCCAGTTATCGAACGGCATCCCGTAGGCATGATCCTTGATGATCACGCCGGCTTTCGCAGAAGGGGTGAAATCGGCCGGGTTGATGCCATGCGCCGCAAAACCCTCATCCAGCGGCACAATCATGCCGCGCGACTGATAATCCGGCATGGCCGACATGTGCATGGTGACGATATCGGGCGGATCGCCGGCGGCGTATTCCGCCGATAACTGGTCGTAGCCCGGCCAGGCCGCGACATTGACCGACAATTTGATATCCGGATTTTCCTTTTCGAACGCATCGAGCAGGCCGGTGACGATCTCGCATTCGCCATCGGGGTTGCGCAGCGGCGCCTGTCCTTTCGGCACATTGGCGCGGCATTCGCCGAAAATGCGCTGGACAGTGATATGGGTGGTGGTGTCCTTCGGCTGGCAACCCACAAGCGCGAGCACCAAAAGTAAGCAAGATGCCCCACCACCACGCGCCAAGAGGCGCGCGGTCCCCCTCCCCAGTAAACTGGCGAGGTTCAATAGAGGATGCTGTTTTCTTGTACCTCCCCAACTTGTTGGGGAGGGGGACCGCGCCGAAGGCGTGGTGGTGGGGGTTCTTACTTTTAAAAACCTCATCTCACCGCCGCTCCCGATACCGCCTTCACGATATACTTCTGGAAGAGGATATAGACGATCAGGATCGGCACCGAAGCAAAGACCGCCTGGGTCATCAGATAGCCGAGGCCGCTGGTCTGGGCGAAATTGATCTGTGACGAGGCCAGTCCCACAGTCAGCGTAAACATATCGGCGCGCGTGGCCGAGATCAGCGGCCACCAGTAATCGTTCCAGCTCGACAGGAAGGTGAAGATGCCGAGCGTCGCCTGCGCCGGCACGGTCAGAGGCAGCAGCACCTGCCAGAACACCTTGAACTTCGAGGCATTGTCGAGCAGGGCCGCCTCGTCCAGTTCCTTCGGGATAGCGCGGAAATACTGGGTCATCAGGAAGACGCCAAAAGGCGCCGCCAGTCCCGGCAGGATCAGGCCGGGGAAACTGTTATGCAGGTGCAGGGCGCTAAACATCTGGTGACGGGTGATGATCACCGCCTGCTCCGGAATGGCCAGGCCGAACAACACGAACAGAAACAGCTTATCACGGCCGGGGAAATCGAGCCGCGCAAAGCCGTAGCCCGCCAGCGAGGACAGGATAAGCACGCCGAGCGTCGTCAGGCCCGACACGATCACCGAATTGAGCAGCCAGTGCAAAACCTGACTATTCTGCATGATCGCCGTATAGTTTTCGCCGGTATAGGGTGCATGGAAAGCATTTGCGGTCGAGCGCAACAGGTCGCCGTTCGATTTCAGCGACAGCATCACTGTCCAGATCAGCGGCACCAGCATGATCAGGCCGAGCCCGATCAGAGCGACCAGCACGCCGACGTCACGGACGCTTTTAATCTGGGCTGGAGTCATTTCGCCCTCTTTCGCGTAACGAAATACTGTGCCACCGTGGCCATCAGGATAATGGCAAACAGGATTTGCGAAGCCGCCGCGGCATAGCCGATATCCCAGCGGCGGAAGCCGACCTCGAAGATGAACAGCACGATCGGTCGCGAGGCGCCATTGGGGCCGCCCTGTGTGATCAGTTGCGGCTGGCCGAAAAGCTGGAATTGCAGCACCACCTGGAAGATGGCAACCAGAACGACCGTGCGGTAAAGCGACGGCAGGGTGATGAAGACAAGCGTACGCCACCACGAGCTGTTATCCAGTTCGGCGGCTTCGTAGATATCGCGCGGCACCTGCTGGAGCGCCGACAGATAAAGCATCATCGGCAGGCCCAGGCACCACCACACGGTGATCATGGCCATCGAGATCATGACCAGGTTCGGATCGCTGAGGAACGGGATCGCCGGCAATCCGAAAAAGGCACGGATATTGGTGATGAAGCCGCCATCAGCCATCAGTATCATGCGCCAGATCAGGGTGACGATGGTGACCGACAGCACCGACGACGAAAAGAAGACACCGCGGAAGAAGGCCGCCACCCGCGTGGTGCGATTGAGCAGCAGCGCCAGAACCAGCGGAATGACGGTCAGCGGCGGGACGGTCAGCAGGACGAAGTAAAACGTGTTGACCACCGCCTGCAGGAAGACATCATCGCGCAGCAGACGGCTGAAATTCTCCAGCCCGACAAATTCACGGCCACCGAAAAGGTCGGCCTTGAACAGGCTGAGGAACATGCCCGACAGCAGCGGATAGATCAGCAAGCTGAGATAGACGAACAGGAACGGCGCCACGAACAGCGCGTTCGACCAATCAGCCTTTTTGCGGGCGACCGCGGTCATTCCACACCGTCCGCGTGATAGCCCACGCCCTGTGCGCTAAAGAGATGCGCGGCCGTGGCATTCAGTTTCAGGCCAACGGCATCGCCCATGCGGACACGCGACAGGCCGGAATCTTCGGCCGTCACCGCTGTGCCATCTTCCAGTTTCGCATAGACCAGGGTGCGTTCACCCAGGCGCTCGACGAACTCGACAATCGCGTTGAGGTCACTCTGGTCCGGAACACCGATGCGGATGGCTTCCGGTCGCAGGCCCACCCGCCAGTGATCTGAAGTCGGCAGGCTGTCCATGCGAATGCCGGTGCGGATACCTGTGTGGCCACCCAAGGTGACCGCCGCAAAACCGGCCTCGTTGGCGATCTCCGTTTTCATGATATTCATCGGCGGCGAGCCCACAAAGCCAGCCACGAACACATTGGCCGGCCGGCTGTAGATCTCCATCGGCGTGCCGACCTGCTGGATGATCTTGTCCTTCATTACCACGATCCGGTCAGCCAGGGTCATGGCCTCGACCTGATCGTGGGTCACGAGGATCATGGTGGCCTTCAAACGCCGTCGCAGTTGCGCCAGTTCCAGCCGCGTCCGCATTCGCAGGGCGGCATCCAGGTTCGACAGCGGCTCATCGAACAGGAATAACGCAGGTTTTTTCACAATGGCACGGCCAATGGCGACGCGTTGCTTCTGGCCGCCGGACAGTTCACCCGGCTTGCGGCCAAGATAGGGCTCCAGTTCCAGGATACGCGCCGCCTCATCGACACGGCGGCTGATTTCATCCTTCCTGATGCCGATATTCTTCAGACCGAACGCCATGTTGTCGGCGATGGTCATGTGCGGATAGAGGGCGTAGTTCTGGAACACCATGGCGACGCCACGCGCGCCCGGCGGCAGGTTATCCACCCGGCGCTCGCCGATATGGATTTCCCCGCCATCGACCTCTTCCAGCCCCGCGATCATGCGCAGCAAGGTCGATTTTCCACAGCCCGATGGCCCCAGGAAGGCGATAAACTCGTTCTCCGCGATGGATAAGGAAATATCGTCCAGAACAGACACCTGGCCATAGGCCTTGCTGACATTCCTGATCTCTATGCCGCTCACGCGCCTGCTCCCTGTATCTTGCCCGGCGGCGCCTTGTTGTGCGCTTTTACTCAGACAAAAAACATGTATCACCGCTGAAAACGAGCAGCAAGCGCAATTTACTGGTGCTGTTAATTTTCATTTTTTGCTGTTTTTTATGTGAAAAACTCACATGTGAACGAAAAGAGCGGATCCGAGCATATCCCGCATCCGCTCTTTTTGTCAGAGTATTTGAGAGTGGTCAGGTGTCCGCCAGTAGGCCAATCATGACAGGTAAACCAAAATCGGGCACGCCTTCCGCCGTGTAATGGATCGGCTGGACGCGCGTATGGCGGTTGGGATCGAACAGCAGATCGCCCTGGATGTCGCGGGGCGGGGGCCCATGTCGCCTTCGGGCCAAAACCCGGCAGGTGCTGTTCGTTTTGAAGGCCCTCTTAGCGACTGAAATTTGCGCGTTTTCTGCGCGTTTCGGGCGGCATCGACACCCAAAAATATATATTTTAGGTAGCGAAATCCTTCAAAATCAATTCTGAGTGGGCAAATCTGCGTGTCTTAACGCTAAAATCTGCGTGTCTTAATGCTAACGCACAGAGATGGCGACCCCTGAGGGACTCGAACCCCCGACCTCTGCTTTAGGAAAGCCTTGCTCTATCCGGCTGAGCTAAGGGGCCACGCCTCGCCTCTTTACACGTCCTCTTCAACGGGATGCAAGGGCCGGATATTTTTCGCGCCGATTTATCCACTGCGCGCCGCATATGGTTAAACTGATTTGCGGACACCATATGTGGTAGAGAACAGAACAGGTATCGGCCGGCGTCAGTGATTCGGACACGGTTTGTTTCCGCGCCGTTCAGCAATCCGGTAACACCTCGTTCAGATTTGCGATTAGCGCTTTCCAAATGACGGTCGCACGCCTATTTATGCACCGTGTCAGAGATCGCCCCCCACCAGCCCCGCCCCCTCATCCACGCCGTCAGCGACGCCAAGCTGATGGCCGTGCTCGGTCCCACCAATACCGGAAAGACCCACTACGCCATCGAGCGCATGTGCGGCTACGCTTCCGGTATGATGGGCCTGCCCCTGCGCCTGCTGGCGCGTGAAATCTACGAGCGCGTGGTGGCGACCAAGGGGCCGAACGCGGTGGCCCTGATTACCGGCGAGGAAAAGATCATTCCGCGCCTGCCGTCCTATTTCATCTGCACGGTCGAGGCCATGCCGCTGGAGCGTCAGGTCGACTTCCTGTGCGTCGATGAAATCCAGCTTTGCGGCGATACTGAGCGCGGTTATGTCTTCACCGATCGCCTGCTGCACGCCCGCGGCCGCTTCGAGACGCTGTTTCTCGGCGCCAAGACCTTCGCGCCGCTGTTTCACCGGCTTTTTCCCGGCGCCGAGATCATGATGCGCGAGCGTCTGTCTTCGCTGACCTATTCCGGCCCAAAGAAGCTGACCCGCCTGCCCAAGCGCACCGCTATCGTTGCCTTCTCGACCGAGAAGGTCTACGCCATCGCCGAGCTAATCCGCCGCCAGCGCGGCGGCGCGGCAGTCGTCATGGGCAGCCTCAGCCCCAAGACGCGCAACGCTCAGGTTGAACTGTTCCAGAAGGGTGAGGTCGATTTCCTGGTTGCGACCGATGCCATCGGTATGGGCCTGAACATGGACATCCAGCATGTCGCCTTTTCGGGCCTCTCGAAATTTGATGGCAAACATACGCGCCACCTGACCGCGCAGGAGATCGGCCAAATTGCCGGTCGTGCCGGCCGCCATATGAATGACGGCACCTTTGGTGTCACCGGTGAGTGCCACGAACTGGATGAGGATCTGGTCCACGCTGTGGAAAACCATATCTTCACGCCGCTCGATGCCGCCCAGTGGCGGAACCACAAGCTCGACTTCTCGACGCTCGACGCCCTGCTGAAAAGCCTGACCGAGCCTTCGCACGTCATCGGCCTGCACCTGGCCAAGGAGGCGCTCGACGAAAAATCGCTGCGCGCCTTAAGTCAGGACGAAGACATCGCCGCCAAGATCAAGAACCCGGTGTCCCTGCGCATCCTGTGGGAAGCCTGCCAGTTGCCGGATTTCCGCAAGATCGGTTTCGACGAGCACCTGAAGCTGGTATCGCACCTGTTCTGGTCGCGCCTCAGCCCCGGTGGCTTTATCGCTGAAGACTGGTTCGAGGGCGCCTTGCGCGATCTCGATCATATGGATGGTGATATCGATACCCTGTCCTCGCGCCTTTCCGGCGTGCGCACCCTCTCCTATATCGCCAATCGCGGCGCCTGGCTGGCGCGCACCGAGCACTGGCGCGATACCACGCGCGATCTCGAAGAACGTCTGTCCGACAAGCTGCACGAAGCCTTGATGCAGCGCTTTATCGATGCCCGGACCAGCGCGCTTCTGAAGGCGCTCGACGCCGAGGAAGCGCCGCGTCCGGAAGTCACGCCCGAAGGCCAGGTAATCATCGAAGGCCATGTGGTCGGCGAGGTCAAGGGCCTGAGCTTCCGCCCCTCCGGCAGCGAGAGCCTGGTCGCCGACAAGGCCCTGCGCCAGGCGGCCAACCGCGCCATAAAGCCTCTGCTGCTCGATCGCCTGCGCGATCTGGCGCAAAGCGCCTCAAAAACCTTCCAGATCCGCAACCACGATGTGCTGTGGCAAAAGGAACCCGTGGCCCGTATTGAGCCTTCGGACTGGTTCAATCCGCGCCTAAAGCTGATCGACGCGCCGGACCATCCGGTGCTGTCCGAACGCGCGCTCAAGCGTCTGACCGATTATGTGCGGCAGGCCGCGCAATCGGGTCTGAAAAGCCTCTACAAGATGAAGCAGGTGGCTGATGACGAGAGCATGTCGGCCAATGTCCGCGCCATCGCCTTCCGGCTCTATGAAAACGGCGGCGTCATGGCGCGTGACGAGGCGCTCAAGCTATCGCCGGAAGACAAGGCCGCGCTTAAGGCATTGGGAATCGCCGGCCATCGCTACGCCTGGTTCCTGCCCGATATACAAAGCCCGAAACTCCGGCCGCTGCTGCAAGCGTTCGGCAAGGGCGAAAACCCCGCCGACCATCCACAGCGCAAGCACAGCCTGCGTGGCCAGTTGCTGCTGGATGATTACGGCGCGGTGGCGCTCAAGACCCTGTCGCAACTCGACAAGATCATGAACCACGGCCAGTGGCAAAAGGGGGCAACCTATGTGAGGGAAGATGCCTTCGCTGTCCTCGCCCTGGGAGACAAGCAGCGCGACAAGCTGATGCAGGCCCTGGGCCTGGTCAAGGTCGAGCCCATCACCATCACCGAAACGGTCGTGGTCACGCCTGTCGCCGGGGAAGCGACAGCAGAAGGCAAGAAGCGTCGCCGACGTCGCAAGGGCAAGGCGACCGCCGTGCCTGAGAGTCCGACCGATACCGTAGACGTAGTGCCGGCAGAAACAGCCGCTGAGACCGAAACCGCTGTTGAAGCGACCGCTGAACCGACGGTTGAAGCCCTGCCGGAAGTGCCCGAAGTCGCGGCCGAAACGTCGCCCGTAACGGAAACCCGCGAAATCCAGTTGCTAGGCTGGCGGCATAAGTCATTTGAGCCGCGCCCGCCGCGTGAAAAACTGCAAAGACAACGTTCGGAACGCAAGGCGCCAAAAGACTCCAGCGAACGCGGTGAAGGCAAGCCCCCTCGCAAGGGCAGGCCGCAAGGTGGCCAGCGCCCGGAACGGCCGCATAAGGATCAGTCTCGCAAAGAACCGGCGGTTAATCCCTACTCGCCATTCGCCGACCTGCGCGCCCGGTTGGCCGAAAAGGTCGAGCAGGACTGATAATGCAGCATCCCGATGTCGCTGAATTTCTGGAAGCTTGCGGGGCCTGCAAACTTTGCTCTTTCAACAAGGCATCAACACTTGGGCAGCACGCGTGAAACAGGCGGCTGATAATATCGAAAAGTCTGACGCTTATGGCTTGCAACAATTTCTGAGTATGTTTGGCGGAATGGAATCGTTAAATGACCTTATCCTTAGCCAGGATGGAAAATTACCCATTGAAGAAAACGAGCAACTCGACAGTTTGAGGTCGAAAGCCTGGTCTCTTGCCAACAATCTGAGACGTGAAATTCGTTAGCACATATAGAGTTACTGCGCCAGCACCTGCGGTACATAACCCGGCAGATCGGCATCGCTGAAACCGAACACATAGATACTGTTGGGATTGGGCTTGCCGTCAATCGTGCTCAGGAAGTCGTTGTCGCTGGCGATCCACAGGGTGTGGGTGACGCCCCCATTCAGCGTAACGTCCGGGCCAAAGGTGACGCCCTCGATCTTTTCCGGAATGGCATCCGTAACCACGCCACCGGCTTTCAGGGCCGCGACCATATCGAGGAACACCGTCTTGGTCACTGTCTTGCCGGCCAGGGCCTCGGCACCGCTCAGGTCGCTGACATCGGCGGCACCTTTCAGATCGATCAGGAACAATTTCTTGAAAACCGGTTCACCGCCGGCGCCGCGCCCCTTGCCATCGCGCTCATCGACCAGGAACTGGTGGTCATTGACCGCCACGATCTCGCTGATACCGGCATATTTCGGCTTTTCCGCCGTACCGGTATTGTTCAGGCCATAGGCATATTCGTGCGTGGCACCCCTGGCGATATCGACCGTGACAATACGCACATAAGGCGCCCTGGTGCCGCCATCCTGCGCCAGCGGACTTTGCATGATACCGACCAAGGTCTTGCCATCCGGGGTGATCGCCAGGCCTTCCATACCCTTGTTGGCCACGCGGCCGCTGTCATTGCCGGCGATTTCGGCTTCGCCTTTCGAGGATAGGTGCGATGCCGCGAATTTAGACGGCAGGGCGAAGCTTTTCAGGCGCTGGCCCGTGGCGCGATCGAACTGATAGAGATACGGCCCGTATTCATCCGAAACGAAAACGCTCTTGCCGTCGCCTGAGACGCGGATGCCCTCTGGATCAAACCGGGCATTGTCCGGATTGGTCGAGCCCTCAGCCGCATCGAACTGGTCGGAACGGCCATTGAAATAGAAACGGCCCGCGGCATTGAGTGCCGGCGCCTCGCCTTTATAGGTCAAAGGTGTGGGGCTCCACAGCAGAGTTGTAGCCTCAAGCGTTTCCTTGACTGTAAAAGGCAGGCCAGTACTCGAAGGTCCAAGTTGGAAACGGAAACTATGGAACCGGTTATAATAGCGTGTGGCGTTATCGACCGAGACGTCATAAGGCGTGGCATTCGGCCCACGATCAGGCAGCATCAGGAAGGCATCACCCCCTGCATAGGCCAGGCCGGAGCCCAGGCCGCCGAGGATATTGCCCGACACACCGTCTTCCAGTGTACCAGCCGTTTGAACCGCCAGGTCATGCCGCTAGACATCAATATCCAGCGCTGCGATCAGGCGTGGTTCGGCGGCGGCCGAAGTGGCGGCAAACAGGGCAAGCAGGACTATCAGCGAGCGCATAGGCAGGTCTCCTTTTGGGAGTCCGCTTATGGACATACCGCGTGACAAGCCCATGACAGTTAACGCTTCTGCGCTGCCGCCAAAACCAGGAACATATAATTGGTCTCGCCGCCGCCCATGACGTATTCCGTCTGCTGCCAGAAATAGGGCCATTTTTTCAGTTCCGGCAGGTCGGGCTGGATCAGGGCCGTACCGGAAATGACGCCACCGGGGATATAGGACCAGTCGGCGCGGTTGGCGCCATAGGCGGTAGTGGCCGATTTTGCCCCGACTCCGGAAGCAAAGGACGCGGTGTTCTCGCCCGGATGGACGCCCAGCACGAAGTTCAGCGCCTCCATCTGCAGGGCGTCAGGCGTATATTGCGGCCATGCCTTGCGGATAAAATACTGGTCGACGCCGAACTTCTGGATATCCCAGCCGGCGCCCCAGATATAGGGCACGTAAGGGACGCCATAGGGCGTCTTGGTGGCCTCGTCGGTCAGTTTAGCCTGCCAGGCCTTCACCGCCGCACCGACATCCCGGTTGAACGCCTTGTCCCTGATCAGCGGCATGGCCGAAGCCAGTACCGCGCCGGTCTGGTCGATATGGGCGACGATTTCCGGTTTTAGCGCCACCAACCGTTTCAGGACCGCGGAATCATGCGTCGTCTGCGCTAGCTCGGAGAGCACAAAGACCTTCGCCTGCAAATCCGTGGCGCGATCATAGGCCTTGTCATAAAGATCGCGCGACGCCGCCAGGGCATCGGCGGCCATTTTCGGATTGGTCGGGGTCAGGACGCGTGCCGCCGTCGCCAGTTGCGCCGCTGTCGTCAGTTCACGGTTGGGATTATCCTCGGTGAAGACATAGCGGTCGTCCGGAATGGATGAAGTCCTGGCCGTCCTTTCGCCCGGTTTCAGCGTCGGATCGTAGTCGAGATTGTCGGTCTGGGTCGAGATATCGCCGAGCAGGGTATATTGCGCCAGACCGGGCTCAATGATGCCCCGATAGGTGCGGCCGAGCGCCTTATAGCCGCCGAGCACCGACAGCAGGCCATGCTCGATCTGCTGGAGGGCATCGTTCCGGCCATCGGGCTGATGGATTTCAGTAACCTTTTTCGCCTCGTCGATCGTAGTGGCATCGTAATCCAGACCGAACTCCTCAACCATCTTCGACAGCAGCCACACCGTGCCCATCTGGCTTTCGACGCGCAGGTCGTAGTCGCCGGCATCGTGCCAGCCGCCGGAATTCAAGCCCGGCACATGATCGCCCGGCTGGTATTTCGTAAGCGTCGAACCACCCTGCAGATAGCCGTCGAAATGATTAAAATTGACGGGCGCCATGCGGACATCGTCCTCGTGGTCGAGGCCATGCCAGGTGCGGTACTTCTCTTTGACCAGCATATGGCACATCTGGACAGGCAGGAAATATTCCAGGGTCGGCTGCCAGACATGGCGGTCGTAGACATCTTCGGCGATACGGAAGACACCCGTCGCCTCGCCGCGATATTCCAGTTCGTACATGCCGGGGTCTTTCACCGCCGTCAGGTCGGCCGTCAGGTAGTTATAACGCAGGAACTGCCCCCAGGGTTTCGGCGTATAGCGCGCGACCTCCTCACGTCCGTTCGCCGTCATGCGGTAGAGCACCAGCGGATCGGCCTGGGTGTCGCGCTTATCCTGCTCAATGACGATGGTCTTGGCCTGATCCGGCCTATAACCGACCTGGCTGACCTGCACCACCGGTGTGTAGCGCCAGTCGGGATCGACATTCGGCGTGATCGTCCAGGTGATGGCATCCTTTGTGGCGCCCGGTCTGGTGATTTCACGAACAATATACCAGCCATTGTTGAAATTACCGCGGCCGTCGATCAGTTCCAGTTCGCCGGTCTGGCTCCGGATCGTCATGCGCTGTAGCGGGCTTTCGGGCGCCACAGTCAGGGATTTGCCTTCGGCCAGAGGCGCGGTGATGGTCTGGCCATGGTCATTTTCCATGCCGCCATTGGCCTGGCGCGGGAAAATACCCGATTGCGCATCCATCAGCCACGACTTGCCGAAGAGATCGGTCGGGAACAACTCGAAGTTAAAGCCGACCTTGCCTTCCCAATCTTTCGGCAAGGGCTTGTCCAGATCAACCGACACCTGGAAAGCGTTTCCCTCCAACGGCGTGACGCGCACATGGTAGCTGAAATTCAGATCGGGATAAGCGATCGGATTGAAGCCTTTGCGGTTCTTCGACTCGTCCGGATAGTGCAGTGCCTGGCTGACCGAATTGGTCGCGGCATCGACCACCGGCTTGCCGTCGCCCGCCGGCATGGGCGACCACTGGCCTGGAGACGGCTCCAGCCGCAGATCGCCATTGGCCGCCACGCGCACACCGTGCTGGATAACGGTCACTCCGGTCTGGTGGCCATCCGGGTAAATGTCGGCAAAGACCGTGACGTTAAGTCCCGGCGCCTCGAAATAGCCCTTGTCATTGAGCTTCAAGTTGGGCTCGGCGGCCGCCGCTCCCGCCATCAGAGACAGGCATGATACGGCCATCATCAGTTTACTGATCTTCATGGTCTTCTCCCAATCTGCCCTCTGAAAGCGGGGCATTGATATCGATTACAGGACTATAGCGGAGGATAGCCTGATCACAAGAGCCGTTTGACATACAGGCACTGCATCTCAATATTCAGGTCATGCAGACAGAAACTTCTTCAGTCCGGCTTGACGTATGGCTGTGGCGCGCGCGCTTCTTCAAGACCCGCGCCCTCTCGGCCAGGGCCTGCGAAAGCGGCCATATCCGGCTGGAGCGCTTCGGCAGGGTGACGCGTATCGAAAAGGCCTCCGCCTCCGTCAGGCCCGGTGACCGGCTGATCTTCGCCATAGGCACCCGCCTGTTCGACATTATCGTGCAGGATGCCGGCGAACGACGCGGACCCGCAACTGAAGCCCAAAGCCTTTACCGACAAGCCTCTGCGGCGGCTGACACGGATACTAATGCCTCGAATTAGAACAAATCGGGTTTCCACTGCCGCCGGACTCTTGACACAGCGGCCTTATCTGAGCATGACGCACACATTCCAAGTTTGTAATCGAGGCTTTAGACTATGACCTACATCGTTATGGACCCTTGCGTGAAGTGCAAGTTCATGGACTGCGTGGAAGTCTGCCCGGTCGACGCCATCAAGCCGGATACCGAGGACGAAGGCACCAAGTGGCTGGAGATCAACACTAAATACGCCGCCATCTGGCCCAATATCTCGGAAAAGGGCACCCCGCCGGCCGACCGCGAGGACTACGAGCGCGAAACCGGCAAGTTCGAGAAATACTTCTCCGAAAAGCCCGGAGATGGCAAATAAGCCGACGGCAAGTAAGCCGCTTGCCTCTGTGGCCCACGTTTCTGCTTTATGGCGCGCTTATCAATCTTATGACATGGCACGCCTGGCGACTTGATAAAAGAAACGCCGTTATGTGAGAAAACGCATTTCCGAACGAACGCTTTTGGCTCTCTGCTGGCTCGGCGGATGGCCAGACGCCTTGATCGGCACACAGGTTTTTCGCCATAAAGGCAGTAAAAAAGCCTTTATTCACAAGGTTTATTTCGCAGCACGCTTTCAAGCGGCGCTTCTCTGCGCTACGCTGCTGCTGATGTGGCAGCCTGTGTGAGCGCTAACGCACCCGCCCTTTATTTCGCCGTAAATTTGTGATATACGTGTCATATTGCAAGAGTCGCACGGCCCGCTTTTTGTCCTTCACGGATAAACCCAGACCACACGATCCGCGCAAATCTTCGTTTGTTTCAGGCGTTCAAACCTGCGCTTCGCGCGGGTTTTAAATGCACCATCGACGCAGGTCGGATGACAACCTTGTCTTAGTTGAGAAATAGCGCACATCCATCATCCCCATGAGGGCTCTCCTGAGGATGATTTTGTGCGCTCATGCGTAACCTTCAGCCCCTCCCCGGTTGCTGGAGCGAGACGCCTTGACGCCTATGAGACCCGATTGTCCGCCGGTTTGCCCCAACCTCTCGAAAGGTTCGCCATGTCCGACACCCTCACCCTTTCCCGTCATGATTTCACCGTAGGCGACAAGGTCGTCTATCCTGCCCATGGCGTGGGCCAGGTTGCGGCGATCGAGACCCAGGAAGTGGCTGGCTACACTCTGGAAGTGTATGTGGTTACCTTCGACCATGAAAAGATGACCCTGCGCGTGCCTACCAAGAAGGCCAAGGTGGCCGGCCTGCGCCATCTCGCCCACGAAGCCATCATGTCGCAAGCCCTTGTCACCCTCAAGGGCCGCGCCCGTATCAAGCGCACCATGTGGTCGCGCCGCGCCCAGGAATATGAAGCCAAGATCAATTCCGGCTGTCTGGTCTCGCTGGCCGAAGTCGTCCGCGATCTCTATCGCTCCGACAGCCAGCCCGAGCAGTCCTACTCTGAGCGCCAGCTCTATGAATCGGCCCTCGACCGCATGGCCCGCGAAGTGGCGGCCATCGAAAAGATCGACCGCGACTCGGCCGTGGCCATCCTCAACAAGAACCTGACCAAGGCCGCCTAAGCCTTTCTCCGGTTTTGAAAATGAAAAGCCTTCCGGAGTTCCGGAAGGCTTTTTTGCTGGAATGACAAGGCAAAAATGCCGTTTTACCCTTGACCTCCCCCGCTCATTTGCCTATAGAACCGCCTCTCGCGCGACGGACAGGTGTCCGGACGCGCTCACATACTCGTTTAACAAGGTAAATCCCATGTCGCGTCGTTGCGAACTGACCGGTGTCGGTCCTATGGTCGGCCACAGCGTCAGCCACTCGAACATCAAGACCAAGCGCCGCTTTCTGCCGTCGCTTCGCCAGATCAACCTGCAATCGGACGCGCTGAACGCGACCTTCCGTCTGAAGATCTCGAACGCCGCCCTGCGCACGCTCGACTTCAAGGGCGGCCTGGATGCCTTCATCGTCAAGGCTGACGACGCCAACCTGTCGATCCGCGCTCGCCGCCTGAAGAAGCAGATCAAGGACAAGCTGGCCGAAACCGCCGCTTAATCCCTGCGGGATACCGAACAAAATGAAAAGCCCTGAACCTCGGTTCAGGGCTTTTCATTTGGCGATCAGGGTGTCCAGTCGAAGACGAGCAGTTTGGACATGCCGTCCGCCTTCACGCTGTCGCTGACCAGGAATACGCGATATCCGGTCGCGGTTTTGACCGAGGCCACGCCCTCGAAATTATCGACCGGCAGGGGCGGCGTGATCTTGACCATGTCGCTGACCACAGTGAGCGTGTCGCCTTCCAGATGCAGCAGGCGAAGTATATTGCGCGGCCCGGTGATGGGGTCGTAATAGCGATAAAGCCCCAGAATATCGTGACCGCGGCGCGGATCGCCGTAATCGACGACAGCCAGCGATGTCATCATATAGAGGAAACCAGGCGTGGCGGGACCGTGGATTTCCGTGCAGGTGTTCAGGGCCAGCCCGCAGCGCCAGAAGCCGCCCCCTTCGACACCGATCAGCAGGGCATCGCCCTTCGGTTCCTGGATATAGGTGACCGCCTCCATGCCGAGGTTCGGCGGAAAGCTCGGCAGTCCACCCAATGGCAGGGTTTCGCCGGCCCGCTTCCAGGGAACGACTTTTCCCGGTGCGGCAAATTTCATTACACGCTGATGCCCCTCGAAAGAGACATAGCGATCTCCCCTTAACGGATCGACCGTCATCCCCTCCGAATCGGCTTCAGTCTTATAAGCGAAACGCTTGCCATCAGAATCGAGCAAAGGATCGATTTCCAAAGGACTGTCAAGATAGCCGCCCTTGCCATCCGGTTTGAGATCGAATTGCGCCATGGTGCCGAAATCGCTGACGGCTTCCACTTTCAGCGTGTCGCCATCGGAGAAGATGTGCAGATCGGACAGGCCCACCAGTTCGGATGTGCCTTTTGCCACCAGTTCATAACCACCGACATAGCGCACCTTCGGATTGACCGGTTTCGGGTCGCTGCCCTTCAAGGCACGAAAACTGACAGTGGGCTTTTGCAGGTATGGCAAGGGCTCGGCATGGACCGAGGTGGCGAGAAGGGCAAGACCAAGGAAAATGCTAGTTGAAGTCTTCATCATGGGCCGCAATTGCCTCTTCTACCGTCGCAAACCATTCAATATCTGGATTAGATATGAAGCTAACCAACATGTCTGCCTGGTAATGGTTATGCTGATCCATTGCCGCAACAGCGTTATCTTCATTCGCAAACGTCGATAACTGAACGGCGAATAAATTGCGCCCGATCTTTTCCTGACAGATGTAAATCTGCACACCGTCAGCCTTCGGTTTATAAACTTTATGCTCAAGAAATAGCTGTGTCATGTGGCTAAAGAGTTATTTCTCTTCAAAGAGTTCGGTAAGCTTATCCATCAGCCCGCCGGCCAGATGTTCGACATCGATCAGGGTCAGGGCGCGCTTGTAATAGCGCGTCACGTCATGGCCGATACCGATGGCGACCAGTTCCACACGATGGGCGGTCTCGATATCAGTAATCACTTTGCGCAGATGGTTTTCTAGATAGTGGCCCGAATTGACCGAAAGCGTCGAATCATCGACCGGCGCGCCGTCCGAAATCACCATCAGGATCTTGCGCTGCTCCGGCCGACCCGCCAGGCGCGAATAGGCCCATTGCAGGGCCTCGCCGTCGATATTCTCTTTCAGCAGCCCTTCGCGCATCATCAGACCGAGGTTCTTGTGCGTCCGGCGCCAGGGATTATCGGCGGCCTTGTAGATGATGTGGCGCAGGTCGTTCAGACGCCCCGGATTGGCCGGCTTGCCCGCCCGCACCCAGGCTTCGCGCGACAGGCCGCCCTTCCAGGCTTTCGTCGTAAAGCCCAAAATCTCGACCTTGACGCCGCAGCGCTCCAGGGTCCTAGCCAAAACGTCGGCGCAGATGGCGGCCACCATAATCGGCCGGCCACGCATAGAGCCGGAATTATCAAGCAGCAGGGTCACCACCGTGTCACGGAACTCGGTGTCCTTTTCCTGCTTGAAGCTGAGCGGCGCGGAAGGGTCAGTGATCACCCGCGTCAGCTTGGCGGCATCGAGTACGCCTTCTTCGAGATCGAATGACCAGGAACGGCTCTGCTGGGCCAGCAGCTTCCTTTGCAGACGGTTGGCGAGGCGCGACACGACCGAGGCCATATTGGCCAGTTGCGCGTTCAGGAAGCCGCGCAGGCGCTCCAGCTCTTCCGGATCACACAGTTCCTCTGCCGTGATGATCTCGTCAAACTGTTTAGTGTAGACCTCGTAGTCCTTTTTGACATTGGCGTCCGGCTGATCGTTCTCGCGGCGCTCGGCCTCACCGGCTTCGCCATCAGGCGTCTCATCGGTCGAGGATTCGGACGCCATCTGCGGGTCGCCCTGCATCTGGGTGTAGTCGTCCTCGCCCTCCTGCGGCTGGTCCTGGCCGGTCTGTTCCTCCGGCTGGTCCTGTTGCGACTGGCTGTCGTCCTGCTCATCCTTTTCGGGCGCATCTTCCTTCGGGCTGTCGCCTTCGCTCTCGCCCTCCTCGCCTTCGTCCTTCTCGTCCTCGGCGTCCTGGCTGTCGTCCTTCAGGTCGAGCGCCGTCAGGATATGACGCGCCTGTTTATTGAAAGCCTTCTGGTCGTGGATCAGCGCAGCCAGCTTTTCCAGTCCGTCGCCAGTCTTTTCCTCGATCTCGGCGCGCAGCAGATTGACCACGCGCTGCACGGAATGCGGAATCGGATCGCCGGTGACCGCTTCGCGCGCCATCAGACCGAGGATTTCCGGCAGGCCGATCTCGGCCTTGTCTTCCTTGCGATAGAGGCCCGAGCGTTCCAGATCACCTTCCTGAGCCGCCAGCAAATTAGCGCGCACCCCCGCCATGGCGCGGGCGCCGATCGCTTCCAGACGCGCCTCTTCCAGTGCATCGAAGGCATCAGCGCTGATATCGTCACGCGGACGGGCACGAGCATGAATGGCATCGTCGTGATGGGCGCACTTGAGGGCCAGACGGTCGGCCTGTCCGCGCACACGCTGGGCCAGCTTCGGCGCCAGGTCACGCGGCGGATGTGGCAAAATCAGCTTTTGGCCATCAAGGCGCGGACCGTCCGAGCCGAAGACCACCTCAAGCTCGGAATCCTCCGCAAGCGCCCGGGTGGAATGCACCAGCGCCTTCTTGAATGGTTCGGACAGGATGGTCGGCTTTTGGGCCATGGGGACTGTATCCTCTCCTCCCCATGACAATGGGGAGGTGGCATTTGCGTAGCAAATGACGGAGGGGCGCCCCTCCACCATTTCGTGGTCCCCCTCCCCATTATCATGGGAAGGAGAAAATTAGATCACCTTCACCTTCAGCGCCGATTCCTTCACATCGGTGCCGAAGGCGCGCTGATAGAATTCGGCCAGGGTATGGCGTTCCAGTTCATCGCTCTTGTTGAGGAAGGACAGGCGGAAGGCCAGTTCGGGATCATTGTTGAAGATCAGAGTGTTCTGGGCCCAGGTGATGACCGTCCGCGGCGACATGACCGTGGAGATATCGCCATTGGCAAAGGCCGAGCGCGACATATCCGCCACGCGCACCATGGCGTCGATGACGCCCTTCTTCTCTGGTGTATTGAACTCCGGCACCTTGGCCAGCACGATCTCGACCTCGGCTTCGTGGCTGAGATAGTTGAGCGTGGTCACCAGCGACCAGCGGTCCATCTGGCCCTGGTTGATCTGTTGGGTGCCGTGGTAAAGGCCGGTTGTATCGCCCAAACCGATGGTATTGGTCGTCGAGAACAGGCGGAAGAACGGATTCGGCTTGATCACCTTGTTCTGGTCAAGCAGGGTCAGGCGGCCCTGCGCTTCCAGCACGCGCTGAATGACGAACATCACGTCCGGGCGACCGGCGTCGTATTCATCAAACACCAGGGCGACCGGACGCTGCAAGGCCCACGGCAGGATGCCTTCCTTGAACTCGGTGACCTGCTGGCCGTCCTTCAGCACAATGGCGTCCTTGCCGATCAGGTCGATCCGCGATACATGGCTGTCGAGATTGACGCGGACCAGAGGCCAGTTCAGACGCGCGGCGATCTGCTCGATATGGGTCGATTTGCCAGTGCCGTGGAAGCCTTGCACCATGACGCGGCGATCAAAGGCGAAACCGGCGCAGATGGCCTGGGTTGTCTGCGGATCGAAGCGGTAGGCCTCGTCAATATCCGGCACATGGCTGTCACGGTGCGTGAAGGCCGGCACCTGCATGTCGATATCAATACCGAATACGTCACGGACATTGACCTTTTTATCGGGCACATGGGACAGCAGCGGATCGGGATATTCAAGCTCGGCGGACATATAATCAGGCTTTCGGCGGCAAGGATGTACGGGTTTCAGCTAAGACTTTAGAGGTCAGGAAACAACCCGTAATTTCGCGCCGCGCGAAGTTTTTTGCTTAAGGCCCGTCCGGGTACTGATAGCTGACCAGCTTATCGAGAAACGGCGCGGCTTCAATATCCTCTAGCGTGGTAAGTCCTGGCCAGTCATTGACATGATCGAGCCACTTGATCCTGGCTTCCACTCCATATTGTATATGCGGTTCCAGGGCTTCCGGATGATCGAAAGCGCCAATAGAAATCGCCATGCCGTCCGGCGCTTCATAGGTCAGGGGCGTGCCGCACTTAGGGCAAAAGCCGCGATTGACCAGATTGGAGGAGGCAAAACGCTTCGGCTCCGCCTTCGTCCAGCGGAAATCGGTGCCGCGCACCGAGACCAACGGCGCGAAGACATTACCGAACGCCTTCTGGCACATGCGGCAATGACAAATCGAGGCGTCCGGCAGCGGACCGGTCACTTCAAAGCGGATGGCGCCGCACTGGCAGCCGCCTTTCAGAATATTGTTCATATGCGCCTCCATAGCCATTTATAGCGCAAGATTCCGGCAGCAGCCGAATCCGATTTCTGCTAGATGCCCCTCTATGAAAATCACTGAACTCGACAATCCCGCCTGGTCGGCCCTCGCCGGCCGCCATTCCCATCTGGCCATCGGCGATGGGCCTGTGCGGCGCTATCCGGCGGACGTTTCCCCTTTTGCGGCCATTGAAACCCCCGACGCCTTGCCCGTTCTGGCCGAGCGGATGGCTGAAGGCGAGACCGCCGTGCTGTGGTCACCGGAAGAACTGGCAACACCTGAGGGCCTGGATCTGCTGGTGCATTTCCCCATCCTGCAAATGGCGGGTTATGATTTCCGTCCTGCCGATGTAGCTGATGACGCCCAGCCGCTGACGCCTGAAAACGTCAACGAAATGATCGCCCTGACCACCCTGATGAAGCCAGGCCCGTTTGGCCAGCGCACCATCGAAATGGGCAACTATATCAGCGTCTTTGAAGCCGGCCGGCTGGCGGCCATGGCGGGCGAACGCATGAAGCCTGCGGATTTCACCGAGATCAGCGCCATCTGCGTCCATCCGGATTTTCAGGGACGCGGCCATGCCCGGCGCCTGACCTCGATTTTGGGCAAACGGATCGTCGCCGACGGCCGCGTGCCGTTTCTCAATGTCCTGCCGGAAAATACGCCAGCCATCGGGCTTTATGAAAGCCTGGGCTTTGCCCTGCGCCGGCGAATGCACGTCCATCTGTTCCGCAAACCGGGTGGAGACGTGGCGGACGATCCGTTTTTCAGCAGTTTATAGGACGTGAGGGGCTTGCCCCCTCCGTCAGCGGCACCAGCCCGAAAGGGCTTCGCGCTGCCACCTCCCCCGCCTCGCAGGGGAGGAGAAATTGAGAGCACCGCATAGGCGAGGGATTTTTGTTCGTGGCTAGCCGGCTAGCGACGCGGGTATACATAATACCCGCTAGCGACGACTGCGACGTCCACGGGCGAAAACACCGCCTAGGCGAGCGACATCTTCTTGAGAATCTTGTACGCCTTGATGACGCGTTGCAACTTGTCCTCGGCCGAGCGGTCGCCGCCGTTATTGTCCGGGTGGCAGCGCTTGAGCATTTCGGTGTAGCGCACACGAATCTGCTCCGCCGTGGCGCCGACTTCGAGATCGAGATCGGCAAAGGCGCCGCGCTCAATCTTGCCGTACTGGCGTTCCGACTGCACGCCTTTTTCCTTCATCGGGGCCGCGCCGGCGCCAAAGACGCTGTGCGGATCGTAGAAACCGCCGGCCTTGGTGCCCTTGGTGGCGAAGTTCGCGGCTTCACGGCTGACGCGCGAGGCGCGGAAGGCCCAGGTCGGGCGATCACCGGTGGCAATGGCTTCGCGGTGTCGGCGGGCCTCGCCTTCGCTCATACCGGCGAAGAAGTTCCAGTTCTTGTTGTACTCAGCCGCATGAGCCATACAGAAATTATAGTGCTCGTTCATCATTTCGCGCGACTTCGGCGCCTTGGCCGTGGCGGCTTTGTGGCACTCCGGCCATTCGCACGGCTTTTCACCGGGCTTGAGTTGCAGCACGTCGTCTTCGGCGCGACGTGTTTTTTCCTCGCCTTCCTTTGGCGGGCGAATACGCATATCCATACCGAGACGCGGCTTGTACTTAAATCCTTCGCTCATATCTTGAAATATGATCCTTAAATCTTAAAAGACGCTGACATCCGTTCCATACCCAGAAAGTGAGGCAGAATATGGGAATCATAGCCGACCGCCTGAAGGCGAAGCTCAACCAGGCTCTCGCCCCGCAGCAATTGGAGATTCATGACGACAGCGCCAAACATAGTGGACATGCGGGCGCGCGTGAAGGGGGCGAGAGTCATTTTTCCGTGCGTGTGGTATCCGAGCGCTTCGAAGGGCTGAACCGAGTGGCCCGCCAGCGCCTGATCAATACCACCCTGGCGGAAGAACTGGCAGGTCCGGTCCATGCCCTTTCGCTGCAAACCCTGACCCCGGCGGAATATGCGGCGCAGAACTGACTGTGCGACGAATGGCTTGACGCACAGCACCAAACACCCTAGTGCGGCGGCGTGCCAATGGTGCCCGCGCATCAAACCCGCGGGATAATAGGGAATTGGGTGCGATACCCAGACTGTCCCCGCAACTGTAAGCGCCGAGCGAGCGACACATGTCACTGGTCATTACCGGGAAGACGTCGTCCGCGTTCGAGGCGCAAGTCAGGAGACCTGCCTTGGCTGTCGTCCTTTGCGTGGCCGGGAAGTGCAGCGCGAGCGGTTCAAGCCTCATGCCGAAAAGTGGATTGCCACTTTTCGGATAAACATGATGGCGTCTGAAAAAACCGAGAGACGATACGTTGTGAGCCGTAACCGGCGCGGGCTTCGTCATGCGCGTTTTACGGCTTTCGTTTCTGACTGAAAGACCGCTAGATGCGTCATCGCAAAACCGCCCTTATCCTCTCCACCGCCCTGTTGGCCCTGCCTGTTTTCGCGCAAGCCGACGAGGCCCCGACCGAGGTGATCGTCTCCATCACCCGCGAAACCCTGCCGGTTTCCAAAATCGGCCAGAGCGTCGATGTCCTGACCGACGCCGACATCAAGTCGTACCAGTCGTTGTTCGTGGCCGACCTGCTGACGCGGACCACCGACCTTAGCCTAGCCCGCAACGGTGGCCCTGGCTCTGCCACCACGGCCTCGATCCGTGGCGCCGGCGCCGATCACACGCTTTACATGCTGGATGGCGTGCGCCTGAATGACCCGTCGCAGGTCGGCGGCGGTACCAATCTCGGTCTGGTCAGCACGGACGATGCGTCGCGTGTCGAAGTCCTGCGCGGGCCGCTCTCCACCCTGTGGGGCTCCGGCGCCATGGGCGGCGTGGTCAGCCTCACCTCGCGCACCCCGACCCGACCGCTCGAAGGCGATCTGCGCGTGGAAGGTTTCGATGAATATGGCTCGGCCCGCGCCGGCATCGGCGGCAAACGGGGCGGCCTGACCTGGCGCCTGTCGGGCAGCACCTACAATGATCGAGGCGTCTCGGCCTTCGCCGGCGGCAGCGAAAAAGACGGCTTCACCCAAACCACGCTGAACGGAAAGCTGCGTTACGACATAAATGAGGCCCTCAGCCTCCAGGCATTTTCAACCACCAGCCACAGCCGCACCGATTTCGATGGGTATAACCCTCAGCCGCCCTATGATTTTACCGATACCGGCGATTTCGGCAAGAACGACACCACCCTGTCGGTTATAGCCCTCACCCATCGCTTCACGAAAGGCGAACAGGTTCTGTCAGTCAGCGTCACTGACAATGACAGCAACAATTACAACCCCGACCATACGCCGAATTTCGTCGCCAACGGCCATATCGAAGCGGCCGACTATCACATCAGCTACCGCCTCAGCGACGCCACCCGCCTGCTCGGCGGTCTGAGCTATGAACGCGATACCATGCGCGTCGCCTATCCGGCGAGTTGGGATCCCAATCCCGTGCCGCTCAGAGCGGCTTCAACGCTTTCCAGCGTCTATGGCCAGGTGACGCATGATTTCGGCCCACTCGACGTGGCCCTGAGTGCTCGTCACGACGATGCTTCGTCCTTCGGCGGTAATGACATCGCCCAGGTGACCATCAATGCGCCGCTGGGCGATCGCTTACGCTTCCATGCCAGCGCAGGCCAAGGCGTCAAGGTGCCCAGCCTGTATCAGCTCTACAGCGATTACGGCACGGCCTCGCTGATGGAAGAAAAGTCCATCACGCTCGATGGCGGCCTCGATTACGGCTTTGACGGCGGCCTGTTCAGCGTCAGCCTGTTCACGCGTTCGGTGCGCGATCAGATCGACTTCGTCTACAGCGGCTGCCGTTCCGATCAACCCTACGGCTGCTACGGCAATATCGGCCGGACTGAGACCCGCGGCGTCGAACTGGAACTGTCAAAAGACCTGACCGATTCCTTACATCTGCGTGGCAATTACAGCTTCCTGCACGCCCGTGACGGCAATGGCGGCCTGTTGCCGCGCCGCCCGGACCAGATGGGCAGTATCGACCTGACCTGGACAGCCACAGACAAGCTGAATTTTGGCCTCGGCCTGCGCCATGTCGGTGAAGGTCTCGACACGGCTTTTACAGGGATGCTGAAAGCCTATGACCTGGCCGATCTGCGCGCCGACTATGCGCTCAATAACGCCTTAAGCCTCTACGGTCGCGTCGAAAATGCGGGTGATACCCATTACCAGACGGCCGGCGGCTATGGCCAGACCGGACGCAGGCTTTGGATCGGTTTGCAAGCCAGGCTGTTTTAAATCCTGGCGCGGAAGGTGCCTGCCTTCCGCGCTTTTTTTTATATTGTGGATGTCTGCGGCCAGTCAGATTTACCGCCACTCTTGGCGGTGACTTCGATGCCTTCGATCCGCATGGCCTTATCGACCGCCTTGAGCATATCGTAAAGCGTGAGCGCAGCTATGCTGGCGGCCGTCAGCGCCTCCATCTCCACACCGGTCTGACCTGTGGTGCGGACCTCGGCCTCGATATCGAAGCCCGGCAGGCCGTCATTGATGGCAATTCGCACGGCCGCCTTGCTGAGCGCCAAAGGATGACAGAGCGGGATCAGGTTGGAGGTCTGCTTGGCGGCCATGATCCCGGCCAGTTCGGCGGTCGAGATCACCGCCCCTTTCGGCGTCCGGTTTTCACGCACCAGCGCGACGGTTTCCGCCGCGCACACCAGGCGCCCGCGCGCAATGGCCGTCCGTGCTGTGACCGCCTTATCAGAGACATCGACCATACGGGCGCGGCCGTCATGATCCAGATGGGACAGGTCACTCATTTCTTACTCCAGCGTTTCAGGTCATCGGCATCGCCTGTCGTCGGCTCCACCCAGCGATCGGTCTGCGGCCCGACCTCGCGCTTCCACAGGGCCGCTTCGGATTTCAGCCGATCCATCATATAGTCCACGGCTTCGAAGGCCGCCCGCCGGTGCGCGCTGGCCGCCGCCACGAAAACCACCGGCTCGCCGGCCAGCACTTCGCCGCAGCGATGATGAATACTGAGGGCGCGAATATCGAATCGCGCCGCCGCGGCATCGGCTATGTCCTGGATCGACGCCTCGGTCATGCCGGGATACCAGTCGAGATAGAGATAATCGACCTGGTTTTCTTTTTGGGCCCCTTTTGCCGCTTCCCGCACCACGCCGGTAAAGGCCGTGACAGCCCCGAGCCGGCCGAAACGCGCCAGAAAATGGCTGTGGACCACCGCCGGATCAAATCCCGCCGGCAACAGGCGAATCTCCATTTCCATGATCAGCCTCCGGAAAATACCGAGAAAAAGGCCACCTCATCGCCATCATGCAGGGGCCGGTCTTCCGTCACCACTACCTGATTGACGCTCATGCGCAACCGTCCATCGTCTTCGCCGTCAAAAAGCCGCAGGCGCAGGGCAAACAGGCTCAAACCTTCCGGCGGCAGGGCCATCGCCAGACGGCGCTTGCCAAGGCTATCCGCCACACGGCCAAAAAAGAGAATATCGATCATTTCCTGTCTTTACACCACCCGTGGCGTCCGGTTGCAAAAAATAGCGTTACACGGGCGCTTCGCCCTTGCTAAATAGATCATAACACGCTCAATACGTTCTCCAATTATCGCCAGCCTGCCGGAATATCCATGAGTCTGTCCAATTATCGACTGCTACGTTTTCTGGCACGCGTGGCGGCTTTCGGAAAGAAGAACGGCGCCCTGCCGCTGCCGGAACCCAGCGATCCGGCCTCTTTCAAGGTGCTTTTGCACCGGCCGCAGGTCAAGCTGGATACGGACGGCCTGAAAAACTTCTACGCTGGTAAACGCATACTGGTAACCGGCGCCGGCGGCTCCATCGGTTCTGAAATCTGCAAGCAGGTGCTGGCCCTGGGCGCCGCCCATGTCAGCCTGATCGATCACTCGGAACTGGCGCTCTACGAAATCGACCGCGCCATCAAGCTGGAATTTCCCGGCAGCGAACGCGCCCGCCCCTTCCTGTGCAGCGTCCGGCGCAAGGAACGGATCGCCGCCGTGGTGGCGCAGCAGAAGCCGGACGTTATCTTCCATGCCGCCGCGCTCAAACATGTGCCGATGGTGGAGCTTAATCCGTCTGAGAGCGTACTGACCAACGTGCTGGGCACGCAGTATGTCATCGATGCCGCCAAGGCCGCAGGCGTCAAGCAACTGGTGCTGATCTCGTCGGACAAGGCCGTGGCGCCCTCGTCGCTGATGGGGGCCACCAAACGCCTGGCCGAGCACCTGATCCGCACGCAGATTTCAGATACCCACCAGGCGTGCGTCGTGCGTTTCGGCAATGTGCTGGGCTCAACCGGTTCGGTCGTGCCGCTGTTCAAGTCGCAGATCGAACGCGGCGGGCCGATCACCCTCACCGACCGCGATGTCGAACGCTATTTCATGACCATTTTCGAGGCGGTGCAACTGGTGCTGACCGCCGCCATGACCAATGCCGGCACGCCGGAACATTCCGGGCTTTATATCCTGGAAATGGGCACGCCGGTGAAGATCCACGACCTCGCCACCCGTATGATCAAGCTTTACGGCCTGCGCCCGGAGAAGGACATCAAGATCACCTTCACCGGCCTGCGCGAAGGCGAGAAGATCACGGAAGCACTGGTCGATGACAATGAAGTGCGCCGCCTGCTGCTTCCGGGTATTTTCGAGGTCGTCAACCAGGCGCATGTCGCCCCGGTCGCCGAAGAAGTGATGCAGACGCTTTACGGCCTGGCCCAGGGCGGCCACGATGATGAGGCCAAGACCATGGTGTTTAATCTCGTCAATTCGCTCCGGGAATAAAAAAGCCGGCCTGACGGATCAGGCCGGCTCCGGGTCAGGTGCGGCGGGGGAAAACCGCGCCTGAAATGCGTTATTCAATGTACGGGTCTTCGGCATCCGGATCATCAGTGGTGTGAAACTCATACCAGATACCGTTGAGAATACCGACGGCGACGGCCAGCCCGACACCCAATATCCATGAAAAATACCACATGAGGAAACTCCTTCACAAAGGGGGCACATGGGGGAAGGTTTGCTTCCCCCATGAGGTTCAATACAGATCGGGATTGGTTTTCAGGTGCTCCGTGCTGATCCGGCCGAACAACACCTTGTAGACCCAGGCGGTGTACAGCAGCACGATCGGCAGGAATACCAGCGTCACCAGCAGCATGATGAACAGGGTCAGATGCGAGCTGGAAGCCGTCCAGACCAGCAGGCTGGAATGGGCATCCACTGTGCTCGGCAGGATGATCGGGAACATCGAACAACCGACCGTGCCGATGATGCCGACAATCGCCAGGGACGAACCACCGAAGGCCAGCCAGTCGCTGCGCAGGCGCTGGCCGAGGATGGCGACCACCGGACCGACAAAGCCGAGCGCAGGTGCCGCCCACATCCACGGATACTTGGCGTAATTAGCCAGCCAGGCGCCAGCCATCGGCACCACTTCCGCACGGGTGGGGTTGGAGGCGCCAGCCGGATTGACGGCATCGACGACGCTGAAACCAAGACCGGAAAAGCGGACAAAGACATAACCGGCGGCAAACAACACGATCACGGCCAGGGCGGCAGAGAAGCCAAAGCGCAGGGCCCGGTCACGGACAATGCCCTTTTCCAGCTTGAGGCCGAGCCAGGTCGAGCCCTGCAGGACAAGCATGGCCGCGGAGACAAGACCACACAGCAGGGTGAACGGCGTGAAAAGGCCCAGCAGACCGCCCAGGAACATATCGTGGTACGTGGCGCGCAGGTCGCTATCCAGGCTGAACGGAGCGCCTTGCAAAACATTGCCCATCGCCACGCCGAAGACCAGGGCCGGCACAAAACCGCCGACGAACAGCGCCCAGTCCCAATTGCGGCGCCACGCCTTGCCCGGACGCTTGGAGCGGTACTTGAAGCCGACGGGGCGCAGGATCAGCGCCGTCAGCACCAGGAACATGGCAAGATAAAAGCCGGAAAAGCTGACGGCATAAACAAAGGGCCAGGCGGCGAAGACGGCACCACCGCCGAGGATGAACCACACCTGGTTGCCTTCCCAGGTGGCGCCCACCGTATTGATGACGGCGCGGCGCTCAGAGTCGTTTTTGGCGACGAAGGGCAGCAGGGCCGCGACGCCCATGTCGAAGCCGTCCATGATGGCGAAACCGATCAGCAGCACGCCGACAAGGCCCCACCAGATAACCCTCAGGGTCATGTAGTCGATAGGAAGTTCCATAACTTTATTCCTTTAGCTCAGGCGGGGATTACTCAGCGGGACCGATTACAGGCAGCGACGGATCGTCCGTGGCGCTGACTTCGGGATCGTCGTGCATCCGGCCGAGTTTGCTTTCATACGGGCCCTTGTTGATGGCGCGGATCATCAGCTTGACCTCGATCACCGCCATGATGGCATAGACCAGGGTGAAACCTATGATGGTCGCCCATATCTGCCCTTTGGTGAGCGATGAGGCGCCCATGAAGGTCGGCAGCACGCCATCCACCGCCCAGGGCTGACGGCCGATTTCAGCCAAAACCCAGCCGGCTTCGATGGCGATCCACGGGAAGGGAATGGCGATCATGCAGGCCAGCAGGAACAGGCGGTTATTGTGCTTCTCGAAGGTCACCATCAGGAAGGCAATGGCGAACAGGGCGATGAAGGCGAAACCCAGGCCGGCCATCAG
Source organism: Asticcacaulis sp. (assembly GCF_051954415.1). Taxonomy (GTDB): domain Bacteria; phylum Pseudomonadota; class Alphaproteobacteria; order Caulobacterales; family Caulobacteraceae; genus Asticcacaulis. The sequence continues at coordinate 78,648 of NZ_JBQCHT010000002.1, forward strand.
GCGGAAGGTCCAGAACATCACCGGCACATTGGGAATGGTGTCGAGCGAAGCCTGGACGATCATCTCATTGGTCGCCACACGCGGATCGGACACATACTTCTTGAGCAGGAGCGCATAGCCCAGGTCAGCCTTGTGCGCCTCGAACAGCGCGCGGGCATCCATATCGTCGGCATTGACCTTCAGCTTTTCAACACCGTCATAGGCGATGATGCCGGAACGGATGCGCATTTCCGCCTTGTCGGTCAGGTCGAGGATGCCGACGACCGGCGTATCGACACTGCGCGTGGCGATCAGGCCCAGCACATAGGGAATCTTGACGTCGAAATCGGTGCGCTGTTCCTTGACGTTCGGAATGCCGAAGACCGAAATCCCGGCGGGCGCCTTTTCGGTGTGCCACATCGATTCCAGGGCCGCCAGCTTCATCTTCTGGTTATCAGTCAGGGCATACCCCGACTCATCCCCCAGCACGACGACCGACAGCGAAGAGGCCAGGCCGAAGGCCGCAGCCACCGCCATGGAGCGCTTGGCGATGCTGGTCCATTTATTGTTCCACAGATAGATGGCCGAAACGCCCATCACGAAAACCGCCGCCAGCACATAGCCGGCGCTGACCGTATGGACGAACTTGGCCTGGGCCACCGGATTGAACAGCACATCGATGAAGTTAGTCACCTCCATGCGCATGGTGGCCGGATTGAACTCGGCGCCCGTGGGGTGCTGCATCCAGCCATTGGCGATCAGGATCCACAGCGCCGACAGGTTGGTGCCGAGCGCCACGAGAAACGTCACCAGCAGGTGCGCCGGCCGGGAGAGCTTTTCCCAGCCGAAGAACATCAGCCCGACGAAGGTGGCTTCGAGGAAGAAGGCCATCAGCCCCTCGATCGCCAGCGGCGCGCCGAATATGTCTCCGACATAGTGCGAATAGTAGGACCAGTTCATGCCGAACTCGAATTCCATGGTGAGACCCGTTGCCACACCCAGGACGAAGTTGATGCCGAACAAAAGCCCCCAGAAGCGCGTTATGGTGCGCCAGACCTCCTTGCGCGTAAGGACATAGACGCTTTCCATGATCACCAGCATGAAGCTGAGACCCAGGGTCAGCGGCACAAATAGAAAGTGGTACATAGCGGTCAAGGCGAATTGCAGCCTTGAGAGTTCTACGGTACTGAGGTCCATAAAGACTTCTCCCCAATAAACTTCGCGTCTCCGGTGAGAAGACACCTAAAAACAGCCCTTAGCAACGCTTAATTTCAACCTTTGGGAGAAGAAGCATTGCTAAACCCATATAAACTTTAAGGCTTATTCTTGCGCCGCACAATAACCAAGATGTCGCACCCGGATGCCGCACCTCCCGCAGAAAGCTCTGCGAAGCTTTTTCGCCGGCAATTGCGCAATTGGGGGCAAGCGGACGCCGGCCCTTTACGTCTCATGCACGGCTTGGGCCTGCTGGAAGGCGCCTGCATCGCCGGCTTCGCCTGGGGCCTGAGCCACATGATCAGCGACCTGTTCGGCAAGGCTGCCAGCCTTGGCAACCTCGCCCTTCCGCTGGTCGTGACCGTTGTCTCCCTCGCCGCACGCGCTATTTTAAGCCTTGTAAATCAGAAGCTTGCCATGCAGTCGGCACGACGGATCATCCGCGCTATAAGGCTCGACATCATGGCGAAAGCGCTCGGCGGCCATATCGATTCCGGCCGCCATCAGGCCCGGCTGAATGCCCTGTTCGAGGACACAGAAGCGCTGGAAGGCTATTACGCCCGTTTCCGCCAGAGCGACTTCCAGGCGCGCCTCCTGCCACTGATTTTTATCGCCCTGACGGCCCTGGCCAGCCCGGTCAGCGCCGGCATACTTCTGCTGACCCTGCTACCGTTTGTCGCAATGATGGCTGTTCTCGGCCTGACCAGCGCCGGGGAATCGAAGCGCCAACTCGACGCCCTGTCGCGCCTGTCCAACCTGTTTGTCGACCGCATTCGGGCCCTGCCGCTGATCCTGAGCTTCGAGGCCGGCCCCAGGCAGGTACGCACCGTCGGCCGCGCCGCCCATGAGGTTGCCGAACGGACGCTCAGCGTCCTTAAGATTGCCTTCGTCACCTCGGCCGTGCTGGAATTTTTCAGCGCGCTCAGCGTAGCGCTGATCGCCATCTATTGCGGCTTTTACCTGCTGGGCGAACTGCCCTTCAAGGTGCCGGAAACCCTGACCTTCGCCTCGGCCTTTTTCGTCCTGGCCCTGGCGCCGGAAGTCTATGCCCCCATGCGCCGCCTGGCCGCCGCCTACCACGACCAGCAAGCCGCGATGGCGGCAACTCAGAGGCTGATGGCGATTGAAGTCCAGGCTGAAAGCACACCTGCCGCGCGCCTGACCGCCGCACCGGAAATCCGCTATCATGCGGTCGTCTGCGGCTTTACCGATGATCCCGGCTTTCGCATCGGCCCCGTCAGCTTCACCGCCGCGCCAGGACAAATTATCGCCCTCAAGGGGCCGACAGGCTCGGGGAAAACCACGCTGCTGCGCTTGCTGCTGGCTCAAGGTCATCTGGTCGCCGGCACGGTCACGATCGATGGCCAGCCACTCACCGATATCGGCGAAAGCATCGCCTGGGTCTCGCAGGCACCGCCGATCCTGGCTGCCCCCCTGGCCGACAATCTCCGCGTCGCCAACCGCTCCGCCAGCGATGATCAGGTAAGGCAGGCGCTTGAATTGTTCGGACTTGAAGCCGTGGCTGAAAAACGCACCGGCTCTCTCAATGAACGCGGCTCCGGTCTTTCGGGCGGTGAACGGCGGCGCATCGGCCTGGCACGCGCCTGGCTGAAGGATGCGCCGATCCTGCTGCTCGATGAACCGACGGCCGATCTGGATGCAAAAGCGGAAGCCGACCTGATCACGCAATTGCCGGCGCTCTTCAGGGGCCGGACCGTGATCCTTTCCAGTCATTCGCCAAAGCTATGCGCCCTGGCCGATCGGGTGGTGGACCTGTCATGAGCTTTGATGACTATTTCAAAAAGCTGATTGACCGGTTCGGCACGCGCCTGTTCCTGACCGCCGTCTTCGCCGCCGGGGTCAGCGTCTCCGCCGTCATGCTGCTGGGGATTTCCGGCTGGTTCCTGACCGGCGCGGCGGTGGCAGGGGCCGCCGGCGTTCTGGCCGCGCAGGGTTTCAACTACCTGCTGCCGAGTGCGGCCATTCGTTTCTTCGCCATCGCCCGCACCGTGCTGCGCTATGGGGAACGCTATACCGGCCATTCGGCGGCCCTGCGCGCCATGGCTGAGTTGCGCCCTGCCCTGCTCGGCCGCGTGCTGACCAGTGATCCGCAAAATACCCTACGCTTAAGCCGGGGAGACGCCTCCAGCCGCTTCATCCAGGACGTGGCCACGCTCGAAAACGCGCTGGTCATGCGCAGCGCCCCCTGGGCCGGCGGCGCGGGCATCCTAACGGCGCTCGTATTGACGGCCATCGCCTCGCCGTGGGCCGCACTGGTCCTGCTGATTTTTATAACCTGCGCCGTGGCCGCAAGTCTCTACATCCACCGCCGCCCGGCCGATGACCTGTCCGAAGCGGCCGCCATGGGCGATCTCAAGGCGCGGTTTTTCTCGCTGATGGCGCTGCTGCCGGATATTCGCGCCTATGACCTGGGCGCTGCGCTTTTAGCCGAATTGCAGGATTTGGAAGCAAAACTGTTCGCCGCCAAAACCGATACGGTTGGCCGGGAAGCCGTCAGCAATGCAGCCACCACGGCCCTGACCGGCCTGTGCCTGGCGAGCATCGCCATGGCCAGTCTGGGCCAGCCCCTCGCCCATATGGCGCTGGCGCTGCTGGCCGGCAGCATGGGCTTTGAATCGGCCACGATCCTGACACGCGCCCTGAGCCAGAAGCCTGGCATCGATCAGGCACACGCCCGGCTGGCGGAAATCCACGATCAGCCGCTGGTGGAAAGAACCGATACTCAGGCAAGCGTTTCCATAGGCGGCCAGACCTTTACGCCAGACCGCACCTTACGCCTGCGTATCGACGGCCCTTCCGGCAGCGGCAAGACGCGCGCCATTGAAACCCTGATCGGCCTGAGAGGCGCAAGCGGCACGCCCGGCCTGTTCTCGCACTGCCCGCAGGATGCCACCCTGCTGACCGGCACGATCCGCGAAAACCTGTTGATGGCAATCAGTGACGCCGCATTGAAGGCCCTGAGCCGCGTCAATCAGGAACAGAAGATGCTGGAAGCGCTTGATACCGCCTGCCTGAAGGATCGGGTAATGGCCCTGCCGAAAGAACTCGATACCTGGATTGGCGATGGCGGAGTGACGCTTTCCGGCGGCGAACGCAAGCGCCTGGCCCTGGCCCGCGCCTTGATGCGGGAGGCACCGATCCTGGTACTGGACGAACCGACCGAAGGGCTTGATCTCGCCACCGAAGCGCGGGTGGTCAAAAACCTGGCGCAACGGCTGGCAGAACGCTCACAGGGCCTGATCCTGATCAGCCACCGCGAAGGCCCGCGCGTCCTGTCCGATCAGGTGGTCAGTCTTTAGGGCCGTAGGCGGCGAAGAAGACAAACATCGCGGCCTCGACCTCGGCGGCGATCTCTGCATCGGTCGGGGCCGGAATATAGTTGAGCAGGCGCGCCTTAATCATACGACCGTGAATCAACGAGGTGAAATGATGCGCGGCCACCATGATATCCGGCACGACCAGGGCGCCGCGCGCCACGGCTTTTTCAATATAGGCCGCCAGGATGCGCGCACCGGCGAGCGGACCGCTTTCATAGAACAGCCGGCCGATTTCCGGCGACTTGTGGCTTTCGGCGGAGATGACACGCCAGTTCTGCAAGGCCGGTTCCGCCGTGAAGGCGCGTAGATATCCCCTGGCGAAAGCGGTCAGCACGGTGCGGGCGTCGCCATCTTCCAGCAGCAGGTCAGCGATCTCACCACGATGGAAGATGCAACTGCGCTGCACATAGGCAGCGAACAGCTCTTCCTTGCTCTTGAAATAGTTATAGAGGGTGCCCTTGGAACCGCCCAGTTTCGCCGCGATGGTCGACATCGAGGCGCTGGCATAGCCTTCCGACAGGAAGATATCCGTCGCCACGTCGAGGATGGCTTCGCGGCGGTCTTCGCTGCTCATGCGCCCTTTGGATTCGCAGGTTTTCAACTCTTGTACTTTTTCGTTCTGCATCGCAAAATAATTCCTAAACCGTACGGTATGGTCAGTTGACAGATACATCGTACCGGACTATATGTCCAGCACAAATGACCATACCGTACGGTTGTTTCAAGAGTCCGCCCTTATGAGACTTAATAATATGACACATAACACGCCCTCCGCCCAAATGCCGCGCCGCCGTCTTTTTGTCGCAGCCCTTCTGGCCGCTACGGCCTTGAGTGGATGTACCACCCTGCCGCAAAGCGCGCCTTTCGCATCTGAGCCCAGTCAGGCCAGGAAGGTCAACCCCATCAATACGATAAGCGAGCAGATGTGGTGGAAGAGCCTCGGCGATCCGCAGTTGCAGCGCCTGATGACCCAGGCCCTCAACAATTCACCGTCGCTGGCCATGGCCGAAGCTCGCCTCAACCAGGCCCAGGCCGCCGTTTCGCAGTACCGCGCCGCGAATCGCCCGCAGGTCGGCCTTGATGCCACGGCTTACGAAGCGAAGCAGAGCTATAACTACCTTTTCCCGAAAGCCTATATCCCGCAAGGCTATACCGATTACGGCCAGACGACCCTGAGCTTCAACTGGGAACTTGATTTCTGGGGCCGCAACCGCGCCGCCATCGCCGCCGCCAGTTCCGCTGAGCAAGCCGCGGCCGCCGATGCAGCGCAGGCCCGCCTGGTGCTCTCCACCGCCATCGCCACCGCCTATATCGATCTCGACCGCCTCTACCAGGAACGCGACCTGGCCGAGCGCGCCGTCGGCATCCGCAGCGACAGCGCCAAACTGGTGCAGGACAAGCTCAATAACGGCGTCAGCAATAAGGCGCAGGATGCCCAGGCGCAGGCGGGTGTCTTCGCCGCCCGTGCCGACCTGGCCGCGCTGGACGAACAGATCGAACTCAACAAGCACCTGATCGCCATGCTGACCGGTGCCTCACCCGACTTCGCCAATACGCTGGAGCGCCCGGCCCTGGGGCTGGACACCCAGGCTTTCGGCAACGTGCCCGCCCAGGTCAATCTCGACCTGATCGGCCGCCGCCCGGATATTATCGCTGCCCGCTGGCGCGCCGAAGCGGCTTCGGCCCATATCAAACAGGCCCACGCCGCCTTCTATCCCAATATCAATATCGCCGCCTTTGCCGGCTTCCAGTCGCTGGGGCTCGATAAGCTGTTCTCATCCGGCTCCGATATCGGCCAGGTCGGCCCGGCGCTCAGCCTGCCCCTGTTTGATGGCGGCGCGCTGAAGGCCAATCTCAAATCGGCCGAAAGCGAACACGCCCTGGCTATCGCGGCCTATAATCAGGATGTGCTGCAAGCCATGCAGCAGGTGGCCGACACGCTTTCCAGCCAGAAGGCGCTACAGGCCCGGCTCGATAATTCCGAACAGGCCCTGACGGCCTATGAAGAGGCGTACCGCCTCAGCAAGCTGCGTTATGATGGCGGCCTGTCCGACTACACCTCCCTGCTGGTGGCCGAGCAAAGCCTGATCAGCCAGCGCCGCACGGTGGCCGACCTGCGTAGCCGCGCCATGACGCTCGATATCGCCCTGATCAAGTCGCTGGGCGGGACTTACAACATCCAAAATATTGCCCAAAATTAAGCTCTTAACACAGAGATCCGCACATGCCCGATACCGCACAAACGGCTGATAAAATTCAGTCTGCCCCCATCGCCTCCTCGCAAGCCGCCAGCAATGCCAAACGCAAGCGCCTGCTCACCTATCTCGGCATTGCCGTCGCTGTCGGCGCCGTCGCCTACGGCGCCTATTATGGCCTCGTCGCCTCACATTATGTCTCGACCGACAATGCCTATGTCGGCACCGATACGGCCCAGGTCAACGCGCTGGTCGCCGGTCCGGTGGCCAGCATCGCCGTTTCCGAAACCCAGATGGTAAAAGCCGGCGATGTGCTTCTGACCATCGATGACTCCGACGCGAAAATCGCCGTTGCCCAGGCTCAGGCGGCACTGGCCCAGGCCCAGCGTCACGTTCAGGGCTATTATGCCAGTGATGAGGCCCTGGCCGGCCAGTTGGGCGCCCGCCAGGCCGATGTCGCCAGTGCCGACGCCCAGATCGCCGCCGCCCAGGCCAATCTCAGCAATGCCAAAACCGAACTGACCCGCCGCCAGAACCTGGCACAATCGGGCGCGGTATCGCAGGAAGAACTGACCACGGCGCAGAACGCCTTCACCCAGGCTCAGGCCGCGCTGAATGCGGCCCAGGCGGCACGCGCTCAGGCCCTGGCCGGTGTTCAGGCCGCCAGCGGCCAGCGCGCCACCAATGCCGCCCAGTTCGCCGGTGTCGATGCCGCGCAAAACCCGGAAGTCCTGGCCGCGCAGGCGAAACTCGACGCCGCCAATCTGGCCCTGGAGCGCACCATTGTCCGCGCGCCCACCGATGGCATCGTTTCCAAAAAGGCCGTTCAGGTCGGCCAGCAGGTCGCCGTTGGTACCCCGCTGATGACCGTGGTGCCGATCGCCCGCGCCTATGTCGACGCCAATTTCAAGGAAGGCCAGTTGCGCAAGGTCATCCCCGGTCAGGCTGTGGAACTGCACTCTGACCTCTATGGCAAGGGCGTGGTTTTCCACGGCACTGTCCGCGGCATTTCCGGCGGCACCGGTTCGGCCTTCTCATTGATCCCGGCCCAGAATGCCTCTGGCAACTGGATCAAGGTGGTCCAGCGCCTGCCCGTCCGCATCGACCTCGACCCGAAGGAGTTGAAGGCGCACCCTTTGCGGGTCGGGCTTTCGATGAGCGCAAAGATCGATACCAAGAACTGACTTTCCTGGCCCCGCGTTTCTTCTCCCCCTGGGACGCGGGGTGCTTTTTCTATCCTGAACAAGAGGCGCTTCATGTCCTCCCCCGCTAATGCTGCGCCTGCCCCCATGACCGGCGGCCTGCTGGCCCTGACCGCCATCGCCCTGGCGCTCGGCACCTTCATGCAGGTGCTGGACTCCACCATCGCCAATGTCTCGATCCCGACCATCGCCGGCGATCTCGGCGTCTCGACCTCGCAGGGTACCTGGGTTATCACCTCATTCGCTGTGGCCAACGGCATTTCCGTCCCCCTCACCGGCTGGCTGATGGGGCGTTACGGCGTGGTTAAGACCTTCACCGCCGCCGTTGTCCTCTTCACCATCGCCTCCTTCCTGTGCGGCGTGGCCTGGGATATCAATTCGCTGATTTTCTTCCGCATCCTGCAGGGCGCGGTTTCCGGCCCGATGATCCCCGGCTCCCAGGCCCTGCTGATGATGATCTTCCCACCTAACAAGCGCGGTACGGCCCTGGCCATCTGGTCGATGACTACCCTGGTGGCGCCGATCTGCGGCCCGATCTTTGGCGGCTGGATCTCCGACAACATGACCTGGCCGTGGATATTCTTCATCAATGTACCGGTCGGCGTCTTCTGCGCCTTCTTCTGCTGGCGCGGCATGTCCGACCGCGAAACCCCGACCTTCCAGCGGCCGATCGACCGCACCGGCTTTGCCCTGCTAGTCGTCTGGGTCGGTGCGCTCCAGGTCATGCTCGACACCGGCAAGGAAGCCGACTGGTTCAATTCACCGGCCATCGTCGTCGAAACCATCATCGCCATCATCGGCTTCATCGCCTGGGTGATCTGGGAACTGAACGACAAGAACCCGATGGTCGATCTGTCCTTCTTCAAGACGCGCAACTTCGCCTTCGGCACCCTCATCCTGTGCATCGCCTATGCCATCTTCTTCGGCGCCAACCTGCTGATGCCTTTGTGGCTGCAAACCAACATGGGCTATATCGCCACGTGGGCCGGCCTCGCCGCCGCGCCCTCCGGCGCCGTGGCCGTGATCATGACGCCGTTTGCCGCCCGCCTGCTTAACAAGTATGACGCCCGCATCCTGGGTTCGGTGTCCCTGCTGCTGTTCGCCCTGTCCTTCTACATGCGGTCGCTTTTCACCACCGACGCCAGCTTCTTTGTGCTGACCCTGCCAATGCTGGTGATGGGGGCGGCGATGAGCATGTTCTTCATCTCGTTCATCAGTATCGGGCTGAATGGCATCCCGCACCAGCGCGTGCCAGCGGCTTCGGGCCTCAGCAACTTCGCGCGGATCATCGCCGGCTCCTTCGCCGCTTCACTGGTCACCACCCTGTGGGAACGCAGCGAAACCCAGCATCAGACCCGCCTGGCCGAAGTGATGGGCATGACCGATCCGGCCTTCCAGAATGCCCTGCATCAGGCGCAGGATTTCGGCCTGACGGCGGGCCAGAGCCTCGGCGCAATCATGCGGCAAGTCTCCAGCCAGGCCTTTCTGCTGGCCACGGTCGACCTGTTCCGCATTTCCTCTATCATCATCCTGCTGCTGGTGCCCGCCGTCTGGCTGTGCCGCAAGACCCTGGTCCAGGGCCCCGTCACCCACGCCGCGGACTGATTTTCGTAACCACCAATGAACACGAATGCACACTAATATTCGTGCTTATTCGTGTTCATTGGTGGTTTTCCCAACTTCATCTTGCATCCCTCATCGCATCGCGTCATAGCCGGTTACAAACGTAACGGAGTCTGAAGATGATCGCTTTTGCCTTGCACGGTGGCGCCGGCGCCAAGAAGGGCCGCGACTATTCCGCCGAGATCGCCAATATGCGCGAGATCACCGAAGCCGCCCGCGACGCTCTGAAAGCCGGGGCAACCGCGCTGGATGTCGTCACTGAGGTTGTCCGCAAACTGGAAGAGTCCGGGCTTTATGTCGCCGGCCGAGGGGCTTCGCCCAACCAGGCCGGCAATTACGAGCTCGACGCCAGCCTGATGAATGGCGCTGACCAGACCTGTGGTTCGGTCACGGCCCTGCAGGGCTTCGCCAATCCGGTCCTCGTCGCCCGTGCCGTGATGGAAAAGACGCCGCACGTCATGCTGGCGGGTGATGGCGCCGCGCTCTTCGCTCACGAGCAGGGCTTTGCCTCGATCGCCGATGAGGCCGAATATTTCACCCGCGCCGGACGTTTTGAGTCCAACCATCCCCCCGGCACATTGGCGCATGGCACGGTCGGCTGCGTCTGCCTCGACTCCTATGGCAACCTCGCCTCGGCTACCTCGACCGCCGGGGTCTTCGGCAAGATGGCCGGACGCGTTGGCGACACGCCCATCATCGGCGCCGGCACCTGGGCGGACGGCCAGACCGCCGTTTCCTGCACCGGTCAGGGCGAATACTTCATTCGCGTCAATGCCTCGGCGCAACTGGCCTTCCGCCACGCCGGCGGGCAGAAGCTCAGCGAAGCCGCCGACTCGGTCCTGCAACAGATCGTCGATATGGGCGGCGAAGGCGGCCTGATCGCGCTCAATCGCGCTGGTGAGGTCATTGTCCCCTTCCGCTCGCAGGGCATGAAGCGCGCCTGGTTCTCCGGCGAAGGTGAGATCGTCTCGGAAGCGTTTTAGCGGCAAAGCCCATCAAGATTGCTGATATCGACATCGGGCGGCGCATCGCTTCCCAGGTCGATGCCCTTTTCCTTCGCCGTGCGCTCGATCAGCAGCCCCTCGCCCTGGTGCGCGCTTGGTGCGCTGTAGGCCGGATCGCTTTGCGCCTGGTCGAGCGTCACGAAATGCGCGCCTTCTTCTTCAAAGGCGGTCAGCACTTCCGGCAGCATCAGGGCGGTAAAGGCGCCTTCATGGATCAGCAGGACGTGTGAAATCTGGCGGCCATAGGCCTTCTGCGACGCCATAAGGGAACGCGCGATCGACGCCTTCACCCCCTGCATGTACTGGATCTTCATGCTCTCGATGGTGTCCTGATCGCCCTTTGCCATGCAGCGGGTATAGGTCTCGGTATAGGCCCAGTCATTGAAGCTGATTGAGACATCGGCGATCCGGTATTTGTGCGCCTTCAGATAGGCCATGATCCCGGCATGATGGGCCTCATCACCGGCGCTAAGATAGGGAAAGCGCAGCACGCGCCAGTCTTCTTTGCCCATGCGATCGCGGATCGCGGGTTCGCCCTTTTCCAGATCAGCCTCGAAAGCTTCGAGCGTGCCGGCATTGATATTCATATGGCTGTAGGTGTGGTTGCCCAGCGGATAGCCGGCCGCCCGCCACATATCGAGCGCTGCCCCGCTGCCCGGTTCGCGCTCCAGCGCCACGGCATTGACGAAGCCGTAAACGCCAGGAACATTATGCGCCTTCAGCGCCGCCAGGTAATCGCGCGCCACATCGATCCGGCTGACGCCCGGCGGCACACTGCCATGCGCCGGCAGGTCATCCACGGTAATGGCGACATCGAAACCGGTCTGGGCCTGAGCCGTAAAAGCAGCAAGCGCCAGAGCGGAGGCACACAGAACGGCGGAACACAGGGCAACAACAGGCTTCATGGGGGCAGTCTCCTAATCCGCCTCTGATGGGCGTTAGCGCTACCCTGCGCCCGAAGTCAGCTTCTGGCAATCGCCTCGGTTGCCCCTTGCGCAAAAAACAGCGTTACGTTAACTATGCGCATCCAAAAATGGGCCAAGGAGGTCCAAGAGGGGGAACATCATGACCGGTAATATTTTCCTGCGTACCAGTGTAGTGTTTCTGTGTATCGGCATTGTACTCGGTGTGTATATGGGCGCCACCGAGAATTTCACCCAGATGCCCACACATGCGCACATTAACCTTGTGGCCGGAGTGTGGATGTTCCTCGCTGGATTGTTTTACAACGCGCATCCTGGCCTTTCACGCAAAGCAATCGCGTTTCATTACTGGCTGGCGCTCGTGGGCCTGCTGCTCTTTATTCCCGGCATATGGGGCGCGCAAACCCAGGCTTCCTGGTACAAGCCTGTCGTGGGCATTGGCAGTATTGTGACCGCGGCGCAGATCGTCTTCTTTGCCGTCATGGTTTTTCAGGGGACTGGAAAAAAATCTGCTCTCACGGGGTCGTGACGGCAGATCGGCCATAACTTCAAAAAAGGGATTGCCACGGGGCGACAACAGGCATAGTTTCATAGGATACTATATCTGTGAGACCCGCCATGACCGCCAACGCCCTGGCCTGCCCAACCGGAACCCGGCTCTTCGACGCGCTGGACGACCAGCCGCTTGATGCCATGCTGACCCTATTGCGCCAACTGCGCAGCGATCCGCGCGACGACAAGATTGATCTCGGCATCGGCGTTTATGGCGACGAGAAGGGCCGTACGCCGGTCATGCAGGCGGCGCGCCAGGCTGAACGAATCGTTGCCGAGGCCCAGACCACCAAGGCTTATGTGGCGGCCGAGGGCGATGTGCGGTTTGTCTCGCTGCTGGCGCCGATTGTACTGGGCGCCGCCCGCGCCGCCGATGACCGCTATTGCGGAATGCAGACGCCCGGCGGTACCGGCGCTTTGCGCCTGGCGGCCGAGCTGATCGCCCGTGCCAATCCGGACGCCCGTATCTGGATTGGCACGCCGAGCTGGGTCAATCACTATGGCCTGATGCGCGCGGCCGGCCTGACAATACTGGAGCATCCCTTCTTCGATCAGGCGACGCAGACTGTGCTGTTCGACGAAATGATGAGCGCACTCGAAGCCGCCCGCACCGGTGATGTTTTGCTCCTCCACGCCTGTTGCCATAACCCGACTGGGGCCGGTTTCACGGCCGATCAGTGGCGCGCCATCGCCGATCTGTGCGCACGCAAGGGCCTCCTGCCGCTGGTCGATATCGCCTATCAGGGCCTCGGCCACGGTATGGAAGAGGATGCCGCCGATATGCGCGCCCTGCTCGATATCGTGCCGGAAGCACTGGTAACGGCTTCGTGCTCCAAGAATTTCGGCCTCTACCGCGAGCGTATCGGTGCCCTGTGGATAAAGGGCAGCCATGCCCAGGCCGCTCTGCGTGCCCGCGCCACCTGCATGAAGGTTGGCCGGTCCATGTGGTCCATGCCGCCCGATCACGGCGCGTCTGTGGTTCGCACCATCCTGGAATCGCCCGAACTGACTGCGAGCTGGCAGGCCGAACTCACCACCATGCGCGCCCGCCTGAACGCCATGCGCGCCGAACTGGCGCACGCCCTGCCGCAACTGGCATCGGTGGCGCGGCAAACCGGCATGTTCGCCCTGCTGCCCCTCAGCCGCGAGGCCGTCACTGAACTCCGCGTGAGGCGCGGCATCTACATGATCGAAAACGGCCGGATGAACATCGCCGGCCTGACCTCTGAAAACCTGACGCGTTTCGCCGCGGCCTTAGCCCCGTACCTCAGCAAAGGAGAATAAAAATGGCTTCTAATCCTTTGGGCTTGAACGGTTTTGAGTTTGTTGAGTTCACCGGCCCAGATACCGCAGCCATGGCGGCGCAACTGGAGATGATGGGCTTTGTCGCCGCGTCACGCCACAAAACGCGCGATATCGTCCGCTATAAGCAGGGGACGATCAACTTCCTGCTCAATACCGCCGCCAGCCCGCAGGCGATCGATTTCGCCGGACATCACGGCCCTTCCGCCAATGGCATGGGCTTCCGCGTTTCGGATGCGAAAGCGGCCTATGACCTGGCCCTGCAAAATGGCGCTCAGGCGGCGGATGCCTCGCAAGGTGCGCTGGGCGAAGGCAGTTACGCCTTGAAGGGGATCGGTGGCTCGCTGCTCTATCTCGTTGATCACGATATTTACGCTGAGTGGGATGCTGTGCCCGGCGCGGCGGATGATGAACACCTGAACAGCGTTGGCTTTCAGGTACTCGACCACCTGACGCACAACGTGGCGCGCGGCCAGATGCGCACCTGGTCGAGCTTTTATGCCCAGATTTTCGGCTTCGAGGAGCAGAAGTATTTCGACATCAAGGGCCAGGCCACCGGTCTTTTCAGCCAGGCGATGATCGCGCCGGACGGCGCCATCCGCATCCCGCTCAATGAGAGCCAGGACGATACCAGCCAGATCAAGGAATTCCTGCGCCAGTATAATGGCGAGGGCATCCAGCATATCGCCCTCACCACCGACAATATCTATGAAACGGTCGAGAAACTGCGCGCCCGTGGCGTCAAATTGCAGGACACGATCGAGACCTATTATGACCTCGTCGATAAGCGTGTACCCGGCCATGGCGAAGATCTGGAGCGCCTGAAAGCCAACCGCATCCTGATCGATGGTAATGTCGGCGAAGAAGGCATATTGTTGCAGATCTTCACCGAGAACACATTCGGGCCGATCTTCTTCGAGGTCATTCAGCGCAAGGGCAATCAGGGCTTTGGCAATGGTAATTTCCAGGCGCTGTTTGAGTCGATCGAGTTGGACCAGATCCGGCGCGGCGTGATCAAGGTGGCATGACCTTTGTACCTCCCCGCTTGTCGGGGAGGGGGACCGCACGACCAAAGGGAGATGCGGTGGTGGGGTTTCTTACTTCCATAGGAGGAGGCGCAAATGTCAGATTACATGACTGGCTTCGGCAATCACTTCGCCACAGAGGCCGTGCCCGGCGCCCTGCCGATCGGACAGAATTCGCCACAGCAAGTCCCTTTCGGCCTCTATGCCGAACAACTCTCCGGCTCTGCCTTCAGCGCGCCACGCGCCGAGAACCGCCGGTCCTGGCTTTACCGTTTGCGCCCTTCGGCCAGCCACGCGCCCTTTACACCCTACCGCGATGCCCCCACCTTCGCACCACCGACACCCAACCGCCTGCGCTGGTCACCGCTGACTGCGCCTGACAAACCAACCGATTTCATCGACGGCCTGACTGCTTACGCCGCCAATGGTGATCCGGCGGCGCAAACCGGTGTGACCGTCTGGCTCTACGCCGCCAACCGCTCGATGAACCGCGCCTTCTTCGATGCCGATGGCGAACTGCTGATCGTGCCGCAATCGGGCCGGCTGGTGATCTTCACAGAGATCGGCGTGCTGAAGATCGAGCCACTCCAGATCGCTGTCGTTCCGCGTGGCATGAAGTTTCGCGTCGCCCTGCCGGATGGTCATGCCACCGGTTATGTGCTTGAAAATCACGGTCATCCTTTCCGCCTGCCCGACTTGGGCCCTATCGGCGCCAATGGCCTGGCCAATGCGCGAGATTTCGAGACGCCCGTCGCCGCTTTCGAGGATATCGATGGCGACTATGAACTGATCCAGAAATTCTGCGGTCGGCTGTGGACGGCCCGCGTGGATCATTCTCCGCTCGATGTCGTGGCCTGGCATGGCAATCTGGCTCCGTATCGCTACGATCTGCGGCGCTTCAATACCATCAATACGGTCAGTTTCGATCATCCTGATCCGTCGATCTTCACCGTTCTCACCTCGCCTTCCGAGGCGCCCGGCACCGCCAATGCCGACTTCGTCATCTTCCCGCCGCGCTGGATGGTGGCCGAGCACACCTTCCGTCCGCCGTGGTTCCACCGCAATATCATGAGCGAATTCATGGGCCTGATCACCGGCGCCTATGACGCCAAGGCAGACGGCTTTGCCCCCGGTGGCGCAAGCTTACACAACTGCATGAACGGCCACGGCCCGGACAAGGCGAGCTATGAGGCCGCCATCGCCGCCGATCTGAAGCCGCACAAGATTGAAGGGACTATGGCCTTCATGTTCGAAAGCCGCTTGCCCTTTATTCCGACCACTTGGGCGATGGAAACACCGCTTTTGCAACGCGATTACGACCACTGCTGGGACAATTTCAAAAAGGCCGAACTGCCGAAGTAAAGAAGGTTTATCCGCAGATTACACAGATTATGCGGGCGCTACCACGCCCTAGGTGTCTGAACTGACTATAGCGCTATAACGACGCGGAGCGTCATAAGTGCAATTTTGCTCAGCAGTCCGACACAAATGCGGAAGGGCGCGGTAGCGCCCGCATAATCTGTGTAATCTGTGGATCACCTAAACCTTACGCACCACATATACTGAAGCCAGAATGATAGACTCAACCCACGATCCGAAACTGACCTCCTGGGTCGCCAGTGCCAATGGCCATGCGGACTTCCCGATCCAGAACCTGCCGCTCGGCCTGTTTTCGCCGACCAATGAGGCGCCCCGTCCGGGCACGGTTATCGGCGAACATATCATCGAATGGCAGGCGCTTGTCACCGCCGGCCTGATGCAGGATAGTGTGACGATCGAAGAGGTCCTGGCAACGCCAGCCCTGCGCAAATCCCTGCGCCAGCAACTGTCGAAACTGCTCAGTGATCCGCTGTACCGCGAAACCGCCGAACCTTATCTTCATGCTGCCGCCGACTGTACCCTGCATCTGCCGACGCATATTGGCGATTATACTGATTTCTATGCCGGAATTCATCATGCGGTGACCGTCGGCAAGCTGTTCCGGCCGGACAACCCCCTGCTGCCGAATTACAAACATGTGCCGATCGGCTATCACGGCCGTGCCTCGTCCATCCGGCAGAGTGGCGAACCGGTTATCCGCCCGAAAGGCCAGACGAAAGCACCTGATGCCGAGACACCCGCCTTCGGCCCCAGCAAGCGGCTCGATTTCGAGCTGGAACTGGGCATCTGGATAGGCCCTGGCAACGCACTCGGCCAGCCTATCGATATTGCCGCGGGCGCCGATCATATCGCAGGCTATTGCCTGCTCAACGACTGGTCGGCGCGCGATTTCCAGGCCTGGGAATACCAGCCGCTCGGCCCCTTTCTCGCCAAGAACTTCATGACCACCATTTCGCCGTGGATCATCACGCCGGAGGCTCTGGCGCCGTTCCGTCTGGCGCAGGCGCCCCGTCCGGACGGAGATCCAAAGCCCCTGCCCTATCTGTGGGACGAAGCCGATCAGGCAAACGGTGCGCTGAAACTTTCCCTGGAAGTGTTGATCCAGACCAACGACATGCGCGCGCAAAACCTTCCGCCTGTTGCCCTCAGCCACAGCGAAGCGCGCCATATGTACTGGACCCCGGCACAGCTTGTCACCCACCACGCCAGCAATGGCTGCAACCTGCAAACCGGCGACCTGCTGGGCACCGGCACTATCTCTGGGCCGTCTCCAGACAGCGCCGGCAGCCTGCTGGAACTGTCCGAAGGCGGTAAAAAGCCCGTGAGTTTGCCGTCAAATGAAACACGCTGCTTTCTTGAAGACGGCGATGCGCTTATCTTGAGAGCCTATGCCGAAGCCGACAACTTTGTCCGCATCGGCTTCGGAGACTGCCGCGGGCGTATTTTACCCGCCGGATAAGAGCCAGATAAGAGAAAGCAGGCGAGGATGCTCAAATTGCATGATTACTGGCGCTCCAGCGCCGCCTATCGCGTTCGCATCGCGCTCAATCTCAAGGGACTGGACTACAAACAGGACAGTCATGACCTGCGCACCAATGCCCAGCATCTCGACAGCTATAAGGCGCTGAATCCGCAAGGTCTGGTGCCCGCGCTCGATATCGGCGGCCATATCCTGACGCAAAGTTCGGCGATCATCGAGTGGCTGGAGGAAACCTGCCCTGAGCCCCCCCTTTTGCCGCGCGCCGCCGCTGACCGCGCCGTGGTCCGCGCCATGGCGGGCCTGATCGCCTGCGATATCCACCCGCTGAATAATCTGCGGGTATTGCGTGAACTGAAGAAAGACTGGAACGCCGACGAGGCGCAAACAAAGATGTGGGCCAAGGGCTGGATCGCCGAGGGGTTCACCGCCCTGGAAAGCCTGATCGGCCGGCACGGTAACGGCTACTGCTTCGGCGATCGCCCGACCCTGGCCGACTGCTTCCTGGTGCCGCAGGTTTTTTCCGCGCAGCGCTTCGGTGTCAGCCTTGATCCCTACCCGAATATCCGGGCGGTCAATGAACGCTGCGACGAGCACCCGGCCTTTTCGCGTGCCCATCCGGCGCACCAGCCTGATGCCGATACGGTCGATTTCAATACCAGATGAGTTTAAGAGTCTACGCCACCCCCGCCGGCGTAAAACTGGGGCCGAAGGATCTGATCGCGCCCGACACGGCGCGCAACTTCGTGCTGGAAATCGGCGAGGCGCATTTTCACGGCTTCGTGGTACGCAAGGCCAATGACTTTTACGGCTATGTCGACCGCTGCCCGCACGCCGGCCTGCCCCTGGCGCAAGAACTCGACGACTACCTGACGCCCCAGGCCGACCTGATTTCCTGTAGCTGGCATGGCGCCCTGTTTCGCATCTCCTCCGGCCAGTGTGTCGGCGGTCCTTGCGCCGGACAGTCGCTGACGCCGTGGCCAGTACGAATTGAAGACGGTTTTATAGTGACCGTTTAAGCCGTTGCGTCGTTCGAGCCGCGCTTTGCCGTCAGGCTCGAACCCGCTGAGGCGATGATGACCAGCGCCACCGCCAGCCATTGCAGCGGCGTCAGTAACTCATGCAGAATAACGAGTCCCAGCAGAGCTGCAACGGCCGGCTCCAGGCTCATCATCAGGCCAAAGGTTTTGGCCGGCATGGCTTTCAGCGCGACCATTTCCAGCGCATAGGGAATGGCGCTGGCCAGGATACCGATACCGACGCCGTAGAGCAGTATGGTCGGCGACAACAACGACGCCCCAGCAAAGGCCACACCGATAGGCACGGTGAAAAGCGTCGAAAAGGCCATGCCGAGCGCCACGGCCTTGCCCCCGTGGACCCGATCACCGACCTTTTGGCCGACAATGATATAAAGCCCCCACAGCACACCGGCGATCAGGGCGTAGACCACGCCCAGCAGATCGAGCGCCGTGCTGCCGTCTCCCCACGGAAGCAAGATCAGCAGCCCTGCCACGGCGCAGGCCACCCAGATAAAGTCACTCCATTTGCGTGACCCCAGGATCGCCACGGTGAGAGGCCCGGAAAATTCCAGCGCCACGGCGATCCCTAACGGAATACGGGCGATCGAAGCATAAAACACCAGGTTCATGACGCCGAGTATGGCGCCATACAGCGCCAGCACCGGCCAGTGTCTGCGCTCCGGCCCGCCGCGCCACGGCTGGAAGACGATCAGCAGGGAGACGGTGGCGAAGAACTGGCGCAGGGCCGTTGTGCCCTCTGAACCGACCAGCGGAAAGACGTGCTTGCTCAGCGTGGCGCCAAGCTGCACCGAGACAATGGCGATCAGAATGGCGACAATCGCCCACAGTTTGGGATTTTTAGACATGGCTCGACTCCGGTGTGGCGTCGTCTTTTCGTAACCGGGTACGGCGCACCTCGTCCGGAGAATATCTGCGCCCAGGATAGCGTTTCGATATGACAATCTCAACGGATCGGAAAAATAAAATTGGTCTTGTTGCTTATGACCAATAGGTAGGCCACCCTTCGGAAAAATGGAGGAAAAACCATGAAATCGCTCGTCGCCCTGATGGCGTCCGCGGCCCTGATGGCTGCGCCGGTAATGGCCAAGCCCGCGCCCAAACCGGTAATTATCGGTTATCTGCCGGCCTTCAAGGGCCCCATGCTGCCCTATATGGACACGATCGACCTGAACAAGGTCACCCATATCAACCTGTCCTTTGTCAATCCCGATCCGCAGGGGCAAATCACCAATGGCGACCTGATGGCCTGCATGGATACCGAAGGACATGGCGCCTTGCCGGTGAGCGATGTGCAGGCGGTGATCGACCGCGCCCACAAGGCCAATGTAAAGGTGCTGATCTCCCTTGGCGGCGGCATTATTCCCAAATGCTCGGGTGACTGGCCCACCTTGCTCAAGCCGGAAAACCGCGCCGTCACCGTGGCCAATCTCATAAAGTTTCTCGATGACACCGGCCTCGATGGCCTGGATATCGATCTCGAATGGGATGTGCTGACGGCCATTGATAAGGCCGGAGAATATACGCCCTTCATCCAGGCCCTGAGCGCCGAACTCAAGAAACGCGGCAAGCTGCTGACCTGCGCCACCGCTTCAGCTGAAGGCGGCATGGTGCCGGTCTCGTCCGTGCCCTATTTTGATTATGTGAACATCATGTCCTATGACGCCATTGGCCCTTCATGGGGTACGCCCGGTGATGAGCACGCCACCCTGGATATGGCCAAACACGATATCGCCGTCTGGCAGGCGCGCGGGGTGAAAAAGGGCCAGTTGGTGCTTGGCGTGCCCTTTTATGGCCATGCCTTCGGCAGCTACAAACTCGGTTTCCACGATTATAAGAGTCTGCTGGCGGAATATGGCGATGCGGTTGCCGAAAATGATATTCTCGGCAAGGCGTGCGCCGGCTGCGATTACGTCACCTATAATGGCCGCCCGACGATCCGCCAGAAAGCCGAACTGGCCCGGCAGAGCGGTGCCGGCGTCATGATCTGGGAACTGACGGCCGATCAGCCGGGGCCGAACAGCCTGCTTGATGCGCTGCATGACTCGCTCAATTCTACTGCAGAGTGAATTGCGCAGCATATTTTCCCACCGCACCGCATCAGACGATAAAATATCCCGGATCGTCGTCAATTTTCCAAATTTGACATAAATGTCAGTATTTGAAATTGACCCTGCGTCGGGTTTTTTGTATTGTGTTTTCAATAACAAGAGAAAACGCCACAGACCGAATCATGTTTACGCCTCCGCGCCTCAGCCAGGGTCCGAGCACCACCTCAACCCGAAGCCACACCCAGACAGCGTGCGTAAACCGGCCGGCGCGCCTCGCCAGACATAGCGAAAATGCTGCATCACGTCCCGATGCAGCATTTTTTGTCATTGGCGTCGAAACGCATCAGGCCGTGCCCCAATGAAAAAGGATACAGGGAACAAAACACCATGAAAACCAGCATAAAAGCGAAGCCCGCCTCTCAAGCCGACAACGCCGTTTTTGAATATGCGCTGCGCCTGGGCGATGATGCCCTCATTCTCGGCCAGCGCCTGAGCGCCTGGTGCGGCCACGCCCCCAGCCTGGAAGTCGATCTCGGTCTCTCCAGCCTGGCGCTCGATCTCGTCGGCCAGGCCACCTTCTGGCTGGAACTGGCCGCCCGGCATGACCCGCGGGGCCGCGATGCCGATACCCTGGCCTTCCGCCGCGATACCCACGATTTCCATAATTGTCTTCTGGTCGAGCAGCCGAATGGCGACTTCGCCCAGACCCTGGCGCGACAGTTCCTGTTTTCCAACTATCAGCTTCTGTTCCTGGAAGCCCTCAAGGGCTCATCCGACAAGGCCATGGCCGACATTGCCGCCAAGTGCGCCGGCGATGTCGCCTATCATGTCGATTTCGCCCGTGACTGGATGATCCGCCTGGGCGACGCCTCCTGCGTCAGCCACCAGCGCCTGGTCAAGAGCATGGACTTCATGTCCCACTTCGTCGATGAGTTGTTCATCATGGATGAGGTCGATAATGCCCTGCTCGCCGACGGCATATCCATCTGCAAGGCGGCCCTGCGCAACGAGTTCGACCATCGCATTGCCAGTGTTTTGAGCGAGGCCGGACTGACGCCGCCCAAGGCAAAACGCTCCGTGATCCTGGGCCGCAAGGGCCATGACAGCGAGCATGTCGCCTTGCTACTGCACGACATGCAGATCCCGCCGCACGAGGCCGATCCACGCTGGTAAGAAAGTTAAGGTTGATCCACAGATTACGCAGATTTGCGGGCGGGACCCCGCCCGGGGTGTGCCGGTCAGCGCCCAGGGGCGACCGGCCCGCCCCCGCCGGCACGGGGGAATGTTGAG
>NZ_JBQCHT010000003.1:0-111650 GCF_051954415.1 Asticcacaulis sp.
CTCAAGCAATTCAGAGGTATTGCCACTCGCTACGACAAAAACCCTCTGAATTTTCTGGCAGCCGTAAAGATCGTCGCCACCAGAATCTGGATCAAAGCGTTATGAGTCTACGGCCTAGTATATTACGCTTTGCGAAAGAGCAGCCTGCATTCGGTTTTTGAGTTTGCAGACAGTCTCGCCTCATTTTTATGGGTAGACCAGCCTTCTCGAATGAGTTCCTTGATATAGAGCAGGTTTAGATCATAACTGAGAACACGGGCACGTATTTGATAAAGCACGCACCGGCGATTTCTTGGAACACAAGGACCATCTATGTTTGATCAACCACCAGGTATATTTTTGACGATCTCTAATGCAATTGCGGGCGTCACAAGTTGGTTCAATTGGGAGGCATGGTCTGCCATCGGTACAGTCGGAGCGCTGTGGTATGCAGTTGTAGAAAGTAGTCGAAACGGAAGAGCCGAGCGTAAGCGAGCGGCCGGGATTCTGACAGCATTAGTTGGATACTTGGAGCCAATTTCTGAATCTATACCAGAATTCCGAACTTTGGAGTAATATTACGAATGGAATGAATTGTTTGACCGATCTTTGACACTTGATATTTTAAGACGAGGCCAAAAAGGCCTAGAGGCCATCGGAATAGGTGACATTGCAGCAATTGGAATGTCTGAATGGACTACGGCATTGCCCATTGTTTTAGATAGTTCTGTTCGATACTTTGCCTTAGGAACGATTAATAAGCACGAGCTTGACGATTTAAATTCATCGAGTTCATATATCTCCGAAGCCGTAGCCACCTTTCGTAGAGAACGAGAAATTATAAAGTATGGGGTATTCGGTTCATATCTGAGAACTGTAGCGTCATTGTTTTTGAGTAGACTCGTGCCTCATGTAAAAGCTGAATAGTTATGAAGGTTATTGGCTGTCATACAGGAGGCTCATTCTTAACAAAGCAACATGCCCTCCGGACGCAAGAGGAGGTGGGCGTCGGTGTTCTAGTTTGTCGTTCAAGCGCCTGAATCATTTCAACACGCTTAAGGTGCTGGCCGCTCTTGAACTGAGCGTTCAGGAATGTACCCACAATATCAAGGGCTAGGGCGTAAACCCATAAACGGGATTCCCATTTAGAACTGATCGTGATTCAAGGCTTCCGGTGAACAGGGAGCCTTTTTCATGACGCGTCGCCGCTACGAGTTGACCGATACAGAATGGGATGTCATCGCGCCTTTGTTGCCGAACAAGCCCCGCGGTGTTCCGCGTGTTGATGATCGGCGTGTGATCAACGGCATTTTGTGGCGGTTCCGCACCGGCTCGCCGTGGGCGGATGTACCCGAACGCTATGGCCCTTCGACTACCTGCTACAATCGCTTTGTCAGATGGCGCAAGGCGAGGGTCTGGGATCGGATTTTGGCTGACATATCCAAGGCCTATGACGGTGACATCATTATGATCGATTCCTCCTGTGTCCGCGTGCATCAGCACGGAGCGACAGCAAAAAAGGGGGCCTTGACGATGGCTGCATGGGACGTTCCCGTGGTGGGCTGACTACCAAGATACACGCCGTCGTCGATGCCGAAGGCCGCCCCATTGCCCTCGATCTGACCGCCGGGCAAAAGCACGATAGCCAGATGAGCCTTCCCATGCTGGGCGCGATGAGACAGGGGACGATCGTGCTGGCGGACAAGGCCTACGACACCAACGCCCTGCGCGCCGCCGCTGATCAGAAGGAGGCCTGGGCCAATATTCCAGCCAAAGCCAACCGCAAAGACAGCTTCGCCTTCTCAGGCTGGGTCTATCGACAGAGAAATCTGGTCGAACGCTTCTTCAATAAACTCAAGCAATTCAGAGGTATTGCCACTCGCTACGACAAAAACCCTCTGAATTTTCTGGCAGCCGTAAAGATCGTCGCCACCAGAATCTGGATCAAAGCGTTATGAGTCTACGGCCTAGTCTTTCCAGTCGTTCCAGTTCCGCGCCGATCTGCTCGATGGTGAAGGGCTTCTTGAGCAGCCGCGTGCCGGCATCCAGCTTGCCGTTATGAACAATGGCGTCCTGCGCATAGCCCGTCATGAACACGACATTCAGGTCTTTTTGGTGCGCCAAAGCTTCATCCGCCAGTTCCCGGCCGCTGCGTCCTGGCATGAGGACGTCCGTCAGCAGGATATCGATCCGCGTCCCTTCCTCGAAGATATCCAGCGCCTGGTCGGCATTTTCAGCGCTTAAGGTGTCATAGCCCAGTTCGGTCAGGGCCTCGCAGACGAAATCGCGCACGCCGGCTTCGTCGTCGACGACGAGCACGATCTTGTCACGACGCCCGTTTGCCGCACGGACGATGCGGTCGACCACCGGGATATCGGAGGCGTCCAGGGATCGCGGCAGGTAGAGCCTCACCGTCGTGCCGCGGCCGACCTCACTAGACAGGCTGACGTGACCGCCTGACTGTTTTACGAAACCATGAACCTGGCTGAGGCCCAGGCCGGTGCCGAGGCCGACTGCCTTCGTGGTGAAGAAGGGCTCGAACACCTGTGACAGGATTTCCGGCGCCATGCCGGTTCCGGTGTCGGTGACGGCGACCATGACATATTCGCCGGGCGTTACATCGTCTCCCGTCTCCGAATGACTTTGATCGAGCCTTGCATTGGCGCATTCGATCAGCAGCCTGCCGCCTTCCGGCATGGCGTCGCGCGCATTGACGGTGAGGTTGATGATGGCCGTTTCAAACTGACTGGTATCCACGTTCGCCCGCCACAGTCCGGGGGCGCGAAGGGTTTCAATGCTTATGGCGTCACCCAGCGTGCGGCGCAGTATATCCGACAGGTCTGCAATCGAACGCCCGATATCCGTCGCCTTAGGGTCGAGCGGCTGGCGGCGGGAAAAGGCCAGCAGCCGCTGGGTCAGGGAGGCCGCCCGCTTGGCCGCTTCCTGTGAGCCGCTGACAAAGCGCAGCATCTTGGGATCGGCGTCGGGATAGCGGCGGATGAACAGGTCCAGATTGCCGATGATCACGGCGAGCATATTGTTGAAATCGTGGGCAATGCCGCCCGTCAGGCGGCCCAGTGCCTCCATTTTCTGACTTTGACGCAGGGCGGCTTCCGCGCGTTCGCGTTCCTCCATGACCTCGCGCAGGCGCCGGTTGCCACGGGCAAGGGCGCGGGTATCGAAGGCCATGATGGTGAGCATCGAGAGGCCGGCGATCAGGAGGAGGGCGGCGCCGGCATAACGCGCGAGCCGCAGTTCGAGGGGTTCGCTGCGTTGCTTCAGGATGACTGTGCCCAGTATGACGCCCTTTTCCGCCACGGGAACGCGCACCGTAAAGCCATCACTGGCCCGCAGTTCATTGCGGCCATTCAGGAGCGTGATAGTCTCGCCGTAATGGGCGACCGGTATTCCCTTGTCGTCGAGAACGATCAGGGCCTCGATTTCCGGATTGGCGCGAATGGCTGTCGTGATCTGCGAGACGGTTGCTTGATCACCGAAAGCCAGGGCGCCGGACAGCGAATCCGCGACTATACTGGCCTGGACGCGCGCCGCCTGAATGACCTGTTTTTGATGCAGATTTTCAGAGTAGAGCCCGGCGGCCACGCTGGCCAGAACCAGCACTGTCAACCCAAGGCCCACGAAGGCGGTTCGGTGCTGGTCGATCACCTGCATCATCCGGTTGGCAATGCGCTTCATTGCGGACCTCCGGAGACATCCCTGACCGACACGGCCATGGCGAGCAGTTTTGAGCTGATCTCCAGATGACTGTCGCTGGCCGTTGCCAGATCGACACGGAAACGGACATGGCCCTGCTGGTTGACAAAGTCGATCATGCCGGGCGCCTGGCTGTTTTGCGTGACCGTCAGAACAGGGGCGCCTTTCAGCGCTTTCAGGGCAGAGGCAACGCTTTGATCGCTGGAGCCGCCGAGATAGGCCACCGCACAGCCGGAGTCCGTACCGACCGCCGGCAGGCGCAGGATGCGAAACGGACGGCCGTTGTAACCCTGGCCGGCTATGGCCCTGTCGAGGACATCGCCAAACGGATCAGTCCCTATGATGCAAAGTGTCAGGCTGTCGCCGGGGGAATTGGGCCAGGTGACGAAGGGGGCGAACTTATACAGGTACGTCGCCTTGACCGCTGTCTCCAGGTCGGCCGAGGGCTGGCTGGCGGCCGCGCCGCCTGTCAGCAGCAGGGCGATCGCCGCCGTCAAAAGACTTTGAAGCGTTTTGGGCAAGCCTCTCATCCTAGAGACCGTAGCGCAGTCTGACAGAAACGGAGCGCGGGACGTAACGGACCGCTGTGGTAGAAGGATCGTAAGCTTCAAGATGCTGTTTGTGAAGCAGGTTCAAGGCTTCGAGCGACAGGGCCAGCCGGTCTGTCAGCCGCCAGTTCAGGGTCGCATCGGCCTCGGTATAGGCAGGGACCGGGGCGTTATCCACCTTGCCGACCGTGCGCAGGATTACGTTCAGGTCCATAGCCGGGGAAATGGCCCATTGCGAACCGATCTGCGCCTGATAGGCGGGGTCCTGGCCCTGGACAGCCAGGCCGGTCAGGTCGTTGAAGCCGGGCTTGAGCCGGAATGTCTTGTGCAGCAAGTTAAAGCCGGCACTGAGCCGCCAGCCGGGAATGACCTCATACTTGCCCCATCCCTCAATACCATAGGTCTCGCCTTTGCCGCCATTTTCCAGGATCAGCGGAAAGATGGTAGCCGGATAGGTATCGGTGCGCAGGTCGTCATACTGATTATAGAAGGCCGAGAGCGACACCGACAGCCGATCCATGGGCTGGGCGCGCCAGCCAAGCTCCCAGGCCGTGACTTTTTCCGAGGAAAAGTCCGGGGAGGGCTGAAGGAAAACCGGATGGGTCAGTTCGCGCTCAATGCGGTTCGGCGTCCGGGCCGCGCGTGACACGGCGCCCCAGATCAATGATCCGTCATGGCGCTGCCAGGCCAGTCTCACATTCGGCAGCCATTCCGTGCCGGAATAGCTGTTATATTCCGCCTTCAGGCCCATGGTCAGCGTCAGGTCGGGGCGCAGCGCCATCTCATCCTGGGCAAACAGGGAGCCCAGCGAAATGGTCGTCTTCGGGTCCAGGAATTTGAAATCATTGAATGATTCAAAATTTTCCCACCAGTAGCGGAATTCGCCACCCCAGATGATATTGTGATGCGGACCGGCGCGGAAATTATGCTGGGCCGAGATGACAATACTGTCCCGGCTTTCATAAAGCGTGGCCTCGTCGCGCACATCGCGGCTGATCACCGCATTGACGGTCACGCCGCCTTTGCTCAGATCGTGGCTCCATGTCAGGCGGCCCATTGTGCCCTTGAAGGTGGCCATATTGCCCGCCACCTGATTGTTGTAGGTCATCAGGGCAGTGGACAGCTTGTCCTTTTCCCAGTCGCCGGTTAGGCTCAGCGATCCAAAGGCGCCGTGGAAAGCGTCATCGGTCGTGTCGTTCGGGTCAAACGGCTTTGTGCGGTCGATGTCGAAACTGTCGGCCAGGACTTTGAAGCCTATATGGTCGGACAGCTTGCCGCCGTATCGCAGGCTGGCAGCGCGCTGGAAGCTGCCGGCAGCGACATCGGCGTAAAACCCCTGTGTCTGCGCGCCCGGTTTCGTAATGACATTGACCACGCCATTGACGGCATTGGCGCCCCACATGGTGCCGCCGGGACCGGCTATAACCTCGATGCGATCGATATTGCCCAGGTTGACGTCAATCTGCTGCCACAGGTTACCGCCGCCGATCGGTTCATAGACGCTGCGGCCATTGATCATGACCAGGAGCTTATTGGCCGTTTCCGGCGAATTGAAGCCGCGGGCCGTGACCGTCCAGCTATAGGCATTGAGCCGCACCACTTCCAGGTTCGGTGCCAGGCGCAGGACTTCGGGCAGGCTGATGGCCCCCGAACGCCGGATGTCATCGGCGGTGATGATGAAAATGGAAGCGGCGACCGAACCCAGAGCTTGGGGATGTTTGGCTGCTGACGTAATCTGGATATTCGCCAGTTCGTCGATCGACAGCCGCTGCAGATCTTCAACAGACGGATTGGTGCCGGGATCGAATGGCTGGGCGACAGCCCGGTTTGTTACGCCACCGATTAAAAGCGCCGCGCATGTCATCAGAATGCGCCCGTATATGACAGATTGCCCTGATCTCACGACATGCCCCGACTTCGACTTTCTGCGTTCGACCGGTATGTAAGAGGGCAATTAAAGTAAGGATTCGATAGGTTTGGCGTTATTTGCGCATAATCTGCGGATATTGCAGCGGGCCTGGACGACGGATTTGTCAGATGGAAACCCGGTGAATATTGAATGCCCGGCGCAGGGTTTCCACCGACGGGTGCGTATAGGGTTTACGTCCACACCGCTTCCTGGCCATGCCTCGCAACAGCTCTTCCATATACCTGATCACGGTCATCGGCCTGTTGGCCGGTTTCGCCGTCCTGGCTGTGCTTTTCGGCTATATCAGCGTCGATTCCTGGTATTACATGCTGCTGGCCCAGGCCCTGCGTCATGGCCAGGGATGCAGTCTGCACGGCGAATACAGCGCTGTCTATCCGTGTGGTTATCCGGCGCTCCTGGCCCTGACCGCGCCCGTCGCCACCCCGGCCGTGATGATGATCAGCAGCAAGGTCACCAACCTGATCCTGCTCGCGACCAGTTTCTGGTTCATCCTGAAAGCCTCGCGCCACGTCTTCATGGCGGCGCTGGTCGTGCTCAATCCGGTCACCCTGATCATAGGCATGTATACCTGGTCGGAAAATCTGTGGCTGTTCTGCTTTTGCGGGGTGGTCTTTGCCCTGTCCTGGATAAATGCCGATCCCCGCAAATGGATGCCTTATATCCTGCTGACGGGGTTTCTGATCCTTGGCTGTTCGGCGCGTTATATCTTCGGACCGTTCGCCTTCCTGCTCTTCCTGTGTGTCTGGCCGGCATTCGGCCGGCAATTGGCGCTGCGGGTCTTTCCCGCTTTCTGCATCGCCGGCCTGGTCTTTATCGTCTGGCAGGTTTTCAATCACGAACTGACTGGCTTTGCGACCGGTATGCCGCGTGTGCCCGCGCCCGAAGCGCCCCTGTTGCTGGTGCGGCAATTCCTGATAGCGCTCGGCGTCAACGGACTGGGGGTAATAGTCGCGGCCGTGCTGCTGACCGCGATATCTTTCCGCCAGCTTTCGCGGGTGCGGGACGGGGAGGGCGCACGGCCGGCGGCGCTGTTCATTACCCTGGCGGGCCTGAGCTTTCTGGCCCTGGCCTTTACTTTACGTCTGCGCACCCAGTTCGATCCGTATAATACGCGCACCATCGGCTACGGCATTGTGCTGACTGTCGCCGGTCTGATCGGATTGTTTGTTCACATCCGCAAACAGGCCGGCATGGCGCGGCCGGTCATCCTGTGGCCGGTTCTGGCCATGTGCGCCGCCGCCCTGTTTTCCCTGGCCTATGCCGATAACGGCGCGCTGATCCAGTCGATCGCTGATTCCTTCGATGACTTCCAGTTTCCGGCTACCTCTCTGGCGACGCTGAAAAGCGCCGGGCCGCCGGCCGATACGGTTGTGTATTTTCAACTGCCCGTGCCGGGGATGGAGTCCGCCAATGTCGATAATATCGGCGAGATCTATTACGGTAGTGACACGACCCTGCTGACACCCACCCAAGGTGAGGACGGTTTGCCTGAAGCCCCTGCTGCCTTGTTGCATCAAATGGACGGCCTGGCGGACACGCGCTGCTATTTCGATTTCACACCCTTTGCCACGGCAGCGGATTTCCGGACCTATCTTTCCGGTTCCACCCTGATTGACCGGCGGCTGGTAAAGGGATCGTGGCAAGCCGTCGAACGTCCCAATCTCGAACCACATATGCGGACCTGGCTCGCGGGTGTTTTTCAGCCAGGGAAACGGGTGCCCTGCCGCGCCATACTTGACCGGCCGGAAAGCCGGCAAATCCTCTCACTGCCTCCTGCCGGATAAGTTCATGCCTGTGCAAAAGCCGATTTTTTATGACCCCACCGGGCGCCGCAAGAAGGCTTCCTTCCTGGGGGTGGTCAGCCTGATCGTCATGGCCGTGATCCTGTTCGTCGGCCTGGTGGCGTCGATCCTGATGGTGCCGGTGCCGGAAGGGCTCGACCTGCATATGGAATATCCGAAACCCTCGGCATCGAAAATGGTGCTGAATCGCGCCGCGCCGCGTCATCGCCCTCTCAGTGTGCGCGGCGGTGCGGCCAGGGGGCAGCAGACGATTGCCGGCTTCTATGTCACGGGGGACGATGCCTCACTGGTTTCCCTGCAAAAGCACGTCAACAACCTGGATATGGTTATTCCCGGCCTCGCCTATGTCGGCGGCACGGATAGCCGGTTTATTTACCTGGCGGACGACCAGTTCACCCAGACGATACAAAATGCCCAGCACCGTCCGTCCGTGCTGATCATGGTGCAGAATATCACCGAAGGCCAGTGGCAAGGCGCGAATACGGCGCGGCTGCTGGCCAATCCGGCGGCGCGCCTGAAGCTGATCAGCCAGATGCTCGACATGGTAAGCCGCGAAAAGGCCCAGGGTGTGGTGCTCGATTTTGAAACCTTGCCGGACCAATCCCTGCGCAATTACCTGACCTTTGTCCGGCAGGCCCGCGCCGCCTTTGCGACGAAGGGCTACCTGCTGACTCTGACGGCGCCGGTCGATAATCCCGTCTGGAACCTGAAGGCTTTTTCCGGCGCCGCCGACAAGCTGTTTCTGATGATTTACGATCAGCATTCCATGGTCGATCCGGCTGGCGCCATCGCCGCGCAGGGCTGGTTCAATGACCGCCTGAACCAGGCGCTGAAAAGCGTGCCGACGGACAAGGCTATCGTCTGCATCGGCAATTATGGCTATGACTGGTATAAGCAGCCCAATGGCCAGTTGAAGGCCGATCCAACCACCGTGGCCGAAGCCTGGCGCATTGCCCGCGAATCCGACGCGCCCATCCAGTTCGACACGGCGACCGGCAATGCCTATTTCTTTTATGATGAGGAGGGGCTGCACCACGAGGTCTGGCTGCTGGATGGCGTCAGTGCGTGGAACCAGTTGCTGACCATAGCCGATTCCAATGTGGCGGGCGTCGGCCTGTGGCGGCTGGGTTCGGAAGACCCGGCCATCTGGCAGGCTTTCAGCACCTACCAGACCAATGCCCTGCCTGATCTCAACAGGCTGACCGCGCTCGGCGACAACCAGGTCTATGGCAATGGCGAGGTGGTCCATATCGAGGATACGCCCCAGACCGGCCGCCGTGTGGTGACCTATGACAAGGCGCGCGTGGCGCAGAACGAAACCTACCAGTCGCTGCCAACGCCCTTCGTGGTTCGCCGCACCGGTTACAAGCCCGGCCGGCTGGCCCTGACCTTCGATGATGGTCCGGATGGCAACTGGACGCCGCAGATTCTGAAAATCCTGGAGCAGGAAAAAGTGCCGGCCACCTTCTTCGTCATCGGCGAAAAGGCGATCGCCCATCCGGCCCTGCTGCGCCAGATGGTGCGTGATGGCGACGATATCGGCAACCACTCCTATACCCATCCGGACATGTCGAAGATACCCGACTGGCAGATCCGCTTTGAGCTGAACTCGACCCAGCGTGTGGTCGAGGCCTATACCGGCCGCTCGATGCGGCTGCTGCGCGCGCCTTACTTCGGTGATGCTGAGCCGACCACCAATGACGAACTGGTGCCGGCCCTGGTGGCGCAGAAACTGGGCTATACCGATATCGGCCTGCACGTCGATTCCGAAGACTGGACGAAACCGGGCGTGGATAAGATTATCCAGAATACCCTGGATGGCGTGCATGACGGCGTGGCCAGCGAGCAATCGGCCGCCTGCAAGACCTCGCCGGACGATTGCCGTTCCGGCCAGGTGATCCTGATGCACGATTCCGGCGGCGAACGCAGCCAGACTCTCAAGGCCCTGCCGGTCATCATCCGTAAACTGAAAGCGGAAGGTTACCAGTTTGTCCCGGTCGGCGACCTGGTCGGCCTGTCGCGCGATCAGGTCATGCCGCAACTGAGCGGCCAGGATCTGCTGGAAGTACGCTTCGATGTCGGCATCTTCATGTTCATGGCCTGGATGGCGGCGGCGCTGAAATGGCTGTTCGTGATTGCCATCGTGCTGGGTATCGGCCGGGCGTTGATTCTTTCTGGACTGGCTATCCATGCTGAGTTCAGCAACCATATGCAGCCGCCGGGCGATGAAAAGCCGGAGGAGGCGGGAGCGGGCGCAGCCTTTGTGAATAACAGCTTCGTCAGTGTGCTGATCCCGGCCTATAATGAGGCCAGGGTGATCGAAAATTCAGTACGGCGTGTGCTGGCCAGTGTCGGGGTAGCACTGGAGGTGATCGTCATCGACGATGGCTCGAAGGACGAGACAAGCGCCATTGTGAGCCAGGCTTTCGCGGATGACAGGCGTGTGCGCCTGATCACCCAGGCCAATGCCGGCAAGGCGAATGCGGTCAATAACGGCATTGCCGCCTCCAGGGGTGACATCATCATCGCGCTGGATGCCGATACCCAGTTCGAGCCGGAAACCATCGCGCGGCTGGTCCGCTGGTTCGTGCGGCCGGAAATCGGCGCCGTGGCGGGCAATGCCAAGGTCGGCAATCGTTTCAACTGGGTGACGAAATGGCAGGCGGTGGAATATGTCACCTCGCAGAATCTCGAACGCAGCGCGCTCGCCATGTTCGGTGCCATGATGGTGGTGCCTGGCGCGGTCGGGGCCTGGCGGCGCTCTGCCCTGGCGGAGGTCGGCAACTATCCGCACAATACCCTGGCCGAGGATCAGGACCTGACCATCGCCATCCAGCGCAAAGGCTGGAAGGTGGCCTATGATCAGGACGCCGTGGCCTGGACCGAGGCGCCGGAAAGCTTCGGCGCCCTGATGAAGCAGCGCTTCCGCTGGGCCTTCGGCACCCTGCAATGCCTGTGGAAGCACCGCGGCATTTACCGGACCGGCCAGCCGAAAGGCCTGGCGTGGATCGGCTTGCCGCAGGCCTGGCTGTTTCAGATCGTCTTTTCTGTGATCTCGCCACTGATCGACTTCGCCCTGGTCGTCAATATCATCGCCACCCTCGTGCAGGTGTCGCAGCATGGCTGGGCACAGACCAGTGGCGATCTCGGGCGAATGCTTGCCTACTGGCTGACCTTTCTGGCCATCGATGCTCTCTGCGGCGGCATCGCCTACTGGCTGGAACCGCGTGAGAAGCGTTATCCGGTCTTCTGGCTCCTGTCGCAGCGCTTCGTCTATCGCCAGATCATGTACTATGTCGTGCTCAAGGCGCTGATGTCGGCCGGACGTGGCATGTATGTCGGCTGGGGCAAGCTGGAACG
This sequence comes from Asticcacaulis sp., assembly GCF_051954415.1. Lineage (GTDB taxonomy): Bacteria > Pseudomonadota > Alphaproteobacteria > Caulobacterales > Caulobacteraceae > Asticcacaulis. The sequence goes on from NZ_JBQCHT010000003.1 coordinate 11,334, forward strand.
CAGCGGCCGGCTGGACGCGGCGGCGGGCATTAACTCCCGCCGCGCCTGATCCAGTCATCTATCTGCTGGGACAGGATATCGAGCGGCAAGGGGCCATTTTTCAGGATTTCGTCGTGGAAGTCGCGCAGGTCGAATTTCGGACCCAGTGCGGCCTCGGCTTTCGCGCGCAATTGCCGGATACGAATCTCGCCGATCTTGTAACCCAGGGCCTGGCCGGGCCAGCCGATATAGCGGTCGACCTCATTCTGAATGGCGCGATCGCTCAGGCCCGTATTGTCACGCAAACAGGCGACAGCCTGCTCGCGGCTCCAGCCTTTGACGTGCATGCCGGTATCAATGACCAACCGGCAGGCGCGCCACATCTCCAGTGACAGGCGGCCGAAGTCCTCGTAAGGGTTGCGGTACATGCCCATCTCAACGCCGAGGTGCTCGCTGTAGAGCGCCCAGCCCTCCACAAAGGCGTTGATATCGTCGCGGCGGCGGAATTTCGGCAGGGCATCGTTTTCCTGCGCCAGGGCGATCTGCAGATGGTGACCGGGCAGGCCCTCATGCATGGCCCAGGCCGTGAGGCCAGATGTCGGGCTCTGGTCGAGGTGATCTGTGTTGATGACCACCGTGCCGGGCAGGCCCTGCGCCAGGCTGGCGGGGTTATAGCCGGAAGACGAGCTTTTGAGCTGCGGATCCACCTCATGCACCGTGACCGGCTGACGCGGCAGGTTACGAAAGTAAAGCGGCAGCAGGCCCTGGACGCGGATCAGAACGGCGCTGACCTTTTCGTAATAGTCTTCCGGGCTCGTGGCGATAAACTGCGGATCAGTGCGGATAAAGGTCTGGAACTCGGCAAAGCTGCCCTTGAACCCGCTGGCCTTGATATCGGCATCCATCTCGGCGCGGATGCGTTTCATTTCGCTTAAGCCCAGTTCGTGGATGGCCTCCGGCGTCATGTCGGTCGAGGCATTGCGGTGGATCAGGTACTGGTAATAGGCGCGGCCATCAGGCAGGTCGCCAATGGCGATGCTGTCCGGTGCCTTGGGCACATAGTCGCTTTTGAAAAAGGCGACGAGCGCGTCTTCCGCCGGGCGGACCTGGGTGGCGATCGCTTGCGTGCCCTCGGCCAGTAGCTGGGCTCTGGTGGAGGCAGGGAGGCTGTCCGGCAGGTTTTTCAGCGGACCCAGCAGGCTGTGGTCGGCCACGGGCTGAGCCGCGTGCTTTTCCATCACCGCCAGCGCCCTGGTGGCCACCAGTTTCGGCCGCATGAAACCGGTGGCAATGCCGCGCTTCATGTTGTCGGTCTCGGCGGCATAATAGGCGGGCAGGGCCTTCAGCCTGGCAATCCAGGCGCGGGCCTCTGGCTCTGTGCGCAGGACGACGCCGGCGGCGGCATAGTCTGGCACGGTGTAGAAGCCGTCGCCGGTATTGAAAGGCAGGCGGGCCTCATCAAAGCGCAGGCCGTCGAGCTCGAGTTCCAGACGGTCTTTTATCAAGGCTTGGTTGAGCGCCTGAACGGTGCAGAGGCTTTCGGCGGGGATTGCGTTCAGGCGAGTCATCAGGCCGCTCAGTGCCACGCCGTAAGCCTTCAGGGTCTTGGTGCTGTCATCCGGCCATTGCGAAAGCGCCGCCAGATTGCCATTGCCGCCTTCGCGGATCGGATCACGTGACGCCGACAGCGCTTCGAAATCGGCCACCAGGGTGATCATCTTCTGGTCGGATGCACTGGTGCAGGCGGACACGGGTTCGGCGGCGAGGACGTGACCGGCGCCGCCCATCAGGATGATGGCGGCCAAGGTTAGAGAAGCGGTGCGGATCATCAGATACTCCTATTGGTCGGCATAAGGGCCCTTGCCGCCATCGGCGATAAAGCGGTCGATGCGGGCTTCAAGCACTGGCAGGGGCACGGAGCCGAGATCAAGCACGGCGTCATGAAACTGGCGGATATCGAACTTGTCGCCCAGTGCCACCTCGGCCTTGTGACGCACCTTCCAGATGGTCATTTCGCCAATATAGTAGGAAAGCGCCTGGCCCGGCGTATTGATATAACGGTCGGTTTCGGTGGTGATTTCGTGTTCGGAAAGAGCGGTATTGTCGCGCAGGAAGGCGAGGGCCTTGTCGCGCGTCCAGCCCTTGGCGTGCATTCCGGTATCGACCACCAGCCGGCAGGCGCGCCACATCTGATAGGTCAGCATACCGAAGCGATCATAGGGTGTATGGTACATGCCCATCTCGACGCCGAGGCGCTCGGCATAAAGCGCCCAGCCTTCACCATAGGCCGAGATATAGGTCGATTGCCGAAACGCTGGCAGGGTTTTGTTCTCCAGGGCCAGCGGCATCTGCCAGGCGTGGCCGGGCGCACCTTCATGCAGCACCAGGGCGGGCAGGGTATAGAGCGGTCGTGATTTCAGGTCATACGTATTGAGGATCAGTACGCCGGGGCCGCCATTGCCGCCGGTGTTATAGGGGGCAATGGCGTCCGGGGTAGGGACGACGGCGAAGCGCATACGCGGCATCCGGCCGAAATACTGTGCCGCCTTGCCATCGAACTCTTTCGATATCCAGGCGCCGCGATCGAGGAACGCTTGTGGCAAGGTGACATAGAACTGCGGATCGGTGCGCAGGAACTGGTTGACGTCCTGGAGGGTGCCCTTGAAACCGACCTCATCCATGACGGCCTGCATTTCCGCCTTAATCTTCGCCACCTCTTCGAGGCCGATCTGGTGAATCTGGTCGGGCGTCATATCGAGCGTGACATATTCGCGGATCAGCGACTGATAATAGGCTTTGCCATCGGGCAGGTCATATGCCGCGATGGTCTTGCGCGCGCCTGGAATATATTCACTTCGCAGGAAGGTGAGGAGGGTCTGGTGCGCCGGGATGACGCTATTGACTATGGCTTCCACGCCGAGCTTGCGCAACTCGGCCTGTTTTTCGGCAGGGATGGACGCAGGTATGGTCTCGAAAGGGGTATAGAAGACGGTCTGTTCCGGCGTCTTGTTCTCGAAAGTGGTGGCCACCGACGAATCACGGCCCTGCAGCGAGACCTGCGAGGGGGTGAAACCACGTTTGAGACCGGCGCGCAGATTGTCGATATTCTGGCCGAAATAGCGCGGCACGTCATTGAGATAAGCGATGTAGTTGCGATAGTCCTGCTCGGTGCGCATCGGTTTGCGCGCGGCGTAACTCAGCCCGCTCCAGAAACCGAAGCTCATTTCATAGGCGCGGAATTTTTGCCGGCTGGCCAGGGTTTCGATCTGGTTGCGGTAGACCGTGTAATTGACCTGCTGATCGGTCGAGAGGGATTTCGGATCGATCCTGTCGAGCTGAGCGAGAGTATCTGCCCAGCGCTTGAGTTTGGCGTCTTGCGCGGCTTTCGAGACATCCGGAAAATGCGAACGGATACCGTCTTCGCCACTGTCGTCGTCATTGTCGCCGGTCAGGGCCTTTCGCCATTTCCACTCTGTCTGCCAGAGTGTCTCGAAGGCGGCATCATTGGAAGACGCCATGGCCGGCGGAGCGGCGAAGGCCGGCATGACCGGCAGCACGTTCATACTCCCAGACAGGATGGTGCCAAGCATGGCCGCTTTCAGAAAGTGCCGCATATTACCGTCTCGCTCACATTATAAGGCTTTACGGTATACGGTATAATTTATTTTGACAATCCCGCCTGTCAGGGGCTTAATCACGATAGCGGTAACAGGCCGGATAGATTCATCGTGACGACGGACATAATATTTGTTCTGATAACGCCATGATCCTATTGCATGACCACTTTGTACATTGTATACGATATAATGTTTAATGCGAAAATTCGTGGAGTAATGAGATGACAATCGATTGGCGGGGTGTTTTTCCGGCCGTAACGACGCAATTCAAAGAAGACCTCTCAATCGATTATGCCGATACGCAACGTGTCGTTGATGATCTGATCCGGGATGGCGTCACCGGGATCATCGCCATGGGCACCTGCGGCGAGAACAACTCGCTCACCGCCGAAGAAAAGCGTCTGCTGCTCAAGGCCATTGTCGAGGTTGTCGCCGGTCGCGTGCCGGTCGTCACCGGCGTTTCCGAACTGACCACGCCACTGGCCATCGCCTGGGTGAAAGACGCCGAAAAGCTCGGCGCCAACGGCCTGATGCTGCTGCCGGCCATGGTCTATGTCCCCAAGACCGCCGAACTGGTCGAGCACTTCACCCAGGTCGCCAATGCCACGACATTGCCGATCATGCTCTATAACAACCCGACGGCTTACCGCGTTGCCATCACCAACGAAGCCCTTGAAGCGCTCCGTCCGGTGAAGAATATCGTCGCCGTGAAGGAATCGACCGCCGACACCCGCCGCTTCACCGACATGATCAACGCCTTCGGCGACCGCTATGTCGTTTTCGCCGGTCTCGACGATGTGGCCTTCGAAGGTCTGCTGCTGGGCGCGCAAGGGTGGGTATCGGGTCTGACCTCGGCCTTCCCGCACGAATCCGTCATGCTGGTCAAGGCGCTGGAAGCTGGCGATATCGCCACCGCCCGCGAAATCTACCGCTGGTTCCTGCCGCTGCTGCACCTCGACGCCGAGCACGACCTCGTCCAGTCGATCAAGCTGGCCGAACAGATCATGGGCCGTGGTTCGGAACGCGTGCGTATGCCGCGTATGCCGCTGACCGGCGCCCGCCGCGCCGAAGTGACGGCCATGGTTGAGAAGGCCGCCGCCACGCGTCCGTCGCTCAAGATCACCAAAGCCGCCTAACCTAAAGACCATTTGCGTCCTGAGGGCGGTTCGCGGTAACGCGGGCCGCCCTTATTTGTCTGGAGAGACCCTTGCGCCACACCTTCTTCTGTATCGATGGCCACACGGCCGGCAATCCTGTCCGCCTCGTCGCTGGCGGCGCCCCCCTTTTGAAGGGCTCGAACATGTCCGAACGCCGCCAGGATTTCCTGGAGCGCTTCGACTGGATTCGCACGGGGTTGTGCTTCGAGCCACGCGGCCATGACATGATGTCCGGTGGTTTTCTGTATCCACCGACGCAGGCCGATACCGACGCCGGCATCCTGTTCATCGAGACCTCAGGCTGCCTGCCGATGTGTGGCCACGGCACCATCGGCATGGTGACCTTCGCGCTGGAAAACGGTCTGGTGACGCCGCGCACGCCGGGCAAGCTGAAGCTGGAAGTGCCCGCCGGCGTGATCAATATCGACTATACGACGAGCGGTAATAAGGTGACCTCGGTGAAGATCACCAATGTGCCGGCTTATCTGGCCACCACAGGTATCGAGATCGATGTACCGGACTTTGGCAGGTTGACGCTCGATGTCTCCTACGGCGGCAACTATTACGCCATTATCGAGCCGACCGCCGATGGCCCCTATACCGGCCTCGATGATCTGGGCGCCGCCCGCATCATCGAACTGAGCCGCGTTATCCGCCAATTGGTGCGCGAAAAGTACGAGCCGGTACATCCGGTCGACCCGACCATCCGCGGCGTCAGCCATGTCCTGTGGGCCGACAAGCCTAAGAGTGAAAATGCCGATGGCCGCAATGCCGTCTTCTATGGCGAACGCGCTATCGATCGTTCGCCCTGCGGCACAGGTACCTCGGCGCGCCTGGCGCACCTGCACGCCCAGGGCAGGCTGAATAAGGGCGACCGCTTCGTCCACGAAAGCTATATCTGCAGCCAGTTCATCGGCCGCGTCGAAGACGAGGTCATGCTGGGCGATCAGAAGGCCATCATTCCGTCGATCGAAGGTTCGGCCATCTCAACGGGCTTCAACAATATCTGGATCGACCGCGAAGACAAATTCTGGGCGGGCTTCCAGGTCGTTTAACTGTCAGAAGATCCGCGCAATTAAAAGATCATGGAAAGGCACGGGATAGAGACGCATGGCACGGAAATTTGTCTCTATGTCCAGCCTGAATATGGTGCTATGACGCTGTTATGCACCCCTTATCCAGAAGACTGTTGATTTTGGCGGTTGTGGCGGTTCTCGTTGTGACCGCCATCCTTTTTGCCTATCCGCGTGCCAAACGGTTCTTTGCTATAGACATTTGCCTTGATAGCGGCGGCGCATGGCATAACGAAACCTGTGTCCATTAGACAGACGAGACTGACGCTTCGCGTCGATGTTCGCCACGCGAAAAACTCCGTGTCTTTCCCTCTTTATTCCGTGCCTTTCCGTGATCCTTTTTAATCCAGCAAGGCCAGGATGTCCTTGTAGAGCTGCTCGGGAATGCTGACCGTGCCGCTGGCCTCGCTACGGGCGCGGGCTTCGTATCGGCGTTGCGAGGGCAGGCGGGCGCCTTGGTCGACGATCGCCTCGAACAGCTTTTCGGCACGCCCGCTGTGCAGGTCCGCCGCCGGTCCCATGAAGACCTGTGGATCGATGGCGATCACCAGTTCGCCGTGATAGGGCGTGGCGCCCGCGCCCTTGTCGTAGGCCTGCGATTCCAGGCTCAACAGATCACCGATCAGCGGGCCAGCCATCAGTTCGATCATGGCGGAAAGGGCTGAGCCCTTGTGGCCGCCGAAGGTCAGCATGGCGCCGGCCATGGCTTCGGTCGGGTCCGTCGTCGGGTGGCCCTCGGTATCGACCGCCCAATTTTCAGGGATCGGCTTGCCGGCGCGGCGGTGCAGTTCGATTTCGCCGCGTGCCGCGGCGCTGGTGGCAAAGTCGAAGACGAACGGATTCTGCCCCGGACGCGGCCAGGCAAAGGCCAGCGGATTGGTGCCGAAGACCCCCTTAGTGCCGCCGAAGGGCGCTACCCAGCTGTGGCTCGGTGTCAGGGCCAGCCCGACCAGCCCAAGAGCGGCGATAGCCTCGACTTCCGGCCACAGGGCCGAGAAGTGGTAGCAGTGATTGATGGCAAGCGCGGCGATGCCCTGCTTGCGCGCCTTTCCCGCCAGGATCGGCAGGCCGGTTTCAAACGACAACAAGGAATAGGCGCCTTTTGCATCGACGCGCACCAGACCCGGAGCCGCGTCATGTACTTCGGGCAGGGCATCGGGCGACACCTTGCCGCCTTTCAGCGTATGGGTGCAGACCAGCAGGCGGTAGAGGCCATGCGAATGGCACTCGTCGCGCTGGCCTTTCCAGATATTGCGCGCAATGGCGCCGGCGTGTTCAGGCGAGAAGCCGTTCTTTTCCAGAACATTGAGGCTTAAGGCCAGGGCTTCGTCCAGCGACAGGGTTTGTTCAGTCATATCTATTTTACTCTTAGCAGCACCGCACCGTGTTTCGGTACGGCATAGGCATAGCCTTCGTCGGCACGATGATCGCTGTGCGCCCAAAGGTCGCGGACAGTCGTTCCCTTCACCTTGATGTCGGCCCAGGTGCCGCTGATCAGGGTGTTTTCATCGCCACGATTGAACAGGGCCACGGCGGTCGAACCATCAGCCAGTGTCTTGGTCCAGACCTCGGTCGTGCCGTCCTTTTTCGCCGGCAATCCCTGTGCGCCCAGTGTGTCCTGGTCGATGGCGATGACGTCCTTATTTGTGAGCAGGGCTAGGGTTTCCGGCGTCATGTGGCGGACATCATTGCCCAGCACCAGCGGCGCCGACATCATCGCCCACAGAGTCATGTGGGTGCGATATTCGTCCTGGCTCATGCCGCCATTGCCGATTTCCAGCATGTCCGGATCGTTCCAGCCATTGGGGCCCGTATGGTTGGCGACGCCGTTCTTGTCGAAGCCGATCTTGGCCATAGTGTCGTATTTGTCTTCGATATCGCCGGTGGTACGCCATAGATGGCCGCCGACCTGACGACCCCATGACCCGACATCGAAGCGGCCATATTCACACAACGAATAGACGATGTCGCGGTCGGTGGCGTTCAGTGCTTCACCCATTTCCTGATAGGTGGCGTAGACGGTTTCGGCCGTCGAGTAGAAGGCCTCGCCGGAGCACAGGTCGTATTTCAGGTAGTCGATGCCCCAGGCGGCGAAGGTATTCGCGTCCTGTTTGATATGGCCATAGGAGCCGTTGTAGCCGGCGCAGGTCTTGGGGCCAGGTGAGGTATAGATGCCGAGCTTGAGGCCGCGGGCGTGAATATAATCGGCCAGCGCCTTCATGTCGGGGAAGTTTGTATTGGGATGCAGGTTGCCTTGCGCATCGCGCTCGCCCTGCCAACCATCATCGATATTGACATAGGTGTAGCCGGCATCGCGCAGGCCGCTGGAAACCAGGGCGTCGGCGATTTCACGGATCGTCTGGTCATTGATATCGGTAGCGAACTTGTTCCATGAGCTCCAGCCCATTGGCGGGGTAGGGGCCAGGGGCTTCTGAGTCACCACGCGTTTGGGGGGCAGGGGATAGGTGGGGAAGTCCAGCGCCTTCAGTTCCGAACGTTTGCCCTTGTGGGCGGTCAGGTCGAAATCCTGATACCAGACCTTACCGGTCATGCGGACCGATTTGCCTTCCGGCTTGACGACGATATCGCTCATGGTGACACGCGGATTGCCGTTATAGAGCTTGAAGACGAGATTATCGCCATCGGCGTGCAGATCGGTCAGCGGCAGGTCGCCATACCATTTGGATGTGATCTTGCCGGAAAGCTGGCCCTTCTTTTCCTCGATCACCAGCCGCGTAAAGCCGGGATAGTCGGGCGAGGAATCGAACACCCAGCCGCCTTTCGGCACTTCGGCGACAGCTGCGGAAGCCAGCAGGAGGCCGCTCAAGATCGTAGTGGTCAACAGTTGGCGCATAAAGGAATCCCTGATTTAACGGCTTGTCCGGCTTTCGGTATATAGTATACATCTACGCTTGATCTTATTAGAATGGCAAGAGGTGGAGTGAACATGCGGGCAAAAACAGGTTTTCTGGCTTTGAGTCTGGTCCTCTTGGCGGCACCTGTCGCAGCCGCGCCAACCGTGGCCGATTATCAGCGTTCGCTCAATCTGCGCAATGACTGGTCGGGCCTGACCGAGAACATCGCCGAGCCGGCGCAGTGGATCGAGGGCACGCACAGCTTCATCTATCGCAAGACCGTGCCGGGCGGTTTCCAGTTCGTGATGATGGACGCCGATACGAAAACGAAATCTCCGGCCTTTGACCAAGACCGGCTGGCGGCTTCATTGAGTAAGGTGTTGGGCGGCACCTATACTGGCCTGCACCTACCGTTCACCGAGCCGATGACATCGGTGACCTTCATTAATGAAGGCAAGGGGCTGGTGGCCTGGCTCGATGAGGACAACGCCTGGTCCTGCACCCTGACCGATTATGTCTGCGCCCATGTGCCGGAAGGTTCTGGCCAGCCGCGCGGCTTCGGTGTGGTTCGTGACCTGACCATTCCGGCCGACAATAGGCCGAAGCCCTCACCAGACGGCAAGTGGTTGGCCTTCGTGCAGGGTTTCAATATTGTGGTGAAGCCGGCGGGCGGCGGCGCGGTGACGGTGCTGAGCACTGACGGTTCCGAGGGCGAGTTTTACGATCCCCAGTCGATCGTCTGGTCGCCGGATTCGCTTAAAATTGCCGCCTATCGTGTGCGGCCCGGCTTTGCGCGCCATGTCACACGCGTGGTGTCGTCGCCGGCAGGCGAGCTGGAACCAAAACTGGCCACTCAGCTTTATCCCAAGCCCGGTGATGCCGTGGATATCGACCGGCCGGTGCTGTTCGATGTGTCGGCGAAAAAGCAAGTTAATGTGCCGTTCGACCTGTTCCCGAATCCCTACACCATGTCGGATATCATCTGGCGGGCGGATTCCTCGGCCATTACCTTTGAATATGACCAACGCGGCCATCAGGCTTATCGTCTGATCGAGGCCAGCGCGAAAACCGGTGCGGCGCGTATCGTCGCAGAAGATCATGCCGATACCTTTGTCAATATCGAGCGGCGCTACAGCCATGATGTCGGCGGTCTGGGCAAAGAACTGATCTGGATGTCGGAGCGCGATGGCTGGAACCATCTCTATCTCTACGACCAGACCACCGGAAAGGTGAAAAACCAGATCACCAAAGGCGACTGGATCGTGCGCACGGTGCTGAAGGTCGATGATCAGAAGCGTCAGATCTGGTTTGCCGCCAGCGGCATGTATCCCGGCAAGGATCCTTACTTCCAGCACGTCTTCCGCGTCGATTTCGACGGACGGCACCTGACGCCGATCACCACGACCGATGCCTGGCACGATGTCAGCTTCTCTAGCGACATGGCTTGGTATGTCGATACATACTCCCGCATCGACCTGCCCAATGTGGCGGAGCTGCACAGCGCCGATGGCGCACTGGTTACCGAGGTCGAACACGGCGATATCTCGAAGCTGGTCGCGGCTGGCTTCAAGGCGCCGGAGGTTTTCACCGCCAAGGGCCGCGACGGCAAGAGCGATATCTGGGGCATTATCGTGCGGCCGCGCGATTTCGACCCCAACAAAAAATACCCGGTGATCGAGAACATCTATGCCGGCCCGCACGACAATTTCGTGCCCAAGACCTTCTGGCCGTTCGGCCTGCATTCGGGCGGCGACAAGGTGGTGGGGATGCAGGCCCAGGCCGATCTCGGCTTTATTGTGGTCCAGATCGACGGCATGGGCACCATGAACCGTTCCAAGGCTTTCCATGACGTGGCGTGGAAGAATGTCGGTGATTCCGGCTTCCCGGACCGCATCCTGTGGCACAAGGCCGTGGCGGCGAAATATCCGTGGTATGACATCAGCCGGGTCGGCATCTATGGCGGATCGGCCGGCGGACAAAGTTCACTGGGCGCGCTGGAATTCCATCCGGATTTCTACAAGGCCGCCGTCGCCTATGCCGGCTGCTACGATAACCGCATGGACAAGATAAGCTGGAATGAGGAGTGGATGGGTTGGCCGGTCGATGAGTCGTACAGCAAATCCTCCGGCGTCGATAATGCCTGGCGGTTGCAGGGCCATATCCTGATGATCGTCGGAGAGCAGGACAGCAATGTCGATCCGTCCTCGACGCTTCAGGTGGTGAATGCCCTGATCAAGGCACGCAAGGATTTCGACCTGATCGTGGCGCCCAACCTGGGCCACGGCGCCCTGCGCAATGTCGGCGATTTCAGCTATGGCCTGCGCCGCCAGTATGATTATTTCGTGCGCCACCTGCGCGGCGAGCCGACGCCCGACTGGAACGCCCTGCCGGAAACGGCACCGAAAGCACCGTAATCTGTCGCAAAATCGTATAATTTATATTTGACGGACAATTGGATCGGTGTTTTACATGGGTATCGATCCATTCATTCAAGGCCAGTTATGACCCGTCGCACCGTCTCCGCTTTCCGCCGCTGTTCGAGCCTGCTGGTTCTGGCCGCGGCCCTGACAATGAGTGGTGTCGCCCTGCCGGTCATGGCGCAAACTGCTGCGGCGGTACAGCCCTGGAACAGCCCTGACGCGCAGGTATCGGTTTTCGAGACGCCGGACTTCATGCTGTCGCTGCAGGAAACCTCGCAGACCCTGGTGTCGCTGGCGCCGAAAGCGGCAAAGGATGGTTTTGACTTTGCGCCTTCCAATCGCTTTACCCAGCGCCTGGGGGATGGCGCCTATCGCGTCGGCGATCTCGACCTGCGTCTGCGGATAGCCGGTAGTGAGGCCTGGAGCGACTATTCGACCGCTTTCAAGCGCGCCAAGGTCAAGCCGCTGAAGGTGAACGGCGCGCTCGCCGCCGCCGACATCACGCCTTCGCTTGGGGCTGGCTTTCCGCTGAAGGTGACGCGCACCTGGTCGGTCGTCGCCGGCAAGCTGGTTCTGCGTTATACCCTGACCAATCCGGGCAAGACCACCATCGAGATCGGTGGACTGGGGCTGCCGATGGTGTTCGACAATATCATTACCGGCCGTCATCTCGATGATGCCCACGAAACCGCCTCATTCTATGACCCCTATGTCGGCCGTGACGCCGGCTATCTCCAGGTCAACCGCCTGAATGGCGCAGGGCCGTCGCTGCTGGTCCTGCCGGAAAAGAACACGCCGTTCGAGTTGTACAAGCCGATCCTCAATCAGCGTAACGAAGACAAGTCGCTGAAGATCTACAACGATCCCGAGCCGCGCAACATGACCTTCGAGGGCTTTTACGACTGGATGGTGGCCTCGAAGGGCTTCGCCGATACCGACTGGAAGGGCATCCAGCAATGGAATGACCCGACCTCGCTGGTGCTGAAGGCCGGTGAAAGCCGCACGATCGGTGTGCGCTTTGTGCTGTCGCCAGGTGTACGCGACATCGAGACTACCCTGATGCAGAATGATCGTCCGGTCGTCGTCGGCCTGCCTGGCTATGTGGTGCCGACCGATACCGATGCCGAACTGTTCGTCCATTCGGCGCAGGCCGTGACGTCGGTCAGCGTCTTCCCCAAAGGCGCGCTTGAAGTTGGTGCCTCGCAGAATGCGAAAGACGGCTGGGTAAAATATGCCGTCACCGGCAAGATTGACGGCCGCGCCCGTATGACCATCACCTATGCCGATGGTTCGGTGCAGACCGTGCATTATCTCGTCACCAAGCCCGAACAGCAGGTGGTGGCCGATATGGGCCATTTCCTGACGACGAAGCAGTGGTACGAAAATCCGTCAGATCCGTTCAAGCGCAGCCCGTCGATCATGGGCTATGACCGTGACAAGAACGCGATCATCACCCAGGACAACCGCGTCTGGGTGGCGGGCCTGAGCGATGAGGGGGGCGCCGGTTCGTGGCTGGCCACCATCATGAAGCAACTCGATAATCCGGTGCCGGAAGAGGTGGCCAAGTTCGAGCAGTTCGCCGACACCACCCTGTGGGGGCAGATCCAGACGCCGGAAGGGCCTGACAAGTACGGCGTGCGCAAATCGGTCATGTTCTACGATCCGAAGACCATGCCGGACGGCACCTATGATCCGAAGCTGAACTGGAACACCTGGTCGGCCTGGGACCGTGAAGGCGCCGCCGATCTTGGCCGCTCCTACAACTATCCGCACGTCGCCGCCGCCTGGTGGACGCTGTACCGCCTCGGCCGCTATCATGACGGGCTGACGACGAAAGAAACCTGGCAAACCTATCTGACCCGTGCGGCAGAGACGACCAAGGCGATGATGACCAAGGCGCCTTACTATACCCAGTTCGGCCAGATGGAAGGCGATGTCTTCGTTTACATCCTGCAAGACCTCAAGCGTGAAGGCTATACGGACGAGGCCGCCGAAATCGAGACGATGATGAAGGGCCGTGCCGATATCTGGAAGACACTGAAATATCCGTTCGGTTCAGAAATGCCGTGGGATTCGACCGGCCAGGCCGAGGTCTATATGTGGTCACGCTATTTCGGTGACGAAAAGGCCGCCGATGTGACGCGCGAGGTCATCCTGGCCTATGATCCGACCATCCCGCACTGGGGTTATAATGGCTCGGCCCGCCGCTTCTGGGACTTCCTCTATGCCGGCAAACAGTCGCGCATCGAGCGCCAGTTGCACCACTATGGCTCCTCACTTAACGCCGTGCCTCTGTTTGACGCCTATCGTGCCAATCCGTCCGACTTCCAGCTTCTGCGCGTCGCCTATGGCGGCCTGATGGGATCGCTGACCAATATCGATAGCGAAGGCTTCGGCGCCGCCGCTTTCCACTCCTTCCCGGATGCCATGCACTGGGACGGCATGAACGGCGATTACGGCATGAGCTTCTATGGCCATGCGGTGGCCTCCGCGTCATATCTGGTCGATCATCCGACCTTTGGTTGGACCGGTTTCGGCGGCAATGTCAGCCAGGCAGACGGGATCATCGCCCTGAAACCGACCGACAGCGCCCGCGCCCGGATATTCATTGCGCCGGCGGGGCTGTGGCTCACCCTCGATGCCGGCAAGTTCACCGCCGCCACCTATGATCCGAAAACGGGCGCGGTTACGGTCAGCCTGGCGCCGGCGGATACGCACACGCCGAAAGCCTATCTCAACGTCAAGACCACGACCGCCACCGGCAAACCCTACACGGCGAACACCCAAACCGAGCGCGGCGCCTATGTCATTCAACTCGGTGCAAATGCAACGACTATTGAACTGACGCCAAAAGCCAATTAACACTCATCAGGCCACGATCCGTCCGGATCGTGGCCAATTATATTTTTGGGAAACACAATGGGATTATTTGGACCACTGAAGCCGCTGAGGCGCGCGGAAGAAGACGGCAAGACGCTGGCCAAGACACTGAGCTGGCCGCATCTGATGGCGCTGGGCATCGGCGGCATCATCGGCACCGGTATCTATACCCTGACCGGCGTCGGTGCGGGGCTGGCCGGGCCGGGCGTGATCATTTCCTTTGCCCTGTGCGGCATTGTCTGCGCCTGCGCGGCCCTTTGCTATACCGAAATGTCGACGCTGATCCCGACCGCCGGTTCGGCCTATACCTATAGCTATTCCAGCATGGGCGAGATCGTGGCCTGGGTCGTCGGCTGGGCGCTGATCCTCGAATATTCCCTGGCCTGTTCGACGGTGGCTGTCGGCTGGTCGGCGCACCTGGTCGGCTGGCTGGAAGAGGGCATTGGTCTGCATTTGCCGGCCTTCCTGCTCAACGGTCCTTATGCCGGCGGACTGGTCAATCTGCCCGCCGTTCTTGTGTCCCTGGCGGTCATGGGGCTGTTGCTGATCGGCGCCCGTGAAAGCGCCACGCTCAATATCATTCTGGTCATCGTCAAGATCGTGGCGCTCGGCGCCTTTGTCTTGCTGGGTTTTCCCGCGATTCAGGCCGGTCACTACGATCCCTTCATGCCCTTCGGTTTCCTGGCGCATGAGGTCGGCGGTGAAAAACTCGGCGTCATGGCCGCGGCGGCTATCGTCTTTTTCGCATTCTTCGGTTTTGATGCCGTTTCGACCTCGGCCGAAGAAGCCAAGAACCCCGGCCGCGATCTGACCATCGGTATCCTGGGGTCCATGGGCGTTTCCACCATCATCTACATGCTGGTGGCCGCTGTCGCCGTTGGGGCTGTTGGGTATCAGGATATCGCCGCTTCGGGCGAACCCCTGCCGCACGTCCTGCGCACGCTCGGTCAGCCGCTGGTGGCCTCCCTGGTTGGTGGCGCCGCCATCGTGGCCCTGCCGTCGGTTATTCTGGTCATGATGTACGGCCAAAGCCGCATCTTCTTTGTCATGGCGCGTGACGGTCTGCTGCCGCAAGCCGTAGCCAAGGTCAATGCGAAGGGGGCACCGGCCCTGATCACCCTGCTGACCGGCATCTTTGTCGCCATTTTCGCCGGCTTTATTCCTTTGAAGCAGATCGCTGAACTTTCCAACGCCGGCACCCTGATTGCCTTCGTCGCCGTGGCCCTTTCCATGATCATCCTGCGCAGGAAACTGCCGGACATGCAGCGGACCTTCAAGACGCCGCTCTACTGGCTGGTCGGGCTGATCACCATCGGCGGCTGTATCTTCATCTTTTCCAGCCTGCCGATCCAGAGCCAGGTCTTCACCCTGATCTGGATGGCCATCGGCCTGGTCTTCTACTTCTCGTTCGGCCGGTGGAACAGCCGCCTGCGCAAGGAAGCCAAGGCGACACCCGCTGAGTAGGGCAAGCGCCACAAAATAAAAGGCCCCGGAGCGATCCGGGGCCTTTTTGTTGTCTGGGATGAAACTTAAGCGCTGGTAGCCGTCTTTTCCGTTTCGAACTGCTTGCGCAGGTCTTCCAGCGTCATGGCGATATGCTGTCGCATCAGGGCGGAGACCTCATCCGACTTGCCGGTGGCCCACAGTTCAAACAGGGCCAGGTGCTCATTGTGGGCGCGATCATCGCGGCCGGCCGGCTCCAGGTGCTTGCCGACATAGCGTTCCGAGATGATATTCAGGCGCTCAATAATCTGGACCGTGATCTGGCGATGCAGCGGATAGACGAGCGACATATGGAAGGCGCGGTTAAGCTTGCCCACCTGGGTCTTGTCGCCACTGGCGGCAACATCAAGCGCATCGAGCGCGGTGCGGGCGGCTTTCCGGTCAGCGTCCGTGGCCACTTTTGCGGCTTCGCCCACGGCCTCGGGTTCGAGCTTGAGACGCAGAGCGAAGACCTCTTCAACCTCATCGGCATTCAGCGGGCGGACGAAGAAACCGCGATTGGCGTGGGAGAGAAGCAGGCCCTCCTGCTCCAGGCGGGCGAGGGCTTCGCGCAGGGGAATCTTGCTGACCCCCAGCTCAGCGGCCAGGGCATCCTGTCGTATGGCTGTATCGGTGGGAAGTTTGCCGGAGATGATGCGGTCACGGACCAGGGAGAAGATCTGTTCGGAGAGAGTTTGAACCACAATGGTCATGGAAGTTTTCCGGAGGGCGACAGGGTTCACATGAGTCCTGCGCTATTTTTATATAGTATACACTAGACACCAGTCTGGTGCTATTTCAAGGGCGCAACCGGTGTCAGGGATTAAATTCTGACATTTTCGTAATGCCGGGGCACGCGCAAGCTCTGTGGCGGAGGCGCAGGCTCCGGCGGGCTGGAGCGTATGACAGGTTTTTCTTTATATGCCTATGGATTGCGAAAAGCATATATCGTATACGATCGTTGGTGATCTATGGCAATGCGGATGAAACTGGTCGATGTCGGCGCCTCAAAATAACGCACTTAAGAAGAGTTTGGTCATTGGTGGCGGCGTGGTCGGCCTGAATATCGCCCTGGCGCTTCAGGCGCAGGGATTTCATGTCACCTTGTGCGACAGCGGCAGCCGGGACTCGGCGTCCTATGGCAATGCTGGTCATATCGCCACCGAGCAGGCCGAACCGCTTGCCTCCATGGCGACGGTAAAATCGGCCTGGCGGCGCTGGTTTATGCGTGGCGGTGCGCTTTCCCTGCCGCCGCAAGGTTTTTTTGCCTGGATGCCCTTTTCGCTGCGCCTGCTGGCCGCGGCGCAACCCAGGCATTTCGCGCAAGGCAAGGTGGCCCTGAAAAGTCTTCTGGCCCAGGCCATGCCCGCGTGGCAACGGCGGGTAGCGGATATGGGGGCGCCGGACCTGCTCTGTGAAGACGGCCATTTTGTCGTCTGGGAAACCCCGGAAAGCGCCGCGAAGGGGCTGCGCGCGTGGTCAGCCGCCGATACCGGAACGGCCAGCCTGCGGCCAGTGAGCGACGATGAAATGGCGCAGCTTTCCGCGCTGACGCAAAAGAAGATCCACGGGGCGATTCGCTTTATCGGCACGGCGCAGATCGCCGACACGCGCCGGATGCTGGAGACTCTGGGCGAACGTTTCATCGAGCGCGGTGGCCGATATCTGTTTGAGCGCGTCGAAAAACTGCTTATCCGCAAGGGCAGCGCCTGGGTAGTGCTGAGCGGGGGTGAGCAACTGACGGCCGATACGGTTGTGATTGCGGCCGGCATCGGCTCCAAACCCCTGCTGGAAGGTCTGGGTGAAGCCGTGCCTATGATCGCCGAGCGCGGCTATCATATCCAGACCCCGGATCATGGCTGGCCGAAGGGCTTCCCGCCGGTGGTCTTCGAAGATCGCTCGATGATAGTGACGGGCTTTGAAAATGGCTTGCGGGCGGCTTCATTTGTGGAGTTCAATCGCGCAGATGCCGCGCCGGACCCGCGCAAGTGGGCGCGTCTGCGCCGGCACGTCGGTGAGCTTGGCCTGCCGTTCAAAGGCGAGGGGGCGGCCAAAATACAAGAATGGATTGGCACGCGGCCGACCCTGCCGGACTACCTGCCCGCCATCGGACAATCTGCCAGGGCAGATAATCTCTATTATGCTTTCGGCCACCAGCATCTCGGCTTGACCCTGGGCGCCGTTACCGGCGAAATTGTTGCCGAGATGATAGCGACCGGCCGGGCGCCTGGTGCGTTCGACCTGTCGCGTTTCAAGTAAGGAATCTCCCATGATCGGTTCATCCACCCCCGAAGCCGAACTGGCGAAGCTGTCGGTCTATGCCCATCAGGCGCCGGCCATCACTATTGCCGAACGCCTGGCGCGTATTGAGAAGGCGCGAAAGCTGACCCGTGACATGGGCGCCGATGCGCTTCTGGTCGGGGCCGGAGCCAGCCTCAACTATTTCGCCGGCGTACCATGGGGCGCTTCCGAACGTCTGGTCGGGATGCTGATTCCGGCCTCTGATGCTTTTGGGGGTGATCCGCTGATGATCTGTCCGTTCTTCGAGCTGGGCTCGCTCGAAGCCGATATGAAGATTACCGCCGAGTTCCGCCTGTGGCAGGAGCACGAGAGCCCGCACGCCCTGATCGGCGAGGCCATGAGCGACTGGGGTGCCAAGGTGATCGCCGTCGATCCGGCCATGTCGTTAGAGATGGTCAGCCGTCTGGGCCGCGAAACCGGGCTCGATATCAAAGAAGCCTCGTCGGTCATCAATGGCTGCCGCATGTACAAGTCGGCGGCCGAACTGGCCCTGATGCAGCAGGCCAAGGACATGACCATCCTGGTTCACAAGGCGACGGCGCGGATGCTATATGAAGGCATTACCACGAAAGAGGTCAACACCTTCATCGAGGCGGCGCACCGTAAGCTGGGGGCTTCGGGCAATTCGTTCGTTATCACTCAGTTCGGCCGCGGCACAGCTTTCCCGCATGGCTTGCCAGGCGAGCAGCGCCTGAAGGAAGGCGATCTGGTGCTGGTCGATACCGGCTGCTACGTGCAGGGCTATACCTCCGACATCACCCGTACCTATATCTTCGGCCAGCCAAAACCAGAATATCAGAGGATATGGGATATCGAGAAGGAAGCCCAGGCCGCCGCCTTTGCCCGCGTCGAGGTCGGTTTGCCGTGCGAGGCGGTGGATTATGCCGCGCGCGCCGTTCTGGAAAAGCATGGCCTCGGGCCGGATTACAATCTGCCGGGCACGCCGCACCGCACCGGGCATGGCATTGGCCTCAGCATCCACGAGCCCGCTTATCTGGTGCGCGGCGACAAGACCCCACTGGCGTCGGGCATGTGCTTCTCCAACGAGCCGATGATCGTGGTGCCGGATACCTTCGGCGTTCGCCTGGAAGACCACATGTACGTCACCGAAAACGGCGCGAAATGGTTCACCGAACCGCAGGAAGCGATTGACAGGGTATAGTTGCGAGAGCCAGCGGATAATTTCGCCGGTTCTTTTCAGATTATTTTGTTGACTAGGAAATTATATTGTATAATTTCCTAGTCAACAAATGAGGCCGCCATGACCACTGCCGTAAAACCCTCGCCTCTGACTTCACACCTCGGCTTCTGGCTGAGGTTCGTCTCTAACCATGTTTCCCATGCCTTTGCCCGCAAGCTGGAGGGCCGCGACGTCACCGTGGCGGAATGGGTTCTGCTGAGAGAGCTTTATGATGCGGATACCATCGCTCCCAGCCGGCTGGCGGAGCGGATGGGCATGACGCGCGGGGCCATCACCAAACTGGCAGACCGCCTGATCGCCAAGGGCCTGGTCAGCCGCCAGGCCAATCCGGAAGACGCGCGGGCCCAGACCCTGACCATCACGGCGGCAGGGCAGGGACTTATCCCCGAACTCTCGGCGCTGGCGGATAGCAACGACGCCGAATTTTTCGGCCACCTGACGCCAGTCGAGCGAGCGGAAATTGAGCGACTGCTCAAGGATATTATTACGCGGCGTGGATTGACGGCCGTACCTGTCAGCTAGGCGCCGTTACTTGTTCCAGTTCATCTAAGAAGGCGTGAAGCCATGCACACATCTGTTAAATCCGTTATCCAGGATTGCCACGAAGCGTCCGAAAGCGATCGAATGAACTTTCCGCAGATACTGGAAAAACTTCATTCCGTCGGTATCGAGGGGTACAGCGTTGACTATCGCCGCTTGGCCAAGACATATTATCAGCCGGACGGTGAAAGCCTGGACCTTTCATTCGCTCCTCTTGAGGTGCCGGTGGCGGCCACTTTCGACAGCGGAGGCCTGCAGGCTGCGATCCGTGAAGCCCAGGCCAATGCGGCGGGCTATACCTATCGCAGCTTTTGCCGCAAGGTGATGCTGGCTGGCTGTGCTGGCTATATCGTGTCTATTCCGGGCCGCCGTGTCCTTTATTTCGGACGGACGGCCGAAATCCATATCGAGCATTTTCCCGGACAGGCCTGACAAGAGGCTGGCCTTTGCCCCTGCGGACCTGGCCTCAGGATTGCATGAAGAACGCTGAAAGTCTCTAAACCAACGGGCCGTTGGCCACGGGTTCACCGAAATCGGGTATGCCATCGGCTGTATACTGGATCGGCTGGACGCGGGTATGGCGGTTCGGATCGAACAGGGGATCGCCCTGGATCTCCTTATAGTCGCGGGCGTGATAGACCAGCATGTCGCGCCCGTTTTCATCGATGGTGAAGCTGTTGTGACCGGGGCCCCAGACATTATGGGCCGGCGAACTTTTGAATACCGGTTCCGGTGATTTTATCCATGACGCCGGATCCATGATGTCGGCGTCGTCGCGCACGGTCAGCATACCCATGCAGTAATGATAGTCGGTGGCGGCGGCCGAATAGGTCAGGAAGAGACGGCCGTTGCGCGCCAAAAGGGCCGGGCCTTCATTGACCTTGAAGCCGATGGTTTCCCAGTCATAGGTGGGGACCGTCAGGCGAGCCGGCTGGGCGGCCAGCGTCGTCGGTGTGGCCAGGGGCGCCAGGTAGAGATTGCTGTTGGTGTCGATGCCCGGTTCGTGCTGTGCCCAGCACAGATAGCGCACGCCGCGATGGACGAAGGTCGTCGAATCGAGAGTGAAGGTATCCCACGGGGTTTCAAGCTGTCCGTTCAGGGACCACTTTCCGGTCAGCGGGTTGGTATCCGGGCAGGAGAGCACATAGGTGCGGATATGGAACTTGTCGTCGCCATTGCCGGCGGCGAAATAAATGTGCCACTGGCCGTCGAAATGATGCAGTTCCGGCGCCCAGATATAGCCGGCCATCCGGCCGCTTTCCGGGCGGCGCCAGACCACAGCCTCTTCCGCTGTCGCCAGGCCGGCCAGGGTGCGGGCGCGACGGATGGCCAGCCGGTCATATTCGGGCACAGAGGCCATCATGTAGTAATAGCCGTCGTCATGCCGGAATACCTGCGGATCGGCGCGTTGCAGGACCAGCGGATTGACGATCTTCGACGGACGCTCAGCCGCCTGCGCAAGAATGGGGGACATCAGACCGGCACCTGCGGATGTGGTTAGAAAGTGACGACGGTTAAAGACGGGCATTTGCGGGCTCTGGATACATTGAGGGGTAAATGTCAGACAATTGCCCTTACATCGCGCGCAGGCATCTTGTCAAATCATAGCCGTGATGACGTGCGCCTGTATCTTCGCGGCGATCGCGCCATGACCATGTCTTTCGGCCAGCGCAGCGGTGACATAATCGGTCGCAGTGTCCAGGTTTCCACCGGCGGCCTCGATTTCATTGCGCAGAAGGGTGCCCTGGCAATAGGCGGTGGCCACATGACGTGGGGATGGCGCGCGGCTGGTTTCGGTTCGGGTGTCTATGGCCACATCCGTGAAGCCCACGGCCTCCAGTTCATTACGTATCACTGCCGTATCGCGGTAGCCATGCGGGGTGCGGACCAGGAAACGCGGTGGATCGGCGGGGAGGAGGCGGGCGAGGGCGTTGGTCACGTCATCGGCAAACACATTCGTCTCGATGCGATCCCAGACGCTGAACAGGAAACGTCCGCCGGCTTTCAGTACACGCCGGGCTTCGCGGTAAGCCTGTGCGCGATCCGGAAAGAACATGGCGCCAAACTGGCAGAAGGTGATATCGCAGCTTTCGTCTGCAAACGGCAGCGCCATGGCGTCGGCCTGTTGCCATCGGATACGCTGATCAGGCGGTTGCCGTGAGGCCGCGTAATCGAGCATCGGTGGGTTCAGATCGGTGACGATATAGCGGGCGTCAGGTGGCAATTGCGGCGCCAGGGCACGCGTGACGGCCCCGGTGCCGGCGGCGATTTCCAGAACCGCATCCGGCTTCAGGGCGGCCGCGCGTCGGGCCATGTCGTCGGCATAGGGCTGGAAGATCAGCGGCACCATGTGACGGTCGTAATTTTCCGGCACCGAGCCCGCGAATACCTTGTCTGAGTCCCGCATGATTGTACCCGCTCTCCGGCATCAGGCCGCAAGAGAGTGTACTACGCTGCCAGCTTAAGAGAAACAGTCATCTTTCGCCTTGCCGCTTTCGTCCAGGCTGATGTGCGCCGTGTTCATGCGGGCGGGGTGCAAGTAATAAATATCGGCCGGAATGCGATGATCCCAGCGATAGACTTCTGACAGAAGGGCGTAGAATTCCGGATCGTGGGCCTGAAAATCTTTGGCATTGAGCACGGTCAGGGTGTCGGTGATATAGGCCTTGTTGGAATTGAACCAGAACTGCGTGCCCTCGGCCCAGTATTCGTCCAGCGTATTGGCCATGTAGGCGCCCTGCCACAGACGCTTTTCCTTGGCATGGGCGTAGGCGGCTTCAACGCGCGCCTCAAGCGCCGGATCGGCCGTGCGAATGGCTTCGAAAATACTGTGCGAGAACTCGTGAACGAGGATATTTTCGCCATAATACCGCGTGCCGGGCACGCCCATGATGTTTTCCGCGGCACCGGTGGTATAGGTGCCGCCCATGCCGCGCGCCCGCTTCGCCCAATAATCGC
Organism: Asticcacaulis sp.; assembly: GCF_051954415.1. Lineage (GTDB taxonomy): Bacteria > Pseudomonadota > Alphaproteobacteria > Caulobacterales > Caulobacteraceae > Asticcacaulis. The sequence goes on from NZ_JBQCHT010000003.1 coordinate 33,797, forward strand.
GGTCCGTCTGCAAACCTATGGTCTTGGCATAGTCGCGCACGTCGCATTTCGACAGTCGCGGATCATCGATGGCCGGCTTTTTCCAGTCGCTTTGTTCAGGAATATCTGTCGTGGTTTCGTCGATCGCCATGATGCCGACGCGGGCGCCATCCCGGATCAACTGGTTGCGGATATCCGGCCGCTCTGAAAGCATGTATAGCACGATGTCGCGCGCGATCATGATGCCGGCGTCAGGGACATTCTTCGAGCCGATGATCGGGATGCCGCCGGCATCGGCATATTTCTGGTAGAACGGGGCGAGGTTCAGCCATTGCGGCGGGCGGGTGATAAGGCGGGCGTCGAAGGACGGAATTTCCGCTTTCGCCATAACGGCGCGTTCGGTCTCGGTCGCCAGCGCAAAGCCTGACGACAAGGACAAGGCGATTGCGGAAGCAGCCAAAATCCCCCGCTTCATGCTACTTCTCGTCTACGTAAGGGCCCTTGCCGCCTTCCGCGATAAAGCGGTCGACGCGGGCTTCCAGCACGGGCAGCGGGACCGAACCCAGTTGCAGGACAGCGTCGTGGAACTGGCGCAGGTCGAACTTTTCGCCCAGGGCGGCTTCGGCCTTGTGACGGGCCTTCCAGATGGCCATTTCGCCGAGATAGTAGCTGAGGGCCTGACCCGGCCATGCGATATAACGATCCACTTCCGTGGTCACTTCATGCTTCGATAAAGCGGTGTTTTCCAGCAGGAAATTCTGGGCCTGTTCGCGCGTCCAGCCCTTGGCGTGGATGCCGGTATCGACCACCAGGCGGCAGGCGCGCCACATCTGGTAGCTCAACATGCCGTAGGTCTCGTAAGGCGTGTGATATATGCCCATCTCGACGCCCAGGCGTTCGGAATAGAGCGCCCAGCCCTCGCCATAGGCCGAGATATAGGTGTACTGGCGGAAGGGTGGCAGGTCGGTGTTCTCGGCGGCCAGCGGCATCTGGAAGGCATGACCCGGCGCCGATTCATGCAGGGTCAGGGCCGGCAGCGAATAGAGCGGGCGCGACGGCAGGTTCCAGGTATTGACGAGGTAGACGCCGGGGCCGCCGCGGCCGCCGGTATAGAAGGGGGCGATATCATCCGGCACGGGAATAATCCCGAAGCGCGAACGGGGCAGGCGGCCGAAATACTGCGACGCCTTGCCATCAAATTCCTTTGCGGTCCAGGCGGCGCGGTCGAGCAGGGCTTGTGGCGTGGTGACGTAGAACTGCGGATCCGTGCGCAGGAAATCGTTGAAGGCCGGTAAATCACCCTTGAAGCCGACCTGGTCTTTGATCGTCAGCATTTCCGCCCTGATCTTGGCCACTTCGTCGAGGCCGATCTGGTGAATCTGTTCCGGCGTCATGTCGACCGTGGCGTATTCGCGCACCTGCGACTGGTAGAAGGCTTTGCCGTCAGGCAGGTCATAGGCGGCGATCGACTTGGCGGCGCCGGGAATATATGCCTCGCGCATGAATTTCAGCAGGGTCTTGTGCGCAGGCAGCACCGACTTGGTGATGGCATCGGCGGCCAGCTTCCGCAGTTCGGCCTGTTTCTCGGCAGGGATGGTGGCCGGCAGCGACTTGAAAGGCGTGTAGTAGATATTGTCTTCAATGGACTTGGCGTCGGTCACACTGGTGATGGTGGCGTCGCGGCCCTGGAGCGATATCTGCGGCAGGGTGAAGCCACGCTTCAGGCCGGCGCGCATATTGTCTGTATTGTCCTTGAAATAGCGCGGCATATCGTTGAGCTGCGCAATATAGTTGCGATAATCGCTCTCAGTGTGGAACGTACCGCGTGCCATGCCAGCCAGGTCGCCCCAGAAGGAGGTGTCACCGCTTAAGGGGCGCTGGTAGGTCTTGAATTGCTGATCGGCGATCAGGGTTTCGATCTGGAAGCGGTAAACCTGGTAGTCCTCGGCGTCCTTGGGCGAGAGCGCCTTGACATCGACGGTATCCAGTTGCTTCAGCGTGTCCTGCCAGCGGACCAGCTTGGCAGTTTGAGCCTTTTCGGAAACGTCCGGCAGGTGGGCCGCCACTTCACCGGAGGGGCTGTCTTCGTTTGCCGCTTCCTGCTGGCTGCGCCAGTCCCATTCGCTCTTATATATGGACTCGAACTTCTGGTCCGTCGCCGTATCGGCCAGGGCCGGCAGGGCGGAAAGCGAGGTCAGGATGACGGTAAGGGCGGTGGCGTGCAGCAGGGCTTTCATCGGCGATGACCTCACATTTATATGTATTGCCAGACAATTGTATACAGTATAATCGTTTAGGCGCAACTACCGGATTCACATAACGAGGCTATTCAATGACCCGCCCGATACTGCCACATTCAACCACCATCGATCGCCGTTTTCTGCTGCGAGGCGCCGCGGCCGGCAGCCTTCTGGCATCGGTCGGTGGCGTTGCCAATGCCAAGGATACAGGCGTAGCCCTGCCGTCGGTGGTGCAACCGGTGCCGATGAACCATGTGCGTCTTCTGCCGTCGCCTTTCAATGATGCAGTCGAGGCCAACACTAAATATCTGATGTTCCTGTCGCCGGATCGCTTCCTGCACAATTATCACAAGTTCGCCGGCCTGCCGGTCAAGGGTGAGATCTACGGTGGCTGGGAATCCGACACCATCGCCGGCGAAGGGCTCGGCCACTATCTCAGCGCCCTGTCGCTGATGTATGCCCAGACGGGTAATCCGGAATGCCTGAACCGCGTCAACTATATTGTCGATGAGCTGGCCAAGGTCCAGGCGGCGCAGGGCGACGGCTATACCGGCGCCATAATGCGCAAGCGCAAGGACGGTTCGCTGGTCGACGGCAAGGAAATCTTCCCGGAAATCATGGCGGGCGATATCCGTTCGGCCGGTTTCGACCTCAACGGCGCCTGGTCGCCCTATTACAGCCTGCACAAGCTGTTCGCCGGCCTGCTCGATGCCGACAAGTACTGCGGCAACAAGAAGGCCATCGACGTCGCGGTCGGCTTCGGCGGCTATATCGAGAAGGTCTTCGCCGCGCTCGATGACGAGCAGACGCAGAAGATGCTCAACTGTGAATACGGCGGGCTCAACGAATCCTTTGCTGAACTTTATACCCGCACGAATGACCCGCGCTGGCTGAAACTCTCGCAGCGTATCTATGACAAGAAGGTGCTCGATCCGCTGAAGGCCGGCGAGGACAAGCTGGCCAATTTCCACGCCAATACCCAGATCCCCAAACTGATCGCGCTGGCGCGCCTGCACGAAATCACCGGCGATGCCTCGGACGCCAATGCCGCCAGCTTCTTCTGGCAACGCGTGACCCAGCACCACAGCTTCGTCATCGGTGGCAATGCCGACCGCGAATACTTCTTCGAGCCGGATACCATTGCCACTCACATCACCGAGCAGACCTGCGAAAGCTGCAACAGCTACAACATGTTGAAGCTGACGCGTCATCTCTATAGCTGGTCGCCGGACGCTGCCTATTTCGACTATTATGAGCGCGCACATCTCAACCATATCCTGGCGCAGCAGAACCCGAAGACGGGGATGTTCTCCTACATGATGCCGCTGATGTCGGGCACGGCGCGCGAGTTCTCCTCGCCGGAAAATGATTTCTGGTGCTGTGTGCTGACCGGCATCGAAAGCCATTCCAAGCATGGTGACAGCATCTATTGGCAGCAAGATGATACGTTGTTCGTCAACCTGTATATTCCGTCGACGTTGAACTGGGCGGCGCAAAAGGCGGCTTTCCAGCTTGATACCAAATATCCGTATGACGGCCATATCGCCTTCAAGGTGACCCAGCTAACGGGCGCCAAAACCTTCACAGTGGCCCTGCGCATTCCGGCCTGGGCGGCCTCGTCGAAAATCCTGGTCAATGGCAAGCCGGCAATGGCCAGCACGGCCAAGGGCTACGCCCTGGTCCGCCGTAAGTGGCGCGCCGGCGATGTGGTTACGCTCGACCTGCCGCTCGATCTGCGGTTTGAACATACGGCCGGTGATGAAAAGGTTGTGGCCCTGCTGCGCGGTCCGATGGTACTCACCGCTGATCTCGGCGCTGCCGAAGACAAGTGGGAAAGCGACGCGCCGGCTCTGGTGGGTGCCGACCTGCTGGCCGGCTTCACACCTGTATCGGTCGAGCAGGCGGTCTACAAAACGAATGGCATCGGTCGTCCGGGCGATATGACCTTCAAGCCCTTCTATGCCCAGTGGGAACGCCGCAACGCGACCTATTTCAGCAAGTATAACGACGCCGAATGGGCCGAGGCGCAGGTGGCCTATAAGGCCGAGCAGGCCCGCCTGAAGGACGAAGCGGCGCGGTCGGTCGATGTCATGCACCTCGGCGAGATGCAGCCAGAACGCGACCATAATCTGAAATCGGAAATCTCGTATCCGGTCATCTATCGCGGCCGCCAGGGCCGTGATGCCCGCACGCTCGGTTTCTTCTCGTTCGAGATGAATACCCAGCGCGATGGCAAGGATGTGGGGCCGTTGATCCTGCAGGCGACCTACTGGGGGTCGGAAAACAACCGCGTGTTCGACATTCTGGTCGATGGCGTGGCCATCGCTCACGAACGCCTGACCGGCCGCCAGCCCGGCGCCTGGATCGATGTAGATTACCCGATCCCGCTGGAACTCACCAAGGGCAAGGCCAGGGTGACGATCAAGTTTGATCCGAAGGAAGGCAAGACCGCCGGGCCGGTCTTCGGGGTCAAGCTGTTTACCGCCGCGGCAGCCGGCGGAACGAAAGCCTAAAATAGATGCCCGCCATTTTCGGATGGCGGGTTTTTTCAGACTTCGTCTTTGCGCGAGGCCAGAATGCAGAGCAGAGTGATCACCGAAGCCGCCAGCAGGTAATAACCCACATAAGCCAGGCCATAATGGCCCTGCAGCCAGGTGGCGGCATAGGGTGCCAGTGATGCGCCGACAATGCCCGCCAGATTGAAGGTCATGGAGGCGCCGGTATAGCGCACACTGGTGGGGAAGGGGGCGGCGAGCGCCGTGCCGATCGGAGCATAGGTCATGCCCATCAGCGCCATGGCGATGACCGCGAACAGCAGGATGCCGGATTCGCTGCCGCCCAGCAGGACCGGCAGCAGGAAGGAAAAGGCGCCGATCAGGATAGTAGTGCCTATCAGCACGGCGCGGCGGCCGAAGCGCTCCGAAAGCTTTCCAGATAACGGAATGAAAATACCGAACGAAATCGAACTGAAAATCTGGATCGCCAGGGCGTCGAGGAACGGGATATGCCGGACCTTGACATTGTAGGACATCAGGTAGGCGGTAGCGATATAGAACAGCACGAAGGTCACCATGGCGACAAAGGTGCCGAGGAACAGGCTGCGCTTGTGGCTGCGGAAAATCTCGGCCAGCGGCACCTTGACGCGCTCCTCGGTATCGATGGCCTTCTGGAATTCCGGCGTCTCGGTGATCGACAAACGCATCCACAGGCCAACGGCGATCAGCAGGATCGACGAAATGAAGGGAATGCGCCAGCCCCAGCTCAGCAGCGCGTCCTGCGAGATGAAGTGCAGCAGCACCCAGAAGATACCGGAGGACAGGAAAAGCCCAACCGGGGCGCCCAGTTGCGGGAACATGCCGTACCACGAGCGCTTGCCTTCGGGGGCGTTCTCGGTGGCCAGCAGGACCGCGCCGCCCCATTCACCGCCGAGGCCGAAGCCCTGGCCGAAACGACAGAGCGACAGCAGCAGCGGCGCGAATACGCCGATTTGTTTGAAGCCGGGCAGGAGGCCGATCACCACGGTCGAGATGCCCATTGTCAGCAGCGCGGCCACAAGGGTTGCCTTGCGGCCGATGCGGTCGCCAAAATGGCCAAAGACCATGGCGCCAATCGGCCGGGCAAAGAAGGCGATCGAGAAGGTGGCGAAGGATTGCAGCATCGCCGAGGTCGGGTCGCTGGATGGGAAGAACAGGGTCGGGAAGACCAGCACCGCCGCCGTGGCATAGACGTAGAAGTCGAAAAACTCGATGGTCGTGCCAGCCAGGCTGGCGATCAGCACCTTGAACGGCGAATTAAGCGGCTTTGGATGGTTGGTCATTTTCTGAGGTTTCCCTTTGTTATTCTGCGCTCTAGCCCATTTTTAACTTTAGGGAAACCCCATTGCTGTGGTCAGGTCAGCCCCTTGCGCAGGAAGGCGCGGATGCGGGCCGTCAGTTCCGGGGTCAGTGGGCCGAGCGAACCTTTGTCGCCGGGCGGCAGGTGCGCCAGCGGATCCTCGCCGCCGGTAAAGACATAATAGTCGAAAAGTGTCTTCCACAGCGCCTGATGATCTTCGGGCATGTCGCGGAGAGCCAGTATGGCATGGAACAGGGCCTCATAGCCGCCGGCCGCGGCCTTTGGCGCATCGTCCCACCAGTAATTGACCAGCACATTGAAACGCGACAACGAATGGACCTGATGCCACCAGCCGTAAGGGATATAGATGGCGTCGCCGGGCTCCAGTTCAGCGGTCAGCATGACCTTTTGCGCTTCAGCAAATCGGGGATAACGCTCCAGATCAGGCTTTTCGGCATCGACCATGCTGACCGGCACGCCGCCAATGGTCCGGTCGAACGGGCCAGGATAGAGATTGACCAGTTGCTTCGGCGGAAACAGATGAAAACGCCGGCGGCCCGCCACCACGCAGGCGATATTGTGGTTCAGGTCGTAATGAGCGCGCGTGACCGTCTGGTTGCCGATCCAGATGCGCGGTTCGACATCGGGCAACAGGTCGAGCCGGTTTTCATCGGCAAACCCCGGCATATGTGTCCTTATGGGGACTGACTGCACGTAAATCGATTGTGGGGTCTCATGGGTGCGCGCGGCAATCAGCCGGTCGAGCGCCATGGCAATCGGGGCAGGCCCGTGGCGAAAATTCTCCGTGCGGGTATTGGTGCCGTAAAAGAAATTGCCGCGAATCTCGGGCGCCCCCAGATAAACACCCGCCAGTTCACCATTATCGTGCTTTTTCAGATAATCGACCAGGGCTTCGTCGGATTGCTGACCCAGGCTGACCGCCGGCCAGGCGCGGAGTGCGCCTTTTAATACGGCCGGCTTATTGCGAGCGCGAATGTCGGTGATGAAATCTTCCGGCGTAACGGACTCGAATATGGTGATGCTTGACATGGTAACCTGAAAAGGGAGGCGCGACATCTGAATTCGCTATCGGCGAGATGATCGGCAAGACACCTCATGATAGTGGTTTCCTTTGTCGCACAAAGCGAAAACGCAGTCACAAACATGACAAAAAAGTCTCACATGGCGAAAATCGGACAAATTCGTATACTTTATGTAACGTAATCGTATAATTTATAATTGACGCTTTGTAAAAGTGATGATTGTTTTCTTCCTGCGTCAAATGCGGCGGTTCTGCGGAATGCAGCCCGTGTAACGGGTAATTTGTTTGGCGCTTGCAAAAGGGATTCACGATGAAAATAAATAAAAGAGCGCTGATTATGACCGGGGTCGCTCTGACAGCCCTCGGTTCCGCACTGGCCATCACGCCGGCATTCGCGCAGGATGCGGCACCTGCGGTAGATGACGCGCAGGCCACTACGGTTGTCGTGACCGGCACGCGTATCCGCCGTCCCAACCTGAAGAGCGCTTCGCCGATCACCACGGTGGATACCAAGGAAGTCAAGCTCCAGGGCGCGATCGCCGTGGATTCGTTCCTGAAGGCACTGCCGCAGATCGAAGCCGGCAACAATGAAAACCAGTCGAACAATTCCGATGGTACGGCGGGGGTCAACCTGCGCAGCCTGGGCGGCAACCGTTCGCTGGTCCTGATCGACGGCCAGCGCTTCCTGCCGACGCTCGGTGTCGACCTCAATTTCATTCCGTCGTCGCTCGTGGAGCGCACGGACGTTCTCACCGGTGGCGCCTCATCGGTTTATGGTTCAGACGCCATGTCCGGCGTCGTCAACTTCATCATGCGCAAGCGCCTGAATGGTATCAAGTTTGATTCGCAGTACAGCATTTATCAACACACCAACGACGACGATTATCTGCGTGGCATACAGGAAGCCAAGGGCATCACCCCGGCTAAGAAAAATGTCTGGGATGGTCAGAAATACGATTTCAACATTTCGTTCGGTTCCAATCTCGAAGATGGCAAGGGTAATGTCACCGGCTATTTCGGCTATCGTAAAATGGAAGCCGTACGCCAGGACGCACGCGACTATTCGAACTGCGCGCTCGAATTTGATGATCCCGATGGTTCGACCTTCCGCTGCGGTGGTTCCAGTTCGCACGCTTTTGGCCGCTTCCGTCCTCTGACGATCACAATGGATGACGGTACGGTCATCGATTCTCCGGGCAAGAATACGGATTATGCCAACTCCAAGGACGGCTCGAAAACCTGGGTTCCCAATGATCCGTCGTTCAACTACAACTATGCGCCGGACAACTATACCCTGCGTAATTCCGAGCGTTACAATGCCGGCTTCTTCGCCAACTACAAGGTCAACGAGCATGTTGAAGCTTATGGCAGTTTCATGTTCATGGACGACCACTCGGTCAGTCAGGTGGCGCCTTCGGCCATCTGGGCCGGCCGCGCCTTTGACGTCAACTGCGATAACCCCTTCCTGAGCGCGCAACAAGGCGCCATTCTCTGTGGTGCCGCCTATGGCACGGACGCGGTCGCGCAGACCCAGGTCGTCTATCGCGCTGCCACGGGCCCCGGTCGTCGCAACGACATGCGTCACACGGACTATCGTCTGGCCGGCGGCTTCCGTGGCGCCATAAACGATGCCTGGAGCTATGACGCCAGTTATATGTACGCCACCACAATCGGTCAGTTTAACTACCAGAACGACATCAATCAGGACTTGGCGGCGCAGGCTCTGATGGCGGTGATGGATAACGGTACGCCGGTCTGTATCGACCAGTCGAAGGGCTGTAAACCGATCGACGTTTTCAGCGCCAACGGACCTTCGGCGGAAGGTCTTGAATTCATCTATGCGCCGACCTTCACGCGTAACGAACAAAGCATCAATGTCTTCAACGCCTTCGTCAGCGGTGACCTGGGCAAGTACGGCATCACCTCCCCTTGGGCGGATGATGGCGTCGCTGTCGTCCTCGGTGTTGAAAGCCGCAAGGAAGCCATTGACGAGAAGCGGGACCAGACGCAGTTGGATGCCGAAATTCCCGAGGCACATGGCAAGATCTGGGCCGACGAATACTTCACCGAAGTGGAAGTGCCGATTGTCAGCAACAAACCGGGCATCAAGTCTCTGAATGCCTCGCTTGGTTACCGCAGCTCTACCTATAATTCGGAATCTCCGACGGCCAAGGGCGAGGAAAAGAAGACCGAGACCTATAAGATCGAAGGCCGTTATGCGCCCACGAGCGATATCCTGTTCCGCGCCAGCTACAACAAGGCCATGCGCGCCGCCAATGTCAGCGAACTGTTTGCGTCACAGCAGGTCGGTAACGTCGGCCTGATCGATCCCTGCGCCGGCCCGACCCCGGCCAAGTCCCAGGCAGAATGTGCCCGCACCGGCGTTACCGCAGCCTGGTACGGCCATATCGAACCCACGCCGGCCGATGTCGGTTCCGGTCTTGGTGGCGGTAATCCGGACCTCAATCCTGAAGAAGCCAAGACAACCACCTATGGCCTGGTCTTCACGCCGCGCGGCTTGCCGCTCGCTGTCAGTCTGGACTACTACAAGATCCGTATCGAAGGTTATATCGGCACGGTCGATCCTCAGGTTGCCGTCAGCCAGTGCGTAAATACCGGCGACTCATTCTACTGCGGCCTGATCGTGCGTAATCCGGTCACAGGCGCGCTGTTTGGTTACAACAAGGCGCTGGGTGGCTATGTCATCAACACCAACATCAACACCGGTTTCCTGGAAACCACGGGTGTGGACGTCAGTGCGACCTACAGCCTGGAAACGGCACAGGTATTCGGCCACGATTACGGCAGCCTCAACTTCTCGCTGGTCGGCACCTACCTGAACTCGCTGGAAACCGAAGTGCTTCCGGGCCTCGGCTCCTATGACTGCACCGGCCTGTTCGGCGGCGCCTGTGGTCAGCCCAAGCCGAAGTGGAGGCACAATCTGCGCACCACCTGGGCGGTTCCGGGTGATCGCGTCTGGGCGCCGACCACGGTTTCGGTCAACTGGCGCTACTTCGGTAAGGCCGAACTGGCCACCAATACCGACGACCAGTACCTGACCGGTACCAAGTCGACCCGCAATGCCGAGATCGAAGCCTATAACTATATCGATCTGGCCATGACAAAGAACCTGCCGCACGGCCTCGTGCTGCGCGCCGGTGTCAACAACCTGTTCGACAAGGATCCACCGGCCATCATGGGTGGCCTGTTGGTCCAGAACGGCAACGGCAATACCTACCCCAGCACCTATGATCCGCTGGGCCGGATGTTCTTCCTTGGTCTGTCGACCTCTTTCTAAGCGTGTAAGTATCTGAGCGTACCCAGGGGCGTTGTCGGTTCAGGCCGGCAACGCCCTTTTTTTGACCATAAGGAGCCTTCATGCCTGTCCGTTTTGACCGCCGCGCCTTTCTCATGGGCTCCACAGTGGCCGCTGTAGCCGCCCCTGCCTTTGCCGAACCGGCGCTGGCTGGGCCGATATTCATACCGGCAGATGATGCGCCGGTGACGGGCCACGCGAAGCTGGCCGAATTCGACGGCTGGATCGTCTATGAAGACCAAGACCGGCGCGACGGCGTCATCACCTTCGTTAAAAGTGATCAGGCGCTGGTATTGCCTAAGCGGCTGGAAGCCTGTTTCGATGATATCACGCCGCCCTATCTCGGCCTGGCACTGAAGGACATCTGTCTGGCCGATGCCGACCTGCTTGCCGACAGGCTGCTGGCTGGCGGTGGCGATCCCGATCCTGAAGAGGTGCGCCGCGCGGCGCCGCCACTGGGCTGGAACTACACGCCGGAGGGCCTATACACCCGCATGGCCTGGACCAATTTTGTCGGCACGCGCCAGCAGGGCGACACCATGCCGGTCTTCCCGAATGGCCGCACGCGCGGCTACCGGCCGGAGCACGCCTTTCCGGAATTGCAGGGCGACGACATGGCGAAAAAGCGCTGGGAAGGGCTGCTTGGTGGCTGGCTGCCGGCGATCCACAAGATCATCGAGGTGTCGCCGACGCGCTACTACGACCTGCTGGTCTTTGCCGATGTTAAAGCGCCCGACGCCCTGCTGGTCCAGACCTGGCACCGCACGATCCAGTATGACAACGGCAAGCCGGTGAAGACGGCCTTTGGCTATTCCTATGCCGCCTATCCGCCGCGCCGGACGGAACCGGCCGCCGCCGATTTCTACAAGGGGCTGTTCGATTTTGCCGCCTACTGGCAGAATGAGGTAAGGGATCAATGCGTCCTGACCGTCCCCGACAAGGCGCTGGGCGACATGGTCAGCCACGCCTTCGCCAAGGAACTGATGACCCGGCCGCAGGGCGTCTATCCGAAATACGGCGTGGTCGATCGTGATTATTTCGGCCCGGAATATGATGGTTTCCAGGATATCCTGACCTCGTCGCTATATACCAACCTCGAATGGGGCCGTTTCGATCAGGCTAAGGCGGTGCTCGACAACTATTTCAATGACTTCACCGCAGCAGACGGCATGATCAATATGCGCGGGCCGGAAACGCCGCAATTCGGCCTGACCCTCAGCCTGTTGGCGCGTTATTTCGCCTATACCGGCGATGTGGCGACCCTGCGCAAGCACGCCGGGAAGATCGCCAATACCGCGGCCATCCTGACCGAAATGCACGACCTCAGCCTGAAGAAGCCTGCCGATGACGCCGGTTTCGGCCTGATCGATGGCTGGAGCGAATCCGATGCCTGCCTGCATCCCGATCCGACCCTGTGGTGGAAGCCGTACTGGAATAATTCCGCCTTTGCCGTGCGCGGCTGGCGCGATATCGCCCGCGTCTGGCAGATGATTACGCCGGACCAGGCGGCGCTGGCGGCCGATTGGAATCGCCGGGCCGATCAGCTTCAGGCGCAACTGGTGAAGACCCTGCGCGCGAATGTCCGCAAGGATCTGACGCCGGCCTATGTCGCCGTCCTGCCGGGAGCGAAACTGACCCACCGCGAAGCCTATGCCGAGGCGCGGGAGAAGAAGCAGCGCACCGAACAGGGCTGGGCGCATCGCGTTTACGCCGAAATGCTGCACGCCGATGTCCTGCCGGCTGACCTGGCGCAGACGGTGATCGATGGGGTACGCGGCCATGGCGGCACCTGCATCGGCGTGGTCGCCAATATCGCGCCGGCTAATGAAACCTCGCGCAGCCAGCTTGGCTTTATCTCCTACGGGTATGCCCAGCAGCTTCTGCGTTCCGGCCGCATCGAGGAATATCTGCTGTTCCTGCATTCACACCGGTATCATTCGCATACGCCGGGCACCTGGGTGGCGGGTGAAGTGACGGGCATAGATGGTGACCTGCCGCTCTATTGCGTCCCGGCACAGCTCACCATTCCGAAACTGGTCCGCTGGATGCTGGTGTTCGAAGCCTCGGATAGCGAGACGCTTTATCTCGGCAAGGCCATTCCGCGCCAGTGGTTCGCCTCCGGCCAGCCAATCCGCATCGAGGGCGCGCCCACCCGCTGGGGCAGGGTTGACCTGGCTCTGCAGGGTGTTGGCGAAAAGGTAACCGGAAAGGTGACATTCCACGGCGAAGGACGGCCGGATGAGGTGCAACTCAGCCTGCGCCTGCCTGAGGGCATAAAGGTAAAAAGCGTCCGGCTTGGTGGCAAAACCGTAAAGCTGGCCGGCGATATAGTGAGCTTCAAACCGGGCAAGCACGCGGAACTTACTATAGAGGTCAGTCTTGCCAAACCGGCTCTGACCGCCTGACGCCAGTTAGTTCTTCTGAGTTCGGCGGTTCTCACAGGATAACAATTTCGTTTTCGGCTCATTTTCAGCAAAGAAAGGAAGATTTTACTTAAGGGGTCGTGGCAAGCTGACAAAAAAAGCCGACACAGGGAGTGCAGTCAGATGCCGGATAAGACGCGTCTTCAGCTTTATATTCCCAAGCCGCAGGCGCGGCCGGGGGAACCCGTGAACTTCGATGGCCTGGTGGTGCCCGAAGCCGGATCGGTGCGCCGTCCGGAACCGCTTGGTTGCGAAGCCGATATGCGCGACATGCCGTTCTCGCTGGTGCGGGTGCTCGATGAGGAAGGCCATGCTGTCGGCCCCTGGGCGCCCGATCTGTCGCCCGATCTGCTGCGCAAGGGGCTGCGCGCCATGCTTCAGACGCGCCTGTTCGATGATAAGCTGTTCCGTCTCCAGCGCCAGGGCAAGACCAGTTTCTATATGAAATCGACTGGCGAGGAGGCCATCGGCGCGGCGCAATCCCTCATGCTGGGGCAGGGAGACATGTGCTTCCCGACCTATCGCGTCCTGAGCTGGCTGATGGCGCGCGATTACCCGCTGATCAATCTTGTCAACCAGTTGTTTTCCAATGAAAAAGACCCGCTGAAGGGGCGCCAACTTCCGGTGCTCTATTCGGCGCGGGAGTACGGCTTCTATTCGCTCTCCGGCAATCTCGGCAGCCGCTTCGGTCATGCGGTCGGCTGGGCCATGGCCTCGGCCTACAAGAATGACGACAAGATCGCGCTCGGCTATGTCGGCGAAGGCACGACCGCTGAAGGTGATTTCCACGAAGCCCTGACCTTCGCCGGCGTTTATCGCGCCCCGGCGATCCTGTGCGTCACCAATAACCAGTGGGCGATCTCGACCTTCGCCGGTATTGCCAATCCGCGTGATACCACCTTCGCCGCCAAGGCCATCGGCTACGGCATTCCCGGCCTGCGGGTCGATGGCAATGACTTTCTGGCGGTCTGCGCGGCGACGCAATGGGCGGCCGAACGCGCCCATGCCAATCTCGGTTCGACCCTGATCGAGTTTTTCACCTATCGTGCCGCCGGCCATTCGACCAGCGACGACCCGACCAAGTACCGGCCGGTCGACGAGCCGGTCCACTGGCCGCTGGGCGATCCGATCGTGCGGCTGAAAACACACCTGATCACCATCGGCGAATGGGACGAGGCGCGTCATGAGTCCCTGACCGCCGAACTGACGGAAGAGATCAATGCCGCCGTCCGCGAAGGTGAGGCGGTGGGCACGCTGGGCCAGTCCAAGCCGCCGGTGGCCGAGATGTTCGAAGGTGTCTTCAAGGAACCGGACTGGCGCGTGATCGAGCAACGCAAAGAGCTGGGGGCATAAACATGGCCAGCATGAACATGATCCAGGCGCTCAATAATGCGCTCGATATCACGCTTGCCGGCGATCCGGATACCCTGATCTTTGGCGAGGATGTCGGCTATTTCGGCGGGGTTTTCCGCGTTACCGACAAACTCCAGGAAAAGCACGGCCTGACCCGCTGCTTCGATGCGCCGATCAGCGAGGGCGGCATTATCGCCGCGGCTATCGGTATGGGCGCTTATGGCCTGCGCCCGGTGGTGGAAATCCAGTTTGCCGACTATATCCTGCCGGCCTATGACCAGCTCGTTTCCGAGGCGGCGCGCCTGCGTTACCGGTCGGGCGGCGAATTCTGGGCGCCTCTGACCGTGCGTTCGCCCTATGGCGGCGGTATTTTCGGTGGCCAGACACACAGTCAGTCGCCGGAAGCTATCTTCGCCCACATCACCGGCCTCAAAACGGTGATCCCGTCCAACCCCTATGACGCCAAGGGGCTGCTGATCGCCGCCATCGAATGCGATGATCCGGTCGTCTTCCTGGAGCCCAAGCGCATCTATAACGGACCGTTCGATGGTCGTCCCGACCAGGCGATGAAGACCTGGGCGGGCCATAAGGACGCCGAGGTGCCGGAAGGCCACTACACAGTGCCGCTCGGCAAGGCGGCAATCACCCGACCGGGCAGCGAGGTGACGGTGCTCGCCTACGGCACCATGGTGCATGTGGCGCTGTCGGCGATCGAGGAAAGTGGTCTTGATGTCGAATTGATCGACCTGCGCTCGATCGTGCCGCTCGATATCGACACCATCACGGCCTCGGTGAAGAAGACTGGGCGTTGTGTTATTGTCCACGAAGCCTCGCGCTTCAGCGGTTTTGGCGCCGAGCTTTCGGCCCTGATCCAGGAGCGCTGCTTCTATCACCTGAAGGCGCCGATCGGCCGGGTCTGCGGCTGGGATACGCCTTACCCACACGCCTTTGAATGGGACTATTTCCCCGGACCTGCCCGCATTATCCGGGCGCTCAACTCTGCCATGGAGAACTGATATGGGCCTCTATCTCTTCCGTCTGCCCGATGTCGGCGAAGGCGTGGCCGAGGCGGAAATCGGTGCCTGGTATGTCAAGGCCGGTGATGTCGTGAAGGAAGACGCGCCGCTGGTCGATATGCTGACCGACAAGGCGTCGGTCGAGATCACCTCTCCGGTCACCGGCACGGTCCTGGCTATTCATGGCGAAACCGGTGATTTCGCGCCGGTCGGTTCCGTTCTGGTGGAGCTGGACGTGGCGGGCTATGGCGAAGCGGCATCTGCCGGGGCAGCAAAGCCTGAAACAGTGCCGGTACAAGCCGAAAAACCGGCCTCCGCAGCTTCAAAACCTGCGCCTTTGGCGGCGCCGGCTACGCGTCACCGCGCCGATGAGATGGGGGTTCCCCTGTCGTCCGTGACCGGTACGGGACCGGAAGGGCGCGTCCTGCCTGAAGATCTCGATGCCTATGCCGAGCCGGAAATCGCCCCCGTCACGTCCGATGGCGTGACCGAAATCCGCATTGTCGGCCTGCGCCGCAAGATCGCTGAAAAAATGCAGGCATCCAAGCGCAATATCCCGCATTTTGCCTATGTCGAAGAATTCGACATGACCAACCTGGAAGGCTTGCGCCGGGAACTGAACGACAGCCGCAAATCTGATCAGCCCAAACTGACCTTGCTGCCCTTCTTCATGCTGGCCGTGGTGAAGTTGCGTGCGGAGTTTCCCAATGTGAATGCGCGCTATGATGCCGATGCCGGCATCCTGCGCACATATGATGCCGTCCATATGGGCATTGCCACCCAGACGGCGAATGGCCTGGTCGTGCCCGTGGTCCGTCATGTCGAAAGCCTCGACCTGTGGGGCTGCGCCCGCGAACTGTCACGCGTCACCCAAGCCGCCCGTGATGGTACGGCCAGCCGCGAAGACCTCAGTGGTTCGACCATCACCCTGACCAGTCTGGGCACGCTTGGCGGTATAGCGGCGACGCCGGTGATCAATGCGCCGGAAGTGGCGATCCTCGGCCCCAACAAGTTGGTCGAACGGCCGGTGGTCCGGGACGGTCAGGTGGTGATCCGCACCTTGATGAACCTGTCGTCTTCCTTCGATCATCGGATCATCGACGGCTTCGACGCGGCCTCATACGTCCAGCGCCTGAAGCGTCTGATCGAAAAGCCGGCCCTGCTGTTTATCGCTTAAGGCAATCCGCCCGTCAGATAGTCGGCGAGGGCAGCGGCATTATTGTGCGCCGGATCGTGCGCCGCGAAGAGAAGCGTGGTTTTTCCACTCTTTACCAGGTCGCGCAGCATCTTTACGGTTTCGGGACTGGCGTCGAGTTCCGCGGCATAGCGGGCGCGAAACGCCTGCCAGCGCGCCGGATCGTGGTTGAACCATTTGCGTAGTTCTGTCGTCGGCGCCACATCCTTCAGCCAGACGTCGACCGCGGCCTTTTCCTTGCTCAGGCCACGCGGCCATATGCGGTCCACCAATAGGCGCTGACCATCTTCCGGTTCCGGCGGTTCGTAGACGCGTTTGATATTCAGGGACATGCGGCGCTTTCCTGGTGAGGTCGCAATATATCCGGTTTGCCGATGCGTGACTCGCTTCAAATTGAAATGAATTGGACTGATATGGCGGTCTGATATATTTACGAATCGATTTTACACTTGGCGGACGACGGGAACTCAAGGTTCATGGCGGCGGATAATCAGAAGCTCTATCAGAATATTATCGCGGCCCTGCAGGCGGACATTGCTGCGGGACGATTCCGCGAAGGCGACCGCCTGCCACCGGAACGGGTTCTTGTCGAGCGTTTCCAGGTTAGCCGCCTGACCATCCGCGAAGCCATGATTGGCATGGAAATCCTGGGCCTGGTTGCCGCCAGGCGCGGATCGGGCGTCTATATCACGGCGCCGCCGGCAAATGGTCTGGCTACCAGCGAACTGGATATCGGCGCCTTCGAACTGACAGCGGCCCGGCGCGTGGTCGAGGGGGAGACGGCAGCTATCGCGGCCACCATGGCCATGGATGAAGAAATCGCCGAACTTGAGACGATTCTCAACCGGATGATCGACGAGAATAATGCCGGCGAGACCCTGACGCATGATGAGGCGGCAGACCGTGAATTCCATCTCGGTATCGCCAGCGCCACGCAGAACGATGCCCTGTATTTAGTGGTCAAGACCCTTTGGGAGGTGCGCGAGCGTTCGCCTCTGGCCATGGAAATGCTGCGACGCTCGCGTTCGGCCGGGGTCAAGCCGCTGATCGACGATCACCGGGCCATTATCGATGCCATTGCGGCGCGCGATCCTGACGCCGCACGTAATGCGATGCGCGATCACCTGGGGCGGGTTATCGAAAACCTGCTGGTTGTGACTGAAACGGATGCGATCAACCGCGTCCGTGATGAGACGGCCCGCCTGCGCGGACAGGCCGGCCTGGGGAGATAAACTGTGGTTCTCCAGGAATTGCAGCTTGTTTCGCAGTCCTGCCCTGTGTATATTGATCAGATAACTTTGTCAGACCAAATCAGCCAAGATCAGCCAAGTCCATATCCATGCAATTGAATAAAATCACCAGCGAGCCAGTCCATTCCAGTTCCGCGATTATCCGGGCGGCACGCGTTATCGTCACCTCGCCTGGGCGTAACTTCGTCACCCTGAAGATCGAGACCGACCAAGGCGTCTACGGCATTGGGGATGCCACGCTGAACGGCCGCGAATTGTCGGTCGTCTCCTATCTCCAGGATCACGTTATCCCCAACCTGATCGGCAAGGACGCCCAGCGCATCGAGGATATCTGGCAGTTCCTTTATCGCGGCGCCTACTGGCGGCGCGGTCCGGTGACCATGTCTGCGATCGCGGCGGTCGATACCGCCCTGTGGGACATCAAGGCCAAGCTGGCGGGAATGCCGCTTTACCAACTGCTCGGCGGCCGCTCGCGTGACGGGGTGCTGGTCTATGGCCACGCCAATGGCTCCGATATCGAACATACGGTCGATGAGGTTGGGCGGTATATGAGCCTGGGCTACAAGGCGATCCGGGCGCAATCGGGTATTCCGGGCGTCAAGGGGGCCTACGGTGTCGGGCGCGGCGATATGTACTACGAGCCCGCCGACGGCACCCTGCCGACCGAAACCCTGTGGAACACCAGTTCTTATTTGAATTTCGCGCCGAAGCTGTTCGAGAAGCTGCGTGACGTCCATGGCTTCGGTATCGAACTGCTGCATGATGTCCACCATCGCCTGACGCCGATCGAGGCCGGGCGCCTGGGCAAGGATCTCGAACCTTACCGCCTGTTCTGGATGGAGGACGCGACGCCAGCCGAAAACCAGGAAGCCTTCAAACTGATCCGTCAGCACACCACGACGCCGCTGGCTGTCGGTGAGATTTTCAACACCATCTGGGACTGCAAGGATCTGATCCAGAACCAGCTTATAGACTACATCCGCACGACAGTGGTCCATGCCGGCGGCATTACCCACCTGCGCCGCATCGCCGATCTCGCCTCAATGTACCAGGTGCGCACCGGCTCGCACGGCGCCACCGACCTGTCACCGGTGTGCATGGGCGCGGCCCTGCATTTCGATACCTGGGTGCCCAATTTCGGTATTCAGGAATACATGCGCCACACGCCGGAAACGGACGCCGTCTTCCCTCACGATTACCAGTTTGAGGATGGCTACCTGAAGGTCGGTGATACACCGGGCCATGGCGTCGATATTGATGAGGCCCTGGCGGCGAAATACCCCTACCAGCCCATGCAACTGCCCGTCGCGCGTCTGCAGGACGGGACGATGTGGAACTGGTAGGACACAAAGCGCGCCGCGGCCGATAAAAGGCTTTGGCGCACGGTTTTTCTTGTCTAGTATGCTTTGAAAATACGCATTTCCTTAAGGCAAGACAGCATGACCGGCGAAAACGTCAATCCGATCCCCAATCTCCTGACCGGTGTGCGCCTGGTATTCGGTGTCGTTATCTTCGTGCTGCTGGCCGGCATGGCGGGCGGGATTCCATTCCTGAACGCCCAATCGGACATGCTGTTCGGGATGCAGCGCTGGAGCGTCTACGTATTTATCATCGCCGCCCTGACTGATTTGTTTGATGGCATTCTGGCCCGCAAGCTGCACGCCGAAAGCCAGTTGGGCGCCATTCTCGACCCGATCGCCGACAAGATCCTGGTGTGCGGCACGATCCTGGGCGTTTTCGCCATACATTCGGGTGATCCGTGGTTCGCCCTGCCGGCGGCCTTTATTCTGTTTCGTGAGTTCGCCGTCAGTGCTTTGCGCGAAACGGCGGCAGCCAAGGGCGTCAAGGTGCCGGTCAGTTTCCTCGGCAAGGTCAAGACGACCATCCAGCTTATCGCGCTGGGCGTTTTGCTGTTCGCCGATGCCTGGTCGGCCTTCGGTTTGCAGCCTGATGGCTCGACGGCTGTTTTGATGACCGGCTATGCGCTGGTGTGGATCGCGGCGATCATTTCGCTATGGACGGGCATTGCCTACTTCATCGCCGCCTGGAAAGACCTGTAAACCTTGCCAGTGTTCGAATGCGGACAATTTCAAGGCGCGGCTTTAACACAACAGATTGCAACGGCAACCTATGTTACGCCGATTTAATTAGACCTTTATCGAAAACTTATAGATGTTGCCATCATCGTGCATTGCGCACCTAAAAGTGGTAATATGTCCCTAGCTCTATCAACTCTGATTTATGAATGGCGACGGTATCTGGCGGCCGTGATCGCCCTGGCCGTTGCCGGGCTGCTCGTGCTGGCCATGACCGGTATGTTCATGGGCATGGCCCTGTCTTTCACCGCTACGGTGGACAAGTCGCCCGCCCAGATACTGATCCTGCCGCCTCAGGCGGAAGGATTGTTTGGCGATTCCGGCCAGCCGCGCCGCATGATTCCGATGGTGTACCAGCATCCGGGCGTGGCCGAAGTTCAGCCTATGATCATGAACTGGGCCATGTGGTCGAACTTCCCCAAGGATGGCCAGCCGGCCAAGGGGGACGGCGTGCGCGTTGTCGTCGTCGATCCGGTCAAGGGCGCGGTGACCCTGCCTAACGATTTTTCGGATGCGACCATTGAAGCCCTGAAAGAACCGTTCGCCGTCATTCTCGATCGTACGAGCCTCGGTAAGCTGGGCGTTCAGGTGGGTGACAAGGCCAAGATGAATGGCCGCACCGTCACCGTGGCCGGCGTGGTCGATGGCTATCCCAACATGTTCAACACGCAGGTCTTCACCTCTTACCAGACGGCGAAGCTGATCTATGTCGCCGATGATGGTCCGCGCGTCGGGCCGCTGTTGGTCAAGCTGAAAGACCCGACACGGGCCAAACAGGTGGCGGCCGAACTGAATGTCATGGGGGCCGGCCAGTTCAAGGCCTGGACGCGTGAGGAGTTATCCAAGAGTTCGCAAATGGGGATGATGAAGGAAGGCGGCATCGCCATCATGGTCGGATTCATGGCGCTGGTTGGGGTATTTATCGGCATCGTCATCACCTGGCAGACCCTCCAGGGCGCCATCCTGGCCAATATCAAGGAGTTCGCAAGCCTGCGCGCCCTGGGCGTATCGATGGGGGAGTTGCGGCTTATCATTATTGAACTGAGCTTCTGGGTTGGCGTGGCAGGACTTATCCTGACGGTGGTGCTCATCAGCGGCGTTGCCATGCTGGCCAAGGTGGGCGGCGTGCCGATGGATTTCCCGCTCTTCCTCGATATCCCGGTCGCCATCATGCTTATGATCATTGCCATCCTGTCGGGCCTGTTCTCGCTCGGCATCCTGAAAAAGAGCCAACCCGCGGACCTGCTAAGATGACCGGTAAACTCGCACTGAACGCCATCGGCCTGTCCAAGGGCTACAAGATCGGCAAGCTGAAACAACAGGTTCTCAAGGGGGTCGATTTCACTGCCTATCACGGCCAGGTCACCATGGTGATGGGGCCTTCGGGCTCCGGCAAATCAACGCTGATCGCCGCGCTTTCGGGGCTGATGAAGCCCGACGAGGGCGAGGTCATCGCGCTGGGCGAAAACCTGTGGAAGAAGAAGCGCGGCAAGATCGACAGGTTCCGCCTCGATCATTGCGGCTTCATCTTCCAGGGCTTCAACCTGTTCCCGTCGCTGAATGCCACTCAGCAGGTCGAGCAGGTGCTGAAGTACCAGAAGGTGAAAAAGCCCGAAGCGCATCGCCGTGCTGTCGAGGTGCTGGGTTCGGTCGGACTGGATCACCGCCTGAAGCAGAAGCCCTCCGAAATGTCGGGCGGGGAAAAGCAGCGGGTCGCCATCGCGCGTGCCTTGTCCAAGATGCCGCAACTGATCTTCGCGGATGAACCGACATCGGCGCTCGATTCGGTCAGCGGCCAGGTGGTTATCAAACTGCTGCATCAGGCGGCCAAGGAGCGGGGCGCGGCCGTGGTCGTCGTGACCCATGATCCGCGTCTTGAAGCCTATGCTGACCGCGTCATTCACATGGAAGACGGCAAGATCCTGAGCGACACCATGATCTCCGAACCACCCGTCATCGCTTAAATTTTTGAAACAGAGAAATACAATGTCTCGTAAATTCACCGCCTCAACGGCAATTGCTTTTGGTCTTCTGACCCTGACGGGTTTTTCGCTTACCGCCTGCCAGAAGCCGGGCGCACCCGGCGGCAGCCAGGCGGCTGCGGCCAAGGCGCCGCCGTCGCCCTACGCGGCCATCGCGGCTGGCAAGGTTGATGTCGACGGCGGCGTGGTCGAAGTCGCCGCCCGCCGCGCCGGCATCGTCGAGCAGGTCTATGTCCAGGAAGGTGATATGGTCACCAAGGGGCAAATTCTGGCCCGCCAGGAAGACGAAGATACGCTGTTGGCGGTAAATAATGCCCGCGCTTCGGTCAATCAGGCCCAGTCGGCCCTGGCCCTGACACAGGTCCAGATCCGCACCGCCCAGCGCGAATATGACCGTCTGGAAAAGCTGGCGCCGACCAATTTCGTGGCCCAGCAGAAACTGGATCAGGCGCGTGATGCCATCGACAGCGCCCGCGCCACACTGGAGGCCCAGCAGGCCGCCGTGGCGGTGGCGCGCTCGCAACTGGCCCAGGCGGAATATCAGCAGGACCTGACCATTATTCGTGCGCCGATGGATGGCAAGATCATCCGCCGCTATGCCAATCCTGGCGCAGGCGCATCGACCCTGAACGTGTCGACTATGTTCGACCTTGAGCCGGCCATTCCGCACATCATCCGCTCGGAAATCGTCGAAAGTTCGATCCCCGATGTCAAGGTGGGGCAGGAAGCTGAAATCATTCCGGAAGCCGATCCGTCGAAAATCTATACCGGCAAGGTCATGCGTATCGCCGCCACCTTTGGCGCACGCAAGCTGAAATCCGACGGTGGCAATGAGGCCAGCGATGAACGCGTGGTCGAGGTCGTGGTTTCGGCCGATAATACCCCCTTCCTGATCGGCCAGCGCGTTCTGGTCAAGTTCATGAAGCCGGGCGAAAAGGCCGGTATCAAGCGCGAAGCGCCCAAACCCGCTACGCCGGCCAAGACCTAAATTTTAACGGTTAGGTGGTAAAGAGAAGGGGTGAAACCCTTCTCTTTTGCCATGCCGCGCAGCCATCATGCGACCGATGTCCAGCCCAGGGCCGGCGGCGCCAGCCTGGATGTGCTGCGCTTCCTGGCGGCCAGTTTTATCCTGCTGTTCCACTACGGCAGCACGGCGCCGGTTGATCTCGCCAGCCTGTTCCCGATCTTCAAACAGGGCTGGCTGGCGACGGATTTCTTCCTGTTCCTCTCAGGTTATATTCTGTCGCGCGCCTATGGCCAGCGGTTGGTGACCTCGCACATGCGCCGCACGCACTTCTTCCTGCGCCGGTTCGCCCGCCTGTGGCCGTCGCATATTCTGGTACTGCTGGCGTTCGGTGCCTTTGTTATCGCTTGCTCGGCGGCTGGTTTCGCGCCTAACCATGCTGAAAAGTATGGCGCCGCGGATTTCTTTGCCCAGGCCTTCCTGGTTCACGGCTGGGGCATGATGCACGCGGAATCGTGGAACACCCCGACCTGGACACTGTCGGTCCTGCTGGTCTGCTACGCCTTGTTCAGCCTCTATATTCCCTATGTCTACAAACGCGGCCTGGCGGTAATGATCGGCCTGTCGGTCGTTGTTCTCCTGGCCGCGCATGGCCTGGCACTGACGCTTGCGCACCACGCTTTTGTCGATCTGCCGTTTAGCTGGGCGCTTCTGCGTGCCATTCCGCTGTTCCTGCTGGGCAATCTGATCGAGCGTATGACGGCGGGCTTCAGGGTATCGAAAGCGGTTTTCTGGATTAGTCTGGCCGGTGCATTCGTAGCTATCAGCGGCCTGTGCCTCCTGCCGCGCAATTCCGCGATCGACAGCCTTATTCTTGTCCTGTTAGGGAGTGTGCTGGCGGTTTCGGGCGGCGTCACCTTCCACGAAAATATCGTTACCCACCGGATGGGCCGTGCCTCTTTCGCCCTTTTCCTCACCCATTCGCTGGTCGGGGCCGTGTGGTTCGGCATCAGTCCGAAACTGATCGCGCATTTCGCGCTGAACGCGCCAATGCAATGGGGACTGTGGGGCGCGGGCGTTTTGGCGGCCGTTACCGTGGCCTTCCTTTTCGATGCCCTGGTCGACAAGCCACTCAGCCAGTGGGTGTCAAAGCTTTCCTTCGTCAAGGGCGGTATCTAAACCTAGAAAATATCGCTAAACTCATGTCGGTCGGAGGTGAGCCGCTTGGAGGGGGCATGAAGAAACTGGCGCGGATTATCGCAGGCGGGGGACTGCTGATTGGCCTGATCGGGCTGATACTGCAATTCGCCCTGACAATCCCGGCCTCAATGGCGGCGGGCCGCAGTTTCGGATTGTCGGTCCTGTTCTATTTTTCGTTTTTCACCATCCTGTCCAATATCGCCGCCGTGATCAGCCACGCGGCGCAGTTGCTGCCGGCGACTCTGTTGCCCTGGTTCCACCGACGCAGCACAGGCGGCGCGATCACCACGCTCATGCTGGTCGTGGGCATCGTCTATCATTTCATCCTGGCACCGCTATGGTCGCCGCAGGGCTTGTTCCTGGTCTGCGATGTGATCCTGCATTACGTCACCCCGGGCCTGATGGTTGCCTGGTGGTTGGCCAGCGCCAATGGTAAGGCACGCTTCAAGACCCTGTTGTGGTGGCTGGTTCCCCCGGCGGCCTATCTGGTCTTCGTATATATTCGCTGGGTCTTCGTGCACGAGGTGCCGTATCCCTTTCTCGATCCGGCCCTGACGCGGCAGGAACTCATCAGCGGCATTACCGGCATTGTCGTGCTGTTTCTGATTGCCGGACCGGTCGTGGTGATTACCGACAAGATCGCAGGCTGGGTAAAGCGCCAATACGGCTAAAGCCTATACGGCATCCAGTCCGATGTCGAAATTCGGCACCGAATGGGTGAGGGCGCCCACCGAAATGACGTCCACGCCGGTCTCGGCAATCTGGCGCGCCGTTTCCATACTGACGCCACCGGAGGCTTCCAGAATCGCTTTGCCCTTCGCCAATTTTACCGCCTCAGCATACATATCTAGCGAAAAATTATCGAGCAGCAACACGTCCGGGCCATAGGGCAGGGCCTGTTTGAGCTGGGCGATGCTGTCGACCTCGATTTCGATCTTCATGGTGTGGCCCACGGCCGCCTTGGCGCGTTCCATGGCTGGGCCGACGCCGCCGCAGATGGCGATGTGGTTGTCCTTGATCAGGATGGCATCATCAAGACCGTAACGATGGCTGTAGCCGCCGCCGCACTTGACCGCGTGCTTTTGCAGGGCGCGCAGGCCAGGCGTGGTCTTGCGGGTGCAGACGATGCGGCTGTTCAGGCCGTCGATGGCGGCGACGTATTTGGCCGTCAGCGAAGCGACGCCAGAGAGGTGGCACAGAAGATTGAGCGCCACGCGCTCGCCGGCCAGAATGGCGCGGGCATTGCCTTCGATGCGGGCGATGACATCGCCTTTGTTGACCGCGCTGCCATCGGGGAGCAGGGTCTCGAAGCGGATCTGCGGGTCCATCAGGCTCATGGCCAGGCGGGCGCAATCGATGCCGGCGGAAATGCCGGCGCCGCGCGCGCGGAATTCGGCCTTGAAACGCGCCTTGGGGGGGATGACCGCCGAGGCCGTGACATCACCCGCCAAGCCTAAGTCTTCCTTCAGGGCGTCGCGGATGATCGGTTCGATCAGGAGGTCAGGCAATCCGGTGAGGTACATGTACTCAACTCCCCATATGTTCTGCTCTGGCCTGCATTTTGGATTTCTGGCCAGTTTGTGAAGGTCCGTGCGCCGACCGCTTCGGTTTGCGGATAGTCGCTGCGGTAATGTGAACCGCGACTCTCGCGCCGATGCAAGGCGCAAGTTGCGATCAGGCGGGCACTGACCAGGGCGAGGGCGCCGGGATAGCGAGCATCCAGATGGGTGAGCAGGTCGAGCAGCCGTGTCAGGCCGACCTCGTTGCGCACCACGCCGGCGTCGCGGGCCATGCCGTCACGCAGGGCCTTCAGGTCAGATTCGCTGAGTGAGGGCGGCAGGGCAGGGCGTTGGGCAGCGGCCATATCCGGTGAAAACGCGGCGGGCAAATCGGCCGTGGCCGCCTTGCCAACGCGCTCACCAAAGGCGGCGGCTTCCAGCAGACTGTTGGAGGCCAGGCGATTGGCGCCATGCACGCCGGTGCAGGCGCATTCGCCAACGGCATAAAGGCTGGGAAGCGTGGTTTGGCCGAAAATATCGGTTTTGACACCGCCCATATGATAGTGCGCGGCGGGTGCCACCGGCATGGGTTGGGTGCGCGGGTCGACGCCCTGGCTCATGCAGGAGGCAAAGACGGTCGGAAATTCGGCCGGGAAGTGTTCGCCGATCGCCGTGCGGGCGTCGAGGAAGGCGCCGCCATTCTGGTCGGCCTTGTGGACGGCGCGGGCGACGATATCGCGCGGGGCCAGTTCGCCGTCCGGGTGGTCATCGAAAACGAAACGATGGCCGTTTTTGTCGATCAGGGTTGCGCCTTCGCCGCGCAGGGCCTCGGTCGCCAGGGGGGCGGGATCAAGGCCGAATTTCAGGGCGGTGGGGTGGAATTGCACGAATTCCGGATCGGCGATTTCAGCCCCGGCCAGTGCGGCCATAGCCATGCCTTCACCACGAAGGTTGGCCGGGTTGGTGGTGACGGCGAACAGGCCGCCGGTGCCGCCGCTGGCCAGGATCACGACCGGTGCGAAGACCTCAACCAGTTTGTCGGCGTGCTGCACCAGGGCGCCGACCGCTGTACCATCGGTGGATTTGATCAGACCCAGCGCATGGGCGCGTTCCCAGATGTCGATATGCGGCGCATTGAGCGCCTGATGAACGACAGCTTCGAGTATGGCCTTGCCGGCGAGATCGCCGCCGACGCGGGCCACGCGGGCCAGGCCATGGGCAGCCTCGCGGTTGAGCACGAAGGAGCCGTCCGGCTTATGGTCGAAGGGCGCACCCATGGCTTTCAGGTGCTGCACGGTTTGCGGGCCCGCTTCGGTCAGGGTTTGGGCCGCCAGTTCATCAACGATTCCGGCGCCGGCATTGATGGTGTCGGTGGCGTGGTCTTTCGGGGAGTCTTCGGGGGAGAGCGCCGCGGCGATTCCGCCCTGCGCCCAGGCCGAGGAACAGGCCACGCCAAGCGCCACGGGGGCTAGCACCAGCGTCTTATGGGGCGAAGTATTGAGCGCGACGCTCAAGCCCGCCAGTCCCGCGCCGATCACCAGCGGTCCATTATGAATATAGACTTCGGCCAAGGTGGCCTCCTATTGTCGAATGACAAACTAAACTTGGTAGTCGACAGTCAAGTTGCTTTTTACATTACTCGTAACAACAACCTGGTCGTCGGGGCCAATCTCGGCTTGCATAGCCTTTTGGCAAAAATCGGCTTCCATAACTCTTCGGGAAAAAGAAGCATTGGTGAGGCTATGCAAGGGGCCGGCAACACAAATGAGAATTCCTTCGGCATCAAGTCGTACAACAGACAAACCTTGATCTGCTGCTTTCAGCTTGGTCCGGCGAATATAGTCGCGGAAGTCCTGAATTGTAGGCATTAGGACTAGCTGATCATCTCGACATCGATATGATGCCTGGCCTTGATCATATTGTAACGAGCGGGGGTTCTCAGTGGCGGCATATCGATCATGCGCTGCACGGCAAGCGCCGCGCGCGGTATCAGGGCGGGATCGACCGTCACCTCATACTGATGGTAGCGCAAGGAGTCATAGATGCCTTGTAGGGTGATGCGCTTCATGTGCGGACACAGGTTGCACGGACGCAGGAATTCGACATCCGGGGCATCGGCCGTCACATTGTCGGCCATCGAGCATTCGGTGATCAGCACCACCTGCTTTGGCTTGTTATGCGTTACGTAATCGGCCATGGCGGTGGTCGAACCAGTAAAGTCCGAGGCAGCAATGACCTCCGGCGGGCATTCCGGGTGGGCCAGAACGATCGCGCCCGGATGGGCGGCGCGGACATCGGCGATATCCTGCGCATCGAAGCGCTCATGCACCTCGCAGGCGCCGGCCCAGGCGATGATCTTGATGTTTGTCTGGCGCGCCACATTTTTCGCCAGGAACTGGTCCGGCAGCATGATGACCGTATCGACGCCCCATTCGGCAGCGATATGCTCGACCACCTGAACGGCATTGGCCGAGGTGCAGCAGATGTCGGTTTCGGCCTTCACATCGGCCGTAGTATTGACATAGGTGACGACCGGCAAACCGGGACAGCGCTGCTTGATCAGGCGGACCTGTTCGCCGGTAATGCTTGAGGCCAGCGAACAGCCGGCCCGCAGATCAGGGATCAGCACGGTCTTTTGCGGCGCCAGAATCTTGGAGGTCTCGGCCATGAAATGCACGCCGCCCTGGACGATGATATCAGCCGGGGATTTCGCGGCTTCGCGCGCCAGACCGAGACTGTCGCCGACATAGTCGCCGACGCCGTGAAAGATATCCGGCGTCATGTAGTTATGCGCCAGGATGACGGCGTTCATGTCTTTCTTGAGCGCGTTGATCGCGTGGATCAACGGGGCCTGCAACTGCCACTCCAGCGGTGATACCTTGTCCTTCAGACGGGCATAGATATCCGCGGTCTCGGCTTCGATTGCCGGGGTGAATTCCAGATGGGCAGCCGTATCGGCCATCGTTTCTCTCCAGATGACTTATGCTCAATTTTAGCATAAGGTCTGCATAAAATAATCCGATGTCCGGATATTGCAATCCCTTTGCGTTCATCAACCATCACGTTTTATGACAATTCCTCTTTCTAACGGCTTTCGGCAAAATATGCTTGCAGGGGAAATATTCGACTGGACGCCTTTCCCTCATTGTATCTTTATGGCGGTATTCTCATATGTGAGCCATCACACGAACCCCCTTATCTGAGGAGAGATATCATGAGCGAATCCGGCGTCGACAACAGCAAGAAAGTGGGCCTTGAACTATCCAAGGTGCTGGCCGATACCTTCACCATTTATCAAAAGACCCATGGGTATCACTGGAATGTGGTCGGCCCGAACTTCCGCGGCCTCCACCTGCTGCTGGAAGAGCAGTATAACGAAATCTGGACGTCGATCGACGAAATCGCCGAACGTATCCGAGCCCTCGGCCAGACCGCGCCTATGGGCTCGGATGCTTTCGGCAACCTGACCTCGATCAAGGATGGTGACCCGACGGCTTCAGCCCAGGACATGCTGAAAGACCTCGCCAAGGACCACGCCACCGTTGTCGCCACGCTGAAAGCGGCGGTGAAAGCGGCGGAAGACGCCGGCGATGTTTCGACCGCCGATCTCTGCACCACCCGCCTGACCGCCCACGAAAAGCACTTGTGGATGATCAAGGCATCGCTGCAGAGCTAAGGTCTTCAAAGAATTAAAAGCCGCCCTGCTGTATCCAGCCGGGCGGCTTTTTGCTATCTGCGCACATGGTTTTTATCACGCCCCGCATATCCGTGCCTGATGAAGAACTGCACGAGAGTTTCGTGCGGTCGTCGGGGGCTGGCGGGCAGAATGTCAACAAGGTGGCCACGGCCGTCGAACTGCGCTTCTCGATCACCAATAACTGGACCCTGCCTTATGACGTCAAGCAGCGGCTGATCAGGCTCGGTGGCCGGCGGGTGACGCAGGAGGGGGAACTGGTGCTGTTTGTACAGACGCACCGTACCCAGGAGATGAATCGCAAGGCTGCCCTGGCGCGTTTTGTCGAACTGGTGCAGAAGGCCGCCGCGCCGCCGCCGCCGCCGCGCATTGCTACGAAACCGACCAAGGGGGCGGTGCGGCGGCGCCTTGAGGGCAAGGCCATTCGCTCCACTGTCAAGTCCAACCGCAAACGGCCGGAGGATACGGATGAGCTATAAAATCCGACCATCCAGCCTGACCGATGAAGCGGGCATTCATCTGGTCTATCGCGCGACCGCTCGCCAGGGTGGCGGGCTTCTGCGCCGCGAGGATGAAATCACTGACGCCTATATCCGTCATAATCTCGAAAACAGCCTGCGGATTGGCATTTCGCTGGTGGCGGAGAGGGAAGATGGCCTCATGCTGGCTGAAATCCATGCCTGGCCGTCGGAAACGCGGCAACTGGGCCATTGCCTGACCAACCTGACCGTGGCCGTTGATTCGGCGGCGCAGGGGCGCGGTATCGGGCGGGCTCTGTTCGAACACCTCATAGCCGCAGCGAAGGACAATCCGAAATTTCGCATCATCGAGTTGTACTGCCGCGAGGATAACCGGCGGGCGATCGATCTTTACCAGTCGCTGGGCTTTGTTTTTGAAGGGAGATTGAAAGGCCGGGTCTGGCAGGGCAACGGCAGGCCCTATCTCGATGATTTGCTTATGGCGCTTTATTTAACAGCGGACGCATAAGTAATTGTTTGCGCAAGACAAGCCAGCCGACGGTATAGGCGGCAATCAGCGCCACCAGCGCGAAAAAGCGGATGTCGGTGTGATAGATGCGGTCCACGAGGCGCGCCCCTACGCCGACCAGGCTTGAAAACAGGCACAGCGCCCAGACGCGCAGGGCCAGTCGCCAGTGGGAGCCATCGCGGTGCTGAAGCCAGATCTGATACAGGTGCTCCTTATGCGGCTTGAGGACGTTTTGCCCCTTGCGCGCCCGCACGATCAGAGTCAGGACGACATCGACCAGCAACGGCGCCAGCAGGAAGCCGCCGAACCACACCGAGCCCACGCCGTAAGCCTTGACCACCAGGGTGGCGCCACCGATCAGAGCGCCGGCAAACATCGAACCAGCGTCACCCTGGAAGGCTTTAGCTTTTTGCGGTTTGCCCGGCGGCAGGTTGAACGGGGCGAAACCAAGATGCGCACCGGCCACGCACACGCAGATCAGCAGCACCACGCCGAGATAGGCGCCGAACAGGCTTAAAGGGGCCATCAGCAGAATCAGGCCGGCGAAGACCAGCAGGGCGATGGTCTGGGCGCCGATCGCCAGACCATTCGAACCGTCCATGAAATTGATCGTATTGAGCGTGAGGATCAGCCAGGCGGCGCTGCCCAGGAGGCCAATGACAGGCGGCACCTGCACAATCACGCCGGGGCCGAAATCAAGCGCCGTCACGCGGTAAAAGTAAGCAAAGACCAGGCAAAGGCCGATCTGGAAAGCCAGCCGCCAGCTTGCCGGCAGGTCAGCTACATCGTCTACCGCGCCGCAAATCCCCATCAGGCTGGCGAAGCCGAACAGGATCAGGCCATCGCGCCAGCTTCCCGGAATGGCATGGCCGTAAAAGCTGATGGTAAGGCCGATGACCAGGGCCGAGGCGGCCATGATGGCGAGGCCGCCGCTGGTGGGGGTGGGATCGGAATGGGCGCCGCGTTCACGCGGAATATCGACCGGACCGCCTTTCACCACCAGTATGCTGAGCAGGGCGCTGACAAACGCCGAAGCGGCCAGGGCGCCCAGCAGCAAACCCGGCGGAATCAGCCATGTTATCTGCCAGAAACCCGTCATTTGCGCCTTGCTTGCCTTGTTTTTCAAGGCAGGGCAAGCGCAAGTTTATTCTGCGCCGGCTTGCACACATCTTATACGGTATAAACAGAAAGGCGCGGCCGGATATCCAGCCGCGCCTTTGGGTTTTCAGTTTCGGCAAAAGCCTATTTCAGGCTGGCGCAGAAACGCTGAATCCGCGAGCAGGCTTCGGTCAGGACCGCTTCCGATGTGGCGTAGGAGATGCGGAAGAAGGGCGACAGGCCGAAAGCAGCGCCATGAACCACGGCGACTTCCTCGGTTTGCAGCAGTTCACCGGCGAAATCTTCGTCGCTGGTAATGACCTTGCCCGAAGGCGCGGTCTTGCCGATGCAGCCGGCGATCGACGGATAGACGTAGAAGGCGCCTTCCGGGTTCGGACAGGTGATGCCCTTGGCATTGTTCAGCATGGCGACGACCAGGTCACGGCGCTTCTGGAAGGCGGCCGCGCGCGGGGCGATGAAGTCCTGCGTGCCGTTCAGCGCCTCGACGGCGGCCCACTGGGCGATCGAACAGGCGTTGGAGGTCGATTGCGAAATGATCTTGGACATCGCCTTGATCAGGGGCTCAGGTCCGGCACAGTAACCGATGCGCCAGCCGGTCATCGAATAGGCTTTCGATACGCCGTTCATGGTCAGGGTGCGGTCATAGAGTTCCGGCACGACCTGGGCGATGGTGGCATATTCCATACCGTCGAACAGCAGGTGTTCGTACATGTCGTCGGTCAGGATCCAGACCTGCGGGTGGCGCTTCAGCACTTCGCCCAGTGCCTTGAGGTCGGCGGCGGTATAGACGGCGCCGGTCGGATTGGACGGGGAGTTGAGGATCAGCCACTTGGTCTTGGGGGTGATGGCGGCTTCCAGGGTCTCCGGTGTCAGTTTGAAGCCGGTTTCCATGCCGGCCACGGCGAAGACGGGGGTGCCGCCGGCCAGCAGGACCATGTCAGGGTAGGAGACCCAGTAGGGCGCGGGCACGATCACTTCGTCGCCCACATTCAGCGAGGCCATGAAGGCGTTATAGATGACCGGCTTGCCGCCGGGCGACACCGAAACCTGGGTGGTCTTGTAGTCCAGACCGTTTTCACGCTTGAACTTGGCCACGATGGCGGCCTTCAGTTCGGGGATGCCGTCGACGTCGGTATAGCGGGTCTCGCCGCGCTTGATCGCCTTGATGGCGGCGTCGCAGATGTTTTCAGGGGTGTCGAAATCAGGTTCGCCGGCGCCCAGCGAAATCACCTTCTTGCCCTGGCGGGCCAGTTCACGCGCCTTGGCGGTGACGGCGAGGGTCGGGGAGGGTTTCACGCGCTTCAGCGTATCGGATTCGGAGAAATCGGCCATGGGGGTGCTCACAGGTGGAAGGCGGTTCCCGGAAGCGGAACCGAGGGAAAAATGCAGGCCCCTCTTTACTCGCACGCGTTCATTTGTCCAACTGTCATCATCCATCATTAGTGAATTTCTTTCCGGCTATTGTCTGAATTTGGGGAACTGTGGGGCTTTGGCTGCTGAACCGGTTTCAACTGTTTCTAAAAACGCGGTTTTGCAGCTTATTTACTTGCCCGAAGCATAGCTTTGCAGACATACAGCGTGCAATGCACACTCGACTACAACATTTATGGCGACGCGTTACAGGTCTGTTCCTGCATATGGACGCCAAGGCCGTGCGCGCCCTGTGGGGCAGCCTGGTCCTGCTGGCCCTGGTCGTGGCGGTTTTCCTGATCGGTAAATCGGCCTGGGGCCAGGAAATCCTCAAGAGCCTCGAAGTGTGGATGGAGCAGTACCGCAATTCACCGATGGCCGTGGTCATTGTTATTGTGGTGTTCTGTGTCTCCGCCTTGTTTGGGGCGCCGCAGTTCGTGCTGATCGCCGCCTGCGTGGTGGCCTTCGGGCCGTGGTGGGGCGGGTTCTATAGCTGGATCGCCACGGTGCTTTCGGCGGTCATGACCTTCTATATGGGCCGGTTCGCCGGCGCGGGCGTCATGAAGCGGCTGGGCGGCAACCATGTCGGCCGCCTGTCGGAATATATCGGCCGCAATGCGTTTTCGGCCTCCTTCATCGTCCGCAATATTCCGTCGGCGCCATTTATTGTGGTCAATATGGCCTTTGGCACCTCGCGGGCGCCATTCCTGCCCTTTGTTGCCGGGTGTGCGCTCGGCATCATTCCGAAGACGGCCCTGGTGGCCATGTTTGGATCGTCTTTCGCATCGGTGAAGGGCGGCAACTGGAAGATGGCGCTTCTGATGGCCGTTATTGCGATCGCCTGGCTCGGTCTCATGCTGGTGGCGCGCAAGGTGTACGAAGCGGCCAAGAACCGCCAGCAGGCCACGGACTGAGTGGCGGTAAAGAGTCGCTTTTATATACGTATGCGCCGGAATATGGCGCAGGCCGGCAGGGCGCAAATTCTCGAAGCGAAGCAGATGACATTTTATGTGATCGCGCGGCTGTTTCCATGCAGGTTTTTCATTGAAAACAGATGGTTAACTATTTCGCTTGTAGGGTGAAACTATCTTTTTTTTCAACCCCCTTGAAATATGATTCCAATAAGGGCAAGTGAGAATTTTCCGGTAGTGAAAACCTGATGATTCAAGGCAATCTGGCCTTGTTCCACAGCCGCTGCCCGGATTGCCCCCAAAATGCCTTCCTTACACCTTACGGGGTTCGCCCCACTGTAAAAACCGGCCTCGCCAAGAGCCACCTCAAGAACCAAGGTAGTTTATCTCAATGCTCAAGTCCTTCTTCGGCGGATTTTCCAACGACATCGCCATCGACCTTGGCACGGCCAATACGCTGATCTACATGAAGGGACGCGGGATCGTGCTGAACGAGCCGTCGGTCGTGGCGTTGCGTAATGTTGGTGGCCGCAAGCTGGTTCACGCTGTTGGGATCGAGGCCAAGCAGATGCTGGGCCGGACGCCGGGCCACATGGAAGCCATCCGCCCGATGCGCGATGGCGTGATCGCCGACTTTGAAGTCGCCGAGGAAATGATCAAGTATTTCATCCGCAAGGTGCATAACCGCAAAGGCTTCGTGAATCCCAAGGTTATCGTCTGCGTGCCTTCGGGCGCCACGGCGGTGGAACGCCGCGCCATCAACGACTCCTGCCTCAATGCCTCGGCGCGCCGCGTCGGCCTGCTTGATGAGCCCATGGCGGCCGCCATCGGCGCCGGCCTGCCGATCCACGAACCGACCGGCTCGATGGTGGTCGATATCGGCGGCGGCACCACGGAAGTGGCCGTGCTTTCGCTATCGGGTATCGTCTATTCCAAGTCAGTCCGCGTCGGCGGCGACAAGATGGATGAGGCGATCACCAACTTCATGCGTCGTAATCACAACCTGCTGATCGGCGAAACCACCGCCGAGCGCATAAAGAAGGACATCGGCACCGCCCGCGTGCCGCATGATGGCGAGGGCCTGGCGATCGACGTCAAGGGCCGCGACCTGATGCAGGGCGTGCCGCGCGAAGTGCGTATCTCCGAGCGCCAGGCGGCGGAAGCCCTGGCCGAGCCGGTGGCGCAGATCATCGATGCCGTGAAGGTGGCTCTGGAAGCCACGCCGCCGGAACTGGCTGCCGATATCGCCGACAAGGGCATCATGCTGACCGGCGGCGGCGCGTTGCTGCGCGGCCTCGACATCGAAATCCGTGACCAGACCGGCCTGCCGGTCTCCGTCGCCGAAGACCCGCTGTCCTGCGTCGCCATCGGCTGCGGCCGCGTGCTTGAGCATCCGCGCTGGATGAAGGGCATCCTTGACGCCACCATGTCCTGAGGACAGCGTCATAATTTGGCGGCGATCGTTTGATACATATATTGCCGCTTCGGCTTTAAGGAATTTTGTAGCGTGGCCTACGGGGACAAGACGGGACACTTCGAACACCTCAAACTGCCTATGACATGGGCCGTGATGGGGGTGGTCGCGCTGGTCTGTGTCGTGGCGGCCCTGCTGTTCCTGGGAGACCGCCGCGAGGAGGTCGATTCCTCCGGTTATGCCAACCGCGCGGGTTTCGATACCGTGGCCGGCTTCCCGGATAAGGTCCTGGCCTATCCAGTCCACAAGATTGGCGACGGCACCAACTGGTTCGACGATTATTTCTTCGCCATCCGTGAGAACCGCAAGCTCAAGATGAAGGTCGCTGAACTGACGCAGTACCGCGACCTGTATATCGAAGAAAAAGACATCAATACGCGCTACGAGAAATTGCTCAACCTGCGCACCGAACCGCCGGTCGAGACGGTGACGGCGCGTTCGGTGGCCGTATCGCGCGGACCGTTCGCCAATAATCGCCTGATCGATGCCGGTTCGAACAAGAAGATCTCCTTCGGCAATCCGGTCATTACCGACCAGGGCCTCGTCGGCCGTGTGGTCGGGGTGTCGCCAGATGTCAGCCGTGTGCTGATGGTGACCGACGTGACCAGCCATGTGCCGGTCATGATCCTGCGCTCCGACGCCCGTGCCATGATGAGCGGCGACGGCGGCGGCTATCCCAAGCTCGATTTCGTGCGCGGCAAGGACAGCGTCAAGGTTGGCGACCAGATTCTGTCGTCAGGCGATGGGGGCGTCTTTCCGCGCGGCCTGCCGGTCGGCGAGGCGGTCAAGGGTGTCGATAATGTCTGGCGCGTCCGGCTCTATTCCAACCGTTCGGCGATCGATTTCGTGAAAGTCCTGCTGTTCAAGGACTTCTCGCAACTGCCTAATGCCGATACCATCCTGCGCGCCCCGCCGGTCAGTGATGTGTTGCCGCCGCCCGCTTTGCCAGCGGTTCAGCCGGCGGCGTCCTCAGCAGCCACGTCATCTTCCGCCACAGCCAGCAGCGCTACGACTGTAAAACCAGCCGCCGCGGTCGCTACCAGTTCTGCCGCGACGCCGGCCGTCGTGAAACCGAAGCCGAAACCGGTCGCATCCAAGCCGTCTATATCTGCCTCGTCTTCCGCAGCCACCTCCCGGCCGGCCTCTGCCTCCGCCGCCGCGCCGGTAACCCCCGAACTGAAACCCTATGTGCCGCCTTCGACGCCGGCGGCCGATCCTTCAGGACAAAACTGATGAAGATGCCGGGCATGTTGGGGCCCAGAAAGCGTCCGTTCGGGGGCACGGTGATCAATCGCGGCGTCCGGGCCAGCATGGCTTCCAAGGTGATCACGCCCTGGGACTGGATTCTGGCGCCGGCCCTGATGAGCGTAGCCCTGACCATTGTTCTTGCCACGGCCTTCCAGCCCTTCGGCTTTTACCTGCCTGAGCCGGTGTCGCCTTTCATCCTGGCCTTCGCCTGGCCTTTGATCCGGCCTTCCTACATCGCCCCTTTTGTCCTGGGGGCGCTTGGTTTCTTTCTTGATTTTTTCTGGGGGGCGCCGCTCGGCTTCTGGACGTTCAGCCTGGTGCTGGTCTATGGCGTACTAGCCCTGGCCCGGACTTACCTGATCGGCCAGGAATGGATCGTGTTGTTTGGCCTTTTTCTCCTGACAGAATTCATCTTTTTCAGCCTTTGCGTCCTGCTGACCTTTATCGATACCGGCGCGGTGGCCCGCCTGTGGGGCGTGGTCGAGCAGGCATTCGCCACCACATTGATGTTTCCGTTCGTACTCATTTTGCTTGAGAAGTACCTTCACTCTGATGTCAGGTTCATGTGAAGATGGCTGAACCGTCACTCGTTTTTACCGATGTCAACGAACGCCAGGGTATGTTTACCCGGCGCATCTTCCTGATGGGCGGGCTGGTGGCCTTCGGCATGTTCGCACTCACCGGGCGGCTGGCGCATTTGCAGATCGTGCAGGGTGGCAAGTACAAGAAACTGTCGGCCGCCAACCAGTACAATTTCCGCCTGATAACGCCGCCGCGCGGCAATATCTATGATCGCAACGGCAAGCTGATCGCCGGCAATCGCCCGTCCTTCCGTGTCATGATCGAGACCAATGAGGTCAAGAACATCGATGATACGCTCGACCAGGTCTCTTACGTCCTGCCGCAGACCCTGGCGAGCCGGCGTCGTATCCTGCGCGATATCAACCAGAACCAGCGGTCGGTGCCGACCATCATCGCCAGTGATCTGAGCTGGGAGGATTTTTCCAAGGTCAGTCTTTACGCCAACGATATTCCGGGCGTAGTGGCCGACATGGATGAAATGCGCGCCTATTATTACGGCGGCGCCTTCTCGCATGTCGTCGGCTACGTCTCGAAGGTGAACCAGAAGGACCTCGACAACGAAAAGAACGCCTCGGAAACCGATTTCAACCTGTTGCACCACCCCAGTTTCCGCATCGGCAAGACCGGCATCGAACGCGCGTTCGACAAGGACCTGCGCGGCGTGGCCGGCGGCAAGAAGGTCGAGGTCGATGCGCGCGGCAAGGTGGTGGCGCAGGATGACGAAGGCTCGATCGAACCTGTTCCGGGCAAGGATATCGTCCTGACGCTCGATGCGGATATCCAGCAGCGCGCCATCGAGGTCTTCGGTCAGGATTCCGGTTCCTGCGTCATGATGGACATCCACACCGGCGAAGTCCTGTGCATGACCTCCAGTCCGGGCTTCGATCCCAACCTGTTCGTTTCGGGCATTTCCAGCGACGCCTACAAGCTGCTGCACGATTATGATCGCGTGCCCCTGCTCGATAAGGCGCTTTCCGGCACCTATCCGCCGGGTTCGACCTTCAAGACTCTGGTGGCGCTGGCGGCGCTGGAAAACGGCTTCGACCCCAAGACCACCCATACCTGCAACGGGATCTTTCCGTTCGGCAACCACGTATTCCACTGTGACGGCCATCACGGCACGCTCGACCTGCACGGTGCCATTGTCACCTCGTGCGACGTTTATTTTTACCAGTGCGCCCTGGCGGTGGGACCGGATAAGATCGCCGCCCTGGCGCGTAAATTCGGCCTGGGGCAGATTTTCGATATCGGCATTGACGGGCAAAAAGCGGGCGTGGTCCCCGATACGGCCTGGAAGCGGGCCTATTTCGATGGCAGCAAGCCCTGGCGTCCCAAGGATCCCAAATGGCAGCCCGGCGAAACGCCGTCCATGGGCATCGGACAGGGTTTTACCAATGTGAATGCCCTGCAAAACTGCGTGGCTGTGTCGCGGCTGGCGAACGGACGCAAGGCCGTCCTGCCGCGCCTGGTCAAATCCGTAGGCGGCAAGCCCTATAAGGAAACCGAGTTCGAAGATCTGGCTGCCGATCCGAATCACATTGCCTTTGTCCGGGCCGCCATGGCCGATGTGGTGACCAGCGGTACGGCCGCGGGCTTTGCCAAGCTCGACCTGGGGCCGATCATGATGGCGGGGAAGACGGGCACCGCCCAGGCTCATACCATCAAGTCCGGATCGCGGGCCACCCTGCATCTGGAATGGGAAAAGCGTGACCACGCCTGGTTCGTGGCGTTCGCGCCGGCGGATGCGCCCAAATACGCGATGAGCGTTATCGTTCAGCATGGCGGCTGGGGCTCTTCGTCGGCCGCCCCTAAAGCGCGCGAAATCATGCGCATGGCCTTGCTGAAAGACCCGGAAATTCAGAAACGCATTATCGGCGTCAATCCGGCGGACCTGGTCGACAAGCCCCTGAGCGATGTGCCGCTGCCTGAAGACGATACCGGCGCAGCCCCCCCGCCACCCGATACCTTGCCGACAAGCACTTAGGTCATTCCATGGTCGATTCCGCCCTCTCACGTCCCGGACAACGCGATCGCTACGAAAGCAAGATCGCCCAGATCGACTGGCTGTTCGTCGGACTTTTGTGCTGCCTGACCGGTATCGGCATCCTGCTGCTATATAGTGTCGGCGGCATGAAGTGGGATCCCTGGGCCTATAAGCAACTGATCTTCTTTTGCGTCTGCCTGGTCATGATGTGCGCCCTGGCGCTGGTCGACCTGCGCGTCTGGCTGATGGGGGCTTACTGGTTTTACGGAGGCTCGCTGCTGCTGCTGATCGCGGTCGAGGCGGTCGGGGATGTGCGCATGGGGGCCCAGCGTTGGCTCAGCCTGGGGCCGCTCTCTTTCCAACCGTCTGAATTCATGAAGCTGGCCATCGTGCTGGCCCTGGCGCGTTTTTATCACGAATGCTCGGCCAAGGATGCCAACCTGTCGTGGAAACTGCTGATCCCTGCCGCCATGATCGGGGTGCCGGCAACGCTGGTCATGCACCAGCCCGATCTGGGCACGGCCGTGCTGATCTCGCTGACCGGTGCCTCGGTGATGATCCTGGCCGGCCTGAACTGGAAGATCATCGCGGCGGCGGCCGTGGGCGCGGTGATTACGGTACCGCTGGCCTTCCAGTACGTGCTGCATGATTACCAGAAGAAGCGCATCCTGACCTTCCTAAACCCGGAAGGCGACCCGTCTGGCGACGGTTACCACATCCTGCAGTCGAAAATTGCCATGGGGTCAGGCGGCCTGCTGGGCAAGGGCCTGGGTCTGGGCTCGCAAAGCCAGCTCAACTTCCTGCCTGAAAAGCATACCGACTTCATCATGGCGGCGGTCTGCGAGGAACTGGGCTTTGCCGGCGGTTTTGTCATTTTCCTGCTCTACGCCCTGATCATCCTGATGGCCCTGCGCATGGCCTCCCTGTCGCACTCGCACTTCGGGCGGCTGGCGGCGGCGGGCGCAACAGCTACCTTCGCGCTCTATGTGCTGATCAATGGCGCCATGGTCATGGGCCTGTTCCCGGTGGTCGGTGTGCCCATGCCTCTGGTCTCCTACGGTGGTTCGGCCATGCTGATGGTCATGACCGGCTTCGGCCTGGTGCTGGGTGTCAAGGTTCACCGCTATCAGGAACTGCCGAGGCAGGCCTCCATCTTCCAGCGCTTCGAGTAAGTTAAACCCAGGTCTTTGGCGATCTGCGTCGCAGTCTGCGCTTGCAGGCCTCGGCGGCCCCGTACAAGTGTACCTGCGGCGCTAGCCGGCTAGCATCTCATCCAAATTGAAGGCTTTTACGTGCCGGTGCCGGGAAGAAATCCGCGCTGATTTCTTATGCTTTGCGCCATATTCTGCCCCCATGACGACGAACGAACCTCCGGTCACGAAAACCGAAAGCCGACGCTCCCTGTGGGCGGCGGCAGTGATTTTCGTGATTATCGGGCTGGTGATTGCCGCTGTCATGATCGCGCCGTCAGGGCCGCATGATAAACCTGGCGCGGATAATGGTAACAAGCCCGTCGCCGCCGACCCCACGGCCAATGGCGCAATGACTGGCCGGACGGCGCCCGCAGTGCCCTAGCTCAGCGCGACGAGGGCCTCATCGGCGGCGGTCACCAGACCTTCGAGAATGCCCGGATCGCTGGAGGAATGTCCGGCTTTTTTCACCAGGTTGAAGCGGGCTTCCGGCCAGGCTTTTTTCAGATCCCAGGCCGTGGTCATGGGGGTTACCACATCATAGCGGCCTTGTACGATCCAGCCGGGGATGTGGCGGATACGGCCAATATTCTCCAGCACCCAGTTCTCGCTCTCGAAGAAGCCGCCATTTTTGAAATACCAGCTTTCGATCCGCGCGAAGGCAAGCGCAAAGGCCGGATCGGAAAACTTCGACGCCACTTCGGACGGCCCGTCGATGGACAGCGTGTCGCCTTCCCAGCCGCTCCAGGCCAGGGCGCAGCGCACGCTTTCGGCGCGATCCGGGCCATTCAGCCGCTTGATATAGGCGGACAGGAGGTCGCCGCGTTCGGTCTCAGGGATTGGGGCGATGAATTTTTCCCAGATGTCCGGATAAAGATGGCTGGCGCCTTCCTGATAGAACCAGTCCAGTTCGGATTTGCGCACCAGGAAGATACCGCGGAGGATCAGGCCGCTGACGCGCTCCGGATGGGTGAGGGCATAGGCGAGCGACAAGGTGGAGCCCCAGGAACCGCCGAAGACGACCCATTTATCTATGCCCAGTTTCTGGCGCAGGGCTTCCATGTCGGCCACCAGATGCCAGGTGGTGTTGTCTTCCAGAGAAATATCTTCCGAGGCGTGCGGCGTCGATTTTCCGCAGCCGCGCTGGTCGAACAGGATGATGCGGTAGCCGTCCGGATTGAAATAGCCGCGCAGGTTGGGCGAGGTGCCGCCGCCGGGGCCACCATGCACCACTACGACCGGCAGGCCCTGAGGATTGCCGCTCTGCTCATAATATATCTTGTGTTTGCCGCCGGTCGGCATATGACCGCTGTCATAGGGCTCGATATCAGGATAAAGGCCGCGCACCGGCGCGCTTTTCTTGGGAGTCACAGAGTCAGTCATAATCTTGAGTTTAAATGGGCAACTGTTGGATATCACTAAGACGTAAAATGCCCGCGCTCACAACCCCTTTCCCTCTGACCACGCTTCGCCGCCAGGCCATATTCTATGCCCTGGCCTATGCCGGCACGGGTGCATCCCTGCCTTTCATGCCGCTGTGGCTCAAGAATCACGGCATGACGGCCGGGCAGATTGGCATCATATTGGCGGCTCCCCTGTTGCTGCGGGCGCTGACCGGGCCGGTCAGCGGTCTGTGGGCCGACGGTTTCAGGCTCTATCGCACGCCGCTGGTGTGGCTGGCCTGTTTTGGCGCGCTGTTCTACGCCCTGATGGCGACGGGCGGATGGCTGCCGGGCCTGCGTTTTCCGCTTTACCTGGCGCTCTATACCCTGGCCTTCAGTTGCATGACCAGCCTGGCGCCGCTCAATGACGCCATGACCATGCAATTGTCGCGGCTGGAAAATTTCGCTTATGCCATTCCGCGTGCCATCGGCTCCAGTGCATTCATCGTCACCAATATCGTTCTGGGATTCCTGCTGGTAATGTGGCCCACGGACCTGATCCTGGCC
Source organism: Asticcacaulis sp. (assembly GCF_051954415.1). Lineage (GTDB taxonomy): Bacteria > Pseudomonadota > Alphaproteobacteria > Caulobacterales > Caulobacteraceae > Asticcacaulis. The sequence goes on from NZ_JBQCHT010000003.1 coordinate 75,734, forward strand.
TGGCTGGTGGCGGCGGCCCTTCTGACGGCATTGGGCGGGCGATATCTTTTGGCCGGTCTTGTACGTCCAGGCCATGCCCCTGTCGGTTCGGCCGGGGCGGGACTGGCGCGCCTGAAGGTGCTGATGCGCGATGAAGGCTTCCTGTGGCTGCTGGCGGCTATCGGTTGTCTGCAGGCATCGCATAGTTTCTATTACGCCTTTTCGACCATCATATGGAAGGAACGGGGCTTCTCATCGAGTACCTGCGGCTATCTGTGGGCGGTCGGCGTGGTGGCGGAGGTGGCCTTCATGTGGCTGGGGGAAGGAATCCGGCGCAAGGCGGGTCCGTGGCGGATGCTGGTGATCGCGGGTATATTCGCGGTGGCGCGCTGGGGTGTGATGGCCTGTTCGCCGCCATTGTGGGTGCTTTATCCGCTGCAATGCCTGCACGCTCTGTCGTTCGCCGCCACCTATCTGGCCGGGCTGGAACTGGTTCAGCGCCTGAGCCCGAAAGGCTATGAAAGCCTGGGGCAGACGGTCAATGCCGCCTATGCCAATGGCGTCATGATGGGGCTGGGCACAATTTTTTCCGGCGTCATCTATATGGCCTTCGCTGCAAAGGGTTACGGTGTGATGGCGGGCGTGGCCGGGTTGGGATTGTGTGCCGCCGCGTGGCTTTACAGCCAGCGTTCACGGCTCATGGCGGCGAGGGATTAGCCCCACAACTCCGGACGAGGGGGATGCAGGATCGAGCCGGTAATCTCCAGCCCGTGTTCACGATCGCGCGCCAGCAGGAGCGGGCCATCGAGATCGACGAATTCCGCCCCTTGCGCCACCAGCATGGCTGGGGCCATCGAAAGCGACGTCGCCACCATGCAGCCGACCATGAGGCTTAAGCCGGCCTCCGTGGCCGCGGCTTTCAGGGCCAGGGCCTCGGTCAGGCCGCCGGTCTTGTCGAGCTTGATATTGATATGGCTGTAGAGCCGCGCGCAACGATCCAGTTCGGCGCGGGTATGCAGGCTTTCATCGGCGCATAAGGGCACCGGGCAATCATAGCCCAGCAACTGCTCGTCTTCGGATACCTTCAGCGGCTGTTCGATCAGCTTCACATCGAGCTTCTGCATCTCAGGCGCCATGCGCACCAGGTCATCGAAACTCAAACCTTCATTGCCATCGACAATCAGGCGTGATTTCGGGGCATTGGCCCGCACGGCCTCTATGCGGTCGAGATCGTCAGGGCCGCCGATCTTGAGTTTGAGCAGGGGGCGGCGGGCATTGACGGCGGCCTGCGCCCCCATGGCTTCGGGCGTATCGAGGCTTAAGGTATAGGCGGTTTTCAGCGGATCGAGCCGTTTCAATCCGGCCGCCTGCCAGGCCGGAATGCCGGTCAGTTTGGCGTTCAGATCCCACAAGGCGCAATCGATGGCATTGCGCGCTGCGCCGGCAGGCAGAAGGTCGTGCAGGTCGCCGAAACTCAAACCCGCTTCAATACGACCGCGCACCGCCTCAATATCGGCCAGGGATTGCGCGATACTTTCGCCGTAGCGGGCATAGGGCACGGCCTCGCCACGGCCGACATGGCCCTGGTCTTCCAGTTCGACATAGAGAACGCGCGCCTCGGTCTTGGAGCCACGCGCAATGGTGAACCGCCCGGCGATCGGGAAGGTTTCTTCGCGGAGAACAAGCCTCATATCAGGTCGCTGATCGCGGCGTCGAGCAGCAGGTAGGCGCGGCCGGCATCGCTACCCAGAACCTCGTTCAACTCCCTGATCGCGTCCTTGGCCAGCAGGGCCATATTGATCTGTTGGTCATAGGCGGTGGCGAAGTCATTGGCCTGTTGCCGCAGAGGCGCATCGGCCAGCAGCCGGCGGCTGAGACGGCGAATGGCCGCGGGGGCGACGCGGCGGACGACGAGGCGGGCGCCTTCATTATCCTCGGCCATGATGGCGCCGATCACCTCCTCGATCCGGGCGCGGCCAAGCAGCGCTGCGGCATCTATTCCCATGGCGCTGACCTCGGCAATCATGACATCGTCCAGGCTGTCGAACTCCGGATCGGGCGGCGGCTCGACCGCCGCCTGGGGCGCCGTTGCCGCCGGCTCCGGCGTCTTGTCGCGGCCTTCCATGCCGCCGAGCAGTTCGCGCCAGGACCAGCCATCCTGAACGGCACGGGCCGGTCGGGCTTCGCGTTGCGGCGCAGGTGCGGCCGCCGCACGTTCCGACGCCGGCACACTCAAGGGCAGGAGGCGCGCACGGGTAACGGAGGGCTGCACCGGAGGGGGCGCTGGTGTCGGGGCAGGCGGCTCGGGCGATCTACGGGGGGCAGCCGGCCGGCTCAAATCCCGTTCGCGGGCGACCGGTTCGGCGGTCTGGGGCTGGTCGCCGGATATGACGCCCATCAGGCGCACGGCCTCGGTCAGCATGTCGTAATTGCGCTTCACCCGTTCCTGGAAGGCAGTGTCGACGGCCTCGGTTTCCTGCGATGCCTTGCGGGCGGCTTCCAGCATGGCATTGACGCCGTCTTCGACGCTTTGGCGAATTTCGAGGATGCGCGCCTGGGCAATGGTGGGCAACTGGTCGGCGCCCGTGGCCAGATCATTCAGGGCTTCGTTGACCTCGGCAATGGTCTGGCGGGCATGGGCGAAACTGGTATCCAGCTTTTGTGCGGTCTGGTCACCGGCCTCGCCGATCAGGTCGGCCGATTCTTCTATCAGGCGGCGGGCGGCAGCGAAGCGTGTATCAAAGACCTCGTCGGCTTTTTTGCTGGCCTCGAAGATCGATTCATTGAGCCGATCGACGCGCATCTGCGCGGTTTGGGCTGCCTGATCGGCGGCGCGCTTGGCGTCCTCGGCCGAGGTGTTGAGCTGTTCCAGCGCTTTGCGGGTTTCCTCGACCAGATCGTCGCGGGCGTCGGCCGCCATCAGGGAAATATTGGAGAGGGTGGCGTGGATGCGGGTCTCGAAGGCCGTGCGTTCGTTCTCGGCGGCACCTTGGACAGCCTGGAAGTGTTCCTGGGCCGAAACGACGATATCGCGCAGCACGTCGATGCCGCGTGCGGAGGTCTCGCCCAGGTCGATCGTGGCGACGCGGGTGATCGAGAGCGCTTCGGTCAGTTGGGCACGCTGGTTTTCGATGTGGACGGCGAAATCTTCCTGATCGGCGCGCAGGGAAAGGGCGGTGGAAACCAGTTCGGCGCGCTGCTGCGAAAGACCTTCCTCGACACTGCGAACCTGGTCGACAATGCCGGAGCCGGCGGTTTCCAGGCGCACGGTCTGGCGATCGAGGTCTTCGGCGGCGGTGCGGGCGACATCGGCCATGTCGGCCGAGGCCGTGACCACGGCGCTGGTGGAAGCGGCCAGGCTGGCCTCGGCTTCGCGCAACTGCGTCTGGGCCAGGTCGGAGGCATCGGCCACCATGCGCGCCTGACGGTCGACGGCTTCGATAATGCCGCTCGACTGTACGCTCAGCGACTGGCTGAGCGCGCCCATGGATTCGCGTTCATGGGCGAGGGATTGCGTAACGTTTTGCGCCGCCGCGCGGGCATTGGTGGCGGCCTCGGTCAGGCGGTCGGTTTCGGCCTTTAGTTGCGCGCTCAGTTCGGAGACATCGGCATGGGCGAGGCGGACGGCGCGGACGGCGTGATCGACCTGTTCACGCAGGGCGGCCACCAGGTCACCGGTCTGGGCGGCGGCGGAAGCAGCCGGCGCCATCAGGGTATCGGCCAGTTGCGCGGCGCGGTCGGCCTGACGCGACAGGATGGCGGCATTGCGCAAGGCAAAGGCGGTGGCGAAGATCAGGCCGGTGGGGAAGAGGGCCAGGAAAACCAGCACAACGATCTTGAAGGGCTCATAGCTCAGCGCCGCCAGGTCGGTCTGGGCCCCCAGGGCAAAGGCTGCCAGGCCACAGGCCCACAGCAGGCTGGCGAAGGTGGCGAGGCCCCACAGCAGGATGGACGAAGGCGCCGCCCTTCGGGCAACGCTTTCCGGTTTGGTCTTGTGCGCGCTGACAGACCGGTTGGATTGCGAAGGGGTCTTGTGCGTCCTCATCGGCGGCGTGGTTTCGGGGGGCGGCTTCAGTTCGGCCCTGAGTTCGGGAATATCCAGAATGGCTCTGGCCGGGGCCGGTTTGTCCTCGGCGCTTAATTCCGGCTCCGGGGCAGGTACGGCTTCCGGGCTTGCCTCCGGAATAGGTTCAGGACGGGCATCGGTCGCCACATGTGTCGGGTTATCGAAGGGGGCTTCGAGGATATCGCTCATGTCTGCCGCCTCTGCGGCATCCGCGCTTTCCGCCACAGGTGCCTCCGGCTTGGCCACGGCTTCCGGCTCATCGAAAAGCGGCCGCAGTTTGGAGCGACCGAAAATGGTCTTCGACTCGGAGGGATCAAGCGGGGAGCGGGGTGGTTTCATTCACAGTATCCTGAGGCCAGTTTTACATGAACCGATCTTCTTCAGCCATGCGGCGCATTTCCAGGAGAGAGGCGGGTTCTCCCGGCAGGAGAAAGCTACGTCAACTTACGCTTTTCGCAAAGCTTTTTGTCACGCTTTGACCGAATCAGCTTTGGCGGGAGGCGTCGTCTTCCGCAGGCGTGCTATCCGGCATTCCGGTATTATCCGGTTGCGCCGCGGGCGGCGGATCATTTGGCGTGGCCCCGGCCGAACCGCCAAAGTGCAGCAGCGCCGCCGATATCAGCACGGCGACCAGTCCGCTGAGCAGATTAAACAACCAGGACACAGGAGGAGACCTTAGGGTTTGCGATAGCCGGTGACGCATTCTTTAGGCGACGAATGTACACATTAATGGCAGTAACCATGACGCGAAACGCGCCAGAGAGCAATCAGGCGGCGGCGATTATCCCCTGCCTGCGGTAATCGGGTCACGCCGCCTGGTCTTTGAGGTGCGGATCAGGACCATAAGCATTTTCGCCGTCATCGCCCGGTTTCAGCGCCAGGAAAAACAGCAGGCTCCAGCAAGCGAGATTGGCCAGCACGCCGAGCAGGGTCATCAGCCACAGGATGAGGACGGGGATGAAACCGCCCATGGTGAGCGAAAGAACAGCCAGAATAGCCTGCGGGGCCAGTCCCCACAGCCAGCGGGCCGAACGTCCGGTATCATGCAGCCGCTTGATCAGCAGGCAGGCGAGTGGCCAGGCAAGCAAGAGCCAGCAGAGGCTCAGGATGATCGGCCCGTCGAGCGAAGGCACGGTCCCGAGGGCAAAGCCAATTACCACCATGACCAGCATGGCGATGGCGATACCGGAGAAGAATTGCGTGCCGCTGATACGGCCACTGGGCGAAAACAGGAATTGGATCATGGCGTGTTCCCGGCTGTCGGGGCAGGCTATGCCCGGCAGGACGGCCTGTAAAGAGGTTGTCGCTGATCCGCGTTTATTCTACACCTGCGCTTCTTCCGGAGGCTTCATGGATTTTCCATCTGTCGATATCAGGCACGATATTTCCCCCGATCAGTTGGCGACGCGCCTCGCCGGGCGTTATACGCCGGTTATTCTCAAGGGACTGGTCAGTGCCTGGCCGGCGGTGGGGCGGGCACGACGATCGACGGCGGAACTGATCGACTACCTGAAGGCGTGCGATGCCGGCAGGCCCGCCGAAACCTTTCGCCAGGCGCCTGGTGGCGACGGCAAATATTTCTATGATGAGGGTTCTGCCGGCTTCAATTTCCAGCGCGCGGCCATCCCCCTGAAAATGACGCTTGATCGCCTGAGCGAACTGCGAGGGCAGGCGGACGCGGAGCGCATCTATATCCAGTCGGCGCCGCTGAAGGACTTCATGCCGCGCTTCAAGACGGAAAACCCGCTGGAGGTGCCGGGCGCGGAGCCGCGCATCTGGATCGGCAATCGTGCCGTGACCCAGACGCACTTTGACATCAACTATAATCTCGTTTGCATGGTGGCGGGGCGTAAGCGCTTTGTGCTGTTTCCACCTGACCAGACGAAGAACCTCTATATGGGGCCACTGGAAGCGACGATTTCAGGCGTGCCGACCTCGATGGCCTCGCTGGAAAATCCCGATTTTGACGCCCATCCGCGTTTCCGAGAGGCATTGGCCAACGCTGTGGTTGCCGACCTGGCGCCGGGGGATGGTCTCTATGTGCCCTATATGTGGTGGCATCATGTCTCTTCCAGCGAAGACCTGAATGTACAGGTCAATTACTGGTGGAATACGGCAGGCGCGGAAATGGGCGCGCCGATGCTGGTGCTGATGCTGGCCATGCTGGGCCTGCGTGATTTGCCGCCGGATCAGAACAGGGCATGGCAGGCGATGTTCGATCACCTGGTTTTCAGCGGGGATACGGGCGGGCACCTGCCACCGGAGGTGCGCGGTATTCTGGGTGATATGGGGCCGGACCAGCGCCTGTTGATCCGCCGCGCTATCGGACGCAATTTGCAGGATTAGTTCGGCGAAGGACCGTAGATATTTTCCTCTGGCTGTCCGGGCCAGACCGACAGGGCAATGCCCAGTATCAGGACGGCCAGGTTGCCGAGGAAGGCGATGAAGTTCACCATGTCGGTCAGGCCGGCGGCTTCGATGGCGTCGCTGCCGATGCTGCTGATCAGGCCAGGGATAAAACCGGCGAACAGGATCAGGCCCAGCCAGGCCGACAGGCCGACATCATGCAGGCGCGTGGCGCACAGGCAGAACAGGGCAAAATAGAGCAGGACCGTCAACACCATGGTCAGCCAGTTCAACGGCTGGTCCAGTTTGGCGGCCCATTCGTCGCTCAGCGCATCGGGCAGTATGGCGATGCCGAACCAGATGACGAAGATCAATACCTGGCAGGCCCAGAAGTTCAGCACGAATTGCAGGCGGTTGATGCGGCCGCGCGGCGAGAACATGGCGTTGGCGCCGACAAGGATATGATGTTTGGCCATTAAGGCGGAGCCCCGATTACACGCCGTAAATGATCACAAAAGGCGTGATCTGTAAATCAGCCTTTGTGACGCTCCCGCAGGATATCCAATACATTTTCAAGCTTGGTGTCGCGCGCCATCAGCAGGACCGAGAGGTGATAGAGCAGGTCGGCGGCCTCGTTGTGCAGTTCGTCGAGATCGCCGGCGCGGCCGGCCAGGGCCGTTTCCAGACCTTCCTCGCCAACCTTCTGGGCGATCTTGGCCACGCCCTTGTGCATCAGGCGGGCGGTGTAGCTGTCGGCCGGCGGCGCCTTGGCGCGGTCCTTCACTACATGCGCCAGGTGGCCCATGAAACCGATGCCAGGTGCATCTTCGTGACCGAAGCAGGAGGTCGTTTTCGTATGGCAGGTCGGGCCGTTCGGACGGGCATAGACGAGCAGGGCGTCCTCGTCGCAATCAGTCAGGATGCGGTCAAGTTCGAGTGTGTCACCGGAGGTCTCGCCCTTCATCCACAGGCGGTTTTTCGAGCGCGACCAGAAGGTAACACGGCCGCCCTGCAGGGTGGCCTTGAGCGCCTCGGCGTTCATGTAGCCGAGCATCAGAACCTGGAGCGTGTCAGCATCCTGCACGATGGCGGGGACAAGGCCGTCCCCCTTGGCGAAATCGACTTTGTCGATATCGGCAACGGTGAGCGGGTTGGGCAGGTGGTGGGCTTCGGGCATCTTATATCCGTACAGCAATTCCGGCGGCGCGAAGGTCGCGCTTCAGATCGGGAATGGCAATGATTTTCTTGTGGAATACGCTGGCGGCAAGGGCTCCGGAGACATCGGCTTGCTCGAAGACGGCCTCGAAATGCTCAGGCGCGCCGGCGCCGCCGGAGGCGACAAGCGGTATATCTATCAGATCACGAACTAGCCGTAACTGCTTGATATCATAGCCTTTGCGTACGCCATCCTGATTCATGCAATTAAGTACGATTTCACCAGCACCGCGGTTTTTCGCCTCGATCACCCAGTCGAGCGTACGACGACCGGCCTGACGGATTTTGTCGGGATCGCCGGAGTACTGGTGGACGTAATAGTCATCGTCAATTTCGCGGCTGTCGATGCCGACGACCACGCATTGCGAGCCAGCCATTTCGGCCAGTTCGTTGATCAGGTCGGGGCGTTCCAGCGCGGGGGAGTTGATCGAGACCTTGTCAGCACCACTATTCAGGCACTTTACCGCCTGTTCGGCGCTCCGAATACCGCCCGCCACGCAGAACGGAATATCGAGGGCCCGGGCAATATCGCGCACCCAGTTGTAATCGACCGTGCGCCCTTCGGCGGAAGCGGTGATATCGTAAAGCACCAGCTCGTCGGCGCCTTCATCCCGATAGCGCAAAGCCATGTCCACCGCATCGCCGAGCACTTCATGGCCGACAAACTGCACGCCCTTGACGACCTTGCCGTCCTTGACATCGAGGCAGGGGATAATGCGTCTAGCCAACATTCAAAGCTGCTTTCAGATCGATAATGCCTTCGTAGATCGCCTTGCCAACGATGGCGCCATGTACGCCCAGGGCCTTGAGATCATAGAGATCTTCAACGGATTTCACCCCGCCGGACGCCTGGATTTCGAGGTCCGGGCGTTTTTTTCGCAGTGCCTTCATCAAATCCATGTTCGGCCCCATCAGCATGCCGTCGCGCGATACGTCGGTAACCAGTATGCGCTGTGCTGCGCCATGCGGATAATAATCGAGCACGTCCCACAGCGAAATGCCGGACCCTTCGACCCAGCCATGCAGGGCGGCATCGAAATCGCCGTCTTTCGTTGGAAGCACATCGAGCGCCAGGGTGATGCGATCCTTGCCGAAGTCGCGCAGCCACCCGCGCACCTCTTCCGGATTCTTCACTGCCGCTGAACCGACTACGACCGCCGAAACGCCCTGATCCAGCAGGGTCTGGACGTGCTCGCGGGTACGCACACCACCACCCGTCTGGATTTTCGCGCGCGAAGCCTTGGCCAGTTGACCGATCAGTTCATGTTGTTGCGGTGAGCCGGCCTTGGCGCCGTCGAGATCGACGATATGGACCCATTGCGCGAATTCTTCATTGAACAGGGCCAGGCGCTTGAACGGGTCGGAATCGTATTTCGTCACGGCATCAAAGCGGCCCTGTGCGAGGCGGACGCATTCACCGTTGATCAGGTCGATGGCGGGGTAAAGGATCATAGGTCTACAAAATTCTTCAAAATCTGGGCGCCGACGGCGGAGGAGCGTTCGGGGTGGAACTGGCAGCCGAACACATTATCCTTGCGCACCATGGCGGCGAACGGTTGGCCATAGGTGCTGGTCGCCAGTGTATAGGCATTTACCGGACAGACATAACTATGGACGAAATAGGCGAAATCGCCATTCTTCACACCAGCGGTCAGCGGATCGGCCTTGATCACTTCAAGCTGGTTCCAACCCATATGCGGCACCACCATATCCGGCGTGGCGGTCATTTTTGTGACCTTGCCGGGGATCAGGCCGAGGCATTCGACATCGCCTTCTTCGGAACCTTCAAACAGCAGTTGCTGGCCGAGGCAGACGCCTAGAAGCGGCACTTTCAGACCGCGAATGGTATCGAACAGGCCCAGTTCACGAATACGCGACATGGCAAATCCCGCCGCGCCGACACCGGGCAGGACCACCTTGGTCGCCGCCGCGATTTCCGCCGGATCGGAACTCAGGCGGGCTTCCGCTCCCAATCGTTCCAGCGCGAAGAGGACGGAAGCCGTATTGGCGCAGCCGATTTCAATGACCGTGATCATTAAGCCAACATGCCTTTCGTGGAAGGCAGCGCGTCGCCTTCGATGCGCGTCGCCTGGCGCAGGGCGCGACCGAGCGCCTTGAAGCAGGCTTCGGTCTTGTGGTGGTCATTACCGCCGCTCACCTCGACATGGATCGAGGCACCGAGGGTTTCCGACAGCGAGCGGAAGGCGTGCGCGGTCATCTCGGTCTGGTAATCACCGATATGGGTGGACTGGAACTCGCCCTTGAAGACGCAGAACGGGCGACCGCCGAGATCGATCGAGACCTTGGCCTCCGTCTCATCCATCGGCAGGACAAAGCCGAAGCGCGCCATGCCGACGCGATCGCCCAGCGCGATTTTCAACGCCTGACCGAAGGCCAGCATACAATCTTCCACTGTGTGGTGGGCATCAATTTCAAGATCGCCTTCGCAGGCCAGTTGCAGCGAGAAACCACCATGCGTCACCACCTGGTCGAGCATGTGATCGAAGAAGCCGACGCCGGTATGAACCCTGACCGGCTTTGGTTGGTCGAGATTGACCTGTACCGAGATCTTGGTTTCCTTGGTGTCGCGCAGGATTTCGCCGACGCGCGGCGCCTTGTCCGCCGGGGCCACATCGAGCGCCCGCAGAATGCGGTTATTGGTGGCGACGTCACCCAGTGCCAGCAGCAGACCGGTCGGCGTCACCTGCGGCGAAAGGCCCAGGCGCTTGAGCGCCGTCTGGGTTTGCAGCAGGGCCTTGGGGCGCAGCAACATGAAGGGGCCGTCATTGAGATCGAAGCTCTCAAGCTGCTTAGAACGCGACAATGCTTCGCGCACGCGGGCCTGTTCTGTGCGGATCAGGTCGACGCGCGATTGCAGGGTCAGCGCCCGCGATGGCGACAGGGCGGTCTCGGCGGCGCGCACCGATGGCGTTGGCAGCGGATGTGGTTCGCAGAATTTCAGCAGGCCCTGCAGGGTTTTGGTATTGGCGATCAGCGCGCCGACACGGGCGCCGGCCATGCCGAAGAGATAGGACAGGCTTTTCAGCACCACCACATTGGGCTCGACGGTGGCCAGTTCGACCATGGAATCAGCCGTGCAGGCATCGAAATAGCTCTCATCGATTACCAGCAGGGTGGGAAAGAGATCGACTGCCAGGGCACGCGCGGCGGTAATGTCCCAGGCCTTGCCATCAGTCTGACGTGGATTGTGGACCAGGCAGAAGCCGCCGCCCTTGGCATATGGTCCGTTTTCCGGCGGCTTGCGGATGGTCAGATTATAAACCCCGCACAGATCTTCGAGATAATGGTCGGCACCGGCCCACAGGAACTCATGGCCGTGGACGCGCAGGCGGCGCATCAGGATTTCCATGGCGTGCGAAGCGCCGCGTGTCACCATCAACTGGTGCGCCTCTACGCCGTAAAAATCGGCCATGCGTTCGCGCAGGGGCTCCAGCGAGGGGGGCAAGGACTCCAGCCCGGAACCGGAGGCGTTCAGGGAAGAGAAGGGCGAGTTAAACATCTAAACCTCTAAACGAAAATCGGCGGCAAGCGCATGGGCTTCAAGACCTTCGAGGCGGGCGAGGCGGGCGGCAGCGGGGGCAATGGCGGCGGCGCCTTCGCGGGTCGCTTTCTGGACGACAAAGCTGGTCAGGAAAGAGCGGACCGTGATGCCGTCCCAGGCGCGGGCGGCGCCATCGGTCGGCAGGACGTGGCTGGGGCCCGCGGCATAATCGCCGAAGGTCTCGGCGGCATAGGTGCCGGCGAAGATGGTGCCGGCGGCGGTCAGTTGCGGGATGATGGCGTCGACATCGGCGACTTGTATGGCCAGGTGTTCCGGGCCATAGAGATTGGAGACCTCGGCGGCCTCTTCGATCGAGGAAACAACGAACAGGCGGGCCTGTTCGAGCGAGGCGCGGGCGATGGTTTCGCGCGGCAGGCGCGAGACCTGCGCCTCAACCTCGGCGCCTATCTTCGCCGCGATTTCGGCCGAGAGCGCGACTAGGATGACCTGCGCGTCGGCATCATGTTCGGCCTGGCTGAGCAGGTCGGCGGCGACCAGTTTCACATTCGCGGTGTCGTCGGCAATGACCAGCAGCTCCGAAGGTCCGGCGGGCATGTCAATGGCGAGGCCAGAAACGCGTTCCGTAGCCAGTCGCTTGGCCTCGGCGACATATTTGTTGCCCGGCCCAAACAGCTTGTCGGCGGGCGGCGTGCCATCGAAAGCGCCAAGCGCCAGGCCGGCGATGGCGTGGGCGCCGCCCACCAGCCACATGGCGTCCAGTCCGGAAGCGGCGGCGGTTGCGATCATCATCGGAGGAATAGAGCCGTCACGCGCCGGTGGCATGACGCAGATACGGTTGGGCACACCGGCCACCAGGGCAGGCACGGCCGTCATGATCAGGGTCGAGAACAGCGGCGCCGTGCCACCGGGGACATAAAGGCCGGCCGTTGTGATCGGGCGATAGACGCGTTGCAGGCTGAGGCCGGGCTTTGGCGCGATCAGCGGACCATCGGCCGGCAGTTCAGCTTGCTGGAAGGCTCGGACATTCTCGACCGCCAGTTCCATGGCGGAGAGGTCTTCCGCCGTCAGTTGCGCGCGCGCATTGGCGACGGTGGCGCCATCGAGCGTGACATAGCGCGGCGCGTGGCCATCGAGCTTGACCGACCAGTCGGAGACAGCCGCAAAGCCGCGGGCATCTACGTCGTCAAAGATAGTGCGCACAGTATCGACCACACGCGCGTCGCGGCGGTTTTCCGGCCGTGCCAAGGCTGCCTTGCGTTCGGCGGCGTTCAGATTTTTCCAGACAAAGGTCTTCATTGTTTTATCCAAAGAAAGCAAGAAGCCCCACCACCATTCGCTACGCTCATGGTCCCCCTCCCCAGTAAAACTGGGGAGGTACAAGATGGACGTCTCATACCTCCCCGACTTGTCGGGGAGGGGGACCGCGCCTGAAAGGCGTGGTGATGGGGCTTCTTACTTCACTTACTTCATCATCTTCTCGATCGGCAGGACCAGGATCGCCGAGGCGCCGGCCGTTTTCAGCTTGTCCAGCGTGTCCCAGAACACATTTTCCTGGCAGACCGCATGGACGGCAACGGCATCCTCTCGGCCGGCCAGCGGCATTATGGTCGGGGCGTCGGCGCCGGGGATCATGCGGATGATCTCGTCAAGGTGCGCCTTCGGCGCGTTCATCATGACGTATTTGGCGCCGGTGGAGGCCGTCACGCCATCGAACCGGCGCAGCAGCATGTCATAGGTATGGGCCAGTTCCGCCGGCGGGGCATGGGGCGCCTTGATCAAGACGGCTTCCGATTTCAGCACCAGATCGGTGGCCTTCATGCCGTTGGCTTCCAGGGTGGCGCCGGTCGAGACCAGATCGCAGATGGCATGGGCGATCTTCATGCGGGGAGCGACCTCCACCGCGCCGCGCATTTCGACGATCTCGGCCGAAACGCCGTTGTCCTTCAGCCATTTGGTCAGGATATTGGGGTAGGAGGTGGCGATACGCTTGCCTTCCAGCCATTGCGGGCCGGTGTAATTGACGTCGTTCGGCACGGCGATTTTCAGGGTACACGAGCCGAAGCCCAGACGCTGGACGATCATCTCTTCCAGATCGCGGTCGGGGAAGTGTTCAGCCAGGACGTTGTAGCCGACAATGCCCAGTTCGGCGACGCCATCGGCCACGAAGGTCGGGATATCGTCGTCACGCACGCGCAGCAGGTCGATCGGTTGGTTCTCAATGCGATACAGCAGTTCGTTGGCGCCCTTGAGGATGCGCAGGCCCGCGCCGGAAATCAGTTCGGCAGAACGGTCGGCCAAACGGCCGGACTTCTGAACAGCAATGCGTAAACGACGGTCAGTCATAACTTACTCTTGTCTCTGTACCTCCCCGCTTGTCGGGGAGGGGGACCGCGCCGCGGCTGCGGCGGGGTGGCGGGGTTTCTTACTTCGTCTTCAGTTTGTCCAGCACACGCCGGTAGCCCTGATGCGGCATTTCCCGCAGGAAACGCGCCACGCGGGTGACCGTGGTGGTCGAGGCGCCGGTGCGCTCGGAGATTTCGCGGTAGCTCAGATCGCCCGCATCGAGCAGACGGGCGACCTTGAAACGTTCGGCAAAGGCGCGCAGCTCCGAAGGCGTGCACAGGTCGTCGAGAAAGGCTTTCACCTCTTCGATCGTTTCCAGACCGAGCAGCGCTTCGGCGAGCGCGTCGGAGTCCTGCTTGCTGATTTTGCCGTCGTTGAGCGCCACTGTATCACCGTAGTAGTGTGTTATCGGGCTGATACATTAACACGCAGCGGTGCGCAAGCCGGAAAAATATCTGGATGCGAATAATTCATATTGAGATAAAGTTCTTATTCGCGCGAAAGATTAGGGAGGTTAAATGGAACTGAAAAATTTTGTAAAACAAGTTCTTATCGATATAACTGAGGCAGTCGTTGAAGCGAAAAGAGAGTCGAATGGAGCAATTGCCTCTTTTCGACTTCTTGATGGGCATCGAGTTGTGCAGACAAATGATACGCCATCATTGGTCGAATTTGATATCGGCGTGAGCGTGAAAAATTCTACAATGTTTGTTGTAGGCGCGGAGGCAGGTATAAATATATTACCCGTTAAAGGCGGCGCGAGCGGGAAGAATGAAAAAGGCGAAGACCATCACCAAGAGCACAGAATTAAATTTTCAGTGCCGGTCTATTTTCAAGCACTATCGACTAAACCAAATGAGCACGATGTCTTTCATGATCCATTAGCTCATACTCAATCTTTAAATAAATCATAGAAAACATATTCACCTCTCAACCGCCAAACCGTTCTTTCGCCGCCAGTCCCAGTCCGCTGGCCACGGATGAGAACCGGTCGCCATAGTGCATTAGTGCGGACGGGAAGGCGGCCTGCATGGCGGCTTCGAAGCCGGGCAGGGCCGTCGAGCCACCGGTCATAAACAGGGTCTGGATGGCGTCGGCCGGTAATCCGGCGCGTTCCGTGACCGTTTCCAGCGCCGTGGCGACGACCTTGGCGACTTCCTTTTCGACGCTGCCAGCCAGGGTGTCGCGGCTGATATCCAATTGCCAGTCGGGATCGATGGCGGTGAAATCAACGGTTGTCGTATCAGAGTCGGACAGTGCGATCTTGGCCTTTTCAATTCGGTTGGCAATATCGTGGCCGGCCTGCCGCTCGATCACCTCCAGCAGGCGCGCCGTCTTTTCGCGTTCGCCGGAGAGGTAGTGGGTCTGGCGCAGGGAGGTCATCGCCTTCTGGGTATAGAGGAAGTTGATCAGGTGCCAGGTCGCGAGTTGCACATAGGGCTGGCTCGACATTTCATTGCCGTTTTTCAATCGCCCGCGATAACCGAGATCGCGCATGGCGGTTTCCAGGCTGAGGCGGGTATCGAAATCTGTGCCGCCGATATGGATGCCGGCATTGGCCAGAATATCGCGTTTGCCTGTGCCGAGACGCAGCACGGAGAAGTCCGAGGTGCCGCCGCCGATATCGACCACCAGCACGATCTCTTCGCGCATTAGCTCTTGCGCATAGTCGCGCGCGGCTGCCAGGGGTTCATATTCGAAGTTGATGTTTTTGAACCCTTGCGCCTCGGCAATGCCGCGCAGTTCGGCTTCGGCGCGGGCATCGGCCACCTCGTCGCCATCGACGAAATGGACCGGGCGCCCCAGCACCACGTCCTCGATTTTTTCACCGGCAAAGGTCTCGGCGCGTTGTTTCAGGGCGGCGATATAGAGGCCGATAATGGCGCGGAAATCCTTGCGGCCGGTGCCGATCTGCGTCGTTTCCTTGATCAGCGAAGAACCGAGGATCGATTTCAGCGCCCGCATCAACCGGCCTTCATAGCCATCGAGATATTGCGCGATGGCCTCGCGGCCGATCACGGTCTGGTCGGTCTCGAAATTGAAGAAGATGGCCGAGGGCAGGGTGACGGCGTCGCCTTCGATCGGCACCAGTTGTAGGCGGTCATAGCGGCCAATGCAGACAGCGGAATTGGATGTACCGAAATCGATACCGCAATAGATACGGGACATGAGGGCGACCTTTGGGGAGAAGGGCCGCGCTGTTTAGACGTCCTTGGAGGTAAAGGCCAGAGTTAAGATGGGAAGAAAGCAAGAAACCCCACCACCACGCGCTAAGAAGCGCGCGGTCCCCCTCCCCACCGGAGGTGGGGAGGTACAAGAGAATCTATACCTCCCCGGCTATGCCGGGGAGGGGGACCACAAGCGCAGCGCAGTGGTGGTGGGGTTTCTTACTTAAATCTCGATCAGCACGTCGGGCAGTTCGTTGGGATTGTCGTCACCCGGCGGGAAATGTGCGGCCAGAGCCTCGCCGCATTTTTCCACCGCCGCCTCGAAGCCACTGGTCAGGTCGCCGTTCTTTACATGTGCGAGCAGGGTGGCCACGGTCTCATTCCACAGGGTCTTGTCGACCTTGGCATAGATGCCGGCATCGGCGATGACATCGACGAAATGTTCCTCCAGCGCACAGAAGATCATCACACCGGTCTGCGCCTGGGTGAGGTGCAGGCCGCGAGCATAGAACTGCTCCATCGCCTTCTGGTGAGCCTTGCGGTTGCGCGTGGCTTTCGGCGTCAGGATAAGCTTCAGACCGGTAAAACGGATCAGCGCATAGACGATGGCGAAGACGATGACCTGGAGGAAGCCGTAGCTGATCAGAACTTCCCAGTCGGCGAAATCGCCGCTGACGCCAAGGCCGTTCCAGCCGAAGATGCGGGTCAGCAGGGGCTCCAGCCATTCATGCGGCAGAGCGCCGAAGGTCGCCAGAAGCAGGGGGGCGATAAAGGCTGCCACCGCCGCCCATCCGAGCGGGGTTTCGCCGTAATCGAGCGCCTTGGACTTGATGACGCAGGTGATTTCACCGGAGGTTTTTTCCTCGGCTTTTGAGATCGCCGCATTGATGCGGGCGTGGTCGATTTTCAAGGTCATGTTACCAGCTTCCCGAACTGCCGCCGCCGCCGAACGAACCGCCGCCGCCGCTGAAACCACCGCCGCCACCGCCCCAGTCGCCGCCGCCACGACCGCCGCCGAAACCGCCGCCCAGGATATTGCCGAGCAGGAACCACGGCAGCCAACCGCGCGAGAACATGATGACGATGATGATAATGAAGATAATCAGCGGGAAGGGGATGCCGCCCCTGCGGTCATTGCCGGTATCGGCCGCCGTCTGGGCCTCTTGTGCCTTCTGAATGGCAACCTGACGATCCTGTGCCAGCTGGGCGATGATCTGGTCGGTGCCTGCCACAATGCCGGCCTCGTAATTGCCTGCCTTGAACTGCGGCAGGATGGCACGCTGAATGATAAGGGACGACAGGGCGTCGGTCATGACCGGCTCAAGCCCGTAGCCGACCTCGATACGGACCTTGCGCTCATTGGGCGCCACGATCAGCAGTATGCCGTTGTCCTTGTAGGTCTGGCCGTTGGAAGCGGCCGGCCCGCCGGCCTTCTGGCCGATGCCCCAGTGACGGCCAAGCTGATAGCCATAATCGGCGATATCATAGCCCTGCAGGTCCGGCACGGTGACGATGACCACCTGGTCGGTGGTGGCGTCTTCCAGCCCCTTGAGCTTCGCGGTCAGGTCGGCCTTGGTGGCGTCGGAAAGCAGGTGCGCGTCATCGACCACGCGCTGATTATTCAGGTCGGGATATTTGGGTTCGGCAAAAGCCGAGCCTCCCCACAGCGTGAGCAGAAGCACGCCGAAAGCCACCCAGAAGGGCTTCAGTAAACGGTTCATCCGGATGGCCTTGCTGGCGGTTAGTTAGAGGCTGCGGCTGCCGGGGCCGCCGGCTTGTCGAAGCTGACGACGGGTGCGGTTTCGGCGCCGGCCTGGGCAGTGAAGAGTTCCATCGGCTTGCTGGAGCCATAGAGGGTCTTCGCCCAGATCACGCTTGGGAAGGTACGCAAGGAGAGATTATAAGCCGTCGCGGCGGCGTTATAATCGCGGCGCGCAATGGTGATGCGGTTATTGACGCCCTCGATCTGGCTTTGCAGGGTCAGGAAGTTCTCATTGGCCTTCAGGTTCGGATACTGCTCCTGAATGACCATCAGGCGGCCGAGCGCCGAGGACAGGCCGTCCTGCGACTGCTGGAACTGCTTGAACTTTTCCGGATCGCTGATCGTCGAGGCATCGACCGTGACGGACGTCGCCTTGGCGCGGGCCTCGACCACGGCGGTCAGGGTGCCTTCTTCGTGGGCGGCAGCGCCCTTGACGGTGGCGACCAGGTTGGGGATCAGGTCGGCGCGGTTCTGATAGGCGTTCTGGACATCGGCCCAGGATTGCTTGGCCTGTTCTTCCTTGGTGGGGATGTTATTGACCCCGCAGCCAACCAAGCTCAGCGCAAGACCGGCGGCAGCGACAAGACCGAGAATACGCGAAAATTTCATAGAAGGCGCTCCTTTGTTGCCCTATGCGCGGAAGCTGCCAAATGCGCCCCCAACGCCGTCCTTATGTGGCCCTTCTTAACCCAATTTAAAGGGGGCTGGAAGGGGGTGCGGAAAATGCCGCACACTTCCGATTGCAGAGCAGGCGAGACAGCCGGCATAATCTCGTCTATCCTTACCCGGTTACCGAGGGGGGATACCATGAAATCCGTAATCTTATCCGTAGCCTGCGTCCTTTTTGTGCTGGGAGGGGCGCCACTGCACGCGCTTGCCGGCGAGGCCCAGTCAGCGAAAATCGACGAGCTGACTAAAAAAGCCGAGGCCGGCGACATTCGGGCGATGGATGAACTGGGGGAAGCCTATTATCGCGGCACGGGCGTGCAGGCGGATTACGACCTGGCCTTCAAGTGGCTGGACAAGGCCGCGGCGACCGGCGACGCCCAAGCGCAGGTCGATCTGGGCGATCTCTATGTGACTGGCAGCGGCGTGCCCGAAGACGCCGACATGGCGATGAAACTCTACCGGCAGTCGGCGGCGCAGAACAATGCCGACGGACAATACAGCGTCGGCTGGATGTACGAAAACGGCAAGAGCGTCGCCAAGGACGAAGCCGAGGCGGCGCGCTGGTATAAACTGGCGGCCGACCAGAACTTCATCTTCGCCATCAATAGTCTGGGAGACCTGTATTACGGCGGGCGCGGCGTGAAGCAGGATTATGCCGAAGCCATAACGCTTTACCAAAAATCCGGCGATCTCGGCAGCGGCTACGGCTTTGACGCCTTGGGCGACATGTACGATGGCGGGCAGGGCGTGGCGAAGGACCCGGCCAGGGCGCTGGATAACTATAAAAAGGCGGCCGACCTTGGCAATTGCAGCGGGCTTTACGCCATGGGGCGTATTTTTGAAAAAGGTCTGAACGGTCAGCCACAGGATCTGTCGCAGGCGCGTCAGTGGTATCAGAAGGCGGCCGACAAGACCTGCGAATATGGCCAACTGGCGATCGGTCGCTTCTATGACGAAGGCATCGGCATGGACAGCGATACGGGCGAGGCGTTCAAATATTATGCGCTCGCCGCCATGCAGGGCAACAGTATCGGCCAGCTAAAGCTCGGCAACAGCTATTTCTATGGCGATTTCCTGCCGCGCGACTATGGGCAGGCGTTCAAGTGGTATCAGATGGCGGCGGACCAATCCTATGCGCCAGGGCAGTATAAGATCGGATACATGTACGCCAAGGGTTATGGTGTCACCGCGGATTATGTTCAGGCGTTGAAGTGGCTCAAGCTCTCGGCGGCGCAGGGCGATGACGAGGGGGAGTACCAGCTTGGCGTCATGTATGAAAACGCCTTTGGCGTGCCAATGGACCGCAAGACGGCCCTGATGTGGTATCTGTTGTCGGCGGCACAGGAAAATGAAGATGCCAAAAAGGCGGCGGATCACCTGAAAGCGCAAATGTCGGGATCGGACGTGCGCGCCGCGCAAGCCCTGGTGGCGGCGTTCAAGCCGGTGAAGAACTAATTACCTGGACTTGAGTTTTTCCGTCTCGCCCTTCAGCACCTCGATGGTCTGGGTGAGATAGCGGTCGATGATCTCCCGTTGCTCCGGCGTATACTGGCCGGACATCTGCATCATGGCGGCACTCAGTGAGCCATAGATCGGCCCCAGAATCTGGCCGATTTTCTCCGGCTGGCGAATGCGGACCAGCAGGCTGCGGCGATCGTCCGGATTGGGCTCGCGGTGGGCATAGCCGGCCCTTTCCAGACGGTCGACAATGCCGGTAATGGCGCCAGTGGTCAGGCCGGTGGCCTGCGCCAACTGGCCCGGTGTCGCCACTTCCAGATCATTCAGCACCCCCAGGCAGCGGCTTTCGGCCGCGCTCATGTTCAGGCGCCGCGCCACGGTTTCATGGAAGGTGATGACGGCCGTCGCCAGCTCGCGGCCCAGATTGCGATTTGCATTTATCTTAGACATAAGATATTTATATATGAGATAAATGCTCATGAAAAGGCAAAAACATGTCGGATAAAGCGAAAAAATCGTGGTTCCATAAAGCCTTGCCAGCCATAACGCTTATGC
Organism: Asticcacaulis sp.; assembly: GCF_051954415.1. GTDB lineage: Bacteria > Pseudomonadota > Alphaproteobacteria > Caulobacterales > Caulobacteraceae > Asticcacaulis. Next base: position 95,818 of record NZ_JBQCHT010000003.1, read on the forward strand.
TGATGGCGCCCTTGATCGCCGAGGTGCTGCCGGGCGCCACGCGGGTGAGCGCGCTGATGGGCTTTCCGGCCATCTTCGTTATGGAGGTGCTGATCTGGGGCACGGGCGCGGTGCTGGCGCGTTACTGCGTGCGCCACTTCCGGCTGGGCTGGGTCAACCTGGTCCTGCTTGCCCTGGCTCTGGCGGTGGCGGAAGAATGCCTGATCCAGCAGACCTCGTTTGCCTCCCTGGTGGTGCAGATTAAGGGCGTGGAATATGGCCGGGCGTTCGGCTTCAACTATGTCTATTTCACCTGGGCCATGTTGTATGAGGCGATTTTTGTGGTCTGCGTACCGGTGGCGCTGTGCGAGATGCTGTATCCGACCCGCGAGAATATGCCGTGGCTCAATATCTGGGGGATAATTCCGCTGGTGATCCTGTTTGTGCCGGCGTCGTTCGCCGCCTGGTATGGCTGGAACATCATCGCCCGCGCCAATACCTTCCACCTGCCACCTTATTATCTGCCGAAAAACCTGGCGATTATTTCGACGGTCGTGATTTTTGTCCTGATTGGACTGGCGGTTGGACCGTTGCGGCGCGTCTTGGCAGCACCGGCGAAACCGACCAGCCCGCCGCATCGGCTGGTGCTGACCGTGCTGGGTGTGTCCACGGCAGGGATCATCTTCGCCATCGAGATTCTGGCCTTTGGCGCTGCACCGCAGGTGCCGACCTTCGTGCCGGTCGCGGCGGGTATCGGTCTGGGTGTGCTGATCATGGCCCTGGTGCCACGCTGGATGGCTTCGCCGAAATGGACGACGGCGCACCTGATCGCCATGACCTTCTCGATCACCTGGGGGAATTTCGCTTTCCTGTTTATCGGTTTCGGCGGGGGCGTCGATCTCTATGGCAAGATCGGTCTCGATATGATCGGTGTCCTGCTGATGATCTGGCTGGCCATTCACGCCTTGCGCAAAAAGGTATAGGCTGGCGGAATGATCCGCCGCCTGCTCCGTTCGCTCCTGATTTGGCCTGACTTCAAAGGCTGGGGGTTATGTCTGCTGATTGGCAACCTGACCCTGGCCTTCATCTCTGTGGTGGCCGGTTTTGCCGGCTTGCTTCATTGGCAGCCGCGCACAACTGACTGGCTCTTGCGTTTGCTGAGCGTCTTTCTTGTGCCGGCCTTAAGCGAGGAAGTCGTTTTCCGTGGCCTGCTGGTGCCTGACCAAGGCGAAACGCGGCGGCCGGCCCTGTGGATCGGGGCGACCGTGCTCGTCTTTATGGCCTGGCATGTGGTTGAAGCGCTTTTCATCCTGCCGGGGGCGCACCAGTTCCTGACGCCGGCATTTCTGACCTGCGCCGGCGTACTTGGCCTGGGCTGCGCGTTGATGCGTTACCGCACCGGATCGATATGGCCCGCCGTCTTCCTGCATGGCCTGCTGGTCTGGGCCTGGCAGGTCTTCTTCGGCGGGCCGGACATCCGGCAGCTACTGGCCTAAGCCGCGCACATTTCCATCTGCGACATGGGCATGAGCATGACGTAATCGGTCAGGCCATCCAGTTCGGAAGGGATTTCACGCGCGATCTTGAAGCCGCTGCGCAGGCAGAAATTGACTGCCGGATCATGGTCCTTGTGGATACACATGACGATATCATGCGCCGGGGCGAAGTGCGCCTGGGCCGCGCGGATCAGCGCCTTTCCGAGGCCAAAGCCGCGGAAATCGGGCAGGACGCAGAGTTTGGTGATCCAGATGCGGGTGCCTTCGAGGTGCGCCGAGCAGAAACCGACATCGACACGGCCGGCGCGGATCACGAAGAAGACGTGGCCGCGCTGCATGATGTCGTCTTCCAGCTTGTCCGGGTCGAACGCCTGGCTGATCATGGAGTCGATCTGGTCAGGCGGAATGCTGGCGCGGTAGGATTTCGGCCAGACCTGCATGGCGATATCGCGCACGATATCGAGTTCGGAAACGGAGATGGGGCGGGTTTGCGGCGTGAGGGTCATGGTGTGGCTCCATGGCTATCAGGGGTGAGAGCAATTTATGAGCGGATGGCTCATCCTCAGATCGATTGTCGGTTTACTCGGTAATTCTTGCAGAAATAGGGCAGGTATTATTACGCCTCGGTTTTATTTGCCTTTTTCTTTTTTGGTACTGAATGACACTGACCGGGCGCTCATCTTAATGAAGCGTTAGGAGAGGTTAACACAGATGATTCGCCCGCGTAAGTTGTTAAATGAGTGGTAACAGGCTTGTTACAACGAAAAAATTCTCTTTTTACGGGTATAGATAATAAAGGGTAAAGATTAGCGTGTGGCCAGCGCTGTCATTCTTCTGCGAATATTAAAGCGTGCGCTGCATCACATAGTCGGTAAATTCGTACGGCCCCATCTGCACAGGCACTTCGGCCTCAACCTGGAAGCCCGAACGCAGGTAATAGTTTATCGCCGGCGTATTGTCCTTGTTGACATAGAGCGCCAGTTCCCGCGCGGTGAAATGGTCGAGTGCCGTCTCGATCAGGGTCTTGCCGAGGCCCAGGCCGCGAAACTCATCACGCACATACAGCTTTTTCAGCCACAGGCGGTCGCCATCCACATAGGCCGAGGCATAGCCGACATCCATTTCATTGACGCGCGCGATCCAGAAGACGTGGCCCTGCGCACTCATTTCCCGTTCGAGAGTGTCGGTCGCATAAAGTACGGCCAGCATGGCGTCGACCCGATCGGGGCCAATGATGTTACGGTAACATTTCGGCCAGATGATCAGGGCCAGTTCGCGTACGATTTCCAGTTCATCCACGTCGATGCGACGTATCCGGACGGTCCGGGCCATAGTTTTCCCCATAAATCCAAGGCGTTTCCAGTCCTTAGACAGAGACTATGTGGCACAATTACGGAAATACCAAGAAAAATAATACTGTAATCAAACAGTCTATTTCGTCGTCTTTAAGCCTACCACGCGGCCCGGCATTCCAGCGGCATCGAAATAGTGTTCCTCGCCGACCATCTGGCCTTCCAGAATGGTAACGAAACCATTGGCGGCCTGGCTTGAGCGGGTCACCTGTGGTGTGCTCACGGTGGTCTGCGGGCCGTTGACCAGCGCTTCATCGATGATGCGACCCTTGAGCGGGCCTTTCGACGGCAGATCGAAGCCCAGGATGTGGGCCAGCGTCGGGGTGATGTCAGCATTGGAGATGGGCGCCGCATCGGCGTAACCGGCCTTGAAATCCGGCCCTATGGCGGCCATGAAGTTGCGCGTATTGGCGCGGGTAAAGCCGCCGTGATTGCCCTGGCCCTGCTGCAGATTGGTGTCATTGATCATAACCGAGCACAGTTCGGGCTGCTTCCAGGTCTTCAGGCACGACGGCAGAACGTAATCGGCGAAACCGACATAGATGGCCGGGCGCGGCGTCAAGGCCGATCCGCGCAGGCCCACCGCGCTCATGGGCAGGGTGCCCGCGATCGGGCCCAACTCATCATCGACGAACAGGGCCGCCACATAGTCCTGCTGTGTCAGGGCGGCGATGATCTTCGGCGCCAGTTCCTTCGCTTTGGCCGGATCGAGATAGAGCAGTTCCGAGCCGCCGGAGCCGACCGCCAGCACGTCGGGATGGTCGAGATCGCCGCCCAGGGCCGAATAGCTGTGCGGATGCTCGCCGTTTTCCAGTCGGATCGGCGACTTGAAGGCATCGATCAGCGGCAGGTTCAGCGCCCGGCTCAGGTCGATGGCCAGGAAGCCCTCCGGCAGGAAGCCCTTCACCGTGTCGTCCGGATAGGATTGCTTCGCAGCCCAGGACGTTTTCGACTGGCGGGCGATGGTTGAGAAGCCGTGGTCGGCAGTGACGAAGATATCGGTATTGTCGTAGACGCCGAGTTCTTTCAATTTGTCGATCAGGGCCTGGAGATTGTCGGAGGCATTACGGACGGCGGCCAGGGAGGTCGGGCCGTTGATGCCGGGCGAAAGTTTGTTGAGGCTGTCGCCGGTATTGTGCTGGGTGCCGTCGGGATCGCGCGACCAGTAGACCAGGGCGAAGGGCTGACCCGAAGCCACGAAACGCGGTAGGACGACCTTGGTGGTCACATCAACAAACCACTGCTGCTGATAAACATTGGCCACCTGTACGCCGGGCAGATTATACGCACCGGCGGACTGATTAAGCCCGCGGTCGCGTGCCTCGGTTTCAAGCCCGGCATCCTTGATGGACTGCATGACATCGGCCGGGACGGGGATGGGATGCCCCTTTTCCCAATGCGTGCCGGTCCAGTCATCGATGAAAATGGTGCTCATGCCGTCGGCGGCGGTGATGTCCTGGATCAGGACCGGCCCCTCCTTGCCGATGGCGGCCGTCTGGTAATGGTTCTGACGCGCCAGGGCCAGCAGGCTCATCTCGTTGAGATAGTTGCCGCCGTAGATCTCGTTGGTTTCCTTGAGGATCGGATCGTTTTCCATGAAGTGGACGGTGCCCGGCTCATATTTCAGTGGCGGCAGGGCAATTGAGTTCGACCATTCACCGGTGTCTCCGATGCCGTGGCCGGTGGCGATGGCCGAGGCATTGGTGGTGGTGACGGTAGGGTAGAGCGAGTGCGAATTGCGGAAATCGACGCCGTTCTTCTGGATATCGGCCAGGGTTGGGGCAGTGTCGTGATTCACAATACCGTAGCGCAGGCCATCGGCCACGAAGATGATGACATTTCGCGGTTTGTCGGCGGCATGGGCGATGCCACTGGCAGACAGAAAACCGAAAACCGCCAGACAGAGATTACGGGTGAAGCGGCGGGTTTTCGAGATCATGGCTTGGCTCCTCATTGACGCTGCTGCGTCTTTAGAGCCGTAACTGTGACACTTTGATGTGAGAAGCCCTTCGGCGAACAAAAAAAGCGTCCGGGAGGGAGGGCGTTTCCCGGACGCTCAAGGGCGCCGCCATAGGGCGAAACGGCGCCGAACTATTTTTTTTTACGCGTAAAGTGTGCGGCCGGATCAGGCCGCAAACGGCAGGTTGAGCGCCTCGGCGACGGCCTGGTAGGTGATGCGGCCGCCGGCGATATTCAGGCCCGCCTTGAGGTGCGGATCGGCGGCCAGGGCGGCCGAAACCCCCATGCGCGCCATCTTCAGCACGAAGGGCAGGGTGGCGTTATTGAGCGCCAGAGTCGAGGTCCGCGCCACCGCGCCCGGCATGTTGGCGACGCAGTAATGGACAATGCCGTCAACGATAAAGATCGGGTCCTGGTGCGTGGTCGGGTGCGAGGTCTCGAAGCAGCCGCCCTGGTCGATGGCGATATCGACCAGCACCGCGCCGGGCTTCATGGTCTTCAACTGTTCGCGCGAGACCAGTTTGGGTGCGGCCGCACCGGGAATCAGCACCGCGCCGATCACCAGGTCGGCCTCTTTCAGCGCCTCGCCCAGCGCCGCTTTGGAGGAATAGGCCGTCTTGACCCGACCGTGGAACATCTGGTCGATCTCGATCAGCTTATGGGCATTGATATCGAAAATCGTCACATCGGCCGACAGCCCAACCGCCATCTGCGCCGCATTGACGCCGGAGACCCCGCCGCCGATGATCACCACCTTCGCCGGGGCTACGCCCGGCACGCCGCCCAGCAGGACGCCACGGCCACCGAAAGCCTTGTGCAGATAGGTGGCGCCGACATGAACCGAAATCCGCCCGGCCACTTCCGACATGGGCCGCAGCAAGGGTAGGCCGCCCTGCGGTTCGGTCACGGTTTCGTAAGCAATGCAGGTGGCGCCGGAGGCCATCAGGGCCTCGGCCTGCGGCTTGTCGGCGGCCAGGTGCAGATATGTAAAAAGCGTCTGATCGGCTCTCAGACGCTTGCATTCATTCAGTTGCGGTTCCTTGACCTTGACGATGAGTTCGGCGATGTCAAACGCCTCTTCGGCGGTCATGACGATTGTCGCCCCCGCCGCGCGATAGTCTTCGTCGGAAAAGCCGATACCGGCCCCGGCCTGGCTTTCGACAAAGACCTCGTGGCCCTGATGGGTCAGTTCGGCCACCGAGCCGGGGACGAGGCCTACGCGATATTCGTGGTTCTTGATTTCCTTGGGGACACTGATCTTCATGGGTTCGCTCCCGGTTCCTGTGGTCTTATTTAGTTTCACTTGTCGTCTATTATGATCCTGTTGAAGCGGCATTTTTTTGAAATTTTGTACGTTGATCTGGCAAGTCAGAGGATATATTCTCAATTTTATGGCCAACAGCGATAAATTTTCCGATCTTGATTCCTTCGACCGCGAACTGATCAAGGTCCTGCGCAACGATGCCCGCGCCACCTCCGCCGATCTGGGCGAGGCGGTGGGGCTATCCCCCTCCGCCGCCCACCGTCGGGTCAAGATTCTGGAGCAGAAGGGCGTCATCACCGGCTATCGCGCCGTGATCGCCGAAAACGTCCAGGGCAAGCAGGGCACCGTGTTCGTGCATGTCACGCTCACCGACCAGCGCCGCGAGACCTTCGAGAAGTTCGAGCGGGCGGCCCTGGCCTGCGCCGCCATCGAGGAATGCCACCTGATGTCGGGCGAAGCGGACTACCTGCTGAAGATCGTTCTGCGTGAGAGCCTGAGCTACGAAGACGTCCACCGCGATGTTCTCAGCATCATGCCGGGAGTTTCCAAGCTGGCCTCAAGCTTCTCGATTCGCACCGTCAAGATGGGCTAGTGTATTCTAACTGTACCATAAGGTATTGCAGGGTTTTTCCAGACGCCATTTTCCACTAAGTCTATTATAATAGCATCTTTTTCCAAAACTGTTCATGCCCGTTTGGCCATAAACGATCGTGAGGCGGGTGTGAAAGAAGCTATAGACAGGTCGATGTATGAAAATACCTCCGTACACCTGAAAGTCCTCATTCGGTTTTTGCTTGTTGGCGTTAGGATCGTAATATTCATTATGAACAATGCCCAAAGCTTCAAATGGACAATTCAGACTGCCTGACCGATTATGTATAATGTCTTCGAGGGCGATTTCCTCCACCTGCTGACGCAAGACTTTCGTCATTATCATGCAGTCTGCATACAAGAGTGGTCTTGGCGTCTTCAAGTCATCAATGTTATGATTATAATCCGGCACGAATTTGCCGATATTGTGAAGCCGGAAGGTGATATATCCCAGCGGATCAACGGGTGGTGTATACCAGATGCCTAAGCCGAGAAGGATTAAAGTCATAAGTGCGGTAGCAATTTTCGGCATGGCATCCCCCGTGCCAAACTACTAGCCTAAATACGTTATAAGGCGCAACAGATGCCTCACAGTACTTCTAATTCGACGCATCGTCGTCGCTGATTGCCTTGACGACATCGGCGCGGTCCTCCGGCGGCAGCTTGTCGGCGGCATTCAGCAGCATGTCCTGTGCCACGATCTGTGCCTGGTTGTTCTTTTCACGCAAGGCGGCAAAGCGCTTCTGCGCCTCGGCGCGATTATAGTGCGGGCTGGCGATATAATGCTTCAGGTCGCGGCGAGCCTTGCGCACCTCGGTCAGGCGGGCGCGCAGCACCGGACGGGCATCCGCCAGACTGGCCTTGACCGCCGCCTGGGTCGGCGCCGGCATCTGCGCGATCTTTTCCTCGGTCAGGATGACGGGCGCGGCCTCATGCCGGGCCATGCGCGACTTGATGAACAGACCGGCCAGGACCGCGCCCTGAAGGACATTCAGGCCGAGCAGGACGGCGATGAGGGCGCCGGTTTTCCAGTTTTTCATCCTAGCCTCCCAGTCCGGCCATCAGCGCGACCCCCGCGACATCAAGTGACTCGCCGGCGGCAATGCCGATGCCGATGCCGAGTGCTGCGCATCCCGCCAGGGCGGCCAGCTTGTAACCGATGGCGTATTGCCAGTCGGTGAAGGCGCGTTTCAGGTTTGCCATGGTCTCGATGTGCCAGGGCTTTTCCTGCGGCTGGTTCAGGGCGGCATGGATCAGGCGGGCGGGCATATCCGGCGCCGGCGGATCGATTTCCCACTTTTGCAACAGGGATTTCAGGTCAGGGTCAAGCGGGTCAGTCATGGCGTCAATCTTTGCTTCAGGCCCTTCTTTCCGCGGAAGAGAAGGGCTTCCAGGGCGCTGGTGGTGATATTCATGATGCGGGCGGCTTCGGCTTGTGAAAACTCTTCGTAATAGACGAGGGTGAGGGCCATCTGCTGCGTCGGCGGCAGGGCGGCCATGGCCTGTTTGATGCGGCGCGTTTCATCGGCCCTGATGCGCAGGTCTTCGCCGGTCGGGGCCATATCGCGCAAAGCTTCGGCATGGTCGTCGAGATTTTCCGCCGGGGTCTTGCGGCGGCGCAGGCGATCGAGCGCGGCATTGGTGACGATGCGATAAAACCAGGTGCCGAAGGCGCTGCGGGCGGGATCGAAGGCGGCGGCCTTCTGCCAGACCTTGGAAATGGCTTCCTGCGCCACCTCCTCGGCGTCCTCGCGGCTGTGCAGCAGGCGAAAGGCGATGGCATAGGCGCGCGTCAGGTGACGGCCGGCCAGATGACGGAAGGCCGCGCTGTCGGCCCGCGCCACCTGCGTCATCAGTTGTTCGTCTGTCAGGAGGCTCGTCATCTGTATCGTAAACGGCCCGCCATCCGCCATGTCGAGAAAAACTCTCACCGCTCTACGCCTGTCTCTCCATCTGTTCAAGTTCATACCAAGAAGCGATGAGCCTGACTCATCGTGGCTTGGCAGCGTGCGACCGCACGCCGCCGCTGATGCGGCGAGCCTGCGCGGCCTCTGAGCGCTAAAGACTGATACGAGAAGGGAGAGCAAAATCCTGCGGCGGGCCACGCAGGCAAAGAAAAACCTCCGGGACGCCTGATCCCGGAGGTTTTTTCTGCGGCGCCGCTCGAACCTGGCGCCTTCAGAGTTCTTCTGTTTAAAAATCTACTGGACGGTTTCCATTACGTCCTGTCGCTGAATGGTCTTGATGCGTTCAATTTCCTCTTTCAGCTTGAGCTTCTTTCGCTTGAGTTCCTTTAGGTATAGAGAGTCCACGGAGGGGCTTCGTTCTTCGCGGGCAATGATGGATTTGAGGGATTGATGACGGTGGTCGAGTTCACGAACTCTCGCTTCAATGCTCATACGGCAGTATCCTTCAGTCTCTCTGTCCGGACCCCATGTCCGGGCTACTCAGGGAACACCCGGAAGCCGATAATGTGGAATCACAATCCGTTACATCCGATCACGGTAATGAGAGAATTATAGTATAGGATGTGTTAAGCAGTTTTACGCATGACAAATGATAAAATGAAACCTAATCAACGTCTTATTGTCGCCATAAGCGGCGCGTCCGGAGCGGTTTATGGTATCCGTGCGCTGGAAATGCTGAGAGCCGCGGGCATAGAGTCGCACCTGGTGGTGTCCAAGGCGGCGGCCCTTTCGCTGGAGGCCGAAACCGAGTTATCCCTGCCGGATGTGCAGGCCCTGGCGGATGTGGTCTACAAGCCGGCGGATATCGGGGCGGCCATCGCTTCCGGCTCTTTCCGGACGCTGGGCATGTTGATTGCGCCGTGTTCGGTGAAAACGCTCGGCGAGATTACCACGGGGGTTACGTCATCCCTGGTCAGCCGCGCCGCCGATGTCTGCCTGAAAGAGCGCCGCCGCCTGGTGCTGATGATGCGCGAAAGTCCGCTGCATCTCGGCCATCTGCGCTCCATGGCGGCCGTGACGGAGATGGGGGCCATTGTCGCGCCGCCGATGCCAGCCTTCTACACCAGGCCGAAAAGCCTCGACGACATGGTGCGGCAGAGTGTGGCCCGCAGCCTGGCCCTGTTCGATATAGATGTGCCGATGACGCGTTGGGGCGAGGATATCAGCCTCAATGACTGAAGATGTGTGGTCCTGGGTTGTGGCCGCCTATGGCGCGCCGGGCGTGGCCGAACAGTGCCTGGAGTTGCAGGACGCGCATGACCAGAATGTGCCGCTGCTCTTGTGGGCGGCCTGGGCCGCCACCCAGGGGCCGGTCGGTGAGGGGCTCGCTTCTCGGGCCGCTGAGGTGGCGCGGGCGTGGTCAGAGGCGGCTATCATGCCGCTGCGCAGCGTGCGGCGGCGGCTGAAACAAGCCCTGTCAGAAGGCGATGAAGCGTCGCGCCTGGCCTTGAGGGAACAGGTAAAGGCGATTGAATTGCAGTCTGAGAAGGTCTTGTTGGAACAATTGGCGGCCTTGAGCGTCCGTTCGGGGGCTGTCCCGGACAGTCTTTTGCCGGTCTTCATTCTGGACGCCGTGCTGGCCGTGGCTTCGGCGTGGTCGGGCGGCTATCCGGCGGAAAAGCTGGCGAGATTGACGCAGACCCTTTCAGACTGGCAAAAATTGCGCTATAAAGGATGAAAGCGGCGGCTTTTTGTGCCCTCTTTTGTCCTTTAGCTTCAACCCCTTAAGCCTGAGAGGAGTCGGCGGCTCATGCACGACGACAGCAATATCCGGACCCTGCGCGGAAAAGACAATCTGCATCTGGTCAAATCGGATGAGCAGACCGGCAAAGGCGATTCGGACAAGGACATCGAGCGCCGGATCGCGCAGCGCCTCGAAGGCGAACACAGCTATATCGGGCTTGTGCCGGAAGAGGTGCCGGCTCAGGTTGATGATCTCGAACCGCGCGTCCGCGAACTGCCGATCGATGGCGAGGTTGTGGCCCTGCGTAACGAATGCGCCCTGCTGAAGCAGGAGCACAAGGATCTCGATGACTCGATCAGCGCCCTGGAAATCGTACCCCTGCCGGACCAGATCCTGATTGCGCGCCTCAAGCGCAAGAAACTGGCTTTGCGCGATCAGATCGCCAAGATCGAAGACAAAATTCGTCCGGATATCATCGCCTGATAAAAGAAAAGCCCCGCAGAGGGGCTTTTCTGTTTGTGTCGGATGGATTTAAGCCGCCAAAACCTCTTCCGACTTGGCGCCGATAAAGGTGCCCTTCATTTGCAGATCGTTGTCCATCCACACGATATCGGCGCGCTGGCCGATGACCAGTGACCCACGGGATGACCCCAGGCCGAGGAAATGCGCTGGCGCTGTGGCGGCCATGATGGCGGCCTCAGCTAACGTGCGGCCGATGTGATTGACCGTATTGCGCACCGCCGTGGCCATGTCGAGATCGGAACCGGCGAGCGTGCCATCCGGGCCGACGCATACGCCATCGCGCACGATGATGGTCTGGCCGTTGAGCACGAAGGTCTTGGTGTCCGAACCGACCGTCGGCATGGCATCGGTCACCAGCATGAAGCGGTTGAGCGGCCGGGTGCGCAGGGCGATGCGCAGGGCCGCCCAGTCGACATGGTGGCCATCGGCGATGATGCCGGTATAGCTCGTCTGGTCTTCCAGCGCGGCCCCGACCACGCCCGGCGCGCGGTGCGTGAAGGGCGACATGGCGTTGAACAGGTGGGTAAAGCCGGTGATGCCGGCCTTCAGCGCCTCGACCGTGGTTTCATAGGTGGCGTTGGTATGGCCGGCGGCCAGGATCACCCCCGCCTGGGCCAGTTCGGCGATATCTTCCGGCGTGCAGTTTTCCGGCGCCAGGGTCACCATCGTCTTGCCACGCTTCAGGCTCTTCAGCAGGGCCTTGGATTCGGCATCCAGCGTGCGGAACATCTCCGGATTATGGATGCCCTTGCGCTGTGTCGAGATAAACGGCCCCTCGATATGGATGCCAAGCACGCCGGGCACGCCCTGGGCGATGGCGTCCTCGGTGGCGCGCATGGCGGCATCAATCACGCTCAGTTCGTCGCTGATCAGGGTCGGCATGAAAGCGGTGGTGCCGTAGGGGCGGTGCGCCTTGCCGATAGCGGCGATACCGGCGGCATTGGTTTCGTCATTGAACAGGACGCCGCCGCCGCCATTGACCTGGGTGTCGATAAAGCCGGGCAGCAGATAGCCGCCGGCAATATCTATGATTTCCCCGGCTGGCGCATGATCGCCGATCGCCGTGATGGTTTCGCCGTCACAGGTCAGGGTGCCGGTGATCAGCCGGCCATCGGGCGTGGCGATGCGGGCATTGATAAAGCTGGTCTGGCTCATACGGTTTTCGTGACCTTGTTGAGGTGGGGCGGGCTGTCGGGATCAAGGCCCCGGGCCACGGACAGGCTGTTGGCGAGGCGATAGAAGCTCTGAATCTGCAGGATCGGTTCCAGCGCCGGGTGGCTCGCCAGGGCGGGCAGGGGCGTGGTGCCGCTGACGGCTTCTACATTGGCCAGCAGGACCGAGGCGCCGCGCGCTGCGAATTCCTGAGCTGCCTCGCGCACGCCGTCGCCGGCCACATCCGAGGTGGCGAAACCGATGATCGGGAAGCCGTCATTGATGATGGCCATGGGGCCGTGCTTGACCTCTGCCGAGGAGAAGGCTTCGGCGTGCAGGGCGCAGGTTTCCTTGAGCTTCAGCGCCGCTTCCTGGGCGACGGCGAAGCCATAGCCCCGGCCGATGACGAACAGGTTACGCGCCGATTGCAGGACGGGCAGGGCGGGGGACCAGTCAAGCGACCAGGCGGCATTCAGTTGCGAAGGCAGGTCACGCAGACCGTCAGTCAGGCTTTCATCACCCGACCAGGCGGCGACGATGGCGGCCAGGCCGCCGAGCGAGGCGATATAGGACTTTGTGGCGGCAACCGATTTTTCCGGACCGGCGCAGAGTGGCAGCAATTCGTCGGCCAGGGCGGCCAGGGGCGAGGTTTCGTCATTGACCAGGGCCACGACATAGGCACCGGCCTTGCGGTGCGCTTCCACGGTGGCGAGCAGGTCCGGCGAGCGGCCTGACTGCGAAATGGCGATGCACAGCGAGTCTTCGGCCACGACCGGCGCGGCATAGATAGAGGAAACCGACATGGCGGCGGTGGAGGTCGGGACACCCAGATAAGTTTCGATCAGATACTTGCCGTAGGTGGCGGCGTGATCTGACGAGCCGCGCGCCACGGTGGTGACCGAGCGCGGCGGGTTGGCCTTCAGGTGCGCGCCAAGGCGGGCGAGGGCGGCCTGGTTGTGGGACAGGAAGCGCTGGACGGCCGCGCCGCCTTCAGCGGCTTCGGAGAACATCAACGTCTTTTCGGCGTCGAGCGGTGCGTGGGCGAGGGTAGGGGAGGGCATTATTATTCCTTGGGGTATCAGCTTATATCGTTGAGTTCCGCGACCACGTCGTAGGCGTCTCCGCGATAATAGGACTGGGTGAATTCAGCGGCGCGGCCATCCTGCAGGAAGCCGCGGCGTTCGATGAAGAGGCCCGGATCGCCGGGTTTGACGCCAAGGCGCTCGGCCTGTTCCGGCAGGAAGGCCACGGCGCGCAGGCGCTGGAGCGCGCGCACCGGACGGTGGCCGGTCTTTTCCAGCGCGTCATAAAGCGAACTGGTGACAGCTTCCGGCGAGGCCAGGCAATAGCCGGGTATGGTCGAGTATTCGAGCGCCATGGTGGTGTTGTCGGCATAACGCACACGATGAAAGCGGTAGACCAGGGCACCGGGCGACAGGCCAAGCGACAGCGATTCTTCCGGTGTGACCGCGCCGGCCGATTTAGACACCCATTCCGAATGGGGCTTGCGACCGCGCGAGATCATGTCTTCCGAGAAGGACGACAGTTTGGAAAAGCTCTTCTCGACACGTGAGGCCACGAACGTGCCGGCGCCGCGACGGCGGGTCAACAGGCCCTCCGATACGAGGCCGTCAATCGCCTTGCGCACGGTGATGCGCGACACATCGAATTCCTCGGCCAGATCGCGCTCCGGCGGAATGGCGTCGTCCTGGTGAAGTTGCCGGCTCTGGATGGCGTCTCGCAGGGCGCGCTGCAATTGCAGGTACAAGGGCGCGGGATCATCCTTGGCCAGGCGGCCTATGGTTTCAGCAAACGACATATCAGGCACTTTCGCGGCAGCGTAGGTTTTGGTGCGGGAAGGCGCGTTCATCAGGCTCTCCCCCTGTTGGTCAGAATGGATTTCAGATGCGCCACCGACTGGGCGTCGGTATCGCGCATATTGGCACTGACATAGCCGAGCGCGAAGGCGCGGCTGTCGTGGGGTGGTATGGGCGCGTTGCAAGAAGCATGGATTGCGGCAATGCCGGCATCGAGAATAGGGCCGACATTTTCCGCCGTAATGCCCTTGCCGGCGAGGATTTCGATGCGGCCCGCAGCTTGTTTCACCAGGGCGGCAAGGCCCTCGACGCCTTCTGCGGCCGTCTGGCCGCCGCCGGAGGTCAGGATGGTGTCGATGCCCAGGGATATGGCGATTTCCAGCGCCTCAAGCGGATCGGGCACCAGATCGAAGCCGCGATGCATGGCGACGGCCAGGCCATGTGCCTTGGCGTGCATTACCAGACTTTTCAGCGCGGCTTCATCCAGCGCCCCCGAAGTCAGATTGGCGCCCAGTACCACCCCTTCGAGGCCGCATGAGGCGGCGGCCACGATATCGCTGTGCATGATATGCAGTTCGTCCGCCGTGTACGTAAAATCGCCGGCGCGTGGCCGGATCATGGCCCGTGTCGGGCAGCCGCATTCGCCCCCCAGTTTCATAAGCCCAACCGATGGCGTCAGGCCGCCTTCGGAAAGGGCCGCCACCAGTTCGACACGATCGGCGCCGTTATCGACCGCCGTGCGCAGGCCGGCTGCCGTATCGACCACGACTTCCAGCAGACGGTTGGTAACAGGCGTTTTGTATGAATCCGGCATCAGGCGCTCACCGTTTGAGGCAGCCCGTTGCTGACGCCGTGGGCCATCAGGAGCCCGCCTTCGAGGGCATCATGTTCAGCCTCGGCCAGCAGAGCACGGGCCTGCGGATTGATCCACGGCTGGAGAATAGGCGCCATGCCGCCGACCAGGCAGACCTTTGCCGCACCGATGGTGTGCAGGCGGTTGATATAGCGCGCCAGGTCATCTGCCGAATGTTGTACCAGGGCGGTGGCCACCGGGTCGCCGGCATTGGCGAACGACATGACCATCGGTGCCAGTGTGCCGTAGTCGCGCGGCTTGGCGGTGGTGACCCAGTGGACGATTTCCGACGGATGACCGCCGAAATGCCGGATCACCGCACGTGTGAAATCGGTATGGGGCGCCAGACCGTCCTGACCTTCGAGCGCGGCACGAATAGCGCTGCGGCCGAGATCGGCGGCGGAGCCATTGTCGCAGACCTCAAAGCCCCAACCGCCGATCTGGGTGCCCTTTTGCCCCACCCAGGCATAGGCATTGCTGCCAGTGCCGGAGATGAGGATGCCGCCATCACGGCCGGAAAAGGCGCCGAGACAGGCGCTATGGGCATCGGAAGAGGCAATGCTGCGGCCAAAGCGCGGTCCGGCCTTGATTGTGCGTTCGGCGTCTTCGGCGGAGGCAATGCCGGCGAGGCCTAGACCGATGCTGATCTTGTCCCAGTCGCCGGAGGTGCGTCCGGCCTGGACCAGCACCTGATCGAGCGTGCCCAGTATGTTGGCCCACACCATGTTCAGGCCCAGGCGGATATTGGCGGGACCGCCCTCGGCCTCACCCAGCAGATCACCTGCCGCGTTGCGCAGACGGACGCGGCATTTGGTGCCGCCGCCATCAACACCGGCGAAAAGCTGCAAGCGGGGATCGAGAGTATTCATAAGAGGCAACATAACACGACTGGCTTTGAGAGACTCGTCAGGTTTCGGTGAGGGGGCGGCTTTTCAGACGTCCGTCGGCGCGTCCACAGGCATTGCCGCGGCCTTGCCCTTGCGCCCGGCAATGACACCAAACAGCAGGATATAGGCATAACAAGGGACCATCAGACACAGGAAGACGAGCTGGAATCCGTACTGGTCCTTGAGGTGGGCGAAGAGCTGCGGGATGACCGCGCCGCCGATGATGCCCATGACCAGGAAGGCGGCGCCGAACTCGGTCAGCTTGCCCAGGCCGCGGATGCCGAGCGGGAAGATGGCCGGCCACATCATG
>NZ_JBQCHT010000004.1:0-42908 GCF_051954415.1 Asticcacaulis sp.
GACCACTTAGCATATCGCCGACCCCATACTCTCCCCCCCTGCTAAGGGGGGGTGGTGTCCGCGCGCGGCTCGAAGCGCGGGTGTCGGGGAGGGTGGGGGCATTCCCCGGTCCGAAAGAAAGCCCCCTCCGTCGCGGACTACGCCGCGCCACCTCCCTCACAACGAAGTTGCCGTACGCTTCGCTACAGGGGAGGAGATTTAGTAGTGCGGCGGCTTGGTCACCGGCACTTCGCCCGTGCCGGATTCCATCGTTTCCAGCCGTTCGCCCAGGCGCTCCAGCATCCGTTTCATCCGGTCGATGACCTTCCACTGCTCGGTCACCTGTTCCGACAGTTCGTCTATGGTCTTCGACTGATGCGCTGTCAGTTCCTCCAGCGCCGTCAAACGGTCATCGGACATCAGCGCTGCCCCTCGCTGTTACGGAACGGATCAAGCGGATAGGTGCCGAGAATCTCGACATCGACCGCAAAGAAGTTCAGTTCCTCCAGCGCCTGTTTCAGCCCGCCTTCGGTCGGGCGCCCTTCGACATCGCAATAGAAGACGGTCGAGGCGAAGACACCGTTTTCGATGTAGGATTCCAACTTGGTCATGTTGACGCCGTTGGTGGCGAAGCCGCCCAGCGCTTTATAAAGCGAGGCCGGGATATTCTTCACGCGGAAGATAAAGCTGGTCATGCAGTCGATGCCTGGCGCGGGTTCGACCACGCGATCCTCGGTTGTCAGGATCAGGAAGCGCGTCGTGTTGTTTTGCGCATCTTCCATATGACGGCGCAGGATTTTCAGGCCGTAAAGCTCGGCCGCCGGTTCCGGGGCGATAACACCACGGTCCAGTTCGCGGGTTTCTGCAAGTGCGCGGGCCGCGCCGGCGGTATCATGGAAGACCTCGGCGGTGATGTTCAGTTCCCTTAGCGCCTTGCGGCATTGCAGCAGCGCCATGGTGTGCGAGGCCGCCACCCGGATATTTTCCAGCTTCGTTTCCGGCACACCCATCAGGATCATCTCGATCGGCAGGAAGCGCTCGCCAATGATCTTCAGGCCCGAATTGGGCAGCAGGTGGTGGACATCGGTGACGCGACCGGCCACGGAATTTTCGACCGGAATCATGCCCAGCTCACACTCGTCATCGCGCACGGCGGCAAAGGCGGCTTCAAAGGTCGGGTAAGGCGCCGGGGTAAATTCGCCAAACCAGCGCTTGATGGCCTGATGGCTGAAAGCCCCCGGCTCGCCCTGATAGGCGATCTTGCGAATAGTTTGGGTCGTCATCTAAAGAACCTTCTGAATCAAGTACTCCAAAACCCGTGGGGTTTTGGCAAGCACAAGGCGCGCCCGAGCTGATGCGAGGAGCCCCCGCGGCGCCTGAGCGAACAAAGTGCGACGAAATGCCACGCCAGCCGCCATTTTGCCTGTTGCGCGGTAAAAGTCGGCTTGCGTCTTTCGCGGTAGCGTGTCAGAGAGCCAAACGCAAGTAGATCAATAAGCCTTGCTTTCGCCACATATTGACACACGTCACGGGTGGCCTAAGCTCCGGGCACTAATGAATCAACAGGGTAACTTGGCGACATGAGCGGCGACCTTCAGGTAAACAAAATTCTCGGTGCGGTCCTGGCGACCGGTCTGGTAATCATGGGCGTCAAGCTGGGCGCCGAAGCCATCTATCATCGTGAAGCGCCTGAAAAGGCCGGCTATCATATCGAAGTCGCCGATACCGGTGGCGAAGGCGGGGCTGCCGCCGCTGTCGATACGCCGCCCGACTGGGGCACGGTAATCCCGACAGCCGATATCGCCGCCGGCGAAAAGACCTTCCAGACCAAGTGTACCTCTTGCCACAATAACGCCAATGGCGGCCCGAACGCGATCGGTCCGAACCTGTGGGGCGTGGTCGGCCGGCCGGTCGCCTCTCACCCCGGCATGGACTATTCCGACGCCATGAAAGAGCATGCCAAGGAAGTCCCGAACTGGTCGTGGGACGCCATCTATGCCTTCCTCGGCGCGCCGTCCAAGGTGGTCAAGGGCACGAAAATGACCTTTGTCGGCGTCAAGAAGCCGGAAGACCGCATCAACCTGATCGCCTATCTGCATAGCCAGGGCTCGACCGGTTATGCCGTACCGGCGCCGAATCCGGCCGCAGGTGCCGCCCCTGCGGCTGCCTCCGAAGGCGCTGCCGCTTCGCCTGCCACCGCGGAAGCGGCTTCCAAATAAGCGGATACAAACGCAAAACAAACCCCCGCCGGATCGCTCCGGCGGGGTTTTCGTTTTATCTCCTCCCTTGCGAAGCGGGGGAGGTGTCAGCGCGAGGCTCGAAGAGCCGGTGTCGCTGACGGAGGGGGCTTTGTGGCGGGGGGCGGTTTTACCCCTCCGTCTCGATATGCTTCGCCTGACGGCTACGCTTACTCGACACCTCCCCTCCAAGAGGGGAGGATAATGTTCTACAGCCTCCTGAACGCCAGCGGCATACCCGAACCGCATGAATCGATGCGACTAACCGCATCGGCCAGTGGTTCGATAGCCACCTTCATGTGGTGGGCATTGGCATGGATGATATTCACATCATCAGTCATAATGGCGACATGACCTTTCCAGAAAACGAGGTCGCCGCGCACCAGGCCGCGCAGGTCAGGCCCGATATCGAGGGCCAAGCCCAGCTTCATCTGCATGTCGGAATCACGCGGGCAGCCATAGCCTGAGGCATAGAGCGCCTGTTGCAGCAGGCCAGAGCAATCCAGGCCCAGGCTTTCGCGGCCGCCCCACTGATAGGGCGCGTTGATATAGCTTTCGGCCACGCTGACGAAATCCGGCGCAAAAGTCTCGAAAGTCGACAGGTGATTGGCGAAGACCCAGCCCATTTCGTTGATATAGGCAAAGCCGTTCTCGTAGCGCGTCACCGAAACCAGCGCGTTGTGGCTGAGCGCGGTCAGCGTCGAGGATTTCAGGTTGGGGCCGGCAAACACATAGGTGCGCAAGGTCGAGACATAGTGCGTCGGCAGATACCAGTCGCGCTTGAAGGCCGACACCGGCACATAGCCGACATAGCCGTCGCGCAGGGCCTGGCCCCAGAAATAGTCATGCTTGCGCTCGATGACCTTGAAGCGCTCGCCCATCAGGAGCTGATCCCACTGCTCCGCGCCGTGTTCCGGCTGCGACAGAATCGGCGCCGCGGCGTCGTAACAGGAGAGAACCTCGCCGGCGACATAGGTCTTGGCGCGGATCAGGCCCTCATGCGCCTGATCGGTCACGCCGTCCTTGAAGGGCGTGGTGCGCTTGTCGAAAGGATCATCACTCATCTGCGTCATAAAGCCGTCTACCTTCTGCAGGTCACATCACCGTGGCGCACGTACTCTGCGCCTTATATGGTCACTCTACGATACGGATGCAAAGATCGCCTTAACGGCCAAGGTCAATAGATTCTTTATGCGCTCAAACGCCGCGCGGCTTACCTCGCATCAGCTCGGGCGGGCGGTCGCCCTTGCCGGATTTCCTGAGAAATCCGGAATTTTATGAAA
Source organism: Asticcacaulis sp. (assembly GCF_051954415.1). Classification (GTDB taxonomy): domain Bacteria; phylum Pseudomonadota; class Alphaproteobacteria; order Caulobacterales; family Caulobacteraceae; genus Asticcacaulis. The sequence goes on from NZ_JBQCHT010000004.1 coordinate 3,500, forward strand.
GCTGAAGCAGGTCTTAACAGGGTTGACTTCAATAAGACGTCAGCAATTGATAGACGGCCCGCAGCGCCTGCGCCTCGGCGCCGACCGGTGATCCGGCCTTGCCGCGCGGATTCCAGGCATAGATGTCGAAATGCACCCAGGCGCCCGATTTCGGCGCGAAGCGTTGCAGGAAGAGCGCCGCCGTTACCGAACCACCCTGCGCCCAGCCCGCCGGATCATTGCGGATATCGGCGATGTCACTGTCGAGCGCATCATTATAGCCCTTCCACAGCGGCATCCGCCACAGGGGGTCGTTCTGCGCGATCGAGGCGACCTCAAGCTGCCGCGCCACGTCCTCGTCATCGGTATAGAATGGAATGACTTCCGGCCCCAGGGCCACGCGCGCCGCACCGGTCAGGGTGGCGAAATCGACCGTCAGGGCCGGCTCCAGCTCGCTGGCCCGCGTCAGGGCATCGGCCAGGATCAGCCGGCCTTCGGCGTCGGTATTGCCGATTTCAATGGATAGCCCCGCGCGCGAAGCGATGATATCGCCCGGCCGGAAGGCATCGCCCGATATCGAATTTTCCACCGCCGGAATGAGCACGGACAAGGCGATCGGCAACTGGCTGGCCATGACCCAGTCGGCCAGGGCAAGCGCATGGGCCGCGCCGCCCATATCCTTCTTCATCAGCCCCATGCCGGCGCCGCCCTTGATATTCAAACCCCCGGTATCGAAGGCCACACCCTTGCCCACCAGCGCCACCACGGGCAGCGGGCCCGGCACGCCCTTCGGCTGCCAGGTGATCTCGATAAAGCGCGGCTGGTTGTTCGGCCCGGCGGCGCGGCCAACAGCATGGACGGCCGGATAGTTTTCCTTCAGCAGGTCTTCGCCAACAATGACGTTAATCGCGGCGCCATATGCCCCGGCAATGCGGTGCGCCTCAGCCTCGATATCCGCCGGTCCCATGTCGTTGGTCGGCGTATTGACGAGGTCGCGCACCAGGTTGTGCGCCCTGACCTCGCGTGCCACCGCGGTCTTCGTCGCCTCGTCGAGCGCGCTGTCATCGACCCGAACTTCGCCTGGCATCGCTCCGGATTTATAACGCGTGAAGCTGTAGGCGCCCAGCCCCCAGGCGACATGGATGGCGCCGGCGTCCAATTCCGCGTCATATTGCAGGGCCCATAATCCCTTGGGCAGTTGCGAGGGCAGGGCGCGGAAGCTCATCGGCGTGTAGTTTTTGCGCGTCCCCAGGCCAAACCACGCGCGGCAGCCGCTCTCTTCCGGCAGGACAATCAGACTGCCCGCCTTGCCGGTGAAGCCCTTAAGCGTCAGGAACTTCGCCTGTGCCGGGGTCAGTGCAGCAATCGCCGCGGCGGCCTCTTCCTCAAAAAGCGCAATCAGCGTGTTCTCGGCGGCAGCTTTGGGGGCTTTGATTGGTTTGGGCATCAATTCACTACCGTTAACGATTGTTAAGAGCTTTAACTATATCTTCACAGCGGTCACCGAAAGCTTAATTCTGTTCGTTAATCGGGGTTCGCCATGCTGCGCCGCCTGCTTGTTTCCGCCGCTCTTGTGGCTTGTTTCACGGCCAGTCCAGCCTCTGCCGGCCTGTTCGGCAAGGACGACGCTAAAAAAGACGCCGCGCCGGCCGCTTCCGCATCTGCTGCGCCGAAAGCGCCCGCCTTCAAGCCCGCCGGCAAGGCCGAGATCGAGGCCGCCCTGCGCGCCGATCCGCTGCAACAATCCGTCTTCTTCAACGATCAGTTCGAGCATAACCCGACCGATGCGAAGATGGGGCTTTACCTTTCCAACGCCCTGCGCGCGCTCGGCCGCTATCCGGAAGCCGCCGACATCGCCCACCGCGTCCTGCTGTTCGCGCCCGATAATACCGATATCCTGCTGGCCGCCGCCCGCGCCCATATCGCCGACAACAACGCCTTCTTCGCCATCGATCCGCTGCAGCACGTCATCGAACTGAAGCCGAAGGACTGGCAGGCTTATTCCCTGCTGGGCGTCGCCTATGACCAGACCAAGCGCCCGGACGAGGCGCAAACGGCGTGGAACCAGGCCCTCGCGCTGTCGCCCAACAATCCCGCCGTCCTGACCAATATGGCCATGGCCAGGGTCACCCGTGGTGATTTCACCGGCGCCGAGCCGCTCTTGCGCACCGCCGTGGCGCAACCGGGCGTCACCGTGCAGATCCGCCAGAACCTGGCCCTGGTGCTGGGCCTCGAAGGCAAGATGCCGGAAGCCGAAAGTCTGCTGCGCCGCGACCTGCCACCGCAACAGGCGGATGCCGCCCTGGCATGGCTTCAGCAGGCGGTGGCCGCGAAGGCCGCCCCGGCTTCGACCACCGCGCCGACGCGCTCGTGGGATTCGGTCAGGGCGTCGGGTAGTTAGCAGGGGCACAGCCCCTGCACCCGTAAGTTTATAGCGCTAAAATCTCCTCCCCATTTCTTAAATGGGGAGGTGGCAGCGCCCGGTTCTTCGCGGCGAAGCCCGAAGGACTGGTGTCGCTGACGGAGGGGCGCATCACCAATTGTAACCCGTTAACTTTTGCCGCTGCGCCGCGCGGAAGCCTGTGCTACCGTATGCGCCGAAGCGTCATCTGACCGCTTCGTGTCGGGATTGAAAATTATCCCCAAAAACCACATACCATATGTAGATGTTAACCTGGCCTTAACCACGAAATGTGGTGATATAGCCATGACATTTGCGCTTTAGTATCGATTCGGGGTTTTCTATGAGCAGTTCACTTCTTCTGGCCAATTCATCCGCCGGTCTCCTGACCCCGAGCCATTCCTACAAGCCATTCCGCTATCCCTGGGCCTTTGAGTTCTGGCGCAAGCAGCAGCAGGTCCACTGGATCCCGGAAGAAGTGCCGCTGGGCGAGGACTGTAAGGACTGGGCCACCAAGCTCAATGACTCAGAGCGCAACCTGCTGACCCAGATCTTCCGCTTCTTCACCCAGTCGGATATCGAGGTCCAGGATAACTATCTGGAGCGCTATTCGCGCGTCTTCAAGCCGACCGAAATCAAGATGATGATGTCGGCCTTCGCCAATATGGAAACCGTCCATATCGCCGCCTATGCCCTGCTGCTGGAAACCATCGGTATGCCCGAATCGGAGTTCGGCGCGTTCATGGATTACCAGGCCATGCGCGACAAGCACGACTATATGGGCACGTTCGGTGTCGATACCGAAGCCGATGTCTGCCGGACGCTGGCCATGTTCGGCGGCTTCACCGAAGGGCTCCAGCTTTTCGCTTCCTTCGCCATGCTGATGAACTTCCCGCGCTTCAACAAGATGAAGGGCATGGGCCAGATCGTTTCGTGGTCGGTGCGTGACGAGAGCCTGCACTGCGAAGGCATCATCAAGCTCTACCATACCTTCAACCGCGAAACGAAGGCCGTCACCAAGTCGGTGGCCGATGACATCATCGATTGCTGCAAGACCGTGGTGAACATGGAAGACAAGTTCATCGACCTGGCGTTTGAAATGGGGCCGGTCCAGGGCATGACGCCTGAAGATATCAAGGCCTATATCCGCTATATCGCCGACTGGCGCCTGCGCCAGTTAGAACTGCCGGAAGTGTTCAATGCCGGCAAGGAAAACCCGCTGCCGTGGTTGCAGGTGCTGCTGTCGGGCGTCGAACACGCCAACTTCTTCGAGGCCCGCGCCACGGAATATTCCAAGGCCGCCACCAAGGGACAATGGACCGGTGACGAAGGCGTCTGGGGGGCGTTTGATACGCTGCTCAAGAAGCGGTCAGAAGCCACAAAGAACGGTGTGAATGCCTAAAGAAAAGCCCCCGGAAATGGGGGCTTTTTTATTTCTCCTCCCTTGCAAGCGTAGCGCGGCGGGGGAGGTGGCGGGCGAAGTCCCGCCGGAGGGGGCCTCTGCTCTCAATCCTGGATTCACGGAGTATTTGTCAGCGCGAAGGGCCCCCTCCGTCTCAACGCGGCCTCCGGCCTTGCTCGACACCTCCCCCGCTTCGCCCAAGGGCTTGCAAGGGAGGAGAAGGGTGTTAATTTCGGTCATGAGGGTTCGGGACAAAGCCAAGCTTGCCTTTGCGCGAAAGCTGCGGCGTGAAATGACTCCACCGGAGGCGCGTATCTGGGCGCGGCTCAGAGTGCGGGATACCGGCATCAGCTTTCGCCGACAGTATCCAATAGGCCCCTATGTGCTGGATTTCTATTGCGCCAAGGCAAGGCTGGCCATTGAGGTCGATGGCTTGATCCACACCATTGCGGATCATCCTGAACGGGACGAGCAGCGTGATGCGTGGCTTTTGGAGCAGGGCATAACGACGTACAGAATCGCCGCGAGCGAGATTATGGCTGATCCTGACGAAGTAGCGTTTGGGATTTGTTATTGGCGAAAGAGCGAGCGGGAATTTAAGAGGCCCCCTCCGTCTCGACGCGGCCTCCGGCCTTGCTCGACACGGCACGGGCCGCCCCGCTCCCCCGCTTCGCCCAAGGGCTTGCAAGGGAGGAGAAGGGTGTTAAGTTTCGGTCATGAGGGTTCGGGACAAAGCCAAGCTTGCGTTTGCGCGAAAGCTGCGGCGTGAAATGACTCCACCGGAGGCGCGTATCTGGGCGCGGCTCAGAGTGCGGGACACCGGCATCAGCTTTCGCCGACAATATCCCATCGGCCCCTATGTGCTTGATTTCTATTGCGCCAAGGCAAGGCTGGCCATTGAGGTCGATGGCCTGATCCACACCATTGCGGATCATCCTGAACGGGACGAGCGGCGTGATGCGTGGTTTTTGGAGCTGGGCATCGTTACTTACCGGATTGCGGCGAGCGAGATTATGGCTGATCCTGACGAAGTAGCGTTTGGGATTTGGTTATTGGCGAAAGAGCGAGCGGGAATTTAAGAGGCCCCCTCCGTCAGTGACTTCGCGCTGACACCTCCCCCGCTTTGCAGGGGAGGAGATTGAAATTTAATCCCCGCTGCCAATTCCCGTTCCATGCTTGTCCCCATGGAACAGACAAACACCCCCATCGCCACGCCCGAACAAAGACAGGCGCTTCGTCGCAACCAGCAGCAGCGTCTGCGGGATCAGGCGGAAGCGCTGTTGCGCGCCGTCGAAGCGCTTGAACCGCCTGCCACCTACAAGGAAGCCGAGCAGGCCGCCAAGACCCTGCTGGCCGTCGGCAAGGTACTCGATGCCGTCAATACCGAGACGCGCGACGACCTGCCGACCAAGCCGGCCTGGGTAACGACCGCCGAACCCGCCGCCGAACGCGAAGCCCTGACCACTTGGCAGGCGGTGCTTAATCACAGTCTGGACACTTTGGCTGCCGCTCGCCGGATGGCGCGTGAGGCCGGTTAAAGCAAGAAACCCCACCAGGCTGCGCGCCCCGCCAACGCCCTAAAGAAGGGCGCGGTCCCCCTCCCCATCAGAGATGGGGAGGTATGATATAAGCACCTGTTTTATACCTCCCCAGTTTACTGGGGAGGGGGACCGCACGAGGCCAAAGGCCGAGATGTGGTGGTGGGGTATCTTTCTTCACACGCTCATACTGACTCATTTCTTACGCCGTGACCACGCGCCTGGAACAGTATTCTTACCCTCGGTCCCATAAGTTGATCCCAGCCGCTGAAGACCCGATTTCGGGACACCCGGCGGGTTCAAGGCTCAGGCGCGGTGTGTGGCGGGTTTATGCCGGCGCCGCGCCTGGGCCCTTCAATTCCCCTCGGATCAGGGCCGGCCTTCAGGCGTCGTGACGCACCACCGTCCCATGCCCGGCCGGTTCTGGTTCTCCGTCTGGACAATCCCGGCGATTAGCGCTGATATGCCTCGTGCCGGGGAGCTATGATGCGCGCATCACTCATCCTGATACTAGCCCTTTGGCCTTGGCGTATCATCCGGCTACAACCAGATCGAAAGATAGCGTCCAAAAAAAAATAGAGCGGAAAGACGCATCTGAGGAAACGCCTTTCCGCCCGTTATCGTCGCAACCATCCGGCGGGAAAGAAGCGACAATCTTAAATTTTTAAAACGCGATTAGTGCGTCCGGTTCCACTCGTCGATCTGCTTGTCGGCCTCGTCCTTGGTGATGCCGTAGCGTTCCTGAATCTTGCCGGCCAGCAGCTTGCGGTCGCCTTCGATCACATCGAGATCGTCATTGGTCAGCTTGCCCCACATCTTCTGGACATTGCCCTTGACCTGCTCCCAACTGCCTTGCATTCGATCGTTATTCATGAATATCTCCTGAAATCAATGGGTTAATGTCTGTGCTCACTATAGGCGGTGCGGGCCTAAATTTTCGACGCTTGAGGGAGCCCGCAACATAAGGAAGGCATAAGGCCCCTCATACGGCTTGCCTTTCCCTGCATTATAATCATATGATGACTGACAAATATAATGGGAGGTTGTCATGTCGAAACTGACGCGGCGCGGTGTCATGGTGCTGGGCGGCGCACTGTCCCTGGCAGGTACGGCTCAGGCCCAGACGACCGATATCGAGCGCTGGGGCTTCTATGAAATTACGCTCGACGGGCCGAAAACCGGCAATCCGTTTGTCGATGTCACGCTCGCGGCGGAATTCAGTAATGGCGCGCAAACCATTACCGTGCCCGGTTTTTATGATGGTGACGGTGTCTACAAGATCCGCTTCAGTCCCGAAACCGAAGGCGCCTGGCAGTGGCGGACAATCAGTCCTGTGAAAGCGCTGGCTGGCCGCAGCGGCAGCTTTACCGCGTGGCCAGCCAGCGGCGGCAATCATGGCCCGGTGCGCGTCACGGCGGATGGCTATCACTTCGCCTATGCCGACGGCACGCCCTTCCGCCAGATCGGCACCACGGCCTATGCCTGGGCGCAGCAATCGGACGCGCAATGCGCCCTGACCTTGCAAACGCTAAAGGCGTCGCCGTTCAACAAGTTGCGCATGTGCGTCTACGCCAATGTGAAAGCCGAGCCGATCGAGCCTTATATCTATACCGGCACCGGCCCTAGGGATTGGGATGCCACGCGTTTTAACCCCGCCTTCTTCCGCCGCTTCGAGGACCGCGTGGCGAAGCTTCAGGCGCTGGGCATAGAGGCCGATATCATCCTCTATCACCCTTATGACAAGGTGCATGGCTATGCCGAAATGGCCCGCGGCGATGATGAGCGTTACCTGCGTTATGTCATCGCCCGCCTGGGGGCTTATCGGAATGTCTGGTGGTCGATGGCCAACGAGTTCGACCTGGTGAAGGCGAAATCGCCAGCGGACTGGGACCATATCGGGCAATTCGTCGCCGATACTGACCCGCACCAGCGCCTGCGCTCCATCCATAACTGCAAGGCGTTTTTCGATAACCGCAAGCCGTGGGTGACGCATTCCAGCATCCAGAACGGCATGTCGGTCAAGGATGATACCCGCGCTGAAATTTACCGCAGCGTCTGGGAAAAGCCGGTGGTCTTCGATGAGATCTGCTACGAGGGCAAGTCAGACCTGCGCTGGGGTAATCTCACCGGTGAAGAGATGGTGTCGCGCTTCTGGCATGGCCTGATCGCCGGCACCTATGTCGGGCATGGCGAGGTGCTGACCGCTGAAAACCTCAGTCCGGATGGCGGCTGGAGCGGCATCGGCGGGCGGCTGCTCGGCACCAGTGTGCCGCGGCTGGCCTTCCTGAAAACGGTGATGGAGGCGGGGCCGAAGCCGGGTATCGATCCGGTCGATAAATGGTGGGACCGCCATATCGGCGGCCAGGCCGGGCAGTATTACCTGCGCTATTTCGGCAGTGAGGCGCCGTCAGACTGGACACTAGACCTGCCGAAGCAGGAACTGGCCGGCGGCGAACAGTTCCGTGTCGACCTGATCGATACCTGGAACATGACGGTGGCACCTGTTGAGGGCGTTTTCACTGTGCAGAAGAAGGACAACTACAGCTTCCACGATTCGGCGCGGCCGGTCATCGCCCTGCCCGGCCAGCCTTGGATGGCGGTCAGGGTCGTGCGGGTTTAAAACAGGGTATCCGGGCGTTTTTGCGGCGTGCAATAGCCGGTTTCGCCGCGGTGGGCGTCCTTGCCGATGCGCTTGTTGTCGATCTCCTCGGCATAGAAAGCGCCATTGGAACGATCGAGCGTGATGCGCAGGGCGCTGCCATGTTTCGTCACGCGATTGACGAGGTAATAGGCCGAGGCGGTGACATTGGCCGGACACAAGACATCCAGGCAGATCGATTGACGGATCAGCGACGGATGCGCCGGATCGACACGCAGGAACTTGAAATCGGCGTGTTCATCGGGAAAGACCGGCGAAGGGAACAGGTCGATATAGAAGATGCCCTGCGAGACGAAGCGCTTGCCCTCGGTGACCTGGGTTTCGCATTTCAGGCTGATCTGATCCGGTGGCGGCAGGACATGCGATGCGGCGGCCACCGGTGGGGCCGGCGGCGGATCGGCAATCGGCTGCATGGTGATGGGCGCCGGGGCTATGGCGATCGGCGGCGGCAGGGGGGCTAGCGTGGCCGGCGGCTCCGGGGTCAGGGCCTTCGCCATATCGGGGCTGAGTTTACCTGCGGCGTAAGGGATAGGTGCCACCGGCGTCGTCAGGACCGGCGCCGGTTTGGCGGCGGGCTTCCTGCGCTTCACCACAGGCTTGGGTGCGGGGGCGTTTTCGTCATAGGGCTCGCCCTCGGCATGGACCAGGCCGGAAGCACCGAGCGCGGAAGCCACCATAAGCGCCAGGCAAAGCTTGAATGCGGCCCTCATGCTTCCTCGTCGAAGCGATTATTGACCAGTTCGGCCAGGGCAGCCACGGCTTCTTCGGCCTGGGGCCCTTCGGCCTCGATGCCGATAACCGTGCCTATGCCGGCGCCCAGCATCAGCAAGCCCATGATCGACTGGGCATCGACGCGGGTATCGTCCTTGATGACATAGGTCTGCGCGTCAAACGCCGAAGCCAGCTTGACAAACTTGGCGGAAGCCCGCGCGTGCAGGCCCTTCATGTTGCAGATTTCGACCTCAGTACGCACGCCGGGCTCAGTCTCGCTCACTCGCATCCCCCTTCAGTCAGGGCTTATCGCGGCGGAGAATGCGGGCGTTCGGGATTTTAGTCCAGAAAAAAGGAAGCGTCAGTTATCGCCGGACAACACATAGGAAGCGACGGTAACGTATTTTCGGCCGGCTTCCTGGGCATGGCAGACGCAGGCGCCGAGGTCTTCGTTTTTACGTAAAGACGCCAGCTTGATCAGCATCGGCAGGTTGAGGCCGGCAATGACCTCGGCCTTGGTCTGTTCCATGACCGAAATGGCGAGATTGGAGGGGGTGCCGCCGAACATGTCGGTCAGCAGGATAACGCCGTCACCGGAATCGTTGGCAAAGGTGGCCTCCAGAATATCCTTGCGGCGTTGGGCGACATCGTCTTCGGGCCCGATACAGATGGCGGCCACCTGAGTCTGGGGCCCGACCACATGTTCCATCGCCGATACGAACTCGTCAGCCAGCTTGCCGTGAGTCACGATGACCAGTCCGATCATTAAAGCAACATCCTTACTAACGCCTTGGGCTTGTCACCATTAAGCGGGGTAGCCCGTCATACTAGTCCCGATTTCATCGCACTGCAAAACGAGATTTAGGAGTCTCCAGCAAATTTTGCGCCGCAATAGACCGGTGTGCCAAATATGCCAGAGGTGACATTTACAGGGTATGAATTAGTCCGAGAGCTTACGTATAGGTAAGTCTTTTTAAGCAATTTTCAAGCGGTGAAGGAGTTTGCTGACGCTGGACGCCTCGCGCGGGTTGAGACGGATGGTGGGGATAGCCTGTCCCAGAATGGGCGTGATTTCGTTTTCCGGCATCCGCTCGATGGGGTCGGATTGTGCCAGAACCGCCAGGTGGATGCGCGTCAGCTTGCGCGTTTCCGCCGCCATGATGCCCAGCCCGCGGATTTCCATGCGGCCCTCTATCGTTTCGGGCGCGCCGGCATAAAGCTGCCCGCCGGAAGTCCACAGCACGCTGCAATCATCACTGACAAGGGCGCAGCCGGTATGTCCGGCCGTTTCGATCAGGCGCAGGGCCAGGTCGCTCTTGCCGCTGCCGGAAGGCCCCATGATCAGCACGCCGCGCCATGCCTGACCAATATGCAGGCTTAAAGACGTAGCGTGAATGATAAGTTTGCTCATGCCGGTATTTAGGCACGGATGGCGGGGCGTGAAAGTCGTTTCTAGCGGCGGAGGTAAGGAAAAAGCCCTGACCTCGATTTGGTCTCAATGGATAAAGGAGATTGGCAACTGACGGATAATGTGTAAAATCGCACCAATAGTATGATATTTTGTGAAGGAGCAGATATGGCGACTGTGCGCAAGACCATCACCATTACCGATCAGCAAGACGCGTGGGTTAAATCCCAGATCGAGACCGGAAATTATACCAACGACAGCGAGATAATCCGCGACCTCATTCGGCGTGAACAGGAGCGAGTGGCAGAGATAGAGCGCGTCCGGGCCGCACTCATTGAGGCCGAAAACAGCGGCGAGCCGCAGCGTTTCGACCCGGAAGCCTTCAAGCGTCGGATGCGATCAACACATGGCTGAATACCGCCTTGCACCGACAGCAGAGCGCGACATGGAACAGATTTGGCGAACCACCGTCACGGCGTGGGGCATCGATCAGGCTGACCGCTATACAGACAAACTGATCGCCACTTTTGATAAACTGGCCGAAACGCCAGACAGAGCGCCCGCCTGCGACCATATCCGGATTGGGTATAGACGCCGCAATGTGGAACGCCACGTCATTTACTTTCGCAAGGCGGCAAATGGCATTGATATTATGCGCATCTTACATGATCGCATGGATGCCAGCCGCCATCTGTAGCCATTTTGCACCTACTTGTTTAGTCGTATTGCTATTACTGACGTGCAAGCTGTTGTTTTACACATATACATCTGGGAGAGAGCAATGAGGCAAGGAGCTTGGTCATTCGTCACGCTGGTGTTTGCGTCGGTCGTGTTCTCTTCTGGTGTGGCTTTCGGGGGGCCTCTTCGTTGCCATGTCATAGAGCATTCTGACACCGGCGGCACGGTCGAGGTTCTTACCGATGAGACTCTCGCCCCAGCCTGGTGGCCAGAAGGCAACAAGCCGCAAATCGTCTGGCGACCTGCGCCGGCACCGATGAGTCCTCGGCTCACTTTGAAATTTGCAAATTCGACCTTGGCGGAAATGGGTAGAGTCCCTAGTGGCGGATATATTAGATTCCGTATCCCGCCGCCAACACAACCGGACGATACACAGGTAATCCTAGATCTGCCCACCGAAAGCGTCGTGTTTAAGCGTGAACAGCTAAAATATGGGCGCGATTTTGGGAGTGACGATGAGACGCAGCCCGCAATGGATATCGTTTTCCCAAATGAAGATTGGTCCGCGATCAAGGCGGCGATAACGGAGGGGGGGCGCCTGAGTGTAAAATTGATTCGAAAGGGACAAGCGCTTTCGGATACCACATTCGATCTTGGCAATTGGGATGCAAGGGATGCGCTTCTCGCCAAGGCGGCACGGAGAGTCGCTGCCGCTGATCCGAAAGCGTGTACGACCGCATCGATCCCCGTAATAGATATGACTTCGCAAGGGACAAAGCCTTAAGGCTCTTAAGACGGCTGGTGATTGCTCAATTCGCGTTCGGCAACAGGATCGAGAAGCGGGCGCCGACGATATGGCCGGTTTCGTCCTTGCGGTTTTCCGCCCAGACCTTACCCCCGTGCGCCTCGATGATCTGGCGCGAAATCGACAGGCCAAGGCCGGAATTCTTGCCGAAGCTCGTGCCCTTGGGCCGCGAGGTATAGAAGCGCTGGAAGATGGTCTCCAGGTTATCCTCCGGAATGCCGGGGCCGTCATCCTCGAACACAATGCTCGTCGGCCGCACCGGATCGGCATTACTGTGGGCGAGCGTGACGCGGACCTCGCCGCCTTCCGGTGAGAAGGAACGGGCATTATCGATGATATTGCGGAAGACCTGGCCGAGCGGCCCTTCGCGGCCATTGACCAGAGACGCCGCCGGCGACAGGGTACGCTTGAAACTGACGGCGACCTGTCCGGCAATATGGCTCTGCTGATAGAGCGAAATGATATCCTCCAGCAGGGTGCCGACCTCAACCTTTTTCGGCGTATCGCGTGACAGTTCGGCATCGAGGCGCGAGGCGTTGGAAATATCGGTGATCAGGCGGTCGGCACGGCGCACATCCTGGTTGATGACCGCCATCAGCCTGTCCCTGGCTTCGTCGTTCTTCACCAGGGGCAGAGTTTCCAGCGCCGACCGGATCGAGGTCAGCGGGTTCTTGATCTCATGCGACACATCGGCGGCGAAGCGGTCGATTTCCTCCATGCGGCGCCACAGAGTATCGGTCATCGATTCCAGCGAACGCGCCAGGGTGCCGATCTCGTCCCTGCGCGATTCCAGATCCGGCAGGGAAATGGCGCGGGTGCGCGCCAGGCGGACATTATCCGCCGCCGCCGAAAGCCGGTGGATCGGCCGGCTGACCAGCCAGTTCAACAGCAGCGACGACAGCATGGTGACGCCGAAGGCGACGAGGATGAAGGGCAGCATGGACCAGCGCTGCGCCGCCACAATCTTGTCGACATCGCCGCGTTCGATGGTCAGGACGCCCAGCACCTCTTTCACATGGCGCAAGGGGACGGAGACCGACACCACCTTGATGCCGCGCTCGTTGAGACGCACGACGGCCGTGGGTGGCGCGCCGGACAGGGCCATCATCACCTCGCCGTGCAGTTGCTGCTCGGCCAGAGCGCGGCGGGCCTGGCGCTTGGCGGACTTATCCTCCGGCAGCGGGTCATTGGGCCGCCGCGCTGGTGGAAGCTGCGACACGTCGATCGTGTCGGAAACCGCATAGGAATCCGAAATCAGGTTACCCTTGTCGTCGAACAGGCGGGCGCGCTGGCCGGAGGGGATAAACCGGCCGAGCACAATGGCGGCATTTTCGGCTTCGAGATGCGGCTCCGGCACGCCTTCGGTGGCGACCTCGGCGATCACCTCGCCCATAAGCTGGGCCTGTGACAGCAGAGAATCGCTCTGGGCGTTGATCAGGCCGCCGCGGAAATCGCTCAGCACCAGTGCGCCGATGACAATGATCAACAGCCCCAGCAGATTCAGCCCGAAGATCAGTCGTCCCAGACGGGATTGACCGAAAGGGAGCCGTTTTAGCCAGGGTTTGGACACCAAAGTGCTTTCCAAGGGTTAAAATGCGATGCTTATCCCTTCTCCCTGCTTGCGGGGAGAAGGTGGCCTGAGTGTAACGAAGGCCGGATGAGGGGCTTGTCCTTGCGAATGGCCCCTCACCCGATCGCCTTCGCGGCGCTCGGCTCTCGTCCTCTCCCCACAAGGTGGGGAGAGGGGAAATATGCTAGATTTCCCGATAGCGATAACCGACGCCGTAGAGGGTTTCGATCGAATCGAAGGTCGGGTCGACCTGGCGGAACTTCTTGCGCATCCGCTTGACGTGGCTGTCGATGGTGCGGTCATCGACATATACCTGGTCGTCATAGGCGGCATCCATGAGGTTGTCGCGGCTCTTGACGAAGCCGGGGCGCTGGGCCAGGGCGTGCAACAGCAGGAACTCGGTGACGGTCAGACGCACCGGTTTGCCGTCCCAGGTGCATTCGTGGCGGGCGGCGTCCATCACCAGCTTGCCGCGCTTGAGCGACTTGGCGTTGAGCGCCTCGGTGACTTCCGGGGCCTCGCCCTGTTCGACAATGCCGGCGCGGCGCAGCACGGCCTTGACGCGCTCCAGCAGCAGGCGCTGCGAAAACGGCTTGTGCATGTAGTCGTCGGCGCCGAGATTGAAGCCCAGCACCTCGTCGATCTCGTCATCCTTCGAGGTCAGGATAATGACCGGCAGGTTGGAGGTGTTGCGCAGGCGGCGCAGCACTTCCATGCCGTCCATGCGCGGCATCTTGACGTCGAGAATGGCCAGGTCGGGCGGATCCTTTTCGAGCGCGGCCAGACCGGAGGCGCCGTCATAATAGGCCTGGACGGTGTGGCCGCCGCTTTCCAGCGCGAGCGACACGCTGGTGACAATGTTCTCGTCGTCGTCCACCAAAGTAATCTTGGCCATGTGATCTCCGGAATTGAAAAAGCTGTCTCTTAAATAAACGCATATCTCCAAAGTTCAATTGAACTTTGGCGTGTAAAACCACCATTGGCAGTTCCTTATAAGGCACTAAACGCATGGCTGCGGTCTTTTCAGGGCCTGAACACGGCGTTTTCTGGCCTTCGGGCCCGCAATTGCGGCCTAAATCATAATTTAACGTCGGGGGTGTAATAATTCCATGCAGATCAATCACTAAACGACCATTTCAGGACCACATGAGCCACCGCCCGGTGCATTACGAACTCTTTTCCCGCCGCACCCCGCAATCGTCGTGGGTACTGGAGATGGCGTCGGAATCGCGCGATCAGGTGGTGGCCGCGGCGGATGAGATGCTGAAAAGCGGCCGCGCCGCGGTGCGGGTCACCAAGGAAATGCTCGATCCCGAAAGCGGTGAATACAGCAGCGTGACCGTGCTGGACAAGGGCGTGGCGGTGGCGGCGAAAAAGCCGAAGCTGGCCCCCACAACCGATACGGTCTGCACCAGCCCTCAGGATCTTTACAGTGCGCTTGCCCGTGAGAAAATTTCCCGTCTGCTGGAAGACTGGCTGAAGCTGCAGGGTGTGACGGCGTTTGAACTGCTGCACCGGCCCGACCTGGCCGAGCGGCTGGAAGCTTCCGGCAGCGAACTGCTGCATGTGGTGCAAAAGCTGGCCGTGCCGGAAAGCCACGAAACCGGCCAGGCCCTGCATGACCTGATGCGGCGCTGGTCAAGCCTGTTCGACAAGGCGTGTACGCGCCTGATCCAGGATGGCCGCAAGGGGCTTTTCCCGGAACTGACGCCGGAGAATTGCCTGGAGGTGGTCGATCGCCTGCATGACCACCCCGAACGCGCCTATGTCTTCGGCGGCGCGCTGGCAGCCGCCCTGAAAGGCCAGCGCCGGCCATCGGTGAAACTGGAAACCCTGCTGATCCATGCCGGCCTGATCAATGCCTGGCTCGATGCGCACCCGGAGCGCGAATGGGCGCTGCAACTGATCGAAATTCCGGTTGTGGAACTTTTTGCCGCGCGCGGCAGCCTGAACGATGTGCTTGGCGAGGAGATGGACCTTGGTGGCGCCATGATGATCATGACGCGCCTGGCCGCCGGCCGCGAGGTGGACCTGATCGCCCGCGCCGATGCCCGCGTCGCCCGCCTGACCCCGCCGCTCAGTGGTGTTCTGGGCGGCTACCATGACCTGATCCTGAACAACCGCCTGCCGCACCTGAGTTATCATATTTCCAAGCGCCTGATGCAGGAACTGAAAAGCCCGCGTCGTCTGCGCCCGAATGATCCGATGGGCGAGATCGAGATCCTGCGCGTCCTGGCCCTGTGCATGACCGCTGCGGCCCGCGACGAAAGCCAGAAGGATGATATCACCGAGGCCTTTTCCGACCGGTCCCGCAAGCTGGTGTCGGCCGATTTCATCACCAGTCTGCTGGAAACCGCCGAAACGCCGGCCGAGGAGGCCGACCGCCTGATCTGGCTGTGTGAAAACATGGTCGGCGCCGCCAACAAGCGCCAGGCGGCGCGCTGGCTGGCGCAGATCGTCGGCGCCGAAAAATTTGAGCGGCATATGCGTGAAAGCCAGCAGTCGGCGGCACAACGCCTGCTGGCCCTGGCGCAGATGCAGGGCCGCGTGACGGCCGCCGCCCTGATCGATCAGGATGGCGAAGAGGTCAGCCGCCGGCTGGGCCAGATCGGCAGTCAGATCGCCGCGGACGTGAAGCTGCTGGCCCATATTCTGCGCGGCGGCGCTTCCCCCATGCAGAAGTTTTCGATGCTGCTGAGCTTCGCGGCCGGGCAGTCCGCGCCTTTTGGCCCCTTAAGCGAACAGGCGAAAGCCGAAGTGATGAAGATGATGCGCGATCCGGCCCTGCGCTCCGGCCTTTCGGCGCAGCCGCAGATCCTGGCCACGCTCCGACCGATGATGCAGGCCGCAGGCGTTCTGGCGGCTTAAGTTCGAAAATTCAGTTCTAGCAGCACATTATTGGGATCAACCACGAACAGTTGCGTCAGGCCGATTTCCGGCAGTTCGGCGCGCTCATAGCGCAGACCGCGCGCTTCAAGCCGTAACACCATGCCATTCAGATCGTCGCACTCGAACGCGACATGATGGATGGCGCCGGTATTGCCGCCGGGAATGACCTGGCGTTCGTAAGTATTATCCGTACCGAAGAGATTGAGGTGGATGACGGCGCGTTCGCCGGCGTAGAGCCACTGGCGCTCCTCCGGCTTGCGGCGCGGCGCTGTCCTGGCCACAAGACCCAGCAGGTCGCCATAGAAGGCGATCGTCCCGGCCATGTCGCGGGTCTGGATATTGACGTGGTCGAGGGTTTTGACGGTCATGCCGCAGAATAGAAAAAGGCGCGGCGATATGCAACCGCCGCGCCTTTAGGCTTTCTTATGGGCTTACGCCGCCCGGATATGCGCCAGGAAATTATTGATCTGGGTGCGCAGGTTTTCGGCCTGGTGCGCCAGTTCGCCGGAAGCGGACAGCACCTGGGCGGCGCCGGCGCCGGTTTCCTCGGCCATGCGGGCCACGCCGGTGATATTGGAGGTCACTTCCTGGGTGCCGAGCGACGCCTGATTGACCGCCTGGACGATCTCGCTGGTGGCGGCGCCCTGCTGCTCGACGGCGGCGGCGATGGTCGATGACGAGTCGTTGATGTCGCGGATCGTACCGGTGATATTCTCGATGGCTTCCACGGCGCGGCGCGTCGTCGACTGGATGCTGCCGATATGCTGGCTGATCTCGGAGGTCGCCTTGCCGGTCTGCTGAGCCAGTTGCTTGACCTCGGCGGCGACAACCGCGAAGCCCTTGCCGGCCTCGCCGGCACGCGCCGATTCAATAGTGGCGTTGAGCGCCAGCAGGTTGGTCTGGGCGGCAATGCCGGTGATCATATCGACAATGCCATTGATACGGGCGGCGGCTTCGGAAAGCTCCTGAACAATGGCCGCGGTCGAGTCGGCTTCGCGGACGGCTTCGCGCGCCTTGATCGAGGAATGCTCGACCTGGCGGCCGATTTCCTGCACCGAGGCCCCCAGTTCTTCGGCCGAACCGGCAACTGAGGTGACATTGGTGCCGGCTTCTTCGGCAGCGGCGGAAACCGAGGTCGCCTGGGCGGCGGATTCCTGCGCCGACGAGGTCAGTTGCGAGGCTGTGGCCTGCATTTCGGTGGCGGCGGAAGACACCGCCTCGACCACGCCGCCGACGGCGCTTTCGAATTGATCCGCCAGTTCATACATGGTCTTCTTGCGCTGGATTTCGGCATCTTCGCGGGCTTGGCGCGTTTCTTCCTCCAGGGCCAGGTTGCGGATCATGTTGTCACGGAAGACCTCGACCGTGCCGGCCATGTCGCCAATTTCGTTGCGCTCGCCGACATTGGGAATAGTGACCTGGGTATCGCCGTCGGCCAGTTTCTGCATTACGCCGGACATGCGCGTGATCGGCAGGGAAATGGTGCGGATCATCATGAAACCGATACCGAAACAGATGGCGGCGGTAGCCGCCAGCGCCATCATGATCAGGGTCATGGCCGCGTTGCCGAGCTTGATGCCCTTATCGGCAGCGTTATGTCCTTCCTTGAGTTGATAGGCGCGGTCATCGCGGATCGCCTTGCGCAGAGCGTCCGTTCCGGCCTGCATGTCTGTCAGGTAAATGATGGTGGCGCCGGCGACATCATTGGCGGCAGTCGCCGCTTCCAGCGGCTTGCTGGCCTCGTAATAGGCGGTCAGATTGCTGTGAATGGCATCGGCGAGGACGCGCTCCTCATCCGTCGTCACCGTGGCATTATAACTAGCATAATCCTTTTCGAGCGCGTCGCGCGAGCCCTGCATTCGCGCCAGCATCTTTTCGCGCGCCTCCCCGGTCAGCAGCAGGGCCTGGCCCTGGCGGGAGCGATAGGTTTCGAAATCCTGAGACAGGTCACCGAGGAAGTTGGCGGCGGGCAGCCAGTTGGTGCCGACATCCCTGGCGGAGGCATTGACCGCGCTCAGGCGCTGGATGGCAAAAAGCCCAAGGGCGACAGTGGCGCAGAGCACCAGGGCGAAGGCAGCGATCACGCGCACCCGGATCGTCATGTTCTTCAACATAAGCATTTCCCCAGGGCCGCACATACACAAACACTATCGTATCCGGCAGCCTGCGTTCTGCGTCGGATCGGTCTCGGCCCTGATACGCAGCCCACTTCGATTCCTGTCCAAATAACGCAGCTATGGTAAAGAAGGTATTAATTATAAACCCTGGGGATGCACCTGTATTTATTACATTTCTATGACAAAAAGCTTAACGCCTGTCTTAAGCTGCCCGCACATGTGCCAGGAAGCTGTTGATCTGGCTACGCAAATTGGCTGCCTGATGGGCCAGTTCGCCGGAAGCGGAAAGCACCTGCGCTGCGCCGGCGCCGGTTTCTTCGGCCATGCGGGCCACACCAGTGATGTTGGCGGTTACTTCCTGTGTGCCCATCGAGGCCTGATTGACCGCCTGGACAATCTCGTTGGTGGCCGAGCCCTGCTGTTCGACGGCGGCGGCGATAGTAGAGGACGAGTCATTGATATCGCGGATGGTGCCGGTGATATTGCCGATGGCCTCGACCGCTCGTCTTGTTGTGGTCTGGATGCTGCCGATATGCTGGCTGATCTCCGCCGTGGCGCGGCTGGTCTGGCCGGCCAGGGCCTTCACTTCCGAGGCGACGACGGCAAAGCCTTTCCCCGCTTCGCCCGCCCGGGCGGATTCGATGGTAGCGTTGAGCGCCAGCAGATTGGTCTGTGAGGCAATCCCGGAGATCATGTCGACAATGCCATTGATCCGGTCAGCGGCTTCGGAAAGTTCCTGAACGATGGCGGCGGTGGAGTCGGCTTCGCGCACCGCCTCACGCGCCATGACCGACGAATGTTCGACCTGACGGCCGATTTCGGACACGGAAGCGCCCAGTTCCTCGGCTGAGCTGGCCACCGAGGTGACATTGGCGCCGGCCTCTTCTGCGGCGGTGGAAACGGATGTGGCCTGTGCCGCCGATTCCTGCGCCGATGAGGTCAGTTGCGAGGCCGTGGCCTGCATTTCAGTGGCGGCGGAGGATACCATTTCAACGATACTGCCGACGGCATGTTCGAACTGATCGGCGAGATCGAACATCGTCTTTTTACGCTGAACTTCGGCATCTTCACGCGCCTGACGGGTCTCTGCCTCCAGCGCCCGGTTCTGGATCATGTTGTCCTTGAAGACCTCGACGGCGGAAGCCATATCGCCGATTTCGTTGCGTTCGCCGATATTGGGAATTTTCACCGATGTATCGCCCCCGGCCAGGGTGCGCATGGCATCCGTCATTTTGCGGACAGGGTTTGAAATGCCGGTGATCATCACCCAGCCAATGACGCCGCCCAGCAGGGCCGCCACGCCGATGGCCGCCATAATGAAGGTCTTGGCTTGAGCGCCCTTTTGCATACTGCCAGTAGCCGCGGCATTGCCCATTTCCACCTGAAATTCCCGATCAGCGGTTACAGTTGCGCGCACGCGGTCGACAATGGGTTGCATGTCTTCAATATATATTCTGGTGGCCATTTCAGTGTCATTGATGGCCAGACTGGATTCAAATTTTGCGGAAATAGCAAAATAGTCCTCAAGGGCTGCGTGCATTGCCTTTGCCAGCCCCTCTTCCTTACCCTGCGTTATGGTCGGATCATATTCCTTTAAATCCTGCCCTATTTCTTCAAGCGTGTTACGTGCCTTGGCCAGGGTTTCGTCACGATCCGCCCCGCTCCGCAGCAGGGCGACCCCGTGCAGCAGCCGATAGCGTTCGAAATCTTCTGACAGGCTGCCTATGGCCTGTGTCGCCGGCAGCCAGTTGGTGGCGACGGCATTGGACTGTGCATTTACTGTGTCCAGACTGAGCCAGGAAAATATTCCGATCCCGACCGTCGTCAGCAGGAGAAGAGAAATCGCCGCGATTAGGCGCAGGCGAATGGTGAAATTCTTCAGCATGTTGATCCCCAAAAACGCACATTAGTGTCTGCCACCGAATGCAGGCGCATATAACGTTGTTTTTGACTATTCACAGATTAACAGGCGGTAAATATCATACAGAATGCGAAATTATCTCGCACTTTGTAATGGCTGAAAAATTCTGTAAAAACCGTGCTTTGTTATGCAAAGCCTTACAAATGCAAGGGCTTTAATGCGCCTCGTCCCAGTTGAGCGCGGCATGGGCCTCGACCACCAGCGGCACGCTCATTTCCAGCGCCGGCAAAGTGGCATCCGACATGATGCGTTTGATGAGCGGGATCACGGCCTCGATTTCCGAATCCGGCGCCTCGAAAATGAGTTCGTCGTGGACCTGGAGCAGCATTTTCGTGTTGAAGCCGGCATCAAGCAGCGCCTGCGGCATCCGCATCATGGCGCGGCGGATGACATCGGCGGCGGTGCCCTGGATGGGGGCATTGATGGCGGCGCGTTCTGCAAAGGCTTTCAGCGCGCCCTTGCCATTGATTTCCGGAATATGGATCTTGCGACCCATCAGGGTCATCACGAAGCCGTTGGCGGTCACGAAGGCCTTGGTGGCGTCCATATAGCCCTTGATGCCGGGGAAGCGGTCGAAGTAGGTCTCGATATAGCGGCCGGCCTCGCCGCGCTCGATGCCAAGTTGGTTGGACAGGCCGAAGGCGGAAATGCCATAGATAATACCGAAATTGATCGCCTTGGCGCGCCGGCGGATTTCCGAGGTCATTTCTTCCATCGGCACATTGAACATTTCGGAGGCAGTCATGGCATGGATGTCGTCGCCGCGCTGGAAAGCTTCCTTCAATTGCGGAATGTCGCCGATATGGGCCAGGATGCGCAGTTCGATCTGGGAATAGTCGGCACTGATCAGCTTGTGACCGGGTTTGGCGATAAACGCCTGGCGAATCTTGCGGCCCTCGGCGGTGCGGATCGGGATATTCTGCAGGTTGGGTTCGTTGGAACTGAGGCGTCCGGTCGGCGTCGCGGCCAGATGGAAGCTGGTATGGATGCGCTGGGTGGTCTTGTCGGCATAGCCGGTGAGGGCATCGGTATAGGTGCCCTTCAGCTTGGCCATCTGGCGGTAATCGAGGAGCATTCTGGCCAGCGGCTGGCCCGCTTCAAGGCCCGGCTTGCCCTCGGCGATCTCCTCCAGCACCTTGACGTCAGTGGCCCACTGGCCGGAGGCCGTGCGCTTGCCACCGGGCAACTGCATTTCGTCGTAGAAGATCTGGCCGAGTTGCTGCGGGCTGTTCATATTGAATGGCCGACCAACCAGGGCTTGGGCTTCCTGTTCGATGGCATTCATCCGCGTACCGAAATCGTGCGACAGGCTTTGCAATATGGCCGGATCGATGCGGATGCCGGCCAGCTCCATTTCGGACAAAACGGCCGGCATTTGTCGTTCCAGCGTCTCGTACACCGTCACCAGGCCCTCGCGTTGCAGGCGCGGCTTCAGGATATGCCACAGGCGCAGGGTGACATCGGCGTCCTCGGCGGCGTATTCGGTGGCTTCCTTCAGACCGACATATTTGAACGATTTCGCCGACTTGCCGCTGCCGGCCACCTGTTTGAACGGGATCGGGGTGTGGCCGAGGTGCAGTTCTGAAAGCTCGTCCATGCCGTGGCCGTGCTGGCCGCCTTCGAGCACATAGGAAATCAGCATGGTGTCGTCATAAGGCGCCACATCAATGCCGTGGCGGTGCAGGACCGACAGGTCGTACTTGATGTTCTGGCCGACCTTGAGGATGGTCGGGTCTTCGAACAAGGGCTTCAGGGCGGCAATGGCTGTCTGGAAATCGATCTGCTCGATTCCGCCGCCATCACCAAAATCGAAACCCTCATTTGAGGTGTGGGCCAGCGGAATATAGCACGCCTGATTGACCCCAACGGCCAGGGAGATGCCGACCAAACCGGAGTGAGAGGCCGAGAGGTCGTCGGTTTCGGTATCGATGGCAATCACCTGGGCTTCGTAAGCGCAGGCGATCCACTTTTCGAGGGCCTCCAGGGTCTGAACGCATTCATAGGTCTCGCGGTGGACCGGCTGGATGGCGGCCTCGGCCGGGCCTGGCTTCGGCGCGCCATAGAGCGGCCGCAGGATCGGCGCTGTCGGCAGCTTATCCAGCGCCGAAGAGGCTTGCAGCAGGCTTAGGGAATTGCCGCCGACGCGTTTGGCCAGGGAGTTGAACTCCATCAGGCCGAGGAAGGTTAAAAGGACATCCTGTTCGGGTTCTTTCAGGGTGAAGGTGTCGATATCGACCGGTGTGGGACTATCGCAGCGCAGGGTGACCAGTTCGCGCGACATCAGGATCTGCTCTTTGAAGTCGATCAGGGTCTGGCGGCGTTTTTCCTGCTTGATCTCAGAAGCGCGCGCCAGCACGGCATCGAGATTGCCGTATTCGAGCAGCAATTGCGCGGCGGTCTTGACGCCGATGCCAGGGGCGCCGGGTACATTATCGGCCGAGTCGCCGATCAGGGCCTGGGCATCGACCACCAGTTCCGGCGGCACGCCGAACTTCTCGATCACGCCTTCGCGGCCGACCAGTGTGCCCTTGACCGGGTCCATCAGGCTGACATCGTCATCGACAAGCTGCATCAGGTCTTTATCCGATGAGATAATGGTGACCTTGAAGCCGTCCTTTTTGGCCAGGTGCGTATAGGTGCAGATCAGGTCGTCGGCCTCGAAATTCTCCATCTCGATGGCGGGTAATCCAAAAGCGCGGGTGGCCTCGCGGATCAGCGGGAATTGCGGGATCAGGTCTTCCGGCGCCGGCGGGCGGTGGGCCTTGTACTGGTCGTAGATCTCGTTGCGGAAGGTCTTGGAACCGGCGTCGAAAATGACCGCCAGGTGTGAGGGCGCGTCATCGCCGCGGTGTTCCTTGATCAGCTTGAACAGCATGTTGCAGAAGCCGGCGACGGCCCCGACCGGCAGGCCGTCCGACTTGCGCGTCAGGGGCGGCAGACCGTGATAGGCGCGGAAAATATAGCCGGAGCCGTCGATGAGGACGAGGCGCTTCTGTTTTTCGGTGTCTGACATGCGTTTTCTGTTCGGAAGGTATTCGGCTGTCTTCATAGGCCGTTCCGCAATCTATGCCAATTCAAAGCGACAGGTAACGGCAGGATTTACATTCTGAAATCAGTTATGTCGGCAAGTGCTTTTGTGCCGCAGTGCAATATAAAATTCGTTGTGCTAGTGCGAGATAAACTTTCAGCCCGCCCCAGTAAATTCGGAGTACCCCCATGTCCATGATGAAAGAGACCGACCAGAACCGCCTGCACATCCAGGCCAGCAGCATTCTCGAAGGCTTCCTGCAGCAGCACGTTACTCTGCGTGAGGCTGTTTCTGATCTGGGGCTCCTTTGCCGGCTGGACCTCTGCCACCTGAATGGTCCCGGCATGAATCAACGCCTGGCAGATACACTGACCCTGGCAGCAAACGGCGAGATCGACCACGACTTCGCCGTGACGCATCTGGTGCGTCTGGCCACGACCCATGTGCTGTATGTTGAGACGCCTTACGCTTTTAGCTGATCACCAGCTACCGGTATTGGCCATGGACACCCACGGCTCCGCCGGTTCGAGCGCACCGTTCTTTTGCAGCAGTTCCACGGAAATGCCGTCCGGCGAGCGGACAAAGGCCATATGGCCGTCGCGCGGTGGGCGGTTGATCACCACGCCCATGTCAACAAAGCGCTGGCAGGCGGTATAGATGTCATCGACCTCATAGGCGACATGGCCGAAATTACGGCCGCCGGTATAGACCTCGGCGTTACCGTCGGCATCCGGCCAGTTATATGTCAGTTCCAGTTCCGGCGCCTTGAAGGACCGCGCATGATCCTCATCAAGCGGCGCGGCCAGATAGACCAGGGTAAAGCGGCCCTTTTCGGAGTCCATGCGGCGGGTCTCGATCAGACCTAAGCCTCCGCACCAGAATTTCAGCGAGGCGTCCAGGTCATGGACCCGCACCATGGTATGTAAAAAGCGCATAAATAACTCCGAATCGGGGTGAATTGCCCCCTCCGTCAGCGACACCGGCGCTTCGCGCCTGGCGCTGACACCTCCCTCCCAACGAAGTTGCCGCTGCGCAGGGGAGGAGATTATGCTTAGTGCTCGCCTTCCGGACGCGGCGCAGGATCGACATAGTCATGCGCGTGATCCTTATGCACGAACTTGCGGTCGCAATAACCGCATTCGGCCGTACCGTCCTCGCCCAGTTCGTAATAGGTCAGCGGATGGCCCAGCGCGCCGCCACCACCGTTGCAGGCGACCTTGTGGCTGTCGACATAGATGACTTCGGGGGGCGGGATGATATCGCTCATGATGCTTAATAACCTTGCGGAAAAACCGTTGCCGATCCTTAAAACAAACCGCCTTGTTTCGTCAATTGAACTGTGAAACCCTTATGGCATGAAACAGGGAAAATTAGGTTCCATACTCGGCGGATCGATCGGCAATCTGGTCGAGTGGTACGACTGGTACGCCTATTCGGCCTTCGCCCTCTATTTCTCACCGGCCTTCTTCCCCAATGCCAGCCCTACGGCGCAACTGCTCAATACGGCGGCCATTTTCGCGGTCGGCTTCTTCATGCGGCCGATCGGCGGCTGGTTGCTCGGCTGGTATGCCGACCGTTACGGCCGCAAGTCCGGGCTGACGGCGTCGATCCTGCTGATGTGTGCCGGTTCGCTGATCATCGCCATCACGCCGGGCTACACGACCATCGGCATCGTCGCGCCGGCCCTGCTGTTGCTGGCGCGGCTGTTGCAGGGCCTGAGCGTCGGCGGCGAATATGGCGCCAGCGCCACCTATCTGTCGGAAATGGCCGGCAGCCGTCACCGCGGTTTCTGGTCGAGTTTCCAGTATGTCACCCTGATCATGGGGCAACTGATCGCGCTCGGCGTGCTGATCCTGCTGCAAAAATGGCTGCTGACCCATGAACAGCTTGAGGCCTGGGGCTGGCGGATTCCGTTCGTCATCGGTGCATTGCTGGCGCTTGCCGCTTTGTTTATTCGCCGCCATATCAGCGAAACAGGATCATTTCTGGAAAGTCAGAAATTTACGCGCAACCGCACCCTGACCCTGCTGAAAGAGCATCCCTGGCAGGCGCTTCAGGTGGTCGGCCTGACCATGGGCGGCACGGTCGCCTTCTATACCTACACCACCTACATGCAGAAATTCCTGGTCAATACCGCCGGCTGGAGCAAGACCGAGGCGACCAGCCTGTCAGCCCTGACCCTGTTTCTCTATATGCTGGCTCAGCCGCTTTTCGGAGCTTTATCGGATCGCATAGGCCGCCGCCCCCTGCTGATCGGCTTCGGTGTACTGGGGGTGATCTTCACCGTGCCGATCATGACGGCGCTCGCCCATGTGCAGGGCTTCTGGCCGGCCTTCGGACTGGTGATGGCGGCACTGATCATCGTCAGCGGCTACACCTCGATCAATGCTGTGGTGAAGGCCGAACTGTTCCCCGCCCATGTCCGGGCGCTGGGCGTCGCCCTGCCCTATGCCGTGGCGGTGTCCCTCTTCGGCGGCTCGGCGGAATATGTGGCGCTGTGGCTGAAGCAGGCGGGCGCGGAAGAGAGCTTCTTCTGGTACGTCACCGCCTGTATCGCCGTGTCATTGCTGGTCTACGTCTTTACGGCGGATACTAAGGCGAACATGGCTTTTCATCCAGATGAAGGATAGGATGTTAATCCCACCAGAAAAACCACCAATTCTGTCCGATCAGAGTTGCGGCCAAGGTTGAAATATCGCCAACACCTTGATCGACTATATCGGCGCAATAAATATACTGTTCCTTGGCAACGATCATTGCCTCCGCCTTGCCACGCAAAGGTTTGGCGATCTGCAAATCCAGAACATCTTCACTCAGGCCGGCCAACTCGGCACCAAACCGTTCATGCCATGATCGCAATATAGCGACATGGTATTCTGGCGGCGGGCAGGCATTCCAGCCACCCCAGTACAAATATGCCGGCGCTTCCCAACTATTCTGTGTAGGTACAAGAATAATATGCACCTTGGGATAGGGCTTGCCTGTCAGGATATCGTTCGCCACACTTAAACCCAGGTCGCCGCCTTGAGCTTCAACCGGCCAGTCCCCAACGGGTTCATCCAATTCGCCGTAACCGTCACTTGCCTGCCATGCCTTTAAATCTTCCATGGAAAGGTTTTCAGCGGCTTTGAGGATATCAGCCGCCGCATGGGATGCCTGTTCACTCTGGAAACTGAAACTTTCAAGTATCATGCGCAGGTTGTCATCATTTCCAACCACGACCGGCCAGCCCTTGCCAGCCGTTTTAAGGCGCGTCCAGTCATCCGTAGCTTTTGCGCCCGTGGTGGTGATTACTTCATAGGGGAAGGAGGCCAGTATGGTATCCAGCGAAGGCGGTTCGGGCATGGCATCCTGCGATTTGGCTCTACTCCGGAACGGGGTCAGCGCGCCCGCAAAACTCAAAAAACTCAGCACCCATCGTTTGGTAAATCCTGTCACATCCCGCCTCCCTGCATCCATCATGCAACCTTAGACCTGCCGTTTTGCATATGCAAATACGATAAATGTACATAGCCAAGACGCGCCTACTTCTGCCCCTCCGGCTCAATAATGCGGAACTCGCCGCTGAGATGCATCAGGCTCATCAGGTACAGCATCCCGTCGAAATAGCGCTGCTCGCCGGCCGGCACCGGCGTATCCCATAGCTCTTTCAAGAAGGCATTCGACACTTCGCCCGGTGTCGCTGCCAGGCTGCCGACGGCGGTGGCCGCCACCATGCCGGTGGAATGACGATCGGACATCGGCTGACCATCCAGCGAATAGCGATCGGGGAAGGTATCAATGCCCTGGCTATAAAGGAAGCCCTGGATATGGTCGCTGCGGGTCTTCGCCCGCGCGTCCTTTCCCCACCAGCTGTAATCGACCGACCAGTTGCTGGCCGTGCGCCAGCTATCATAGGCGAACTGGCTCGGCTTGCCGTCCCAGCCCATGGCCGGCTGGCCATCGAAGGTGCTGCGATCGGGTGCCAGGCCGGTTTTCGGATCGGCAACCGTTTCAAAGAAATTACGGCTGACATCGGCGGCTTTGGCCCAGAAAGCGCGATCATCGACCGGCCCCCAGCGCGCCCACAGTTCATAAAAAGCCGGCAGGTGATAGGAGGCGTCGGTGCCGGGAATGCTGGTTTCCGGCACGAAACGGATCATGGTGTGGTCTTCATCGACCATCGGCCCGACCGTTACCTCATGCGGCGTGTGAGGGAAACGATAGGGCGGCCACGGCTTGCCGGCTTTTAGCGCTTCGGCCTCGGCCCTGCGGTTATTCGGACTGGGCCAAGGCATGTCCGGCTCGACAAACGGCGCGTCACCCGGATGGATGCGGAAGGGCGTGGTGGCGGTTTTGAGCGGATGATGGCGCATCCCGCTCAGGATCTTGTCGGCCTCGGCCTGATAATTATAAATGCCCTGGCCATTGCCCCAGCGATGCGCGGCGAAATAGAGCGCCATGGCGTAATATTCCTCACCATCCGGGGCGGCACCCACCGCGCGCGGGGAACCATCCGTGCCCATCGACCACGCGAAATAACCGTATGATGGATTTTCCGGATCAGTGGTCAGCATATAGGTTTTCGACCAGTTCCACAGGGCGTCGAACTCGCGCTTCTTATCAAGCTGCACGGCGATCATCATGCCATAGCTCATGCCTTCGGAGCGGGCATCGTTATTGGCCCAGTCGGTGATATAGGCCAGCGGACCGTCGGAATTGGCGCCGGTCTCGAAATAGACGCGCTGCTCCTGGCCGTCGCCGTGGAAGAGCTGCTGGAAGGTGTCTTCGATCTTCTGCCGCGTTTCGGCCTCCGTGTGGCCCAGCCGTTCAACGAACAGGTTACGATATTGGCCGGTCTTGTAGGCGCCGGCGCCATCGCTCACGGTGGGCGTTGCGGGCGCTGCGGCTTGTACGGTAACCGGCAGTGTCAGAGCCAATATGATAGCGGTAACATTTGAGATCAGAGCGCGGCGCGTCTTCATGTCTGTTTGTCTTTCCTGGTCAGTGGCGCGGCGCGGGGTATCATCCTTTTTATGGCCGCCGATACGTTTCCTGGCCGCAACATGACACGCAATCCGCTTCAGGAAAAGAGCAGAGCGCAAAATCGCGCCCTCTTCGCGGGGGGTAGCGAAGAGGGCGCTTGTGCCGGCGCTTATAGTTTTGTTTATGCCGGGTTTTATTCGTAACCGTGAGCGGCTTCATTGATGACCAATGACGGCATCTTCGAGAAATCCACCGAGACCGGGCGTGCCGCCTGAGACTGGAAGGTCTTGAGCGCATGATCGAGGCGGCGCATGGTTTCGCGCGCGGCGTCGCTGTGGGCATCCAGGTTCAGCGGCGCCAGGCAGTAGGCGATGATCGAGTCACGATTACTGGTTTCCATTGTCATATCTCCTATTCTGCGGCGGCGACAAACTGCGCCGTCTCGGTTGAGGCCTTCATGGCCGTGGTGGAAGATTGTCCATTGCTGATCGTCTCCGCGACCTTGTCGAAATAGCCGGTGCCGACTTCGCGCTGGTGGCGGGTGGCGGTGTAGCCGGCGGCTTCGTTGGCGAATTCGCGCTGTTGCAGCTCGGAATAGGCCGCCATGCCGCGATCGCGGTAGCCGTCGGCCAGCTCGAACATGCCGTTGTTCAGGCTATGGAAACCGGCCAGGGTCACGAACTGGAACTTGTAGCCCATGGCGCCCAGTTCCCGCTGGAATTTGGCGATGGTGGCGTCATCCAGCTTGGCCTTCCAGTTGAAGGAGGGCGAGCAGTTATAGGCCAGCAGCTTGCCTGGATGAACCTTGTGAACAGCCTCGGCGAATTTGCGGGCATCGTCGAGATCCGGGTGCGAGGTTTCCCACCACAAGAGGTCGGCATAATCGGCATAGGCCAGGCCGCGCGCGATGCAGTGATCGAGGCCGGTGCCGGGTTTCAGGCGGTAAAAGCCCTCGACGGTACGATTGTCCCGCTCGATAAACGGATGGTCGCGCTCATCGACATCGGAGGTAATCAGTTGCGCCGATTCCGCGTCGGTACGGGCAACCGTCAGGGTGGGCGTGCCCATGACATCGGCGGCCTGGCGGGCGGCGGTCAGGGTGCGCTCATGCGCCTGGGTCGGGATCAGCACCTTGCCGCCGAGATGGCCGCACTTTTTCTCAGACGCCAACTGGTCCTCGAAATGGACACCGGCGGCGCCCGCCTCGATAAAGGCTTTCATGATCTCGAAGGCATTCAGCGGACCGCCGAAACCGGCGTCGGCGTCGGCAACGATCGGCGCGAACCAGTCACGCTTGCTGCCACCTTCCGAGTGCTCGATCTGATCGGCGCGTTGCAGCGTGCGGTTGATGCGACGGCACAGTTCCGGCGCGGCATTGGCCGGGTAGAGCGACTGGTCCGGATACATGGACGACGCGGTATTGGAATCGGCCGCGACCTGCCAGCCGGAGAGATAGATGGCCTTCAGTCCGGCGCGGACCATCTGCATGGCTTGGTTGCCGGTCATGGCGCCGAGGCTATTGATGAAGGGCTCGGTGTGCAGCAGCTCCCACAGCCGGTTGGCGCCGCGCTCGGCCAGGGTGTGCTGGATCGGGAAGGAACCGCGCAGACGCTGGACATCTTCGGGGGTGTAGTTGCGTTTTATGCCGTCGAAACGGCCTTTCGGGGCGACGGGGACTAAATCCTGGAACGTGGTCTTAGACATTGTCATGGTCAATTATCCTTGCTGGGGAGGTTGGGAGGTCATTTGCATGGCTTGGCGGCGGGCGGCCATCAGCGTGCCGGGGGCGAAAAGCCCAAAGGAGGCCGCGTACACGGTTGCCATATCCCAGGGGGTGATGATCGGTGTAGATTTAAGCTTTTGTGTCATAATATGTCTCCTTTCCGGCGATGTGCTGCCTATGTGTATGGAGACATAAAGCGCTTATATTATTGGGAAAGATAGATTTGTAGCCGCATAAATGGCGTCATTTGGAAAATTGTGACATTGCACAGTTTGTAAATTTATGACAAAAAGCATGAAACAAGAAACCCCACCACCAACGCGCAAGTGCGCGTCGGTCCCCCTCCCCAGTAAAACTGGGGAGGTATAGGTAAGTAAAATTCTTGTACCTCCCCGACTTGTCGGGGAGGGGGACCGCACGATGCCGCGAAGCGGTGAGATGCGGTGGTGGGGGTTCTTGCTTTGGGAGCACCTACAATGCCTGATCTGGATCGCAAACTCTTCCTGGGCGGACGGCTGAAGCGGCTGCGCTATGACCTCAGCCTGACTCAGACCCAGATGGCGGCCGACCTCGGCGTTTCGGCCTCCTATCTCAACCATCTGGAGCGCAATCAGCGCCCGGTCACGGCGCAGGTGCTGCTCAAGCTGGCAGCGACCTATGATCTCGATCTGCGCACCTTTACCGACGACTCTGAACCCGCCGGCGAGGCCGATCTGGTCGAGATCTTCGCCGATCCTTTATTCAAGGATTTGCACCTGCCGCGGCGGGAAATTTCAGAACTCGTGGCCTCGTCCCCCATGGCGGCCGAGGCCGTGACGCGGCTCTATCGTGCCTATACTGAGCGCCGCAAACGCGATGCCCTGGTGGCGGGGCCGGAAGAGACCGAGCAATCGCCCACCGACTGGGTACGCGATCAGATTCAGGGCCATCACAACTTCTTCCCCGAACTGGATGAGCTGGGCGAACAACTCTTCGCCACGCTCGGTGGTGATCCGCATACGCTCGAAGAGGCGGCACAGGCGCGCTTGAAAGATCAATACGGCATCGATATCCGCCTGATGCCGGCCCAGGTGATGATGATCTATCAGCGCCGGTTCGATCCGCACCGCCGCCGTCTGATGATTTCGGAAACGCTTGGCCCCTCCTCGCGGCGCTTCGCCATCCTCTACCAACTGGCGCTCAGCGAATATGGCGCCGAGATCAATACCCTGACCGAAAAGGCCAAAGCCCCCGACCTGGCGACGGCGCGGCTTTACAAGATCGCCCTGCTCAATGCCCTGACCGCCGCCACCCTGATGCCCTATGGTCGTTTCCTCAGCGAGGCCGAAGGCAATGCTTATGATATCGAGCTTCTGCGCGCGCCATTTGAAGTTTCCTACGAGCAGGCCGCCCAGCGCCTGACCACGCTTTCCCGCCCCGGCAGCCGCGGCGTGCCCTTTTTCCTGATGCGCATCGATTCTGCCGGTAACGTCTCCAAACGCTTCGCCGCCGGACACTTCCCGTTTTCCCGATATGGCGGCGCCTGTCCGCGCTGGAATATCCATCAGGCGTTCCAGACGCCAGGCCGCATTATCACCCAGGTGATCGAAACACCCGATGGCCAGCGCTATTTCACCCTGTCGCGCACGCTCGACCGCTCCCTGCGCGCCTATGCCGATGGCGCCTATGCCGAACAGGCGATCGGCTTGGGCTGCGAACTGAAATATGCCGAGAAACTGATCTATGCCCGCGGGCTCGACCTGGCCCAGCCGAATGCCGTCCAGACCGGGCCGATGTGCCGGTTGTGCGAACGGCCCAACTGCCGTGAACGCGCCGCCCCTCCGGCGGTCAAGGCGCTGGTCATCGATGAATGGATCAAGGGCGTGACAGCCTTTCCCTTCTAGCTTTACAGCCGGTTCTTAACCTCTTACATTTTGGAATGAAGGAGACATCATGGCCGGGGCTACGCTGAAAGATATCGCGCGCGAAGCCAATGTGTCGATCGCCTCGGCCTCCCGCGCCATCAATGGTCTCGATAATGTCGCCGACGATGTGAAGCAGCGCGTCCTGGAGATTGCCAAGCGCCTGCGCTACGTGCCGCATGGTGGCGCGAGGTCGTTGGTCATGTCGCGCACCAATACCATCGGCGTGCTGCTGCCGGATATCTACGGCGAATTCTTCGCCGAGATCATTCGCGGCATCGATGTGGCGGCGCGGGCGCGCGGCCTGCATCTGCTGGTTTCCGGCTCGCACGGCAATCCGGATGAAGCGCTCAGCATCATGCGCGCCATGGGCGGCCGGGTCGACGGCCTGCTGGTCATGTCGCCCTTCGTCGAATCTCACGATCTGGCGACTGCCCTGCCGCTCAATCTGCCTGTGGTGACCATCGCCAGCCAAATTGGCGCCGGGCGCGGCGGCATCAGCGTGGATAATTTCGGCGGCGGCGTCACGGCGGCCCGTCATTTGCGCGAACAGGGCTGTCGCCGGCCAGCCCTGATTTCCGGTCCGTCGCGCAATTTCGAGGCCGAGGAGCGCCGGCGCGGCTTCCTGTCGGTTTTCGATGGTGAACCGCCGCCCGTGTTCGAGGGCGATTTCACCGAGGAATCCGGTTATCGCGGCGCCAAGGCTTTTCTGGCGCTTGACGCGCGCCCGGACGGCATCTTCGCCGCCAATGACATGATGGCGGTGGGCTGCCTGCTGGCCCTGCGCGAGGCGGGGGTGAGCGTGCCGGAAGATATCGCCGTGGTTGGTTTCGATGATATCCCCATCGCCCGCTTCACCTCGCCGCCGCTGACCACCCTGCGCGTCGGTGTGTTCGACCTGGGGCGTCGCGGCCTGGAAATGCTGGTGGCGACGCTGGAAGGTGAAGACGAGACAGCCGGCCAGGGCATTATCGTGGCACCGGAACTGGTGCGCCGGGCGAGTTCTCGCCACAAATCCGGATAATCGCATTTTTGCGGTTGAGTGCGCGGGCGGTTTCGCTTAGGTAGCTTGGACCGGCTAAAAGGCACCCATAGCTCAGCTGGATAGAGCGTTGCCCTCCGAAGGCAAAGGTCAGAGGTTCGAATCCTCTTGGGTGCGCCATATTAAATAAAGGCTTGCTGAGTATTCGCTTGGCAAGCCTTTATTTCACGGAAGCGCTACGGAAGCACCGGAACTAAATTCCAAATTTTAGCCGCGCAGTTATGATTACCCTGTCTTTGCAGTTTTGCGCCGTTTTAGCGCCATTTAACGCCCTAATCTGCGCTAGCTAAGGAAAGGTAGTGCCGGCGAAGTAATTCGATGTCCGAGGCTTTGTCGGTGATATAATCCATTGCTTCGTCCAACCGGTCACCGAGACTGAAAAGTGCCGGCAAGGGGCGTTGTGGCTGCCGCAACCAATTGGACAAGTCCCAAACCGGACGATTTATCACTCGGCCTCCTTCCGTGAGAAAAATCAAATCGCCAACTATTCTCGCACGGCTCGCAGAATGAATATTTCGACTGTCCATCATTTCAAGCAACTTAGGATTTCGAGCCAGAAACGCTCTTGCGACCTGACCACCGACCCGCGTGAACTGGTCAATGGCATATGAAGGAACCCGACCGATCATCTTAGTTTCCGGCATTTGGTCGTCAGCAGTCCCGCCCCCCTTTTCCTTGATCCATTCCAACCAAATGAACGGCATAAGAAGGGCCATCGGATTGCGACACAGCCGCCATGCGGCCTGACAGGTGACGAAGACGTGGGAACTAAACCCGATGCCTTCAAGCGCTCTGAAAACGGCTGCGGCTTGATGAAGAGGCTGTCCGTCGGCCAGTCCGCCTCCCAATGCTAGAGCCGCCTGCGCCTTTTCCACCAATTTGACATCGCCATCTCGAATAATAGCCACTAAGTCTGCTGCTCCCATATCCATCACAGCAATTCGGCGGCCCTCGCGTGACGGATCGTTTGTCAGGCACATCAGGAGATCACAAGCCGCCTGGCAATGTCGCTCGGCGGCCATCTGGCAAACAAGGACCGACGCTATGCCGCCGCCACTTTAATCGGTACGCACAGATTCACCAGCCTTAACGCGTGCGCTCACGCCTGATTTGGGAATACCGTGTCAGATAAATTTTCTAACAATCTAAAGCGAACCAGCCGTTAATCAGGCGGCGTTTGTTTTCTTGCGGCGAATTTTACGCGGCAACTGGCGCAGCTTCGTCCAAAGCTTGGTCTTGGCTGGCTCCGGATAGGGTTCGAGATTGCGGATAAATTCCGCGGCGCATTCCGGCCACGAGAATTTCTCGGCATAGGCGCGCACGGCCTTGCGGTCGATCTGCAGCGCTTCTTCGATCGCCACCTTCAGGTCGTCATTGATCGCACCGGCGCCGGAGCCGGGAATCAGGTCGATCGGTCCATGCGCCGGGAAGGCCGCCACCGGCGTGCCAGCGGCCATGGCTTCGGTGATCACCAGGCCGAACGTATCGGTCAGCGACGGAAAGACGAAGACATCCGAGTCGGCATAGGAGCGCGCCAGATCTTCGCCGAAACGCGGGCCGGTAAAGACCACCTCGGGATATTTCGCCTTCAGTTCCTCCAGTTGCGGGCCCTTGCCGACGATGACCTTGGTGCCGGGCAGGTCGAGCTTCAGGAAAGCTTCGATATTCTTTTCCACCGCCACGCGGCCGATATAGGTCATGATCGGGCGCGGCAGGTCGCCGAAGATCGGCTCCAGGTTCGGACGGAAGGTGACCGTATCGACGCCACGCGTCCACGGCGAAATATTGGTGAAGCCGCGCGATTCCAGGTCTTTTTGCAGGGTCGGCGTTGCCACCATCACCCGGCCGGAGGGCTTATGAAACCAGCGCATGAAGGCATAGCCGACACTCAAGGGAATGGGCAGGCGCGCCGAGACATATTCCGGGAACTTGGTGTGATAGCTGGTGGTGACGGGGAGCTTGAATTCCTGGCAGACGCGCCGCGCCGCCATGCCGACAAAGCCCTCGGTGGCGATATGGATGGCGTCCGGCTCGTAATCGAGGATGATTTCGCGCACCTCTTCATAGCAGCCGAGCGCCAGCTTGACCTCCGGATAGTCCGGCCAGGATACGGTCTTGAACTGGTTGTAATCGATGATGTGGAACTCGTGGCCGAGCTTTTCGCACTCCTCTATGGTGCGGCGAAGCGTCGTTACCACGCCATTGACCTGGGGTTCCCATGCATCGGTTGCCAGCAAGATACGCAATTCGTCAGTCCTCAGGGCGTTTCGGATGTTCCGCCTTCAATGCCGGTTGTCTCGCCGTTTGGCAAGGCCAAAGCCGGTGGCGGCCGGATTGCCGGCACGGACAGACGAATTTTGCATTTGTGCGGCGCACAAGTGCGAATTGTAAGGAAGCGATAAGCGAATTGATCGTTTGCCGCTTGCGTAAAGGTCAAAAAGCTTTATTTTTAAAGTCAGGAACCCCCTCAGGGCGCCGGATAATCCAAATGGGTGCATGGGGCGGACAAAACAGGCAATCATGGCAGAGCGAGCAAGAACAACGCAGGTGCGAGATAAGGATGGGGGCGCCAAGGATACGCCCAAGTCACGGCGCACGCGCGTTCAGATTCTGGAAACCGCCATGCGCCTCTTCGCCGAGCTGGGCTATGACCGCGCCGGCAATGCCGCCATTGCTGAAGCCTGCGGCCTGACGCGCGGCGCCATGCTCTACCATTTCCCGACGCGCGAAGACCTGGTCGAAGCCGCCGCCTGGCATATCCATGCCGCGCGCGAAGCCGCGTTCGAGGCCGAGGCGAAGAAGCTGAAACCGGGCCAGGATGCGCTGGATGGCGCGATTGACGCCTACTGGCGCCTGCTCGATTCCGTGCCTTTCGCCGCCTTCCTGGCGCTTGAGCGTGCCGGTCGCCAGGATGCCGATGTCGCCAAGGCGATCAAGCCGGCGCAGGAAGCCTTCGATAATGCCGCCATGGGCCGCGCCACGCCGGGCTTCATCATGGCCGGCAATGATGCCCGCTTCCAGGCCAGCCGCGACCTGGCCCGCTTTGCCCTCGACGGGATGCACCGCGCCGCCCTCA
This sequence comes from Asticcacaulis sp., assembly GCF_051954415.1. GTDB lineage: Bacteria > Pseudomonadota > Alphaproteobacteria > Caulobacterales > Caulobacteraceae > Asticcacaulis. Next base: position 39,313 of record NZ_JBQCHT010000004.1, read on the forward strand.
CTTATGAAAACGAGGCGCGGATCGAGAACGTGCTGACTGTGATCAAGCGTGCGATTCATATGCTCAACCGCAAGGGCGACGTCACGGATCTGTGGGGCGAATAGCCCTCACCGGAAAATTATAATCGGCGTTCATATGCCCCACCGCTTTCCAACACATGAAGGCGTAGGGTCCGGCTTCACCTTACATTTGGGAGCCAAACACCATGAGCACAACCGACGCCATCGCAATGCTGAAGGCCGATCACCGCGCCGTCAAGGATCTGTTCGAGCAGTTCAAAAAAGCCGAGACGAAACGGGAAAAGGCGAAGCTCGCCACCCAGGCCATGACCGAGTTGAAGATTCACACCCAGATCGAGGAAGAACTCTTCTATCCGGCCGTGCGCAAGGCGCTGAACAAGGCCATCGGCAAGGCAGAGGCGACCAGCCTGATGGACGAAGCCGACGAAGAGCACCATGTCGCCAAGCTTCTGATCGCCGAACTGGGCACCATGAAGGCATCCGACGATCACTGGGAAGCCAAGTTCACCGTCCTGTCCGAAAATGTCCTGCACCATGTGAAGGAAGAAGAGGGCGAGATGTTCCCGCAGGCGCGCAAGCTGGATATCGATTATGACGCCCTGGGCGCCGAAATGGCGGCGCGCAAGGAAGAACTCAAGGCGGAAGGCGTTCCCACCTTCGCCGAGCAGACCCTGATCGCCGAATATGGCATCGCTGATTCCCCGGCTGAAATGACACGTATGCACTGACCCTGGCCAGGCGCGCCCCGATCCCGATAGACTTGACCCCGCGGGGTCGGGGCGCGCATAAGCGCGGCAGTCCTGTCACTGCCGAGTGTTTATCATGCGTCACGTCCTGCGTTCCAAGATCCATAACGCCTATGTCACCGAAGCCAACCTCGCCTATATCGGCTCCATCACCATAGATGAGGCCCTGATGGAGGCAGCCGGTCTGTGGGAGGGCGAGCGTGTGCTGGTGGTTTCCAATACCTCCGGTCACCGGCTGGAGACCTATGTCATCCGGGGGGAACGCGATTCCGGCGTTATCGCCATGAACGGGGCGGCGGCGCACCTGATCAATGAGTCGGAACAGATCATCATCATGGGGTTCGAGCTGTCGGACAAGCCGATTATCCCCAATGTCGTGCTCGTCGATCGGCACAATAAACTTGACCGCTATCTCTCCGAAACGCCGCATACGATTCTTACACAGGAATCGTGAATGAGGCGAAAAAGCGTCCGGCTTTCGCAAGCCCTTGAGCGGTATGGAAAAAGCCGAAATTTAACCCTTCATTAACGAAAAAGTTCGCCAAAACATCGACTTGATCCTTGACGAAAACTCTGGCCTATGGCCCCTTATATAGACGGGCGGGCCGACGCAGACACTAGATATAGTTGTTAACGTCTCCCATATGGGTAGCTCCGGGTCCGGAGCGATTTCGAGATTTCAAGGGTAGAGTGACAATGTCAGCGAACGAAGCAGTCAAGCGTGAAACAGTGGCCGCCGGTAAGGTTAACATGGCTGTTCGCCCGAAGGAGCGCGCCGAGTTCAAGCTGGTCACCAAGGTTGTCACCGATCCGTCGCGCGACGCGCTGCTGACCGATTTCGGCAAGACGACGCTCGATGACCGTTACCTGATGCCGGGCGAGACCTACCAGGACATGTTCGCCCGCGTCGCCACCACCTATGCCGATGATGCCGACCACGCCCAGCGCATCTATGACTATATTTCGCGCCTGTGGTTCATGCCCGCCACGCCGGTGCTTTCCAACGGCGGCGCCAAGCGCGGCCTGCCGATCTCGTGCTTCCTCAACGCCGTGCCGGATAATCTCGAAGGCATCGTTTCGGTGTGGAATGAAAATGTCGCGCTCGCCTCGAACGGCGGCGGCATCGGCACCTACTGGGGCGGCGTTCGCTCCATCGGTGAAAAGGTCAAGGGCGCCGGCCAGACCTCCGGCATCATCCCCTTCATCCGCGTCATGGATTCGCTGACCCTGGCTATTTCGCAAGGCTCCCTGCGCCGCGGTTCCGCCGCCGTCTATATCGATGTCTTCCACCCGGAAATCGAGGAATTCCTCGAAATCCGCAAGGCATCAGGCGATTTCAACCGCAAATCGCTGAACCTGCACCACGGCATCGGCATCACCGATGAATTCATGGAAGCTGTCCGCGAAGGCGCCCAGTTCGGCCTGCGCTCGCCGAAGAACAACGAAATCGTCCGCTTTATCGACGCCCGTTCGCTGTGGCAGAAGATCCTGGAAATCCGCCTGCAAACCGGCGAACCGTACCTGATCTTCTCCGACACCGTGAACCGCGCCATGCCGGCGCACCAGCGCGAGCTGGGGCTGAAGGTCCGTCAGTCGAACCTGTGCTCGGAAATCATGCTGCACACCGGTATCGACCACAAGGGCCGCGACCGCACCGCCGTGTGCTGCCTGTCGTCGGTCAATGCCGAGACCTTCCTGGAATGGCGCGACCAGCCGGGCTTCGTCGAAGACATCATGCGCTTCCTCGATAACGTGCTGGAAGACTTCATCCAGTGCGCGCCGTCCTCGATGGATAATGCCGTCTATTCCGCCATGCGCGAGCGCTCGGTCGGCCTCGGCCTGATGGGTTTCCACTCCTTCCTGCAAAGCCAGGGCGTGGCCTTTGAATCGGCCATGGCCAAGTCGTGGAACATGCGCCTGTTCAAGCACCTGCGCCGCGAAGCCGACAAGGCGTCGGTCAAGCTGGCCGAAGAGCGCGGCGCCTGTATGGACGCCGAGGAACGCGGCGTCATGGAGCGTTTCTCGCACAAGCTGGCCATCGCCCCCACCGCCTCGATCTCGATCATCTGCGGCGGCACCTCGGCGGGCATCGAGCCGATCCCTGCCAATATCTATACCCACAAGACGCTTTCCGGCTCCTTTGCCGTCAAGAACCCCTATCTCGTCGACCTGCTGGAAGAAAAGGGTCTGAACACGTCGGACGTTTGGGATTCGATCGTCCAGCACGAAGGCTCCGTCCAGCACCTCGACGCCCTGTCGCAGGATGAAAAGGACGTCTTCAAGACCGCCTTCGAAATTGACCAGCGCTGGGTGGTTGAACTGGCCGCCGACCGCACGCCGGAAATATGCCAGTCGCAGTCGCTGAACATCTTCCTGCCCGGCGATGTCGACAAGTGGGACCTGCACATGTTGCACTGGACGGCGTGGGAACAGGGCGTCAAGTCGCTCTATTATCTGCGTTCCAAGTCAGTTCAGCGCGCCTCGCACGCCGGCAGCGACACCAAGGAAGCCGTCGAAAAGATGGACACGCCGAAGACGGACTATGAGGAATGCCTGGCCTGTCAGTAAGATGAAAGACGCAGGGGCACAGCCCCTGCACCCATATGTTATTCGCGTATGGGCAGGCTTAATACCAAATAAAAAGGGCCTCTTTAGGAGGCCCTTTTTATTTGGTTATATAATCATCCAAACGCTAGAGCGGTATGAGTTTTAGCTGAATCGGGATTCCCAAATCAGCGATATTTTGATTCACTACCTTCAGCCGTTTTTTGCTGGAGGCAGTGATGGGTCGTCCTTTGTCCATGGACCTGCGTGAGCGCGCGGTAGCGCG
>NZ_JBQCHT010000005.1:0-5875 GCF_051954415.1 Asticcacaulis sp.
CCCATGCCGGTCAAGACGACACCCAGGGCGTGGTTGCCGTAAACCTCGGCGGCCGAACGGAAGAGAGGATCGACGGCCGGTCGGCACCAGTTGACCTGCGGCCCCTGGTCGAGCTTGATCTGCTTGACGATGGGGTCGTTCTTGATGGTCATGTGCCAGTCGCCGGGGGCGATATAGATGTTGCGGCTCTCGATCAGCATTCCGTCCTTCGCCTCCTGCACCTTTTGCGGCAGGGCCTTGTCGAGGTGTTCGGCGAGAATGGCGGTGAAGGTGGCCGGCATGTGCTGGACGATCAGCACGGGGATCTTCCAGTCAGGGCCGAGGCCGAGCAGGAAGGCGCGCAGGGCCGGCGGGCCGCCGGTAGAGGCCCCGACCACGAGGCAGTCTATGCGCTTGGGGCCGGTGCTGCGCGGCCGCACGATCGGTGCGACCGGTGTAATGACAGGCTTTGGCGCCATGACAGGCGCGGGACGAGGTGTCAGGGCCGAGGGGCGCTCCAGCGTGGCGGGCTTTTCGGTTGCCGGTGCCGGCGCGGCAGGTGCAGGCCACGAGCGCGTGCGGCCGCACAGCGCGCGGATCTTGGTCAGCAGTTCGGTGCGGAAGCCGTCAGCGCCGCCGATGCGGGTCGAATCGGGCTTCGGGATGTAGTCGGCGGCGCCCAGTTCGAGCGCGCGCAGGGTGACATTGGCGCCGCGCGTCGTTAGCGTCGAGGCCATCAGCACCTTCAGGCCCGGCTTGGCGGCCAGCAGCTTCGGCAGGGCTTCGAGACCGCCCATGTTCGGCATCTCGATGTCGAGGATCAGCACATCCGGCTGGATTTCCTTGACCTTTTCCACGCCCTTGGCGCCATCGATGGCCAGACCGGCCAGGATCATGTCCGGCTCATGTTCCAGCCAGCGCGAGATCAGCCCCCGCACGACTGCCGAGTCATCGACGATCATGATCTTCAGGGGCCGCAAGGACGCAGCGGTATGGGGATTCAAAGACATGAATGGAGCCGGAAAAAGTGAATACGCGATATTTTTTTGTTAGGCGTTTCCTCCCCGAAAGCGCCCGCCTTGGGGCGCTTCCAGAGTCGTCAGGATATTACAGCAGGCCGACTTCCGAGAACTTGGCTTCGAGAATTTCACCGTCGAACGGCTTCATGATGTATTCGGAAGCGCCTTCGGTCAGGGCTTCGGTGATGTGGGCCAGGTCGTTTTCGGTGGTGCAGAAAACCACGACCGGGACCTTGCCGCCGTCTTCCTTGCGCAACTGGCGCAGGAAGGTGATCCCATCCATGACCGGCATGTTCCAGTCGAGCAGGATGGCCGAGGGCATCTTTTCCTTGCAGGATTTCAGCGCTTCCAGGCCGTCATTGGCCTCGGAGACCTCGAATTGCAGGTTTTCCAGGATGCGTCTGGCGACCTTGCGTATCACGCGGCTATCATCGACAACGAGACAGGTTTTCATCCTGTTTTCCCCTAATATTCTAAAAGGCGTTTATGCGGCCTTCAGATGGGCTGCATCCAAAAGCGTGTGTGGATCCAACACTATCAGAAGTTCCTTTTCCAATTGATAAACGCCGACGATTATTTCTGCCCAGCGGGGGGGGAGGTTGCCGGGAGGGGCGTGGAACTTTTCATCGTCAAGCTTCAGCACCTCATCGACCGAGTCGATGACGAGGCCGTAGGAATCACCATGCACTTCCAGGCCGATGGCCAGGGGCTCAGGCGCGCCTTCCTCGCGGGGCGGCAGGCCCAGACGCCGGCGGGCGCAGACGGCGGTGACGATGCGGCCGCGCAGGTTGAGCACGCCGGCGATTTCGGCGCGTGACAGCGGCACGGGGGTCAGGCCGCGCGGATGGAAGACATCATGGACGCGGGCGGCATCGACGCCGAAAAGCTGGCCGCCGACGCGGAGGGTTACATAATCACGCAGGCTCATGCGACGGCTTTCTCATTGGTGGCGGCAGGGTGGCGCTGGTGTTCGGCCAGGCCGCGCAGGTGGTAATAATCGACATCGAGGATTTCGCAGGCGCGGCCGGCCACAATGGCGGTGCCGCGAACGCCCGGACGATCGGCCGACAGTTCGATGGTCATGTGGTCTTCCACGACATCGACGATCTCATCGACCGCCAGGCCCATGGCATAGCCTTCGCCGGTGAAGACGAGCAGGGGCTGGATGTGAGTTTCGTCGCTGTGGGCCGAAAGCAGGCCGGAGAAATCGCTGTTGACGGTCAGGATCGGCATCAGCTTGCCGCGATATTGCAGGGCGGCGCGGCCTTCCATGATCTCGATCTGCGACGATTCGACGTGTTCGAGGCGGGTGATATGCTCAAGTTCGACCGCCTTCGGCGCGCCGTTGCCGGCCTTGAAGAGCAGCATGGCGACCTTCTGGCTGCCGGCATCGGTGACGGTCTCTTCCGTTTCTTCGGCGGCCTTTTCTTCCAGCATGTTGCCGGCGCGCTCAGACATCGCGTTCGGATCGAGGATCAGGACCACCGAGCCATCGCCCAGGATGGTGGCGCCGGAGAAGACATCGACATCGCGCAGGATGGTGGCCAGCGGCTTGACGACGATTTCCTCGGTATCCAGCACGTCATTGACGACCAGGCCGTAGCGGCGCTCGCCGACCTGGATGACCATGACGAAGGTGGCGTCTTCGTCCTTCGCCGCCTCAAGCTGGAGCGTCGGGCCAAGCTGGACCAGCGGCAGCAGCTTGTTACGCAGCCGCAGGACCAGCGCGTCATTGATCTTTTCGATCCTGTGTTCGGCGTTTGCGCCGGTGCGGACCAGTTCCATGACCGAGGTCTGCGGCACGGCGAATTTCTGCGCGCCGGCACCAACGATCAGGGCCGAGACGATGGCCAGGGTCAGCGGAATCTTTATGGTGAAGGTGGTGCCCTGGCCGGCCACCGAATTCAGGTCGATCTGGCCGCCGATCTGCTCGATATTGGTGCGCACCACATCCATGCCGACGCCGCGACCGGAGAGGTTGGTGACCGCCGCCGCCGTCGAGAAGCCGGGCGCGAAGATGAAGCGGTGAATCTGCTGATCATTCATGCCCTCGACTTCGCCGCGCGAGGCCAGGCCCTTTTCAATGATCTTTTCGCGGATACGGCCGGTATTCAGGCCGCGGCCGTTATCGGCGATGCGGATGACGATGTAGCCGCCTTCGTGGAAGGCCGCCAGCTTGATGGTGCCATTGGCCGGCTTGCCGAGATCGATACGCTCCTGGGTGCCTTCCAGGCCGTGGTCAGCCGAATTGCGCACCATATGGGTCAGCGGATCGCGGATCAGTTCCAGCACCTGGCGGTCGAGTTCGGTGCCTTCGCCTTCCATGACGAGGTCGATCTTCTTGCCGAGTTCGTAGCTAAGGTCGCGTACCAGGCGGGGCAGCTTTTTCCACGCCGCGCCGATCGGCTGCATCCGGGTCTTCATCACGCTGTCCTGCAACTCGCCGGTCAGGGTGGATAGGCGTTGCAGCGGGGTGGCGAAGGCGGAATCTTCACGATTTCTGGAAATCTGGAGAAGCTGGTTGCGGGTCAGCACCATTTCCGAGACGAGGGTCATCAGACCTTCGAGCACATCGACCGACACGCGGATCGATTGCGTGGTGGCGATGCCTTGCGCGTCTTCGCCGCCAAGCGAGGGGGCAGGTTCGGGCGCGGCGGGCGCTTTCGGCGCGGCGGGTGCCGCGGCCTTGACCGGTTCAGGCGCTTTGACGGGCTCAGGCTTTACTTCGGCGACCGGTTCCGGCGCCGAATCGTTCATCCAGTCCGGCGCCTCGGCGGCGGCGAAGGCGGCTTCGAGATCGGCTTCGGAGACTTCGCCGGGGCGCAACTGGCGGCCGGTGGCGGGATCGATATCGCCGGGCTTGAGGCCGTCCTCTGGGCCATCTGCGGCGGCAAAGGCGGCTTCCAGTTCGGCTTCAGACACCTCGCCGGGACGCAGGGCGCGACCGGTGGCTGGGTCGATATCGCCGACGCCAAGCGCCGGCGCGGTGATTTCAGCGGCGTCGATTTCGGCACCGATCGGGCGATCCGGCACTTCGACGGTCTTGACGGTGGAGAGATCGACTTCCTGACCCTCGGCCATGGCCTCTAACTGCGAAATCAGGTCGTGGTCGTCGCCATCGGGCTCGTTGCCGGTGGCTTCGAGGCCGGCCAGGATTACCTTGATGCGGTCGATGGAATGCAGGACCAGGGTCACGGCCAGAGGCGTAACTTCCAGCTTGCCGTCGCGGAAGCGGCCGAGCAGGGTTTCGCCGGCGTGGGCCACGGCTTCGAGGCGCGACAGCCCCAGAAAGCCGCAGGTGCCCTTGACCGTGTGGACGAGGCGGAAAATGTTGTCGAGGGTTTTACGCTCGGTGGGATTGGCTTCGAACTTGACCAGTTCGCTATCGACGACCTCAAGGCTTTCAGCGGTTTCGGTCAGGAATTCAGCAATTAAGTCGTCCACAACATACCCCGTGTTTACTGCTCGCCCTGACGGAAATGAGACTCCGGGCAGGGCTTTTCACGAGCCATAGTGAACAGCTTTGGTTAAGGGACCGTTGCCACAATCTTACCAAAGTCTGAATTTTATCCGATTATCGCAGGTGGGTTGTTTTTAGGGACGAATTTTGTCGCTTGTCACATGATGCGACAAGGTATACACTGTATACATGACAACCAGAGACCGCATCCTGACCATTGCCATCGCCGAACTCGAAGCCAAAGGACTGGAAGGTCTGAGCCTGCGCGCCGTCGGCCAGAAGACGGGCATCACGCCCATGGCCGTCTACCGCCATTTTGTCGACAAGGCCGCTCTGTTGCAGGCTCTGGGCGAATATGCGCTCAGCCGGTGGCAGGCCCGTATTCAGGCGATGACCGATTTGCCGCTGCTGGCGGGTTTTGAAGCCATGGCAGCAGCCTTCGTTGATTATGCGCTCGATGAGCCGGCACTGTTCGATGCCGCCTTCGTGCTGAAAACGCGCGCCGAACGCATCTATCCGGAGGATTTCGAGGCAGGACGCTCGCCGGTCGTCGGCGAATTTGCGCGCCGCCTCGCTGAAGGCCAGGCACAGGGGCTGGTTCGGGAAGGGCCGCCGCTCGAGCTGGCCATGGCGGTCTGGGGCGTGTTGCAGGGTCTGGTGGGTCTGCATCGCTCCGGCCGGTTCAACCTGTCGCGGCCGGATTTCACCGCCTTGTGCCTGCGGTCGGCGGAACGGATATATCTGAAGGAAGGGCTGCAATGAAACTGTGGGGTATAGGCGCGGCATTGTTATCGGGGGCCTTGCTGGCGGTGAGCCGCGATACCGGGCAATTCGGCTGGTTGGTGCTGGTGGCGCCGGTGCCGCTGCTGGTTTATGCGATGCGCGCGCCGAAAGCGCGGCCGGTCTTCGGGTTGGCCCTTGCCTGTGGCCTGATGGGCGAGGCGGGGCCGATGTGGTTTTATGGCCGCGTCCTGCCGCTGATCTATGGGCTGGCATTGTATCAGGCGCTGGTGTTTGCCCTGGCGGTGCTGTTTATGCGCGGGCTGTATCACCGCGTATCACCGACGGCGGCTGTACTGGGCTTTGCCGCCATGATCGCCGCCATCGAATATCTCTATGGCCTTGTGTCGCCCAACGGCAGCTTTGGCGCGCTGGGCTATACACTGGTCGATGTCCTGCCCCTGTTGCAAACGGCGTCCGTGGCCGGTATCGCCGGCCTGAGTTTCCTGGCCGCGTTGATCCCCGCCGGACTGGCCGTTTTGTGCCTCAAACGCGACCTAGGGCGTAAACCCATAAACGGGATTCCCATTTAGAACTGATCGTGATTCAAGGCTTCCGGTGAACAGGGAGCCTTTTTCATGACGCGTCGCCGCTACGAGTTGACCGATACAGAATGGGATGTCATCGCGCCTTTGTT
>NZ_JBQCHT010000006.1:0-133466 GCF_051954415.1 Asticcacaulis sp.
CACCTCCCCCTCCAAGAGGGGGAGAGTAGCAAGGCTTATTTCTTCTTGCCCCAGAAATGGGTGTTGAGCCATTTCGGCCTTGGCTTATGCAGCGGGTCTTCCTTCGGCACCGGCGGCACAATGACCGAAGAGGCGTGCGGATTAGAGGCGAATCTGGCCTCGGCCCGCGCCTTCAGGGCCTCGCCGAAAGCGGCAAAGCCCGTGCGGATATGCTCGCGGTAGGCCTTGCCTTCACGCTCCGACAGGAAGCCCGTGAACAGGGCTCCGATCGAGAAGCTGCTGCCGTATTCCGACAGGGCATCGAACTCGAAATAACGGATCAGGCTGCCGGCATAGAAGGGCTTCGGCACGGTGATATGGATATGCGACAGGGGCGTCCAGTCGGCGATGATGCCATCGGTTTCCCAGGTGCCGAGACCCTCGAAATATTCTTCCAGATGCACCGGAGCGCCGAAATGCAGTTCGCCTTCGGCCTTTTTGTGGATGGGGCTCCATTCCGGCCAGGCATTGATATCGGCGATGACCTCATAAACATCGTCAATCGGCGCGGCAATGCCGACGCGTTTTTCAATCTTGAGCGCCATTATGCCTTGCCTTTCAGTTTCCAGGTCGCGCCCTGCGGGCCGTCCATGACCTCGACATTGAGCGCATTGAGCGCATCGCGGATGCGGTCCGATTCCGGCCAGTTCTTCGCGGCGCGGGCGGCGGCGCGCTCAGCCAGCAGAGCCTCGACCTGAGCGGTCAGATCGTCGGAGGCCCCCTGCTTGAACCAGACTTCGGGGTCTTGCTGGAGGATGCCAAGGACGTTAGCCAAAGCCATAAAAGATGTCTTCACTCGCGCAGGATCGTTACGCTCCACCATACTGTCGAGTGCAGGAGCAATCTCATAAAGTCGAGCAACGGCTCCGGGAGTATTTAAGTCATCAAGCAATGGTCCGAAGATCACATCGTCTGGCCAGACTTCCTGAAGCGGAATGTCTTTAGCACGCAACAGTATGCCGTAAAGGCGGTCCAATGATTTTCGACTTTGCTCCAGCAACTCCGGCGTCCAATTGAGTGGCGAACGATAATGTCCGCTCAGCAAGGCCCAGCGGATCACTTCGCCCGGATAGTCCTTGATAAGGTCATGGACCAGCACGACATTGCCCAGTGACTTCGACATCTTCTCGCCGGAGAAATCGAGGAAGCCATTGTGCATCCAGTATTTCGCATAGGCGGCAGGATCGGAATGACCATGCGCGGCGCAGGATTGCGCTATCTCATTGGTATGGTGCGGGAAGATCAAATCCTGGCCGCCACCATGAATATCGATTGGCAGGCCAAGCTTCGCCTCGCTCATGGCCGAGCATTCGATATGCCAGCCCGGACGCCCTGGCAAACCTTTGGGCCCCGGCCACTCCGGCTCGCCCGGCTTTGACGGTTTCCACAGCACGAAATCGGCGGCATTGTCCTTGTTTTCGGCCACCTCAACCCGCGCACCGGCGATCATGTCATCCAAAGACCGCTTGGCCAGCTTGCCATAGCGGCCTGAGCCACCATCATAATCCGCCACTCGGAACAGGACTTCACCGTCGTCAGTGACATAGGCTGCACCCCGCGCAATCAGGTCTTCTATCATCGCCACCATGTCGGGCATGTGCTCTGTGGCGCGCGGCTGATAGGTCGGCGGCAGGGCATTCAGCGCCGCCATATCGGCATTATAGATATCGGCGAATTTGTTGGTGATGACGGAGATGTCAACGCCTTCGTCGATCGCCTTCTTGTTGATCTTGTCGTCCACGTCGGTGATGTTGCGAGCGTAAACGACCTTGTCCTCGCCATAGAGATGGCGCAGCAGACGGAACAGCACATCGAACACCACGACTGGCCGCGCATTGCCGATATGGGCATAGTTATAAACGGTCGGCCCACAGACATACATCGTCACGCGATCGGGATTTGTCGGTTCAAACGGCACCTTCTGGCCGCTCAGCGTGTCGTGTATGTACAGTGTCATAGGCGCTTTTTGGAGATTTTCGGTTGTAATCAAAGGGCTCCCTCCCATATAGACACCGGCGAACCTTTGCACCACGGAAAATCTCGGCCGGAATGATCCAATTTCGGCCTATGTGTAGTATAAGGGACTGTCTGCTGCGTGTTTCGGCTGCTGCCATCGTCTGGTGAAAGCGTCAAGCATAAGGCCAAATGAGGGATGTCACGCGTCATTCCGGAACCGTCGTTCCGGCGCCACTCGGCCCTCGGGGAACTGTATTTATAATGGATAGCCTTGATCCTGTGTCGAACCTGACCTCCGCTGAAAACAGCCTGCTCAACACCTCCAAGCCCAAGAGCGTCGTCACCTTCACCAACCGCCCGTCGCGCGAGGAAGCCATGAAGGCCGTGAAGACCCTGCTCGCCTGGGCGGGTGATGATCCCGAACGTGAGGGCCTGATCGATACGCCCAAGCGCGTGGTCGATGCCTATGAGGAATGGTTCCAGGGCTATCAGGCCGATCCGAAAAAGGAGCTGTCGCGCACCTTCGAGGACGTTCAGGGCTATGACGATATGGTCATGCTGCGCGAGATCGATGTCGAATCGCACTGCGAACACCATATGGCGCCCTTCCTTGGCAAGGCGTGGGTCGCCTATATGCCGACCTCCAAGGTGGTCGGCATCTCCAAGATCGCCCGCGTCGTCGAAATCTTCGCCAAGCGCCTGCAAACCCAGGAAACCATGACCAAGCAGGTGGCCGACGCCATCGAGGACTCGCTGGCCCCGCTCGGTGTGGCGGTGATGATCGATGCCGAGCACCAGTGCATGAGCACCCGCGGCGTCCACCACAAGAACGTCACCACGGTCACCACCCGCTTTACCGGCGTGTTCAAGACCGACATTGCGCTTCAGGAACGCTTTATGCGCCTGACGCATAAGTAAGACTCCCACCTTTCCGAAAAAGCGGCCCTGCTCCGGCAGGGCCGCTTTTTTATTGCCTGACCTTCAGCCTGCGTATTTTTCATATACCTTGCTTTACAAAATATAATGTAAGGCATAAATTATGGTCACGCAATGTGAAAAGGAGAGGCAATCATGGCTATCAAAATCGGAGCCAGCGGCAGCAGCCGCTACACCATCACGCAGAATGCCGACATCAATGTCACGCCGTTCGTGGATGTCATGCTGGTGCTGCTGATCATCTTCATGGTGTCGATTCCGGCCGCCACCGTCTCGATCAAGCTGGACCTGCCACCGGCCCAACCGCAGCCAGGCCCGAAGCGCCCCGATCCGGTTTTCATTTCGGTCATGGGACCGGACGATATCTATATCGGCGCGCAAAAAACCAGCATGACCAACCTGATCAGCGATGTGGCGACCGCCCTGCGTATTTCAGATCCGGACACGCCTTTGAGTGAGCAGCGCGTCCTGGTGCGCGGCGACAAGGACATTGCCTATGCCGACTTCGTACAGGTGATCAACCAGTTGCAGCAGAACGGTTACCTCAATATCGGCCTGATCAACGAAGACATCGAATAGCGCCTCCCATGATTTGGGATAACGCCGGCCGCTTCCTGATTTCCGGCGTTTTGGCTTCTACAGAGGCGCCGGACATGAAATATTCTTAATGATGGGTCGGTTTGAGTGCCTTTCAGGCTTTACTTTTATCCGGGAGTTGTCCTAAATCGCTTCCGACCGGCAAAAGGCGGCGCACTCGATGCGCGGTCGCTGAGCCGATGGCATAATGTTCTTCCCCTGCGGGCTGTTCGCCTGCGGTGGCACAAAGGGAGTTAGACTATGGGCGCAAAGCTCGGCGGCGGCGGCGGTAGCCGGTATACCATCGCACAGAATTCGGACATCAACGTCACGCCTTTCGTCGACGTCATGCTCGTCCTGCTCATCATCTTCATGGTGTCCATCCCGGCCGCCACGGTGTCGATCAAGCTCGACCTGCCGCCCGCGAAGGCACCCCCCACGAGTGAAAAGCGCCCTGACCCGGTGTTCATCTCGATCATGGGCCCCGATGACATCTATATCGGGCCACAAAAGACCAGCATGGACCGCCTGATCGGCGACGTGGCGGCCGCGCTGCGCGTCACCGACCCGAATACCCCGCTCAGCGAACAGCGCGTTCTGGTCCGCGGCGACAAGGACATCACCTATGCCGACTTCGTCAAGGTGATCAACGAACTGCAACAAAATGGCTATCTCAAGATCGGCCTGATCAACGAAGACATCGAATAGTCTTCGGATTGTTTGCTACAGTTATAAAAACACCGGAGACCACTGGTTTCCGGTGTTTTTGTTTTATACTTCCCCAGTTTACCGGGGAGGGGGACCGTCCGGCGCAGCCTTCAGGCGAAGGCGGATGGTGGTGGGGTTTCTTACTTTTTGACGGCCACAAGTATCCATGACCAACACGCCTGACGACATTGATGACGACGATCTCTCCCCCGATGATGAGGCCGGTGACAGCCAGATCCTGACCGCGGATATTGAAGCCGGCGAATCGGGCGAACGGCTGGATCGCGTCCTGGCGGGTCACTTCACCGACCTTTCCCGCGCCCGCCTGCAGGCCCTGATCGCCGAAGGCCGCCTGAGCATCGACGGCAAGGTGATCGCCGACGGCAAGCACAAGGCGCGCGCCGGCACCTATGTGCTCAGCATCCCCGCCCCCGTCGCCGCGAAGCCTGAGCCACAGGACATCCCGCTCGATATCCTGTTCGAGGACGAACACCTGATCGTGGTCAACAAGCCCGTCGGCATGGCGGCGCATCCGGCGCCCGGCACGCGCGACGGCACCCTGGTCAATGCCCTGCTCTACCATTGCGGCGACACTCTCTCCGGCATTGGTGGCGTGCTGCGGCCCGGCATTGTTCACAGGCTCGACAAGGACACGTCCGGCATTCTGGTCGCCGCCAAATCAGACGTGGCCCACCGCGCCTTGAGCGAACTCTTCTCGCGCCATGATATCGACCGGGAATACAAGGCGATCGTCCGCGGCGCCCCGCGCTATATGTCCGGCACGGTAACCACGCGGATCGGCCGTTCGCACCATGACCGCAAGAAAATGGCCGTGCTGCGCGCCGGCGGCCGCGAAGCCATCACCCATTACCAGCTTGAAGAGGTCTACGGCGACACCAAACCGCTGGCCGCTCTCTTGACCTGCCGGCTGGAAACCGGCCGCACCCACCAGATCCGTGTCCATATGGCCCATCTCGGCTGCCCCTGCCTCGGCGATCCGGTCTATGGTTCCGGTGCGCCGGCCAAGGAGGTCCAGGCCATTTTGAAAGAACTGGATTTCACCCGCCAGGCCCTTCACGCCGGCCTTCTGGGCTTTATCCACCCGATCACTGGCCAGAAGTTGAAATTCAAAGCCCCTCTGCCCGATGACATGCAGGAACTCGCCGACGCTCTGGCGGATATGTATTAGCCATACCGCAACGCACTCACCTAAGTGTGATCATGTAACACCGCCTGGTGTGATACCTTTCTGCAACAAATTCGCAGCTTGATGCCATTTTTTTGCGATTTCGCAGTTTATGGGTCTTTTTTTCGCCGAAAGGCTTCCTAAATCTAGGCGCAGTTGTCGGGCAGGATATCCCCTTCGTCTGTGCTCCCCCTCACTGACAAGGCGCGGGTCTCATGTCCGACACACTTCCTTTTTCTGACCGCTCGTCAGAATCCCGACCAGAAACAGAAAATTCTACAGAAAGCGACGCGCCGATGAGTTCTCTTGCCCTGACCTCCTCCTCTTCGAACCTCGCCACCCGCGACGGTGCCAGCCTGCCGGCCCTGACGCCGGACGGCGGCCTCAATCGCTATCTGTCGGAAATTCGCAAGTTCCCCATGCTGGCCAAGGATGAAGAGTTCATGCTGGCCAAACGCTGGACCGAGCATCAGGATCCCAAGGCCGCCCACAAGCTGGTCACCTCGCACCTGCGCCTCGTCGCCAAGATCGCCATGGGCTATCGCGGTTATGGCCTGCCCGTGGGCGAAGTCATTTCCGAAGGCAATGTCGGCCTGATGCAGGCGGTCAAGAAGTTCGACCCCGATCGTGGCTTCCGCCTGGCCACCTATGCCATGTGGTGGATCAAGGCGTCGATTCAGGAATACGTCCTGCGCTCCTGGTCGCTGGTCAAGATGGGCACCACCGCCGCGCAGAAGAAACTGTTCTTCAACCTGCGCAAGGTGAAGTCGGAAATTTCCGCCCTGGAAGACGGCGACCTGCGCCACGAACATGTCGAGCAGATCGCCACCAAGCTCGGCGTTTCCGAGGCCGATGTCGTCAGCATGAACCGCCGCATGTCCTCGGCCGATTCGTCGCTGAACGCGCCCCTGCGCGCTGCCGAAGGCGAGTCGGAATGGCAGGACTGGCTGGTCGATGACACCCAGCAATCGCAGGAAACCGTCCTGGCTGACAATGAGGAATATGGCCAGCGCATGGACCTACTTCAGGCCGCCATGGGCGAACTGAACGACCGTGAAAAGGAAATCCTGACCGAGCGCCGCCTTAAGGATTCACCCACGACTCTGGAAGACCTCGCCGAGCGCTTTGGCGTCTCGCGCGAACGTGTCCGCCAGATCGAGGTGCGCGCCTTTGAGAAGCTGCAAAAGGCCATGATCGCCGCCTCGCAGGCAGCGACACCGGTTCCGGCCTGAGGACTGTAACGCCAGGCTGTATACAGCCTGGCAAGGGCAAGCGCCCGCCGCGCATTTTTGCGCGTAAAGCCCCTGCGGCGATTGAGCTTAAAGCAAGATAATGCCCGCGGCCATTTATGACCGCGGGCGTTATGCCGCGTTTTCTTTTTTGGCGTCGTCGATGCGGAAGAGCTTGGCCAGGGCAGCGACCGGCGCCTTGAGCATCTCACCCGTCATTTCATTGGACTTGTAGGCGGTGAAGATTTCCGTCACGGCGGCTTTAAACTTCGGATCGGTGATCGCCTTGCACGCCGGCACCAGGACTTCAAGCTGGGCTGTAATGGCCCTTCTCGCCTGCTTGCGGTCATTATCAAACTGATCGGCGGCAGCGCGTAGGATGCGCACGCTCTGCTCCAGACGCTTCATGCCGTCCGACATGTTTTCCGGAGGTCGTGTCGTCGCGCCGCCAAAGCCGGAATTGAACCGCCGGCGGTCCGGCCCGACATACATCACCGCCTCGATCCATGGCCGCGACTTGGTGACGACGTGGTCCAGGCGTTGCAACAGGTCACCTGAAGCAAACGGCTTCTTCATGATCTCATCGCTGCCGCAATCACGTGCCTGCTTCAGGGTTTCCGGCAGGTCGTTCGGCGCCATCATGATCACCGGGATCTTGCGGCATTTCATGTCCGAACGGCGCAGACCGGTGACAAAGGACGCGCCTTCGATATTTGGTCCCTTGAGATCGCAGAAAATGACCTGCGGATCGAAATCCTGGCAGATCAGGGTGGCGCTGCGGTCGTCCGTTTCAACCTGGACCTTTTCGGCCCCCAGCACGCGCAGCATATCCATCAGGATGCGGGCATAGGCCGGATTGCCTTCCAGCACCAATACCCGCTTCAGATGCGGTTTCAGTTTGGCTTCCAGTTTGGGATCGAGCGAAAACACGAGGACACTCTGCTGATATTGTGCCGCAATCCTATGCCCGATTAGTAAAAATAGATTTTATGGCGCTGCAAAATTCAGGCGAATTTAAAAAAGCAACGCGCGTTGTCTAGTCCTGGAACGGATCACGCATGAGGATGGTGTCTTCTCGCACTTTTTCTGTTTCCGGAAGCCACCAACCTGCCGTCAGTCCTGGAATGGATCGCGCATGAGAATGGTGTCTTCTCGCTCAGGACTGGTCGACAGCAGGGCCACCGGCGCGCCGATCAGTTCCTCGATGCGGCGGACATATTTCACCGCATTGCCCGGCAAATCCTTCCACGAGCGGGCGCCTTGCGTGCTTTCGCTCCAGCCTTCGATCTCTTCATAAACAGGCTCAATGCCCTGCTGGTCCTTGAAACCGGCCGGCAGATAGTCGAGCACCTTGTCGCCGACCCTGTAGCCGACGCAGACCTTGATGGTCTCAATGCCGTCGAGGATATCGAGCTTGGTGAGCGCAATGCCGTCGATGCCGTTGATGGCGATCGACTGGCGCGCCAGCACCGCATCCAGCCAGCCGACACGGCGGGCGCGGCCAGTGACGGTGCCAAATTCATGGCCGCGCGTGGCAATGCCCTGGCCGATCTCATCGAACAACTCGGTCGGGAACGGGCCGGAACCGACGCGGGTGGTATAGGCTTTCAGGATGCCCAGCACATAGCCGACGCTCTTAGGCCCCATGCCGGAACCGGCAGCGGCCTGGCCGGCCACCGTATTGGACGAGGTGACGAACGGATAGGTGCCGTGGTCGATATCGAGCAGGGCGCCTTGTGCCCCTTCAAACAGGATGCGCTTGCCTTCCGTCTTGGCCTTATCGAGCACATACCAGGCCGGCTTGACGTGTGACAGCAGGCGCGGCGCGATGGCTTTCAGCTTTTCGGTCAGGGCGGCAACATCGACCGGCGCGAGCCCCAGACCGGCGCGCAGCGGATTGTGATGCGCCAGCAGCCGGTCGATCTTGGCGTCCAGGGCGTCAAAATCGGCCAGGTCGGCGACGCGGATAGCCCGGCGGCCCACCTTGTCTTCGTAGGCCGGGCCTATGCCGCGGCCCGTAGTGCCGATCTTTCCGGTGCCGGCAGCGGCTTCGCGCGCCAGGTCGAGTTCGGAATGGATCGGCAGGATCAGACAGGCATTGTCGGCGATCACCAGCAGGTCAGGCGTGATGCTCAAGCCTTGCGCCTCGACACGGGCGATTTCATCGAACAGCGCCCACGGATCGATGACCACGCCATTACCGACGATCGAGAGCTTGCCCTGGACTACGCCGGAGGGCAGCAGGGAGAGCTTGTAAACCTTGCCATCAACCACCAGCGTATGGCCCGCATTATGCCCGCCCTGGAAACGAACGACGACATCGGCGCGATTTGAGAGCCAGTCGACAAGCTTGCCCTTGCCCTCGTCGCCCCACTGAGCGCCAATTACGGTTACGTTTGCCAAGATGATTGCTCCGGTCACAGATAAAAGCCACGCATCTGAGCGTGCGCGGAAAAGCCGGTGGCACCCTATAGAGGATGAATCGGGGCTTGTAACCCATTATTTTAGCTCAAATGCCGCCATCCTTATTTAAGAAAAAATGGGCTCGCGCAAACATGCGCGGCGGGCGCTTGCCCTTGCCTCAGGCCAAAAGGCCTTCGGAAATTGAGGATTACGCCACTTCCAATACGGTCAGCGCCTCGGCATAGGCCCATTCCAGCCACGGCAGCAGGGAATCGATATCATCCGCCTCGACCGTGCAGCCGCACCAGATGCGCAGGCCTGGCGGGGCGGCACGATAGCCGTTGATATCAAAGGCTACGCCCTCGATCTCCAGCAGTGACGCCATTTTTGCTGCCAGCTTTGCCTGCACCTCGGCCGGCTGCGATTGCACCGCCGGATCGACAAACTTCAGGCACACCGAGGTGGTCGAACGCGTCTCCGGCACTTCGGCGACGAAATCGATCCACGAAGTGGCCCCTACCCATTCGCGCAAGACATTGAAATTGTGGTTGCAGCGATTGATCAGCCCTTCCAGCCCGCCTTCCAGCGAGGCCCAGCGCAGGGCATCGAGATAGTCCTCGATCACCAGGAAGGAATAGGTGTTGATGGCATCGCCGCCAATAATCTTCATGTCAGCGGCACCCTTGGCCTTCAGGCGCAGCACCTTGGGGATCGGGCGGCCCGACTCCCAGGTGTTCAGGCGGTCGATGGCCTTCGGCGACAGCACCAGCACGCCGAAACCCGCCTCACCGCCCAGAGCCTTCTGGAAGGAGAAGGTGGCGACATCGAGTTTTTCCCACGGCAGTTCCATGCAGAAGGCCGCTGATGTGGCATCGCACAGCACGAGTCCTTCATGGCCATCGAGAAAATCCGAATTGGGCACGCGCACGCCGGACGTGGTGCCGTTCCAGGGGAACACCAGATCGGCCTGCGGATCGATCTTCGACAGGTCCGGCAACTGGCCATAGGGCGCGCTCAGGACTTCGCAATCAAGCTTTAGGTGGCTCACCGCATCATCGGCCCACAATTGGCCAAAGCTTTCAAAGGCCAGAAGCTGTACCTTGCGCTGCCCCAGCAGGTTCCACATGGCGGCCTCAAAAGCTCCGGTATCGGAAGCCGGCATGACCAGCACCTGATAGTCCGTCGGAATTTGCAGGATCGAGCGCGTCAGGTCGATGGCCTGGTTAAGCCGCCCCACCGTAACCTTGGACCGGTTCGAGCGCCCCACCGGCGCGCCCGCAAGCGCCTGAACGCTCCAGCCAGGGCGCTTGCTTGTCGGGCCCGACGAAAACCACGGACGCTCAGGGGCGCGAGCAGGTTTGTTGGCGGAAAAAGTCGACATGCGGACCCCACTATACGGTACATTTTCCTTCGCTCTTTGCGCTTTCGGGCCTGTCAGGGCAAGCCTTTTTTCAGTCGGGGCGGCTATCCTCCCTTAACAATCCGCGTGATCGAACAAAATCGCATTTTTCCGCCTCGCGCATTAGGCTCTTTGTAGCGCCTGAAACTTATCCTCCTGATTTCGTGGATAATTTTCTTTCGCCATGAACCGAATATGAACCGCGCCGTTCAGGTCAGGCTCAGGGGTCACGTGTTTATATGGGTCCATCGCTGATGGAACAGCGAAAACACAATACGGAGAAAGACGATGAAAAAGACCCTGATCACCCTGGCTGCCGCTGCCGCCGCCCTGACCACCCTCACCGCGCCTGCCATTGCCAGCGCCCGCCCGGCACATGTCGTGGTTGTCACCGATCATCGCGGCCCTGGCTGGAACCACCGCGACGACCGCGCCTCGGCCCAGTTGAGCAACCGCATTGCTCGACTGGATGCCCGTATCGACCAGGGCCGCCGGACCGGCCAGATCAGCTACCGCGAAGGCCGCCGCCTCAATAACGAACTGAACCTGATTTCCTCGCAAAAGCGCAGCTATGAGCGTTCCGGCCGCGGCCTGAGCCTCAACGAAATCAGCCTCTTGGATAATCGCCTCGATCGCCTGCAAGGTCAGATCCGTTACGAGAAACACGATTTCGACAATCGTCGCGGCTAAACAGCCCATCACGTCTCTTATCCCTCAGGGCGCAGACCTATGGTTCTGCGCCCTTTGGCTGTCTGAACTTAAGATATTGGGTAAATTAATTATTTTTTATTTCGAGCCTCAATTGCCCACCCTGCCGAATATATCAAACCCGACATATTACCGCCTGCTCCAGCCCTTATAAATTCACGCTTCAAACGCCAGTGTCACCAATTTCGGCCAAAACCGTACCGTTACATGAATACCGGCTGAAGCGGCTTGTTCAGGCAGGCCTCAGTTTCACAGACGTAGATTGAGGTCATCGCTGGAGAGCAGCGAGAAACTCAAAAAGGAACATGACCATGAAAACAGCATTCACATCCGCCAAAGCCATGATCGCCCTGATGTTCATGAGCGCCGGCCTGGCCACGATGAGCCTGCCCGCCCAGGCGGCACCGCAAAACCATGCCCCGGCAGGGGCTGCCCACGCACAATATGGCGTCGACGCTGGCCGTAAGATCGAAGCCCGCATTCAAGACCTGAAGGGCCGTCTCGCCGACGGCAGGCGCTCCGGCCGCATCAGCCGCGCGGAAAACAGCCGCCTCACCACCTCGCTGAACAGCATCATTTCGTTGAAGCGTCAGTATGAACGGTCAGGCCGTGGCCTGAGCCAGCCGGAGATCAATACCCTGAACACCAAGCTCGACATTTTGTCAGGCAAGGTCCGCGTTCAAGGCCACGACAACAACAGGCGCTAAGCGCTCAGAGGCCTCGCAGCCTCCTCGCAAAAGCTCGGGCGGCCCTTGGCCTTGCCAAAACGCCTTGCGTTTGGGAACTCAGAGCAGCCAGTTATGGCGCAGCGGCCCGTGGCCTTCCCCCAGGCCGGGCGCCATCAGGATCGCCCCGCCAACATAATCCCTCGCCAGCCCGACCGTTTCCTCAAGCGGCCGGGCTTCGCGTGTCAGGGCCGCACAAGCGCTGGCCAGGGTGCAGCCCGTGCCATGCGTATGGCGGGTATCGATGCGCTCCGAGGTGAAGCGATGCTCGCCCTTGCGGGTGATCAGCAGATCGACCACATCCGGCGTCTCGATATGGCCGCCCTTGAGCAACACGTTTTTGGCCCCCATGGCCAGCAGGGCTTCGCCCGCCTTGCGCATATCGTCCTCGGTCTCGACCTTAAGACCGGTCAGCGCCGCGGCTTCAGGTGCATTGGGCGTGAGCAGGTCAGCCAACGGCAGCATCAGCGCCTTCATGGCGTCTACCGCATGATGGTTCATTAGGGCATGACCGCCTTTAGCCACCATCACCGGATCGATGACGGTGAAGACTTTTGCGCCTTCGATTACCAATGACACCGCCTCCATGACGGCAATATCAGCCAGCATTCCGGTCTTGATGGCGTCGGCGCCGATATCATCGAGGCAGGCCATTGCCTGGGCCGTGATAATCGATGGCGGCACGGCCATGACATCGGAAACACCCAGCGTATTCTGCACGGTCAGGGCCGTGATCGCCGTCATGGCATAACCGCCAAGGCAGGTCACCGTCTTGATATCGGCCTGGATGCCGGCGCCGCCCGATGAATCGGAGCCGGCAATGATTAAAACGCGCTGCATACTTGTCCTTAACGGCCGAATAGGCTCATAGATGGCTCAGAACCTCACATAGGAGGGGTGGATGCCCCTGACAACCTCGTTTTACAAAAGCGCCATTCCGCGCGGCACCTATCGCCATTACAAGAACAAGCTCTATCGCGTCTTCGGCACCGTTACCCATTCGGAAACTGAGGAAGACCTGGTCCTTTATGCTCCGATGGGACAGACCGGCGGCGAGGCCCGCCTGTGGGTTCGGCCGCTATCCATGTTCACCGAGACCGTCATTACAGAGACAGGCAATGTACCGCGCTTTGCCTTTGTCGAAGCCTTTCCTGATTTTACGGAAGGCGACAATTGAGCGAGTCAGATCGTTGGATAGAACTGGAACCGGAGGCCTTTGCCGATAATGGTCATCCGATCCTGCGCGCCATGCGCGGGACGCTGATCCTTGTCCGCCTGAACCAGATCGACGCCAATGACGAAATGACCAGTTATGAGATATTGGCCGGGCAACTGATCCGCGCCAATCGCTCGGAAGGTTTTGTGCTGTCGCTGGTCGGCAAGAAATCCGGTCAGGAACTGTTCCTGCCGCTGGTGCCGGCGGCATTCAACCTGCAACCGCCGGGGCAATATATGCTGAGCTGCGGCTCGGTCATCGAAAACCCGGTTTTCCTCGGTGCCTTCGATATCTACAGGCCCTCATGATCGACAAGATGCTCCACGATCCGTTTCTGCTGATCTGCGGCGCGCTGTTTATCGCCATCGCGCTGCTGATGCTGGTGCAGAAACTGCGCAACCGGTCCTAAACCTCGTCCTGGCGGATACCATCCCAGGGTTCGCGTTTGACGACATATTGCAGCGGCCAGACGTTTTCACGCGAGCGCCCGCAACGGGGGCAGTCGGTTTCGTGCGGCTCGAAGACACCATAGAAGAAGTTGCCGCGGTCGGCGCCCTTGGTATCGACATGCTTGCCGCAGCGCGGGCACAGGAAGAAGAACTGCGAGATGGCAATGCCCAGAAAGGCGAACGAAAAGGCCAGCGGCGCAGTACCGCCCAACGCACCGATCAGGCAGATCGGCAGAAGGATCAGATAGATGATGGCGCGCGTGCGATAATTCAATTCGAGCACTTTCCGAAAAGTGTCACGCACTTTTCGGATTAAAAAGTGCGTCAACAAGAATGTCCTTGGAGCGCGCTCCATACCCGCATGGCCTGCCTCATGGCAAGCACATCATGGACTCGCACCATTTTAGCGCCATTGGCAATGGCGTGCAAATGCACCGCCAGGGTGCCACCGATGCGATCCTGGGCAGCCGAGGCCACGCCTCCTTCCCGCTCTTCCAAAGCCGCGATAAAGCGCTTGCGCGAGGCCGCCATCAGCAGCGGAAAGCCATGCGAGGCCAGCCGGTCGGTGGCGCGGATCAGGGCCAGGTTGTGATCGAGCGTCTTGCCGAAACCAATGCCGGGATCGAGCCAGATACGATCAGGCGCCACGCCGGCCCGTATGGCGGCCTCGGCGCGTTGCAGCAGCCAGGTTTCCACCTCCGCCACCACATCGTCATAGTGCGGCGCGGACTGCATGGTGCGCGGCTCGCCCTGCATGTGCATCAGGATAATATCGCCCCCCAGGTCGGCGGCCACGTCGAGGCTTTCCGGCGTGTGCGAAAGCGCCGTGACATCGTTCCAAACGGTAGCGCCCGCCTGAAAGGCCGCACGGGCCACGTAAGGCTTAAGTGTATCGATGCTAATGACGCCCGGCCATTCGGCGGCAATGGCAGAGATGGCCGGCACGACACGGGCGATTTCCGCCTCGGCGCTGACGGGTTCCGCGCCAGGCCGGGTCGATTCCCCGCCGATATCGAGCACATCGGCGCCCTCATTGATCAGCCGCCGCGCCTGTTCGAGCGGGTCATAAGCCCCGCCATCGGAAAAGCTGTCGGGCGTCACATTGATAATGCCCATTATCAGCGGGGCGTTAATGGCGCGGCTGAGCAGGGTCATTTCAGACCGGCGTCCCGGCTTGCCAACAAGGACAGGCCGGTCAGGTCGAGATGGCCTTCGCCGCCTTCGACCAGGCGCCCCAATCGCGCCCGCAGCAGGTCATTGAGCGGCATGGAAACACCCAGATTGTCCGCCGCCTCGCCCGCCAGACGCATATCCTTGGCGGCCAGTACGGCGGCGAAACCCGCGGGTTCAAATTTTTCCGAGACGATCAGCGCGCCATAGTTCTTGTAGATTGGTGCGCCGAACAGGGTCGAGGTCAGGAAATCGAGCAGGTCGGCCTTTTCGACCCCGCCCTTGGCCACCAGCGCCATGGCTTCGCTTAAGGCTTCGGTGACATTGACGATCAGAAAGTTGCCGGCCAGCTTGACTAGGTTGGCGGCGGAAGGCTTGTCACCGAAGACCTGCACCTTCTGGCCAATGACCTCCAGCAGCGGCATGGCCTTGGCGATAGCCGCATCGCTGCCTGCGGCGGCAATAAATAACTTGCCTTCGGCGGCCACGGGCGGGCGACCAAACACCGGCGCCGAAACGAAGTGCTGCGCCTTGGCGGCATGGGCCTCGGTCAGTTTATCGGCCAGCGCCACGCTGATCGTGCTGAGGGATATATGGACACCACCGGCAGGCAAGCTGGCCAATATAGCTTCCGAAACGCCTTCAACCGCCGCGTCATCGGCCAGCATGCTGAAGACGGCCTCGCCCCGGCTGGCCTCGGCCGGTGTGGCGGCACGAATGGCGCCGTCGGCGACCAGCGGATCAGCCTTTTCCGGCGACCGGTTCCACACCGAAACCTCATGCCCCGCCCGGACCAGATTAGGCGCAATCGCCGCCCCCATATTGCCCAAACCGATAAACCCGACTTTCATGGCGTAACTCCCAGGCTAGAGAAAATTGGACCTTACTTCTCCTCCCTTGTGAGCCTCTTGGCGAAGCGGGGGAGGTGTCAGCGCCCAGTTCTTCGGGCGAAGCCCGCAGGGCTGGTGTCGCTGACGGAGGGGGCCAAGGCGTTTGTTATGTGATGGTTGCTCGAATACGATTGAGAAGCTTCTCTTTTAGATCAGCCACATCTTTCCAGACGATGTGATTATACTGACGAGTGTCGAAATGGACATGGCTGATAATATCCTCGTGACATGTCCAAATGACCGGTAGCCCTAGCCCTTGCGCAAAGCCAGCTTCATAATAGACGCCACCACGCGCAATAGCTTCTGAGCCATCCTTTGAAAAACCACAGGTAAAGTCCGCGATTACAAATTTGGACCGGCGAATTTCGGCGATGATCTCATCATCGATTTTATTATTGTGCTCGACCTTGCGGATGATACGCGGTTCGTAACCGGCTTCTCGGATAGCAGGTTCGATGGCATTTTCGTAACTAGCATCCAAGCTTGGATCGAACCACATGGCCACAAAGGCTTGGTTAGAATTAGAGTTAACCTCGGTTAACGCATCAATCCGCATATAACCTGATGCTGATATTGTATCATATTGAGGCGCTACGTTTGGAAAAATAGAATACTCATATATATAACCATATTCGGAAATAATATTTCGCAATCCTATAAAATCGCTCCAATTAAGGCTTTCAGTCCAAGCATATATTTCATCAGAAACTAAGCCTTTATTGGACTGACCGTCTTGGCTTTTCTTAAATTCGTATATAGCATTTCCTGGCCGAATTTTTTTGTAAAAACAAAAAAGTAAAAATCGGTCAATTCTCTGATTTGTGGTTAAAGCATGAGAATTTTTTATTTTTTCAATAACGTCATAGTCAATTACAGGCCAAACAACGCCACTCAATCGCTCATTTACAAGCCATGTTGTTAATTTTAATTTTTCTTCATAGGATAAATTACTAATTTCATTCCGCAGTCTCCATATAATTTCATAATTTCCGCCAGAGCGGGGCGAAATAAATGATATGTTATCTGAACCGCCGGCTCTGCCTTGATCAATTAGGTCAGTCCCCCAGATAGCGCATTTACCTTCCGTCATCGCTTAGCCCTTCTCTTCTGTTCGCCCCCTCCGGCCAGACTACGCTGGCCACCTCCCCCGCGTCGCCAAGAGGCTCGCAAGGGAGGAGAAAGGGTTTATGCCACCTTACCGATCCGCTTGATTTCCCAGTGCAGGTCTATGCCGAGCTTGGTCATGACATCGGCGCGGACCGCCTCGCCGAGACCTTCCAGTTCGGCCGCCGTGGCGTCGCCGGTATTGATCATGAAATTAGAATGCAGTTCCGAGAACTTGGCCGCACCGAAGAGTTTGCCGCGCCAGCCGGCTTCATCAACGCATTGCCAGGCGCTCTTGCCCTCCGGGTTCTTGAAGGTCGAGCCACCGGTCTTTTCGCGGATCGGCTGGGTCTGTTCGCGGCGGGCGGTGATGGCCTCCATGCGCTCGGTAACGGCGGCGGCATCGTCGGGCGTGCCCTGGAAAAGAGCCCCTGTGTAGATCACACCTTCCGGTTCCGAATGGCGATAGCGGAAGCCCATGTCGGCATTGGAAATCGTAATGCGTTCACCGGCGCGGGTGATGGCATAGGCTTCGACCAGCACGTCCTTGGTTTCCGAACCATAGCAGCCGGCATTCATGGTCAGGGCCCCGCCGATCGTGCCCGGCACGCCGCGATAGAATTCCAAACCAGCAATGCCATTCTGCGCCGCCACCTTGGCGACATTGGCATCTAGCGCCGCCGCCCCGGCTTCAATACGGGCATCGCCGCGCGGCGTCACATCGGCGAAATTGCGACCGAGACGGATGACGACGCCGTCAATGCCGCCATCGCGCACCAACAGGTTCGAGCCGACGCCGATGGTCAGGACGGGAATGCCGGGATCGAGCGCTTTCAGGAATTCGCTGAGATCAGCGGCATCTTCCGGCAGAAAGATGACATCGGCCGGCCCGCCGACGCGGAACCAGGTAAACGGCGCCAGGGCGGCGTTGAACATCAACTTGCCTCGAACATTAGGTAGGTCAGATTTCCAGCTCATTCACCGAACCTTTTTTTCTTCTCATTTATAAGATGCGCGTTACGCTGCTTTTGTCGTTCGGCCCATTGAGGATTGATCTGACCTAAGAGATCCTCCTGAGCCTCGTTCATTTTGATTTCGAAATCAAATAAATGGCCAGGGGGTGGCATTTGCGGTGCGGAAAGAATGTCATCGGGTCCGATAGTGCGTGTGGATATTCGCTGCCCCGCTAAATTCAAAGTCAACTGGTCAAATGCAGCTTCCAGAATAGGCTCAGCTTTTTTGCTGATCAAAAGCGTGTCTGTCAGGTCTTTTTCGCTATAGGTCAGAACGTATTTTTTCCCATCCGAGGTAAGGCCGATATGCAGGCCACCACGATTAGGCGCATTACAACTCGGCATCATAGCGGGAGGTACTGATATTATCTCCGCATATTGACGCATTTGATCGCAAAGCGCCTCTAATCCGATCATACTTTAAGGGCCTCTAACTGGCCCGGCAGGGCGTAGGCCCATTGGGTGATATCGCCGGCGCCAAGACAGACCACCAGATCACCCGGCTTGGCCTCAGCCGCCACCAGCCCGGCCAGATGCGCCGAGGTATCAAGCGCCACGGCATGGCGATGGCCGAAGCGGTGCAGCCCCTCGACCAGATGCGCTTTGTCAACGCCCTCGATCGGCTGTTCGCCGGCCGAATAAACATCGGCCACGATCACCATGTCCGCATCATGGAAGCAGGAGGAGAACTCGTTCATCAGGTCACGCAGGCGGGTATAGCGGTGCGGCTGAACCACGGCGATGACCCGACCTGTGGTGACCTGACGCGCAGCCTTGAGCACCGCGGCAATCTCGACCGGATGGTGACCGTAATCATCGATCACGCGGATGCCATCGACCACGCCCGTAGTCGTAAAGCGGCGCTTGACCCCGCCAAAGCCGGCCAAACCTTTACGGATATCATCCTCGCCTATACCCAGTTCGC
Source organism: Asticcacaulis sp. (assembly GCF_051954415.1). Taxonomy (GTDB): domain Bacteria; phylum Pseudomonadota; class Alphaproteobacteria; order Caulobacterales; family Caulobacteraceae; genus Asticcacaulis. The sequence goes on from NZ_JBQCHT010000006.1 coordinate 18,633, forward strand.
GGGCAATGGCGATGGCGGCGGTGGCGTTGGAAACGTTGTGGTTGCCGGTCATGGGCAGTTTCAGTTTTTCCCACGTAAAGGCTTCCGCACCGGTCGGCTGGAAAATGACGTCGAAACACGCACCTTCCGGGCCGAATTCAATATTGGCGCAGCGCACCTCGGCCTGCGGACTGACACCATAGGGGATCAGGCGGCGGTTATCGATGCGGGCGGCCAGGGCCTGCACTTCCGGATGATCGATGCAGACGGCGGCGAAGCCATAAAAAGGGATATTCTCGATGAAGTCGCAGAAGCCCTTTTTCACGGCGTCAAAATCGCCCCAGTGATCCAAGTGCTCGGCGTCGATATTGGTGACAATGGCCAGGGTCGATTTCAGGCGCAGGAATGAGCCATCAGACTCGTCGGCCTCGACCACGATCCAGTCGCCATCGCCCACCTTGGCATTGGTGCCGTAATTATTGATGATGCCGCCATTGACCACGGTCGGATCTAAGCCGCCGGCATCGAGCAGGGCCGCCACCATCGAGGTCGTGGTCGTCTTGCCGTGGGTGCCGCCGACCGCGATGGAGAATTGCAGGCGCATCAGCTCGGCCAGCATTTCGGCGCGGCGCACCAGCGGGATGCGGCGGCGGCGCGCCTCGACCATCTCCGGGTTATCCTGTTTCACCGCCGTCGAATAGACCAGGGCGCAGACGCCTTCAGACACGTGCGCCGCCTCGTGGCCGATGAAGATCTGCGCACCGAGCTTTTCCAGACGCTCGGTATTTGCGGAAGCCTTAGCGTCCGAGCCCTGCACCTTGTAGCCGATCTTGATCATGATCTCAGCGATACCGCTCATACCAATGCCGCCGATGCCGACAAAATGGACGGGGCCGAGATCGAAAGGCGTCGGGCGCCTGGAATGGAGGGTCATGGGCGTTATTCGCAGACAGAATTGAGGTGGGATTCGGCTTTAGACCATCCGCAACGGGCTGTCACGAAGCTTTATCAGCCTTTGACGTAATGCGCATTTGCGGGCATAATCCCGTGCTCAAACAAGGTGCGCACATGGGCAAGATGTCGGTATCGCTGGATGAACAATCCTGGTCGTGGCTTGAAGAACAAGCCGGAGATGCGGAGACCTATGTCAATGCGCTGATCCATCAGGATCAGCGGCGCAAGGGCGCCGAAGCGGAACTGCGCGACATGCTTGAGAACGCGCGAAATAGTGGGGTTGCGAACCGCACACCCCAACAGATCATGGCAGATGTCCAGACGGAACTGAAACTCAGTGGCCGGTTATAAGCTGACGGCCGATGCCGAACGGGACTTCGAGAATATCTATCGCTATTCGATCGACACTTTCGGACCGCTTCAAGCCAATAACTACGCTGTTGATTTGATTGATGCATTCGAAATGCTGGCCACGAACCCTTTCGCCGGCCGGGACATTAAAACAATTGTTTCCGACGCTCGCTGTTTCGTTCATGCGTCCCACAGCATTTATTATTGGCTGCAGGATGAAACCGTGATGATTTTCCGCATCCTGCATCAGTCGCAAGACCCAATGCGGCATCTTTAATTCGACTTCCGCTTCAGCATCCCCTGGAACGGCTTTTCGCCCTTTCCCTGCGTCACGTCTTCGCCCGTATAGAGCCGGCGGATCAGGGTATAGATGATCACCGTCAGCGGCATGGCGAACAGCACGCCCATTGGGCCTAGCAGGCCGGCGAAGCCAATCACCGCGAACAGGGTCACGATCACCGGGATGGAAGCGATGCTGCGCTGGACCATCGGCGTAATGAAATTACTCTCCAGTTGCGATACGCCGACATATATGACCAGCGCCCAGATGAAGGTCTGCCAGCCGGAGACCGCCGCCAGCAGCAGCCCGGGCGCGGCCGAAATCACAGGCCCCACAATCGGCACGAACTGCGCCAGACCGGACACAAGTCCCAGCGCCAGGGCCGAGGGCACGCCCAGTACGGACAGGCCAATGCCGGTGAGCGTCCCCACAAGCACCATGGAAATGAACTGGCCAACGAACCACAGACGCAGGGCATGGCCCGCCACATTCATAGCGTCGCGCACCTTTTCCTTGTGCTGATCGGCAATCAGGAAAACCACGCCATCGCGGTACTTGCCGGGGTTGATGGCCAGGATGATGCCGGCAATGGTCGCCACCAGCAGATTGGCCAGGGCGCCAAAAACATTACCGGCTATGCCGGGCAGCTTCGAGGCCACGCCCCCCGCCTGCTGCCCCAGGCTCTGCATCTGTTTCTGCACCTCGTCATTCAGCCCCAGTGACACCAGCCGCTTTTGCAGGGCGGCCCAGGCTGCCGGCAATTGTTCGGTCAGGTTATGCGTCTGTGACACAAGCTCATAGCCGAACAGGGTGAAGGTCACGGTGATGAAGGCCAGCACCAGCACCAGAACGGTTAGTACAGCAAATGTGTCGTTCAGCGGCGTGTATTTGATCAGCGGCTCCGCCAGGGCGCGCAGGACGGTGGCGATGACGATGGCGCCAAAGATCAGCAGCCAAAGGCCCAGCAGCTTGAAAACCAGCAGGGCGGCCGCGATGGCAAGGATGACGAACAGCACCCTTTGCATGAAACCGGCGCCGAGTGCCTTTTCCATCACGTCCTATCCTTTGATTCGTTTCACGGTACGCTCGACAAGATCGGCCAGCAATCTGGCCGCATCGGGGCGTGCCACTGATTTCGCCGCACTGGCGCGCATGGGCAAAAGCACAGCCCCTTCGATTAGGGCACGGATCTCGCTGCACAGCTTTTCCGCCGTCACATCATCTTCGCGGATGACCACGGCGGCCTTGGCAGCCTTCAGCACCTCGGCATTATAGGTCTGGTGATCGTCGGCGGCAATCTTGAGCGGAATGAGGATGGAGGGCTTGCCGGCCACCGCCAGTTCACAGACGGTGGAGGCCCCGGCCCGGCCGATGACGATATGCGCCCGCCCCAGGCGTTCGGCCATGTCGGTAAAGAACGGCGCCACCTCGGCGTCGATCTCGGCGTCCCGGTAGATTTTCGTCGCCATGTCGATCTGGTCGGCGCGGGTCTGCTGCTCGACATGCAGGTTTATCCGCAGAGAAACCGGCAGCAGGGCCAGGGCCTGCGGCACGGTTTCGGACAGGATCTTCGCGCCTTGTGATCCGCCCGTCACCAGGATGTGGATGGTCGGATCAATAGGCGGATAGGGCTCGTCATACAGCGCGCGGATATCCGGCCGCACCGGATTGCCAACCACCTGCACCCGCCCTTCCATCTCGGCCGGCGCCATGCGCAGCACGGGAAAGGCGCAGGCCACGGCATCCACCTGCTTCACCAGTTGACGGTTTGACCGACCGAGCACCGAATTCTGCTCGTGGATGAGCGTGATGTCCTTACGCCCCAGGGCCGCCATCAGGGCGGGATAGGACGGATAGCCGCCAAATCCGATCACCGCCCAGGGCTTCAGGCGTTTGAAAGCCTTGCGCGCCTGCATGATGCCCAGGCCGATCTTGATGGCGGCGCGCGCCATGCCGATCGGATCGCTTTTTTTGAAGGTGGCCGCTTCGAGGGAGAGACGTTCTATAGCCGGGAAATTGGCCGCAAAGGCGGCGCCGCGCTTATCCGAGGCCAGGACCACATCCCAGCCCCGTTCATTCAGTTCGCGGGCCAGGGCCTCGGCGGGAAACATATGCCCGCCGGTGCCACCTGCCGCCACAACGGCCAAAGGCTTGTCGGAAAAGGAAGACGCTTTGCGTCTCGGTTTGGCTTTTTTAGCGGTGGCCATCTAGTCCCCGGAACCGGCGTACTCAAATCTGGAAATCACCATAGCGGGTTCTGAATAAAAAACTAAATCGTTTCTGGCCTGTATTTACCATTTTGTCGGATCGTCCTGCGGTATTTCTTCCTGACGCCGGCGTGTTAACGCTAAAATGAAGCCGAGCGTCAGCCCCATGGCCAGCATGGAGGAGCCACCGTAGGAAATGAACGGCAGGGTCATGCCCTTGGGGGGAATCAGACCGAGATTGACCGACACATTGATCAGCACCTGCATACCCAGCATGATGTAAAGCCCGGAGGTGGCAATCTGGCGGAAAGGATCCTGCATCGCCATGGCCTTGAGCAGGCCGCGGATAATGATGAAGGCGAAGATGCCGATAATGATCAGGATCAGCCACAGGCCATATTCTTCCGCCACCACCGAATAAATGAAATCGGTATGCAGATCTGGGATCAGGCGCTTCATCGTGCCTTCATTGAGCCCCACGCCGAACAGGCCGCCATTGGCGATGGCCGCCTTGGCGCGGGCCACCTGGAAGCCGGAATCGGCGTCCGGCGAAATGAAGCCCATGATGCGGTTGCGAAAGTGCGGCTGGATGAAGAACAACCCCACCAGGCCCGTGCCGGCCGCGCCCAGCATCCCGATGATCCAGCGAAACGGCACGCCCGAAATGAAGAAACAGGCTCCGAACGCGATGGTGATCAGGATCGACTGCCCGACATCAGGCTGGATCAGCAGCAGGCCGATGGCCAGGGCATAGAGACAGAAGGCGACGGTCACGCCCGGCACGCCCTTGCCTTTCTGGCCTTCGCAGAACATCCAGGCGATCAGCACGATCAGGGCCGGCTTGAGGAATTCCGACGGCTGGAGCGCCACAGGCCCCAGTTCGAGCCAGCGCCGCCCGCCCTTGGCCGCGTGACCGATCAGCGGCAGCATGGCCATGATCGAGATGGCGCCGCCATAGGCCAGCACACTCACGCGCTTTACCCCTTTCAGCGACAGCATGGACACCATGATCATCACCACCGCCGTCAGCAGGGCGAAGACGAAATGGCGCTTGGTGTAGTAGAAGGTGTCGTAATGGCTGGTATGCGGCGCCGCCACAGGCGACGACGAAAACGAGAAGAAGAAGCCCAGCACCAGCAGGATCAGCGCCAGGGTCAGGGTCACGCGATCGAGCGTCCACCACCAGATGGCGGTGGGCGAACGGTCGGTGCGCGTGAACGGATGGGCGTAAGCGTGAGCCATGAACGAACCTTAGGCGGTCAACTTGACTGGGAACTGAAACCGCAGGATTCACCAAAGTGTAGTTAATATCCACTTAAGCTTCGGCGCGATTTGTAAGAGATTATTTAATCAATGGACAACCCCCGCTTGTTTTTCAGCCCTTTTAGTTACATAGTCTTTTTAGATTATAAAGGGGGGGGGGATACTCATGCCAAAGCGATTGATCATTGGCTTGCTGCTCAGTCTGGTGAGCGTCGGAACGCAGGTTCATGCCGCGCCCTTGGCGCCTCACGCCCAGGAAGCTGCCGTCATTCAAGCCTGCCTCGACTGGTTGAAGCCGCTTGATATCGAAGCTCCCCTAAGCACAGAGCGCGTTGAAGGCGGCTTGTGCCTGAACGGCCATATTCAGGCAAACGACGACAAACCTGTGCTTGCACAACTTGACGCGTTCGACAAGGCGGCGCCACTGGTTGTGGTCGTCCGCTCCAGCGGTGGGGAGGTCAATGCCGCCATGGCCATCGGCGAAAGTCTACTTGATCGGCCCACCACTGTCATCGCCGAACAATTATGTGCATCGAGTTGCGCCAACTTCCTGATCACCGCAGGCCATCGTCGAATTGTCCGGCCCGATGCCCTGCTGCTTTATCATGGCGCCACAACGCTTGATCAACTTGATCAGTTGCTTCCACAGCTACAGGCATCTGCAGTCCAGGACGACACCCTGAATGTCGCAGATACCTTTCTCAACACCTACAATTACACCGTCGAATCCATTAGCCGCCAAGATGCTTTCCTGACAAAAGCCGGTATCAGCCCAACTCTTTTTCGCTGGATGGACCTGATCAATCATATGACACCGTCCGAGGCTGATAGCCATTGCCCGCCCGATAGTGCCGTCATTCAGTATCCGGCGAGCGTTTTGGCACGTTTCGGCCTGACTTTTGATGAATATGACCCGCCAAATATCCAGAATGACATAGACGTGCTGGAGCATAAACTCGGCAAGAAAGCTCCCATCTGTTACTGGCGGGATTAGACCTTCTCGCCGGTAACACCGAGCTTGATCTCGCTGACAGCATCGCGGAAGGCATCGCCGCGGGCCTCGAAATCGGTAAACTGGTCGAACGAAGCGCAGGCCGGCGAGAACAGCACGATCTCTTCCCGCCCCGTCTTTTCCGCCTCGGCATAGGCTTGCGCCACGGCGGTGAACAGCAGGCGCGATTGTGTGCAGGGCGCCGCCTTGCCTATGGTCACCTCAAACAGTTCCGCCGCTTCGCCGATCAGATAGGCGTGTTTGATGCGGGGGAACAGGTCGCGCAGGTCTTCGATCCCGCCCGCCTTGGCCACGCCGCCGGCGATCCAGTAGAATTTATCGAAAGACGACATGGCCTGACGCGCCGCATCGGCATTGGTCGCCTTGGAATCGTTGATAAAACGGACATGACCAATACGGCCGATTTCCTGCATCCGATGCGCGAGACCTGGGAAGGTCCGCATCCCCGTGACAATCTCGTCCATCTCCAGCCCCAGGGCCTTGCACGCCGAATAGGCGGCGGCCGCGTTCTGCCAGTTGTGACGGCCGGTCAGGGTACGAACGGCCTTGAGATCGATCACTTGGCGGGCGCGAACATTTGTGCCGTCATAGAGCACGCCATTCAGCGCATAAACGCCCTGGCCGAGCGTGCGGCGCGCCGAGATCGACACCAGTTTCACCGGCGAATTGACGCGCATGTCGCTGATAATGGCGGAGGTATAGTCGTCGTCGGCGCCGATCACTGCCGTCTGCTTCGAGCCCTGTGCCATGAAGATCCGGCGCTTGGCCTTGATATAGCCTTCCATGCCGCCGTGACGGTCGAGGTGATCGGGCGTGATATTCATCAGCACCGACACATCCGGCGAAAAGCTCAGGGTCAGGTCAAGCTGATAGGACGATGTTTCAATGACATAGATGGCGCCTGCGTGCATATCCGGTAGATCGAGAATGCCGACACCGATATTGCCGCCGACATGGACATCCTTGCCGGCGCTTTTCAGGATATGGCCGATCAGGGCGGTGGTGGTCGACTTGCCGTTGGTGCCGGTGATTGCCACGGTGCGCGGGCGCTTGTGCGCCGGCAAACAGGCGAGCGTGCGGGCAAACAGTTCGATATCGCCCATCACCGGCACATGGGCCGCATGGGCCATCTCCACCGTCCAGTGCGGCGCGGGGTGCGTCAGCGGCACGCCGGGAGACAGCACCAGCGCGGCGAACTGCGACCAGTCGGCATTTTTCAGGTTTTCGACCGTGAAACCTTCCTTGGTGGCCGGCAGCAGGTTCGACGGCTTGTCATCCCACAGGATGGGCAGGGCGCCGCCCGCCTTCAGCGCACGCGCCGCCGAAAGCCCCGACCGCCCCAGTCCGAAGATGGCGACCTGCTTGCCCTCAAAGCCTTTTACCGGGATCATAGCACTTACCTTAGCTTGAGAGTCGCCAGGCCAACCATGGCCAGCATGGCCGCCACAATCCAGAAGCGGATCACGACGGTCGATTCCGCCCAGCCGAGCTTCTCGAAATGGTGGTGGATCGGCGCCATCAGGAAGACGCGCTTCTTGGTCAGCTTGAAATAGCCGACCTGGATCATGACCGACAAAGCCTCCATGACAAACAGGCCGCCAATGATGGCCAGCACGATCTCGTGCTTCAGGGCCACGGCCACGGCACCCAAACCGCCGCCCAAAGCCAGCGAACCGGTATCGCCCATGAAGATCTTGGCCGGCGGGGCGTTATACCACAGGAAGCCCATGCCGCCGCCGATGATGGCGGCCAGCAGCACGGCCACCTCGCCGGCGCCCGGTACGAAATGGATAATCAGATATTCGGCGAACTTGGCGTTACCAACGAGATAGGCAATCAGGGTAAAGGCGCCCGCCGCGATCATGACCGGAACGATGGCGAGGCCATCCAGCCCGTCGGTCAGGTTGACGGCGTTCGACGCCCCGACGATCACCACGGCGCCAAAGACGACGTAAAAATAGCCGAGATTGAAGATGAAGTTCTTGAACACCGGCACGACCAGAGATGTGGCCAGTTGCGGGGCATCAGCCGGCTGCGGCGAATAATACATCAGCACCAGCACGGCAGCGACGGCAATGGCGATCTGCGCCACCAGCTTCTGGATCGAGGTCAGCCCCGCCGAGGTCTGTTTGGTCACTTTCGCATAGTCATCGATAAAGCCCAGCAGGCCATAGGCCATGGTCACGCCGAAGACGACCCAGGCGGCGGCCGAGTGCGGATCGACCCACAGGACGGTGGCCACGGCAATCCCCGCCAGGATCATCAGCCCGCCCATGGTGGGCGTGCCTTTTTTCGTCAGCAGGTGGGTCGAAGGACCATCCTCGCGGATCGGCTGCCCCTTGCCCTGGCGGGCGCGCATCCAGCGGATGAACCGGCTTCCCATGGCGACAGCGACGATCATGGCGGTGATCATGGCCAGGAAGATGCGCACCGTCTGATATTTCATCAGATTGATCAGCGGCCAGTGCTGGTGCAGGCTGGTGACGTGCTCGTAAAGCAGGTAGAACATAGATGACCTTTATTCGTCGAGAGCCAGGAGAGTCTTGGCGATCAGTCCGGCTTTCGAACCGTTCGAGCCCTTTACCATAACCACATCCCCCCCTTGCAAGTCCTCAATCAGGCGAGGCGCCAGTTCGGCGGCGGTTTCGGCCCAGGCGCCGCGCAAGGCTTGCGGTAAGGCGTTCCACAGGTTTTTCATCAAAGGTCCGGCCAGATATACCCTGTCGATATCCTGCGCCTCGATCACCGGCGCCAGTGCGGCATGGAGCGCCGCCTCTTCGGGCCCCAGTTCCAGCATGTCGGTCAGGACGACAATTTTTCGTGACCCGGCGGGTTTTGGCTGTGTTCCCAGCGACTCCAGGGTGGCGCGCATGGATACCGGATTGGCGTTGTAGCTTTCGTCGATCAGGGTAATCTCGCCGCCTTTGAAAGGCTTGCGTGTCACCTTGCCCCGCCCATCAAGTGCGGCAAAGCTTTCCAGCGCCAGCAACGACGTATCAAGATCGATATCAAGCGCCTCCAGCATCAGCAGGGTGGCCAGGGCATTGATCGCCTGGTGCCGGCCGGTATGGGCCAGGCTGAAAATGATGTCGCGGCCATGGAAGCGCGCAGCTACCGAAGCCCGGTCGCCATTGACGCGATGCTCGATCAGTTGCGCATCGACGCCGTTATGCTCGCCGAAGGCGGCGATCAGGGCACCGGCGCCGCGCGCCTGCTGGCAGAGGAAATCGAACCATTGGTTATCGGCATTGAGGATGGCGAGCCCACCGGGCAGCAGGCCATCGAAAATTTCGGCTTTTGCCCGCGCCACACCGGCATCGCCATCGGGGAAGTTCTCGGTATGGGCGCCGCCGACCGTGGTGATGATCACCGCATGGGGCGCCACGAATTCCGACAGGGGCGTGATTTCGTCGGCGTGATTCATGCCGATCTCGAAGACGGCCCGCTCGGTATCCGCCGGCATCCTGGCAAGCGTAAGCGGCACGCCGATATGGTTGTTGAAACTCTTGATGGCGGAATGGGCTCGCCCTGCCAGGCTTAAGCCCTGCATGACCATCTGCGTCACGCTGGTCTTGCCGACGCTGCCGGTCACCGCACCGCGTTTGGCCTTCACGGCCCGATCGCGGGCAAAGACCGCCATGTCTTCCAGAGCCTTCTGCACATCCGGCACCAGCAGGCACGGCCCGCCCTCGATTGGCCGACGCGTCACAGCAATCGCCGCGCCGGACTGGAACGCCTGAGGCACGAAATCATGCCCGTCACGCGCGCCTTTCAACGCCAGGAAGACATCGCCCGGCTGGAGCGCGCGGCTGTCGAAATTGACGCCCGTGGCCGTGCGTGAAGCCCCCTCGCCTATGCCGGTCAGTGTCCCGCCGGTGGCCTTGGCCAGTTCATCAAAGGTCCAGAGGGGGGTATCAGCCATAGGTCACACGCGCAGCAAAGGAAAACGCCATTGAACCCGACTCAGGGATTTAGGCACGCGCGTGTTTATTAACGTATAAATTCTCCTCCCTACGTTGTGGGGTGGTGGCGGGTAGCGCGGGCGGGGCGCCCCTCCGTCAGCGCTGCGCGCTGCCACCTCCCCAGCTTCGCTAGGGAGGAGTTTTAGTACACTGGGCAACTCATCCAGCGATAGGCCCTTGCCCAGCTAACGCCCATCGAGCGGACAATGACGAAGCCCTTCGATTCCGGCGGCCCATCGTTTACCTGCGTACAATTATTCATGTAAACACCGGACGGATCGAACGTGTCGAGGCGGCGGGCGGACAGGCTCCTGTCCTTGTTGAGCGTCACCTCGGCAACATCATAGCTGATATAGCTGCCGGAATAGAGGTGATCATCGACACGGGCGCGCTCATTCAAAACCACAACGATGGCGTTGTTCCGGCCGATATGGCGCAGGTAATCGCCCGCACGGTCGAAACATTCAGCCGCCTGATCACCCTGGTTTTTGTCACTTTTGTCGCGCGGACGGCCTTTTCTCCAGTCATGCCCGCAATCGACGATAAAATAATCATCGCCATAGGCTTCCCAGATTTCGGTCGGCACCGGCGCCAGGGGGGCGCCGCAGCGGTTCAGCGCCTTTTCGGTAATATAGAGGCCATCGGGCCGGCCGGTCACCCACCAGCCGATCGCCTCCACCGGCGCGCAGCCATCGACGGATGTCATAAACGACTTGTCGATCCAGCGGCTGTCGGCCTTGAACTTGTTGCTGCCCTTGCGCTTGAGCACCCACTGGTCGGTCTCGGCCTTGGTCAGCACATCCCCGGCCTGGACGGCATGACGCGCGGCCACAAGATCGAGCTCCTTCTCATCCGGATTGTTCTGCATCCAGGTGATGGCCGGCTGCGCGCACCAGGTGGTCTTGACACTATATTGCGGATCGCAGGTGCCTGGCGTCGCCAGGTAGCGCATGGAACCTTCGACGCGCTGGTTTTCCGTGACGTGCCACACGCCATTATTGCCCGGCGTCAGGGGCGGCCCCTCCGGCGTATAGGGGCCTGTCGGCTGGCGCGGCCCGCCGCCGCAGACCACAGTCTGGTGCTCGACCGCCACATCGCCGGTCTTGCGGTGTTCGATGGCATAGCCCACCGGTTCGCCCGCCAGCGAAAAGCAATCGCGCGGCACGGCAACGCCGGAGGTTTCAAACGGCAGCGCCTCGGCATGAAGCCCCTCGGCGACCGGAAACAGATCATAGAGCCTGAAATCACGGCCATAAACGCCGGATACCCAATCGCCCTGCCCTGGCTTGAGAACGGTAAGCACGCGGGTCGGCCCCAGACTGGCGTCTTTCAGGGTCACCTTGTCGAAACACGGCCCATCCGCCAGGGGCTGGAATTTCGCCGGACAGCCGGCGCGCGGCGCGGCTACGGCGATTTCATCACCCAGCACCTCATGCACCGTGCCGAACTGCGCCTCATGCACCAATACCGGCGGCGTGCTCTGCGCCTGTCCCGTCAACGGCATAAACGCGGCCGTTATGGCCAGCCCGATCAATCCTGTAAGGTGTTTCATCAATCCGCCCCTGAAATGCCCATCTCTTGATAGCGCCATATGCCGGCCCGGATCAAGCCTGGCATAACGACGTTTCAGAGGGAGATTGCATCGCGGAGAATGAACGGCCGCTGAACAGCCGCCTATGCCTTCAGGGCCTCGCGCACCACGCTGGCATCATCGAACGGCAGGACGGTGCCCGCCACGATCTGGCCCTGCTCATGGCCCTTGCCGGCCACCACCAGCACATCGCCGGTTTTCAGCCCCGCCACGGCCTCGAAGATCGCCGCCCTGCGGTCGCCGATTTCGATGGCGCTTTTGCCCATGCCGACCAGAACCTCGGCACGGATGGCGGCCGGGTCTTCCGAACGCGGGTTATCGTCGGTGACGATGGCGCGATCAGCCAGTTTCTGGGCTATCGCCCCCATTTTCGGCCGCTTGCCGCGATCGCGGTCACCGCCGCAGCCAAACACGCAGACCAGCTTGCCCTTGGTATGCGGGCGCAGGGCGTGCAGCACGGTTTCCAGACCATCAGGCGTATGGGCGTAATCGACATAGACCTCGGCGCCGTTGTCCTTGGTGCCGGCGCGTTCCAGACGGCCACGCGCCCCTTTCAGCTTCGACAGGGCATCGATCACCCGGCCGGCATCCTCTCCGGCGGCAATCGCCAGCCCGGCGGCGACCAGAGCGTTCGATGCCTGGAACAGGCCGGCCAGGGGCAGCTTGGTCTCATATGTTTTGCCGTGATGTTCGAGATAGAGAATCTGGCCGTCGACGGTCAGGTCACGGCCGGTCAGGCACAGGTGCGACGACCGCTCGCCGACGCTCATCACATTCAGGCCCGACATGATCGACATGGCGGCAAAGGCATTATAGGCGTCGGAATCGGCATTCAGCACCGCCGTCTTGCCGCGCGGCAGGAGTTGCTCGAACAGGCGCAGCTTGGCCGTCCGGTAGGCGTCCATGGTGGCGTGGTAATCGAGGTGATCCTGGGTCAGGTTGGTGAAACCAGCGGCCGAAAGCGACACACCGTCGAGCCGGCGCTGGTCGATGCCGTGCGAGGAGGCTTCAAGCGCCAGGTGGGTGACGCCACCCTGAGCCAGTTCGGCCAGGTGGCGGGCCATGTCGGCGGCATCCGGCGTGGTCAGGCCGGGGCCGGTTATGGCGGTTTCCGTACCGTCCGGGCTTTGCGTGACGACGCCGAGCGTGCCCATGCTGGCGGACTTATGCCCGAGACTGGCGAAAATCTGCCGGCAGAAGGTGGCTACGCTCGTCTTGCCATTGGTGCCGGTAATGGCGACGCAGGTCTTCGGCTGGGCACCGTAAAACGCCTTGGCGGCCAGGGCATAGGCCCGGCGAACATCGGACACATTGACCACCACGGAGCCTTCGGCGCCAAAAGTCTCTGAAGATGTGCCTTCGGGCGCCAGGATAGCGGCCGCGCCCTGTTTGATCGCCTGCGGAATGAACTGACGGCCATCGGCGGCGCTGCCCGGCAGAGCGCAGAACAGCACGCCCTCGCCCACCTTGCGGCTGTCGGCGGTCACGCCGGTCACGACCGGATCCTGGTCGAGATCGCGCCGCAGAATGTCCGAGAGCCGCCATTTACCGGAATTCTGGGCTGTCATCAGTGGTCTCCGGTTACATCTTCGGCGGCAACGGGCGCCTTGTCCCATCCCGGTCCGGTGAACTTGTCTTCCTTGCGCGCCACGCCGACAAAGGGCGCAATGCGTTCGATCACATGGCCCGCCACGGGCGCCGCCACCGGGCCGCCCATGCGTGAGCCGCCGCTTTCAGGCGCACCTTGCGGCGAGTCGAAGGTGACCAGAACACTATATCTGTCTCCATCCACAGGTCCGTCGACCGGGAAGACCGCCAGGAAGGAGGACACGTCCTCATTGGTGTAACGGCCATTGCCCGGCTTCTGCGCCGTACCGGTCTTGCCGCCGACGCGCAGGCCGGGGGCATTGGCGCGGGTGCCGGTGCCCTTGAGCACGTTCTGCCGCATCAGTTCCAGCATGGTGCGAGAGGTCGCGGCCGAGAAGACCTGAGTGCCCGGCAGCGGTGAATGGCCGTCATATTTCTTTATCGTCAGCGGACGCAGATAACCGCCATTAAGCGTGGCGTTGGCGGCCTCGATAAAGGAGAGCGGCGTGATGGCCATACCCTGCCCGAAGGCCGAAGAGGCCAGCGAGCTGTCGGACCAGCGGCCGGGCAGCAGGGGCGAGGCTGGCTCGGTCAGTTCGATATCAGCGGAGCGGAACAGCCCCAGCGCTTCGTAATAGCGCGTCATGGCCGTGGCCCCGACATCGAGCGCCACCCGCGAGGTGCCGATATTGGACGACTTGATGAAGACGTCGGTCAGGCTCAGCAGTTCGCTGGAGGCATGTTCGTCATGGATCAGGCGGTTGCCGAGCTTCAGCGGCTGGCGGCCGTCATAGACGGAAGCCAGCGAGGTCGTGCCGGTATCGAGGCCCACCGAGATCGAGATGACCTTGAAAATGGAGCCCAGTTCATAGCGATCGACGGCGGCATGGTTGCGGCGTTCGGCATCGCTGAAGGCGCCTGGCCGGTTGAGATCGAAATCGGGCCAGCTTGCCAGGGCCAGAACCTCGCCGGTACGCACATTGGTGACGATGCCGATGGCGCTCTGTGCCCGCTGGGCCACGGCCATGGCGCGCATTTCATTTTCCAGTGTGCCCTGGATGCGCAGGTCCATGGCCAGAGTCACCGGTTGATCCGTCGCGGCATTGGCGGCGATCTGGTCCTGCAGGGCCTTTTCGGCACCGGACATGCCCTCGCCGCCGCGCTGGGTCATGCCGATATAGGCCGAACCCGTATTGGCCAGCGGGTAATCACGCACGCGCACGGCCTCGAAACTGATGCCCGGCAGGCCATAGTTGAGGATTTCATCGCGCTTGGCCGCCTTGATATTATTGGTCAGCAGCAGCCGGCGGTTCATCTTGAACGGCTTGTCGATCTGGTCGCGCGGCAGGTCCGGGAAGATTTGCAGCAGGGCGCGGCGCACCAGGCTGCGGTCATCGCCGGTCATGTCATTGGGATCGACGAACAGGCTGTAATCATTGACGTCCGTGGCGAGCAACTGCCCGTTGCGGTCAACAAGCTGCGCCCTGGCATTAGGCTCGCCGGTTAGGGCAGCAATCTGCCCACGCCCCTGCAGAGAACCCCGCGTGGCAAAACCCGCCAGGCAGACATAGGCAACGGTCATGCCGACCAGGATGCAGAAGATGCGCATCCGCGCGCTCGACGCCTTGACGCCGGAGGCATTGGCGCGCTCGAAGGCGTGCTCGACTTTCCACACCCGATCAGCGACCCACTGGAAGCCGGACTGGGTGGATTCGATGATCGAGATACCCATCAGCGCCCTCCTGTCCGGCCACTGGCCGAAGCGGCGACTTGCGGCGCCTTGCGGGCCGGGGTTACCGTGATCAGATCATCACCCTGCCCTGCCGCCGGCGCCGGTGGGGGCGCGGGCACAGCGAGCGCCACGGCCGGCGCCTGTGACACCGGACGCGAGCCGGTGCGGGAAATTTCCGCCAGGGATTCCAGCCGCGCCTCATGGTTGGGATCGGTTGGCTTCATGCCCAGGTACTGGACCGCCAGTTGTTCCAGCCGGCCGGGGCGCTCCAGTTGCGCCACCTGAATTTTGAGGCCGTCGACGGCCGTCTGTTCGGCGGCAATCTGGCGGTCGAGATCGTTCATGCGGCGGATGTCCTCGCCTTCCTTGGCCTTGCTGAGGCACACCCAGAAGATCAGGCCGAACATCAACACGCCGCCGACCAGTTCGATCAGGCGGATACCGCGGACGCGTTGTTCAAACAGTCGCATCAAACCGTTCATGATCGGACCTTTTGACGAAGAGGCATCTGGACAAGAGGTGTGGAGGTGCGGCGGACGGCGCGCAGCTTGGCCGAACGCGCACGCGGATTGGCGGCGATTTCAGCCTTCGATGCCTGCACGGCCTTGGGCGTCACCAGCGTATAGATTGGTTGGCGCGCCTCAATTTTTTGCGGCGCGTAACGCGACCCGGAAGAGACCTTGCCGGCGCGCTCATTGAAGAAAGTCTTGACGATGCGGTCTTCCAGCGAATGGAAAGTCACCACGGCCAATATGCCGTCTGTCTTCAGCAGGGTTTCAGCCACGTCGAGCGCGCGTTCCAGTTCGCCCAGTTCGTCATTGACGGCGATGCGCAGGGCCTGGAAGGTGCGTGTGGCCGGATGGACCGGCGCGCCGCGGCGCCCGCCCAGGGCGCGCTCGACCACCTCGGCCAGGTCAAGCGTGCGCTCGAACTTCTGCGCTTCGCGGCGCTTGACGATGGCGGCAGCGATGCCGCGCGACTTGTGCTCTTCGCCATAGAGCCAAATGATGTGGGCAATCTCGTCCTTGTCGTCCTCATTAACGATATCGGCGGCGCTGCGGCCATCAACGCTCATGCGCATATCAAGCGGGCCATCACGCATGAAGGAGAAGCCGCGCTCGGCTTCGTCAAGCTGCATGGAGGAGACGCCGATATCAAGCACGATGGCGTCACACGCCCCATGCCCCAGTTCGGCCAGCCCTTCCTTCATCTCGGAAAAACAGCGGTTAACCCACTGGAAACGATCCGGATAATCGGCCTTCAGGGTCTCGACATAGGGCCTGACGCGGGCATCGCGATCGAAGGCAATAACATGCGCGCCACGCTCCAGGATGGCGCGCGAATAGCCGCCGGCGCCGAATGTGCCATCGACCACCAGCTTGCCGGAAACATCCCCCAGCGCGGCCAGCACTTCGGGCAACATGACGGAGGCATGAACCTGCTGACTCATATCAGCGCCTCGCGCTTGGCAAAGGCCGCCTCGACCAGCCGATCCTGTTCGGCAGCATAATCGGCATAGGCTTGCGGCGCCCAGATCTGGAAGCTTTCGCCCAGACCGGCAACAACCACGTCTCCGCCCAGGCCGAATTGTTCGCACAGCTTTTCCGGCAGGGTGATGCGACCCGCCGTATCGAAGCTCAGGCGGTGCATCGAGGCATAAAAACGGCGCTGCATGGCGGTGCGGGTCGGGGACATGGGCGGATACTCGTTGATCACGTCGCGGTACATGGCAAAAAACGCGGCCCCGCCGCATTCGAGACACGCGGCGTTGATCGCGGCAAAACAATACACCCCTTCAAACGGCTCGACGCCCTCATGAGGCGCCAGTGCGGCGGCGCGGAAATCCTGCGGGACCAGAAGGCGCCGCTTGGAATCCAGTTGCTTCTCATGGGTCGAGAGAAACACGCACCCGCCTCAGACCGTTTTAGCCTGCTCCCTGTCCGCCGAAACCCCTGGCCAGCCCTCCCGGCCGGGTCGCTTCGGGACGAATATAGGGTTAACATGGGATTAAGTGGGATGCAATGACTCTGAATGACACCAGATGAGGATTCAGAGCATAAAAACGCCCAATAGTGGATAAGTATAGAACAAAATGAAAACATTTATACTTACGCCTGTACGCTACGGAGATACTGGAATCATAAATGCGACCGATCATCCCCTAAGGACGAGCGGCCGCATTGCAACACCGTGAGTTGTAGGCAATTATACTTAACAGATATTTAAAACGCCGTTACGCAAAGGCGGATAAAAGGGCCAGATGACCTGTAAGCCGGGTTCTGTTCAGGGATTGCTCCCCTTGGCGATCATTCCTCTTGGCCGGCCATTGCTGGACGGCTCACGCAACCTACCCGAACGGTCCGGGGCGGTAATGCCCTGCCTTTGTTGCCAAAAGCGCGCCGTTCCTATTTGGTCTTGCTCCGGACGAGGCTTGCCATGCCATTCCCGTTACCGGGAACGCGGTGCGCTCTTACCGCACCCTTTCACCCTTACCTCAGCAGGCTGAGGCGGTCTGCTCTCTGTGGCGCTGTCTCTGGGGTCACCCCCGGCGGGTGTTACCCGCCGTCCTATTACCGTGGAGCCCGGACTTTCCTCAGGCGTCCCGAAGGACGTCCCGCGATCACCCGGTCATCTGGCCCGCCCGCCTTCTAGTTCAGTTCTTCGGTTCGATCAATGGCGCAATGACGAGCACTAGCCAGCCGAGCATAGCGATCCCGCCGCCAACCGGCGCCAGGCCGGGCAATATCACGCCAGTCGCCACATGGATAATAATCTCAAAGGCGAACAGGCCGCTGCCGGTCAGCATCAGGGCCATGGGCAGGGCGCGCCGCCAGCCGGAGATCAGCGATGTCGACAGAATGGCGATCACCGCGGCCGCATGGAACAGCAGGAATTGCCCGCCAATCGCCAGATTGCCCGTCTGCGGGGGATGCGAACCGGCCGCCAGCATGATGACACCCGCCAGCCCCCAAAGGGCGGCTATGGCCAGAATGATGCGTTGACCGGTCATCTAAACCTCCATCAGGGTGATATGGCGCAGCAGAGCCATCAGAGTCACGCGCAGCTTTGCGTCGGCCCGGCCCTGCAAATCCGTGCCAATCTGCTCTGGCAACCAGTGCCGCTGGAAGGCGGTGACGACGGTCGCCGTCTCGTCGTCATATGGCCCGCCGGCCAGGAGATTATAGCCCAGTTTGCCGAGCGCCGATTGCAACGAAAAGACGCCCAGGCCGTTGTCGTCTTTGCCCAGCGGCGGCCCCATGGCGGTTAGTCCAGTAGAAGGATTGGCTGGCGGCAAATCCGGCATCACCCACAGGCCATGACCATGCGCCGCCAACTCGGCCCAAGGAAAGCGCTCGCCGGGATCCTCTTTCCGCGCCGGCGCCACATCGGAATGGCCCAAGATGCGATGATCCGCAATTTCCCAGCGCTCCCGTATGCCATCGAGCAGGCCAATCAGCGCATCGATCTGCGCAGGCGGAAAGTCACGATAGCCAAACTCATGGCCGGGATTGACGATCTCGATCCCGATCGAACAGCCATTGATATCGGTCTCGCCCTTCCAGAAGCTGACACCGGCGTGCCAGGCGCGGCGCTCTTCAGGCACCAGTCGGAAAATCCGCCCATCCTCTTCGATCATGTAATGCGCGGAGACCCTGGCGTGCGGATCGCACATACGCTCAAGCGCGGCTTCACCGCTTTTCATGCCGGTATAGTGCAGGACCACCATGTCAGGCGGCGATTTGCGTTCGTTGAAATTGGGGGATGGTGTTTCAATCATATGCTGGTCTTTAACGGCAATCCCGCATCTGGCCAAATAAAAACGCCGCCATCGTGGGACAGCGGCGTTTTTGAAATCTCATGCGTAACGGTCTTAGTAGACCGTCCAGGTCGAACCGGTTTTGCGCGCCTCATAAACGCCCTTGCCGTCATCCGCCTTGATGCTGATCTTGGCGTGTCTGCGCGTCAGGAAAGCGGTCAGCCCCATGACACCGATAACCGCAGCACCGACCACCGCCACCGAAGCGGCAAACAGGGCCAGCAGAGCCAGTCCGGCCACAACCGCGAGCCCCGCCAGCGTCATCACCACGTTGGTGACAATACGGGCGATCAGGTTCTTGCGGCGGACATCTCCCCACGGCTTATAGCCGCGGTCGAAACGGACGAAGGCAGCATCACGCTTGGTCATGAAGGCAAACTCCAAACACTGAGACAATACGCGTCTCTTACAAGGGAAGATTGGCACGAATAAGTCCCGCGTCAACCTCCAGAAACGTTTCATGACGAAATTATTAAGGCTTTCTTAGCATTTCGGGCGCGTTTCCCACCGCCCTTGAGCATAAAAATCCCGCAAATATCGCCAGTTAAGCGAACTTAAGCCAGCAGCGCCCGCTCCTTCACAATCTGGTCATAGGCCGAATTGATCAGGGCGGTCTTCTGCGTGTACAGGGTCTCGAAATCGATCGGCAGGCCGCGCGCGCGAATGCGATCAGGGTGAAAATCGTTGAGTCGGGCGCGCCTGGCCACGCGGATATCGTCGTCCGAGGCATCGGGTTGCAGGCCCAGAATATAATAGGGATCATCCTCGCCCAGCGGCACGTAACCGGCGCGGATGCGGCGATAGGCCGGCGCCTTGATACCGAAAAGTTCGGCCACGGTCTCCAGATAGGTTTCTTCCTGATGGCTGAGGTGACCATCGGAAACGGCAATATGAAACAGCCCCTCCAGCACGTCTTCCAGGATCTGCGGGCAATTGCTGTAACGCTTGGCCAGCCGGCGGGCATAGGATTCAAAACCAAGGCTCGTCTGGCGCGCCAGATCGTAGAGGCGCATGACATCGCGCATCGCCTTTTCGTCGGGCTGGAAGACATGCAGGAAGGCGGTCTGCTCGACATCGTGCGCCAGACCATCGGCCATGGCGAGCTTGGCGCCCAGCGCCGTCACCGCCGTGGCGAACGCCGGATCGGCACCCGGCGGCCCCTTTGGACATTCGGTGCATTCGGCGGCATCGAACTTACGCACCGCCAACTGAGCCAGGTTTTTCCAGAACGACATCATTACCCACTGATTATGGAGAGCGATCTTAGCTTAAATACGGCGCAAGATGTGCTTAAGTTTCTGTAAGACTCGCAAAAAAACATACCTAATGGCGATTTTATGCCTTACTTGCTGTATAGATTAGCCGTCTGGCCAAAGCCATGTGCGCTTTTGCCGCAATATAATCAGGGTTCAAACCAACCCTAGCCGCTGTCCGGAGCCGAATTTGCGCCTGCTGAGATCGTCTGTCCTCTCCCTGTCCGTTTGCGCCTTCGCCTTTACGGCAGCCCTGCCGGCGGATGCTGCCGTTAAGAAGCGCCCGGCTGCTGCGCGCACTGCGGTAAAAAAGACAGCCGCCAAACCGGTTATCCCCGCCGCAACCGATCCCGCAATCACCGGCCGCAATACCGACGGCAGTTTGCACGCGCCCAACCTCGATGACGCGCCCAAGGATGACTTCCTGCGCGTGGCCTGGTGCCATGGCGTGCTCTCCGGTAATATGGAAGTGGCCGAACTGGTCGATTCCGTCATGCCGGTTGATGACCAGATCCAGATGATCGGCATGTCCTACCTGCGTGCCTATGAGGCGGCGCTCACCCTCTCCGGCAAGGGCAAGGACGAGGCGGCCCACAAAAAGGCCGAAGAGGTCCGTGACTTCGGCTACAATGAATGGGCGGCCACCCGCGCCGCCCCCACAAAAGAAGCCGCCATGGCCTACGCCAACTGGCAGTTACCAGGCGATTGCGAGCACGCCGCCGTGCGCCTGTCCGGTCACCCCAACCTGTTTGCCGAAATGGCGACTGAGGATGAACTGGACGCCATTGCCCTGGCGCTCAATTCCGGCGGCCCGCATGATTACAACGAAAAGCCGAAGCCGGTCCTGACCGCTTCCACGGCCCCGGTCGATGGCGATGGCCCGCTGGCCACCAACACCCTGGCCCGCCGCGCCACGGCGTCGCGCGCCCTGCCCGCCGTGCCGAAAACCGACACCCCGACCACGGACGCTGAAACGACCTATTCGACGCAGCAGCCGCCCGATCCGAACCATGTCGAAAAGCGTAGCTGGTCGGAAGGGCTCGGCTATCGCCTGGGCTGGACCAATACACCTAAAAAGAAGATCAACTGACGTAAATTCTTCGGTGGCGTTGTGTTACGGACTCCCTTTTCCGTTGCTGCGACTCTGCGGGACGCTTATCATCTGAAAGCTGATTCTACACGTCTCCTCCCCGAAGACTCAGGTGCATCTTGGAAGTGTTCCCATCCTTGCCGTCAGAGACGGCGATCGCCCTTGTCGGCGACATGAATACGCGTGGTTATGGCGTCGCCGAAAACTGCATTTCGCCTGAAGCCTTGGCGAGCCTTCGCCGTCACGTCCAGGACAGCGTCAGCCAGACCGGCGGTGAATATATCGCTTTTGGCGGCCCCGACGCCTTGCGCGGCACCTTCCTGCAGGAAATGGCCCGCTCCGCCAATTTCCAGGCCCTTTGCCGCGACCTTTACCGTATCGGCACACAGAAATCCGCGCCGCCGGTTTCCTTCTATCAACTCCTGCGCTGTCTGGCGGGCAAAACAGGCCAGCAAAATGCCTGGTTCTTCCATTACGATTCCTATGTTCTGACCGTATTGGTGCCCATCCTGATCCCGACAGAGGGGCAACCCGGCGACCTGATCCTGTTTCCCAATACGCGCCCGATACGCAAAACCTATCTTGGCAATCTCATTGACAAGATTCTGCTCGATAACGCTCTGACACAGTTTCTTTTGCGCAAGGGTGTGCAAACGGGCCGCGTAAAGCCTGAAAAGATTCGCATGACGCCCGGAAACGTCTATTTTTTCTGGGGTTGCCGCTCGGTTCACACCAATGAACCCTGTGATCCTGACAAGATCAGGGCCACCGCCCTTTTCCATTACGTCGATCCCCACGCCCATAGCTGGCTGCGCAAAACCCTTCTCAGACTGCGCAACCGGCAGCCCCTGATGACACCCGTTGAAGCGGGCATAAAAATACCGCAGCCCGCCTGATCAGAAGCGGTTTCAGGGCACGTAGTTAAGGATCGGCGACAACCAACGCTCGGCTTCATCGACCGCCCAGCCCTTGCGGCGGGCATAGTCCGTCACCTGGTCCTTCTCGATCTTGCCGACGCCGAAATAATGCGCTTTCGGATGGGCGAAATACAGGCCCGAAACCGAGGCCGGCGGGGTCATGGCCAGGCTCTCTGTCAATTCCATGCCGGTGCGGGCGCGGGCATCGAGCAGATCGAACAGGGTCCACTTCTCGGTGTGATCCGGCTGGGCCGGATAGCCCGGCGCCGGACGGATACCTTTATATTTCTCGGCGATCAGATCCTCGACCGACAGCTTTTCATCCGCGGCATAGCCCCACAGCTCGCGGCGAACGCGGGCATGGAGTGCTTCGGCGAAGGCCTCGGCCAGACGGTCAGCCAGTGCCGTCGAAAGGATGGCGTTATAGTCGTCGCCTTTCGCCTTGAAGGCGCGGGCGATCTCCATTTCGCCATGGCCGGCGGTGACGGCAAAGCCGCCGATCCAGTCTGGCGTACCTTTCGGGGCAATAAAATCAGACAGAGCTGTATTCGACTGCCCCTCGCGGGTCTTTTTCATCTGCTGACGCAGGGTCTGGAAGCGCGCGATGACCTTCAAGCGTGTCTCGTCTTCGTAAACCTCGATATCGTCGTCTTCTGTGGCATTGGCCGGCCAGAAACCGATCGTGCCGCGCGCCTCGAACCACTTCTCTTCAAGGATTTTCGCCAGCATTTCGCGGGCGTCCTTGTAGAGGCTGGTCGCCGCCTCGCCGACGATCTCATCTTCCAGTATGGCCGGGAACTTGCCGGCCAGTTCCCAGGTGGCGAAGAAGGGCGTCCAGTCGATATGGTCGGCCAGGTCATGCAGATCGTAAGGGCTGAAGGTCTTCAGGCCAAGAAAGGATGGCGCCACGGGCGGCTCGGCGGCAAAGTCGATCCTGAATTTATTGGCGCGCGCCTCTGCCAGCGATGACCGCGGCTGCGAATTGCCCTTGCCATAGGCCAGGCGCACCTTCTCGTAGTCTGCCTTAGCCTCAGCCTTGAAGGTTTCTTTTTCATCACCCAGCAGGTTCGACACCACCCCCACCGCGCGCGAGGCGTCAAGCACATAGACGACCTGATTATTTGAATAGCCCGGCTCAATCTTGACCGCTGTGTGCGTCTTGGAAGTGGTCGCGCCACCAATCAGCAGCGGGATATCGAAGCCCTGGCGTTGCATTTCGCGCGCCACGAAGACCATTTCATCCAGCGACGGTGTGATCAGGCCGCTGAGGCCGATCATATCGACATTATGCGCCTTCGCCTCAGCCAGGATGCGGTCGGCCGGCACCATGACGCCGAGATCGATGACCTCGTAATTATTACATTGCAGCACGACGCCGACGATATTCTTGCCGATATCGTGGACGTCGCCCTTGACGGTGGCCATCAGCACCTTGCCAGCCGCCTTGTGCGTGCCACCCTCTTTCTCGGCCTCCATAAAGGGCATCAGGTATGCCACGGACTGCTTCATCACGCGGGCGGATTTCACCACCTGAGGCAGGAACATCTTGCCAGCGCCGAACAGGTCGCCTACCACGTTCATGCCGGCCATCAGCGGCCCTTCAATGACGTGCAACGGCCGGGCAGCCGCCTTGCGGGCCTCTTCCGTATCAGCATCGATGAATTCGGTAATACCGTGGACCAGGGCGTGCTTCAGGCGCTCCTCGACCGTACCCTCGCGCCAGGCCAGGTTGGCGACCTGCACCTGCCCCTTTTCGCCCTTATACTTCGGGGCGAGATCAACAAGGTATTCGGTATTGCTGACATTGTGGCGCTGCGGCCGGTTGAGGATGACATCCTCGACCGCCTGGCGCAGTTCGGGGTCGATATCGTCATAGACCGGCAGGTCGCCGGCATTGACGATCCCCATATCCATGCCCGCCTGGATGGCATGGTAGAGAAAGACGCTGTGGATCGCCCGGCGCACCGGCTCATTGCCACGGAACGAGAACGACACGTTCGACACGCCGCCCGACACCCGCGCATAAGGCAGGGTCTGCTTTATGGCACGCGTGCCTTCGATGAAATCGACAGCGTAGTTGTTGTGCTCGTCGATGCCGGTGGCGACGGCGAAGATATTCGGATCGAAGATGACGTCTTCCGGCGGGAAACCAACCTCATCGACCAACACATGATACGCACGCGTACAGATTTCGATCTTGCGCTCGGCGGTATCGGCCTGGCCGGCCTCATCAAAGGCCATGACCACGACGGCGGCGCCATAGCGCATACAGGCGCGGGCATGGGCCTTGAAGGTCTCGACGCCCTCCTTCATCGAGATCGAATTGACGATCGCCTTGCCTTGGACGCATTTCAGTCCGGCCTCGATCACCTCCCACTTGGACGAGTCGATCATCACCGGCACGCGGGCGATATCGGGCTCGGCGGCCATCAGGTTCAGGAAGGTGCGCATGGCGACTTCGGAATCGAGCAGCCCTTCATCCATATTGACATCGATGATCTGGGCGCCCGCCTCGACCTGCTGGCGCGCCACGGCCAGGGCTTCTGTATAGTTGCCCTCGACGATCAGCTTCTTGAACTTGGCGGAACCGGTAACATTGGTGCGTTCACCGATATTGATAAAGGTAGGAGTCATAGAGCCTTCTCGATGGCGGCGATGGTCTCCGCCCATTCACTGTAGGAACCGCTATCGAGATAGAGTTCCCTGATTTCGGAATCGCCGGTGCTGATGCGTTTGATGGCGGATCTGGCCAGGGCCGGCAGGTCTTCGGGCATGGTGCCCAAGTCTTCAATGATCATGTGATAGTCCTGGGCCGAGATATCGCTCTTGCCAAGCGCCACCGTCAACAGGGCAGCGGCGGCGTAGGCCCGCGCCCCTTCCGCCAGTTCGACATAGTCCTCATGAACAAAGACCGCCTTGAACACATCGCGCAGCACACCCCATGATGGCGACGCCTCCATCTCCATCATGAAGTCGGCGGCGTCATCATTATCGAACGGACCGCTGGACCAGACGCCCATCCGTTTAATGCCTCCCAGTCTCAATATATGTTGCTAATGCCACCAGTCCTTTTAACCAGGTTTGAAACTCATCGCTGTCCTGCCAAAGTTCAAAAAGATGCGAATTTCCAGTTTCCAGACGTTTCAATGAACGAATGGCCAAAGTGGACAAATCCTGCGGCATGACGCCCATGTTGGCGACAACATTTACGATTTCATCGTCGGCATCGTCGAATGACGCGCCCAATGCGCTTGCAACAAGCGCAGCGGCAGTCCAGCCATGAACAGCTTCTTCAAATTCAATATAATCGCTCGTCATGGCAACGACAGTTAGCTTTTCGCGGATGGTTGCCCAATCCGGCGCATCTTCGACAAGTTCCATGCCGGTATCGTCGTCAAAAGGTCCAATACCCCAAGCACCCATTATTTGCTCACTTTCCTGATTGCCAGTTCGATTTGCCCATGGAGGAAATCGATAAAATCGATCCCCTGCGCCTTGAGCGATTTCGGATAAAGCGACGCCTTGGTCAGGCCCGGCAGGGTATTGGTTTCGAGATAGATCGGTCCCTTGTCCGAAATGATGAAGTCCGAACGCGAATACCCCCGGCACGACATCGCCTTGTGCGCCTTGACCGCCAGGCGTTGCAGTTCGGCATTGATGGCAGGGTCGAAACGCGCCGGGCAGATTTCCTGCGTTGTCGACTTCAAATACTTGCCGGCATAGTCGAAGGCGCCATCGCCCGGCACGATCTCGACCGGCGGCAGGGCGATGACCGAACCGTCCGCCTGTTCGAGCACGCCGCAGGTGGCTTCCGGTCCGGTAATAAAGGGCTCGATCAGATAGGCCATAGACGCAGATTCCCGGCGCACGGCGGCGATATCCTGTGAGGAATTGACATAGATCAGTCCGTAGGAAGACCCCTCCGATGCCGGCTTGGCGATCAGGCGGCCATAATGGGCCAGCGCCTCGTCGGCCTCATCCAGCGTCACGCTGGAAGGCGAATGTACACCGGCCAGACCAGCGAACAGCTTGGCGGCTGTTTTATCAAACGCCAGGTGCGAGGCCGCTGAGCCGGAGCCGGTAAAGGGCACGCCACGTGCCTCGGCCAATACCTGGAACTGGCCGTTTTCCGCCGTGCCCCCATGCAGGCCCAGCACCAGCACGCAATCCTCTGCGGCAGCGGCGTCCAGCGCTTCAGCCACCGTGCCGAGCGTGGCGCCATCGGCCTTGAAGGGCACCTCGAACGGCTTTTCGTGACCCTGCAAGCGTTCCTGCGAGGTGATATGCACCGTACCGTCCAAATCCCAGAACCACAGGCCGGCCTCCGGCAAGGCCGTCGTCAATGCCTGCGCACTGGCGACGGAGACAAGGCGCTCGCGGCTGGTGCCGCCGAAAAGGATGGTAGTGCGCATAGATCAGGTCTCAAAAAACAATATCAGTGCTTTACGGCTTGGAGAAGGTCAATGCCGCTAAAGGCCCAGCGATGCAACACCCTTTAGCATGCCAGGCATCAGGACCGAAGCAGGGAAAGAACCGCCTTGGCGCCGGCTTCCGAAGACGCAGGATTTTGACCGGTGACCAGAAGGCCATCGGTCACCACATGAACACCCCAGTCAGCGCCTTTTTCGTAAAGCCCGCCCCTGGCCGTCAGTTCGTCCTCCACTAGGAAAGGCACCACATCGGTCAGGCCGACCGCGGCTTCTTCGCTGTTGGCAAATCCCGTCACGCGCTTGCCCTTGACCAGATAATCATCGCCCGCTTTGACATGACGCAGCACGCCAGGGGCATGACAGACAGCGCCGACAGGCTTTCCGGCCGCGGCAAAAGCTTCGATCAGGGCGATGGAAGCCTTGTCCTCCGCCAGATCCCACAGCGGGCCGTGACCACCGGGATAGAAGACAGCGTCAAAGTCGGCCGCCTTGACCTCAGAGAGTTTGGTGGTGTGCGCCAGCACAGCCTGTGCCGCGCTGTCGGCCTTGAAACGTTCGGTCGCTTCGGTCTGACCG
Organism: Asticcacaulis sp.; assembly: GCF_051954415.1. Classification (GTDB taxonomy): domain Bacteria; phylum Pseudomonadota; class Alphaproteobacteria; order Caulobacterales; family Caulobacteraceae; genus Asticcacaulis. The sequence goes on from NZ_JBQCHT010000006.1 coordinate 45,634, forward strand.
GACGGTTCATCGCTTTTCGGATCAAGCGGCGGCTGCCCGCCCTTGGGTGACGCGACCGTGATCTCTGCGCCGGCATCAAGGAAGGTATAGTAGGGCGCTACATATTCTTCGAGCCAGAAACCGGTCTTTTTGCCGGTGTCGCCCAATTGATCGTGCGAAGTCAGAACTATAAGTATTTTCATGAAAAATGTCCTTTAAGCCCCCAGCCTCTTCCTTAGATGGTGCTGATGCTCAGTGACGCAACTAACTTAATTCGAAAGGCTCAAGGCCCGCCAGCCGCAGGGCCTTGGGGCGTTCGGGAATCTGGCGCGGCGAGATGCCGCTGACTTCATCAGCCACATGCTTTATGTGATCCGGCGTGGTGCCGCAACAGCCTCCCAGAATATTGACGATGCCATCCTTGGCCCATTCGTGCAGTTCGTGCGCGGTTTCGTGCGGCTGCTCGTCATATTGCCCCATGGCGTTGGGCAAACCGGCATTGGGATAGGCGGCCACCAGGCAATCGGCCACGCGCGAAAGCTCGGCAATGTGCGGACGCATCAGGTCTGCACCCAGCGCACAGTTGAACCCAACGGCGAACGGTTTGGCGTGGCGCACGCTGTTCCAGAAGGCTTCAGCGGTCTGGCCCGAAAGCGTGCGGCCGGAACGGTCGGTAATCGTGCCCGAAATCCAGATCGGCAGGGCTTCCTGGCCCTCGTCTTCCAAATCGAGAATGGCCTTGATCGCCGCCTTACAGTTCAAGGTGTCGGTGATGGTTTCGATCAGGTAGAGATCGACCCCGCCTTCATAAAGCGCCGCCACTTGCTCGCGGTAAGCCTGATAGACCTGATCGAAAGTGACCAACCGCGCGCCGGGATCGTTCACATCCGACGACATGGAAAGCATCTTGTTGAGCGGCCCGATGGAACCGGCCACAAAGCGCGGCTTATGCGGCTCTTTTGCCGTCCATTCATCGGCAACCTTGCGGGCGATCTTCGCGCCCTCGCGGTTGATATCGATGACCGACTGCAAATCGAGGTGATAATCGTCCTGCGCGATGGTGGTGGCCGAAAAGGTGTTGGTCTCGGAGATATCAGCGCCCGCCGCATAATACTGGTTATGCAGGTCGGCGATAATGTCCGGACGGGTCAGGCACAGGATATCATTATTGCCCTTCATCTGGCCTTTATGCCCCTTGAAGCGCTCGCCAAGAAAATCGGCTTCGTCCAGCCCGCGGCGCTGGATCATTACGCCCCAGGAGCCATCAAGGATCAGGATGCGTTCCTTCGCGGCGGCTTTCAACGCTGCGATACGGTCTGTGCGGGTCATGGGTGTTTTCCTTTATGCGCGTCCTGCTGGCGCTTCAGTTCGGCCTCGAAGTCGGCCTCGGACTTCATCACCAGCTTTGGCAGGGCCTGCGGATCGACGAAAGCATCGGTCTTGCCGTGCAATTGCGCCTGATACCTGGCTTCGATATCCGCCAGCTCGGGATGGTTCGTCAGCAGAATGTCGGCCTTGAGGGCCTTGAGCCGTTTGAAGCTCAGGCGGTAGTCCGCCACAATATCGGGATAGGCGGGGTTATTGACAAGGACATTGCCCGCCGTCGTCGTGGAACCATAGAAGATGACACGGCGAACGAAGCCGTTGTCATTGACATCGGTGGTCCAGGTCGTGTCGCCGCGCGTGTGACCAGGCGTCATATGCGCCGTCAGGGTGATGCCGCCCAAGGTGAGCGTGCCGCCCTCGCCTATGCCGCGATCGACACGGACGGGTGCAAAAGCGCCGCCGCCATAAATATTATCACCCACATGGACGCCATGTTCAAGCCCGTAGCGATCGCCTTCGCTGGCCACAAATACCGCGCCCGTGTCGCGCTTGAGCCTGGCCACCCCGCCGACATGATCCCAGTGGGCGTGGGTTTCGACCATGTATTTGATATCACGCAGTTTGAAGCCGAGCGCCGCGATATTGGCCTCCACCACCGCCGCGCCTTTTTCGGTGGCACCATCTATAAGTATGTGCCCCTGGGGCGTCGTGATCAGATAGACGCCAATCCCTTCCGTGCCGACCGCATAGACATTGCCGGCCACCTTATAGGGCGCGTGCGGGGCGCTCCATTCCGCCTCGCCCGCCTGGGCGGCGACCGGCCACAGCAGGGCGAGAAGCGCAAGAACCTTACGCATGAGCCGGTTGGGCCTTCAACCCCAAGATACGCCCGATGGCGAACACCAGGTCGGCGCGGTTCAGCGTATAAAAGTGGAAGTTTTCGACGCCTTCGCGTTCCAGCCCCAGGCACAGTTCGACCGCCACGGCCGAGGCCAGCAGTTTGCGCGTTTCGGCATCGTCATCCAGTCCGTCGAACAGTTCGCCCAGCCAGTCGGGGATGGCCGCTTCGCACGCGGCGGCCATGCGGCGCAGGCCCTTGAAATTGGTCACCGGCATGATGCCCGGCGTCAGGTCGATGCGGATTCCGGCATCGGCCACGGCATCGCGGAAGCGCAGGAAGGTGGCCGGCTCGAAGAAGAACTGGCTGATACCGCGCGTCGCTCCGGCATCGACCTTCTGGCGCAGGACGTCGAGATCGAAGGCCAGCGACGGCGATTGCGGATGCTTCTCCGGATACACTCCCACACTGACCTCGAAATCGCCGATCCGCTTGATGGCGGCCGTCAGTTCGGTAGCGTTCTGGTAGCCGTCATTGCGGGGCTTGTAATCTCCAAACCCTGAAGGCGGATCGCCACGCAAGGCCACGATATGGCGCACACCCGCGTCCCAATAGGCACGGATCACCTCATCGACCTCCTCGCGCGAGGCATCAACGCAGGTTAAATGCGCCGCCGGCTTCAGGTGCGTTTCATCGAGAATGCGCTTGACCGTGCGGTGGGTGCGTTCGCGGGTCGATCCGCCGGCGCCATAGGTGACCGAGACAAATTCCGGATTGAGCGGCGCCAGGCGGCGGATCGATTCCCACAGGGTCGTTTCCATCTCTTCCGTCTTGGGCGGGAAGAATTCAAACGACACTTTCAAATTCTGCCCGCCAGCGGCGAGCGAACGCGCAATGGGAGCGAGATCGGATTTCAGATTGGGATTCAGCGAGGGGCTCATATCGGGAAATTCTCAATGTGTGCCTGTTCAGGCAAATTCAGTCAGGCAAATTCAGGGGTCAGCTCTTGATGGCGAGCCAGATCTTGACGGTCAGGCCAGCCTCTTTCGGCGGCAACGACCGGGTCACATCCAGCTTGAGACCGGCGGTTTCGAACCAGTGGTCCATGTCCTCGTCCAGCATACCCAGCCGTCGGTGCTGGTACTGCTCGCGCATGATTTCGAGATCGTGGTGCGCGAAGTCGGCGATCAGCAGACGCCCGCCGGGTTTCAACAACCGCGCGGCTTCGGCGATGGCGCGCCCCGGATCGGCCAGAAAGTGCAGAACCTGATGAACCACCACGAAATCGGCCGAAGCCGCCGGCAGTCGTGTTTCGTAGATATCGCCATGGCGGAAATCGATGGTTTCCAGCCCGGCATCATGCGAGCGCGCCCGCGCCACATTGAGCATGTGCTGCGACAGGTCCAGGCCGATGGCCGTCTTCGCCCCGCCGCCCAGCAGTGTCAGCATACGCCCGGAGCCGGTGCCGAGATCAACCAGGTGGTCATAAGGCTGGCGGGCGGCCAGATGCAGTATCTCAGCCTCGACATCCGCCTCGGCTATATAGTGGCTGCGGATTTCATCCCATTTCGGCGCGATGGTCTCGAAATACCCTTCCGCCGATTTGCGCCGGTGACTGCGCACGCCTTCAAGCTGTTGCAGGTCTTCGCCATAGGCATCGTCCAGCGACGCCAGAATGACATCGACCAGCGGACGGATGGACGGCGCTGACGACAGGCGGTAAAACACCCAGGCGCCGTCCGGGAACCGTTCGATCAGCCCGGCTTCGCTCATCAGCTTGAGATGGCGCGAGATGCGCGGCTGGCTCTGGTCGAGGATCGACACCAGTTCCATCACAGACAGCTCTTCGCGCGCCAGCAGACGCAGCAGACGCAGGCGCGTCGGCTCGCCCGCAGCCTTCAGGGCTTCAAGGAGCGTATTAAACCGGATTTTGGATGCGTAATCATCAGCCATATAATCATATAAAGATATCTTTATATGATACGCAAGTGTTTTTTCAAGCCGGCGAATGGCCTATAGTCGCTGCGTCAGCATAGCGCATGGCAATCGGGGCCACCATACCCCATTATAAGACCCTGAAACAGACGAGGTTATATTATGAGAGATGGCGTTGGTATCGGCAAGGCCCTGCTGCGCGGCCTGCAGCGAAAATGCCCTTGCTGCGGCAAGGCGTCCGCCTTTCGCGGCTACCTGAAGGTGGTCGATGCCTGCCCCGTTTGCCAGACCCCGCTCAGCCTCTACCCGACCGATGACGGCCCGGCCTATATCACCATGATACTGATTGGCCATCTGGTGATTGCACCGGCCTTCATGTTCGGCTTTTTCTATGCCTATCCGGTGCAGGTTCTGGTGCCGGTGCTGGTCGGCTCTATCGGCCTGCTGACCCTTCTGGCCCTGCCCTTCATCAAGGGCGCCTTCTTAGGGCTGATGTGGTATCTGGGCCTCAAGCAGGCGCGATAATACCTTGACAAGACTTCCCCTTAGGCGCGAAATAGTCGTCCATATTCCGCAATAAAAGGGAGTTGCGTCATGGCTCACAAGTTCGAAATCCGCAAGAACAAAGCCGGCGAATTCGTTGCCTACTTCACCTATAATGGGGAGAGCATCTGGTGGACCGAAGGCTACAGCTCCAAGGCGTCCGCCAAGAACGCGATCGAGTCAGTCCTGAAAAACGGCCCTAATGCCGAAATCGACGACCAGACGGATTAACTGACGGAAAACGCGGCCTCACAGACAGGCCGCGCTCAGCTTACATCATGCCGAGTGCATCCTGGATCAGGGCAATCGAGCCCTGAGCTTCCTCGGTGCATTCCATGGACAGACGATCAATCTCTTCCTGCGCGAAACGGCGCATCAGCAGAGCTGCCTGCGGCGACAGCGCCATCAGGGTACGGGTCGAGGCGCGCGCCAGAGCAAGGGCGGCATCCACGTCAACCAGATTCGCCGTGTCGCGGGCGACAGCGAGGGCATAAAGACGCGAAGCCACATCCGGGGAGGAATTTGACATCATTTTCTTTTTGGACATAGGTGAACACAAACTCAAACCGGGCCGGAACAGAGGATGCAGACACACACACGACACATCCGGGCCGTACACAACGCATACGCTTAATTGCTCCCGATATAGCGAAAAATTGTGACAAAAACCAGCCTTGCAGCCGGTTACCGCTTTCCGTCGCGGCACTGTCATCCTTTTGTAATACATCGAATAATTGCATTACATGCGAGAGAAATTCCAATTACACGCCAGTAATAACGAATTTATTTCAAGATAGCGGTAACATTAGTGGAAAAATTCTACACTATGAGAAGTTTTCCCGCCTGAGCCATGACATCCCGCGACAAAAAGGGCGAAAATGCGTCACAATTTTGCCTGAAAATCCCCTAAAAACCGAATCCCTGGCCATAATCCGCGCCCGACTGCGCAAATTCCGCCAGAACCGTCTCCCACAGGCCACAATCGGTGAACACCTGCGCGCATTGCAAAATACTGCAAATGGCTCAGACTTCCCCGACAACAAAAGACCGCCATGCCTTGCGGACATGGCGGTCTTTGCAACAGGCAGGCAAAATAAGCTTAGCCGATCTTCTGGGCCAGGCGTTCCTGACCATCACGGATCAGTTGCGCCGCCGCTTCCGGCTCGACCCAGCCGATGACATTGGTCATCTTGTTCTTTTCGAGATCCTTGTAGTGCGCGAAAAAGTGTGTGATCTGGTCGATCAGGATGGACGGCATCTGGCGATAGCTCTGCACATTGGTGTAGTAGGGGTGCAGCTTGTCGACCGGCACCGCCAGGATCTTCTCGTCGCGGCCAGCCTCGTCTTCCATGATCAATGCGCCGATCGGGCGCACGCGGATGACCACGCCCGGATAGACCGGCGTCGGGCCGACCACCATAACGTCGCACGGATCGCCGTCATCGGCCAGGGTGTGCGGGATGAAACCGTAATTGCCCGGATAATACATCGAGGTGTACAGGAAGCGATCGACGAACAGGGCGCCGGAATCCTTGTCCATCTCGTACTTCACCGGCATACCGCCCTGCGGGATTTCGATGACCGCGTGGACGTCCCACGGCGCGTTCGGACCAACGGAGATTTTATCAATATTCATTGCGTGACTTTGATTTGGAGCCAAAAAGGTGCGCTTTCATAAGCGTTGCCCCCTGTTCGCACAAGCGAAGAAAGGTAAATTCACCAATCTTTCTGACGAATCACATGACGAAGTCCGGCAAAGACACTTATAAAGTGTCGTCAAAAGCCACATCTTCGCTTTACAGGCATTCCAATGTCCATCCTGAATACCCTGGTGCGCGCCGCGCAGGACAGCCCGCTCGATATAGCCGGCCTTGTCATCTTCATGTTCTGCTGGCTGGGCTATGAACCTTTCCTGCGACGGATATCCAAAAGCCGCGGCCTAATCACCAAGGATCTGAGCGTGGTGCGTCGGGCCTGGATGAGGGAAATGACCGTGCGCGAGGTCAAGCTTTACGATTCCAACCTGATGGCCCACGCGGTCAATTCGGCCACGAATTTTTCATCCGCCAACCTCCTGCTGATCGCGGCGGTCGCCGGTGTCCTGTTCGGCGGGCACCTGCCGCTGAAGTCGCTGACCACCCTCGGCCTCGATGTCTCCTCTACCCAGCTTTTCCAGATCAAGATGGCCCTGGTGCTCATCTGCCTGTCGCGGGGCCTGCTCGATTTCATATGGGCCCTGCGCCAGATGAATTACTGCGCCGCCGCCATGGGCTCCCTGCCGGAAAATATGGATGTCGATACGGCCGCCAAGTTCACCAATGCCATTACCAATGTGCTCGAACCGGCGATGACCAGCTTCTCGCAGGGCGTGCGGGCCTATTACTTTTCTCTGGCCGCCACCGCCTGGCTGTGGGGACCGATCTATCTCGCCCTCGCCAGCATAGGCGCCGTCGCCCTGCTCGGCTGGCGGCAGTCGCGCTCGCAATCGGCGCGGGGGCTGCGGCAATTGCGTGAACTGCTGGAAGAGCATCCCTACCCAACCCCGCCGCGCCCCATCGCCGCGGAACTCCAGACCAAGGACAAAAATACCGCGCCGCACAATGCACAAGGCGGCTACTAACGCAGTATCTCACGCGCAAACCCCGGCGCCCGCTCGAACTGTAACGATATGTGATCATATTATGTTACATTTCGACTTGTATTATTTCGCACCGCAAACTAAATTTAACTCGTTCGGCGCCTTCCTGGCGCTGATGCCCTTCCTGGGCGTTTCCTCCCTGTAAACTTGGCCGCGCCGTAGAGCGCGGCCTTTTTTTGCTGCAAACAGAAACTCGACATCATCACAAACCCATTACCCTAAAGGCGTTTGAGGGTGTCTGTCAGTGTCTGGAAAACCGTCCGCAAACGGATGGCGCCTGGGTGGAGTTCGAGCCGGTCTTCATCCATATAGATGGCGCGGTTGATCTCGACTTGCAGGGCTTCGATTCCCGCCGCCGATCGGCCGTAGGTTTCGACAATATAGCCGCCGGCGAAGGGCCTGTTGAGCCCGACACGCAGTCCCGCCCCTTCCAGGACGCCCCGGACGCGCCGGACCAGATTTTCGGAACAGGTTTCGCCGTGGCGGTTTCCCAGCACGATATCCGGCTTTGGTTCGCCGTTGCGAAATTGATTAAGCGCGGCGCTCGGCATGGAATGCCAGTCGATGAGTATGGCCGGTCCGGTTCGGCGCGCTTCGGCCAGCAATCCTTTCAGCGCCTCGTGATAAGGCCGGTGGATCAGATCGAGCCGGCGATTAACCTCTTCCATATCGAGCGGCTGGCGATAAATGTCCTCTTCCGCGCTCAGACGGCGGGCGATAACGCCGAAACCGGCCTTGACGCGCGCGCTGAAGGCAAGCGCCGCCTTGGGCAGTTCGCCGCGGATCAGCCGGGCATCGAGTTCCAGCGCATTGCGGTTGACATCGCAGAAGGCGCGCGCATACCGGCTGGCCAGGCCATAAACGCCAAGGTCTGGCGTGATCCCCACCAGGTCATCGACAAAGGCATCTTCGCTGACGCGCAGCCCCTGCGGCGTTTGCCGGGCCTCGGCGATGAAGCTCTGCGGATAATAGCGCCCGCTGTGCGGCAGGCTGTAGACCAACCGGCTGGCCTCATTCGGCCTGACCACGATCGGTCCATGATCGGGACTGTGTACAAGATGCCAGGGTGTCGTGAGGAGATCGCTCATATTAGCACTTTAGTAGGACATTCCTGCCACGTCTTCACCCCTAATTTACATTCCACCTGCAAACATGGTGACTTCTGCGCCAAGGCGCATATGATAAGGGCGCCTTGGGGGTTTTTACATGACCGATCCGATGAAGAAAATTCTCCTTGCCGAAGATGAGGATTCCGTCCGCAGCTTCCTGTCGCGCGCCCTGCAGCGTGCCGGCTATGAGGTGGTGAGCTGCCCTGACGGCGATACCGCCATCCTGGCTCTTGACCAGGGCCCTTATGATCTTTTGCTGACCGACATCGTCATGCCCGGCGCCGATGGCATCGAGGTGGCCAAGCGCGCCGCCCAGTTGCAGCCTGATCTCAAGATCATGTTCATTACCGGCTTCGCGGCCGTGGCACTTAATGCCCAGAAAGCCTCCCCAAACGCCAAGGTGCTGGAAAAGCCCGTGCATCTCAGGGAAATCGTAACGGAAGTCGAAAGGCTTATTGCCGCTTAAATGCGGTTTTTCACTTTTCCCCGAAAAAAGGGATTTCGGCGCTTGCTAAGCGGCAAGGGCTTGGCTATACACCCGGTCTCTTCGGGAATGGGCGCTTAGCTCAGCGGGAGAGCACTACCTTGACATGGTAGGGGTCACAGGTTCAATCCCTGTAGCGCCCACCATTCCCGAAACGAAAAAGCGCCGGACCCGCCAAGGGCCGGCGCTTTTTGTTTTACCATTTCGTGTCTTCAAGCCTTACCTTCCAGTAGGCCGAAGCGGAACAAAATACCGGCCACCGCCGCGCCGATCAGTGGCGCCACAATAAACAGCCACAATTGCGAAAGCGCCTGACCACCAACGAACAGTGCTGGCCCCAAGCTGCGCGCCGGATTAACCGACACACCGGTGATACGAATACCGACGATATGAATGACCGTAAGTGTCAGGCCGATGGCCAGTCCGGCAAAACCGACCGGCGCCAGCTTGTGGGTCGAGCCCAGGATGACGACCAGGAAGATAAAGGTCGCCACCACCTCAAATGTAAAGGCCGCGCCGACGCCATAACCGCCCTGATACCCCTCGCCCCAGCCGTTTTGCCCGAGGCCGCTGACGGCGACATCATAGCCACCCAGCCTGCCGGAGAGGATGGCGTATAGTACCGCCGCGCCAAGAATGGCGCCGACGCATTGTGAAATCACATAGACCAACAGATCTTTGACGGTCATGCGCCCGGCGATGAAAGCACCCAGCGACACCGCCGGATTGACATGACAGCCGGACACCGGCCCGATGCCATAGGCCATGGCAACGATGGCCAGGCCAAAGGCGAAGGCGATCCCCAGCGGCAACATGCCCGCCTGGTCACCGGCGAAGACCGCCGAACCGCAACCGAAGAATACCAGTACGAATGTGCCGATCAGTTCGGCGAATGCCTTTTTCATGAGGAAGCTCCCTGCATCGGCGGATGACGCACGACAGGGGCGAGTTCAACCTGCCGAGTCCACCAGATAACACCGCACGCCCGCATAAGGATGTACGCTGTTTCCGCAAGTCAGGAAAGCGGCAATTGCGGATATCGGATAACCGCCGTTTACTGCGCGGAGGCGTAGGTATCGGCCAAGGCCGAGGCCTGGCGCATATCGGCTTCGTTCAGCAGGTGGCTGCCGTCTATGGTCTTCATCAGGTTCTGCCCGTCGGGATCGCCGTCACCGGCCGCCAGCAGCGCCCAGGCATAGGCTTTCACCCTGTCCTGCGGCACGATTTCGCCGACATAGTAGAGACCGGCCATGCGGCTTTGCGCCAGGGGAAAGCCCTGTTTCGCCGAGGCTTCCACCAGGCCCAGCCCTTTGGCCGTATCCTTGTCGACGCCATGCCCGGTCAGGTACATGTTGCCGAGATTGTAGCGCGCCGGTGCATTGCCCTGGTCGGCGGCCTTCTGATACCAGTCACGCGCCGAAGCGAGGTCCTGAAGCACGCCCTGCCCCGCCTCGAACATGGTAGCGACATTGAACTGGGCGATATCATAGCCCTGCCGCGCCGCCTTCAGATACCAGTCGAAGGCGGTCTTCAGGTCGGCCTCGACCCCCAGGCCGTTATCATAGGCGACACCGAGATTATACTGCGCCCCGACATAGCCCTGCTCAGCCGCGATGCGCGTCCAGTGGATGGCTTCCTTGTAATCGACCGGCGTGACGTCATAGCCCTTGGCATACATCAGGCCCAGTTCGGTCTGGGCTTCCGGATTGCCGGCATTGGCCGCCTTCCTGTACCAGTCGAACGCCTTGGCATAGTCCTGACCTATGCCATTGCCGGTGAAATAATCATCGGCCAGTTGCACCTGGGCGTTCACGTCCCCGGCCTGCGCCTGAATTTGAAGGGTGGCGATATCGGCGGTTTCGGCCTTGAGGTTCTGATCGACCACGGCTTGCGGCGGCAGGACGCCGGAGGTCTGCGCCAGCACCGGCGTAGAGAAGACCATCAGGGCCGCAAGGCCGATAAAGGAATGAGGTTTCATGACGTATCTCGCCGTTCGATATGGCGATTATATGGATGGTCAGGCCAAATTCTGCCAGTATGGAGCGAGCAACATTATCGCATTGCAACACTATTGCCACGCACCTGCGGCATCATGGCCACAGTTTGACGCGCTTTCTGTGCGATTCTGGCCGGATATAGTCATAAATCGCCAGGCCGGCATCCGGATCGCTGAAGGTCCGCCAGCTTGTTTCGGCCACGGCTATGCCGGCGTCATGACGGCCGTCATGCCAGTGCTCCTCCAGTGAGGCGCGCCAGAATTCGTAGTCCTTGGACTGGATCTCGCGGCGGTTGGCCCGGTTGATGATATGGACCAGACTGACCCGGCCGCTGTAGAGATCGGTCGGTTCGTCGCTGCCGCACAGGCTTTCCAGCACGTCCGCCGGCACATATTTCGCCAGTTCGCGCACCGCCTGGCGCAGGCGGTATTTCTCCAGGAAAGCGTCGGTATTGAGGCGCGTCCGGCTGGAATAGGTGATGTCCTTCATCCGCTCCTGCACCTCGTCCATGGTGGCCGGTTCCGGCCCTTCGGCGCTGAAGAGGTCGATCTGGAAGATCAGCGTATCCTTCGCCACCCCGGCATCGAGCACATAGGACAGCGGCGTGTTGGAGACCAGGCCGCCATCCCAGTAGGCTTCGCCATCGATATGCACGGCCGGAAAGCCTGGCGGCAGGGCGGCACTGGCCATGACATGTTCCGGGCCGATGCGGCGATCGCGGTTGTCGAAATAGACAAAATTACCCGTCTTGATATGGACCGCGCCCAGGCTCAGGCGCATAGGCCCGGCATTGATGCGGTCGAAATCGACATGGCGCTCCAGGCTTTCGCGCAGAGGCGCCGTGTCATAAAAGCTGGTCGCTTCCGGCGTGCCCGGCTTGTTGAACCAGGGCGGCAGAAACCATGGCCGGTAGAAATTCTGCACGCCGGCCATCAGGCCCAGGAATCCGCTCATCTGGCGGAAGGTGAAATCGCTGATATCGTGCGTACGGGCCAGGTTTTCACCCGGCATGACGGTGGCGATATCCTTCCAGAACTGCCGCAGGTGGGAAATGCGGTGTTCCGGCGCGTTGCCGGCGATGATGGCGGCATTGACGGCACCGATCGAGATACCGGCCACCCACTCAGGCTCTACACCGTTTTCATGCAGCACTTCATAGGCGCCGGCCTGGTAAGCTCCAAGCGCGCCGCCGCCCTGCAGGACCAGGACGGTCTGGTCATAGGCGGCGGTCAGGCGCTCGGCTTGCGCGGTCTGCTCGAAAGACATGATGGCCCCGCTTTCATCTGAAACCGAGTCCTATATTGCGCCGCAATATGTCTATTTCAAGATCGCTTATTCCGGTGCCGGCAAAGCCACGCCCTCCTTCACCGGCGCGCCGAAAACCGGTTTGCCATCGGCGCCGAAGGTAAAGGGCTGGATATGCGGTGCGCGCGCCGGCGTACACTTCATGTCCGGACCGGAATTGGCGTGATAGATGATCCAGTTCGTCCGGCCATCCGGCGAGGTGAAGAAGCCGTTATGGCCCGTGGCATAGACACTGCTTTCGACCGACTTGGCCAGAACCGGCTTAGGCGATTTTGTCCAGGCCCCGGCATCCAGCGGATTGCTGCCAGCCGGTGCGCTGAGGAGGCCCAGCGCATAGTCATCCGACCAGCAGGCGCTGGCCGAATAGGTCAGGAACAGGTCACCGTTCGGCCCCTTGAGAAATTCCGGGCCCTCCAGAATCTGCCGTCCGCCCTGGCGCTCCCAGGGCAGGCCTGGATGCGCCAGAGTCGTCTCTGCGCTATCGAGCGTCCACGGATTGGCCATGTGGGCGATATTGAGCACACTGTCCGGCCCGACATAGGGCGAATAGACGAAATAGCGCTGGCCGTTATATTCAAAAGTGGTGCCGTCTATGCCGGTATGGGCGGTATTGATTTGCCCCTTATCGATCCATGCGCCGGTGGTCGGGTCGGCGGACGCATTTTCCAGCACGAAGACACCGCGATGGGCGTCATCGTCATGACCGGCGGCCGCGGCGCTGTAATATATGTACCATTTGTCGTTGATGCGATGCAGTTCCGGCGCCCAGATCGATTGCGCGTTCGGACCGGTCCTGGGGGGCGTCCAGACGATAGTTTCCGGCGCATGAGCCAGATCGGCTAGGTTTTTCGTCTTCCAGATGGCCAGGCGATTGCCCAGGGTGTGCATGTAATAATAGGTATCGCCGTCACGCGTCACCCAGGGATCGGGGCCGGAAGGCAGAAGCGGATTGGTGTAAGTCGCCGGCGGCGCCGACTCAGCCAGAAAAGGTGCCCCCGCCAGAACAAGGGCCAGGACGGAAAGGCCGGCAATGGCAGGTAAACGGATCATGGTTCGGCTCCCAAATTATTATAATATTTATCATATAATATTGAAGCGCGGAACGAGGCAACAGAAAAATCCCGGCCACGTCTTGCGAGGCCGGGATGTCGAGGATCAGTTCAAGCCGTAGACCACGCAGGCTTTCGCCTCCAGCCGTTGCAGCGGCGGCGTCTGGATAAACGGATTTTGCAAAGCCTTGGCTTCGAGATATTCGGCGGAGCCAGCTTCATAATTTGCCATAGCCAACGGCGCCGGCGGTGGGGGAGGTGCCGTCATGCGCGCCTGAATAACTGGTGGCGCATAATTTGCCTCAGTGTCATCGCTATAATTATCTGCACCTCGCGCCAGGATATCCGTCTCACACGCCCGGCCGGTGGGGTCGATCACCTTGATGCCGCCCAGCTTACCGCCTGCTGCCACCGCCGATTGCAGGGCACGCGTATGGGCGTCCTTCACCGCCTCGGTATAGAGCCAGGTATTGGTCTCATTATCCGGCTGGAGATTGAAATTGATCGGGGTCGATGAGGTCGGCGCCGCCGCCAGCACCAGGGCATAGGCCCGTTCCAGCAGGGCGGTATCGCGCACCTCGACCGAAAGATTCAGAGACACCTGATACTTTTCGATCTTGTCGCCGCGCTGATCCTCGATGCGGTTGCCGTTCTTGTCGCGGTACTGCTCATAAAGCGCGCGCATGAAGAAACTGGTGCTGATCCGCACCTTGTCCTTGCCGAGCTTGTCGAGCGCCTGATTGAGGCCCTTCGTCTGGGCAATGGCCAGGTTCTGCGCCTTTTCGGCCGTATCGGCCACAGTCAGGAAGGTGGCGGAAAAACTGGCGCGATTGGCGGGGATTTCGGTAAAGACATAACCCGTCTGGGTGATGACACTTTCCTTCATCCACCACGGCGCGCGGTCATAGGGCGAAGCCTGCGGCACCACCGCCTGGGCAGAAGCAGTACCCGCCAGGGCCAGGCCCGCCACAACGGTCATAAGTAAGATTTTACGCATATCACCCTCCCAAATATGTCAATCCCGACACTAAACCGTCGCCTTGCGGCAAAACTGAGACCGCCGGTCGCTTAGGGCTTTCTTATATTAGCCTGACGTCAAATCCATCGAAATTTACCGCACGGCGTGTCTAGCCTGCCGCATGTCCGATCCCTTCAGCCACGGTCTGTTTGACGGTATCAATCCGACGCTTTTCTACGCCGGATTGGTGCTTGTGCTGGTCGTGACCCTTGGGCTGGCGATCCGCGACCTGTGGCTTGAACGGCTGCAATTTTCCCGCAAACCCACGCCTTACCTGCTGGCGTGGCGCAAGGCGCGCAAAGGCAACGCCAAGGCGTGCCTCGATTGCGCCGACATGCTCGAAAAAGGCACGGGCGGCGCCTGGCACGATCCCGGACGGGCGCGTCAGTTCCTGCATCGGGCCCTCGATATTTACCGCCGCGACGCGTGCAACGACAACGGCTATGCCTGGCTCAAGATGGCGGAAATCCATAACCGTCATCACAAGGGCCACGGCTTCGCTGATCTGGCCGACCGCGCCTATAACAAGGCATGGAAGCTGCATGTCCGGCAGGCAGAGGAAGGCAATATCGACGCCCTGTTCTATGCCGGCTACCAGTATCGCTACGGCATGGGTATCCCGGCTGATCTCGACCGGGCGGCAGACTATTTCGAAGCCGCGGCGCAAGGCGGTCATGCCGGCGCCATGAAACACCTGGGCGATCTCTATCTGCTGGGCTTCAAGGGCAAACCGGAACCGGTCAGGGCCGCGCAGCTTTACCGTCAGGCGGCGCTGAAAGGCGATACCGAAGCGCTGGAGCGCGTCGGCGACAGCTATTTCGGCAGTGCGGGCGAAACCCACAGCCGCGAGAACGCCTATTTCTGGTACTCCCAGGCCGTGCGCAAGGGCCGCGACACCGCCCGCGACAAGCTGCGCCGGGTCTCGGAAAACTGGTCGCCCAAACACCTGCGCGAGGTACAGGCGCGGCTGCAAACCTGGGAACCGGCTTAAACGCAGGCCCAGGCTTCAGGAAGGAATCCACAGATTACACAGATTTTTCTGTGCCTTGTGGATAAATTTCCGGTGCGAAGCACCATCATTCTGCTGGCAATACCCCGCCCGGACAACCAGCCAATAAAGCTCTGAAAAATCTGTGTAATCTGCGTAATCTGTGGATCACCTTTAAAGCTGCCCACCCCCTGACAAATCGGGGCTAGGGTTTCCACCTCAGATCAAGCGTATGCGGATAGTCCGGATTAATGACCAGCGGCGGGATTTTTACCTTGCCGGCCGTATGGGTCGGGGCCTCGAAGCGCGACAGGCGGCGGCCCTCCGCTTCATTCTCGTTCAGCGGCAGGGTATCGTAATTGCGCCCGCCGGGGTGCATGACATGGTATTTGCAGCCGCCGAGTGACCGTTGCAAACGCGCATCCAGCACGTCGAACTTCAGCGGTGTATTAACCGGCAGATTAGGATGCAGGCTCGACCACGGATTCCATGCTTTATAACGGATGCCCGCCACCTGGATATTGCCGTCTCGCGTGGCCGAAAGCGGCAGGCGCAGGCCATTGCAGGTGACGACATGTTGCGAGGAGACCGCGCCCTTAAGCCGGATTTCCATGCGCTCAACTGAAGAGTCCACCCCGCGCGAGGTGCCGCCACCGCTCTGCTCTTCACCCATCACCGGCCAGGGTTCGAGGGCATTTTTCAACTCCAGGGTCACATCGCCGATCTGCACGGTGCCGACCGTAGGAAAACGAAAATCGAAGAACGGAATGAACCAGTCCGGCGAGAAATTGAAACCGCTGCCGTGTAAGTACCCCAGCACCTCCATCATGTCTTCATGGACATAGTGGCCCAGCATGAAACGATCATGCAGTTGCGTGCCCCAGCGCACCAGCGGCGCGGTGTAGGGCTTTTGCCAGAAGGCGGCGACCAAAGCCCGGATCAACAGGGCCTGGATCAGGTTCATCTGCGGATGCGGCGACATCTCGAAGCCGCGCATCTCTAACAACCCCAGACGGCCGCGGTCGCTGTCCGGCGAATAAAGCTTGTCGATGCAGAACTCGGCGCGGTGGGTATTGCCGGTCAGGTCGACCAGCAGGTTACGCAGCAGGCGATCGACCAGCCAGGGCGATACATCGCCACTAATCGGAATAGATTTGAGCGCGATTTCCAGTTCGTAGAGGCTCTCGTGGCGCGCCTCGTCTATGCGCGGCGCCTGCGAGGTCGGCCCGATATAGAGGCCGGAGAACAGATAGCTGAGCGAGGGATGGTTCTGCCAGAAGCGTATCATCGAGGCCAGTACGTCCGGCCGACGCAGGAACGGCGAGTCTTCCGGCTTTGAAGCGCCCATGACGATATGGTTGCCACCGCCGGTGCCGACGCGCTTGCCGTCGATCATGAACTTGTCGGCGACGAGGCGCGATTGTGTCGCTTCTTCGTAGACCGTGGTGATGATCGATTTCAGCTCCGGCCACGATTTCGCCGGCTGGATATTGACCTCGATCACGCCGGGATCGGGCGTGACCGACATCGACTCCAAGCGATGATCGCGCGGCGGCGAATAGCCTTCGATCACCACCGGGGTTTTCAGCCATGACGCCACGGCCTCAATGGCGTGGGTCAGGTCGAGGTAATGCTCGATATAGGAAAGCGGCGGCAGGAAGAGGAACAGAGTGCCGTTGCGCACCTCGGCGCAGATGGCCGATCGGATCAGGCCGTTAACTCCCTCCTCCCCTGTAGCGAAGCGTGCGGGGGAGGTGGCGCGCGAAGTCGCGCCGGAGGGGGCCTCTTTGTGCGACACGCCCCCTCCACCACTTCGTGGTCCCCCTCCCCCGCTTTGCAGGGGAGGAGAAGAAAGAACGGCTTCATAGGCATCCACCGCCTTTTGAGCATCAGCCAGTGCTTCCGTCTCGGCAAAGGGCGAACGTGGCGGAAACAGATGTTCATCCACCAGAGCCTGATCGACAAACGGCAGCGCCCCCAAAGGCAGGCGCAGGCCCACGGGGGAATCACCCGGAATAAGCATCATCTTCTCAGTGCGGAACTTCCAGGCATTGCTCATCCAGCCATTGCTCTTGGCTGAAAAGGCCAACGGCAGGACATAGCCCGTGGGCTTGCCGACATTCTCATCCAGTTTCGCTTGCAGACGCTTGCGCTCAGCGGCTTCAAACACATCCGCCTTGAGCATTTCGCCTTCCAGAGGGATACGCTGCTCTTTCCACAGCAGATAGGGAATATCCTCATAGGCAGGCAGCACATAATCCGCGCCGACGCCCAGGGCACTGGCCAGATGGCGCAGGAATGCGCCCGCCAGGTCGGCTTTCGCATCACCCTTCACTTCCGGATCGGCCAATAATGACTGATCCAGCCAGATCGGCTGACCATCCTGACACCAGTACATGTTCATCGCCCAGCGCGGCAGGATTTCGCCCGGATACCATTTGCCCTGCGCGTGCTGCGCCAGGGCGCCATTGGCGAAGCGGGCGGACAGCCGCTGGAACAGATCGTAGCCCAGCTTCTTCTTGGTGTCGGACAGCGCCGAGAAGTGCCACTCATCGCCTAAGCGATCGTCGAGCGACACAAAGGTCGGTTCGCCGCCCATGGTCAGGCGCACATCCTGCGCCACAAGCTTTTCATCAACCTTATCGCCCAGCGCGTCGATATCGACCCATTCGGCTTCTGAATAGGGCCGTGTCACGCGACGGCTCTCATAGATGCGCGTCACGCTCATCTCGTGCGCGAAGGTCGATTCCGCCTGTTCGTGCGCGCCACTGATTGGCGCCGCCGAGGTCGGGTTCGGGGCGCAGCACAGCGGGATATGCCCCTCGCCGGTGAACATGCCGGAGGTGGCGTCAAGCCCGATCCAGCCGGCACCCGGCAGATAGACCTCATACCAGGCGTGCAGGTCGGTCACGTCTTCCGAAACACCCGACGGCCCATCGAGCGACTCCACATCCGCCTTGAGCTGGATCGAATAGCCGGAGACAAACCGCGTCGCCAACCCCTTGTGACGCAGCACCTGGCAGGCCAGCCAAGCCATGTCACGGCAGGAGCCCTGCAGGAGATTGAGCGTCTCGGTCGGCGTCTGCACGCCGGCCTCCATACGCAGGGTGTAGTTCAGGTCGGCATTGAGCTTCTGGTTGAATGAGACCAGAAAATCGACCGTGCCCATCGGTTCATCGGAAATCGATGCCACATAGTCCATCAGCACCGGATCGCGGTCCTTGATCTCCAGATAGGGCGCCAGTTCGTCCTTCAGCGCGTCATCATATGTGAAAGGGAATTTCGTCGCCGAATCCTCAAGGAAGAAATCGAACGGATTGAAGACCTTGATCTCCAGCACGAGATCGACCGTCACCTTGAAGCTTGAGGTCTTTTCCGGAAAGACGATGCGCGCCAGCCAGTTACCGAAAGGATCCTGCTGCCAGTTGATGAAGTGGTTGGCCGGCTCGACCTTCAGCGCATATGACTGGACATGCGCCCGTGTATGCGGTGCCGGGCGGAGACGGATGACCTGGGGCCCCAGACTGATCGGACGATCATAGCGATAATCCGAAACATGATGCAGCGCAGCCAGAATACTCATCGAATCCTTCCGGTGATGCCGTAACAACCCGGTTACGGAATCGCAAAAAAAGTGTCATCTACAAGTCTTTAGGGACTAGACAGCCGCAAATTAAAAAAGTCTAGTTGCAATGCAACAATACGTGAAAAAGACGCTTTTTCACTGGGGCAGCATGGGAAGCAATTTCTTTGAGCGCGATTTCGAGTGACATCCTGGCTTTCAGTTTCGACGGTTTGAGTTCGCCGGCGATCGACCTCAAGTTCCGCAAGGCGGGCGTGAAGGGCGAGCACACACTGGGCTGGGGCCTGACCTGGTATCCGGGAGATACCAAGGCCGCCATCGTGGCGAAGGATCCGTCGGCACGCGATACCAAGTCCCTGCATGGCGCTATGCACGACTGGGACAGCTTCCGCTCCACCGTCTTCTTCTGCAAGGTGCGCGGCGCCGCTTCCGGCTACACCCATCTGGAGACTCAGCCTTTTTCGCGCAGCTTTGCCGGCCAGGACTGGGTGTTCATGCACAATGGCGATCTCGACAAGACCGCCATGCAGAAACTGCATTTCAACAAGTCGATCTTCCTCGAACCCATGGGCCGCACGGATTCGGAACTGGCCTTCTGCTTCCTGCTCGGCAAGGTGCAGGACTATGGCGCCCGGACGCTTGCCGATGTCGATCATCAGGTGCTGCTGAGCTGGTTCCTGCAGCTGGACGATATGGGCAGCGCCGACATGGTGATCTCCGACGGCACCAGTGTGGCCGCCTTCTACGGCTCCCAGTCGGAAAGTCATCTGTATTACGGCCGCCTGACACCGCCGCATGGCGAGCGCGGTTATCATTCGGACTCGGCCTCCTTCGCGCTCAATAATCCACGCGATACCTTCCGCACCGGCCTGGTCTTCTGCTCCTCGCCTTTCCGCGAAGGCGAATGGAAGCCGATGCAGAAGGGACAACTGATCATCGCCCGCCGCGGCGCCCTGGTCTGGACCAATAAGAAGGACAGCAAGACGCAACCGGCACAGCAGCCGGTGCATGAACAGGAAGGCCACCTGCAGGGCGCGCGCACGATCCAGCCCAACCTGTTCGCCGACCAGCAGGCCCAGGCGCAGCAGCTCTCCATCCTGCAATCGCTGCAGCAGATGAAGTCGGTGCAGCACAACATCCTCAATGCGCGCTCCCTGACCCATGCGCCGGATGGCTCGCCCCTCACCTACCGGCTTTATGACGTCATCCATTCGACCGAATATACCTACGAGCAGGAGGTCGAGCACTCGACCCACAGCTTCCGCCTGATGCCGATGGAGGACGCGCTCCAGGAGGTGGTCAATTCCACCCTCAGCATCTCCGCCGAGGGCGAGGATATGCGTTTCGAGGATGTCTTCGGCAACCAGACCATCCATTACAGCATCATCAAGCCGTACAAGAAGTTGACCATTTCCTGCCGTTCGCTGGTCAAGATCTATGGCCGCGCTGCGGACGACCTGTCGCCTGAAAAGCGCCAGCACTTCATTCCGCTGTCGCTGATGCCGTGGCAGCAGGTGATGATGGAGCCCTATCTGCGCTCGCCCGAACTGCCGGAAACCCAGATTTCCGAACTGCTGGTCTATGCCATGAGCTTCGCAGAGCGTAACGGTCGCCACCTGATGGATACGCTTAACGATATCAACCAGACCATCTACCGCGACTTCCGTTATGTGCCGGGCTCGACCTCGCTGAAGACGACGCCGTTCGATGTCTATGCCTCGCGCGAAGGCGTCTGCCAGGATTTCGCCAACCTGTTCATCTGCCTGGCGCGCCTGCTCGGTATTCCGGCCCGCTACCGGGTCGGCTACGTCTTCACCGGCGCCGACTACGAAAACAAGATGCAGTCCGACGCCAGCCACGCCTGGGTGGAAATCTATATCCCCTATCTCGGCTGGCGCGGCTTCGACCCTACTAACGGCATATTGGTGACGCAGGATCATATCCGCGTCGCCTGCGGCCGAAACTACCTGGATGCCACCCCCACGGCGGGCACGATCTACCGAGGTGGTGGTAAGGAAACCCTGCGGGTCCAGGTCACGATGAATGAGGTTTTTGGATAAGCGCTTTCCCAAAAGTGTGACGCACTTTTGGGATTAAAAAGCGCGACAAGGCAAAGAGTAAGCACCCTGCCTCATGCCCGCGTATCTGGTCCTGAGGCGATTATATTACCGGATTAGAACGTGGCGCTGGAAACCTATAAGACCGATGGCTTCTATGACGAGCTTTTTGCCGATAACGGCGTGGCCCATCCGGGCGCCCGCCCGCTGGTGGCGCAACTGGACACGCTCAGTCGCGCCGAACTGAAACGGCGGCAGAAACTAGCCGAGGATATCCTTTATCAGTCCGGCAACACCTTCAATGTCTATGGCGACAAGAAGGGCACCGAGAAGATTCTGCCCTTCGACATCATCCCGCGCATGGTTTCCGGCGCCGACTGGGCGAAGCTGGAACGCGGCATCGCCCAGCGCATCACGGCGTTGAATCTGTTCATCCAGGATATATACAACGATCAGAAGATCCTGAAGGACAAGGTCATCCCGGCCGAACTGATCTTCTCATCGGCCTGCTATCTCAAGCCCTGCGAGGGCCTGAAGCCGCCCAAAGGCGTCTGGACGCATATTTCCGGCACGGACTTCGTGCGCGATGGCGACGGCGAGTTCTATGTGCTGGAAGACAATCTGCGCTGCCCGTCAGGCATTTCTTATGTGCTGGAAAACCGCGCCGTGCTGAAGCGCATCCTGCCGGCAGCTTTCCATACTCTGAAAATCCGGCCGGTGTCGGATTACGGCGATCATCTCTACAAGACGCTGAAGCATATCGCGCCGCACGGGAAGGATGATCCCAACATCATCGTGCTGACGCCCGGCATATATAACTCGGCCTATTTCGAGCACGCCTACCTGGCGCAGCAGATGGGCGTGCCGCTGGCGCAGGGCTCCGATCTCGTGGTCGAGGACGATATCGTCTACATGCGCACCACCGAAGGCCTGAAACAGGTCGATGTCATCTATCGCCGCATCGATGACGAGTTCATTGACCCGCAGATTTTCCGCAAAGAATCGCTGCTCGGTGTGCCCGGCATCATGAATGCGTACCGCAAGGGCAATGTGGCGCTCGCCAATGCACCTGGCACTGGCATTGCCGACGACAAGGCGATCTATGCCTATGTGCCGAAGATCATCAAATACTATCTCGGCGAAGAAGCGATCTCGCACAATGTGCCAACCTATATCTGCGAAGACGACAAGGAACGCGCATACGTGCTGGCCAATCTCGACAAGCTGGTGGTCAAGGCGGTCAATCTCTCCGGCGGCTACGGCATGTTGATCGGCCCCAAATCTACCAGGGCCGAGCAGAAGGAATTCGCCGCCCTGATCAAGGCCAAACCGCGCGACTATATCGCCCAGCCGACCCTGTCGCTTTCCCGTGCCCCCACCTTGATCGGTAACAGCATCGAAGGCCGACACGTCGATTTCCGCCCCTATTCGCTATATGGCGAAGAGATATTTACCCTGCCCGGCGGCCTGACCCGCGTGGCCCTCAAGAAAGGCTCTCTGGTGGTCAATTCCAGCCAGGGTGGCGGCTCGAAAGATACGTGGGTGCTGGAAGAGGAGGCTGGACAATGAGAACAGTGTCCAACTTCGCCCTCCCCATTCATGGGGTTTGGCGTAAGCGAAAGTATAGCTTTCGCCAGCCATGGGGACCATCGCTTGCGATGGTGGGCGGGGCTTCCTTCCGCGGAACAGCCCCTTCCGTCACGCGCTTCGCGCGCGCCACCTCCCCCATGAATGGGGGAGGCGAAATTGCCCGGAGCCTTCTGCCATGCTGAGCCGTGTCGCCAACTCCATCTACTGGATGGCCCGCTATCTCGAACGCGCCGATTGCGTCGCCCGCTTCATCGACGTCAACACGCACCTGATGCTGGACCTCGCCCTCGATCAAAACACGGCGCAGTGGTATCCGCTAATCGCCACCTCCGGCGATGACGAGGACTTCAACCAGCGCTACAGCCAGGCCGACGAACGGGCAGTGGTCAGGTTCATGACCTTCGACCAGAAGAACCCCAACTCCATATTGCAATCCATCTTCCGCGCCCGTGAAAACGCCCGCACGGTACGAGAGGTCATTCCGGTTGAGATGTGGGAAAAGATCAACGAAATCTATCACCTGACCCAGAGCCAGAGCCGCAAGCGCTCAGTGGCCGATCTTCAGGACTATTACCGCGAAATCCGCCAGTCGGGACACCTGTTTACCGGCCTGATGCACAACACCATGAGCCGCGAACAGGGCTGGCAATTCGCCCACATGGGCCAGATGCTGGAACGCGCCGACAAGACGGCCCGCCTGCTCGATGTGAAGTACTTCCTGCTGCTGCCGCATAACGATGTGTGGAAGGACAGTGCCTATGATGCCGTCCAGTGGGGCGCGGTGCTGAAATCGGTCAATGCGCTGGAAATGTACCGCCAACAGTTCCACACCATCAACTATAGGGACGTCACCCAGTTCCTGCTGTTCTCGAAAGCCTTCCCGCGCTCGGTGCAGTTCTGCCTGGAAAACGCCGAGGCGGCGCTGAAGACGCTGACGAACGGGAACGGTGACAGCAAGGCGGCCCGTGAAATGGCGACCCTGTGTCGGACGATCCACACCTCCGACACCAGCCATATTATCTCCGCCGGCCTGCACGAGTTCATCGATATCTTCCAGGCCAATCTCAATCTGGTCGACGAAGCGATCTATGAGAGCTATTTCAAGGTCTAAATGAATGTGTTACTCCCGTAATGGGGGGAATCTCATGCGCATCATCTGTATCGGCCTGCTGGCTGTTTTTTCCGCTTCGTCTGCCAGCGCGGCAGATATTACGCCACACACGCTTATGGTCCGTCTGCCTGATGGCGCCAAATGGCAACAGGATTTTGTCACGCATCGGAATGGCGCCGATATCTTGCCGGATGCGCCCTTGCCGGTTACCCTGAACCTCAAGGCGTCTTTCAGTTACGCGCTGAAGGTGCGGGATGGCGGCTTCAGTATATCACGCCGGACTCTAAGCTATAACGAAATTACCCCACTCGATACTACCTTTGCAGACCTGGCGAAAATCCGTCACGACCAGGCCGTGATCACGAACGATCTCGACTACGGAACCGACACCCGCCTAAAACCGCAGACCCTGGATAATTGGACAGACATCCAGAGCCGTTCACGCGCACTGACGGTCGCCACCTTGGGCGAAGACATGGCCGTCATAGGTGATGAGGAAGAGGCCGCAAACCCCGACCCCAAGCATACACCACAGTACCTGCTAGCGGAAACCCTGATGCCCGAATACCTGATGGCCGAACTTTATCTCCATCCGCATGTAATCGGGTCTGCGTCCACCCGCCGCGATATCATTATGTCGTCGCTGACTGGCGAAGCCTTCTCCGCCGATATCACCGTCACTTTAGATGCTTGGGATGAAGCCACCGACCGCGCAAAATACAGAATGTCGATCACGCCCGTCGCGGAGGCGAAGGCCGATGCCATCAAGCATTATCTGGCCGATTTGTTATATCCACTGCATACGATGACTGAGGGCGAGCCGGAGCAAATTCAGGCCAGGGTTGTCGAAATTGCCGCGCAAAGCACTTATGACGACCACCTGATTTGCAACTTTTCCGCCAGCATAGGCAACGGCTTCGTAACCCTGGGTGAATGTCGTGAGGAAATGCACCTCACCACGCCGCTGAACAACGAAAACGTCGACGTGACATTCAGTCTTACCCAGTCGTTGCTGCCGTGATCAGCACCGCGCGGCTTTAAAATAGTACTTACATTTTCGCTAGACAAGCCCTGTAGATGTATATGGGGCATGGCTTTGCCTGAGAATACTGAGGCGGCGCTGAGGCCCCGGACTAACAGGAACGGAGACATCAAGGCGGCCCTTGAAATGGCGACCCTGTGCCAGACAATCCACAATTCCGACACCAGCCATATTATCTCCGCCGGCCTGCACGAGTTCATCGATATCTTCCAGGCCAATCTCAACCTGGTCGACGAAGCGATTTATGAGTCCTATTTCAAGGATTAGCCGTTTTGCCGGCCGCGCGTCCTGACGTGACCAAGGCGTATGTGAAAAGATCACCGCCATAATTTGACGAGCGAAAAGGACCGCTCCACCGAGCCTCTGGCGTTCAGTGAATCCTTCGTGCCCTGACAGAAACCGCAACGTCCGGGCACAAGATTGATCTTACAATTTCAAACGATAAGCCTTATAGACTAAAAGTGAATCAGAACGCCTGCCGGTTGAGCAAATGACCGCGGGGGCGACTAAATCAAGCGTCGGTCAAGGCGCGATAAAAACAAGCCCTTAGCGGAATATCAGCGCGGGGAAGACGCTAATACTTACCCCCGGAGGGGTTGCTTATGGGTGCGGATCAAAGGGGCGGGGATGAACAGGTGGGCAAGGGCCGGCCGGAGCCCAGGGGACACGCGCTCGGCGATTCACTTTCCGGCACCAATTTAGAGCGCGCCGGCGATCACAATCAGCGGGTCACCCTTCAGGCCATACGCGCTGCCGGGGGGCCGATCACCCGCGCCGATATCACCGAACTGACCGGCCTCACCGCGCCTGCCATCGCCAATATCACCAAGCGCCTGCTCAATGACGGCATGATCCTGAAAGCCGGTCGCCAGTTGGGCGGGCGCGGCCAGCCGGCCACCAAGCTGGTGGTCAATCCGGATGGCGCCTTCTCCATCGGCCTCAATATCGACCGCGACCATATTGCCATCGTAGCACTCGATTTCGTCGGCAATGTGCGCGCCCGCGTCTGCCGTGAAGTTCACTTCGCCATGCCCGATGAGGTCGTCGCCTTCTTCAAGACCGAGGTCGACAGGATCGTGGCCGACAAGGCCATCGATATGTCCCGCCTGATCGGAATTGGCATCGGCATACCTGACGATCTCGGCCGCGTGCCCGTGGCCAATCGCCCCGACGCCTACCACATCTGGTCGGAAATCGATGTCGCTGCCCTGTTCGCCGAAGTACTCCCGGTGCCGGTCTATGTCGAGAATGACGCCGCCGCCGCGTCTATCGGTGAAATGCAGTTCGGCCATGGCCTCAGGCATCGCAGCTTCATTTACACCATTATCAGCGCCGGTCTCGGCGGCGGACTGGTGATAGACGGACACTATTATCGCGGCGCCGATGGACGTTCGGGCGAGATCGGTTTCCTGCCCGTGACCGATGAAAACGGCCAGCCGCAAACCCTGGAAGACATGGTCTCGCTCTATTCGCTTTACGATTACCTGCGCAAGGCCGGCATCAACGCCTCCACGCCCGAAGACCTGGAATCTTTAGGCGCCTCCGCGCAGGCCCGCGTGGACGCCTGGCTCGACCGCGCCGCCGACAAGCTGTTCGAGCCCTTCCTGGTCATGAGCTGCGCCATCAATCCGGAAGCCCATTTTATCGGCGGCCGCCTGCCCGCGGCCTATATCGAACAGCTTTGCATCCGCCTGAACCGTAAATTCGCCGCCTTTAAGGGCCGCATCAAAACCCTGCCGCCGGTGATGCGTGCCGATCTGGCCGTCGATGCGGCCGCCCGTGGTGCTGGCATTCTGCCGTTCAACGACCGCTTCCTGCCGATCCGCGAAGCTCTGATGAAGACGGGCTGACATGGGAAGATTACTGATGTCAATACTCCTGACGTTTGTGGGGGTAACCTGCATCTTCATAGCTATTCTGGCATGGCTATATGCCCAGTAACTACCAGCGCAGCAGTTTCCCCCCCAGCAGGGCCGCAATCCCGGTAAGGATCGCCACGGCCATACCGTAGACCAGCAGCAGATAGACCGGCGCATCTCCCTGGCAATGCAGGGCATAAGCCGCCGCCATCAGCGAGGCCGTCGCCAGACCGCTCAAGGCACCGAGGCTCACAGGATGCGAGGTCGCCGAGCGCCGGAGCCACAGGCGCCACAACACGATCAGCCCCGCCATGCCCCCGCACAGGATGGTCATGTAGCAGATCAATACGCCATCACTTAGATTGGCCATGGTGCTGTCCCAGCCATCGCGCTGAAACTCAAACAGCAGGGCGCCAAACACGATCGCGCCGATGATCAGCACCGGAAGCAGGTAGCGCAGTTTCGGCCGTCCTTCCGGACGGACCAGGCCGGACGCCCCCAGAAGGGCGCTGATACCGAGCGCCAGGAACATCAGGGGTTTGACGACCGGCATATGGCTGCGCGGCCACTCGCCGTCCATCAGCGCCACCAGTTCCGGGCGCGGCCCGTACAGGAACCAGATGTAAAGCACGGCTATCACCAGACCGGCCAGAACCCCAAGCCACAGAGGCCGGCTGCGCAACGGCTTTACCGGCTTCAGGCCATCGGTCAGGCTGTCAATAAGGTCACTCATTGACGCCTCCCTTTATACCCACGAGCGATTGCAGCTTTTTCAGCCCGCGATGGACGGTGACCTTGACCGCCGAAGCGCTCTTGCCGGTCTGCCCCGCCACCTCCTCGACGCTCAGGCCATCCAGCTTGTGCAGCTTGATGATCCGCGCCTGGTCCTTCGGCAACTGCGCCAGCAGAACCGCCACGTCGCGCGCCGCCAGGTCGGGCTGCATCCCGTCTTCCAGGCCCAGTTCCTCGTTCAGTTCGACATGGACATGACGGCCGCTCTTGCGGACAAAGTCGATCAGTTTGTGACGCGCCACCGCCGAGATCCACGGCAGGAAAGGCGATCCGGGATCGTAGGTATGGCGTTTCTCATGCAAACTTAAAAGCGTCATCTGTACTAAATCTTCACCATCGCTGCCCATCAGGCGCCGCCGGAAATAGGCCACCAGCCAGGGTCTCAGGGCTTCCAGCAGCACGCGATATGCCGCGGCATCACCGGCCTGCGCCCGGCGCATCAAAGCCTGCCATTCACTGATATTATACGAGGCCATGCGCGTTAAGGTTACGTTCCGCGGTTGAGGTGCTTGTTATTAACCGTCGAACAGGTCCGGCGCAATGGGGGGTGAGGCCGGCGGCGTCAGCCCCAGGTGCAGGTAGGCACGTGCGCAGGCCGTCCGTCCGCGCTGGGTGCGCTGGATAAAGCCCTGCTGGAGCAGATAGGGCTCGATCATGTCCTCCACCGCATCTCGCGCCTCGGCAATGGCGGCTGACAGCGTTTCCAGCCCCACCGGCCCGCCGCCATAGTTTTCAATCAGCGCCTTAAGATAGCGGCGGTCGGAATGGTCGAGCCCCACAGGATCGACCTCCAGCCGTGCCAGCGCCTTGGACGCCGCCTTTTTATCGATGATCTCCGCCCCTTCGGCATGGGCGAAATCGCGCACCCGCCGCAGCAGACGCCCGGCCACGCGCGGCGTGCCGCGCGAGCGCGAGGCGATCTCCAGCGCACCGTCTTCGGATAGCGGCGCGCCCATCTTGCGTCCGGCGCCCATGACCACGCGCACCAGTTCTTCCGGCGTGTAGAATTCCAGGCGCAGCGGAATGCCGAAGCGGTCGCGCAAGGGGGTGGAGAGCAGGCCGGCCCGCGTCGTCGCGCCCACCAGGGTAAAGGGCGCCAGGTCGATACGCACCGTGCGCGCCGCCGGCCCGTCACCGATGATCAGGTCGAGCACATAGTCTTCCATCGCCGGATAGAGGATTTCCTCGACCGCCGGATTAAGCCGGTGGATTTCGTCAATAAACAGGACATCGTTCGGCTCCAGATTGGACAGGATGGCCGCCAGATCCCCTGCCTTGGCCAGCACCGGCCCGGAGGTCGCACGGAAACCAACCCCCAGTTCCCGCGCCACAATCTGCGCCAGAGTGGTCTTTCCCAGGCCCGGTGGCCCGTAAAACAACACATGATCGAGCGCTTCCTTACGCTGCGCCGCCGCAGCCACGAAAACCTTTAGATTGGCCTTCAGCGGCGCCTGGCCGACGAAATCGTCAAAGGTCTGCGGCCGCAGGGCGCGGTCCTGCGCGCGCTCTTCGTAATCGTTGTCGGATTCGCCGGAGATTAATCTAGCCATCTTAATATCTCACGCCAGATGCGCTTCGCGCATCGCTCCGATGGGGCGCGCCATCAGGCGCGGCGCCCGGTCGGGCGCTTGAAATATCCTGCAGACGATTACTCACCCTACTCATTTCCCCAAGCCTTCAAGGCGGCGCGGATCACGGCCGGCAGTTCGGCATCAGCACCGAGTTGCACCAAAGCTGTTTCCACCGCCAGCCGCGCGTTCTGTTCGGAGACGCCCAGCCCCATCAGTCCCGCCACCGCCTCGCCATTGACGGTGGCTTTAACCGTTACACCTGCCGGTGCCTGAATGACCGGACCGAATTCGGCATTGGTCAGCACCTTGCCCTTCAGCTCGATAACTATACGCTGTGCCAGCTTCGGCCCCACGCCGGAGGCGCGCGCCACGGCCGTCTTGTCCTCGTGTGCCACCGCCTGGACCAGTTGCGGCGGGGTCAGCACATCGAGCACGGCCAGGGCCGCCTTCGGCCCCACGCCCTGCACGCTTTGCAAGGCTTCGAACGCCTTGCGCTCATCCTTGTTGAGGAAACCATATAGCCGCGTGCCGTCCTCGCGCGTCTGGCTGTCGATATGCACGATCACCTCCGTGCCGATCTCCGGCAGGGCGGCGATCGTCCGCACGCCGCAGCGCACGATATAGCCGACGCCGGCGCATTCGATCAGCGCCTCCTCGTCGGTGGTTTCCAGCAGCAGACCGCGCAGACGACCGATCACGCGAGCATCCTCTTCAGATTATTCACCTTGCGCTTGTGCGCGTGAGTAATGGCGCAGGCCAGGGCATCGGCCGCATCCGCTTTCATGGTCGCGTCCGCCTTGGGCAGCAGGCGCTTTACCATGAAAAGCACCTGGTCCTTGTCGGCCTTGCCGGCCCCCACCACCGATTTCTTGATGTCGAGCGCGGCATATTCCGCCACCGGCATCCCGGCCTTTGCCGGGGCCAGCATGGCGGCGGCACGGGCATGGCCCAGTTTCAGGGTCGATGACGGGTTCATATTGACGAAGGTTTCCTCGATGGCGGCTTCGTCCGGCGTCCATTCGGCAATGACCGCCCCCAGCCCCTCAAACAGGTGCAGCAGGCGCACCGACAGGTCAAGACCGGTCGGCGGCTCTATGACGCCATGCGCCACCCACGAGAGCCGCGCGCCCTCGACATCGATCAGCCCCCAGCCGAGACGTCTCAGTCCCGGATCAAGCCCCAATATGCGCACAACGTTCTTCATATGTTCGCTTGTATCCGCAACGACTGACTCGTGCAAGCCCGCCGAAGCTCTATGGCCAGAAAGTTGCAAGACTGCCGCGAAAGGCCGCTTAATTCGCCTTTTGGCACAGGTTTTGGAATTTACCTTTGCCATAAAGCCAAAGCTGGGGTTAATGTTTTATGAAGATAAGCGTTGCGGGGGCCGTATGAGCAGTTCGAATCCGACAATGGGTGCCGTAAGCGGGACGCGCCGGAGCAGTCCGGCGGGTTTTTTCGTGCTGATCGCGCTGGCTGTCGCCCTGGCGGCTTTCGCGCTTTACAAGGGCCAGGCGCCCGTGCGCACCCCCTTCCCGGAAGACTGGATCATCTGGGCGCGCGGCACCGCCACCTGGGCCGGTGCCCTGGCCGTTGGCGTGGTCGTGCTGCTGATCGGCGTCATCGGCCTGGTGATCAACCTTTTCAGTGCGGCCCGTCCGGCGCGCAAGACGCACCCTAAGGCCATGCCGGCCGAAATCGAACTGGCCGCCGCACCCGCCGTCGATCTCCAGACTGCCACGCGTGCCAGTGAAGGCCGGAATAGTGAGAGCCGGGGCAATCTGCGCTTCAATGCGCAGAATGTGGCCACCCTTGGCCTGTCCGGGGATCATCTGGAAACCGTTGCCGCTGCACCGTCCCTGGAGGTCCAGTCGCTCGAACCGGCCATTTTCAGCGATCACGGCGCCTTTTCCGATAACGCCTCCGACAGCTTCATGACGCGGATGCCGGAAGCGCCTGTCGAAGCAGCCATCGAAGCCCCTACCCAAACCCCACTCCAGCCCCCACTCCAGCCCCCCGGCGAAGTCCCTGCCTTTGACGCCACAGCCGCCCTTTCCGAGACGCACGGCCTGCACATTCATACGCCCACGGCCGAAATCGTGCCGATCCGCCCGGATATAGTCTTGCCGGTCGAAGCCGAACATGATCCGCTGGCAGCCGCCCTGCTGGCCGAAACGCCGGATGTCGTTACCCATGCCCCGCAAGGCGATATCAACGCCGTGATCAGTTCGGCCATGCGGTTCGCGCCGCAAAGCGAACCGCAACCGGAAGCGATGATTCATCCCGTCGAGGCCGTGGCCGAAACCATTGCCGCGCCCGCTGCCGAAATCGTCCCCGATGTCGTGCCGGCGCCCACGCCCGAACCACTGCCCGTGCAACTTGATGACGAAGCCGAAATCCGCCAGGCGGCTCGTACCGCATTGTCTGTCTGGCCCGATTCCACGCGCGCCATTGCCGCTGATGAACTGAGCGCGCGGATATCGCACCTCTATTACGACAAGTCACCCGCCAGCCAGAAAGCCTTCCAACTCATCGCATCCGGTGACCTGTCCGCCGCCGCCGCCGCCCTCGCCGCCCAGGCGGATGCCTTGGCCGAGGCCGGTAATCATGCCGCCGCCGCCGAACTGTGGCGCGTCTCCGGCGCCCTGCATATGGGCCGTGACGACAGCAAGGCCATGGCCGCATACGA
This sequence comes from Asticcacaulis sp., assembly GCF_051954415.1. Lineage (GTDB taxonomy): Bacteria > Pseudomonadota > Alphaproteobacteria > Caulobacterales > Caulobacteraceae > Asticcacaulis. The sequence continues at coordinate 77,134 of NZ_JBQCHT010000006.1, forward strand.
GCATGTCTCGGAACTCGATCCGAACGACGCCAACATTCATCTCTATCTGGCGCGCCGCTACCAGATGGCCGGCGATATTGCCCGCCAGCCCGCTGTCATCGCCCGTGCGCTTGGCGTCATCAGCGATCCGGCTATCCGCGCCGAACTGCTGGCGCCCTATGCCGATCTCAAGCTCAAGGCCGGCGACGCCAAAGCCGCCGGTGATGCCTTCGAGGAACTGAGCCGCCTGCATGAAACCGAAGCCTATCTGCGTCCGGATGATGTCGGTGTCCGCTCCACCCTGGCCATCACGGTGGCTCGCCTGGCCCAGGCGCGCGAAATGCAGGGTGCCTTTGAAGAAGCCGGTCCGCTGTATCGCAAGGCCCACAAGGTTTTTGCCGACCTCTCGGCCCTGAAACCGGAACATCCCGGCCTGCGCGCCATGGCGGATAACGCCCTGCGAGATGCCCAGCGCTTCAATATTGCCTGATCCCTATTGACACTTTGCACGTCAGCTAAGAAGCAGGACGCTTCACCGTCCGGAGTTTGCCGTGCTCAAAATTTCTCCCCCCTTCGCCACCATTGGCCTGCTTATCTGCTCCAATCTGTTCATGACCCTGGCCTGGTACGGCCACCTCAAGTTCAAGATGGAAAAACTGTGGGTGGTCATTCTGGTAAGCTGGGGCATCGCCTTTTTCGAATACTGCTTCCAGGTGCCGGCCAACCGGATCGGCTACGGCACCTTTTCCGCGGCACAGCTCAAGACCATCCAGGAAGTCATCACCCTGACGGTCTTCGTCATCTTCTCGGCCGTCTATCTCGGAGAACCGTTAAAATGGCAGACGGCGGTGGGCTTCACCCTGATCGCCTGCGGCGCGGGGTTCGTCTTCTACAAGCCGTGATTTCACCTCACGCCTGAATTGTGTGACAATCTGAAAACTTCATGATAACGCTGTCATCAATACAACCGCGCGCACAGTTCGCGGCCAGAAAAGACAACGGGAAGAACCATCATGAAGCCGATATATCCCGCGCTCACGGCGCTCGGACTGACCCTGCTCATTACCGCCTGCGGTGGCGGCGGTTCGGGCGGGAGTTCCGGCGGCGGCGGTGGTTCATCCAGTTCGTCTTCAAGCAGTTCTTCTTCATCCAGCAGTTCGTCCTCGTCCGGCGCACTTATCGAGCCCTCAGTCCCGGCAGCCGCTGCGGTCAGTTTCGAAATTCACAGCGACCAGGACCGCAAGGCTATTTCGCCGCTGATTTACGGCACCAATTCCGGCGACTTCACCAATGCCCGCCTGCGCCACCTGACCTTCAACCGTGCCGGCGGCAACCGCATCACCGCCTATAACTGGGAAACCAACGCCTCCAACGCCGGCAATGACTATTTCAACCAGAATGACGACTTCCTGAGCGCCAGCAATACGCCCGGCGCTGCCTTTACCACCCAGATCCAGGACACGCTGAATGCCGGGGGCGACTATGTCATGAGCCTGCCGATGATCGGCTATGTGGCGGCCGGCAAGAACGGCGGCGGCGATGTCAACCAGACAACCGATTTCATCCATACGCGCTTCAACGTCTCGCTGCCGGCCAAGGGCGCGGCCTTCACCACCACGCCTGACCTGACGGACGGCAAGGTCTATCAGGATGAGTTCGTTTCCTTCCTGAAAACGAAGTTCCCGGCCGCCTTTACCGGCACGACGGCGCGCATCAGCTTCATGCTCGATAATGAGCCCGACCTGTGGGCCTCGACCCACCGCCGCCTGCGTGGTTCCAGCACCTCGGCGGAAGGCACCAAGGCGACCTATGCCGAGATATTTCAACTGACCAAGGACTACGCCAAGGCGATCAAGGCGGTGGCACCGAACGCGCTGGTCTATGGTCCGGCCAGCTATGGCTGGGGCGGCTATGTCGATTTCCAGAGCGCGCCGGACGCCGCCAGCCGTGACTTCATCAATACCTATCTCGACGAAATGAAGAGCTATGAGGCAGCCAACAGCCAGCGCATCCTCGATGTGCTGGACCTGCACTGGTATCCCGAAGCCCAGTCGAGCACCGGCGTGCGCATTACCGATAATGACAATTCTGCTGCCGTGGTGACCGCGCGCCTCCAGGCCCCCCGCTCGCTTTACGATTCCACCTATGTCGAGAATAGCTGGATCAGCCAGTATTCGGCGGCGGGCGGCGTTATCCGCCTGATCCCGCTCATGAAGGACAAGATCGCTGCCCACTATCCCAATACGAAGCTGTCCTTCAGCGAGTATAATTACGGCGGCGGCAATCATATTTCCGGCGGCGTGGCCGAGGCCGATGTTCTGGGCATATTCGGCCGTGAAGGCGTGTATTCCGCTAATATGTGGCCGCTGCTGAGCGATAATTCATTCATCTTCGGCGGCTTTGACATGTATCGCAATTTCGATGGCGCAGGCAGCGCCTTCGGCGACACCTCGATCAAGGCCACCACCACGGATGGCGCCAATACGGCCATCTATGCCTCCATCGACGCCGCCCATCCCGAACGCACGGTCATCGTGCTGGTCAACCGCGGCGGCACAGCCGTCACCACCAATGCCCGGTTGTGGCAGACCACGGCCTACAGCACGGGCCATGTCTGGCGACTGGAAGGTACGACCTCGACACCGCAGGACAAGGGCACGGTCGCGGTGTCCGGCAACAGTTTCTCTATGAGCCTGCCGGCCTACAGCGTCACGACGATCGTTTTCGGATCGTAACCTTGTCGACTGTCTGAACGGATAGGGCGCCGGAGATAACTCCGGCGCCCTTGCCTTGTCTGCATGGGTTCAGGCAACCTTACTACTATTTAATGATATATACCTTGCATCAAAAGGTAGCTTGTCATATTCAATGACTAAGCCGCCGCCTCCCCGGTTGCGACACCCAGCGCCTCCAAGGAAACAGAGATGCCTGAAACCATTGATATCCAACTGAAAAAGGGCGTGCTTGGCCTGTGCGTGCTGGCGGTGCTGGCTCGTAACGAGAGCTACGCCTATGAGATCGCCAGCCATCTTTCCGATGCCATCGGCATGGGCGAGGGCACGATCTACCCGCTGATGCGGCGGATGCAGACCGACGGCCTGGTCGCCACCTATCTGGTGGAATCGCCCGCCGGACCCTCGCGCAAATATTACAAGCTCACCGATGCCGGCCGCGCCGCGCTCGAAGCCCAACGCGACGAATGGCGCGGCTTCGCCAGCGCCGTCGATGCGCTGCTTGAGCCGCTCCCCGCCCCATCCGCTCCTTTAGAAGAGGCTTAAGCCATGACCCGTATCGAATTTCTGGACCGGCTGTGTAAGGGCCTGAAGGGCCTTCCGCCTGCAACCCTCAAGGAAATCATGGCCGACTACGAGGCCCACTTCAAGGATGCCGCCGAAGCCGGCCGCGCTGAATCCGAAGTGGCCGAGGCCCTGGGCGATCCGGATCGCCTGGCCCGCGAACTCCGCGCCGAAGCCGGCGTCAAGAGCTGGGACGAGGCCAAGACGCCCTCCAATGCCAGTTCCGCCATTATCGGCATACTGGGCCTGGGCGCCATCGACATCCTGATCCTGCTGCCGCTGGCCGGCGGTGTGATCGGCACCCTGATCGGCATTTTCGCCGCGGCCATCGGCGCCTTCATCGGCGGCGGGGTGCTCTTTGCCGCCGGTCCGTTCATGGGCCTGCCCGGCGGGATCGCGGCGGCGCTTCTGGGCGGCTTCGGCGTCATGGCCCTGGCTGCCACGATCGGCGCCATCACCCTGGCCCTGACCATCTGGCTGGTCAACGGTCTCGTCTGGTACGCCCGCCTGCACTATCGCGTGCTCAAACCCGCCCTCGAAGCTTAAGGAGAAGCTCTCATGATCCGCAAACTGTTTCTCTTCTCCGGCGGCGCCTTCCTGGTGGCGCTGGTCTGCCTGGCCGGGGCCGCCGCCCTGGTCTCCAACGAAGTCGGCACAAAGGGCTGGAATATCGGCCTGATCAAGGATGGCGACCACCTGCGTATCGGCAAGGGCGAGGCCGGCAAGCCGGAACCGAGCACCAGCAAGACCATCGCCTGGACCGGTGGCGACCTGCTGGCCGTCGATCTGCCCGCCGATGTCGTCTATACGCAGGGCCCGGCCGCTTCGGTCACCGTCACCGGCCCGCAGTCGCTCGTCAACCGCATCACGCTCGATAATGGCCGCCTGTCGATCGCCGATGGCCCGGAACACCGCGAAAGCCTCAATTTCACCTGGGGCAAGGATGGCTTCGAGGCCCGCACCAGCCACCAGGGCGCGCGCATCACCGTCACCGCGCCGAACGTCAAGCGCTTCGAGATGACCGGCAGCGGCGATCTCGACCTGCGCGGCTATGACCAGCCGTCGATCGACATCAGCATCGCCGGCTCCGGCTCGGTCCATGCCGTCGGCCGCACCCAGGCCCTGAAACTCAATGTATCAGGCAGTGGCAGCGCCGATCTGGCGGCCCTGGAGACGAAAGATGCAGATGTCAGCGTCAATGGCTCCGGCGACGCCACCATCCACGCCACCGGGCAGGCCAAGATCGATATTTCCGGCTCCGGCAATGTCGATCTGGCCACCAAGCCGGCCAAGATCGACACCACGATTTCCGGTTCCGGCACAGTGGATAATGGCGAGGACGCCAGCGACAATTAAGGACTGACGTCAGCCCTGCCCAAAGCGCCGGTTCGCATGAGTCGGCGCCTTTTTGCCCTCGTGGCGGCATAAGAATGCAATCCGTTTTTGCCCGCTGCGGGGCGGCGCCATGATAATCCCGCTCGATGACACCATTCTTACCGTGCTGCGTGAAGGCCCCTACGGCGCTTTTGCACATATGCCGTTATCTTTGCCCCTGTCATTCCCCGACACGCAAACGAAGAGAGTGCGAACATGGTAACCATCAACAATTCCCAACCACCGGCCCAGGTCAATAACAGCAGCAATGCCGGCCTGATTATCCTGGCCCTGGTCATTCTGGCCGCCGTGATCGGCGGCATCTGGTACTTCACCACCTATGGCCCAATCGAATCCACCCACACCAATACGGTCGACCGGACCATCACCCGTATTGAAAAGGCCCCCGCTGCCGTGGGTAATGCGGTCGATAATGCGACCAACAACCCGGCCAACACAACCCCGCCGTCGAATACCGAGCCAGCCCCAGCCCAGTAAGTAAATGAAAAAAGCGCCAGTCTCACGATTGGCGCTATTTTCATTTTCAAGACTTGGGCGGCGGAAAAGCGCCTATATTGTCAACTATATACTGAAAAAGAAGTGCCGACAAATTGTCTTCATAAGCAAAAAAACGTTGATCAAGGGGCTCAAGTTTATCGCGGATTTCCTGGTCCATTGCTTCAATCGCTGCCTGGCGCGCATCCCAGTCATGCCAAGGTTTATTGCCAATGATTTCCAGAGCTTCGCTAACTATTTCAAAGGTTGCATTCGCCTTGATAGCCTTAAGCGCCCCAAGCACAAAAGGTGCGCCCTCGCCGCTGCCATTATAGGCATACTGCCAGAAGCCACCATTGCAGACTTCAGACTCAAGCTCCCAAATCAGGACAAAGATTTGACGTGGCCCCGACATCTTAGCCACGCTTGTAGTCCATAGATCGAGATCGGTTCGTTCTGCCGTCCCCAGCAAAAACATCCGCATTTGCTCATCAGTAAAAGTGTCGTTCATCGTTTCCCCCATGACTATTTAGGGAGACTATAAGGCGCATAAGAAAAAGCGCCAGCTTTTCCAGCCGGCGCTTTTTCTTATGTTTAAGGGGTGCAGAGACCGTGGCCCTGCTTATCGAGAGAATTTCTGGAACTTGATCCGGTGCGGGATCAGGCTATCCGTGCCGAGGCGACGCTTCTTGTCTTCTTCGTACATCTCGAAGTTACCTTCGAACCACTCCACATGGCTGTCGCCCTCAAACGCCAGAATGTGCGTGGCCAGGCGGTCCAGGAACCAGCGGTCGTGGGAGATGACCACGGCGCAGCCAGCGAAGTCTTCCAGCGCCTCTTCTAGCGCCTGAAGCGTTTCGATATCCAGGTCGTTGGTCGGTTCGTCGAGCAGGATGACATTGCCGCCGGCGGCCAGGGTCTTGGCCAGGTGGACGCGGTTGCGCTCACCGCCGGAAAGCAGTCCGACCTTCTTCTGCTGGTCGCCGCCCTTGAAGTTGAACCCGCCGACATAGGCGCGCGAATTGATTTCCTTCTTGCCCACCACCATGATGTCGGTGCCGCCGGAAATGGCCTGCCAGACGGTGTGGTTCGGATCGAGGTCGTCACGCGACTGGTCGACATAGGCCAGCTTGACGGTTTCGCCGAGCTTGATCGTGCCGGCATCGGGCTTTTCCTGGCCGGTGATCAGCTTGAACAGGGTCGACTTACCGGCGCCGTTCGGGCCGATGACCCCGACAATGCCGTTGGGCGGCAGGCGGAAGGTCAGGCCCTTGAAGAGCACCTTATCGCCATATTCCTTTTCCAGGTCGGTGACTTCCAGCACGACATTGCCAAGGCGCGGGCCGGGCGGGATCTGGATGGTGGCGAAGGTCTGGGCCTGACGCGAATTTTCCTGTTCGCGCACCATGTCCTCATAGGCGGCCAGACGGGCTTTCGACTTGGCCTGGCGGGCTTTGGCGCCGGAACGCACCCATTCCAGTTCCTTGGTAAGGGCGCGCTGGCGGGCTTCGGATTCCGACTGCTCCTGCACGACGCGCTTCTGCTTCTGCTCCAGCCAGCCGGAATAGTTGCCCTCGTAGGGCACGCCCTTGCCGCGGTCAAGTTCGAGCGTCCACTTGGTCACCTGGTCGAGGAAGTAACGATCGTGGGTGACGAGAATGACGCAGCCTGGGAAGTTTTCCAGGTGGTGCTGCAGCCAGGCCACCGATTCCGCATCGAGGTGGTTGGTCGGCTCATCCAGCAGCAGCATGTCCGGCTTGCTGAGCAGCAGGCGGGCCAGGGCGACCCGGCGCTTTTCACCGCCGGAAAGCTTGGTGACGCCCGAATCGTTCGGCGGGCAGCGCAGGGCGTCCATGGCCATTTCGATGCGCGAGTCGATGTCCCACAGGTCGCCCGCGTCGATCTTTTCCTGCAGGGCGTTCATTTCTTCCATGAGCTCGTCGGAATATTCCTCGCCCATGAGTTCGGCCACCTTGTTGAAGCGGTCGAACGTCTTCTTTTCCTCGCACCAGTCGATGACGTTTTCCCAGACGGTCTTGGTCTCGTCGAGGTGCGGCTCCTGCTCCAGGTAGCCCATCTTGGTACCTTCGGCGGCCTTGGCCTCGCCGGAGAATTCCTTGTCGATACCGGCCATGATCTTCAGCAGGGTCGATTTACCCGAGCCGTTGACCCCGACCACGCCGATCTTGGCGTCGGAATAGAAGGAGAGCCAGATGTTCTCGAAGACCTTTTTACCGCCGGGGTAATGCTTGGTCAGGCCCTGCATCTGGAAGATATATTGTTGCGCCATGGGGAGCTTGCGCCCTTCTGAAAAGAATGCGTTTTTAAGGATGCTGTCGTTTAGCGGCTTAGGCGCAAAAGCGCAATAATTAGATGCAGCACAGCTAAGGGGACGAGATAATGGCCGATTTCATATTTTTGATGCACGACACGCCGAACGAAACGCCTGACGAAGCGAACACCTGGCCGGCCTATCTCGACAGCCTGGCGCGCGGCGGCCATTTGCGCGGCGGCAGCGCTATCGGCAATGGCGCGGCCTTTCGCAAGGACGGCGCCGCCCCTTCAATTACGGCCCATCTGACGGGCTTTATCCGTATCGAAGCCGACAGCCTTGCCGCCGCGCAAACCCTTTTGGTCGGTAATCCGGTTTACGAAGCCGGCGGGATCGTGGAAATCCGGGAATTGCCCGAAACAGACTAAACAAAAACAGCCTTCATTAGCTTTTCGAGATTTTCCGCGTCTTCTGCGTCGTAGGTGCCAAAGCTTTCGGAGTCGGAATCGAACACCGCGATCAGTTCCCCCGCCGCATCGAACACCGGCACGACGATCTCGGAATTGGAGCGCGAATCGCAGGCGATATGATCGGCGAAAGCATGGACATCGGGCACTACCTGGGTCTGGCCCGTGGCCGCCGCAGCGCCGCAGACCCCCCGCCCGAAGGCGATGCGCAGGCAACCTAAAGTGCCATTGTAGGGGCCTACCACAAGCTCATTAATCCCGGCAGATTTCTTAACCTTATCCACGACATAGAAGCCGGTCCAGAACCAGGAATCGAACGCCTGGTCAAGCAGCGAGACCACGGTCGCCATGCGCGCCGTCACATCCGGCTCGCCGTCAAGCACCGCCACCGCGTCCCTTATAACTTCTTGATATTTTTCGCCTTTGGACATCATTGCCAAAGCCTCGTTAACCATATAACTCAATATTGTCTCCTGATTTTTCCCCTCACACGGGCATTTCGGGACGGGGTTTGCGGGCTTTGGCGCGCAAAACGCGAAATCGGCGCGGGCTGGAGCTTATTAACACTTTTTTCTGGCCAAGACACCGCTTTTGACGCATGATGACTATGCGCGCGTATCGGCGTAAGTGGGGTATGGGTTATGAGGGGGTTCCGCGCAATTCAGGCGCGACAATCCGGCAACGCTCAACAAGATTAAGTCAGTCGCTAGCTGCATTGGGGGGCCAAAGCTTGACACTCTTCGTAATCCTTAACAAAAGATGTATTAACCATGTTTGCCGACGCTGTCGGAGCGATGACTGATGTCAGAATGTGATCAGGCAAGATCAACCCGGTCCGCCTCAAATGGGCATACCGGCGGGGTCTTTAAAGGCCGGAAGGCGCTCGCCCGCGCGGGGGTGACGCTGATGGCGGGCCTGTGCGTCAGCATGTCCCTCTCCGGCTGCGACATGCGCGACTGGCGGTGGCTTCCGGGCTACAAGGCAAACATCAACGGCACCTATGCCTGCCCGCGCCCGCCCGATCCCTTCCAGACGCAAGGCTTCAACGGCCAGGAACGCGAAATTCGCTACTATCGCCATCTCGCCTTCAGCAATGATTTCTTTGCCCAGCTCGAACTGGCCAATCGCTACGCAGCGCTCGATGCTTCGGATAAAAATCTCGAAGACCATATTGAATCCTCGGTCTGGCTGGTGATGGCCCTGGCCAACCAGCAGGGCTATGCGCCGGCCAGCCGCGCCATGGACCCGCGCGGCGGCGTCCTGGCCTCGCGTTACGACAAGTGCCGCGCTTTCGAGCGTGAGCGCGCCTACCGGATGCTCGACAATGAACTGTCGATGATGGATTCCGGCGAACGCGACAAGGTGCGCGACCGCGTCATCTACATCCAGTCCACCCTGGGCGCCGATGGCTTCCGCACCCTTGGCCGGCTGTATGATGATCAGTACGGCCCGATGGGCGAACCGGCCGATAATCCACAGGCCATCCGCGCCATGATGCGCGGCCGCAATTACGGCATGTCGAACGTCCGTACACTGTTCGAGCGTTCGGATGTCGACGCCTATCTCTATAATTATAAGGCGTCGGAAACCGGCGATGTCGGGGCCTATGTCCTTTTGAAGGATTTCGAGAAATCGGCGCCCACCCGCGCCAAATATTCCTCCTTCGTCGAATCCAAGGCCCGCCGCTGGGTGGCACCCTATGAGTTCTATCCGCCCGAGGCCCCGCAAGGCGGCGTGCCGCATTCGGATGAAAGCCGTCCGGATGACGCCGCCTCCTATGCCCTGTCGCGCATGGAGGAACTGCCCTTCATCCATGTGGTGCGCGCGCTCGATTACCTGAACCTGCTCAATGTCGCCTGTTTCGAGCCGAAGGACGTGCCAAAGCAGACGATTGACGGCCTGCGGTCGATGATCGGAATGCCGGGCGGCGAGCGCCTGACCTATCTCGATCGTGTCCGCGCCATCCAGTTGGCGGCCGTGAACGGCGATTCCCGCTCGCAGCTCGTCCTGGCGGTCATGTATTCCGAAGGCGTGGGGGTCGAGGTCGATTATGCCCGCGCCTTCTACTGGTATCAGAAGGCCGAAAGCCAGGGGTCGCCCGAAGCCCGTTACGCCATGTCAACCTATTTCGACCTCGGCATGAAGGGCGTGGCTGACCAGAACAAGGCCGAGTCCGTCGTCATGCAGCTTGATGCGGCGCTGGCCGGCTTCAAACCCTCCGCCGGCCGCCTGCAAGCCGTGCTGGCGCAAGTATCGCGTACGCCTGAAAATTAATACGGCGCGGCCCCTCATACCGGGGCGGCGATTTAAGGAAAACGAAGATGTGGATGCGTAAGGACCGTCAAACACGTTCGCAAAGGGGGCAAAGCCTTGTGCTGAGCCTGGCGATCCTGGTCGTGACCGCCGTCATATCGCTGTCCGCCCCGCAAGGCGCCATGGCCGGTTCCAATGTCGCCGCCCGCGTCAACGCCACTATCCGTCCGTGCTTCGGCGTCCTGCTCGATCCCGAACTGCGCACCTGCCGTTCGCAGCGGCGTTATGACGGCTATGGTTATGGTTACGGCTATGACGACTGGAGCCGCCGCTTCCGTAACGGCACGGTCGCGCATTTCGATTGCAGCGAAGGCCCTTATGCGCTCGATCGTCTGCTGGCCCGCCTGCCCTCCGGCAGCACGCTTTACCTGCGCGGATCCCGCGGCTGGCGCACCTCCAATGGCCTGGGCGCCGCCGACCTGCCGGAAGCCTACGCCAATTACAGCGTCTGCGAAGTCAGCCTGCGCCTGCGCAAATCCATCATCATCCAGCCTGAAACCGGGCCGGGCTATGACAACCACCCGCTGGTGCTGAAAGCGCCGCAGGGCGAAAACTGCATCCGCGTCGAGCCGACCGCCGACATGGTCATCGTTCGTAACCTGACCCTGATGTCAACGCGTGGCGCCAGCCAGTCCTGCATCTCGGCTTCGGGTGGCGAGTTCACCCTGGAAAACGCCAACCTGCGCTATGACGGCGAACGCTCCGCCGTGGCCATCGAGGCCGGGCGCTTCAACATGTCGGACACCAACCTGATCGCCCGCACGGAAGACGCCGCGCTGGAGATCAATCACGCCGCCCTCTATATCTACAACAGCCGCGTCGCCAGCACCTATAACGGCATCCGCGGCGATATCACCAATGACAGCCGCCTGCTGGGCGTCACCGTGCTGCAACTGGGTGACTGGCAGGGTTTCGAGCGCGGCGAAAACGCCAGGGCGATCGATCTCAGCCTGGAAACCAACCGCAGCATCATCACCATCGACCAGACCAAGACGCTGTTCTATGGCAATGGTCTCTATCTCGATGGCGTCGGTGAAGCCCTGGTCTCCAACTCCCTGTTCTATTCCGACCACGCCATCACCAGCAATCTGGAGCGTGTCCGCATCCTCAACAACTACATCTTCGCCGATGAGGTGGGCATCAATCTGGAACGCGGCACCGCCTATGTCGGCAACAACCATATCCGTCTGGTGCGCACGGCGGCGATTCTGAAAAAGCCGGGCGCCATGCTGCGCGCCGTCAATAACCACATCGAAACCGAGCGTTGCGAGGATCTGAGCTGGGGCGATGTCCCGCCGGAATTCCGCAACTGTACGCCCTGGCATCAACAGGCCGCCTTTGGTATTCCCGGCGGCGGGGTCGACTGGAGCATCTATGACCTCCTGAGTGAAGCCTGCGCGGATTCGCCCTCTGATGGCCATGCCGGCGCGGTGTGCAGCCGCTTCCACGCCACGACCTTCAAGACTCTGAACAAGGAACGCACCTATGACGATCGGTCCTACAGCGAACTGATCAAGGCCGGATGCAGCCGCAACATGACTCAGGTGACCGCCGTCTCGTGGCAGCAGTGCCAGGATTACCAGAAACTGCGCCTGCCGGCTGACAGCGGCAAGGTCGATCAGGCCGTCGAGGAAGCTTCCTACCGCGCGCTGAAGGCAATCTGCACACAAAAACCGGCCGATCCGGCCTGGGGTCAGCGCTGCGATACCTATACCAAGAGCGCCAATGCCGAGATCAACAGCGGAGACCAGTATCCCTTCGAGGATGACGACACCAACCTGGCCCTAGCCGATGGCAAGGAATGGCTGTCCCAGGAACTCTACAGCAATGAGAATAACCTCTATTCCGTAAACGCCGGCACCTTTATGCCGCTGTTCGATACCTACCTGCCGCGTCCGCCCTATCGCATGGCGAGCTCTAATGTAGCCGGTCCGAACTCGCCAGATAATCCGGAATCGAGCCAGGGCGCCCCGCCGCCGCGCAATCCGTCACCGCGGCGTGATGCGCCCGCCGTGCCGAACCCGGTGCCGCCCATCCCGCGTATAAACTAACGAAAAGCCGGACCATCTGGTCCGGCTTTTTTATTACCCAGTGCCGAAATGAAAAAGGCCCCGATCGATATCGGGGCCTTTCAAATTCCTGATTTTAGAGGTCAGTTATCGTCGCCGTCATCATGGTGACGACCCCAGTGCCAGCCGCCTTCCTGCTTGTCCTTGGCCTGGAGACCAAGCACCGCACCGGCAACTGCACCCCCCGCCGCATCATTGGTGTCTCCGTTGGCCCCACCGATCAGGGCGCCGGTCGCCGCGCCGAGAGAAATGGCGTTGGAATCCCCGGCATTCAGGCTGGAGCCCATGGTGGCGCCAATCACCGCGCCCTGCTGGGCGCCCTTGGAATTATTCGTCACCACGCTGCCGACAACCGCCCCGGCGACCGCCCCCACGATGACCGGATTGGGGCCGCCGCGCACGAAATCAACGCCATAGGCGCCGCGCCGCGTACAGACATAGCTGCCATCACGCGGGTTCTGGGCATAGGGATCGAGGCCGACCGCATTGCGGGTGGCATTGGACGACATGACCGGCAGGTCGCTCGTCCGCGTCACGCGGGTCTCGACGTGCGTATAGGGATCGTAGGTCATGATCTCCGGCGCCTGGCCGTTAAAATCGGACCGGCAGGCTTCATCGGCGCGTGCCGTATTGATGGCACGCGGCTCCGGTGTGGTAACGCAGGCGGATGTCGCCAGCCCCGCACCCAACGCCAGACCTGTAAGAATAAAACGTGACGCCTTCATCGCATCCCCCGACCACGGCATTAAAGATGGTTAACGCGGCATAGTCGCACACTTTCCGGCTCAAGCAAAGGCTTGAATCGGCGCGGGAACACAATTGAAATAACCGCAGTTACCCAGGCGCAACGCTTTTATAAGCAAGCTATAAAGACGGCGCAGTCCCTCAGCCCAGGGCTTCGTAATCCTCGTCCGAGATTTCGAAATTGCCGTAGACATTCTGTACGTCGTCATCATCGTTCAGGGCGTCGATCAGCTTCATCAGGGTGCGCACCGGATCGCCGGTGATCGGCGTCGTGGCCTGCGGCTTCCAGACGAAACCGGTCGATTTCGGATCGCCCAGTATCTTCGACACGGCTTCGGCCACTTCGTTCAGGTCTTCAAAGGCGGTATAGATGGTGTGGCCGCCCTCGTCCTCGTCGCCATCGCCCGGATCGGTCTCGACATCGGCGGCGCCGGCCTCGATGGCCGCCTCAAAAATCTTGTCAGTGTCTCCGGCCGTCAGTGGATACTTGATCTCGCCCAGGCGGTCGAACATGAAGGCGACGCTGTTGGTATCGCCCATCTGGCCGCCGAACTTGGTGAAATAGCTGCGCACATTGCCGGCCGTGCGGTTGCGGTTGTCGGTCAGGGCCTCGACGATCAGGCCGATACCGCCAGGGCCGCGACCTTCGTAGCGGATCTCTTCCATGTTGTCGGCTTCACCGGAAGCGCCCTTCTTGATGGCACGTTCGATGTTGTCCTTCGGCATCGATTCGGCCTTGGCCATAGAAACCGCCAGGCGCAGACGCGAATTCATCGCCGGGTCCGGCATACCCATCTTGGCGGCGATGGTGATATCGCGCGACAGCTGGGAGAAGAGCTTGGAGCGCGCGGCATCGGCGCGGCCCTTCTTGTGCATGATGTTCTTGAATTTACTATGGCCGGCCATTTTTTCCTCTAGTCGCTCAAGCGCCGCGAAGGCTACCTCGCAACGGCTCGGGCGGGCAGTCGCCCTTGCCAAACGCAAACGCGTTTGGAAATGATTGTTAATGCTCCGGCTTTTAGACCGAAACCAGCGGCTTAATCAAGCTCTGCGGCAAGGTCTGGCTTAGGCGCCCACCGATCCGGATCGGTTCGATGCGCGTGGCAAGTCCTGTGCGGTCATCGCTTTCGACATAGACACCGCAGACCGTAGCCGGACCGGACGCCGGACGATAGCGTTCCTTGCCAATCCGCGTGGTAAACCGGCGAAGCGGCTCTTCCTTGTCCATGCCGATCACACTGTCATAATCAGCGCAGGCGCCGGCATCGGTCTGGTAGGCCGTGCCGTTGGGCAGGATCTGTGCATCGGCTGTCGGCACATGGGTATGGGTGCCAACCACAAGCGTGGCGCGGCCGTCACAGAAATGCCCCATGGCCATTTTCTCGGATGTCGCCTCACAGTGCATGTCCACCACTATGGCATCAGCCGCCAGGCCCAGCGGACAGGCATCCAGTTGCTTGTCCACCGCGCCGAACGGATCATCCATCGAGGCCATATGTACCAGCCCCAGAACATTCATGACCAGGATACGCTTGCCCGATTGTGTCTCGAAAAGATTGGCCCCGCGCCCCGGCGCATCGGCCAGCGGCGGATAGTTGATCGGCCGGATCAGGCGCGGTTCGCGGACAATATAGGTCAGGGCCTCTTTCTGGTCCCACGAATGGTTGCCAAGCGTCAGGCAATCGGCGCCGGCATCAAAGAGCTGACGCGCCGAATTTTCCGACAGGCCGAAACCGGCCGAAGCGTTTTCCGCGTTGATAATAACAAATTCGAGGTCAAGCTCACGCCTGAGTCGCGGCAGGTGTTCGGTAAGGCCGTCGCGTCCGGCGCGGCCCACCACATCACCAAAAAAAGCAAAGCGCATTAAAAGTCCAGTTTCTAAGTTCCGCTTCGGCGGGAACTACACCTTGGAGCGTACCTGAATGACGCCCTGATCGGTAAATATACCGTCAAGCGGCTGATCATGCACCTCAAACGGTATTTCGGCAAGTTGCTGCCCCGAAAAAGCGACCCCGTAGCCTTTTACGTCCTTCTGCGCCCGCAAACGCGCCAGCACGCGGTCGTAATAACCGCCGCCATAGCCCAGCCGCCAGCCCTGGTCATCGAAGGCCAGCAAGGGCATGAAAACGACATCGGGGGCAATTTCGTCAGACTCATCCGCCGGCTGGTGGATATCGAACGGCCCGCTGACCAGATGATCGCCCAGGCTGAACCGGCGGAAGATCATGCGGAAACCCTCTCCTTCCGCCACCAGGCAGGGCAAGGCCAGCGCATAGCCGCGCTCCTCGAAAATCTGTAACAGCGGGAAGGGATTTATTTCGCTCTGGATCGGCCAGTAGGCGCCGATGATAGCGTCCCTGTCCGGCCACGCCTGATGCTCATCGAGATGGGTCTCGGCGATCTCGGCCAGTACGTCCCCCGCCAGGGGAGAACTTGATGCGAAAGCGGCGCGGCGGCGTTTCATTTCATTGCGCAGCAGCGGCTTCTGGTCGGCCATCAGCATAGTCAGTTCTCCGGCTTGCTGATTAAGCTTAGCAAATCCGGCATAAAAAAGCACGGTTGAATGTAAGGAGGGTGGCGGCGCCATGAGAGCCGTGTCGATGCGTTTAAATCCTCTCAGACCTGACTAGTCAGGTGGGAACTAGGTAACTAGGACCACGGTCCAGATCAGAGCCAGTCCCCGTTCTAAGTGATTAAGGTCAGAAGGAATAGTGATCGCCACGCGAGCCACAGCAAGACCCGCCAAGGCCTATATAGGCCGCCATCCCGGCGAACTCAAGAACCTTCGTTTAAAGCAGGGTCGCCGCCACGGGCAGGACGGGCGGCGTCGCGGCCTCGACATTCAAAAGGCTGTCCTCGAAATCGACGAGAATATCGGCAAATTCCTGTGGCGTCAGGCGCATATGGGCCATACGCGCCCCCATGCGATAATCCCAGAACGAACCGATATGGCTGAGAATGCCGATGCTTTCGCCCAGTTCGAAGAACATCTTCGGACCGGCCAGCAGGAATTTGCGGAAAGGCGCCGGGTCAGACCCTTGCGTCAGGGCCTGGTAGGCTTCGTCATAGACCTTCAGCGCCTTGCGGGTCGAAACGATGGCAGTGATGATCTTCTTTGCCAGACGCGGCCTGACCTCGGCCAGGTAGTCGCGCGTCGCGGCATCGATCGGCCCCATGGTGCGGTAGGTCTGCAAACCGTCGATCACCTGCTTGATATCGGCCTGGAGGTGCGTCTGGCGCCATTTGAAATAAAGGAATCCGCGCCATGAGAACATGCCTTCGGCGAAATCCCCGTCGCTCATACGGAAGGTCTGCTTGAGCGGATCGAGGTCACTATCGAGATTATTGGCCAGGATTTTCGAGGTCAGCTTTATCGCCGCGGCTTCCATGCCGGCACCAAAGGCCGTCATGACCAGGTGCTCGATTTCCGCGTTGGCGAACCCAACCATCTCATTGAGATCACTTGGCGAAATCTTCAGGTAACAGGGATCGGGCTGGAAACCGAAGCGCGCCAGATGCTCGCGCACCAGGAACGGATCGAGAGAGGGGATGACATCCAGATGCTGGAGTATCTGGAGGTCGGGATTGCTGGCCAGGTTTTCGTCGCTGAAATATGAGCGCGTAAAATTGACGAAGCCGGACTGATTGACAAAGATCGATCGGCCGCCCAGGCGCAGATCGCTGGCATCGAAGGGCAGGATGATCTTGGTGGCCGTGCGGCGCGGATGGGCGAACAGCTCGCGTTCGGCCGGCCGCAGGGTGTGCTTGACCAGCAGGGCCTTGTTCAGTTGCGAATTGCGGAAGAACGGACTGCCGGCATAGCCTTCCGTGCGGCCGCTGGTGGCGAATATCTGCGAGAGGTTGAGAACCCGGCTGGTTGACGCTGTCTCGCCGAGATTGGCCAGGTTGCGGACATCACGCGCGCCCTGGCTGCCTGATTTACTGTAAGATGCCGCCCCCGCGTGCATGAATGAACTTTCTGCTCAGAAATAGCTGGGGCTTTTTGCCGCCAGACTATAGGATACACTACTGGCCTTAAGCGTAGTCAAAAACAATTAAGGCTGTATAAATTTTCCATAAAGAGGCTGCGTAAAATGGCCGTATCCCCTTCAAATACGGACGGCGCCTGCATACAGGCGCCCGGCATTTTCGCACCCGTCATCGACCGGTCGCGCTGCGAAGGCAAGGCCGATTGCGTCGTTATCTGCCCCTATGACGTTTTCGAGCTGGATATCCTGCCCCCGGAAGATCGCAAGAGCCTGGGTACTCTGGCGAAGATCAAGGGCTTTATCCACGGCTGGAAGCAATCCTTCGCGGTCAATGCCGATGCCTGCCGGGCGTGCGGCCTTTGCGTTGCCGCCTGTCCGGAAAAAGCGATTACGCTCACGCGTGTTGCCAACGGCGATTAATAGCCATTGGCAAGGGCGACCGCCCGCCCGAGCTTACGCGAGGAGCCATGCGGCGCTTGAACTGAAAAGACTCTAAGACCTCAAGGTCTTAGGAAAAATCCGCATCGCTGAGCGTTTCGCCGGTTGCCTCTTCCGCGGCCTTGGCGACCGGCATTTCGTGCGAGCGCAGCCGGCGTTCCTGCATCGACCACAGCGCCAGAAAGGCCAGTCCCATCGATACCGCCGCACCCGCAAATATGGGCTTGTAGATGCGTGCCGGATCGCTGACACGGCTCAACGTATCCGCCGACAGCGCCCCATGGAAGCTGCCGCCGAGCAGGGCATAAAGCTCACCGAACAGGATCGCGCCGAAAACCGCCACCAGCAGCGCGCCGCCCAGGGACCGGAAGAAGTTCATCACACCAGTGGCCGTGCCCATCTCGTGGCGTTCAACGGCGTTCTGCACCACCACGGTCGCCACCGGGAAGGTCGAGCCCACCGCCGCATTGGCGAAGAACAGGCCACCGATATAGGCCCAGAGGGTCAGCCGGTCCCCGATCACGGCCATGCCCGCATAGATCACCGCGCCCGCGAACAGGCCGATCATCGGTATGAGCTTGTAGCCGGTGCCCTTGCCGCGCGCCATCATCTGGCCCGACAGGATAGACCCGCCGACCACGCCAAGCGCCAGGGGCGTCATCACCAGACCGGCCTGGGTGGCTCCCATATGGTAGATCAGTTGCACATAGAGCGGGTTATAGGCGCTTACCGACATCAGCGCGCCCATGCTCAGGGTGGAGACCAGTATGGCGCGCACAATGACGCCATCCTTGAGTATGCCGGTCGGGATCAGGGGTTCGGCGGCGGTACGTAAACGCAGTGCAAACAAAACCCAGAAGACCGCAGATACGACATAGACCGCCCAGAGCGGCAGCCCCATCACCGCCGCACCGCGCGTATTGATGGCCAGCAAAAGGACGATGGCCGCCACCGCCATCAGGAGCGCGCCAAGCCAGTCGATGCGATGCGGGCGTTCATAGCGCGGCAGTTTCATCAACCCGCGCGAGACGATCCACAGCGCCACGGCGCCGACCGGCAGGTTGACCCAGAAAATCGACTGCCAGCCCAGGTGTTCGGACAGCACGCCGCCGAGGATCGGGCCGCCCAGGCTGGAAGCGGTGAAAACCGCGGCGAAAACGCCCTGAATGCGGCCGCGCTCCTTCGCTGTGACGATATCGGAAATCACGGTCTGGACCAGCGACATCAGCCCGCCGCCGCCCAGGCCCTGCACCGCCCGCGCCGCGATGAGCACATACATGTTGGGCGACAAGCTGCACAACAAAGAGCCGAACAGGAAGATTCCGATGGCCATCAGCAGGGTCGTGCGCCGGCCGTTGATGTCGGCCAGCTTGCCATAGAGCGGCGTCACCACCGTCGATGACAACAGGTAGGCCGTAACCATCCACGGCAGATGCTGCACATCGCCCAGTTCGCGCCCGATGGTCGGCAGGGCGGTCGAAACAATGGTCTGGTCAAGCGCCGCCAGCAACAGCACCGCCATCAGGCCGATGATGATGCGCTGGACGTCCTTCGGGTCCATGGCCGGGGCCGCTGCAGCTATTGTCTGGTTCATCCGGTCATCCCTGTTATTTCGGTTTACAGACTGTATTATTTTTTCAGCACGCGCAAGCCCCGGATAGAGCCTTGACGTGACGGCGCCTTTTCATCAGACATAGAGGTACAAAAAAACAATATATAACCGTTGGGAGCCGCCTGATGAAACGCCCGATCACTGCAATCACCGCCGTCCTTATAGCTGCCGCCCTCCCCTTAACCGCAATCGCCGCGCCCGATATCGCCGGCCGCATGGTCAACCATCCCGCAGCCGACCAGTGGGGGCTTTTCGGCACCGGCGAAAAGCACGAACTGGTCAAGGATACGACCGTGCGCGGCGGCGCGGCCCTGCAGGTTACCTCGGCCGGCAAGGGCGCCAATCCGTGGGATATCCAGGCCGGCATATCCAATTCAAAATCGGTCAAAAAAGGCGATGTCGTTTTGCTGGCCTTCTGGGGTCGGGCCGTCACGCCGGCCAGCGCGGCTGTTCCCGCGGTAGTGCAGCAATCCGCTGCCCCCTATACCCGTATCGGCGAGCAAAACCTGACCCTGACGCCCGACTGGCGGCTGCATTACGTCACCGCCATCGCCGACCAGGACTACCCCGCCGGCACGCTGGGCGTCAGCGTGCAACTGGCGACCGGCGCCCAGACCGTGGCGCTCGGCCCGGTCTTCCTGCTCGATTTCGGCCCCGGTTACGATCCGAAATTCCTGCCGCGCAACATTCCGTAAAAAGAGCGTTGTTACTGCAAACGTTATCAGCCCACTTCCTTTTGCTGAGCCTGTTTTTTCGCTTTTGACGCAGCGGATTTCGTCTATAAACATCCCAAGCCAGTCCGACTGTTCCAGTCGCAATAAATATGCGGTGCCGCCAAAGGTGCCCTGCGTTTAACATCTTGGGAGATACCTCATGACCTCATTCCGCCCGGCCGCCTTCGGCCCGCGACTTCTGGCGACCACAGCCCTTATTGGCGCCTTCGCCCTCGTCCCCGCCGCTCAGGCGCAAACCACCAACGCCCCGCCGCCCGCCCCGACCGTCCGCACCGATGTGCCGGCCGATCGCCCCTGGATGGACACCAGCCTGAGCGCGGAAGCCCGCGCCGACCTGATCCTCAAGGAAATGACCCTGGCGGAAAAGCTGCAACTGACCTTCGGTTACTTCTCGACCGATGCCAAATGGTCGATTACCCCGATCAAGAACTTCGTCTTCCCGGCCGAGGGTCTGCCCTACTCCGCCGGCTTCGTGCCCGGCATTCCGCGCCTCGGCATCCCCAACCAGTGGGAAACCGACGCCGGCGTCGGTGTCGCCACCCAGACCGTGCCTGAAGCCGCCCGCACCGCTGACCTGCCGCGCGGCCGTACCGCCCTGCCTTCCGGCATCAATACCGCCGCCACCTGGAACCCGGAAGTCGCCGAAGCCGGCGGCGCCATGATCGGTAATGAAGCCTTCCTGTCCGGCTTCAATGTTCAACTCGCCGGCGGCATGAACCTGATGCGTGAGCCGCGCAACGGCCGTAATTTTGAATATGGCGGCGAAGATCCGCTGCTGGCCGGCATCATCACCGGTCACGAGATCAAGGGTATCCAGTCGAACCACGTCATCTCGACCCTGAAGCACTATGCCTTCAACGGCCAGGAGACCAACCGCAACCAGATGGATCACCAGATCGAGGACAAGGCGGCGCGCGAATCGGACCTGCTCGGCTTCCAGATCGCCTATGAGACCGGCAATCCCGGCTCGGTCATGTGTTCCTATAACCGCGTCAACGGTCACTATGCCTGCGAAAACGACTGGTTGCTCAACCAGGTTCTGAAGACCGACTGGGGCTTCAAGGGCTATGTCATGTCGGACTGGGGCGCCACGCACTCCACCACCCAGGCGGCCAATGCCGGCCTTGACCAGCAATCCGGCTGGGCCTTCGACCGCTCGCCCTATTTCCACGGCGCCCTGCGTGAAGCCGTCAACAACGGCTATGTGTCGCAGGATCGCGCCAATGACATGGCCAAACGCATCCTGTGGGCCATGTTCGAGGTCGGCCTGTTCGATACGCCGGTCAAGGGCGACCAGGCCGCGACCATCGACTATGAGAAGAACGGCAAGATCAGTCAGACCGATTCCGAGGAAGGCATGGTGCTGCTTAAGAATACGCCTGGCCTGCTGCCGCTCAGCAAGACGGCCAAGTCGATCCTGATCGTCGGCGCCCATGCCGATGTCGGCGTGTTGTCGGGCGGCGGCTCCTCTCAGGTCTATCCGAAGGGCGGCTCGCCGGTGGCGGATGAATACGGCAAGGGCTTCCCCGGTCCGAAAACCTGGTATCCGTCCTCACCGATGAAGGGCATCCAGGCGCGCACCTCCGCCACCGTCACCTATCTCGACGGCAAGGACGTAAAAGCCGCTGCCGCCGCCGCGAAAAAGGCCGATGTCGTTGTTGTCTTCGGCGAACAGTGGACCGGCGAAGGCTTTGACGTGCCCGATCTGAACCTGCCGAATGGCCAGGACGCCCTGATTTCAGCCGTCGCCAAAGCCAATAAGAAAACCGTGGTGGTGCTGGAAACCGGCGGCCCGGTCGTTATGCCGTGGCTCAGCAAGGTCGGCGCCGTCATCGAAGCCTGGTATCCCGGCTCAAACGGCGGCGAGGCCATCGCCCGCGTCCTGACCGGCGAGGTCAATCCGTCCGGCCACCTGCCAGCCACCTTCCCGGCCTCGCTCGACCAGTTGCCGCGTCCGGTGCTGGAAGGCGATCCCAAGCTTGATTCCGACTCGCACCCGATGAGCAATTACAACATCGAAGGCGCAGCTATCGGCTACAAGTGGTTTGACAAGAAGGGTTATAAGCCGCTCTTCCCGTTCGGCCACGGCCTCTCCTACACCACCTTCGCCCTGTCCGACCTGACCGCCGCGCCTGAAGGCAAGGGCCTCAAGGCCAGCTTCTCGGTGAAGAACACCGGCGCCGTCAGCGGCAAGGAAGTGGCGCAGATCTACGTGTCCGGCAGTGGCTGGGAAGCGCCGAAGCGCCTCGGCGCCTTCCAGAAGGTCGAGGTCGCCCCCGGCCAGAGCCAGTCGGTTTCGGTCACGGTCGATCCGCGCCTGCTGGCCACCTATGACTCCGCCAGCAAGACCTGGAATATCGCCGCGGGCGATTACAAGGTGATGCTGGCAACCTCGGCGGCCGATATCGTCCAGACCGTCACCGTGCATCTCGATGCGCAAACCCTGGACGTCAGAGGCAAGTAATGGGCCTGCGTTTCGAGGTGACGATGGACACGGCAAAGATCGATTTCGACGCCGTCTATCGTTTCCTCAACGCAGAATCCAATTGGGCTGAGGGCATTCCGCGCGACCTGTTTGACAGGGCGATGCGGAATGCCCTTTGCTTTGCCGGCCATCTGGCGGGCGAGCAGATCGCCTTCGCACGGGTGATCACGGACCGCGCCACCTTCGCCAATCTCGTCGATGTGTTTGTCGTGCCGGAATATCGCGGCAATGGCTATGCCACCCGCCTGCTCGAACAGGTATTTGCCCATCCGGACCTGCAAGGGTTGCGGCGCTTTACCCTGGCCACCAGCGACAAGCATGGCCTCTATGAAAAGTTCGGCTTTCATGCGCCTATGCGGCCGGATACCCTGATGGAACGCTACGATCCGGACATCTATAAGAAATGAGACTTTTGTTGTGCCTCGCCGCACTGGTGTGCGCTTCTCCGGCTTTGGCCGAAGACTACCAAAGATCTCCGCCGCGCCAGCCGGCGGTGGAAAAGGACTGGGGGCCGTGGCTTGGGCCCTACCGCGCCGGCATCGTCGCTAAAATGGGCGAGGACTTCGGCGAACAATATATCTATGCCGCGCAAAATGCCGCCTTATCCCCGCCCGCCGCTAGCGAACAACGTGTTGTTTTTCTGGGCGATTCCATCACCGACCGCTGGAACCTGGCGAAGTTCTTCCCCGGCAAACCGTATGTTAATCGCGGAATCGGCGGACAGGTCAGTCCGCAGATGCTGGTGCGTTTCCATGCCGATGTCGTGGCGCTGAAACCGAAGGCCGTGGTGATCTTGGCCGGAATCAACGATATCCAGGGTGCGCTTCAGGTCGAGACGGAGGCCCAGATCGCCGCCAACTACACCGCCATGGCCGAGATCGCCGAGGCCAACGGCATCAAACCGATCTTCACGCTGCTGATGCCGGTCAACAACTATACGCCCAATGCGGTGACCATGTTGCAAGACCGCAAGCCGGAGCGCGTGGCCTGGCTCAATGTCTGGCTGTCGGGCTTTTGCCAGACCCACGGCTATGGCCTGATCGATTACGGTCCGATCCTGCGCGATGACAAGGGGCTATTGAAAGCCGAATATACCTCGGACGGCATCCACCCGAATGACGAAGCCTATGCCATCATGGCGCCTGTCGCCGAACAGGCAATCGAAGCGGCGCTGAAAAAATAGTCCCCGCCTTGAGCCACCCTGAAAAGCCTGTTAGCGTCGCGCGATTATTGGGGGAGCACAACCATGGGATTTGACCGTATCGCGGCGGCCGCCGATGAACCCGAGCGCATCGCCCGCCTGCGTCTGGCGCGCACCCAGCGCATCGGGCCGGTCAATTTCGCCCAGTTGATGCAGCGTTTCGGCACAGCCATCAGGGCACTGGAAGAGCTGCCGCATGTGGTCAGGCGCACCGGCGGATCGCTGACGCCCTACCCTGTTGCCAAACTCGACGAAGAACTGGCCCGCGCCGAAGCCGCCGGCGCCCGGCTGATCGTGCTGGGCGATGCGGATTATCCCGCCCTTCTGAAACAGATCGATGCCGCCCCGCCGGTTTTATGGACATTGGGGCCGCTCAAACCGCGCAAGAAGGCCATCGGCATTGTCGGGGCGCGCAATGCCTCCGCCGCTGGCCAGAAGATCGCGCAAGCTCTTGCCCATGACCTTGGTGATGCCGGTTTTCATGTGGTTTCCGGACTGGCGCGCGGCGTCGATACCCGCGCCCACGAGATGTCAGTGAAAACCGGCACGATCGCCGTCCTGGGCGGCGGCGTGGACGATATCTATCCGCCGGACAATCGCGGCCTGTACGAGCAGATCCGCGCCCACGGCCTGCTCATATCTGAAAGCCCGGTCGGCCACCGCGCCACGGCTTCGGATTTCCCCCGCCGCAACCGCATCATTTCCGGCCTGTCGCTCGGCACCATCGTGGTCGAAGCCGAACTG
Source organism: Asticcacaulis sp. (assembly GCF_051954415.1). Classification (GTDB taxonomy): domain Bacteria; phylum Pseudomonadota; class Alphaproteobacteria; order Caulobacterales; family Caulobacteraceae; genus Asticcacaulis. The sequence goes on from NZ_JBQCHT010000006.1 coordinate 101,346, forward strand.
CGCTCCGGCTCCCTGATCACCGCCCGTCTCGCCGCCGAACAGAACCGCGAGGTCTTTGCCGTCCCTGGTTCACCGCTTGATCCGCGCTGTCGCGGCACCAACGACCTGCTGAGACAGGGCGCCAACCTGTGCGAAGGCGCCGAGGACATCATCCGCGTCCTGGAAGCCCAGATGGGCTTCAATGCCCCCGAAGCCAGTGCTCCCGCCTCCGCCTTGCCGGAAATCACCTTCCAGCCGCAAAATGAGGATGATATCGCCCGTGTCAGCCGCAGCCTGCTCGATCTGGTCAGCGAAACGCCGGTCCACCGCGACGACCTGCTGCGGCTATGCGGCGCGCAGACCTGGATCGGCCTGGCCGCGCTCAGCGAACTGGAGATGGCCGGGCGCTTCTCGGTCAGCGAAGGCGGCTTTTACAGCCGCTCCTGACCGCGCTCATCCTCCCGCCCGTTCGAGGCATTTCCCTCATTTGGCGAGTCGGTTCCGGTCTCGTGGGCCGTCAGCAGCGCCCGTCGGAGATCATGCCCCAGCGCGACGCAACCGGCACGTTCGGCCATCTGCGCCAGTTCCTGGGCGATTTCATTGATATATTCCAGCACATCGCTTTGTTGATGGACCAGGCTATTATCTAAGGTCGTGGACATGTAAATACTCCCCGCGATTACATGGTTAACATGTATCACTGATTGCATTTAAAAAACTATCAATTTTAGATTGCGTTCTGAAATATTTTATTAGCGTTGACAGAAAACAATTCGCTCAGCATGTATGCCGCCTGTTCCTTGAGCATCCGGCCGGCCGCGACACTTGATTAATCCGTGCGGCGCATGATCTAAGGGCTGCGTTTGTCGTCCCCATTCCTTTGTCCGCAAGCCCGTTCGCGGACACGATTTTCGCCTGACAAGAGATTTTATGACCGTTGTTATCGTAGAAAGCCCGGCCAAGGCCAAGACCATCAACAAGTATCTTGGCAAGGGTTTCACCGTTCTGGCCAGCTTCGGCCACATCCGCGACCTGCCTTCCAAGGATGGATCGGTCAAGCCGGACGATGACTTCGCCATGACCTGGGAGGTCGATCCGAAGTCCTCGAAACGACTCAACGACATCGCGGATGCCATAAAAACATCCGATCGCGTCATCCTGGCCACCGACCCGGATCGGGAAGGGGAAGCGATCTCGTGGCACGTGCTGGAAGTGCTCAACAAGAAAAAGGGGCTGATGAAGGACAAGCAGGTCCAGCGCGTTACCTTCAATGCCATCACCCAATCCGCCGTCCAGACCGCCATGGCGGCGCCGCGTGATATCGACATGGAACTGGTCGATGCCTATCTCGCCCGCCGCGCGCTCGATTACCTCGTCGGCTTCACCCTGTCGCCGGTTCTGTGGCGCAAACTGCCCGGCGCCCGTTCGGCCGGCCGCGTGCAGTCCGTGGCGCTGAAGATCGTCGTTGACCGCGAAATCGAGATCGAAAAGTTCAAGACCGAGGAATACTGGACGGTCGATGCAGAAGTCTCGGCCAATTCGCCGCCCTTCGATGCCAAGCTGTTCACCTATAATGGCAAGCGCCTCGGCAAGTTCGACCTGCCGAATGAAACGGCGGCCTTTGCCGCCCGCGACCTGGTGAAGCGCTCGCAGTTCACCGTTACCGAGGTCGACCAAAAGCCGGGCAAGAAGTCGCCACCGCCGCCCTTCACCACCTCGACCCTGCAACAGGAAGCCGCGCGCAAGCTTGGTTTCTCGGCCTCGCGCACCATGCAGACGGCGCAAAAGCTCTATGAGGGCGTCGATATCGGCGGTGAGACCGTCGGTCTGATCACCTATATGCGGACCGACGGCGTCTATGTCGAACCCGGCGCCATCAACGAGATGCGCAAGGTGATCGGCGAGCGTTACGGCGCGCCTTATGTGCCGGAAAGCCCGCGCCTCTATAAGGCCAAGGCCAAGAACGCCCAGGAAGCCCATGAAGCCATCCGCCCCACCTCTGCCTTCCGTCGCCCGGAAACCCTGCGTCTCGAAGGCGACCAGGCGCGTCTCTACGAGCTGATCTGGAAGCGCACCCTGGCCTCGCAGATGGAACAGGCGCGCGTCGAGAACACCACGATCAACCTCTTCACCGCCGACAAGCAGACATCCCTGCGCGCCACCGGTCAGGTCGTGACCTTCGATGGCTTCATGGCCGTCTATGAAGAAGGCAAGGATGATGATGGTGACGAGGACGGCGGCCGTCTGCCGATGGTCCAGGCCGGCACGATCGCCGATGTGCATACATCGAAGGCCGACCAGCACTTCACCGAGCCGCCCCCGCGCTATTCGGAAGCCACCCTGGTCAAGAAGCTGGAAGAACTCGGCATCGGCCGCCCGTCGACCTATGCCTCCATCCTGACCGTGCTGCGCGACCGCGCCTATGTCCGCATGGACAAGAACCGCTTCATCCCGGAAGACAAGGGCCGCCTGGTGACTGCCTTCCTCGACCAGTTCTTCCATCGCTATGTGCAGTACGATTTCACGGCCGATCTGGAAGAAAAGCTCGATCTCGTTTCCGCCGGCGAACTGAACTACAAAAAGCTGCTGGCCGATTTCTGGAAGGATTTCCACGCTGCCGCCGAAGGCATGACCGAACTGCGCACCACGCAGGTTCTGGACGCGCTCAATGAGAGCCTCGGACCGCTCATCTTCCCCGACAAGGGCGACGGAACAAACCCGCGCGCCTGCCCGGTCTGCGGCAATGGCCAGCTCAGCCTGAAAACCTCGCGCTTCGGCGCCTTTATCGGCTGTTCCAACTATCCGGAATGCAAATTCACCCGTCCAGTCGGTTCGCCCGATGCCGAAGGTGCGGAAAACGGCGCTTCCGGTGACCGCGAATTGGGCGTTGACCCCGAGACCGGTAAGACGGTGGCACTCAAGATCGGCCGTTTCGGTCCCTATGTGCAACTGGGCGAAGCGGAATCGAAAGAGGACAAGCCGCCGCGCTCCAGCCTGCCGAAAGCCTGGCCGGCGGCGTCGATCGATCTCGAACGGGCGCTGAAACTGTTATCCCTGCCGCGCACTGTCGGCATCCACCCGGAAGACAAGACACCGATCAAGGCGGGCCTCGGCCGCTTCGGTCCCTTCGTGGAAACCGGCGGCACCTATGCCAACCTGTCCAGCTTCGATGAAATCTTCGAGGTCGGCCTCAATCGCGCCGTTGACCTGATCGCCGAAAAGCGTGCCGGCGGCGGTGGCAAGGGCCGCGGCGCGGCGGCAGCACCGCTTAAAGAACTGGGCACCTTCGGAGAGGGCGGCGACAAGATCTCGGTCATGGCCGGTCGCTATGGCCCCTACATCAAATGCGGCAAGGTCAATGCCACCCTGCCCAAGGATGTGACGCCGGAGACCGTGACTTTGGAACAGGCGATTGAGCTGATCAACGCCAAGGGCGGCCCCACCGCCAGGGCCAAAAAAGCGCCCGCGAAAAAAGCCGCGGCCAAGAAACCAGCGACCAAGGCCGCAGCAGCGAAAAAGCCGGCTGTCAAAAAAGCGGCTGCGAAAAAGAAGACGCCATAGAATCTCCTCCCTATCGCTTGCGATGGGGAGGAGATTTTTACAGCGCCTTCCGAAACGTCAGATTGTAACGATGCCCGCCAATGGGGTGATGGCCGGCCCGCAGGGTCAGCACCCCGTGGAAGTTCTTGCGGGCTGGACCGCCCCACACCACGACATCGCCATGATGCAGCGTAATCCGCTCCACCGGATCGCTGCGTTTCAATCCACCGAACTGGAAAGTTGCCGGCAGGCCCAGCGACACCGAAACAATCGGCGCCGAATAGTCACCCTCGTTGATATCCTGGTGCAATCCCATTTTCGCGCCGGGCGCATAGCGGTTGATCAGGCAGCCATCCGGCGTGAAATCGAAGCCGGCCTGTCTCGCCGCTCGCCGGGCCAGATCGATGAATATCGGCGGCATATCCGGCCAAGGCTGGCCCGTCATAGGGTCCAGACGATCATAACGATAGCCCCTGGTATCGGCTACCCAGCCGATGCCGGCATTGGTCATGGCCACCGACATGCGGCCGCCGCCGGGCACGGTCATATGGCGAAACGGCGCAACCGCCGCTACAGCCTCAATCGCAGCTACCAGGGCCATATCATCGGCCAGGGCAAAACCGCGCAGGATCGCCACGCCTTCGCGCGTAAATGACTCTCCGAACAGATCAGGCTGCGTCATGGAAGATGATGCCGAGCGTATGCCGCCGCCCGGAACGGACCCGCGACACGCCATGCCGCATGGTGACGCGGTAATTGCCGCGCGTCCCGGAAACCGGCCGTTGCGACACGGCGAAGATCACCGCATCGCCCTGTTGTAACGGCACCACCGACGGCACAGATTGCATCCGCGGGCGCTGCTCGGTCAGGACAAATTCACCGCCGGTGAAATCCTCCTCCGGCCGCGACAACAGGATGGCCACCTGTAACGGGAAGACATGCTCGCCATAGATATCCTGATGCAGGCAGTTGTAATCATCCGCGCCATATTGCAGCAGGAGCGGCGTCGGGCGTGTTTGCCCAGCGGTATGACAGCGCGCCAGGAAATCTTCATGCGCGGCAGGAAATCGCCCCTCCAACCCCATGCGTTCCTGCCAGCGGTTGGCGATCTGCACGAGTTGCGGATAAAGCCGCGCACGCAGGTCCGCCACGGTGTCCGGAAGCGGATAGGCGAAATACTTGTACTCACCGCGCCCGAAACCGTGGCGGGCCATGTGGACCTGGCTGCGAAAGACCGGCTGATCGTAAAGCCCCGCCAGCGCCTGGCAAGCTTGCGGCGCGATCATCCCCGGCAGGACCGCGAAACCACGGTCATCGAGGTCACACCCGATGGTCTGCCATTCGTCGAATATCTGATCCGAGAAAAGATCGGCTTCAAACATTTTGGCCCTCCTTCAGCAAAAGCGCGCGCTTGCGGTCCACGCCCCAGCGATAGCCGGACAGCGCGCCATCGGTCCGCACCACGCGGTGGCAGGGAATGGCAATGGCCAGGGCATTGGCGGCGCAGGCGCCGGCCACGGCCCTGACGGCCGCCGGAGATCCGATCATCTCCGCCACCTCGGCATAGGAACGGGTTTCGCCGGCGGGGATGGCGCGCAGGGCCTGCCAGACCCGCTGCTGGAAGGCGGTGCCGCGAATATCCAGCGGCAGGTCCAACATTTGCCCCTGATCGACCAGCGCGATCACCTGCGCCACGGTCTGCTCGAAAGCGGCGTCCGCGCCGATCAGATTGGCCTTCGGAAAGCGATCCTGAAGATCGCGCGCCAGCGCCCCGGCATCATCGCCGAGCGTAATCGCGCAGATGCCCTTGTCCGACTGCGCCACCAGAATGGCGCCCAGCGAACACTGTCCGACAGCAAAGCGGATATCGCCCACCCCGCCTGTCTGGAAGGCTTTCGGCGTCATGCCGAGGATCGCATCTGAGCGTTCGTAAAACCGGCTTGAGGAGCCATAACCCGCCTCATAAAGCGCGGCCGTCACCGCCTCTCCGGCGGTCAAGCCTTCGCGCACCTTTTTTGCCCTGTGCGCATCGGCATAGGCTTTCGGCGTCAGGCCGGTGACCGCCTTGAAGCGACGGTGAAAATGGTGCGGGCTCAGCCCCGCCCGCGCCGCCATGTCATCCAGCGAAGGCGCATCTTCCGCCCCTTCGATGAAGCGGCAGATATCGGCTATCATCTCCGCCTGCCGTGCCCTCGCACTGTCACCACGCGGTTGGCAACGCTTGCAGGGGCGAAAACCAGCCGCCTCAGCATCATCGCAGGTAGGGTAAAAGCCGACATTTTCCGGCCTGGGCAAACGCGAGGCACACTCCGGCCGGCAATAGACGCCGGTGGACTTGACACTGTAGAAAAAAGCACCGGCCTCGCGGCGCCTGAGGCTTTCCCAGCGCGGATCGAGTTCGATGACGGCAGCGGTGTCAGGCATGATGTCGAGCATAGCATTTTCCTTCCCAAAAGGCGTGTGAATTCCTGTTTAGATGAAGGCGCCGACCGGAAAACTCCGGCCCTTGCGGTGTAATTCGCACAGCCGGGGCAAAATGCGAATCGTCACTCACTTTCCACATCGATTTTTTGTGCAAATTTAACGCACCAGACGTAAAGATCGCGCGCGGCATTCCCTTGCCGCATATTCCGAGGGCCCGATTATTCCTACCCCCAAGACCCGTTTTGCGTTGACCGCCACCCCAGTCATGCTGGGTCTGGGGCTTTTAGCGACGGCTGTTCAGGCCCAGGAAACGGCCCAGGAAGCGACGGCGGTCGAAGTGCCGGCGATTAAGCCGGCTCAGGAAGAAGCGCCGCCCCTGCCCGACACACCGCAGGATGCGCCGATCATCACGGATGAAGATTTCAACGCCGCCCTGCCCCCGATTGAGGCAACGGTCGCCCCATCAGCGGAACCCACACCAGAACCCACGCCAGTGGAAACGACGCCTGACGCCCTGCCCGAAGTGACCGCCACGGACGATCCCGAACTGGATGCCCCCCTGCCGGCACTGGAAGGCTATGATGTCCAGCCCAATCAGATGGCCGCCGCCGAAGAAGCCCTGCCGGAAATCCGCTATGTCACCGTGGTGGACGGCCTGCACGACATCCACCTGAATGACGAGTTCAAGCCGCTCTCCGCCCTGATGAATGGCAAGGGCAAGGCGGCCAATGTCGCCCAGGTGCGTGCCCGCGCCACCGAAGACGAGGCCCTGATCCTGCGCCTGCTCAAATCCCAGGGCTATTACGACGGCACTGTCACCACAAGCCTTGCCCAGCCGAGCGAGGCCGGCGATGCGGTCCAGGCCCATATCGTCGTCACGCCCGGCCCGGCCTATCATTTCGGGCTGGTCATGGCCGATTCCCAGCCGACCCTGCCGCCCGACCTGATCCGCAATGCCCTGCCGCTTCAGCCCGGCGAGCAAATCATCGCCACACATGTGCTGGCCGCCGAGGCCAATGTCAGCGTGGTGATGCAGCAGTCGGGCTATCCGTTCGTCAAGATTGGCGACCGCGATATCCTGCTCGATGGCTCCAAACTGACCGGCGACTATACGCTGAAAGTCGACACCGGCCACCGCTCGCGCTTCGGCGGCTTCAAATCCGATGGCAAGGAAGCCTTTGGCGCCGATCATGTCGCCGTCCTCACCCGGTTCAGCAAGGGCGACCTCTACGACAACCGCAAGGTCGATGACCTGCGCGAGGCCCTGGTCTCGACCGGCCTGTTCCGTTCCGTGGCGGTCGAGCCCGTGGCCACCGGCACCTTCGCCGATGACGGTTCGGAATATGTCGACCTCCTCGTCCACCAACAGCGCGGCCCCTATCGGACCATCGCCGGCGAATTCGGCTACAATACCGGCGAAGGCGTCACCGCAACCGCCTCCTGGCAGAATCGCAACAAGTTCCCGCCCGAAGGCGCCCTGATCTTCACCGCCGCGGCCGGCACCCAGGAACAGGGCCTGACCACCACCTTCCGTCGCTCCAACGCCAAAAAGCGTGACCGCACCTTCCAGCTCTCCTCGGCCCTGACGCACAATATTTACGACAGCTACGAAGCCTACACCTTCAATGTGGCCGGCTCAGTGGCGCGCGTCTCGACGCCGCTGTGGCAGAAGGTCTGGACGTGGTCATACGGCTTTGACCTGGCCGCCTCACGCGAAGCCACCGACGGGGTGGTCAATTTCAGCGATGCCGCCGACAACTACTATATCGCCGCCCTGCCGACAAAGATCAGCTACGACCGCTCTGACAGCCTGCTCAATCCGGCCACCGGCTATCGCCTGAGCGCCGAGGTGACGCCGCTGATTTCGCTCTCCGGCGGTGGCTCCAGTGTCCGCACCGTATTTGACGCCAGCTATTACTATCCAATGGGCGCCAAGGCCGTTATCGCCGCACGCAGCCGCCTGGGCGTCATCTATGGCGGCGAACTGGACAAGATACCGCCGTCACGCCGCCTCTATGCCGGGGGTGGCGGTTCCGTGCGCGGCTATGCCTATCAGCAACTCGGCCCGCACGACGCCACAGGTGCGGCGACCGGCGGCCTGAGCCTTTTCGAGGCCTCGGTGGAATATCGCTACCGCATGGGCGATATCGGCATCGTGCCCTTTATCGATATCGGCCAGTCCTATGCCTCGACCACGCCGTCCTTCTCGGACCTGCGCGTCGGCTTTGGCATAGGCGCGCGGCTCTATACCAATTTTGGCCCGATCCGCATCGATGTCGCCACGCCCATCAACCGTGACAAAGCCAACGGCGAGCCGCAGATCGCGCTCTATGTCGGCATAGGTCAGGCGTTCTGACATGGCGCGCAAACCGAGACAGCCAAAGCCGCCAGTAGAGCCCCAGGAAACGTCCGAGGCCCTGCCGCAACCCACACCCCATAATGACGATCTCCATCTGAACGACCGCGTGGAAGTCGCCGCCGAAGAGGTGGTCGAGACCGTCAAGGCCCGCACGGGTTTTGACCTGAAGCGAATAAACTGGTGGAAGGTATCGCGTAATATCGCGCTTTTCTTTGTCGGACTGGCTGTATTGCTGGTGGCGGCGCTTGCCGCGCTCAATACCCCGCCGGGCCGCCGCCTGCTGGTCGAATTCGCTACCGGCATCAAGCTCAATTCCGGGCTACAGATCGAGATCGGCGAGATCGACGGCTCGCTCTATGGCGAAATGACCCTGCACGATGTCAAGGTGAAAGACCTGAAAGGCGTCTTCATTCAAAGCCCGGTCATTCACCTCGACTGGCGGCCGTTCGGCTATCTCGGCAAGCATGTCGATATCCGTGATTTCTCGACGCCGAAGATCGAGGTTCTGCGCCAGCCGGTGCTTAATCCCGGCGAAACACCGAAAGACAACGGCCCGCTGCTGCCGGACCTCAATATCGATGTCAACCGCCTGAAGGTCGATGCCCTGGTGCTCAATGCGCCGGTATTGGGTGAAGCGCATACCCTAGCGCTGAATGGCCAGGCGCACCTGCGTCACAAACGCCTCAAGATCGACGCCGCCGCGATCAGCGAAAAAGGCGACCACGCCAAGGTATTGATCGACGCCGCGCCGGATAAGAACCAGCTCGATATCCGCGCCGATCTCGATGCCCCGGCTGATGGCGTGGCGGCCAAGTTGTTGGGCTTTGAGAAAGCCTTCACCGCCAAGGTCGGCGGCAAGGGCACTTGGAAACAGTGGAATGGCCGTGCTGTGGCCGATTTTGGGCCGGACAACCTGCTGAACCTCAATGTGACGTCGCAAAGCGGCACCTTCCATGTCACCGGCGCCACCCATCCGGACCTGATCCTGGCCGGTGATACGGCGGTGCTCTTCAAACCGGCGGTGATGATCGACCTGACCGCGAAGATGAAGGACCGGGTTTTTGACAACGTACTGGCCCTCTATACCGATGCCGTGCGCATCGACGCCAAGGGCACGGTCGATCTCGGCCACAACCATTTCCGCAAGCTGGAGGTTCATGCCCGCCTGCTCAAGCCCGATGTGCTCGGCAAGGATTTCACCGCCTCGGACCTGCACGCCGATCTGATCGTCGATGGCGATTTCGATAAGCCGCGCATCGATTATGATCTGGCCGCCAAACGCTTCGGTCTGGTGGGCATAAGGCTCGACGGCTTTACCGCAAAAGGCAAAAGCCGGATCACCGATGACGGCATGATCGTGCCCATCAATGCGCAACTGACCTCCCTGACCGGCATCGCCACCCAGGTCGATCCGCTGCTGACGCACCTGAAGCTCGATGGCGAGGTACGCCTCAATGATGGCAAGCTGACCAGCAACACGATCCGCGTCTCCTCCGATCGCGTCAAGGCGACGGGCACCCTGACCGGCAACCTGAAAGACAATTTGTTCCTGGCGAAGGCCAAGGCCAGCCTCAATAACTATGCGGTTGAAGGCGTTGGCACCGTCAATGTCTCGACCATCGCCGATGTTAAACTGAACAAGGGCCGTGTCAGCGTCGCCGGCACCGCCAATGCCCAGAGCACCAAACTGGAAGACGGCCTGAAGAGCTTCCTCGGCGGCAATGCCAAACTGAGCGGCGCCTATGCCTACAGCGAACAGGGCGTGGTGAGCTTACGCAATCTCAGCGGCAAGGCGCCCGATTTCACCCTGATCAGCGCCAGCGGTTCGCTGACCCCAGATGGCGCCATTTCGCTGAACGCCAAGGCCAGTTCAACCCAATATGGCCCGCTGGATGCCGTGGCATCGGGTACGCTTGATCACCCCAATGCCATCATCCACGCCGCCAATCCCGACCTGGGCGTAAGGATGGTGGACGTCACCGCCAAACTCTCCAGCACGCCGCAGGGTTTTGCCCTGCTGGCCGATGGCGGCAGCGCTTACGGTCCGTTCAACGCCGACGCCCTGATCATCACCGACGGTAAGCCCCTGCGCATTGATGTCCACAAGGCGACCTTCGCGGGTGTCGACGCCGCAGGCTCGCTGACCCAATCAGAGGCCGGTCCTTTTACCGGCACTCTGGCCATCAGCGGTTCCGGCCTCAAAGGCACGGCCCTGCTGTCAGCGCAAAATGGCGATCAGGCCGTGGCGGTTAATGCCACCGGCAATGCCGTCACCGTACCCGGCGACGTGAAAATCTATGTCGGCCGCACGATCCTCACCGCCAATATCGTGCTGCATGACCAGATGCAGTTGAACGCCGATGTCCAGATGGCCGACATGCGCTACCAGGATTTCGTGCTGGCCACCGGCCGCGCTAAAATCGCTATGACCGGCGAGCATGGCACCATTCAGGCCGTCGCCACCGGCAAAAAAGATGTGCCGTTCAATCTCGCCGTTAATGGCACGATCGCGCCGGATACCTATACATTGGCGGCACAGGGCTCGGCCAATGATATACCCTTCAGGCTCAACCATCCGGCGGTCATTCGCAAAAGCGGCGCCGACTGGGTGTTGCAGCCGGTCAAGATTGTTATGGCGCAAGGTGATATCGATCTGTCCGGTCGTTTCGGTGAAAATATCAAGGCCCAGGCCCGCCTCAACAACCTCGATCTCAGCCTGGCCAATATGGTGCAAAAGGATTTGGGCCTCACCGGCACGGCCGAAGGCGCCATCGATTTCTCCCAGGCCGGCAACGGTTTCCCGACCGCTCGCGCCAACCTCAAGATCAGCCACTTCTCGCGCGCCAGCGCCGCCGTGGTCTCCACGCCGGTCGATATCGCACTCGACGCCCAGCTTAATCCCGACCGCAGCCCGGCCAATAACTATGTCCATGCCATCATCCGGCAAGGGGGATCGGTGGTCGGTCGCGCGCAACTGGCCCTGACACCGGCAAATGGTGGCGACTGGATCGCCGATATCAACAGTGGCGGGGTGAGCGGTGGTGTGCGTTATAACGGGCCGGCAGGTATGCCGTTCTCGCTGGCCGGCCTGCCGCGCCAGCAGCTTTCCGGCGCCGTGGCCCTGGCGGCCGATATCTCCGGCCAGCTCAACGCGCCGCGCCTCAACGGTGTGGTCAAGGCCACCAGCCTGACCTATGACAATGAAAGCATCGGCACGCGCATCACCAATATCGCGCTCGATGGCCGCTTCACCAGCGACCGCCTGGAACTGACGAGCTTCACCGGTCGCGCCGGCGAAGGCACGGTGACCGGCAACGGCTGGGTCAGCCTGGCCGCCGCGCAGAAATTCCCCATGCTGATCCATGTCGAGATGAACAATGCCCGCCTGGCACGCAGCGATGCCATCAACTCCACCGTTTCCGGCACGATCGATATCACCAACAGCGAGGCCGATGGCGGGCTAATCAAGGGCGATCTGCGCCTGCCCCTGCTCAGATATGTCATCGTCAAGCAGGCCGCCGCCGAGGTGGCCGTGCTCGATGGCGTGCGCCGCAAGGGCGAGGATGCGATCACCCAATCGGCCATCGCCCTGCCGGCCTTCTGGCGGCTCGATATCCGCGCCCGCGCCGATAATCAGATCTTCGTCTCCGGCATGGGTCTGGAATCGGAATGGTCGGCCCGGCTGCGCGTCACCGGCACCACCAAAGACCCGCGCATTGTCGGCGACATGAAGGTGGTGCGCGGCAACTATACCTTCGCCGGCCGCTCCTTCGATATCGATACCGGCACCATCACCTTCGATGGCGGCCCGGTCACCGATCCGGAAATCAACCTGACCGCCAGCGCCGATGTCCAGGATGTCACCGGCATCATCAAGGTCACCGGCTCGGCCCAGCGGCCGTCCATCGCCTTCTCCTCCACCCCGGCCCTGCCTCAGGATGAAATCCTGTCACGGATGCTGTTCGGTGAAAGCGTCGCCAATATCTCCCCCACCGAAGCCCTGCAACTGGCCTCGGCGGTCAATGGGCTGAACGGCGGCACCGACTATCTCAATCCGCTGGGCGCCCTGCGTTCGGCCACCGGCATCGACCGCCTGCGCGTGATCGGCGCCGATACCACCACCGGCCGCGGCACCTCAGTGGCGGCGGGCAAGTACCTGACCAACAATGTCTATGTCGAGATCGTCACCGACGCCAAGGGCTTCACCGCTACCCAGCTTGAGATCGCCCTGTCACGGAGCCTGAGCATTCTTTCCACCACCGGCAATGCCGGCACAGGCGCGAGCGTGCGTTATTCAAAAGACTATTAAGTCACTTTCTCCTCCCCTGCGCAGCGGGGGGAGGTGTCGCGGCGTAGTCCGCGACGGAGGGGGCATTCCAGCGTTGACAGGCCCCCTCCGTCAGCGACATCGGCTCTACGAGCCTGCGCTGACACCTCCCCCGTACGCTTCGCTACAGGGGAGGAGAAATAATTTATACCTCCCCGCTTGTCGGGGAGGGGGACCGCGCCTCTCTTGAGGCGTGGTGGTGGGGTTTCTTACTTTTCCAACTCAGCCAAATCCGCCAGAAACGCATCGATCGCCGACACCGCTTTCGGCTCATCCAGCATGGGCGCATGACCACGATTGGCCACCGTCACGGCACGCATCCCCGGATGGGTTTCCAGCATCCGGCCAAAGGTTGCTTCCGATAACAGATCAGACAGACCACCGCGCACACCCAGCACCGGTATCTCCTTCAGCGCCTCCCAGATGCCCCACATATCCGGCGGTGCCACAACAGGGCCATCCGGATCAAAGGCGCCGGAAATGCCCGGATCGTAAGAAGACACCGGAACGCCATCCCGTTCATGATAGGTACGGCGCGCAAAAGCCAGCCAGTCGTCATCGCTATAGTCAGGAAAAGCGACATCATTGGTCTGTTTCGCCCGCGCCGCGGCATCGGCCCAGGAGCGGATCGGCGGCGACTTACCGACATAAGACTTGATACGCTCAAGCCCGGCCACATTGATCTCCGGCCCAACATCGTTGATCACCATGCCGATGACCGCCTGCGGGGCGATCATGCCCATGATCATCGCCATAATGCCGCCCATGGAGGTGCCGACCAGGGCGGCGCGGCCGATGCCAAGATCCCCCATCAGCTTGAACATATCCTGCACATAGAGCGCCGGCGTATAGTTGGCCGGTTCTTCGTCCCAGCCCGACTTGCCGCGCCCGCGCTGATCAACCGCGATAACGCGATAGCGTTCGGCAAGGCGCGGCGCGATGACTTCGAAATCGGCCGAATTGCGTGACAGCCCGTGCATACAGATAACCGGCATACCCTGACCACCATAATCCCTGGCATAGAGTTTCACACGCAGGTCATGGCTGTCGTAATAGACATCGGAAAAGGCGCTCACAGATACCCCTTAAAACGCGACATAAGGCCCGACTGTACCGCCGGCATTGCGCCCGGCGATGGCCGTATAGACCTTGCGCCCGTAAAAGAACGGCAGGCCGAAATCGAAACTGTTGCTGTAGGGCTGGAGATTGTCGAACCCGTTCGGATCGCCGCCCAGGCCCGGCAGCACATAGTTCGGCCCCTGGACCAGTTGATCGGTATTGTCGATGGTGAAATTGACCACCTTGCTGGCGCCGTTACTGCCCGTCAAACTGGCGCTCAGATCAAGCGACGAGGTCGGACAATAGAAGCCCGCCAGGTCGCCGGTGCAGCCGGTAATGGCGCTGTCGCTGAAACCATAGAAATTGGTGCCACTGTCGATAAAGCTCTGGGTCAGGCTGACGCCCTTGTAGGTCGCAGTGATCAGGCCGTAATTGTTAGCGGTCAGTATGGTCTGGCCGCCAAGCTGGTTATTGGTCTGGGTGCCGATGCCGAAATAAAGCGTGCCGGTCAGGCCGACCACCCCAGGATGCGCCGCGGCCGGCAGGTCGATCACCGTGCCGTTATTATTGACGGCCATCCGCGCCACCGGATTGGGCACCTGAGACGAGGTGGCCAGTATCGTGCCCGTGCAGGTGGCCGAGGCACAAGTGTAATAATAGCCGTTGTTCGGCGTGCCGGCGCAATAGCTGCCGCAGTCGCTGACCCCCATGCCGATGCCGATAATGCCATTGGCGCCGAAATCGGCAATGGTGTCATGACTCGTGCCGCCGCCTGAGGAACAGTCCGTCGGCACATTGGCGTAATCGCCGGTATCACCGATGACCAGCATCGGCATGTTGCTCACCGCTTCCCCGCCAATGGTGAAATCCGCCGTCCGCACCGAACCGAAGACGTAGCCATCGACATACTGGTAGCATTCGCCGACGCCCTTGCCACCGGTCATGGTGTGCGGCAGGGCGGCTCGCATGGCCGTGCTCAAGGCTTCGTTTTCGATGCGCAGGCCGACCGAGCCGGTGTCCATGATGATATGATCGATGGTTTGGCAGGTGGCTGTGCCGGGCGCGCAGATCTTCACCGTCACGAAGCCGATATTGACATTGCCGGCCACGCCGGTCGGGCCTGGATCAACCGAGATGGTGGTGAAATTGGCCAGTGCCGCGGTGCTGGAAGACGAAGACGACGAGGACGACGAACTGCTCGAACTGCTGAACCCGCCGCCGCTTGACGAACCACCGCCGCCCCCTCCGCCACCGCAGGCGGCGAGCAGGAGCAGAAAACCGACCAGGAAGATATGCGGCTTCATTGGGCGCCTCCCTGCAGGGTCTGGACCGGGAAATCGCCGGGCGCGGTCTGCGGCAGATAGGCAAAGCCCCAGAAGGCGCCGCTGTGGCCGCCGGTGCGCACCACGAAATCGCCATGTGTCGAGGCCAGGGCCCGGCGCATTCGGATGCGCGGATTGGGTTTGTTATCCGCCTGGAAGCGGCTGAAATAACTGTCGCCGAAAAGCTGTCTGAGGTTCGGGCGCTGCGGTCCCTGCCAGCTTACCGCGAAAACCGTGCCGTCCGGTCGGATGAATTCGCGCGCCGTCGTGCCGCTGTCCAGGGTCATTTCATGCACGCTGTAGGTCGCACGATCGAGCCGCAAGGCGATGCGGGCATTCAGTCGCGCGCGATCGGTATCGATGCTGGCCGCCTTACCGCCCAGCGTGGCCTGTGCCGGTGAGGTCAGGCCCGCAAGGACCAGACACATGGCACCCAAAATCCAAGATCGCATCACCAGACTCCACTTCGGCTTGGCCGAGACTATTCAATATGCCGGTTAATGCAATATGACCTGCCATCCGAATGGATCAAACTTATGGCATATCACCCCTGATCGAAACGGGCGACCAGGCGGTAGGCGCCGCCATCGAACACCTGTCTGACCGTGGTGATGCGTTCCGTTCCCCGCCAGGTCTTGCGCTCGACCACCAGGCAGGCCGCGCCTTCGTCCAGCCGCAGATGAGCGGCGGTCTGCCCCTCCGCAGCTTGAGCGCTGATCTGGCTCTCCACATGCGTCCAGGGCACGACGCCAAGCAGCCAGTGACCGGGTGACTGGCGGGTGAAATCAACGCCTTCGGCCTGTGGCACCGCTTCGAGATTGATCAGCCGGCGCTCATAGGCCAGCGGCTTGGCGGAGGCAAGGTGCAGCCCGGTCAGTACCAGGACCGCGCCGTCTCCGGCCAGTTCCCGCTCCTCGTCGCTGCTGGCCTTATGAAGGGCATAGGACAGCAGCTCAAACCGGTAGGCTTCCCCGCGCGCCGTGATTTCATGCTGGATATCGGGAATATCAAGCACGGTCGAATCCAGCCGCGGCAGGCGCACGAATGTCCCGGCGCGCTTACGGCGTTCGATTAAGCCCGCCTCGTCCAGCGGCGTCAGGGCCTTGTTGACCGTCATGCGCGAGACGCCGTACTGCGCCATCAGTTCATGCTCGAACGGGATGCGGTCGCCGGGCTTCAGTGCGCCGGAGCGGATCTGCTGCTCGATATCGTCACGGATTTGCTGGTGCTTTGTCTTGCTTTGGGGCGTCATGCCGTCAGCCTTTGCATCAGCCGGCGATAATCGGCAAGCAAGACGTCGCGTTTGATATGGCGGCCGCCCTCGACCTGCTTGCGGCCAAAGCGCCAGACGCAATCGATCGGTGACCGCGCCGAGGCAAATATGAAGGTATCGAGATCGCAATCGAGACTCACCAGATCAGCGGCTTGGCCGACAGCCAGGCCGGATTGCACGCCTAGCGCCTGAGCGCCATCAAGCGCACGAACGTAGAGGTTATCCAACACATTGCGTTCGCGGTGGATCAGGCGCTGGCCGTATTCCAGCAGGCGCAGCTCTTCGGCGACGCTGATCAGCACATTGGAATCCGAGCCGACGCCGAAGCGCCCGCCCTGTTTCAGAAAATCACGCGCCGGGAAAACGCCATCGCCGAGATTGGCCTCGGTGATCGGGCACAGGCCGGCGATGGCGCCCGATCGGGCCAGCCGCGTGGTCTCCGTCTCCGTCATGTGGGTGGCGTGGACCAGGCACCATTGCGTATCGACCGGCGCATGATCGAACAACCATTCGACCGGCCTCTGACCGGTATGAGCGAGGCAATCCTCGACCTCCTTCACCTGCTCAGCGATATGAATATGGATAGGCGCGCCCTGCGCCATCGGGATCAGGGCCGTCAGTTCTTCCGGCGTGACGGCGCGCAGGGAATGCGGCGCGATGCCGACCACGGCATCATCCAGCCGGGCGGCATGGGCGCGACTGGCCTCAAGCAGCCGCTGGAAGCCCTCAAGATCATGGATAAAGCGCGCCTGTCCGAGCGTCGGTGGCAATCCGCCAAAACCGGAATGCGCATAAAAGACCGGCAACAGGGTCAGGCCGATGCCGATGGCCTCGGCCGCCGCCACGATCCGCCCGGCCATTTCCGCCGAGTCGGCGAAAGCGCGGCCATCAAAATCATGATGCAGGTAGTGGAACTCGCCGACCCGCGTAAAGCCAGCCTCCAGCATCTCCATATAGGCCATGGCGGCAATGGTTTGCAGTTCCTCCGGCCCGATCCGCGCCTGGAATTTGTACATCTGCTCGCGCCACGACCAGAAGCTGTCTTGCGCGGAAGTGCGCCGCTCGGTCAGGCCGGCGATGACGCGCTGGAAGGCATGGCTGTGCAGGTTGGGCATACCCGGCACACCAATCGCGTGGCGCTCTCCCTGAGGCGCCGCATCGGTTTCAATGCTGGCAATCCGGCCATTTTCGATGGCCAGCAACACATTGGACTGCCAGCCGGACTTGAGCAGCGCTTTTTCAAACCAAAGTGATGACATGTGCCTTGCGCTCAATATGTCTATACATTATGAATTATGTATAGACATATTAGGCGAGTCTGAAAAGCCATGCAATGCGATACGGTCTGGACAAATTGCCGCCTGCTGATGCGCGCCGGTGAGCCGCTGATCGACAACGGCATGATCGCGGCGAAGGACGGCCGCATCGTTTATGCCGGCCCTCCGGCGAATTTCGACATCCCGACCATCGATCTCGGCGGCCGGCTGGTGACGCCCGGCCTGATCGACTGCCACACCCATCTGGTCTTCGCCGGCAATCGCGCCCATGAGTTCAAGCTGCGACTCGATGGCGCGACCTATGAAGAGATCGCCCGCGCCGGCGGCGGCATCCTCTCAACCGTCACCGCCACCCGCGCCGCCTCCGAAGAGGAACTGGTCACTGCCGCCCTGCCCCGGCTGGATGCCCTTATTGCTTCGGGCGTCAGCACTATCGAGATCAAGTCCGGCTACGGGCTGACGCTCGAAGACGAGCTGAAAATGCTGCGCGCCGCAAAAGCGCTAGAGCGCCTGCGCCCGGTGCGCGTCATGACCACCCTGCTCGGCGCCCACGCCCTGCCGCCGGAATTCAGAGACCGTCCGGACGCCTATATCGATGCCGTCTGCTACGAAATGATTCCCGCCGCCGTCGGTCTCGCTTCAGCGGTCGATGTTTTTTGCGAAGGCATCGGCTTTTCCCCGGCCCAGACCGAACGCGTTTTCCAGGCGGCACAGGCGCACGGTTTGCGCGTCAAGCTCCACGCTGAACAGCTCTCCAACCTGCACGGCGCGGCCCTTGCGGCGCGCTACGGCGCCCTCTCCGCCGACCATCTTGAACATCTCGATGCCGACGGCATCGCCGCCATGCGCGATGCCGGCACGGTCGCTACCCTCCTGCCCGGCGCGTTTTACTTCATTCGCGAAACGGTCAAGCCACCGATCGAGGCTTTGCGTGCGGAAGGCGTGCCCATGGCCATCGCCACCGATTGCAATCCCGGCACCTCGCCCCTGACCTCGATCCTGATGGCGATGAACATGGCCGCCACCTGCTTCCGCCTGACGGTCGATGAATGCCTGGCCGGCGTCACCACAAATGCCGCCAGGGCGCTCGGCCACGACGATATTGGTGCGCTGGAAGCCGGCAAGTGGTGCGATTTCGCCGTTTGGGACGTCACTGATCCAGCCGACCTCGTCTATTTCATGGGCGCCTCGCCCCTCCATTCCCGCGTTTTCCAAGGCTTACCCGCATGATCCTCACCCCCGGCTCCATCACGCTCGCACAGTGGCGCGCCATCTATCGCGGCGAGGTGTTTGCGCTCGATCCCGCCTGCCTGCCCCAGGTGGAGATAAGCGCCGCCGCCGTCACCCGCATTCTGGCCAGGGGCGAGCCGGTCTATGGCATTAATACCGGCTTCGGGAAACTGGCCTCGACGCGTATCGAGGACGCCGATCTGAAAACGCTCCAGCGTAATATCATCCTCTCCCATGCTGCCGGTGTCGGGGCGCCGTCGCCGAAACCCGTCGTGCGGCTGATGCTGGCGCTGAAACTGGCCTCGCTGGCGCAGGGCGCTTCCGGTATTCGCATCGAAACGCTCGACCTGATGCAGGCCATGCTCGATCACGACCTGATGCCGGTCATTCCCTGTCAGGGGTCGGTCGGGGCGTCCGGCGATCTCGCCCCCCTGTCGCATATGGCCGCCGCCATGCTGGGCGTTGGCGAAATCGAAGTTGGCGGTGTGCGCAAACCCGCCATGCAGGCGCTTAATGATGCCGGACTGAAACCGCTCGATCCCGGCCCCAAGGAGGGCCTGGCACTGCTCAACGGCACGCAGTTCTCCACCGCCAATGCCCTGGCTGGCCTGTTCGAGGCCGAGGTGTTGATGCAAACGGCGCTGATCACCGGCGCCCTTTCCACCGAAGCCGCCAAAGGCTCCGACGCACCGTTCGATCCGCGCATCCATACCCTGCGCCGCCACAAGGGCCAGATCGATGCCGCCCACACCCTGCGCGAGCTGATGAGCGGGTCAGCCATCCGCGCCTCGCACCTGAAAGGCGACGCGCGCGTTCAGGATCCCTATTGCCTGCGCTGCCAGCCGCAGGTGATGGGCGCCGCGCTCGATGTCCTGCGCCAGGCGGCCGTCACGCTGGAAACCGAAGCCAATGGCGTCACCGACAATCCGCTGATTTTTACTGATCGCGACGGCACGGCGGATGAAGCTTTATCGGGCGGCAATTTCCACGCCGAACCGGTGGCCTTCGCCGCCGACATGATCGCCCTGGCCATCTGCGAGATCGGCTCGATCGCCGAGCGCCGCATCGCCATGCTGGTCGATCCGGCGCTGTCCGGCCTGCCGGCCTTCCTGACACCGAAGCCTGGGCTCAATTCCGGCTTCATGATCCCGCAGGTGACCGCCGCTGCGCTGATTTCCGAAAACAAGCAACGCGCCTATCCGGCCAGCGTCGATTCCATCCCGACCTCGGCCAACCAGGAAGATCACGTTTCGATGGCTGCTCATGGCGCGCGCCGGCTGCTGGAGATGGCCGAAAACGCCTTCGCAGTGATCGGCATCGAACTGCTCGCCGCCGCGCAAGGCTGCGATTTCCATGCGCCGCTGACCTCATCCGAAGCTCTGGAACGCGTCCGCGCTCTCACCCGTTCGGCCGTGCCCGCGCTCGATCACGACCGCCACTTCCATCCGGATATGGCCGCCGCCATCGATCTCGTCCGTTCCGGCGCCGTTATCAAAACCGCCGGTATCGCATTGCCGACAGTAGAATAAGTCAGACTCCCCACCACCACGCGGGCAAGCCCGCGCGGTCCCCCTCCCCGACAAGTCGGGGAGGTATGAATTGAAGGCAGGCTCCCTTTGTACCTCCCCAGCTTTGCTGGGGAGGGGGACCGCACGAAGCCGAAGGCTGAGATGTGGTGGTGGGGAATCTTTCTTCTTTAATAAGAAGGAACAACTATGACCCGTCTCGATAATTCCCGCGTGATCAAGCCCGCCACTGGCACCACACTCTCCGCCAAATCCTGGCTGACCGAAGCCCCCTTGCGCATGTTGATGAACAACCTGCATCCCGATGTTGCCGAGCGCCCGGAAGAACTGGTGGTCTACGGCGGCATCGGTCGGGCAGCGCGCGACTGGGAAAGCTATGACCGCATCGTCGAAACCCTGAAGCGCCTCGAAAGCGATCAAACACTGCTGATCCAGTCGGGCAAACCGGTCGGCGTTTTCCAGACCCACGAAAACGCCCCGCGCGTCCTGCTGGCCAATTCCAACCTGGTGCCACACTGGGCCAACTGGGAACATTTCCACGAACTCGACCGCAAGGGCCTGATGATGTACGGCCAGATGACCGCCGGCTCGTGGATCTATATCGGCACGCAAGGCATCGTTCAGGGCACTTACGAGACCTTCGTCGAGATGGGGCGCCAGCACTATAATGGCGACCTGAAAGGCAAATGGTTGCTGACCGCGGGCCTCGGCGGCATGGGTGGCGCGCAGCCACTGGCGGCGGTGATGGCCGGCGCCTCGTGCCTGGCTATCGAATGCCAGGCCTCGCGTATCGATATGCGCCTGCGCACCCGCTACCTCGATTACCGCGCCGACACGATCGACGAAGCGCTGGAGATGATCAAAAACGCCACCAAGCCCATTTCGATCGGACTGCTTGGCAATGCGGCCGATATCCTGCCGGAGTTGTACCGCCGCGGCGTCCGCCCGGACCTGCTGACCGACCAGACCTCGGCCCACGATCCGGTCAATGGCTACCTGCCCTCCGGCTGGACCGTGGAACAGTGGCTGGACAGGCGCGAACGCGATCCGCAAGCGGTGGCCAAGGCCGCCAAGGCCTCGATGGCGCAGCACGTCCAGGCCATGCTCGATTTCCAGAAAGCCGGTGTCCCCACGGTCGATTACGGCAACAATATCCGCCAGGTCGCCTTTGACGAGGGTGTAAAAAATGCCTTCGATTTCCCAGGCTTCGTGCCGGCCTATATCCGCCCGCTGTTCTGCCGCGGCATCGGTCCGTTCCGCTGGGTGGCGCTTTCCGGTGATCCAGAGGATATCTATAAGACCGACGCCAAGGTCAAGGAACTGATCCCCGACAATCCGCATCTGCATAACTGGCTCGATATGGCGCGCGAACGCATCGCTTTCCAGGGCCTGCCGGCGCGTATCTGCTGGGTCGGTCTGGGCGACCGCCATCGCCTTGGCCTCGCCTTCAACGAAATGGTGCGTAATGGCGAACTGAAGGCGCCGGTGGTCATCGGCCGCGACCACCTCGATTCAGGCTCCGTTGCCTCGCCCAACCGCGAGACCGAGGCGATGAAGGACGGCTCCGACGCCGTGTCCGACTGGCCGATGCTCAATGCGTTGCTGAATACGGCTTCGGGCGCCACCTGGGTATCATTGCACCACGGCGGCGGGGTCGGCATGGGCTATTCGCAGCACTCCGGCATGGTCATCGTCTGCGATGGCACGGAAGACGCCGACAAGCGGCTGGCGCGTGTGCTGTGGAACGATCCGGCCACCGGCGTGATGCGTCATGCCGACGCTGGTTACGAAATCGCTATTGATTGCGCACGCGAAAAGGGCTTAGACCTCCCCAGCCTTTAAGTGAGCCTGTCCTGTGATTATCCATCTGCCTGCCCTGCAACGCATCCCCCAGCCCTGGAAAAATGGCGGCGGCGTCACGCGCGAGATCGCCGTCTTTCCGGACGGCGCGGGTATGGATGACTTCCAGTGGCGGATCAGCATGGCCGAGGTCACCGAATCTGGCCCCTTCTCCCGCTTTGACAGCATCGACCGCCATCTGACCGTGCTCAGCGGCCGCCTGCAGATCGATCTACCCGACCGGCGCCAAGTCCTCAATCCGGGCGACAGCCTGGCCTTCGAGGGTGATATCCCGGTCCACGCCACGCCGCTCCTTCCGGTGATCGATCTCAATGTGATGACCCGCCGCGGTCAGGCACACGCCGAGGTCAGGCATATCGCGTCCGGCGTCATCCTGCCCTCAGACCTGGTGTTCCTGGTCGCCACGAAGCCGATGATCGTCACCGCCAATGGTCAGCGCTATGCCTTACAGCCTTATGATGCGCTGAGATTTGAAGGTCTGGAAGGCGAGCCTATATCGTCCGGTGACGGCTATCTGATAGCGTTTTAGGTCAAGTCAATCGCAATCGCAGTAGCCTCGCCGCCACCAATGCAGACGGCAGCCACACCACGCTTCAATCCACGCTGTTTCAGGGCATTGATCAGTGTGACAATGATCCGCGCACCCGATGCGCCGATAGGATGGCCCAGCGCACAGGCGCCGCCATTAACATTCAGCTTGTCATGCGGAATACCCAGATCGTGCATGGCGATCAGCGCCACCACCGCAAAGGCTTCATTGACCTCGAACAAATCGACCTCTTCGATGGTCCAGCCAACCTTGTCCAGCAGCTTATGGATGGCCCCAACCGGCGCGCGGCTGAACCATTTCGTTTCCTCGGCATGGCTGGCATGGCCAATAATGCGTGCCATCGGCGTCAGCCCCCTGGCCTCCGCCACCGACGCGCTGGCCAGCAACAGGGCCGCCGCTCCATCGGAAATCGAACTCGAATTGGCCGCCGTTACCGTGCCGTCCTTTGTAAAGGCGGGTTTGAGATTCGGGATTTTCTCCGGCCGCGCCTTGGCCGGCTGCTCATCGGTCATGATCAGCCCGGCCCTGGTTTCCACCGGCGTAATCTCGGCGCTGAAATTTGCTTTCAGGGCGCGATCCAGCGAGGCCAGGGCGTAGTCGTCCTGCATCTGGCGGGTGAACTGGTAGTGCGTGGCCGCCTCGTCGGCAAAACTGCCCATCAGGCGGCCCTTGTCATAGGCGTCTTCCAGCCCATCCAGGAACATATGGTCCTTGACCTCGCCGTGCCCCATACGCATCCCCGATCGCGCTTTCGGCAGCAGGTACGGCGCATTGCTCATGCTCTCCATGCCGCCAGCCACAACCGTCTCCGCCGAGCCCGCCGCAATGGCATCACACGCCAGCATCACCGCCTTCATGCCCGAACCGCACATCTTGTTGACCGTGGTGGCCGGCACGCTGACCGGCAATCCCGCGCCCAGCGCGGCCTGTCGCGCCGGCGCCTGTCCCTGCCCCGCCGGCAGGACGCAGCCCATGATCACTTCATCGGGCACCTGCCCGTTCAGCACGGCACGAATGGCTGTTGCGCCCAGTTCCGGCGCGGTGACGGCAACGAAATCCCCCTGGAAGCCGCCCATGGGTGTCCGCGCGGCGCCGGCGATGATAATCGGATCTGGCATAATAGTTTCCTCTTATTTTCAGAAAAGATTACACCCGAAACTATCTAACGCAAGCCCGCTTACGGTAATGTGTAGGCCACGATCGATCCGCCGGGCTTGTCCTTGGCGTTCTTGCCGCCACCGGCGCCGATGACGACGTACTGCCTGCCCTTGACACTGTAGGTGGCGGGGGTTGCCGCGCCGGCCGCCGGCAGGGTGGTCTGCCACAACAGCTTGCCGGTCTTTTTGTTAAAGGCGCGGAACTGGTTGTCATAGACCGTGGCGGCGATGAACAGCAGCCCGCCCTTGGTCACCACGGCCCCGCCGTAGTTTTCGCTACCGGTCGATGGATCATGCAGTTCAGGGTATTCGCCCAGCGGAATCTGCCAGAGATATTGCCCCGTATTGACATCGAGCGCCGATAGAACGCCCCAGGGCGGCGCAATGGCCGGATAGCCCTCCGGATCGAGGAATTTCGCATAGCCATCAAAGACATAGGCATCATTGTCCGTAGACGGATAATCCGGTGCAGGCTTGGCCTGCTGCGCCGGATCGCCCGACAGATAGCCGACAATCGCCTTGATATCCTCTGGCGAATACTGCCCGCCGAAACCCGGCATCCGGCCGCCGCCATTGGCGATCTGCCGCGCCATCTGCTCCCCGCTCAGCCGATGATCGACACCGACCAGTGACGGGAATTCCGGCGGCGAACCCTTGCGATCGACGCCATGACAGGCAGCGCAGGTGTTCTGATAAAGCGCATAGCCGCTGCGGCCACCAATCATCGGCGGCTGTTTTTTCACCTTCAGTATCCACGCCATCTCGTTTGAATTGATATAGAGGATACCGCTGGTCGGATCGTAGGAGGCGCCGCCCCATTCCGCGCCGCCATCCATGCCCGGCAGGAGGACCGTGCCACCCAGAGACGGTGGATCGAACGGCCCGCGCGAACGCAGGGTAGCAAATGTCTTCGCCACCGCCGCATGGGCCTCCGGCGTGCGATTGGTCAGATTGTCGGCCGTCAGTTGCTGGCGATTATAGGGCAGCGGCTTGAGCGGCATGACCTGGGTGGGCGATGTCACTTCACCGGGTATATCCGAGGCCGGCGGATGGACCTCCTGCACCGGATAGAGCGGCTTTCCGGTCTTACGGTCGAGGATAAAGACCAGTCCGGCCTTGGTGGTCTGCGCCACCGCCGGCACACCATTAACGGTAATCAGGGTCGGCGGGGTCGGCGGATCGCGGTCCCAGATATCATGCTTGACCAGTTGAAAGTGCCAGACGCGCTTGCCGGTATTGGCGTCGAGCGCCACTAGAGACGTGCCGAAGAGATTGTCGCCCTCGCGGTCACCGCCATAGAAATCCTTGCTACCCATGCCGGCCGAGCCGAGCGGCGCGAACACCAGCCCGCTTTCCGGATCGAGCGTCAGGCCCGACCAGGCATTGGCACCCATCGCCGTCTTCCAGGCGTCCTTGGGCCATGTATCGTAACCGACCTCGCCCGGCTGCGGGATGGTGTGGAATATCCATTTCATCGCGCCGGTCCGCACGTCATAGGCGCGGATATGACCGGGCGTATTGCCGGTCGAGCCCATGATGATCAGGTTCTTGTAAACCACGCCGGGCGACACATTGCTGACCGACACCGACACCGGATCACGGCCCAATCCCGCCTTCAGGTTGACCTCGCCATTATGGCCGAAGCTGTCGATCAGGTGGCCGGTTTTGGCATCGACCGCCAGCAGGTGATTGCGGAAGGTGAAGAGGATGCGCTCGTCTCGACCGTCGCTCCAGTAAGACACGCCGCGCAGCCGCTGCCTGGTGTTGACCGCATCGCCAAAAGCCGGATCGAAGACCCAGATTTGCGTTCCCCTGGCGGCATCGAGGCAGAACAGCCGGCCCTTCGGCGACACGAAATAAAGCCGCCCGCGGATGATCATCGGATTGCCTTCCATATCCGACGGGTTGTCGCCCTCACCGAAGGCATCGCCGGAATCGAAGGTCCAGGCGACCTTCAGGGTTCTGACATTACCGGTATTGATCTGATCGAGCGTCGAATAGTGCGTACCGTTCGGATTACCATGATACCAAGGCCAGTCCGCCCCAGACTGAGAAGACGAGGCATCTATCGGCTTTTGCCCGCACCCTGCCAGCAAAAGCGCGCAGACCGCCATGGCCCCCAAATATTTCATGATCTGTCCCTGTTATCGCGCGCCGGTCGGCCATTTTTCAACCAGCGTAATCGATTACAAGGCGGAGCGGAAGCGGCAAGTTTTCCGCATTGCTTTTTAGCGTGAGAGGTGGAAATTGTGCGCAGCCGAATACCTCACATTTTCAGGACTCATCATGCGCACCGTCAAAATCGCTCTCACCGCCCTTGCCCTGATCCTGCCCGCCTGCGCCCAGGCTGGTCCCAAGCCGGATGATGCCCAGGTCATGCCGGAAGCTCATGCCTTCCATATTGGCGCATACCCGGCCTGGAGCCTGCGCGACCTCGTCAATGTCGTGCCCAACGATAACAGCGTCATCGGCCAGGGCCAGACGCCCGAAGAGGTGGCCGCCGTGCTGAAAGCCGCGGGCCAGCCGACCGATCATATCACCCTGTCGATCGATGCCCTGCTGGTGAAGGCCGGCGATCATCTGGTGCTGATCGATACCGGCATGGGGCCGAAGGCGCACGGCTTCCTCATGGAAAGCCTGGCCAAGGCCGGCGTGACACCGGACCAGGTCACCGACGTGCTGATCACCCACAGCCACCCAGACCATATCGGTGGCCTCTTGACTGCTGAGGGCAAGCCCGCCTTTCCGAAAGCTGTGGTGCGCCTGACCGATGCCGAGTGGACCGCCGTGAAAGCCAATCCGCAACAGGCCGCGTTCGTGACCGTCATAACGCCGCAAATCCAGACCTTTGCCGGCGGCGCTGAAGTCCTGCCGGGCATCACCTCGGTCGTGCTGAAGGGCCATACCCCAGGCCATACCGGCTACGAGATCGCCTCCGGTGATGCGAAACTGCTTGATATCGGCGACATGGCGCACAGCGTCGTGGTCTCCCTGGCCAAGCCGGAATGGGCCATGGGCTACGATGCCGACAAGCCCGCCGGCGAAGCCACCCGCCGCGAGGAACTAACCGTGCTGGCCAAAAGCGGCGAAACCATCTTCGCCCCGCATTTCCCCTTCCCCGGCACGGGTCAGATTGTCGCCAGAGATGATGGCTTCGCCCTGAAACCAACCGAATAAAATTACCTTATCCAAAAATCAAAAATTACTGATTTTATTTGTTCCGACGCGCGGCGCACACTGATGGCACCATAGCCAAAGGAGATGCCCGCGTGTCAGACCAAGCCCCCAAATGCCCGTTTCACCAGACGACCACGGCAGGCGCGCCGGTCGTCGATAACCAGAACAGCCTGACCGCCGGGCCGCGCGGTCCGGTTCTGTTGCAGGATTACCAGCTCATCGAAAAGCTGGCCCACCAGAACCGCGAGCGCATCCCCGAGCGCGTCGTCCATGCCAAGGGCTGGGGCGCGCACGGCACCTTCACGGTGACGCACGACATCACGCAATATACCCGCGCGGCCATATTCGCCGAGGTCGGCAAGCAGACACCCCTGATCACCCGTTTCTCAACCGTGGCCGGCGAACTGGGCGCTGCTGATGCCGAGCGCGACGTGCGCGGCTTCTCGGTGAAATTTTACACCGAAGAAGGCAACTGGGATCTGGTCGGCAACAATACGCCGGTCTTCTTCATCCGCGATCCGTACAAATTCCCGGACTTCATCCACACCCAGAAGCGCCACCCGAAGACGCACCTGCGTTCGGCGACCGCCATGTGGGATTACTGGTCGCTGAGCCCGGAATCCCTGCATCAGGTCACCATCCTGATGTCTGACCGCGGCATCCCCGTTTCGCCCATGCACATGAACGGCTATGGCTCACACACCTATTCGTTCATCAATGCGACCAATGAACGCTTCTGGGTCAAGTTCCACTTCAAGCCCCACAAGGGCAAGGTCAACCTGACCAATGAAGAGGCGGCGAAGCTGATCGGCGAGACGCGCGAGAGCTACCAGGAAGCCCTGTTCGGCGCCATCGAGGCCGGCGATTTCCCGCGCTGGGATCTGTTCGTGCAGGTCATGCCGGAACTGGAAGCCGAGACTACGCCCTATAATCCGTTCGACCTGACCAAGGTGTGGCCGCACGGCGATTACCCGCTGATCCCGGTTGGCGTCATGGAACTGAACCGCAATCCGGACAACTATTTCAACGAGGTCGAGCAGGCCGCCTATTCACCGTCGAACATCGTGCCAGGGATCGGTTTCTCGCCGGACAAGGTGCTTCAGGCACGCATCTTCTCCTATGCCGATGCGCATCGCTACCGCTTAGGGACGCATTACGAGGCCCTGCCGGTCAATGCGCCGAAATGCCCGGTCAGTACCTATCACGCCGATGGCCAGATGCGCTTCTTCGCGCAGTTCGGCGGCAATCCGGATGCCTATTACGAGCCGAACAGCTTCAATGGCCCAAAGCAGGCGCCGGAATACCGCGAACCGCCACTGAAGATTTCGGGGGATGCTGACCGCTATAATCACCGCGACGGCAATGACGACTACAGCCAGCCGCGCGCCCTGTGGGGCCTGTTCTCGGACGGCGAAAAGCAGCGCACCTGCGCAAGCATTGCCGGTTCGATGAAGGGCGTGCCGCAGTTCATCATCGAACGCGCTCTAACGCACTTCGACCGGATCGATCCGGCCTATGGGGCGGGCATCCGCAAGGCCCTGGGCCACGGTGGCGATACCGAGGTCCAGGCCACGCGCAGTCTCGACTGATCAAAAGAAGCGCCGCTGTCTCTTATGAGGCGGCGGCGTTTTTCATATCACATTTTTTAGGCGTAGTGACGGTAGGGCAGTTCGCTGCGGGCGTGGGGCGTCTTCGCCTTCACAGCCTGTTCGACCACGGGCCGGACATCGGGATGGATGGACTGCTGGTGGATCTCGTAATCAGTATCCATGAACCAGGCGTTCTCCAGCGCCTCATCGAGCACCAGCGACCACACATTACGCGGCAGGCCGAGACGATCGATCAGGCTCTGTGAAATGTCGGCTTTTTCAAACATCAGATCTGCATTCAGGGACATGGGTTTCATCCATATGTGACGGTGGCAGCAGGTTCAGTACCGGCACTATGGCGTTAACCTTTGGTTATGGCGACTCAATTCAGCGCCAGAAAACACCTTAAGAAAATGCGTTTCCCAGCCATCCTCCGCCTACGGAGCAATGCCATTTCTCGCCACTCAAAGGATGAACCCCATCTCATTGAATCCGCACCCCGTTTCCGCCACTTCCAGGCAAGCCCATGCGTGTCACAATCCAAAACCGTTTCGACACGTTGCTGACATCATATGTTCACAAATTGTGACAGCCCGGATCAGGCCCGCATGGGCGCGGCTTTGAAGGCCGCAGCCATGGCCGCATACAGGGGTTTCGGTCGGAACTGGTCGTCATAGGGCGTGGGGCGCAGGGGCAATTTGTCGGTGCGCGGCGTGGTCGATTGCAGCCAGCTATATTTATCGTCAAGGCCCCAACACAGGAAATCCTTTACCGCCGTATTATCCAGCGTCAGGTCGATATAGGTTTTGGCCACCTCCGCCACCACGGCATCGCGGCGGGCGATATCTTCGTCCACCTTGCGGTCATTGACGTCAAACTCCGTCACCAGAAGCGTGTAATCGAGCGCGGCGGCGTCTTTAAGGAACCGCGTCCATTCGGCATATTGCGGCGTGGTGTCGTCGGTCGTCATCTGCCCGACCACGCGTTGGCCAAAAGAACTTTGATCCGTGCCGATATGGCCCTGGATACCCAACGCATCGACCGGTAGTTTTTCTTCGCGGAACCAGCGCAGCAGATCGAACGCCGCCTTGCGGTGCAGGGCGTCCTTCGACCGCCAGCTCATATAGTCGTTATAGACAAGCTGCATCTTCGGCAGGTGTTCACGCGCCGCCTCGAAGCAGATACGCAGGGCGTCGCGGCCCAGGATGCGCGTGAAGACATTGGCGCGGACCTCACCGGTCTTTTCATCTATGGCCTCGTTGATGACGTCCCAGGAGGTCAGGCGGTCGCCGAAATGTTCGGTCACCCGGCCGATATAGTCGCGCAGCAGGGTTTCGGCGGCGACCTTCGGTTTCGGGCCGAAATCGTGGTTCAGCAGCCATTTCGGCAGGAATTCGTCCTTGGCCCAGAAAAGCGTATGGCCGCGCAGGGGCATATGATTGGCTTCGGCGAAGGCCAGCACCTCGTCGCCCGGCGTAAAGTCGTAGACGTCCTCCGGCGTGTTGTGGATGGTGTACATCTTCAGTTCGTTGCGCGGCACCAGGATGCGGCAGTCGCGCCTGAGGATTTGCGCCACCTGCGGATCGGTCAGGCCGCCGGTCTTCACACCCGTGGCGCTGCCGAAACGGATCCCTTTCGCCGCCGCCAATTCACCGAGCGACGGCGTAGATTGCGCAAATGCAGGCACGGCCCCAAGCGCCGCGCCGCCAGCCAGAAACAGACGACGATCCATTAGGCAATCCATTATTTGGCCTCATGCGTGACGTGAACCCAGTCGATATCGACCGCGCCATTCGCGCCGTTTTTATTGAAGGTGAAAAGCGCCGGACGGCTGCCTTTCCACCACGAAAATTGCGATAGCGGCAATGACTCGCCAAATGGAATGAAGGTCTTACCATCGAGGCTGTAAGCAAAACGGCCGGTCTGATCCGGCAGGGCCTCGGCGCGCAGTTGCACCGTCTGACCGGTGATCTCCGGTCCCGGCGTCTCGACCCCCGCCGAGGCGTACACGATCCGCGACACGCCCTTCTC
This sequence comes from Asticcacaulis sp., assembly GCF_051954415.1. Classification (GTDB taxonomy): domain Bacteria; phylum Pseudomonadota; class Alphaproteobacteria; order Caulobacterales; family Caulobacteraceae; genus Asticcacaulis. The sequence goes on from NZ_JBQCHT010000006.1 coordinate 132,026, forward strand.
GCGCACCACGCCGATCCATACCGGTTTGACGCCGAACAGGCTGACCCCGGCGCGCTGGCCATCAGTCATATGCGAAATATCCAGCCGCACGATCGTTTGCATGGCCGGGCCTTGCAGGATCTGCGTCAGGGTATTGTGCGCGGTCGTCAGGCTTTGCGCTTCTCCGGCCTTGAGTCGCAGCCAGCCGGGCCGCTCCGTCAGGCTCCACTTCGCAGTGTCGGGATTGTGGTTCCACGCCCATTGCAAACCAAGCTGCGCCGCCCCGAATTCATCACTGTCCTGCAAACGATAATCCGAATGCGTGCCTGTATCCGGCATGGCGTGGCGCGATACAGGCTTGCCGTCATCGCCCATCACCGGCCAGTCATCGACCCATTTGACCGGCTGGAGATGATCGATACGGCCAAAGGCGCCTTCCGAGTTGAAATGCACGAACCAGCCCTGGCCGGACGGCGTCTCGACATAGCCGCCCTGGTGCGGTCCCTTGATATCGGCCGTCGGCAGCAATACATCGCGCCATTCATAAGGACCGTAGATATTCTTCGCGCGGCCAACCGCCTGCGGCCCGGTCCCCACCCCGCCGATCGGGGCGAAGATATAGTACCAGCCATTGCGCTTGTAGAGTTTTGGTCCTTCCAGCACCGGCAGGCGATCCTTGTCCTCAGCCACCACCACGCCATCATCAAGCACCTGCGTGCCATCCCGACTCATGCGGTGCAGGATCAGCGGTCCCGCCCCCTTTTTACCGTGGATCAGATAAGCGTTACCATCGTCGTCCCAGAAGGGACACGGGTCTTCCAGTCCGGCTTGAGCAATCACCTGAACCGGCTTCGACCACGGCCCGGCGGGATCCTTTGCCGTGATCATGAAGATGCCTTCATCCGGCGTCGGGAAATAGATGTAGAACAGGCCATTGTGAAAGCGGATCGACGGCGCCCAGATGCCGCTGGCGTACTTTGTGCCGGTCACCGGCTTGGATTTGGTATCATCCAGTTCAAAGGGGCCGGGCATATCGTATTCCGGCGCGAAGGTCAGTTTCGGCACCGCATTGGCGATGATCTTCCAGTGCACCAGGTCTTCCGATTTCAGCACTGGCAGCCCCGGCGAAAAATGGAAGCTCGACGCCACCAGGTAATAGCTCTTGCCGACGCGGATGACATCCGGATCGGAATAGTCGGCATAGAGGATCGGGTTACTGTAGGTCTCAGGCTTCGGCGCGGCAGTGGCACAGACGGGTAAAGTCAACAGCGCGATTATCAAGGCCACCATGCTTATTATCCCCCTCTCCCCGTTTACGGGGAGAGGGTGGCCCTCGCGCTTGGCGAGGGCCGGGTGAGGGGCAAGCATCTCGCGATCCGAATCCCCGGCGGCAGATAATGCTCGTTTTTGCCCCTCACCCGCCTCGCCGCTTCGCGGCTCGGCACCCTCTCCCACAAGGGGA
>NZ_JBQCHT010000007.1:0-99326 GCF_051954415.1 Asticcacaulis sp.
GGCCATAAGCCACACAGACAAACGTAAAATGCCGGGCGGCGCTCAAACGCCCGACACTTGGTGACGCGGGGTGGAGCAGCCCGGTAGCTCGTCAGGCTCATAACCTGAAGGTCGTCAGTTCAAATCTGGCCCCCGCAACCATACTAAAAAAGCCCCCGATATGGGGGCTTTTTTAGTTTGGTCACTGGCTTAGACTGAACATATGATGAATGTTTACTCAAAACTGCAGGCGAGCGCGTGTGCGCCATAAACCTGCAGTCCTATGCCGAAGATGCCCGGCGGAGTATTTGTTCCAAAAGAAAAGCCGCAAGGCGGGGCGCAATACCTGCCCTGCGGTTTGTTCGGGAGTAAGACCTGGCTCTTGCCTACGGCGCTACCTCGGTCTCGCCGGTGACGGTCAACGGCAAGGACACGGTCTTCGCGTAGGCCGGCTGGCCGCCGCCCAGGCTGATATCATAACGGCCGGGGAGAACATGGCGAGCGCCCTTATCGTCGACCTGCGACAGGGCGCGGGCATCGAGTGCCAGGCTGACTGTGCGGCTTTCGCCCGCCTTCAGGTGGATGCGCTGGAAGCCCGCGAGAACGGGATTGGCGCTGTCGCCGGGCTTTTTAACGTAGAGTTGCACCACTTCGTCGCTGTCGCGGCCGCCGCTGTTGGTGACCTTGACCTGTGCCGTTACCGCATCGCCGGCCTTGATAGCCGGTGCGGAAAGGGCAGCGTCGTTGTAATCGAAGGTCGTGTAACTCAAGCCGTAACCAAACGGATAGAGGACATCGCCTTTGAAATAGCGATAGGTGCGGCCGGTCATCGAATAATCGGTGAAGGCGGGCAACTGGTCAGCGGATTTATAGAAGGTCACGGGCAGGCGGCCCGCCGGGCTGAAATCGCCTGCCAGGGCGCCGGCCACGGCCGTGCCGCCGTCACCGCCCGGATACCAGGTCTCGACGATCGCGGGCACGTTCGCCTTGGCCCAGTTGATGCCGAGCGCGCTGCCGTTCATAAGAACCAGGACGACGGGCTTGCCGGTGGCCGAGACGCGTTCCAGCAGTTTTTGCTGCGGCGCGGGCAGGTCCAGGCTGGTGCGGTCGCCACCGGCGAAACCCGCCGCCTCGACCTTCATCTCCTCGCCCTCGATACGTGCCGACAGGCCGCCGACAAAGACCACCGCGTCGGCCTGTTTGGCGGCCGCCACGGCGTCATCGCCATTATTGGTTGGCGTGCTCCATACCAGGCGCTGGTTGCCGGTGGCATCGCGCTGGAAGGCTTCGATCCTGATGGGATAGATGGTGCCGGCTTTCAGGGTGACCTTGCCGGAAGCGATCGACGGTGCATCGCCGACGCCCCATTCATCGACGATCAGCTTGTCGCCGATCCAGATGCGGTAGCCGTTTTCGCTGGCATAACGGAAGCTGTATTCGCCGTCCTGCGGCGCCTTGATATAGCCGGTGAAGCGCGCCGAACTGTCCTTGTCGACCGCGCTCCAGCTTGCCGTCGCATTGGCCACGGTCTGGGTCGATGCGGGGGAGCCTGAAGGCTCATGCGTGGTGAACCATTCGGCCTTCAGGCCCTGTTTCGCACATCTGGCATCGAGGCACAGGGCGTCATCCGGCACCGGCGGCTGGGCCTGGCCGATCAGCCCGGTGCCTTCGGCATAGATGATCTTCGCGTTGGGGAAGCGGGCGCGGAGGCCATCGAGCACGGTCACCGGCGCGGTTGGGCGGCCGTAATAGTTGCCGACGAGCGTGTCGTAGCTGTCGGCGTTGGGGCCGATCACCGCGATGGTTTTGATGGCATCGTTAAACGGCAGCAGATTGTTGTCGTTCTTGAGGAGGACGATGGATTCCTGGGCGATTTTGAGCGCCGTGGCACGGTGTTCCGGCGTGTTGTAATCGGCCGGCGTGATGCTGGCATAGGGCGAGGCCGAGACCGGGTCCATCAGGCCCAGGCGGTAGCGCGCGGTGAACAGGCGTTCCAACGCCCTGTCGACGACATCCTGCGGCAAAAGGCCGGACTTGACGGCGGCGACGATGTTTTCCGGCTCGGTCGTCATATTGTTGCGGTAGTCGCCGCAGATCAGGTCCATGCCGGCCTTGAAGGCCACGGCCACAGCTTCGGGCGCGGTTTTCGTGTAGTGCAGGCTGTCCTGGCGATAGATATTGGCGGCCGCGCCGCAATCGGAAACGACATAGCCCTTGAAGCCCCAGTCGCCGCGCAGGTGCTTCTGCATCAGTTCGGTGCTGGCGCAGGCCGGCACGTCATAGAGGGCATTGTAGGCGCACATCACCGATTGCACCTGGCCCTGGGTCACGGCGGCGCGGAAGGCCGGCAGGTAGGTGTCTTCGAGGTCATGGGCCGACGGCTTCATGTCCTGCTGATGGCGACCTTCCTCAGGGCCGCTGTGGACGGCGAAGTGCTTGGCGGTGGCGATCACGCGCGGATGGGCCGGGTCGTCACCCTGCAGGCCGGTGATATAGGCGACGCCCATGCGGCCGGTCAGGAAGGGGTCTTCGCCATAGGTTTCCTGGCCGCGGCCCCAGCGCGGATCGCGGAAAATGTTGATATTGGGCGACCAGACGGTCAGGCCGCGATAAAAGTCGGTGCCGCCGTTGGCATGGACGCGTTCGGCATATTTGGCGCGAAACTCGATCGAAACCGTGGTGCCGACCGTGTGCATCAGGTCCGGATCCCACGAGGCCGCCATGCCGATGGCCTGGGGGAAGACGGTGGCGATGCCGGCGCGCGCCACGCCGTGCAGACCTTCGTTCCACCAGTTGTATTCGGGCACGTTCAGGCGCGGGATGGCCGGTGCGATATGGCCCAGTTGCTGTGCCTTCTCATCGAGCGTCATGCGGCCGATCAGGTCACGGGCGCGCGCTTCAGGAGACAGGGTGGCATCGGTGAAAGGGCAGGGGGCATCCTGGCAGGCTGCGGGCGTTTGCGGTGCGGCGGTGGCCGGCGAAACGACCAGCATGGTCGCGGTGAGCGCGGTAGTAAGGGCGAAGGGCGCGGCCGACATAAGCCAGCGCACCGCACGAGGGGCGATCGGTTTCATGGCATTTCCTCTTGCAACAAGGCGCATCTGACGGCGCAATATGTTAGCGGTATCAACGAAACCGGCCTCGCGTCAAGAGGACGGTGGTAGCTATGCTGGTCTTATTATGGCGAAGGGGGCGCTGGCGTCGTGCCAGTGACGCCTGATAATTAAGTTTTACGAGACTGATGCTTCATGTCCAGCGACATGCAATTGAAAAGATTATTGTAAGGAGGAACCCCAGCATTTCGCCAGCTCTGCGACCGACGCGCATTTGCGCGTTGGGGGTGGGGTTGCTTACTTGCCTGATATTGCCCGTGCCGCCGCAACCGCGGTCGAGAAACAGGCCTGCAGGAGATAGCCGCCGGTGGGCGCTTCCCAGTCGAGCATTTCCCCGACTGCATAGACACCCGGCAAAGCCTTTAGTTCAAAATCCGGCGTCAGGGCCTCAAACCGGATACCGCCGGCGGAGGAGATGGCGCGTTCCAGTCCCTGCACGCCGGTCAGGCGCACCGTTACCGTCTTGAAGTCCGCGCCTGGCTTTTCATGCACGAGGGCAATGGCTGCCGGCGACAGGTTGAGCGCCTTGCGCAGGCGGTTACTCAGGGAATCCTTAGGCGAGGCACGTTTCAGCTTGTTGATCGCCTGGTCGGCTGACAGGTCGGGGCGCAGGTCGATGACCAGATCAGCATGTCCGTCCTCCGCAATGGCGTCGCGCAAGGCCGCGCTGAGGGCATAAATGGCGCCCCCCTCAAGCCCGGTGCGGGTCAGCATCAGTTCGCCCTTCACTTCACGGCCGGCGAATTTAACGGCGATATTCTTCAGCGGCTCACCAGCGAATTTGTTGGCGAAATGCGCGCTCCATGCGGTCTGGAAACCGACATTGGCCGGCTGAAAAGGGGCGATCTCAACGCCCCTGTTCGCCAGCAAACCGGTCCAGCCGCCATCACCGCCCAGCCTGGGCCAGCTTGCCCCGCCCAGTGCCAATATGGTCGCTGCCGGTGTTACCCGCACATCGTCATTGAACAAAAGCGCCCCGTCCTGCCACCCGCGCCACTCATGCCGGGTATGCAGAACCACACCCTGCGCCTCCAGCCGTTTCAGCCAGGCGCGCAGCAGGGGGGAGGCCTTCATGGCTTTCGGAAATACCCGCCCCGATGTGCCGACAAAGGTCTCAGAGCCCAGCCCATCGGCCCAGGTACGCAGGTCTTTCGGCGTAAAGGCATCCAGCGCTGGCTTCAACAGAGGGGCGCGCTTGCCGTAGCGGGTGACAAAGCGCTCGAACGGTTCGGAATGGGTCAGGTTCAGCCCGCCGCGCCCGGCCATCAGCAATTTGCGCGCCACCGAGGGCATACGGTCGTAGATTTCCACCTGCTTTCCGGCGGCACTTAAAATCTCGGCGGCCATCAGCCCAGCCGGGCCGGCGCCAATAATGACAATCGGGTCTTTCATAGGAGGCCTCTTAACCTTTTACGGCCGGATGCGCCATGTCTGCCGGATGTCGCCATGATTTTATCCATAAGACGCGCTCATTGAATCCTTATGCGCAAAACTCAATTCTGACCTTACGTGGCGCCTGATGCCACCTAATCTGAGAAGGATATATGACATGAAGCGCCTCGCATTGTTTACCGTTATCGCCATCCTGCCGATCCTGGCCGCCTGCCATACCATTCAGGGCGCCGGCGAAGACGTGACCGCCGTTGGCAAGGGCATGGAAAGCGCCGCCAGCAACTAAGACTTTCCGGATCGTGAAAAGCCTGTGCCCGTGACACCGCGTGTCATGGGCACTTTGCTGTCAGGCTCTTTGCAGGTCCGCGGATTTCCCGTAAATTCGCCGCAATTGCGAGTCAGGCTCGCAAGCTGTTCAATCTGAGGAATACACCATGAAACGTCTCGCCCTGGTCGCTGTTATTGCCCTTCTGCCCGTGCTGTCCGCCTGCCATACCATTCAGGGTGTCGGCAAGGATATCACCGCCGTCGGCAAGGGCATGGAAGACGCGACGCACTGATCATGAACCGCCGCGCTTCCGTAATGCCCGCAAGCGCGGCCACACACGTTATGGTGTTTAAGGACGCGTCCCGGTATAATGACCGGATGTTTGCGGATGCGGCATAATGACCTTCAGGCGTTTTATCCTCTGGCTGGGTGAAAGACTGGTCGAGTGGCAGTTGGCGATTGCCCTGCTGTTGGCGGTAAAATTCCTGCTGCCTGTATCCGCCCAGAGCTATGTCGATTTCGACTCATTTGTTGCCGGGATGCGCGAAACCCTGGGCAATAATCTCGCTGATGCCGCCTTCATGACGCAGACCTTCATGAATGGCGACTGGGGACTTTACTGGGCCAATGCCTGGCGCGCGGGCGGCTGGATCATCGGCCTGCATATCTATCTGCAGGGGCTATACCTCTTTACCTCGCTGCTGGCGCGCCAGATTGCGCCGGACTATCCGGTGCGCGGCAGCCTGATCGCCTGGATGGTCAGTTTCGCCGTGTTGTGTGGTCTTTATTATCAATACCGCGATCCGGGCAGTCTGCGTCTGGCCTTTTGTCTGTTGGTTGGCGGCGGCCTGGCCGTAACCGCCAGCGCCGCTTTCGGATCGCTGCTCACCACACCCGCCAGGCCGGTTACGCGCCGGACCTATTCACCCCTTCCACCCGGCCCGGTGTTAGAGGATGCGCCGCCGGAATTGCCCGATGATCTGCCGACCGTGGCGGAAGCGGTGCCGTCAGTGTTCCGCCGCGAACGCCTCTATTTCAGCGATTAAGTCCGCTTTCCGCTCATTACTCAGGAAAGACCCGGTGATCGAATTACGCGCCAGGGTCAGGCAATCCCCGCGGTCGATCAGGCCGCGACGGGTCAGGCTGAGGAAATTGTCGTTCACATAACCGCCGAAATAGGCCGGATCGTCGGAATTGATCGTGGCGCGCAGGCCTTTTTTCAGCATGTCGGGAATCGGGTGGTCGTCGAGATCCTTCACCACGCACAGCTTGTGATTGGAGAGCGGGCAGACCGTCAATGTCAGGCCCTCACGGACGATATGCCTGACGAGTACAGGATCTTCCAGTGAACGGTTGCCGTGGTCGATGCGATCGATATGCAGGATATCCAGCGCCTCATAAACGTAGGCCGGCGGGCCTTCTTCGCCGGCGTGGGCGCAGAGCATCAACCCCAGTTCCTTCGCTTTGGCGAAGACATTGGCAAACTTTGATGGCGGGTGGCCGACCTCGGAGCTATCCAGCCCAACGCCGATGATCTTATCGAGATACGGCACAGCCATGGCCAGGCTCTCAAAGGCGGCCTCTTCGGACAGGTGGCGCAGGAAGCTGTGGATCAGCGACACCGACAGACCCAGCGCTTCGGCGTCCTTGGCCGCGCGGCTCAGGCCCTCGATGACATAGCTATAAGAAATGCCGCGATCGGTGTGGGTCTGCGGATCAAAGAATATCTCGGCGTGGCGGACATTATCAGCCGCCGCCCGGCGGAAATAGGCCATGGCGAGGTCATAGAAGTCTTGCTCGGTGCGCAGCACATTGGCGCCCGTATAATAGATATCGAGGAAATCCTGCAGATTGGAAAAGTCATAGGCGGCACGCAGCTCTTCGACCGATGCGTAGGGCAGGTCGATGCCGTTGCGCTGCGCCAGCCCGAACATCAGCTCCGGCTCCAGAGAGCCCTCGATATGCAAGTGCAGTTCGGCCTTGGGCAATCTGGCGACAAAGGCATCGAGCGTGGTGTCGGATATTGAAGGGTTGTTTGTCATCTTGAATTTATCTAAATTTAGCGCTAAATACAGGTCTTAATTTAGAGGGAGCGAACCGTGGCGAGTGCAATTCTGTCGACTATGACTGCCAGCATATCTGAACTCAAGAAGAATCCGATGGCAACGGTTGATACCGGTGAGGGGGGCGCCGTGGCTATCCTCAATCATAATACGCCGGCCTTTTATTGTGTGCCCGCAGCGCTTTACGAAGTCATGATGGATCGCCTCGAAGACCTGGAACTGAATGCCATGGCTGATGCGCGTCAGGGGCAAAAAGTCATCAAGGTCTCGTTTAATGACCTATGAACTGGCCTTACTTGACGAAGCCTTGAAGGAATGGCGCAAGCTGGACGCGAATACCCGCCAGCAATTCAAGAAAAAACTGGCGGAACGACTGGAAAACCCGCACGTACCTGCGGCCAAGCTCAGCGGGGCCAAAGACCGTTACAAGATCAAGCTGGCGAGTATTGGTTACCGTTTGGTCTATGAAGTCCGTGACAGCGAAATCCTGATTTTGGTGATTGCCGTTGGTCGACGTGATCGGAGTGCTGTTTATAAAGCCGCTGACCAGCGTTAGAGCGCCTTTTCCATATCTTCCAGTTCGACGCCCTTGGTTTCGGGGAAGAACTTCGACACTACGATAAACTGGATCAGGGTCGCCGCTGCGAAAACGGCGAAGGGCAGGGCCCTGGTATGGGCGGCCACCAGCGGAAAGACGGCCGAGATGACGGCGTTGACGATCCAGTGGGTGGCGCTGCCGAGCGATTGGCCGCGCGCTCGCACCGGCGTCGGGAAAATCTCCGCCAGATAGACCCAGATCACCGCACCTTGAGATGCCGCGAACGAAACGATGAACAGGATCAGCAGGGCCAGCAGGAAGCCTTGCCCTTGCCCGGTGGCCATGATGACGGTCACGCCGGCGAGCGCCGCCACCATGCCGATCGCGCCCGTGGTCAGCAGTTTCTTGCGGCCGAAGCGATCGATCAGTGCCATGCCGAGCAGGGTGGCGGCCAGGTTGGCGCCGCCCACGGCCACACTTTGCAGGTCGGCCGAGACCGCGCTGAAGCCCGCGGCGGCGAAGATATCGTTGAGATAATAGAGAATGGCGTTGATACCGGTGAACTGATTGAACAGGGCCAGCAGGATGGCGAAAATGATCGGCTTCTTGTGCCTGGACCAGCTCAGCCTGCCCTGGCCAATATCGGATGTCTGGAAATCGGCGATCGTGGCGGCGGTATCGCTAATGCCCAGTTGTGTCAGGCTTTTGACCGCCTCGTCGATGCGGCCCTTGGCCACCAGCCAGCGCGCGCTCTGGCCGATAGTGAACAGCAGCAGGAAGAAGGCACCAGCGGGCAGGGCGGCCAGGCCGAGTTTCCAGCGCCAGGCCGACGCATCCGTAATCATCTGGCCGACGAGATAGTTGCTCAGATAGGCCAGCAGGATACCGAAGACGATATTGAACTGGAACAGGCCGACCAAGGCGCCACGTCGTTCGGCCGGCACGATCTCGGAAATATAGACCGGCGCCAGTACCGAAGACCCGCCGATGGCGAGGCCCAGGATAAAGCGCGAGACGACAAACAGGGAAAGCGAAGGCGACAGTGCGCAGCCCAGCGAGGCGGCGATATACATGAGGCCGATGATCCGCAGCGCGTCGCGTCCGCCGATGGCATCGCCCAGCCGGCCCATGAACAGGGCGCCAAAGAAGGTGCCCCACAGGGCGACGGAGACAGCCAGGCCCAGCCCCTGGTCATCGAGGTGATAGACATCGCGCAGGGCGTGGGTGACGCCGGAAATCACGGCGGTATCGAATCCGAACAAAAGTCCGGCCAAACTGGCGATCACGACCGCCTTCAGATTCAGACGCATATCACTCCCCAATGTAATTCTTATTTTGAATTACATTAAGCGAGGATGCGGGATCGCGCTACTTCTTTTGCGGGCGTTCCAGTTGGCGCAGGTCGAGGCCCTTGGTTTCGGTGCCGTATTTGACGAACAGCCCCAGGGTGACGACAATCGGCAAGATGATCATGCCGGCCGCAATCCCGAGCGGCGGCACCAGGGCGGTGATGCTCAGGGTCTGGGCCAGCACGCCGCCGCCCTTGGTGCAGGCGGCAATCCAGCCGGTGGCGCGGCCGCGGATTGCCAGGGGGTAGCTTTCCGACGCATAGGGCAGAAGGATGGCCAGGATGCCGTTCGAGCCGATGATCAACAGCGCGATCGGCAGGACCGGACTGCCGCCCTTGCCGGTTTCCAGCAGCAGCACCCAGATCAGCCCGGCAAGCGTAATGGTGACCATAGTGGTGAAGGCCCATTTGGTGCTCCACTGGCTGTAGATCCAGGTGCAGACAAAAACGGTCGGGAAGGCGATCAGCGACGATTCGGCCAGCAGTTTCGATGACAGGGCCATGGAATAACCCTTGGCCACCAGATCATTGGGCAGCCACAGGAGCAGGCCGAAATTGATCAGGCCCCAGGCCAGCGCCGCGATGGTCAGAGCGGCCGTCTTGCCGATCAGGCCCGGTGTCCACAGTTTCGGCTCGGTACCATCGTGCTTTGAATGGTGGTGCGCGAAGGTGTCGTCGGTATCTTCCTCGTTCTCCGCCAGCTTGTGGCTGACCGTGCCAAAGCGCGCCATGATCTTGTGCGCTTCCTCATCGCGGCCGCGCGACAGCAGGAATTTGGCCGATTCGGGGATCATTCCGCCCATCAGGATCAGGATGAGGCCAGTTGGCAGATTGATCAGCCACAGGATGCGCCACGAGAAGGTCGGCACCAGCAGATACGAAAAGCCCGACGCGGCGAAATAGCCACCGACCGCGCCGAGGCCGCCGACCAGCACCAGTGCCCAGCCGCGATGGCGCGACGGCATGGTTTCGGCCAGCAGGGCGTAGGTGACCGGCAACATACCGCCGGCGCCGGCGCCCATCAGGAAGCACATGATCTCGTTCCACAACAGCGACGGCATGGCGCCGCAGATCGAAGTGCCGACGAAGACCACCGCGGACAGCAGGATTGATGCCTTGCGGCCGTAAATATCAGCGATGATGCCCCACAGGATCGAGCCCGTGACCGTGCCGATCAGGGCGAAAAAGGGCACAAGCGAGGCTTCCGCCTTGCTGACGCCGTATTCCTTGATCAGGCCCGGCATGACAAACCCAAGCGAGGCGGGCTTCATGACATCGATAATCAGGGCCACGACCAGAACCAGCATCAGCAGGGCGTGGGCGGGACCGAGCCTGGCGTCCTCCGGCGCGGCGACAGCGATGCGCGCTGCCGACTTGACCTGTGCGTCGACGCCTTTGGGCAGCAGGCCATAGGCGGCAATACCGATGCCGGCGACGATCAGGAACATGCCGAACAACATGCTGTTGTCCATCGGCATCCCGGCCAGGGCGAACCCCATGTCCTTGCCCATCCAGAACATCGGCAGGTGCAGCAAAACGCCGATGGTGACGCATACGCAGCCCAGTCCGAACGCCCACACGCCGCGTCTGTCGAGAAATACCTTGGCGTCCATATGCCTCTTGCCCCGGATTGTTTTCTTTAAGGCATACGCAGAATTTTGCGGAAATAAAGCTTTAAATTCATAAGCTTCGCAAAAATTGCTTACATTAAATTGTTGCTACGTTGGTGCGTTCAAGGTTGTGCCGGGGTTTGCGGGCCATACGCCGTATATTCCGACGGCACATGGTGGCCCCGCCGGACCAGCTTTTCCGTCATGATGGTGGTTTTCATGACGAAGGCCGAGACCATGAAGGCGGTGCAGCAGCCAGCCAGAAGCGGCAGCAGGGTGTTGATCTGCTGCGTCACTTCCAGAGCGAACAGCACCGATGCGAAGAGGGCGCGGGATGCCCCGGCGAAGCAGGCGGCCATGCCGACCAGTCCGGCCATGCGCAGGTCAATGCCCAGCGATGGCAGCACTGCCTCGAACATCTGCGCGGTCAAAACCCCCAGTCCGCCGCCGATGGTGAAAATGGGCGCAAGCGTCCCGCCGGATGTCCCGCTGCCGAGCGCGATCGACCAGGCGATGAATTTCAGCAGGCAGAAGGTGAGCAGGGCGATGCCGAGGAAGTTGCCGCTTAAGATTCGGTCGATATTATCGTAGCCGACGCCCATGACGCGCGGTTCCCACAGGCCGATCAGCCCGACAACCAGGCCGCCGATGGCCGGCCACCACATCCAGTGGATCGGCAAGCGTTCAAACAGATCCTCAATCAGGTAGGTCGATTTGGCGATGACGACAGCGAACAGGCCCATGATGACGCCAAGGGCAGCGTAGCCGATCAAAGCCATAGGCGAAGCCGGGGCGAAGGTGGCGATATGGAACAACAGGTCGGTGCCGAAGAAGAAGGGCCGCAGCATGATGGCGGTCAGGGCCGACAGGGCGATGGGGATAAAGGAGCGCGGCCGAAACTCGAAGACCAGCAGTTCAATGGCCAGCAGGATGGCGGAAAACGGTGTGCCGAAGATGGCGGTCATGCCTGCCGCGGCGCCGGCGGCCAGCAGGGTTTTCCGTTCATGTGCCGTGACATGGATCACCTGGCCGAGCAGGGAGCCGAGTGCGCCGCCAGTGGCGATGATCGGACCTTCGGCGCCGAATGGGCCGCCGGTGCCGATGGCGATGGCGGCGGACAGCGGCTTGAGGAAGGTCATGCGCACCGGAATGCGGCTGTCATTGGTCAGGAGCTGCTCCATCGCTTCCGGGATACCGTGGCCGCGAATGGCCTTGGCGCCGTAACGCGCCATCAGGCCGACGATCAGCGAGCCGATCACTGGTACGGCGATCACGAACAGGCCGAGATTATGCCCGGCGGGCGAGACAAGATCAAAACCCACGCGCTGATAAAAGGCCAGGTTGGTGATCAGGCCGATCAGCGCCATCAGGCCGCGTGCGATCGGCGTCATGATGAGGGCCAGACCGATGCACAGGACGCCTATCAGCAGGCTGCGGCGGTCAAGCGCGCGCGGATGGCGTTCGACATCGGCCTTTTCGAGGACCGGACCGATCCCCAGCGAAATCGGCAGGCCGGGCGTGGTGGAGGCGTTCTTTATTTCGTGGTCACTCATCAGGGGTACTCTTGTCTTCAAAGAAGAAGCGGGCGGGATGTTCGTTCAGGTGCGCGGCTTCGATCAGCGCATTCAGGCCAGCGGCCAGTTTTTCCAGAGTCGGAGGCGGCAGGTTGGCGACCGCCTGCATCAGCTTTTCGTGGGCGCTGACCGGGCTGGTTGTGAGCGCCGCCTGGCCGGCCTCGGTCAGGTAGAGCTCGACGCGGCGGCCATCGGTGGCGGCACGCGCCCGGCGGATCAGGCCGCGCGTTTCCAGGCGGGTGACGATTTCGGACACCGTGCTCTGGTGGGTGAAGGTCGCGGCGGCCAGTTCATTGACTGACAGGCCCTCATGCGTCTGGATGCGTTTGAGTACCAGCAGTTGCGCGGCGGTGAGGCCGGTTGCCTGTTCGCTGTGCGTGGCCGACTGGCGCAGGGCCTGGACGATTCGCCGCAGGGAATCCATGACGATTTGCGGATCGGTGGGCGAGGACATAGATATATCGGCTCCAATATATTGGCTCCCATATACTTTGTCGACTGCCCTGTCTAGGCCCTTGCGCCAAGAAGGGCCGTCAGGCGGCCGGCCAGGAAATCGGCAACGCGGCGAATGCGGGCATTGGTGCGCACCTCCTCGTGCATGACCAGCCAGACGGGCAGGGCGGGCAGGGCCATGCCGAGGTCGAGTTTTTCAAGGTTCGGCTGCACACCGGCCAGCAGGTCTTGCGCGAACCCTATCCCGGCGCCGGCCAGCAACAGGTGCCAACACACCATCTGGTCGTCGGTGCGCACGGGGAACTGGTGACGCGTCACCGGATACCCCATGGCGGCATAGCCTTTGATAATGTCGTCAGCCCGATCGAAGCCAATGACATCGTGATTGAGTATGTCCAGCATGGTATCCGGCCGGCCCTTGCGCGCCAGATAGTCCCTGGTGGCATAGACTCCCAGCGGCGTGTCTCCCAGCTTACGGGCGATCAGGGCATTCTGTGTTGGGTTAAACATGCGCAGGGCGATATCGGCATCGCGGCGCAGGAGATTTTGCGAGGCGTCGGAGGCGACGATCTCGACCTGGATCAGCGGCTCCTCACGTCTCAGGTCGGCGATGATCGGCGGCAGGATCAGGTTGGACACGACCACCGAAGCGGTGAGGCGCACCGTGCCGCTCAGGGTCTCGGCCTTGCCCTGCGCCTTGAGCGCCAGGCTTTGCGCGGCACGGCCCATTTCGCGGGCATCATCCACCAGGCCGAGCGCGGCCTCGGTGGGGGCCAGGCCCTTGACCGAACGGCGGAAAAGCGGTGTGCCGATGGCGGTTTCCAGTTGCCTGATGTGACGGCTCAGGGTCGGCTGAGTGGCGCCGATCCGCGCGGCCGCCGCAGACAGTGATCCGGTATCGACTACGGCGAGAAAGGCGCGAAGCAGGGTCCAGTCGAGCATATCATTCTATCCATATTTGAATATTTATAATCTAAATATCGGCAATTTATATGCGTAATTAAATGGAATAAATCTCATCCTGTCAATGCAAGGAGAGATGACATGAAGACGGTTCTGGTTCTGGGCGCCAATGGCGGTATCGGCAAGGTGGTGGCGCGGGCCTTTCTCGATAAGGGCTGGCGGGTGCTGGGCCTGGTGCGCGCCGGCAAGACGGCGGGCGAGGGGATCATCCCGATTCATGCCGACCTGTTCGACGCGGCAGCGGTGGCAAGGGCCACGGGGCCGGTCGATCTGGTGTTCAATGGCCTGAACGTCCCCTATCCGGTCTGGGCGGAAAAGGCCCTGCCGACCTATACTGCCGCGGCCGATATCTGCGAGGCGCTGAATGCCCGCCAGATCTATCCCGGCAGCGTCTATAATTTCGGCTCGTCCATGCCGCCGGTCCTGACGCCGCAGACGCCCTTCGCGGCCGATACGCTGAAAGGCCGTATCCGGGTCTCGATCGAAGCCCTGTTCCGTGAACGCGCTCAGGCCGAGCGCCTGCGTACCATCGTCATCCGTGCCGGTGATTTTTTTGGCAGCGAGGCGCCGATGAGTTGGATGGGGGCGCTGGTGGCGAAAGACCTCGGCAAGGGCCGGATTGTCACGCCGGGTAAAAGGACGACTATCCATGCCTGGGCCTTTCTGCCTGATCTGGCGGCGACGATCGTCAAACTGGCCGAGGTTGAAACCACGCTTGGCGCCTATGAGGTCTTCCACTTCGAAAGCCACAATGTCTCGGCGAAGCGGCTGGCTGAGGCGGCGAGGTTTGCCCTGGGACGCAAGGTGACGGTGGGTCATATGCCGCGCATTATGTTTTCGCTGATTGCCCTGCTTGATCCCTTCATGCGGGCGGCGCTGGAAATGCTCTATCTGTGGGATGTGCCGCACGCGCTGGAAGAACCGCGCCTGGCCGAGGTGATCGGAGAGGTGCCGCGCACGCCGCTTAGTGAAGCCATGAAGACTTTACTTTGAAACCGGCTGACCCTTGCCTATATAGGGCGCATGACCTCCCGCATTGCACAATTGACCTACGCTATCGGCGATATCCACGGTTATGACGACCTGTTCGGCCAAATGATCGAGCGAATCCGGGCTGACGCGGAAGGGCTGGGTGAGCGGCCGCGCATTGTCCTGCTGGGGGATTATGTCGATCGTGGGCCGGCCTCGCGCCAGGTTCTGGATCGGGTCGGGCATCTGCTGGCGGCGGACTGGTGCGATGTGGTGGCGCTGATGGGTAATCACGAGGAAGCCCTGCTGCGCTTCCTCGATGAGCCTGAATTTGGCGATACCTGGCGCGACTGGGGCGGGGCGGCGACGCTCGATTCCTACGGCGTGGTCATGCCCTATATGGCGCGGTCCATGGAAATCTGGGAAGAGGTCAGCCGCCGGTTCGCGGCGAAGGTCGATCCGGCGCATCTGGACATGCTGCGCGCCATGCCGTCATCCTTCCAGTCGGATGACTACCTGTTCGTCCACGCCGGCGTTGATCCGGACCGGCCGCTCGCGGAGCAGGACGGCGGCACCTTCATGTATATCCGTGGGCGATTCCTGCGCGCCGCTCAGGCGTGTGACTATGTGGTGGTGCATGGCCATTCGCCGCACAAGGTGCCGGCCAATACGCGCTGGCGGATAGGGATCGATACCGGCGTTTATTACAGCGGCGTCCTGACGGCGATGCGTCTGCGCGGCGCGGAACGTGAGTTGATACAGGTCCAGCGGGAGATGGATTTGGATCGTCCGTCACCGGTGTTCTTCTAAGGTTTTGCCACAGATGTCACAGATGGGCACAGATTTCTTTGCATAAAACCAAAGACAGCGCCGTGCCGCATTCTAAAGGCGCGAAGCTCAATCTGTGCCCATCTGTGACATCTGTGGCTGTCCTTTAAAAAATAGCCGGGCTTGCGCCCGGCCTTAGTCGTTTAGCCTTCACCGGCCAGGGCCGTATCGAGTGTCTTGCCGTCCGTGGCCCAGAGATGGCCTATCTGCAAGGCGACCGGATCGGGGAAGATATAGGTCTCATTGGCGGCGATGCCCTTGACGATCTGTTCGGCGGCGTGTTCCGGCGTGGCTTTCTGCATCGGAATGTCCTTGGCCAGATCGGTATCGATCGGGCCGGGATAGATGCCGAGCACCTTGATGCCGGAGCCTTTGAGCGTGACGCGCAGGGTCTGGGTCAGGGATTGCAGGGCGGCCTTGGAGGCGGAATAGCCGGCTAGGCCTGGCGCCGAGGTCAGGCCGACGACACTAATGACATTGGCGATGGTGCCGGACTTGCGCGCCTCAAACACCGGCGTGAAGGCGCGGATGATGCGCAGGGTGCCGTAATAGTTGGTGTCCATGTCGCCATTGATCAGTTCAATCGGGCTTTCGATGAAGTTGGCGAAGACGGCGGTGCCGGCATTATTGAGCAGGATATCGGTGTCGCTGGCAGCTTTTGCAGCCGCATCGACTGACGCCTGGTCAGTGATATCCAGTTGCAGCGGCACGACGCGGGCGTCACCGAAATCGGGCAGTGAGCCCAGACGGCGGGCGCCGGCGTAAATCTTCTTAACATCGGTCTTGAGCAGTTCGCGGACAGTGGCGGCGCCGATGCCGCGGTTTGCGCCGGAAACGAGGACAACTTGATTAGCGTAGGACATGACGAACTTCCTTTTGTGAATAGCCGTCGGTTCAGGCGGCAGGTGAGCCTCGCGCCAAAAAGTGGTTTGCCACTTTTTGGGTAAAACGTGAGACGTTCTTAAATATGTAAACCGATCTGTTTACATCGCCATAGGTAAACAGATTGGTTTACATTGTCAAGCGGACGTGATAGAAAATTTTTCAAGGAGACTTTGTCATGGCCGACACCGCCACGCCCACCAAGAAGCAGGAGATCATCGCCCAGGCCTATGATGCCTTCTATGACGGCGGCTTTCATGCCACCGGAATAGACACGGTCATGGCTAACAGCGGCATTTCCAAGCGCACCCTCTACAAGTACTTCCCCTCCAAGGAAGACCTGATCGAGGCGGTGCTGGACCAGTATGGCGAGGATACCGACACCTATCTTTTCCAGCCGGCGCTGGCGCGCAGCGGTGATCCGCGGGAGCAGATCCTGGCCCTGTTCGATGTGCGCCGTGAGATGATGGAGCGTACCTGCCGGGGATGTCTGGCGATGAAGGCGGGCCAGGAATATATCGGCAAGCATGAAGGCATTACCGCACGGGGGCGGGCGGCTTCGGAATATGTCGAAGGCCGTTTTATCGAGCTGTGCGAGAAGGCCGGCCTTGCCAATCCGCTGGACACCGGCCGGCAGATCGGCCTGCTGTTCCAGGGGGCGGCCCTGACCGCCCAGATGCAGCAGAAGCCATCGGTTTTCGAGACGGCTAAAAAGGCGGTTCATATCCTGCTTGCGGCCTGATCGGCCTTCACCATAAAAGAGGGCATGAATAGCGATCACACCCTTCTCGGCAAAAGACCTGAACGCACCCTGCCGGTGGCGGCCCTGCTGATCGCGGCGGCGGGGATGCTCGATGCCTTCACCTATGCCGGTTATGGCGGCGTCTTCGCCAATGCCATGACAGGCAATATCGTGCTGATGGTCGTTCGGATGGCCGAGGGGGAGGGGCGTCTGGTCCTGCCGTTCGCGGCCCCGATCGCCGCCTATATCTGCGGTGTCGCCGTAGCGCAGGTGCTGAAGGAAAAGCCGCTGTGCACGCTTCTGCCATCGCAGGCACGCTTCTCGCTCGGCCTTGAGATTGCCTTTCTGGTGGTTGTCGCCTTCCTGCCGAAAAGCGTGCCAGATATGCTGGTGGTCACCGGCATTGCCTTCGTGGCGGCGCTTCAGGCGTCGGCCTTCTACCGCCTGGGCGAATTTGCCTACACATCCGTGACCACCAGCGCCAATCTGCGCCATTTCGCCAGCGCCACCATTGCCTGGCTGATCTATGGTGAAGGGCGGGAGAGGCGTCGGGAGTCGCTGTTCTTCCTGTGCCTCTGCGTCTGTTTTATCGGCGGTGCGCTGCTGGGCGCGGTGGCGACCCTGACGTGGGGGCACGCGGCCGTCTGGCTGCCGGTCGGTCTGCTCAGCGTGGCCTTTGCGCTATGCCTGCCGTGGACGCAGGATATCCGCGAGATGCTGGGCGAAGACAAATAGCGGCAGGATATTGATCTTAAAGCGCATCCCAAAAAGTGTGACGCACTTTTTGGGTTAAGATGCGCGTTAAAACAAAAGCTTGGATCGCCGATCTAATTCATTCAGATCGGTGCTCCAGGCACGAATTGTCTTCACAAGGTCATGTGTCCGGCATAGGGTGAAGCGGTATGCGTCGTGAGCCAGCATGTCCTTATCCAATCCGCACCTGAGTGATTACATCCTGGGAAAGGTCGTCAAGCGGCCGGTCCTGCGCGGCGTGGCCCTGGTCAAGCGTCATCTTCAGGGCTCAGAAGTGTGGTTCATCGTGCTGGCCGGCGGCATCGGCCTGCTCGCCGGTGTCATGGCGGCCTTGCTGGGGCACTTTGCCCATATGCTGCAATCCATTCTGTATGGCTTTTCACCCGACCTGCGGCTGAGCGCCCTGCCGAATATAGAGCCCTGGCACCTGGTGGCCCTGCCGCTCGGCGGCGCGGCCCTGGGGCTTGTGCGCTTCATCTTTCCACGCCGCACCCGTCAGCCGATCGACGTGGTCGAGGCCAATGCGCTTTACGGTGGCCGCATTCCCCTGCGCGACAGCCTGATCGTGTCGTTCCAGACCTTCCTGTCCAATGGCTTCGGCGCCTCGGTCGGGCTGGAAGCGGCCTATGCCCAGTTGGGCGGCGGCATCGCGTCAAAAATCGGCCAGTGGCTCGATCTCAAGCGGGTCTCCCTGCGCACCCTGGTGGGGGCGGGAGCCGGATCGGCCATCGGCGCGGCCTTTGGTGCGCCTTTGGCCGGCGCGTTTTACGCCTTTGAACTGGTCCTCGGCGGCTATACCGTAGCGGCGCTGGCGCCGGTGGCGGCGGCCTCGCTGATGGCGGTTCTGGCGGCGCAACTGATGAATATCGAGCCGTTCGTCATTGCTTCGACCGTCGGGCAAACCATCGAGATCAGCGGCTATCTGCTCTATGCCGTTCTGGGGGCATTGTGCGCGGGTGTCGGCATCGCCATTATCCGGCTGGTGGCCAGTGTCGAGGCCGTGGTGCGCAAACTGCCGATCGGCGATATCTGGCGGCCGATGATTGGTGGGCTGTTCCTTATCCCGGTGGCCTGGGCCGCGCCGCAGGCCCTGAGTTCCGGACACGGCGCCATGCACCTTTATATGGCGCAGCAGGCCGTGGTGGTGACCTTGCTGGCGGTTTTCGCCCTGAAACTGTGCGCCTCGGTTATTTCCCTGGCCTTCGGCTTTCGCGGGGGTCTGTTTTTTGCCTCGCTGTTTCTGGGGTCGCTGCTTGGCGCTGCCTTCGCCCAGATTGTCAACCAGATCTATCCGGCGGCGGACCTCGATATCCTCAACGCGTCGCTTGTCGGCATGGCGGCCCTGGCCGTTGCTGTGGTTGGCGGGCCGATGACCATGTCGCTGATGGTGCTGGAGGTGACGCACGACTTCAACCTGACGGCGGCGGTGGTGACCGCGGCTCTGTGTTCCAGCGCCATTATCCGTGAACGCTTCGGCTATTCCTTTTCAACCTGGCGTCTGCACCTGCGCGGCGAGACGGTGCGTAATGCCCGTGATATCGGCTGGGTCAAAGCCCTGACCGCGCAAAGCCTGATGCGCAAGAACCATACGACCCTGCCGGACAGCCTGAGCGTGGCGGCCATGCGTGAACAGGTGCCGCTGGGTTCGACCTCCCGCGTGCTGCTTGTTGACGACAAAGGGGATTATCGCGGCATCGTACTGACGGCCGAGGCGTGGATCGAGAATCAGGAAACGCTGACCCCCTTGCGTGAACTGGCCCGCCAGACCGAGGTCTATGTCCGGCCTGACATGGATATTTCGGCGATCATGCGCGTCTTCGAGCATTTCGGCGTCGATGACCTGGCGGTGGTGGATGAGGATCACAAGCTCCTGGGGTTGCTGACGGAGAAGTACGTCAACCGCCGCTATGTGGAGGAACTGGAACGTTCCCAGCGCGAGTTCTTTGGCGAGATGTACAAAATATGTGATCCACAGATAAGCCAGATACGCACAGATAAAGTATCATGCGCCTTGTCTTCATCTGTGCTTATCTGGCTTATCTGTGGATCACTCTTCCATCAAAACAATTCACCATTGATATCAATCGGGGCAGGTGTCTCCGAGGTCAGTTTGAGCGGCGGCGCGCTTTCAATCAGATCGACCGGTCTGCGACGAAGCCAGTTATCCCATTGGTCCGGGGCGAGGATAACCGGTTCGCGGTTATGGATGGGCGCCATATCGTGGCCGGCATCGCGCGTCAGCAGGCTGAAGCTCCATATCTCGCCTTCCGCCAGGTTTGCGCAGTCCCAAAGGGCGGCAAAGGCCAGGGGCTGATTATCGGCGCGGCTGATTCGCCATCTGCGGCGGGCGTTTCTTTCGCCCGACCATTCATAGAAACAATCGGCCGGCACCACGGCACGGCGGTATTTCCACGCGCCCTGGAAGACACGCTTTTCCTTTACCGTATCCAGCCGGGCATTGAAGGTGGTGGCTTTCCAGTCCTTCAACACGCCGGAATACCAGTGCGGTATCAGGCCAAAACGCGCCGGAATGATTTCCAGCCGGCCGCTTTCCGGATTTTCGATTACGATCGGCGCGCCACCGGTCGGCACAACCTTTGACGGCTGGCCGAATTCCATCTGGTCCGGCGCGTCGGGCAGGTGAAGGGTATTTTTCAGGAAATTCAGATAAAGGGCGGCCTCAAATTGTCCGCACATAGGTTGCCTCCCGTATGTGCGGACAATTCTGGCCCCCCGCGCCCCCCGGTGCAAGCTCCAATCGGAGCGGTGCCTCCTGAATGGCAGGCTTAATTCATATATGCCTTTGGCGGCAGGAAGTGCCGGCGCATCCGGCCATTCAGTTCGGCGTGCTTGGAATCGCAATAGCGTGTGATGAAACGCTCGAAAACATAATCCAGGCCATCAACCAGTTCATGATCGCCTGTTTGCAGCGCCAGGCTTTTCAGTTCATCCAGCCGCTCAAGAACCTCCATACATGTTTCGTCATATGTCAGTGGTTCTGGAAAAGACTTTTTCCCCGACTCAACCCTGCTGGACATGTCCGCCTCTGAAACGCTACGCATCGAGATGAGACAATCACAGTCCATTATTTCGCGCCATCACGAGAATTCGTGATCCGGCGGGGTCAGGGATGAACAATGCCCTCGGCGATGGCCTTGACCACAGCCGTCACACGGCTGTGGGCGCCCAGCTTGGCGAAGACGTGGCGCATATGGGTATCGACCGTATTGCGGCTGATGCCCAGGATAATGGCGATTTCGGCGTCGGTCTTGCCCGAGGCCACCCAACTGAGGATCTCGGCTTCCTTGGGTGTAACCCCTGTGGCGGGGCGATCTGAGGAAACAGCACGGGCGTTCAGCCGTTTGTAGCTGAGATAAAACTGCGCTGTCAGCGCGCCGATCAGATCCAGATTAGCCTGAGTAGGCGCATGAGTGGCATCGTGTTTTTCCGCCGAAGCCAGGCCCAGGCTGGCCATTAATCCGTTGCGCCCCCATACAGGGGTCGATACCCCATGATGCAGCCCGCCTTCGCGCGCGACATTATAAAGACGCGTCTGGGCCGGCTTGTACTGAGAGCGCTTTTCATGTGTTTCCCAGTCCAGGCTGCTGGTCCGGACCTTGAGCGCCTGCATCACCGGATCATATGAATCGCAGTTGTTTTCCTTATAGTAATCGCGCAGCTCTTCAGGGAAATTGTGCAGGACGCCGCGGCCATGCACGCGCAGCGGCAGGTCCGGGTCATCGATCACCCACAGGCTGATGCGATCATAACCATGTTGCGCCACGGCTTTTTTCAGCAGGCGAAACAGGTCCGCATCCGCCGCGACCTGACGGGTGTCGGTGACGAAATCCTCGAACTGATAGCGCTGTTCAGAATCAAACATGGAGCCAAATCTCATCAAGCGGCTCTGTATTAACATGGTGCTGAGAAACGGGCGCGCAAATTCGCAACGGCGCTACGGACAGATATGCCCCTGTGTCAATCCGGTCACCACGGCGGAGACCCGGTTGGTGGCGTCGAGCTTGCGGAAGATACTGCGCAGGTGCGTATCGACCGTGTTGCGGCTGATGCCCAGAATGACGGCTATGTCTTCATCCGTTTTCCCGGCGGCGATCCAGGTCAGAACTTCCGTCTCCCTGGGAGACAGGTTTACGGTCGGCGTCGGGCGGGCATAAAGCCTTCGGTAAGACAGGTAAAACTGGGTGCACAGGGCATTGATCAGGTCGAGATGGACGTAGGCGCCATCATGAGCCGTGGTCGCGGCCAGGCCGACACCCCCAATGGCTTTCAGCGCCCGCATCGGCACGGCTATGCCATTATTGAGGCCGGCATCGACGGCTTCGTTCATGAAGCGGGTCTGGGCCGGGGTGTAGCTGGAGGTGGCCTCCAGGTTTTCCCAGGTGAAGCCGGACGTATGCGTAAGAGCGGCGTGGAGCACCGGATCGAGACGGGCATAGTCCTTTTCCAGGTAGGTCTTTTGCCAGTCGTCCGGATAGGTATTGAAAATGTTCGGTCCCTGATGCGCTTTTGGTAAAAGCGGGTCGTGCCCTATGGAGAAAACCATCTGATCGTAACCATATTGGCTGACACTGCGTTGCAGATACGCGAACAGGGCTTCACCCGTCTGGGCGGCCTGGGTATCCCTGACAAAATCTTCGAACAGGTAACGCTGTGTACGGTCAAACATGGATGCGGTCTTTATTTCGCCCTTATTACCACAAAGCGTGAACCGAGGTCGCGTAAATTATGCCAGCGCTGTCACGATGGCGGACCGCAGGTAAGGCACGATTTCCGTCTCGAACCAAGGATTGCGTCTTAGCCATATCTGGTTGCGTGGGGAGGGATGGACGAGCGGCAGGTAGCCGTCATCGATATAGTTCCGCCAGGCGCGGACGCTTTCCCCCAGAGTGGCTTTGCGGCGAGAGCCGAGATAATAGTTTTGCGCGTATGCACCAATCAGAAGGGTCAGTTTAATATCGGGCAGGGCGGCGCGCACGCGCTCATGCCACAGCGGCGCGCATTCCGGGCGAGGGGGATTGTCGCCGCCTTTACCTCGGCCGGGATAACAGAAACCCATCGGCATGATGGCGATTTTTGACGGATCGTAGAACTGTTCCGGCGTCACACCCATCCAGTCGCGCAGACGGGCGCCGGAAGCATCGTTGAACGGGATGCCGGTCAGATGCACCTTGAGCCCCGGCGCCTGTCCGACGATCAGGATTTTTGCACGCGGATCGGCGGCCTGTACCACCGGCCTCGGCCCCAGCGGCAGGTGCGCTGCACAGGTCGTGCAGGCGGCAATTTCTGCGAGCAGAATGTGATTCATTATGCTATGGTAGTATGACAATCAAAGGGGGGGGGGTATTATGAAGAAACAGAACGGCTGCCTGACGGCGTTCCTGATCGCATTCGGCATAATCATCGTTGTCGCCCTGGTCCATCTGGGCGTCGCTTATTATTTCATGTCCAAACGATTCGAACTCAAGGAAGTCAAGGCCGACGAACCAGCCGCGATGGCGGATGCGTCGACCTCGGTTTCCGAGTAGGTTCACGCCCCCTGGCTATCCGCCGGGCGCATCAATGACATGCCCATATCCGAATCCATCCAGGTGTCCTTGTCGTGGACGATGGCCTGGGCCGGCATCATCTGCGTGGCGGTCGCCATGCCGGATGCCTTGCGCACGGCCGTGCCGATGGCCATGAACTCGATCAGGCCCTGGCCGATCTCGATGATGTAGGTTTTTACCCCCACAACCTCCTCGGCCCCGATGGAATCAGCCTCGGCTTTCAGGCGATCGAGCGCGTGTTCGCGGGCGTCATGCACCAGCGAGGTCAGTTCGCTGATCTCCCCCTTGGCGAAGGATTTGAGTGCTGAGAAGATGCCGCCGACCAGGCCCAGCGAATAGATCGAGGTCGACATCAGCAGCTTCATCGGCGCGTAGCCGAGGCTCGCCATCGACCACAGTTCCTCGCCGGTCAGGTCGGAAGTGACGACATGGCCGCTGTCGAGGCCGGGATGATGCGCTGCCGTGCCGGTCATGACCATTTCATGCGTGCCCATCCACGGCAGGATGGTGGTGCGGATGCCAAGCACCGCATTGGCGCCGTCCGCCTTGGCTGCGGCGGTGATGCGATCGAGCGCCTTGTGGCGGGTCTTGTTAAAGACGTCGGAATATTCCGAGATTTCGCCGCGGCCCAGTTGCTTGAGCGCGCCGATGAAGCCGCCGCCTATGCCCATGGAGTAGGCGATATTGCCGAAGACGTGCTGTATAGGTCGATAACCGGCATCCATATGGCACCAGAGTTCCTGCGCATTGCCGGCGGTGGTGAAGAATTCGCCGCCGCCGGTCTTTGAGAAGATGCAAGAGCCGACAAACAGGAATTCGGTATTGCCGGAAAAGGCGCGCAGGTCGCCGGAAACGCCGGCCACGCCGGAAGCGCCATGGTTTTGCGCCTCCTTGGCCATACGGGCGAAGGCGTGCATCCGGCCGTCCTGAATGGCCTGGGTGACCTGCGGGATTTCACCGCCCAGGATATTGTTCAGCCCGGCACCGAGGGAACCCAGGAAGCCCATGGAATTGACGCTGTTGCCCACCACAAGCTCGCCGGCAGAATAGCCCTTGAGCGCCATGCAGTAGATTTCATTGCCCGACAGGCCGGTAACCTTTGCCATAACCGCGTTCCCTTGCTTTGCATCTGGAAGGGCGAGGGTGGCGGCTTTTTACGCGAAAAGTCAACGCTCGCCGGCGCTTTTCGGCTTATCTCGGATTTATATTCGGGACTGATGTCCACAACTGCAACATTACACAGAAAAGATCAGGCTCCCCGAATTTACAGGAGGCGAATATGCAAATCTATAACGACCATCATAATGTTCGCGCGAACACTGTTCACGCCGAAATGGACGCCGTCGCCTGGATAGGCCTTGGGCTGTCTTTACTCGGGCTGGCCGCGTTCGGCGCCTATACGGTCTTTTTCCTGGCTGGCTTCATAAGTGACCTGATGGCCTAGATTTGGGCCACCTGAAGCTCGATCTCGCCGGCCAGTCTTTGCTCATCGGCGCGGGCGATATCGCCCAGCGTGATGACGCCGACCAGGCGCTTGCTGTCGTTCAGCACCGCCAAGCGCCGAATCTGTTCGCGCTTCATCACATCGGCGGCTTCGCGCAGGTCATCATCTTCGAAGCAGTAGACAATGGTTTCCGACATGACATCGCTCAGATGTGTATCCGGTCCCATGCCTGCCGCCACGGCGCGAATGACGATATCGCGGTCGGTCACCGCGCCTTTCAGCTTGACGCCGTCGCCGACCGGCAGGTAGCCGAAATCGCCATCGCGCATCATTTCCGCCGCCTGCCGCAGGGTGGTCTGCGGACTGGCGATATGAAACTCTGTACTCATGATATCCTTGACGTGCATCTTTTCCTCCTGTGGTTGACGGACGAAATCCGTCGGTTCAGCTACGCCGGCCACGGCCGGTATGAGTTGGGTTGCGTTCCCATTCTCGGGCCCATTCACGAGACGGGTTTCGGTCCTCGAAATCGCGCTCCGACGTGGCGCTGTAGCCGCGTGGCTGGCGCGGATCGCTGCGGTCGTCCTCGTGTCCGTAATCGCGTTCATCTGGACGTGAGGCGCGATAGCCGTAATCATCGTCACGGAAGCGCGAATTACCGTAGGAACCGCGGTCACGGTCGTATTCGCTGCCGTTGCGCTGTTCGTTGCGCCAGTCATCATTCGGGCGCCACTCATGCGCACCGCTGCGATAGGCGGTTTCACGCCACTGCCGGTCACGCCAGTTGTTATGGAAGCGGCGATCGTCGGGATGGCGGCGTTCATCGTCCCGATTGTCGACACGGACATTGGCCTGCCAGCCATTCTGCCGGTCGTTCAGGTCATCCCGATCGCGTTCGGCGCGGTTGCCGTCATAATGGCCCCGGTCATCTTCACGCCAGCGTCGGTCATCTGGTCGGGCGCTGGAAGAGCCGCGTTCATGACTGAGATAGCGGCGGTCCACTTCGTTCATTGGATCGCCATAACCATCGTCCGGGCGGCGGTTGGCGCCATGCCCCATCTGGACATAGCGACTGCCGGACGAGCGATTGCCGCCGGAGCGGCTGAAGGACTGGTAGGCGCGGCTGTCGTCGTTATAGTGCGAATAGTCGGAATGTGTGTAATTACGGTCGGCGGCGGTTTCGCCGCGCCAGTTCTCCCGGCCGCTGTCCTTGTCTTCCCAGCCTTTTTCGCGTTTCTGCGCGCGGGCCGAAGATTGCGAGCGCTCGATATCCTGCGTATCCGCCGCATGAAAATGCCTGTGTTCGTCACGATCCCGACTTTCCTGGTGGGTGGCGCGATTTCGCTCATTGTCGATATCGTTGTCGCGCTGAATGCGTGCCGCCGCGCCTTTTTTTACCTTGCTGGCGCCCTTGTCCTGGGATGTCTGGGAAGATCCGGTCGTGGCCATGGGTATCTCCTGCGCATTTGAGAAAATTGCGGACCAGAAAGGTCAACGCTTTGATTTTTTATCACTTTTAAATGACACCTCACCATACTCTACGCGCCTGCCCGTAAGGTTATTATGCCGATACCCCGGAGGCTGTATAAAATGTCCATAAAGCATCTGAGGGGGTGGATTTTTACAATCAGGCTGTTATTACTCAGACAATAAACGGGAGCGAGACCATGAAACTGACCACCAGCCGCCGCAGCCTGATGTCGGGCCTGATCACAGGCGCGGGCGCCTTGCCTTTTTTGGCGTCTGCCACGGCGTCCCAAGCCGCGCCGGGGGCGGCACTGGCGCCACGGCCGCCGATGGGCTGGAATAGCTGGAACAGCTTTGCCACTACCATCAACGAGGCCCAGGCGCTGGAAACAGCGCATATCATGGCCGAAAAGCTGAAACCGCACGGCTACACGGTCTTCACCATCGATATCCAATGGTATGAACCGGGCGCCACCAGCTACACCTATGCCGAAAAGCCGGTCCCGACGATGGATGGTTATGGCCGGCTTTTGCCGGCGCCGAACCGTTTTCCCTCGGCGGCGGATGGCCGGGGCTTCAAGCCTGTTGCCGACCAGGTCCACGCCCTGGGACTGCAATTCGGCATTCATCTGATGCGGGGTATCCCACGTCTGGCGGTCGAGCAGAACCTGCCGGTTTTCGGCACGAAATTCCATGCGCAGGATATTGCCAATACGGACAGCATCTGCCCCTGGAACCCGGACATGTACGGCGTCGATATGACGAAGCCGGGCGCGCAAGCCTATTATGACAGTGTGTTCGCGCTCTATGCCTCCTGGGGCGTCGATTTCGTCAAGATGGACGATATGAGCCGGCCTTATGATGCGCACGCGCCGGAAATCGAAGCGGCGCATGCCGCGATTGTCAAGACCGGCCGGCCGATCGTCTTAAGCCTGTCGCCGGGCGAAACGCCGGTGCCGCGCGCCGCCCATGTGCGGAAATACGCCCAGATGTGGCGGATCAGCGATGACTTCTGGGACGAATGGCCGCTGCTTGAGGCGCAGTTTACCCGGCTGGAAAACTGGAACGAGCACCGCACGATCGGTGGCTGGCCGGATGCCGACATGCTGCCGCTCGGGCGGCTGGCGCTCGGCAACCGTGACACCAAATTCACCCCGGCGGAGCAGAAAACCCTGATGACCCTGTGGTCGATCGCGCGTTCGCCGCTGATCATGGGCGGCGATCTGCGATACCTCGATCAGCCGACACTCGATCTTCTGACCAACGATGAAGTGCTTGCGGTCAACCAGTCGAGCCATGATAACCAGCCGCATTTCCTGGCCGATGGCCGGCGTGTCTGGACGGCGCAAGCTGAAAATGGCGACCATTACCTGGCGCTGTTCAATACCACATCCGCTGAGGCCGAACTGAGCTTCGATCTGGGCATATTGGGACGCAAAAGCGCGAAGGTGCGCGATCTGTGGGCACGTACCGATCTGGATAATGTCAGCGGGTTTTTCACGGCCCAGGTGCCCTCCCACGGAGCGGGACTGTACCGCCTCAGCTAAAGCCGGCAGCCACGCGTACCGATATGCAGGGTTTCCGCGAATTCGGCGGGCCCCAGAGGGGCGGCGAGGGCGGCGGCCATGAAGCGGGTATGAATATCGGGAAAGGACAGGACGCCCTGCTCGAAGCTGATCAGGTTGGCACGGACGAAAATTCCCAGTTCGAATACGTCGATATCCTCACGGCGCAGCATCCGCAGGGCGATCAGTTCGATGATATCGAGCGGGATATCGTCAGGATGGTCCTCCAGCCGGAAAGCGACAAGAAGAGCGGCCATCTGGGCCCTGGTAATCTGGGTTTCATCTGCGGTGATCATGCGCTGGCTCCTTGCCGCAAGCGTCGCAGACAGCGCATCAGGGCGCCATATGTTTTGCCGGTGCAGAATGTGAATGCCGTATGATCCGGGGCGGTATTTTTAACCTGGCCTTTAATCTTATCTGCACATCGTGTGTCAGGGAGACAGCCCGATGCATGACCGCCTGACACGACTTGAAGACATCACGGAAGCCCTGGCGGCTTCGCGGCTGGCGGTATCCGGCGGCGTGACGCCGGATGAGCTGGCCATGGATGCCGCCCTGGCCGACCTTTTGTTCGAGAAAAAGGCGGCGCTGGAGGTCCAGAAGGACGCCTGCTCCGACAAGTCATTCGACTCGCGGACCTATAACGACCTGCTGATGGCGGTGGCTGAAACCGTAGCCGGTATACGCGGTTTTGAGTTCAAGTACGACGTACGTTTGATGTCGTAAGACGCTGAAAATTTGATCTTATCTGCCTGTTTGCGAAGCGTTTTACCCGTTGGCGGCGCGCGCGGGTTTGCTGGCGGGCATTTGCTGCTTCATACCGGCCAGCATTTCGCTGACAAGGCGCGGCAGGTCGTATGCCGCGCGCCAGCCCCAGTCCTGCCGGGCCTGGCTGTCATCGAGTGAGTTCGGCCAGGCGGCGGCAATGGACTGGCGGTAATCGGGTGCGTAGTCGATGCGGAAGCCGGGGGATTGCCGGGTGATTTCGGCGGCGATTTCGGCCGGCGAGAAGCTGAGGCCGGCAATGTTGTAACTGCCGCGCTCCGTGATGGCCTCGGCTGGGGCCGCCATCAGTTCGATAGTGGCGCGCACGGCGTCGTCCATGTACATCATCGGCAGGGTTTCGCCAGCATCGAGGAAACAAGTGTAAGACTCGCCCGCTGCCGCCGCCCGGAAGATGTCGATGGCGTAATCGGTGGTGCCGCCGCCGGGCGGGGTCTTGTAAGAAATCAGGCCGGGATAACGCAGGCTGCGCACATCTACGCCGTGGGTCTGATGATACCAGCGACACCAGCCTTCGCCAGCCTGTTTGGAGATGCCGTAGACGGTCTCCGGCTCGACAATGGTCTTCTGCGGCGTATGGTCGGCCGGCGTGGTCGATCCGAAGACGGCAATGGAACTGGGCCAGAAGAGGCGTAAGTTAAATTCCTTCGCCAGTTCAAGTACATTGAGCAGACTGCTCATATTCAGGTTCCACGCCCAAAGGGGTTTCTTTTCTCCCGTGGCGGAAAGCGCGGCGGCGAGATGATAGACCTGGGTAATGGCGTTTTCGGTCACGACTCGGCGCAGGGCGTTCGCATCGGTGGCGTCAAGGATTTCATGCTTGAGAAGCCCCGCTTTCGCCGGCGCGATGTCGCTGGTGACGACCTGGGCCGCGCCATACTTTTCCGCCAGCGCCACGGCCAGTTCACTGCCGAGCTGGCCATTGGCGCCGATAATCAGGATTTTGGTCATCGGATCAGCCCCAGTTCACGGCCGGCGGTAGCGAAGGCGGCCAGCGCCTGGTCCAGTTCTTCATCGGTATGGGCGGCGCTGATCTGGACGCGGATGCGCGCCTTTTCCTTCGGGACAACCGGATAAAAAAAGCCGACGGCGTAGACGCCGAGTTCCAGCAGGCGTGCGGAGAGTTTCTGCGCCGTTTCGGCCTCGTGGGTCATGACCGGAATGATCGGATGCTCACCGGGCTTTAGTTCAAAACCCAGTTCGGTCATGCCTTTGCGGAAGCGGGCCGCATTCTGTTCCAGCCGGTCACGCAGGGTGGTGTCGTGCTCCAGCAGGTCGAGCACGGCGAGGGTGGCGCCGACGATCATGGGCGCGACCGTATTGGAGAAGAGGTAGGGGCGAGACCGCTGCCGCAGAAGTTCGACCACGTCCTTGCGGCTGGCCGTAAAGCCGCCCGACGCGCCGCCAAGCGCCTTGCCCAGCGTACCGGTGATGATGTCGACCTTGCCGAAGATACCGCGCAGTTCATGAGTGCCGCGACCGCGCGCGCCGATAAAGCCCGACGCATGGCTGTCATCGACGCCGAGCAGGGCGCCATAGCGATCGCAAAGGGCGCGAATCTCATCCAGCCGGGCAATGATGCCGTCCATGGAGAACACGCCATCGGTGAAGACCAGCTTGTGGCGGGCACCGGCGGCGTCCGCCTCTTGCAGGCAGCGCTTCAGGTCGGCCATGTCATTATTCTTGTATCGATAGCGCCGCGCCTTCGACAAACGAATGCCGTCAATGATTGATGCGTGGTTCAGTTCGTCGCTGATCACGGCATCGGCCTCAGTCAGCAGGGTCTCGAACAGGCCGCCATTGGCATCGAATGCCGAGCCGTAAAGTATGGTGTCTTCGGTGCCGAGGAAGCGGGCCAGCCTTTGTTCCAGTTCCTTGTGCCGGTCCTGGGTGCCGCAGATGAAGCGCACGGAACTCAGGCCGAAACCGCGCTCGTCCAGTGCTTTGTGAGCCGCGGCGATGACCGCCGGATGCGAGGACAGGCCGAGATAATTGTTGGCGCACATATTGATCAACTGTTGACCATCTGCCAGGCGCACCAGCGCGCCCTGGGGCGTGGCGATCACGCGTTCGGACTTGAACAGACCTTCCTGACGGGTGGTGGCGAGTGCGGCTTTTACATCTTCGTAAAAGGCGTCCGTGCGGTTCGGCGACTGGCTCGACATGAAAACCTCTTTGGGCTAGGGTGGCCGTTAAATCGAACAATGTGCAATATATCGATCTAAAATCCGCTATAGCGGATAAATTTAAAAAGAACAATACGAATGTCCAGTCCGGTTATCGCCAACCCCGCCATTGAAGGCCCGCCCGCCATAGGCGCCACATTGCAGGCCCTGCGCCAGGGGCAGAAATTGTCGCTTGACGAACTGTCAAAGCGGGCAGGGGTTTCCAAGTCGATGCTGTCCCAGATCGAGCGCAATACCACCAATCCGACCGTGGCCGTGCTGTGGCGGCTGTCCAATGCGCTGGGGGTCTCGATCACCGACTTTCTGGCCAGCGGTCGGCCCGAACGGACCGCGCCGCTCATTTCGGTAGTGGCGGCCCATGCCACGCCCTCGCTGATCAATCCGGACGGCCAGAGCGAACTGCGCATTCTGGGGCCGATCGAACTGGCTGGTAAGTTCGAATGGTATGAACTGATCATCCAGCCGGGCGGCTCACTGACCTCGGAGGCGCATGAGCCGGGCGCCAGGGAGCACCTCTCCGTATTGTCCGGTTCTGCTGTCGTGCGGGCCGGTGACGAAGAGAAGAAGCTGCGTCAGGGAGAAACGGCCCGTTATGCCGTGGACGTGCCGCACGCCATTTCAAATCCCGGCAAGTCGGCGGCGACCATGTTGCTGGTCGTGGCACATCCGGATTAATCTGGCGGATTAAGTGTAGCGGCTGATCGACAGGTCGCCGGTTTCAATCTCCGGCTTCACACCGCTGATCAGGTCGGCCAGCACGCGCGCCGAACCGCAGGACATGGTCCAGCCGAGCGTACCATGGCCGGTATTGAGCCAGAAATTGTCATAGCCCGTCCGGCCGATCACCGGCGTGCCGTCGGGCGTCATCGGGCGCAGGCCGCACCAGAATTTCGCCTGTGACTGGTCTCCGGCGCCGGCGAACAGATCCTCGACGGAGTGGGTGAGGGTGGCCTGGCGGGCCGGCGGCAGGTCCAGGTTGAAGCGGGCGATTTCGGCCATGCCGCCGATACGGATACGGTCGCCCAGGCGGGTGATGGCCACCTTGTAGGTCTCGTCCATGACGGTCGAAACCGGGGCGCGGGCTTCGTTGATGATCGGCACGGTGATCGAATAGCCCTTGACTGGATAGATCGGCAGGTCGAGGCCCAGTGGCTTTACCAGTTCCGGCGTATAGCTGCCCAGCGCGCCGATAAAGATATCGGCTATATATTCGCCCTGGTCGGTCTCCACGGCGGTGACATGACGCCCGTCATGGCGCAGGCCGCGAATATCGACATTATATATGAAGCGCACTCCGGCGGCCTCAGACAGGGCGGCGAGGGCGGTGGTGAACTTGTGGCAGTCGCCGGTTTCGTCATTGGGCAGTCGCAGCCCGCCGACGATTTTGCTGGCGTCGATACCGGGTTCGGCACGGGCACAGCCGGCCGCGTCAAGTATCTCGAACGGCACGCCGCCGGCCTTCAGCACCTCGACATCCTTGCCGATATTGTCGAGTTGTTTCTGACTGCGAAAGACCTCCAGCGTGCCTTGCGTGCGCTGGTCGTACTGGATGCCGGTTTCCGCCCGCAAATCGATCAGGCAATCGCGCGAATATTCGGCGACCCGCACCATGCGGTCCTTGTTGCGCGCATAGCGGGCCTTCGTGCAGTTGCGCAGCATGGAGAGCATCCAGCGCACCGTGGCGGGATCGATGGTCGGGCGCACGATCAGCGGCGCATGTTCCATGAAAAGCCACTTCAGAGCCTTTTGCGGGATGCCGGGGGCCGCCCAGGGCGAAGAATAGCCGGGCGAGACCTCGCCGGCATTGGCAAAGCTGGTTTCGAGCGCGGCGCCGGGCTGCCGGTCGAGCACCGTGACCTCATGTCCGGCTTTTGCCAGATACCAGGCGGTGGTGACGCCGATCACGCCGGCGCCGAGAATCACAATCTTCATGTCTAGCCCCGATATTCGCGGTAGAAGCGACGGCCTAAGGCCGTCAGAATTTCGTAGGAAATGGTGCCGGCATCGGCGGCAATGGCGTCGATCGACTGATGCGGGCCGATCAGTTCGACGAAATCCCCTTCGGTCAGTGCGCCTGGCGGCAGGTCGGTGATATCGACCATCAGACTGTCCATCGATACCCGCCCGACAATCGGCAGACGAGTATCACCATGCCAGGCCGCGCCGCGCGGGCTTAAGGATCGCGGCAGGCCGTCGGCATAACCGGCGCCGAGGGTCGCCAACCGCATGTCACGCGCAGCGGTATAGGTGCCGCCATAACCGATCCTAGTGCCGGCGGGCACGGTACGGGTCTGGATGACCGCGACATGCAAGCTGACCACAGCCTGCATCGGGTTGGGTCCGGCATCATTGGGCGCGCCGCCGTATAGCGCAATGCCTGGGCGCGTCAGGTGTTGCAGGAAGCCATCACCCAGAAACAGGCCGCCGGAATTGGCAAAGCTGACCGGCAGGCCGGGGAAAAGCGTGCTAATTTCATGCATATGGGCCAGTTGAGCGGCATTGGCGGCATTGGCGGCATTGTCCGGCGTATCGGCGCAGGCCAGATGGCTCATGATAAAGCGTATATCCAGTGCCGCCAGGGCTTCCGGTGCTGCGGCCAGGGCGCGGGCCTCTTCCTTTGATAGGCCCAGCCGCGCCATGCCGGTATCGAATTGTACCACGGCGGGCAGGCGCTCCCCGCGTGTTTTCGCCAGAGCGGTCCAACGTGCGATCTGGTGCGGCGAATTGAGCACCGGAATGATGTTCTGGTCGGCACAGGTCGTCTCGCAGCCTTCCGGCAGGCCATTGAGCACATAAAGTGCAGCATCGGCAGGCAGGCTTGTTTGCAAGGTGAAGGCTTCGCACGCCTGGGCGACGAAAAAATGACGGCAACCCTCGGCGTAAAGGGTTGCAGATACTTGTAAGACACCCAATCCGTAGGCATCGGCCTTGACCACGGCGCCCGTAACGGCCTGTCCGGCATGCGCTGACAAGTGGCGGTAGTTGGCGGCCAGGACGCCCAGGTCGATGGCGAGGTAGCCGCCTGCGCCTGCGGCGATGGCGCGTGTTTCAGGTGAGGTCTGCATTTGATCGGTCCGGGGGAGCGGTAAGCGACAGCTTAGGCCATAGGGTGGGGGATAGTCTGCCAGACTATCGGGGAAATTCCGAAAACGATGCGGCATTCTCGAAGATTTGTCGAAATCGGCGCAAAAATCTTGCATATTCGTCTGAGCGGTACAATGAAACCGGCCGCCTTCTGCGGGCCGATAATGCCGAATACCACTTTAACGCGCCGCCAAAGCTTCGAATGCGCACCTTTTTCCGGTGCGGACGGCTATGCAGGTGGGGCGAGGGGTGAAAAGGACGAGTCGACAATCCCTTATAACACCGTTTTTGGGAGCGCTAACATATCGCCCCCGTGTCCGGGGGTTGCAGCCGGCGGATAATTTTCGCCTTAAAGGCGTTTTTTGCGAACGGACACCCGCCGAGGCGAATTTTTTTTGACCATGCGGCAAATTTTTTTTGCGCCCTCTTTGCAACATTAACTATCGGACATGTTTGAACTTTTGCTTCATAGTTTGGTAAGCGCTGGGTTTTACAGGTCACGGTGGCGTGAAAAGTCTGTAACTGACACCTTGACGTTTAAGGCGTAGCCGGATCATTTAGGCCCAAACCGCTTGGGTCACGGGTGTAACAGCCTGTAACAAAGAGGTCGCCTTTTGAGCCGCTTTGGTTCATACTGGCAGAGTTTGTGCCCTGGCACAGCGTGATACGGACGTCAGATTTCGTACGGGCTATGTCGGGACACGGGGACTCGTTGGGGCCGAAGGCTTGCGCCTGAGGTCTTTTGCGCGTCTGTTGTTTTTAACATGGGGTAAACGCTTCCCCTTTAGTCCTTGGTCAACCCTTCGGTGGGTGAAGTCCATATTCAGGAATTGGCGAAAAATGCTCGAACACAAGAAATCTAATCCGCTCATTGCTCTGCTTGGCGCTGCCGCCCTGCTGATGAGCGCTCCCGCCATGGCCGCCACGGCCGCGGCCCCCACCTCGGCCGCCGCTTCGGTCGCCGCCCCGACGGACACTGCCGCTCCGGCCGCCGACGAAGCCACGACGGAAGACAGCTCGTCGACCGCCGCTGCGCCGCACGCCGCCAATGTCGATTTCGTCTCCATGTTCATGGGCGCGACGGTTGTCGTTAAGCTCGTCATGACCCTGCTGGCCATCTGCTCGGTGATCTCCTGGGTTCTGCTGATCATGAAGCTGATGGACTTCTCGTCGCTGAACCGCGTCACCACGAACTACCTCGAAGCCTATCGTGGCGCCCGTTCGATTGCCGACATCAACCGCATCTCGGTTTCGGACGAATTCGCCGGTAACCCGCTGGCCGACATGGCCGCCGTGGCCACCGAAGAAGTCCAGCTCTCGAAGCAAGCCGGTCTGTCGATCTCGGGTGAGCATCGCGACAGCGTCCTGCACCGCGCCCAGGCTTCGGTTGCCGCTGTTCAGGCCGGTCTGGCCAAGCGCCTGTCGGGTGGCCTGTCCTTCCTGGCTTCGGTCGGTTCGACCTCGCCCTTCATCGGTCTGTTCGGTACCGTTTACGGCATCATGAACTCCTTCATCTCGATCGCCCAATCGCACACGACCAACCTGGCCGTCGTTGCTCCGGGTATCGCTGAAGCCCTTATGGCTACCGGCCTCGGCCTGATCGCCGCTATCCCGGCCGTTGTCATGTACAACATCTTCAACACCTCCATCTCCAACTACGGCATCCGTTCGGAACAATTCGTCTCCGAACTGATCAATTCCCTGTCGCGTCAACTCGACAAAGGGGCGTAACTGATATGGGAGCCAAGCTATCAGGTGGTGGCGGCTCGAAGTTTCACGTCGAAGCCAACAGCGAAATCAACGTTACGCCGTTCGTCGACGTCATGCTGGTTCTGCTTATTATCTTCATGGTGGCGGCACCGCTCGCCACTGTGTCGGTAGAAGTGAAGCTGCCCCCGGCGATCGCCAAGCCGATCGCCAACCCGCCGAAGCCGGTCTACATCTCGCTGCAAAAAAGCGGCAATGTGTATGTCGGTAACGAACTATCGTCGCTCGATACCCTTGGGGATGATCTCAAGAAGGCAATCGGTGCACGTAACCCCGATGAAGAGCGTATTTTCATCCGTTGTGACAAAGGCACCCGCTACGCCGAGTTCATGAAGGTGATGAACAAGCTGCAGGACAATGGTTTCTACAGCGTCGCCCTTCAGGGTGAAGACGACGCAAAGTAAGAGGGTCTTAATTTATGGAAGAAACACCCCATAGGAAACGGGACCCGATTCTTGATCCGCCAGAGAAGAAGTCTTCGGCTTCTCTCTGGGTCGGTCTTGGCGTCGCCGCCGCGCTGCACTTAGGTGTCGCGTACTACTTCCTTCAGGCGAAGTTCGAGCTGAAGGCGGAAAAGTTTACGGATGAGAAGGTGAACGTCGACCTGGTCGCGCCTCCGCCTCCACCGCCTCCGCCGCCTCCGCCTCCGCCTCCGCCTAAGGCGCCGCCGCCTCCCGTGGTTCAGCCGCGTGAAGCGCCGCCTCAGCCGAACATCACGCCGCCGCCACCAATTCCCGTGCCGCCTGTTCCGCAGGAAAAGCGCGTGGAATACAAGGAGCCGCCGGCACAGATGAACACCGGTACGCCGCCGCCCGTGACCCCGCCAGGGCCTCACTATGTGGCCGGTAAGTGGAGCTATCCGAGCGGTGACGTCCTGGCCGATATGTATCCGGACAGGGCGCTCAACGACGAAGTTGAAGGCACGGTTACGATCGACTGCGCCATTAATGCGTCGGGCCGCGTCACCTCGTGTGACGTGATCAACGAAAGCCCGAAGGGTTACGGCTTTGCCGCAGCCACGGTCAAGGCGTTTATCCGCTATGCACGGGTTGACCCATCGTCGGTTGGTGGCCAGTTGCGTGACGGTGACCGTCGGAAGTTCACCTATAAGTGGACCCTGCCGGGCTGATCATAGCCAGACTTGAAAACCAGAAAACACCCCGGATTTTAGTCCGGGGTGTTTTTTTGTGCTTGGCGTGTCGAATTGAGGGTCTATTGACGCTTGCGTCAAATTTGAAATGGGAGTACCTTTTTACCAGAGCAAGAAAAGTAAATCCCATATACTCGTTGATGCAGGTGCGTGCAGCATTGTATCGGTGATGTTTTTACCGGGCGGGCTGTAATCCCTTCTGCGTGGTTTTGTAATCATGGAGGAGATTTATTATGACCGAGGCTGTGCACAGCTTTCACTCGCCTATATTTGATGCGCCAAGATCAAAACAACTGCCACCGTCTTTCTATTGGGGCATATTGTTTGCTGTTCTGCTGCATCTGGCCTTGTTGTATTACTTCTTCAACCAGACCTTCACCACGGCCATAGTCGAAAACCCGCCTGATCCGCCATCAACCGTTCTGGAATTCTACAAGCCTCCCTTGCCGCCACCGCCGCCTGATCCGGCACCGGCGCCCAGGAATGTCATTGTGGCACATCCCCCTGTCGCTGAAGCGCCGCCGACGGTCCCGACCGTACCGCTTGATCCGCAGGTGGTGGCAAAGCCTGATGATGGCGCAAAGGTGCCGCCCATCATCAGCCCGGCATCCGGCGACTCGTCTTCGTCAGCCCCTGCCAATCCCTATGTCAAGGCGCGCTGGACGCGCTTCCCTGATGCAAACGCCCTGGGGCAATATTACCCGTCGCGCGCGGCAGATAACGAGGTCGAAGGGACGGCCACGGTCGAATGCACGGTGCTGGACAATGCAGGCCGCGTTCACTGCACGGCCTTGTCTGAAAGCCCCGGAAACTACGGCTTCGGCCCGGCCACGGTCCGGATGGTCCAGGACAAGGGGCGGGTTGATACCAGCCAGGGCGATGTGAAGATCGGTTCCGTGCTGCGGACCACCGTCAAATGGCAACTGAACTAAGGTGTGAAACCCAGAGAGGCGCCCCGGACATTTGTCCGGGGCGTTTTTTCATGCGCAAACACATGTTCTTTTTATCAGTGACCAGCTAGGGTGGTCAAAAGTGACACTGGTGACATGACATCTGAGGGAAATACCATGAGGCGTTATCTGAAACTGTCCGTGCTGGGACTGGCGCTTTTAGGCGGCGGCGCCCTGACAGGCTGCGAAACCAATCAGACGCTGGGGCGGTCGCAATTCCTGCTGGTCGATGACGCGGCCCTGGAGCAAAGCGCGCTGGCGGCCTGGCAGCAACAACTCAAGACGGCGAAAATTTCAAAAGATCCGGTGCTCAATAAACGCATCCAGACGGTCGGGGCGCGGATTGCCGCGGCATCCGGGTTGGGCGCAACCGGCTGGGAATATGTGCTGTTCGATGATCCTCAGCCCAATGCCTTCGTCATCCCCGGCAAGAAGGTCGGTATCAATACTGGCCTGTTCAAGGTGGTGAAGACGGACGACCAACTGGCGGCGGTGATCGGCCACGAAACGGCGCACGTTCTCGGCAAGCACGCGGCCGAACGCGCCTCGCAGCAGATGGCGGCACAAGGCGCGCTTCAGGTGGCGACGGGGGCCACCAAGGGCAATGTGCAGAAGGTGATTTCGAGTTATGGCGGGCTGGGCGCCCAGTTGGGCATCCTGCTGCCATACTCCCGCAAGCATGAATCCGAAGCCGACCGCATTGGTGTCGATCTGATGGCGAAGGCGGGCTATCGCCCCAGCGCCGCCATCGAGGTCTGGCAGAACATGATGGCGCAGAATTCGGGGGCGCCACCGGAGTTCCTGTCGACTCACCCGTCCGACAAGACACGCATCAAGGACTTGCAGGACTATATCGCGGCCAAGGGATATAAGTAGGAAGCCGTATGACAAGGTTTTATCTGATCAGCCTGCTTGCGGGCCTTGCCATGCTTGCCCCCTTTGTAGCGACAGCAAAAGACTATTATCCGGACCGTGCGCTTGAGGTAGAGGTCAATGGCGTCGCAAATATCGACTGCGTGTTGCAGGCAGACGGCAAGGTCAAGGATTGCGTAGTGGTGAAGGAGACGCCGGCGGGTTACGGCTTTGGCGAAGCGACCATCAGGCTTTTTGAGGATCAGTTTGACCTGAACCAGCAAAAAGCGGCGGACAAGTCTCATAAGCCGGGCGATCATATGACTTTCACCTATCGGTGGGAACTGCACTGATCTGAATCTTGTATAAAACGCATATAAGGGCTTGATTGAGGGGCCGGGCCATATTAGAGGATGGCCCCTCGCGTTAGCGTGCCGCCTTAGCTCACTTGGTAGAGCGCCAGATTGTGGCTCTGGAGGTAGCCGGTTCGAAACCTGCAGGCGGTACCATAACGTTTTTTTGGCGCGTTTTTCCGGCACGTTCTTTTACGACATCCGGATTTCCCTGAAATGTCAGATTGCCGCATGGCTTCCCCGGGCGGAATCGCGTAGGTCGTCCTCATGACGCAATCCGTTTCCCGATCAGTCATTGTTGTTGGCGCCGGCATTACCGGCCTGACGATTGCGGTTGCCTTGCAGGCGAGTGGTCACAAGGTGACGCTGATTGCCCGCGATGCGCCGGAAGATACGGCTTCGGGCGTGGCGGCGGGGATGATCGCGCCGGCCATGGAAGCGATGAACAATTCTGATCCAGCCTTGAGTTTTCAAAGGCTGAAGGCGGCGCAACAGGCGTGGCATGATCTGATGCCGCTGTGGCCGGAAAGCCTGCGCTTTTTGTGGCCGGAAGTGCTTCAAGGGCACAGCTACTTCGTCTGGCCGGGCGGGGCAGGGGAGGTGCCTGAAAGCCTGCGTCTTACGGGAGTTGAACTGGCTCCCATTTCCGATGACCTGCGACATGGGCTTGGCATTCAGTCGGAGATGTCGGCTATGCGTGTATCCGGCGACGGCAATGTATCGGCCATGACCCTGCTGCAGGCGTTTGAGGATCACTTCCGGGCGCTTGAGGGAGTCATGGTGCGGGGAATGGTCGAGCAGGCAGAGGGTGGCCGTGTCCATGTCGCCCATATCGGCTGGGTGGCGGCGGATGAGATTGTGATTGCCGCCGGTTATGATAGCCATCTATTAGGCATAGATGATCTGTCGCCCATCAAGGGGCACCTGCTCGATCTGCCGGCCAGCCGGCCGCCGGTCGTGCTGCGGGCAGCCGCAGGTTATCTGGCCACGCGCACTGATGGTGCCCGCTTTGGCGCTACCATGCAGGCGGGACAGTCTGATCTCGATATAGAGCCGGAGGTGGTCGCTGATCTCAAAAGCCGCGCCAAAGCCCTGTTTCCCGACCTCGAACTTGAAAACGTCGTGCCGCGCACCGGCATTCGCGCCTCCACGCCGGATGGCTGGCCGCTTATCGGCCGTGCCCCGGCCTCTGGTATGCTGGTCGCCACGGGGATGCGGCGCAACGGCTATGTCTTCGCGCCTCTGGCAGCGAAGATTATTCTGGCCCTGGTCGAGGGCCGGGAAAGCCCTGATGGCGGCATTTACAGACCGGACCGCTTCCGCAACCCGGAAATTAATACACGTTAAACGCATATTAACCACGCGGGCGGCAAAATCTGCCGATCCGCAAAGGGTGTGTTGATGCGTAGCTATATTCCGCAAACGGTTGATCCGAATATCCTGAGCCAGATGGCTGACCAGATGAGCCGTGGCGTCAGCAATACGGCGCGCCAGGCCGGTACCGGCGTCATGGGGGCCTTGCAGCGCGCGGCCGATGCCACTGGCGTGGATTTCAACTACCTGGTCAAGACGGCGACGCGGGAAAGTTCGCTGAACCCCAATGCCAAGGCGCCGACTTCATCGGCGGCGGGTCTGTTTCAGTTCATCGAACAGACCTGGCTGGGCGTCGTCAAAAACCACGGCGCCAAACATGGCTATGGTGCTTATGCCGACCAGATCAGCAAGGGGCGGGATGGCCTATATCACGTCAGTAACCCGGCGGCCCGCAAGCAGGTGCTGGGCCTGCGTTATGACGCCAATGCCAGTGCGGTCATGGGGGCGGAACTGACGGCGGGCCATGCCGCCTATCTCAAGGGGCGCATCGGCCGCGACCCGACCCAGGGTGAGCTGTACGCGGCGCACTTTCTGGGACCGGATGGTGCGGCCAGCCTGATCAGTGCCAGCCAGAGCCGGCCTAACGCCATTGCCGCCAATCTCTTCCCGGCGGCGGCGCGGGCCAACCGCAGTATCTTCTACAGGAACGGCCACGCACTCAACGTCACAGACGTGGTCGCTAACCTGACGCGCACCGGCGGCTCATCGACCGTCACCGTTCGCCCGCTGGCCCCGGTCGACGACAGCGCCGCCGGCAATACCCTGCTGGCCGCCCGCTGGGACAAGGTCAAGGCCGACCAGGCGATCATGAACATGGTCTTTGGCAGCGATGGCCAGCAGAGCCTGCTGTTTGCCACGCAACTTATGTCGGCCTTCGGTCCCGGCGAGGAAGGGGATGGCGACAACAGGCCCGGTGACAATTCGGATGGTTTCGACAAAGCCTTCGGAAACCTGATGGGATAAAAACCGGGCTCCCGATGGATTGCTGTTTTGTAATTTGACTTTGTGACGAAACAGTTCGTCACATATGAGACAAAACAGAACGGCAACCCTGGTGGGAGATGGTCATGAAAAAGCTTCGGCTGGTATTCGGCACGGCAATGGCAACGGTGTGGCTGTGCGGCGGCGCCCTGGCGCAGGATCACACGGTCGATCTCAAGGGGATCGATTCGACAGTCAGACCTGGCGATGACTTCTATAAATACGCCAATGGCGCGTGGATCGCGGCGACCGAAATCCCGGCCGACAAGTCATCCTACGGCCCTGGCGCTGTTCTGGTCGAAAAGACCAATGACGAGGTCAAGGCCCTGATCCAGAATGCGGCCGCAGCTTCGACAGCCAGCGAAGGCCAGCGCAAGGTGGGCGATTACTATGCCGCCTTCATGGATGAAGACGGGATCGAGGCAAAGGGGCTGGCGCCGCTCAAGGGCGATTTTGATGCCATCAATGCCATCCGCGATACCGCCTCATTGTCGGCCTATCTTGGCAGCCAACTCCGGGCCGATGTCGATGCGCTGAATGCCACCGACATGTACACGGATCATGTCTTTGGCATGTGGGTGCAGCAGGGCTTTGAAGACCCGGACCACAATATGCCTTACCTGATGCAGGGCGGGCTGGGGATGCCGGACCGCGACTATTATCTGGAAGACTCGGCCGAAATGGCCGGCCTGCGTAAGCAGTACCAGGCGCATATCGTCTCGACCCTGACGCGGGCCGGAATAAAGGATGCCGAAATGAAGGCGGCCCAGATCATGGCGCTGGAAACGGCGATCGCCAAAAGCCACACCACGCGTGTCGATTCGATCGACGTCCACAAGGCGAACAATCCATGGAAGTCGTCCGATTTCGCCATCAAGGCGCCGGGCATGGACTGGGCGGCCTATTTTAAGGCGGCGGGGCTTGAAGGACAAAAGGATTTCATTGTCTGGCAGCCCTCGGCGGTCACCGGCGTGGCGGCACTGGTCAGGAGCCAGCCGCTGCCGGTCTGGAAGGCGTACCTGACCTTCCGCACCCTTGAACATTACACGGCCGTGTTGCCCAAAGCCTATTATGCCGACTATTTCGCCTTCTTCGGCACAGCCATGACCGGTACGCCCAAGCCGCGTGACCGGTGGAAGCGCGCGATCAGCGCCACCAATGGTGCGCTGGGCGAGGTGGTCGGCCAGATGTATGTCGAACGCTATTTCTCGCCCGAAGCCAAGGCGAAGATCAATGCTATGGTCGACCAGGAACTGGCCGCCTATCACACCCGCATCGAGAACATCACCTGGATGTCGCCGGAAACGCGGCAGAAGGCGCTGGCCAAGCTGGCGACCTTGAAGGTCGGGGTCGGCTATCCGGACAAGTGGACCGATTACTCGGCGCTCAAGGTCGATCGCAGCGATCCGGTCGGCAATATGAAGCGGGCGGAGACGTTCAATTACCAACTGAACCTCGCCCAGTTGGGCAAGGCGCCGGATCGCGGGACATGGGTGATGACCCCGCAGACGGTCAATGCCGTCAACCTGCCGATGATGAATGCGCTGAACTTCCCGGCGGCCGTCCTGCAGGTGCCCTATTTCGATCCGCAGGCCGACGCGGCCTACAATTTCGGGGCGATCGGCGCCACCATCGGGCACGAAATCAGCCACAGTTTCGACGATCAGGGGGCCATGTTCGATGCGCAGGGGCGACTGGCCAACTGGTGGACACCGGATGACCTGGCGCACTTCCAGGCAGCCGGCGCGGCCCTGGCCACGCAGTATGACGCCTATTGCCCGTTCGAGGGCGTCTGCCTGAACGGCAAGCAGGTCCTGAGTGAAAATATCGCCGATGTGGCCGGCCTGTCGGCGGCGCATGACGCCTATCTGCTGTCACTTGAAGGCAAGCCCGACGTGGTCAAGGACGGCATGACCGGCGATCAGCGGTTCTTCCTGGCCTTCGCTCAGAGCTGGCGCGCCAAGGACCGTGAGGCGGCGCTGAAACAGCAGATACTGACAGATGGCCACGCGCCGGACGAATATCGCGGCGACACCGTGCGTAATCTC
Organism: Asticcacaulis sp.; assembly: GCF_051954415.1. Lineage (GTDB taxonomy): Bacteria > Pseudomonadota > Alphaproteobacteria > Caulobacterales > Caulobacteraceae > Asticcacaulis. The sequence continues at coordinate 43,047 of NZ_JBQCHT010000007.1, forward strand.
GATGCCTGGTATGCGGCGTTCGATGTCAAGCCGGGCGACAAGATGTACCTGTCGCCGGAGAAACGTGTCCAGGTCTGGTAAGGGTTCAGGGGCCAGGTTTAGGCCAGTGCCCGCACGAGGGCTTCCCGATTGAGCGGCATCAGCAGGGCGCGGACTCCCAGTGCGTTCAGGGCCTCGGCTTGCTGGCCGTCCGGCAGCAGGGCGATGATATTAAGATGGGCGTTGGCTTGAGTGGCGCGCAAATTCTCAAGCCAGGCCGCCAGCTTTTCGCGGTTGGCGGTGTTGTCCAGCGCCTCGAAGGGGCCGGTGCTGATCAGGCAGGCATCGACCGGCGCCTTTCTGGCCAGGGTCAGGGCACGTTCGCGCGTGGTTGAAGTCAGGCATTTGTGGCCCTGATGCTCCAGCACATCGCGCAATTGCGCCGCGCGCAGGCTGTCATTGGCAATCAGCAGAATGCGCAGGGAATGATCGGGCGCGGTCTCTTCCGTCTCGGGCTCGGCCGGACGCGGCGGTGTCTTGGCGTGCCGGTCGAAAGGCAGATCGAGCCAGAATTTCGAACCGACATCGAGCGTGCTTTCCGCGCCGGTGCGGCCGCCCATGAGTTCGCTTAAGGAACGCGACAGGCTGAGGCCGAGGCCGGCGCCCGAATGACCGGAGGAGGTGCGCAGGATACGGCTGTGCGGTGCGAAAGCGAGCGCCAGTTCTTCCTCGCTGAGGCCCGGACCGGAATCGACCACCTCGATGCGCAAATAGCCTTCGGGCAGGTGGATCAGTTTCAGTTCGACCCGGCCCTGCTGGGTATAGAGCAGGGCGTTGCTCAGCAAATGCGCCAGGATCTGTTCGACGCGATGCTCGTCGCCACGGACGGCGCCTTCGGCCGGCAGGCCCTGCATATTGCTGGTGAAAACCAGGCCCCTGGTGCGGGCCAGATCGGCGAATTGCGCCATCAGGCGCTCTACGAGCAACTCGATATCCAGCGGTTGCAGGTCAATCTCGATCTGGCCGGCGGCGGCGGTATCGTTATCCAGCGTGGTGACGAGTATGGTTTGCAGATGGGCAATTTCGGCGAGGGCGGCGTCGACATACTGACGCGGCGCCGGGGCCCGCGTCAGGTGGGTAAGTCCCTGCAGCAGGTTTTGCTCGATGCCTTTCAGGCCGCTCTGCACCTCGCGGGACAGGGTTTCCATCAGGGCCACCCTGGCTTCGTTGAGGGCTTCGGTATCCGCGCGGGCCGCTTCGCGTTCGAGCGCGGCATCGAGCTGGGCGTTCTCCAGCAGGTAATGTTCCTGCATGTGGCGGTTGAGGATAAAGGCCATGGCCAGGGCCAGGGCCATGCCGCCGATCATCGGCTGAGCCAGTGTGCCGGAAGAATCGAGATGATACAGGGCAAAGACCGGCCCGGCCGCAGCGAGCGGGCCCAGGGTCAGCAGGAAAATCAGCACCGGCGCGCTGAAAAAGATGATGCCGACCGCCGCGCCGGCGCAGAGCAGAAGCAGGGTGGCCGTATGGGGGCCGGCGCCAATGCTGAGCGATATGGCGAGAAGCGTCAGGGTCCATAGTCCGCCCGCCAGCCACTGCCGCCACAGGCGTTCGCGGATCAGGCCGCGGCGGATGGCGGCATCCGGCACGGGCACGGGTGTCATGCGGCGGGCCGCCTGGCTTTTCATCATCATGAAGACGGTCCAGTTGATGATGAACAGCAGCATGAACAGGCCCGTCAGCCACACGGGCAGGGCGACCTGGGTCGTCCACAGGAACAGCGGCAGCCCGATGCCGAAGAAGCCGAGCGCGTAGGGTGCCAGCCGCCACTGCGCGATCAGGCCGTAATCAAGCACGATGGAATCGCGTGAGGCGCCGCGTGGAAGCGGCGCTGGCTTGCGGGACAGATCAGGGGTGAAGGCGTTCATACGGCTGAGATTAACAGGTGTTTGTTGCCGCCCGGTTACCTTTGAAAGCAGGATATAAATTTTTGATGTGGTTTTGTGAAAGGCGGAGCGCATCTGATTCCCTTGCCGGAAACGGGTCGTGAGGCGACGAGGCAGGCTTTTTGCCTTATCCATCATGGTAAACAGCGCGGCAACTGTGCCGATAAAGGTTTCATTAGGATTCCGGCGCGACACTGTATTTTCAAGCCTTTCGCAGGGATTCGCCATCATGACCGCCGGTAATATTCTCACTCAGCGCGCCAGTCTGTCCGACCTGGATATCCAGCGCCTGGTCCGCAGCGAAAATGCCGATGATCGCGCGGTTGCCACGCACAAGATCTGCCGGGCCATGGAGCGCGGCGGTTTGTCAGAAGGTGACCGCCGGGCCGCGCAGGAAATCATCCGTATGCTGGCCCAGGATGCCGCCGAACTGGTGCGCCGCGCCCTGGCCGTCACCCTGCGCACGTCCGAGCTTCTGCCGCACGATGTCGCCATGAAGCTGGCCCAGGATGTGATCACGGTCTCGGTACCCGTCTTGACCCATTCGCCCCTGTTCACCGACGAAGACCTGGCCGACATCATCCGTTCGGGCGGGCCGGTGCGTCAGGTCGCCATTGCCAAGCGTGATGCGCTGTCGGAGGTCGTTACCCTGTCCCTGGCGGATAATGGCGTCGAGGAAGCCGTGGTCATCGCCTGCGCCAATGACAATGCCCGTTTTTCCGAAGGCGGCATGAACCGGGTCATGGACCGCTTCGGTACATCTGAAGTGCTGCACAGCGTCCTGGTCAATCGCAAGACCCTGCCGGTTTCCATCAGCGAACGCCTCGTCAATGTCGTCAGCGCGGCCTTGCGCGAACAACTGATCTCGCAGCACGCGATTTCGCCGGAAACGGCTGTTGAAATCGTCAATGCCACGCAGGAGCGCGCCACGGTGGACATGGCCGACCAGGCTGGCGCCAGTTTTGATCCGCAGGGACTGGCGCATCACCTGATGATCTCCGGCCGATTGACGCCGTCGCTGATGCTGCGGGCACTGGCGCGGGGGCATATTGGTTTCTTTGAGCACGCCCTGGCCGAGCTTTCGGGCGTGCCGCATGAGCGTACCTGGCTGATGGTGCATGACGCCGGCGCCCTGGGCCTGCGCGCCATCTATGACCGCGCCGGCCTGCCGGCCCGCATGTTCCAGACCTTCCGCATGGCGGTCGAGACCTTTCATACCCTCCAGGCCGAAGCCGGTCATCTCGATCCGGTCCGGATGCAGGAACGCCTGATCGAACGTTTCCTGACCCAGGTGCCGTTTGCGCCGCGTGAAGACCTGATCTATCTCTATGAGCGCCTTGACCGTGACAGCAAGGGACGCCGGTGGCATCGCGCGGCGGAAACTGGCGATGGGCTTACGCGCTCAGCCGCCTGATTTTAAAAATTTCTGATTGCAGATTGGCGCCGGAAGTCTAGCTTCCGGCGTCTTCCGTTACGGCAGGTGCGTGCGACCTGGGCGACATCAGGGCGGCGGTGCGCATACTGGCGTGGGTGACGCCGGCGAGCCGCGCCACGGCCATCTGGCGATAATTGTCGAAGCCTTGAACCATGCAGGCGCCGGCGGATACCTTTGCCACGGCGGCGAGGGCGCCGAGATAGTCGCGCAGATTGTCTTCATCGCGCTTGGCGCCGTCATATTCAACGCAGACGCCCGACAGGCCGCATTTCGCCAGACCGGCAATCACCTTGCGATCGGGGCTGACCGAGCCGACCACGGTCATGCAGAAAGGTTTGATCAGGGACACAATTTCCAGCACCCGGTGCGGCGGTACGCCATCCAGGCCGCGAACCTCGAACAGGACTTTCAGGCCCATTTCCATGGCGGCCTTGTGAACCTCCTGGGTGATCCTCTGCCGTGCCCGCGCCGAGGCGAAGGTCGAAAAAGCGGCGGGCACGACCATCATCATCTTGCGCTGTTCAGGCGAGCGCAGTTTCAGCAGTTTCAGGCCCTGGTCGATATTCAGGATATCGACCATTTCGCGCAGGCCCCAGTCGAGATTGGCCAGGGCCTTGCGGTCGAGCAGGGTGTTGTCGAGGTTTTCCATCACCAGAGATTCGAGGCGATGGCCGATCAGGACCATCTTCTTCATCTCGAACAGAGGCTCGATCGAACTGGCGACCTTGAGATTGCGACCGGCATGGGACAGGCTGGTGGCGACAATCAGCGGCCGCTGCCCTGCGGATGAGCCGCCGTCAGCTTTTGAGTCATCGCCGGAAAATCCATGGCGCGCCTTGATCGGGGCGCTTTCGGCTTCACCGGATGGAAAATAGGTGGCGAGATCGATCTTTTTCAGTGAAAGACGGTCAACATCCTCGGCCAACACGTCATAAAGCGGAATTTCCAGCGCCGACATGTCGCCGACAAAAAAGCTGCAAAGCTCGCGCCAGGTCTCTGCCATGAACAGGGCGGCCTTGCGGGAGCCGGTTTCCGGCAACATGCCAAGCCAGCAATCCTGATTGATCGGGATGCACCAGTTGGGCTCAGGATGGGCGCGTTCAAAAGCCAGCTTCAGATGATCGAAAACCTGTTCGCGCTTGTCTTCCCACTTGGCGCCCAAGCGAACGATCAGCGTATCGAGCTTCAGCAGGAAGGTATGGCCATTGATATCGACATGGGTTTCCCTCAGACGCTCGATGATTTCGACGGCGTCGTCATGCTCGATAATGAGCGCCTCGCGTCCGCTGGAAATCGGAGACGGCATGGCGGCAGGGCCGGCACTGGCCGGCTCGGATATCGGTGCCCTGGGGGTTTCCTGAGACGTATCGGACATGGATGTCCTTTTTATGGGTACACTGAACAGAAACCCATCCTAGCGGCTGTCAATTGAGACAACCTTAATACCGCTCGTATTTTTCAAATATAACGATGTTGTTTTAACTTGTGGTTGAGCTGCCGGTATTGTGCATTGGCTATTAAGCAAGTCTTCACCCTGTTTTGTCAGATTCCGTTAAGCACGATTCTTTGCCATTTCAGGTTTAATCCCGCCCTTGTCCGCCCTGCCGCTCGCCCTTTTCTCGGAAACCAAGCCAGGCTTGCCGCAACTGAGCGTAGCGCAGCCGGAAGGGCCTGCGCCACGCGATTTCCGTAATGCCGGGCTCGCCCTGGTGGCGCGTCCCGCGCTGTGTGAAACCCATGAGGCGGCTGACCTTTCGCCCGGTGACCTGATCCGGTCCGATGAAGACCTGGTGGTGCGCCTGTGCCGGTTGCCGGTCGATCTGGCAGCACCGCTGTTGCGCGCCTCCCTGCCGGCTTTGACGCCTCAGGCGCTTCTGGCCCTGATTGCGGCGAGCGGAGAGGCGCATCATCGCCTGATCGCCGCGCGGCCTGGCCTTGACTGGAAGGTGGTCAAGGCTCTGATCCGCACCAACAATGACGGGGTAATGGCGGCGCTTATCGGTAATCCGGCCCTGTCGTTCGATGAGGAAGACGAGCTTTCATTTGCGCGCCGAGCGTCTGAAAATCCCGATATCCGCGCCGCCATCCTGGCACATGAGGCCCTGCCTGTCGCCAAATCTCAGTTGCGCCTGAACTATGGCAACGGACAGGCGCACGGCAATCTCAAGCTGATCGCCCTGGTGCGCGGTGGGGAGGCGGTTGGCTTCGTGCGCGAACTGGCCCGGCGGCTGAAACTCGATCGGTCTGGTCTGGGCCGCGTCCTGGCGACGGAATCGGCGGTGCCGCTGGCCCTGGCCTGTTGCGCCGCCGGTCTCGATCGCGCCGTATTCCTGCATATCCTGATGGTCTGGCAGTCGGCCTATGAGGCGGCGCCGCAAATGACGGAGGGGCAGAAGCCCCTGGTTCTGTCGATTTTCAGTCTGACCGCCGCCGAGGCGCGCCGCAGGTTAGCCGTACTGATCGATCAGGCGCTCTGATTTGCTTAGACTTATCGGCGAAAACCGGCTTAGATAGGCACAAATTCACCGTCAAAACGGCCTTGATGTCACTCCGCCTCGATTTTACCGCCTCAGACCGCCCCGAAGCGCAGGAAGCCTGCGCACGGCTCAAAGCGCGATACGGTTCCGCCGCCAATCCCGATGTGGTCGTGGCGCTGGGCGGGGACGGCTTCCTGTTGCAGACCGTGCATAAGTATCTCAAGGCGCAGATACCGATCTTTGGCATGAACCGCGGCAGTGTCGGTTTCCTGCTCAACGATTATGCCGAAGACAACCTGCTGGAACGTATTCTCAAGAGCGAGAGCACCCTGATCAGCCCGCTCAGCATGACCGCGCGCACCCGCGCCGGCACCGAACACACGGCGCTGGCCTTCAACGAAGTGTCGCTGCTACGCATGTCGCACCAGGGCGCCAAGCTGCGTATCCTGATCGACGGCAAGGTCAGGCTGGACGAACTGATCTGCGACGGCGTCATGGTGGCGACGCCGGCCGGCTCCACCGCCTATAACCTGTCTGCACACGGGCCGATCATCCCGCTGACCGCCAAGGCCCTGGCCCTGACGCCGATCAGCGCCTTCCGCCCGCGGCGTTGGCGCGGTGCCATTCTGCCGCATACAGCCAAGGTGCGGATCGAGGCCCTGGAGATCGAAAAGCGCCCCATCAGCGCAGCGGCCGATACCTATGATGTGCGCGATGTCATCAGCGTCGATATTGCCGAGGCCGAAGACCTGAAGGCGACCCTGCTGTTTGATGCCGGCAATGGTTATGACGAGCGGGTGCTGGCCGAGCAGTTCGTTAGCTAGACTTTTATTCCCGCTTTGAGCGCGGCTTCCGCCAGGGCGCGGATCTGGGTTTCGCTGAGGCCGTCCAGACTGGCATTGAAGGCGGTATCCGGCGTCTCGATAATCCGTCCCTTGCTCATCCGAAGAACACGGTCGGCCAGCCGCTCGACCTCGTAGGCGTCATGACTGACATAGAGGACGGGGAGGGCAGTATCGCGTGACAAGGCCGCGATCATCGGCACGATCTCGGCCTTGGCCTCGCTGTCGAGACTGGACAGGGGTTCATCCACTAGAAGTATTTCCGGCGCGCTCATCAGGGTACGCGCTAGGGCGACGCGCTGGCGCTCGCCGCCGGAGAGTTTATGCACTGAGCGAGAGAGCAGGGGCGCCAGCTTTAGCCGGTCGACCAGCCCGTCAAAATCTATGGTGCGGCCGCCGTTTCTTTTCAGGGCAAAATCGAGATTGCCGCGCACCGAAAGATGCGGCAGCAGCGAGGCTTCCTGAAAAACATAACCGATGCGACGTTTATGAACGGGCACGAACCTTTGTCCGTCCTGCCAGACATCCGTGCCAATTCTGACATGGCCTTCCAGCCGGGTCAGCCCAGCGATGGCGCGCAGCAGGGTCGTCTTGCCGGAACCCGACGGTCCCCATATGGCGGTAACCCCCTGCGCGGGAACGGAAAAGCTGGCATCGAGGGCGAAATTTCCAGTCATGCTATTGAGCGCAACCTCAATCATGTCTGGCACTCCAGCGGCGATCGATCAGCAACAGGGAAAGCAGGACACAGAACGCAAAGACCATAAGGCCGCCGGCCAGACGGTGAGTATTGGGCCAGTCCAGTTGCTCGACCAGTTGCCAGATACGGATGGAGACCACCTCGGTCTTGCCGGGAATGGCGCCGCCGATCATCAGCACCACGCCGAATTCACCCACCGTATGGGCAAAGACGAGCAGGGCGGCGGTCAGGAAACCCTTGCGCGCCATCGGCAAGGCCACGGTGAAAAAGGTATCAAGCGGGGAGGCGCGCAGCGTGGCGGCCACGTCAAACGGACGCTGGCCCAGGCTTTCAAAGGCATTGCGGATCGGCTGTACGGCAAAGGGCAGGGAATAGATGATCGAGCCGATGACCAGTCCGGCGAAAGAGAAGTTGAGCGTGCGGATGCCGAACGGATGCAGCAGGTCCATCAGCGGGCTTTTCGGTCCCATGGCGACCAGCAGGTAGAAGCCCAGAACGGTCGGCGGCAGGACGATCGGCAGGGCTATAAAGGCGGTGACTATGTCCTTGAACAGGCTGCGGCCGAGATATTTGGATTTTTGCGATAGCCACCAGCCGATCGGGGTGGCGATCACCAGCAGGGACAGGGTAGTCACTGCCGCCAGGCTGATGGTGACATGGATGGCGCTGGCAAGATCGGTCATGGCGCCTTTCAGTGAACCGCGTAGCCGTAGGATTTGATGATCTTAACCGCTTCCGGGCTCTTCAGGAAGGCGATATAGGCTTTCGCCGCCGGATCGTTGGCGCCGGGCGTGAGCAGGATGGCCTGCTGGTCGATCGGCGTATAGACAGCGGCGGGAACGATCCAGCGAGAGCCTTTATTTTGCTTATAGATCTGCGACAGGGCGACAAAACCCAGTTCGGCCGAGCCGCTGTCGATAAAGCCATAGGTCTGGGCGATGGAACTGCCCTTGACGATTTTCGGAGACAGGGTGTCGTAAAGGCCAAGTTTCTTCATGGTCTCGACGGCCGCCAGGCCATAGGGCGCGGTCGCCGGGTCGGCGATGGCGATATGCTGGAAATTGCCTTTTTTGAGGACAGTGCCCTTGCCGTCGACCAAACCGGGCGTGGCGCTCCACAAGGCCAGGGTGCCGTAGGCATAGACAAAGCGCGTCCCCTTGACGCCGAGGGTTTCGGCTTCGAGTCTGGTCGGGCGCTCAGCATCGGCGCTCAGAAAAACCTCAAACGGCGCGCCCTGCTGGATCTGGCTGTAGAAGGCGCCGGAAGAGCCAAAGCTCATGATGACGTGATGGCCGGTTTTTGTCTCAAAAGCGGCGGCGATCTCTTTTGCCGGTTGGGTGAAATTGGCGGCCACGGCTACCTGGACATCACCGGCGAAGGCGGATGCGGAAAAAGCGGACAGGCACAGAATCGCCGTCATCAGGGCGCGCTTGTGCAAATTGAACCTGGAAGTCATCGGAAACTTTCAGCCGGTGCGAAGGGGAGGGACGCAAAACAAGGCCCGATGATCGTCTGATCACCGGGCCTTTGCAAGTCTCAGGCTAGATTAAAAGCCGAACTGGCTGCGAACGGCGAAGGCCGTGTAGTCCTGGCCGATCTGGTCGCCGGCGGCATTGAGGCGGTTGACCTCCACGCTCTGGCCCTGGAAGATGAAGCGGACCGTGGGGGTAAGCTGCCAGTTGAGGCCCAGCGAGGTGATATCCTGCTGGCCGCCGCGGATACGGTCGGCGGCGAGCGCAGCCTGATCATGATAGTTCAGGTCGAGCGTCGAATAGCGCGCCACCAGTTCGAAGGCGCCCCAGTGACCGGAAGCCGGGTCGAAATTGGCCGCCGGAGTCACGCCGTCAAAGGCCGCCGTCTGGGTATTGTACTTGCGGCTTTCGCCGGTCAGCACCCAGCCGCCTTCAACATACCAGCCGGTAAACTTCGGATTGGTGACGCCGGTGGCGGCGTTCAGGCGCTGGATGCGGTAGTCGAAGGCTTCGCTTTGCAGGAAGAGAGTCTTGTATTGGGCGCCGAATTCAAGACCGGTAACGGAAGCCGAATCGGCATTGATGGCGCCGCTGTCGACCAGGCGGGTGGCATCGACGCGCAGTTCCGGGCGCTCACGCAACTGAACCGGATAGCGGGTCGCGGCCGCGGCGCCGGTATCGGCGGGATTGATAATGCCGGAATAGTTCAGGCCGACATGGATCAGCGCATCCTTTGTTTTAACCGGCGTGCCGGCGATACGGGCCGCTATGCCCAGTTGCTCGTCATTATTGACGGTGTTGAAGCCGCTGGCCGCCGTATTGAGCGCAGACATGGTGTTGCCGGTAACGGCAAAAGACCATAGGTAACGGTCCTTGGCATTGAAGGCGGCGATGCTCATGCGCGTGTCGCCGGCGCTGACATTACGGGCCATTTCGGCGACCGCCGCCCGCTCCAGGAAGGCCGAGCCGCCTTGCGACCCGGCATCGGCCAGGCCGATGCTGGGGGCGAATTCGCCGACGCGGAACTTGGCTGACTTGAAGCCGGAATACTGAACCCAGGCTTCGTGGACGCGACCGACATCCTCAGCGCCGGTGCCGCCGAAGTCGAACGTCAGGTTATAGTCGAAATCGCTGAACATCTTGCCGTTAAAGATGACGCGGGCGCGGCGGATATTGGTGCCGCTGTTGAGATCGCGCGCGGTGACGGCGGCGGGCAGGTTGCTGTCCTGATTGTAGGTGGCGGCATCGGCCTGGAACAGGCCCTTGATGTTGAAGGTGAAGGCGCCGTCGCCCGAGGCCAGCATCGGCGAACCGTTCTTGAGCGTGGCGGTGACGGCGGACGTGGCCGGTTTGGCGGGTGCAGCGGCTACAGCGGGCGCCGGCGCAATCGGGGCCGCGATCGGCGCATTATATCGCGTGGCGATCTGCGATTTCAAGGCGTTGAGCTGGGCCTGCTGGGCATCGATCTGCGCCTGCATGGCGTCGATTTTCGCCTGGACATCCGGGGGCACCTGCTGGGCCAGGGCCGGAACGGCAAAGGTCAGGGCCATCAGGCTGGCGGCGGCGATAAAGGTCCGGTGTGTCCGGCGGGAGGGGGTACGCATAGAGGAGGCTCCGTTGAAACTGTTATGGACCATAGTGTTATTTGGTTAATTGCATCTTGCGGGGGAAAATGCGTGTCTGAAAAACCCCGAATGAGTGACCATTATGATACGGTTTGGTCTGTCCTGCGCTCCCTATAGGGGATGCGAGGGGCTTTGGCATTAAAGGCCGTTAAGCGGTCAGCCCAGACTTTTGGGGTGTGTGATTGATAAAATTTGAGCTGGCAGGGGGGGCGTCTCTTGGCACTGGCGGGCTGGATGACGAAGCGCAAAGGGCGGCGTGAGCCTTGCAAAACCCTGCCCAAACCGCCAAAATTCTACCCAAACCGATTGAAACCGGTTAAAGCGGCGCAGGATTTTAAGGAACACTTGTCATGGCCATTGCGCAAAGCGATCTTCAGGCCCGCATCGAAGCGGCCTTTCCGGGTGCGGAAGTTACCATCACCGACCTGGCCGGTGATGGCGATCACTACAAAGCGCGCATCGTATCGGATGCCTTCAATGGCCTGCCGCGCGTGCGCCAGCATCAGTTGGTCAACAGGGCGCTGGCGGACCTGCTGAGCGGCCCGCTCCACGCCCTGGCCTTGGAAACTGTGGCGAGGGGCTGATTATTCCGGCTTGCGCGACCAGGTATAGGTGCCCCGGCCGCCTTCGAGTCCGAGCGACAGTGTATCGCCGTCCACCTTATAGTCCGCCACGGAATTGGCGTTGAGTTCCCATTTGGTATCCAGTCCGGGCGTAAGGCAGGCCATGCGGGTCATGGCGAGCGGACCGAAGGTCAGGTGGCCGTGGGTGCCGTCGGTCGGGGTCATTTCCCAGATGGCGGTGGCGCGGTTGCAATCGACCTTCATGGCCGCGCGTCCGCCGCTCAGGAAGGTCAGTTCGTATTTGTCAGGCGTATCAGGCTTGACCGGTGCCGCGTCGGCGTCATTCGGCTGGAACTGCACCAGTTGCCAGGTGCCGACCAGGGTTTTCGGCGGCTCTCCTGAGGCGGCAGCAGGGGCGCCTGCATCGACCGAAGCCTGCGGCGCATCCGTGGCGCAGGCGCTCAAGGCAAGGGTGACGATAAGGCTGGCGGTAATCAGAAATCCGGTACGAACGATCATGGAGCGGCGCCTTCTGCTGGAGCGATGAGCCCGATGAACCGGGCGGCTTCACCTTACCGCAGATCGTGCGGTTGGGGAAGGTGGTGCGGGCCGTTCGCGCTTACAGAGAAGGCGATGGATCGCGTTTCAGCCGGCGCAGGCAGAAGGTTGATCGTGCGTGGCGGATGCCGGGGAATTTCAGCAGGCGCTTGCGCAGGAAACCCTCATAGTCCTCGGTATTCTCGACCGCAGCGATGATGACATAGTCGTATTCGCCGGTGGTGAGATAGGCGTCGGTCACTTCCGGCAGTTGCGCCAGGTGGCGCGAAAAGGTCTCGATCTTTTCGTCGTCATGCTGGTCGAGATTGACCTCGACGATGACCGACAGGGGGCGGCCGATCTTTTCCGGATCAAGCAGGGCCACATAGCCGGCGATAACACCAGAGTCCTCCAGTCGCTTGATGCGCGACCAGCACGGGGTCTGGGACAGGCCGACCTTGTCCGCCACTTCCTGCGTGGTCAGGTGAGCGTCGGCGCGCAGCAGGCGCAGGATCTTGCGATCGATTTCATCCAGGGAATGGCCGGCTTTATTCTTGTTCATTGCGTCTTTTTGCCCTGCAGCAAAATATTTTTCTTTGTTTGCCGATTATCGCAGATAGTTTCACCCGTGCCAATCTCTTTGTGGCGATAGTTCGGAAACACTTTCTCCTCAAACGCGCCTAGTCTCCGACGCAACTATATAAGACAGGGACACCGCCATGTACGCTTATGCGACGTCAGCGGACACAAACGTGCCGGACTCTGGTCGCCGGGGCTCTCCGCCCGGCGCCGGTTCCGGTCATGGCCCAGGAACGGACCTGACAGGCAAATCTGCCTTTCGCCGGAACCAGCGCGCTAGGCGGCGGGCTGGTCTCCAGGCACTCCAATCTTCAACATAATGCCACACACCCAATGCCTGACTTCAAGGAAACAGCCGATGTTTGACCATCCCGATTACGACGCCCACGAAAAAGTCCTCATGGTGGAGGATGCCGCTTCCGGACTGAAGGCGATCATCGCCGTCCATTCCACCGCATTGGGCGCGGCGGCCGGCGGCTGCCGCCTGTGGGCCTATGACAGCGGCGTGGCCGCGCTGGGTGATGCCCTGCGCCTGTCACGCGGGATGAGCTACAAGAATGCCATGGCCAATCTGCCCATGGGCGGCGGCAAGGCGGTGATTCTGGGGCCGGTTTTGCCGGATCGCCGCGAGGCCGTTCTGGAAGCCTTCGGCCGGGCGGTTGACAGCCTCGACGGCCAGTATATCACGGCCGAGGATGTCGGGGTGTCGGTGGCCGACATGAAGATCGTGGCGCGCACAACGGGCTATGTCTCCGGCCTGGACGCGGCCGTAGGCAAGAGCGGTGGGGATCCGTCGCCCTTTACGGCGCGCGGCGTCCGCGTCGGCATCGAAGCCGCGGTCAAGGCCAAACTCGGCCGCTCGGATCTGGCGGGCCTGAAAGTGGCCGTACAGGGGCTCGGCCACGTTGGCAGCTATCTGTGCGAGGAACTCTATACGCTGGGCGCCCGTCTCGTAGTAGCCGATATCAATGCCGAACGTGTTACCGAAATGCGCGATCGTTTCGGGGCTGAAAGCGCGTCGGTCGAGGATATCCTGTTGCAGCCGGTCGATGTCGTGGCGCCCTGCGCGCTCGGCGGAGCGATCAGCGAGGACGTAGCGAAGCAGTTGCAGGCAACTATTGTGGCGGGCGCGGCCAATAATCAACTATTGACGCCGCGGGCCGGGGTGATCTTGGGTGAGCGCGGCATTCTCCACGCGCCGGATTATGTGATCAATGCCGGCGGCATCATCATGGTGGCGGGTGAAATCTCCGGCCATAATGACGAGGCGCATATTCTGGAGCAGGTCGACGCCATCGGCCCGCGCCTGGCGGACATCTTCGCCAGGGCAAAAAGCGCGAATGTGATCACAAATGTGGTTGCCGATTCGATGGCGCGGGATAAGATCGCTGCGGCAAAGGCCAGGGCCAAAGTGACCGAGGCCGCTTAATTCCACGATTGCGAGGCACCTGATGCGCGAGATTTCCCACTTCATAAACGGCAGGTCTGTAACAGGCGCGTCAGGTCGCTTTGGCGATATTTACGATCCAAATACCGGCCTTGTTCAAGCGCGCGTGGCCCTGGCCACCGCCGCCGAGGTGGATGACGCCATCCAGAAGGCGGTGAGGGCGCAAGCCGGGTGGGCGGCGATGAACCCGCAGCGTCGGGCGCGCGTTATGTTCGCCTTCAAGGCGCTGATCGAGCAGAACATGGAGGAACTGGCGCACCTGCTGTCCTCCGAACACGGCAAGGTCATCGCCGATGCCAAGGGCGACATCCAGCGCGGGCTTGAGGTGGTGGAATTTGCCTGTGGCATTCCGCACTTGCTGAAGGGCGATTATACCGAAGGCGCGGGGCCGGGTATCGATGTCTATTCGATGCGCCAGCCACTGGGCGTGGTGGCAGGCATCACGCCGTTCAACTTCCCGGCCATGATCCCGCTGTGGATGTCGGCCGTGGCTGTGGCGTGCGGCAATGCCTTTATTCTCAAGCCTTCGGAAAAAGACCCGTCCGTACCGGTTCGCCTCGGTCAACTATTGATCGAAGCCGGATTGCCGGAAGGCGTTTTCCAGGTCGTCCATGGCGACAAGGTGGCGGTTGATGCCCTGATCACCCATCCGGATATCAAGGCCGTATCGTTCGTCGGTTCGTCGGATATCGCCCAGTACATCTATGCCACCGGGGCGGCGCACGGCAAGCGCGTCCAGGCCATGGGCGGGGCAAAGAACCACGGCATCATCATGCCGGACGCCGATCTCGACCAGGTGGTAAAGGATATTGTCGGGGCGGCCTATGGTTCGGCCGGCGAGCGCTGCATGGCCCTGCCGGTGGCGGTGCCGGTGGGTCAAAAAACCGCGGATGCCTTTGTCGAGCGCATGATCGATGCGGCGCGGGGTCTGAAGGTCGGGATCTCGACCGATGCCGAGGCGCATTACGGGCCGGTGATTTCCGCTGCCCACAAGGCCAAGGTGGAAAACTATATCCAGATGGGCGTTGATGAAGGCGCGTCGCTTTTGCTCGATGGCCGGGGGATGAAATTACAGGGACATGAAGAGGGTTTCTTTATCGGGCCAACCCTGTTCGATCATGTGAAGCCGAATATGGTCACCTACCAGGAAGAAATTTTCGGGCCGGTGCTTCAGGTGGTCCGCGCCGAGACGCTGGAAGAGGCGGCGGCCCTCCCTTCACAACATGCCTATGGCAACGGCGTGGCGATCTTTACTCGCAACGGCCTGGCGGCGCGCGAGTTTGCCGCCAAGATCAATGTTGGCATGGTCGGCATCAATGTGCCGATCCCGGTGCCGGTGGCCTATCACAGCTTTGGCGGCTGGAAGCGTTCGGCCTTTGGCGATATGAACCAGTATGGCGAGGACGGTGTGCGCTTCTACACCAAGGTCAAGACGGTCACCCAGCGCTGGCCGGATGGGGATATTGGTGATCAGGCGTTTATCATTCCGACGATGAGTTAAAGTAAGAAGTCCCACCACCACGCTGCAAGAGCGACGCGGTCCCCTTGCCCATCAAAGATGGGGAGGTACAAGAAGAACCTTTCCCGCCAGAGGAGAGGATAGATACAGGCCAGGAACCACAATGTCACTAAACGACGACCAGCTTATGATCCAGGCAGCGGCGCAGCGCTTCGCCTATGACCGTCTGCGGCCCAATGCCGGCGAATGGGATGCGCACAAGCACTTTCCGGTCGATGTGATGCGCGAGGCGGCGGGGCTGGGTTTTGCAGCCATCTATACCCAGGAAGAACACGGCGGATCGGGCATGAGCCGCCTCGATGCCGTGCTGATCTTCGAGCAACTCTCGCGCGGCTGCATCGCCACGGCCGCGTTTCTTTCTATTCACAACATGTGTACCTGGATGATCGACCGCTTTGGTTCGGCCGATCTGCGGTCGCGTTTCGTGCCGAAGCTGACCGGCATGGAGCTGATCGCCAGCTACTGCCTGACCGAGCCGGGCTCGGGTTCTGACGCCGCGGCCATGAAGACACGCGCCGAGCGCGATGGCGAGACCTATGTGCTCCATGGTTCGAAACAGTTCATTTCCGGCGCCGGTGTCTCGGATATCTATGTGGTGATGGCGAAGACCGGCGATGGTATTTCCGCCTTTGTCGTGCCGAAGGAGACGCCGGGCTTAAGCTTCGGCGCCAATGAAAAGAAGATGGGCTGGAACGCCCAGCCGACGCGCCAGGTGATATTCGATAATGTCCGTATTCCGGCGGAAAATCGTATCGGTGGGGAGGGCGAGGGCTTCAAATTCGCCATGAAGGGGCTGGATGGCGGCCGGCTCAATATTGCCGCCTGTAGCTTGGGCGGTGCGCAGGACGCCCTGGATCGCGCCCGGCAATACGCCGCCGAACGCAGCCAGTTCGGCAAACATATCAATGAATTCCAGGTGACGCAGTTCAAGCTGGCTGACATGGAAACCGAACTCCAGGCGGCGCGTACCCTGCTTTATGAAGCCGCGGCCAGGCTCGACGCCGGCACGCCGGATGCCACCAAATGGTGTGCCATGGCCAAGCGCTTTGTCACCGATGCCGGTTCTAAAGTGGCCAACGAGGCGCTGCAGATTCATGGCGGCTATGGCTACCTGCATGACTATGGCGTCGAGCGCATCGTGCGTGACCTGCGGGTGCATCAGATCCTCGAAGGCACCAACGAGATCATGCGCGTCATCATCGCGCGCGACATGCTGAGAGACCAATAATGGAGGTTATTACCCGCATCGAGAACGGCATTGGCCGAATTACGCTCAATCGCCCGCAGGCCCTGCACGCGCTCAACACGGACATGTGCCGACAGATGAGCGAGGCCCTGACCGAATGGGCGAACGATGCCAACGTGAAAATGCTGATGATCGATCATGCCGAGGGCACACGCGGGTTTTGCGCCGGCGGCGATATCCGCATGGTGGCGGAAAGTGGCCGCCAGGATGGCAAGGCGGGGGAGGATTTTTTCCGCATCGAATATACGCTCAATATCCAGATCAAGCGCTTTCCCAAGCCTTATATCGCCTGCCTTGACGGTGTGACTATGGGGGGTGGCGTTGGTATTTCGATCCACGGTTCGCACCGCATTGCCACCGAACATACGCTCTTTGCCATGCCGGAAACCGGTATCGGCCTGTTCCCGGATGTCGGCGGCTCGTGGTTCCTGCCGCGCCTGGAGGGAGAGCTTGGCACCTGGCTGGCCCTGACGGGGGCGCGGCTGAAAGGCCGGGATGTGCTGGCGGCGGGCATCGCAACGCACTTTGTGGCCTCTGGAAAGCTGCCGGAGGTAAAGGCGCGGATGCTGGCTGGCGAGGCGCCGGATGCGGTGCTGGCCGATTATACGGAAGGGCCTCAGGCACCGACCTATGCCGAGCATCTCGATATAATCAATCATTGCTTTTCGCGCCCGACGATCACCGATATCTGCCTGGCGCTGAAGATGGCTGATGACGACTGGGCCTCAGCGCAGGCTGATATCCTCAAAACACGCTCGCCACTTTCCATGGCCGTATCGCTCGAACAATTGCGGCGCGGCGCGCGGATGGCCACCTTTGAGGATATCATGCGGATGGAGTACCGCATCGCCTGCCATATTATTCGCACCTATGATTTTTCCGAGGGGGTGCGGGCGGTGATCGAGGACAAGGATCACGCCCCGAAATGGTCGCCGGAAACGCCCGCCGGGGTCACAAAGGCGATGGTAGAGGCCATGTTTGATCCGGTTGCAGAGGAGCTTGCGCTATGAAAATCGCGTTTATCGGCCTGGGCCATATGGGGTCCGGCATGGCGGCCAATCTGGTGAAAGTCGGCCATGAGGTGCGCGCCTATGATTTGAGCGAAGCGGCCCTGACCCAGGCCATGGCCGATGGCTGTATTGGCGCGACATCGCTGGGTCAGGCGTGCGAAGGGGCGGAGGCGGTGATCACCATGCTGCCGGGCGGCCAGCATGTGCTTTCGGTCTGTTCGCAGGTGCTGGAACGGGCGCCGAAGGGCGCGCTGCTGATTGATTGCTCAACCATTGATGTCGAGAGCGCCCACAAGGTGGCCGCGCAGGCAGAAGCCGCCGGTTACCCGATGATCGATGCCCCGGTCTCCGGTGGCGTGACCGGCGCGAAAGCCGGCACCCTGACCTTCATGTGCGGCGGACCGAAAGACGCCTTTGATCGCGCCGAACCCATCCTGAAACAGATGGGCAAGGTGGTCATCCATGCCGGTGCTGCGGGGGCCGGGCAGGCGGCCAAGCTGTGCAACAACATGCTGCTGGCCATCACCATGATCGGCACCTGCGAAGCCTTTGCGCTTGCGGAAAAGCTGGGACTGAAAGATCAGGTCTTCTTCGATATCGCCTCGAAGGCGTCCGGCCAGAACTGGTCGATGACCAGCTATTGCCCGGTGCCGGGGCCGGTGCCGACATCGCCGGCCAATAATGATTACCAGCCGGGCTTTGCCGCGGCCCTGATGCTGAAGGATTTAAGCCTGGCCATGCAGGCGGCGGCCCAGACCAATGCCGATACGCCGCTGGGTTCGCGCGCTCATGCGCTTTATGAAGCCCTGTGCAATCAAGGCCATGCCGCGCAGGATTTCTCCTATATGATGGAACGCATTAGAAGAGGCGCTTAAGCCCTTATATAGTTTAAGACTTCCGGACTGTTGGCAGCGGCGGCCATGACCACCTTGTTCAGGCCCTGTTGCGTCGTGCGCTCGTCGATCTCGCCCTTGCGGTACATCCACGACAGCTTGCGCAGATAGTCGCGCAGGGCAATTCGGTCGTCGTCGCCAAAGCGAACCGAAGTCATGGATTCGATCCTGGCCTGAAGGTTTTCCCGCGCGGCGCGGCCTTCGCGGATGCCAGCCCTGAAGGCTGCCATATGCTGATCGACGAATGCCTTGCGCGCCGCTTCATTAAACAGATTGATACTCATGGTGATGCTCCCGAAAAACCATGAACGACCGTCGCACGGCCGGGCGCATACGCCAATTAACGCTTGCTCACTTCCGCGTTAGTCAGTGCGTTCAAAAAGTTGATCCGGCGTGATCAGAGCGTTTTGTACATCACAAAGGCGTCGACAAAGCCGAGGCGCGGATGATCGAAGGCGCCGGGCAGGCGCCCCACAATCTCGAAGCCCATCCGCTGCCACAGGGCGACGGCCCGCGCATTGCTGCTGATTACGAAATTGAACTGCATGGCACGGAAGCCCTGCGCTTTGGCCGTTTCGATAGCGTGAGCGCACATGGCGCGGGCCACACCATTGCCGGTGGCCTGGGGTGATACCATGAAGCCGCAATTGGCGACGTGTGCGCCGCCGCCTTTCTGGTTGGGCGTCAGGAAATAATGGCCTAGAATCTCGCCACCGCTATCCGCCACAAAAACCTGGTGCGGCCCGGCAAACCAATAGACGAGGGCGGTCTCCCGGTCCCAGTCACGCGGCAGGGCATAGGTTTCGCCGGCGCGCAATATGGGGTGGATAATGGCCCAGATGGCATCATGGTCTGCGGGGGTGGCGGGGCGGATCAGCATGGGTTGGCTATAGGGCTTGTTGGCCACCGCGAAAAGCCTTAACAGCGGGCTTAAGACTATGCGTTTGGAAAAAGTTAACGGATCAGGCGCATCGTCCCGGATACCCCCAATCGGAATTTCAGTATGCGTACCCTTGCCCTGCTTACGGCCGCCTGCGCCGGCCTCGTCTGCTCACATGCCAACGCCAGGCCGCGCGGCCCGGAGGCCGATGTGCTGGCCATGATTAATGCCGAACGCGTTCGGCACGGCTGCCAGCCCCTGCGGATCGAGGCGCGGCTGTCCGAAGCCGCCGAGCGCCAGAGCCGCGGCATGGCCGAGCGCCATTATTTCAATCACAATGCCCCGGATGGCTCGACGCCCGGCAAGCGGGTACGCGATACCGGTTATGTTTTCCAGATGGTCGGTGAAAATATCGAGGCCAATACCGATGATCCTGAAGAGGTCTTCGATGCGTGGATGAATAGTCCTGGCCATAGACAGAACATCCTGATGTGCGCCTTCAAGGAAACCGGCATCGCCATGGCCTGGCAGGAGGACGACCAGCGCGTGGCCGGCGTGTCACCGGAGTTTCACGCCTACTGGACGCAGGTCTTTGCCATGCCGCTTAATCTGGGCAGATAATCGTCAGATCACGTACATGTCGACATAGTCGTTGACCTGCATGGCTTCCAGCGCCTGCTGATCGAGGCTGACCTTTAGAATGGCGGCCTGCTGCTTGGCCGGAAAGCGCCGGGCGAGATTGGTCTTGAACTTGGCCTCCAGCAAGGGAATCCCGTCGGCCCGGCGGCGTTTGTGACCGATTGGATATTCGACCGGGACCTCATCCAGCACCGTTCCGTCGGTCAGTTCCACCGTCAGGGCGTTGGCGATGCTGCGCTTATCAGGATCGTGATAATCGGCTGTGAACTGCGGATCTTCGATACAGGTGATCTTGTCGCGCAGGACATCGATGCGCGGATCGGCGGCCACGCTGTCTTCATAATCGGCAGCGGTCAGGCGGCCGAAGATCAGCGGAACGGCGACCATGTACTGGATGCAGTGGTCGCGGTCGGCGGGGTTATCCAACTTGCCTTTCTTGTCGATGATGCGGATGCAGGCTTCGTGCGTGCGGATGGTGATACGCCGGATATCCTCGGTCGTCTTGTCGAGAGCCGCCAGTTTGTGATGCAGCATCATCGCCGCTTCAACGGCGGTCTGGGAATGGAATTCGGCCGGAAAGCTGATCTTGAACAGGATCTGTTCCATCACATAGTTGCCATAGGGGCGCTGGAATTTGAACGGCTGGCCCTTGAAGAGCACATCATAGAAGCCCCAGGTTTTGGCCGTCAGCACGGACGGGTAGCCCATCTCGCCCTTCGCGGCCATCAGAGCCAGGCGCACGCCGCGCGACGTGGCGTCACCGGCGGCCCAGGACTTGCGCGAGCCGGTATTGGGGGAATGGCGATAGGTGCGTAAGCTTTGGCCATCGACCCAGGCCAGCGACACGGCATTGATGATTTCGTCGCGTTCAAGACCGAGCATGTGCGCCACCACGGCGGTGGAGGCCACCTTGACGAGGACGACATGATCAAGCCCGACCTTGTTGAAGCTGTTTTCCAGCGCCAGGCAGCCCTGAATCTCGTGCGCCTTGATCATGGCGGTGAGGACATCGCGCATCAGCAGCGGTTTTTTGCCATTGGCGATGGCGGTGCGTGACAGCCAGTCGGCCACCGCCAGGATGCCGCCGAGATTATCGGACGGATGACCCCATTCGGCCGCCAGCCAGGTATCGTTGAAATCGAGCCAGCGGATCATGGCGCCGATATTGAAGGCCGCTTGGACGGGATCGAGCTGGAACTGGGTGCCGGGCACCTTGGCGCCATTGGGCACGATGGTGCCGGGCACGATCGGCCCCATCAACTTGGTGCAGGCGGGGTAGTCGAGCGCCTCCAGGCCACAGCCGAGGGTATCGATCAGGCAGTTGCGCGCGGTTTCATAGGCCAGGCCGGAGGTGATTTCGTAATTCAGGACATAGTCGACGATATCGGTGAGGACCGTATCAGGGGCGGGGCGTTCGTTCGGAATATGGGCGGACATTTGGGGCTTTCTGTAGCATCTCCTCCCTGGCGTAGCTGGGGAGGTGGCAGCGCGGAGCGCTGACGGAGGGGCGCCCCTCCGGCGGGACAAGCCCGCCACCTCCCCATTTAAGAAATGGGGAGGAGAAAGATTTAAGGACGATCTTTCAATGGCACGAAGGGGCGATCTTCGGGGCCGGTATAGTGGGCGTTGGGGCGGATGATTTTGCCGTCCTGGCGTTGCTCGATGATATGCGCCGACCAGCCGGCCGTGCGCGAAATCACAAACAACGGGGTGAACATATCGGTCGGCACGCCCATCATGTGGTAGGAGACCGCCGAGAACCAGTCGAGATTAGGGAACATGCGCTTGGCATCCCACATCACGCTTTCCAGCCGCTCGGCGATATTGAACATTTTCATGGAGTTCTGCTCGGCGGAAAGGCGGCGGGCCACCTCCTTGATCACCACATTGCGCGGATCGGAGACGGTGTAGACCGGATGGCCGAAGCCGATGATCACCTCTTTCCGTTCGACGCGGGCACGTATATCGGCCTCGGCCTCGTCCGGATTGTCATAGCGCTTCTGGATGTCGAAGGCGACCTCGTTGGTGCCGCCATGCTTGGGGCCGCGCAGGGCGCCGATGCCGCCGATGATGCAGGAATAGAAGTCCGAACCGGTGCCGGCGATCACTCTAGCGGCGAAGGTCGAAGCATTGAATTCATGTTCGGCATAGAGGATCAGCGAGGTGTGCATGGCATCCACCCAGGACAACGGCGGCGGCTTGCCATGCAGCATGTGCAGGAAGTGGCCGCCGATCGAGTCGTCGTCGGTTTCGACTTCGATGCGCCTGCCGTTGTGGCTGAACTGATACCAGTAGAGCAGCATTGAGCCGAGGCTGGCCAGTAGCTTGTCGGCGATATCGCGTGCGCCGGGATGGTTGTGGTCCTCACGCTCCGCCGACTGGCAGCCGAGCACGGACACACCGGTGCGCAGGACGTCCATCGGATGGGTCGAATAGGGCAGACTTTCCAGAACAGCCTTGAGCGTGGCGGGCAGGCCACGCAGAGATTTTAGCCGGGTCTTGTAGGCGCTGAGTTCGCTGACATTGGGCAGCTTGCCGTGGACCAGCAGGTAGGCGATCTCCTCGAATTCGGAGGTGGCCGCGAGGTCGAGAATATCATAGCCCCTATAGGCCAGGTCATTGCCGGTGCGGCCGACCGTACACAGGGCGGTATTGCCGGCGATCTGGCCGGACAGCGCCACGGATTTCTTGGGCTTAAAGCCGTTTGGTGAGTCTCCGTCCATGGGGCATTTCCTTGTTCCTGTTTATTGCTTGTTTGTATTGAAGAGCGCGTCGAGGCGGTCTTCAAATGCGTAGTAACCGATGCGGTCATACAGCTCCTCGCGGGTCTGCATGGTATCGAGCACATTCTTCTGGTGGCCATCGCGGCGGATGGTTTCATAGACATTTTCAGCCGCCTTGTTCATGGCACGGAAGGCCGACAGCGGATAGAGCTGGATGGCGACGCCGGCCGAGGCCAGTTCGTCGCGCGTGAACAAAGGCGTCTTGCCGAATTCGGTGATATTGGCCAGCACCGGCACCTTCACGGCGTCGACGAAACGGCGATAGGTGTCGAGATCGTAAGCGGCTTCGGCGAAGATGCCGTCGGCCCCGGCCTCGACGCATTTGACGGCGCGCTCGATGGCGGCATCCACACCATCGACGGCGATGGCGTCGGTACGGGCGATCAGGAAGAAGTCAGGATCTGTTTTGGCGTCGGCGGCGGCTTTGACGCGATCAACCATTTCGGACGTGGAGACAATTTCCTTACCGGGGCGGTGACCACAGCGCTTGGCGCCGACCTGGTCCTCGATATGACAGGCGGCGGCACCGAACTTGATCAGCGACTTGACCGTGCGTTCAATATTGAAGGCAGACGGGCCGAAGCCGGTATCGATATCGACCATCAGGGGCAGGTCGCAGACGTCGGTGATGCGGCGGATATCGATCAGCACGTCGTCGAGCGTGTTTATACCCAGATCGGGCATCCCCAGCGATCCGGCCGCCACGCCACCGCCGCTCAGGTAAATGGCGTGATAGCCGGCGCGCTTGGCCAGGAGGGCGTGATTGGCATTGATGGTGCCTATGACCTGCAAGGGCTTTTCAGCGGCCAGTGCCGCGCGGAACTTCGCGCCTGCGGATGCAATCGTCATAGAAATGTCCCCGTCTGTTTTGTTTGACGGTATCAATTGAAACCATTAAGGTCAAGTCACAGGTTATTTACGTTCGCGTAAAGATTGGCGTCAACTCACGCTGTCTTGATTGTCGGCGTGATCTGGGGCCGCAGACCTTCCAGATATACGCGCAATTGCCTGATGCCGGAGCGCAGCACGCGGGCATCCTGACCCGTTTTGGCCAAGGAGATATAGCCCTCATAACTGGCGACGAAAAAGGTGGCGGTTTCGCGCGCATTGATATCGCGCCGGACCTTGCCATTGACCTGGCCCAACCGCAGGGCGTCGGTTACGCCGCCGATCCAGTTGGTGAAGATTTCCGACAGGCGCAGGCGGAATCCTTCGTCGAGTGGTGACATTTCCTGCGCCAGATTGTTGAGCGGACAGCCACCATTGACCTCGGACTCGGAGGTGCCAGTGCCTTCCAGTATGCCGATCAGGGCATCGATCGGGTCATCGACATCATCGAGCGGCGCCAGCCATTTGTCCTGGGTGATTTTGGCAATGACGCCTTCCACGATCGCATGACCGAGCGCTTCCTTGCCATCGAAGTGGTGATAGAGCGCGCCCTTCGTCACGCCGGCCTTCGCCAGGATGGTATTGAGGTCACTGCCGCGAAAACCGGAATGATAGACCTCCTCAAAGGCGGCATTGAGCAGGCGTTCGCGGGTGTGGCCGGCATTGCGGCGGGGGGATGTGTGTGTTTCCATACCAACCAGTATGTATGTAATCGCCTGAGTGTCAAGTGTTCACAATAATTGCGGTCTCGCCGGAATTATGCTGACAGAATGTGTCATCAGGTGGATAGTACGAGTGTGTCAGTATCGCGTACCTGAGCCCACCTGACCAAAGGATGCCGTCATGTCACGCGCGACCCGCCTGCTGGACCTGCTGCAACTGCTGCGCCGTCACCGTTATCCCGTGTCGGGCGCCGAATTAGCGCGCGAACTCGATATCTCCCTGCGCACGCTTTACCGCGATATCGGTGCCCTTCAGGCGCAGGGCGCGCATATCGAAGGCGAGCCGGGCGTCGGTTACGTGTTGCGGCCGGGTTATATGTTACCGCCGCTGATGCTCAGTCAGGAAGAATTGGAGGCTCTGGTTCTGGGGGTGCGCTGGGTGGCCGATCGCGGTGATGCCCGGCTGGGCGCGGCGGCGCAGAATGCCCTGACCAAGATTGTCGCCGTCCTGCCGAAGGATCTGGCCGATGAAATCGATACCTCCGGCCTACTGGTGGTGCCGAGCTGGTCGACGCCGCCGAGCCGGATCGATCTCGGCGATATACGCGCTTCGATCCGCAGCGAATGCCGCGTGGAGGTGCGCTATACGGATCTCAAGGAGGTGACGACCGACCGGGTTGTGTGGCCGATCGCGCTTGGTTTCTTCGAACATATCCGCATGGTGGTGGTGTGGTGCGAGATGCGTCAGGCGTTCCGCCACCTGCGGGCGGACCGGATCATCTCCTGGACGCCGATGGAAAACCGCTATCCAAAGCGCCGCGCCGTCCTGCTCAAGTCATGGAAGACGGAGCGCGACGAGGAACACGCGCAATATGAGGCGACCATTGCGACAAGAGCGGCCTCGACGGTTTCGGCGACGGTTCAGTAATGTTTAGCTCTCCCCCTCTTGGAGGGGGAGGTTGGCTTCGGCGATTAGCCGAAGACGACAGGGGGTAAACCAGCGTCTGTTTACCCCCTCTGTCTTTTTGGTTTCACCAAAAATCCAGCTCCCCCTCCAAGAGGGGGAGATTATTGGATCGTTACTCCTTCACGATCGGCAGCCATACCGCTGAAGCGGTATCCGCGCCGCGATAAACGCTTTCCGTCGCCGCCTTATAGTCGGCTGGCTTGGCGTTGAAGATATTATCGACAAAGGTCTGCGGGTTGCGGTCATAGAGCGGGAACAGCGACGACTGCACCTGGATCATCATGCGGTGGCCCGGCAGGAAGACGTGGTCGATGTTCGGCAGGGCGAACTTGTATTCTTCTACCTTGCCGGGTGTCAGGGCCTGCGGTTTATCGAAGCCATGCACATAGCGGCCGCGGAAGATTTCGATGCCCATGGGCAGTTCGAAACCGGCCATCGAAGGCTTGGATCCCTGGGCGGCGTCTTCCGGCGATTCATTAGGATAGACGTCGATAATCTTGACCACCCAGTCGCTGTCCGTGCCGCTGGTGGCGGCAAACAGATCGACCTCCGGCGCGCCCATGACATGCACGGCCTTTTCCAGCGGCGCGCTGGTATAGGAAAGCACGTCCGGACGATCGGAGACGAAGCGCTGATCATGGACCAGCCACGGCTTCCACTGGCTGGAATCCGCCATATTGATCGGGCGCGGAATAAACGGCACCGGCTTGGATGGATCGGAAACATAGTCGTCATGCGCCGCTGCCGCCGGCTTGTCGAAGCTGGCCGTGGCGTTGTCGCCGATATACAGCGGGGTCAGGGTGCCCATCGGCCATTTTGGCGACTCGTCCCAGTGATTGACGCCGGTGGCGTAGGTCAGGACCGGCGGGATGTGCGGGTCGGGCGCGCCCTTCAGATAGTGGTCGAAGAAGGGTTTCATATACTTGACGCGGAATTCCTGCGCTGTGTCGCCGGTGAAGGTGAGGGCGCCCAGATCATAGCCATAGTGGTTGACGCCGGAATGGCGCCATGGCCCGATGACCAGGGAGACCATGTCGTTATTTGTGTCCTTGGGCTCGATCGCCTTGTAAACCGCCGGGGCGCCATAGGAATCTTCCTGGTCCCACTGGCCGACGACCAGCATGGTAGGCACCTTCAGCGGCGCGGCGGCCATCCACTTGTCGACCGCCTGACCGGACCAGAAGGTCGTATAGGCTGGGTTTTCCATCAGCTTGCGCACAAACGGCACTTGGTCGATGCCCCATTTGCGGGCGTAATCACCGACCGAACCGGCGTCGAGATAGCGGTTATAATCATCGCCCACACCGCCGGGAATGGCGGCGCCGGCCTCGGCCTTGCCGGTGCTCTGCTCCAGGGCGTAGTCGAAGCTGCTGACGCGGAAGGCGCCGTTATGGAACCAGTCATCGCCCATCCAGCCATCGACCATCGGGCTTTGCGGCACGGCAGCCTTGAGCGCCGGATGCGGGTTGATCTCGGCCATCAGCGAGGTGAAGCCTAAGTAAGAAGAGCCGACGATACCGACCTTGCCGTTCGATTCAGGGATGTTCTTCGACAGCCAGTCGATGGTGTCGTAGGCATCGGTCGATTCATCGATCCTGGTGTCATTGAGCGGCCCGGCCAGCGGGCGGTTCATGACGAAAGTGCCTTCGGAATTGTGGATGCCGCGGATGTCCTGAGTCACGATGATATAGCCGTCATCGACAAACTCATTATACATCGCCGGCAGCACTTCCTTGATCGTCTGGCTGGCCGTGCGCGCCATGGTGCTTTTGGCGTCATAGGGTGTGCGCGACAAAAGGATCGGGCCGTCTTTCGTGCCCTTTTTGAAGACGATGACGGTGTAGAGCTTTGTGCCGTCGCGCATCGGCACCATGACGACGCGGCGAACGAAGTCGGCATCCGGGCGAACCTTGTCATAGCCGTCGAACACATCAGGCGTCATGGGCGTGACGGGCATATTGGCAGCCGGTGC
Organism: Asticcacaulis sp.; assembly: GCF_051954415.1. GTDB lineage: Bacteria > Pseudomonadota > Alphaproteobacteria > Caulobacterales > Caulobacteraceae > Asticcacaulis. Next base: position 70,108 of record NZ_JBQCHT010000007.1, read on the forward strand.
GGCAGGTTTCGGCTTGGCCATGACGGGTGTGGCAGCGAGAGCCAGCAGGGCGGCGGCGCAGGTGAGGGTGCGGAAAGTCATGACTTAATCCTTGCTGTAAAGGGCTTTGGCGTCGGCCTTGAAGGCGGTGCCACTGCCGGCGCGGCTGTAGAACATATGGCCGCCGGGATAGACGGAGAGCTTGACTTGTTTCGTGCCGCCAAAGGTCGGCAACTGATCCACGACCAGGCGAGAGGTGAAGAAGGGGCAGGACAGGTCGTTATAGCCGTGAGCGATCAACACCTTCATCTTCGGATCGTTGGCGATGGCTTGGCGCAGGTCGCTGACCGGCTTGTCCTCATTGGGATATTGCTGCCAGTTTTCACCGACAATGGGGGAGAGGGCCTCGTAGTGGGCGTCGGTCTTCCAGCCGACCTCACGGGTGACGAAATCGACCATCGCGCTGGTGGTGGGCGCCAGCAGGGCGTTCAGGATCGGGTCGCCGGATTTCTGGCTGGGCGATTCCGGGAAGGGATCATAGGCGGTGACATTGGAATCATACCAGCTACCGATCTTGCGCTCGTTGCGGTGGCTTTCGCGCACAAAGGTCATGCTGTCGACGCGGCCATCCATGCGCGCCACAAGGGCTGGATCGAGGCCGGTATATTCGGACACCTTGGCCACCATGCGGCTGACGGCCTGCGGATCGGAGCGACCGGCCAGAAAATCGGTGACGAACTGGGTGCGGTCATACTGCTCGACCTCGGCGATGGCGGCGGGAGTCAGCTTGCCCTGTTTCTCGAAATTGGCGGCGGCCATGGAAGGCAGATTGATCATCCACGGCAGGGGCGACAGCGCGGTTTCCGAACCGACGGCAGCCGGGTCGAGATAGGGCGACACCATGATCAGGCCGGAGACGCCGACCCCCATGCGGGTTTGCAGGGCATTGGCGATGCGTGGCGCCCGGTAGCCGCCGTAGCTTTCGCCCATGACGTATTTCGGCGACCGCAGTCGGCCATTCTTGACCAGCCAGTCATAGACGACACGCGACAGATACTGGATATCCGCTTCAGTGGACCAGAAATCCTTTTTGGTGGCGTCGTCATCTTCCAGAGACCGCGAATAGCCGGTGCCGACCGGGTCGATGAAGACCAGGTCGGTCATATCGAGCCAGCTATTGGGATTGTCGGTGGTGACGCTGGAATCGGAGGGTGAGTCACCTTCGTCACCGAACTGGACGCGCTTGGGGCCAACGGCACCCATATTGAGATAGACCGAGGAGGCGCCGGGGCCGCCGTTGAAGGTGAAGGTCACGGGGCGACCAGAATCGTTTCCGGCATCCTTGCCGGGCACGATATAGGCGGTGAAGACGACATCGGCGATCTTCTTGCCCTTGGCGTCGCGCACCGGAATGCTGCCAACCGTGGCGTCATAGCCCAGCGCCTTGCCATTGAGCTGGATCGACTGGTGGATCGTCTTGTCATCGGGCAAAGGCGGCAAGGCGTCATCCTTGTCGGTCTTTTTATCGGCGGCGGCGTCCGGCTTCGCTTTGGCATCGTCGGCGGCGAAGGTGGGCAGGGCGGCGCCGGCCAGGAACAGAAAGGCTGTGCCTGCAAGCAGGGCGCGAAGGGCAGAGGGGGATCGGAGAGTCACGAGCGGCCTCGGTTTTGTGAAGTTATGATTGCAAAGTGGTGACAATACACACTTACCGATCTGATACAATATACGGCGGTTTCATTTGCATCGAGCACAGTGGTGCTTCCGGCGCCTTCACAATTGTGTTATGTCTCAATTGTGTCAGCTTTAAATGCATGAATCATAACTGTAAATTTAAAATAAAAATTATGTATATAATTATTGGATACATGAATTTTTATGGTGTATTGTTTTTAAGTAAAGATTTTTATGTGCGATTATAGATTAACTTGATTCAATTTTGTGCTGTGTCACATCTGTGAGAGTGGTCTTGAGTTGCGCCTTTTATATGGTCTAAGCTCAATTCAGAGGGAGAGAGATTTTTCAGGAGGAAAGATGACACTGCGCAATATGTATCTTTTGAGCGCCGCTGTGGCGCTGTTTACAGTCATGGGCGCGACCGAGGCTGCGGCTTACGAAAAGGGTCGTTTGTGGGAACTCGAAGTCGAGACGCAAACCGGCGATGGCGCGCCAAGCAAGAATACGACCTGGATGTGCATGTCAGAGGATAGCTGGCTTAACCCGCCGAAAGACCTGACCGGCGGCAAGTGCAGCGATCCGGAATTTACGCGTGACGGCGATGTCGTGTCGTGGAAATCTCAATGCGATGAGGCGCAGGGTGCCGGACAGTGGACATTCTCACACGGCGGCAAGGCTGTGGAAGGCCAAAGCACGGTCCGGACGCCGGAGGGCGAGGTGACAACAGGCTTGGACGGCAAGGTGGTCGACCGGTGCAGTACCTAAAGCCTGCAAATTTGCGGTAAGGCGGGTATCGGCCGGGGCTTTCGAGGCAAGGCGAACCGTATAAAAAATCAATAAATGTCAAATGCTTGATGCGTTTTTGATTTGGCGTGATCGGGTTCCAGGCTTAATATGGCGGTGGGCGGCATTGCGGGGTTTTTGTTTTGACAGGAGCCTTGTTCATGAGTCCCACCCTTGCTCTGACCTTTACGGCCGCTGCCGGCTTTGTGTTCGGCGTTGTTTCCCCAGCTGTAATGGATCAGGTTGTGTCTGATCCAAAGCCGACAGCGGCCGCATCCGCTGTGGCCGATACGCCGCCGGAGGTCGCGGACGCGCCGGTTTTGCCGGGACCGGATTCGCTGTGGGAAATTACCACCACAACGACGGTCGCCGGCCAGGCGCCGACCACTACAACGGCCAGCCTCTGCGCCAATCCGGAAGACCTGAAAGCGCCGCCTGTGGTCGTGACCGGACCGCAATGCGAGGGCCAGACATTCAGTGAGGCGGGCAATACGGTCTCCTGGACCACGGACTGCGCCGCCGTGAAGGGCACGGGGTCTCTGACCATTGCCGCGGAAGGGCAATCTTTCAGTGGCGATGTAACGGCTTCCGCTGCCGGACAGGATGCGACACTGCATGTCATGGGTAAGGTGGCGGGCACCTGCACGAAATCCTGATGGGCGTTTCCGGCTTTAGCCGGCAAGCGCAAGGCTCGCCCGAGCTTATGCGAGGCAGCCCGCGCGGCGCTTGAGCCTTGGTGTTTCCGGCTTTAGCCGGCAAGGGCAAGGCCCGCCCGAGCTTATGCGAGGTAGCCCGCGCGGCGCTTGAGCGCTTGACTTAATAATGGAGTCGGGGCCGGATGCCGGCATGAGCGATGTCAAACTCGATGACGGCTGGAAGGCCCTGCTGGCGCCGGAATTTTCCAAGTCCTATATGGCCGACCTGCGCGCTTTTCTTCAGGCACAGCGCACAGCGGGTAAGCGGATATTCCCAAAGGGCAACGACTATTTCCGTGCCCTCGACCTGACACCGCCGGAAAAGGTACGTGTCGTCATCCTGGGCCAGGATCCTTATCACGGCGAAGGCCAGGCGCATGGCCTGTCATTCTCGGTCAGGCCCGGCGTGCGCATTCCGCCGTCACTGGTCAATATCTACAAGGAATTGCAAGGCGATCTCGGTATCCCGCCGGCGCGTCACGGATTCCTGGAGCATTGGGCGAAACAGGGCGTTTTGTTGCTGAACAGCGTGCTGACGGTCGAGATGGGCCTGGCGGCGGCGCACCAGGGCAAGGGCTGGGAAAAGTTCACCGACGCGGTGATCCGCGCGGTCAATGACCTGCCTCAGCCAGTGGTCTTCATCCTGTGGGGCAGCTATGCGCAGAAAAAGGCCGCTTTTGTCGATACCTCGAAGCACCTGGTGATCAAATCGGTCCATCCATCGCCGCTTTCGGCCCATAACGGCTTTTTCGGCACCAAGCCCTTTTCGCGCGCCAATGCGTTTCTGGCGTCGAAAGGCTATGCGCCCATCGACTGGAAACTGCCGGATGACCCCGCCATCTCGCCGACTTGACGCGTGACTTCCGAATTTCGTCTTTACAATCTCGTGAATATGTTCGGAAATAGGGTGTCTTTAAAGGTCAAGTATGAAACCGTTTGTCTGTTTAATTGCGTCCGGCCTGGTTATTTGCGTCCTCGGCGGCTGCAGTCCGCGCCCTGGAGCTTCCGGTGATATGGCGGACGCCGGCGAAAGCCCCGCCGCCAGTCTGACGGCCGAAGAGGCGGCGGCCTACGCCAGCTACTCGCCGGTCATGTCGATGGATGGCGATAGCCAGTCATCGGAGGCAGAAGCACAATGAAGTTTAAATTTGTCATGCTGGGGATGACAGCTTTCCTTGTAACGGCCTGCGACAAGCCGGAAGCGCCGCGCACGCCCTTTGTGGAAGACGGGGCCGGATTATCGGCGGCAGAGGCGTCGGCGGCGGAAAGTGCCGCCGCCAGTGAGGCGGAGTCCGAAAGCGCGCCGGTCTACAAGGTCAGCCGACTGGGCCAGCGGGCCGGGCTTTGGCAACTGACCCAGACTTTGCCGCAACTGGGTGGGCGTTCGGTGTCGAAAATCTGCGTCAACGACGCGCAAGGCGAAAAGCTGGCCCTGATCGGCCATGATCTGCCGGGCAAGCCGGAAATGGCCCATCTTGAATGCTCGGCGCGCTCGGTTACCAAGAGCGATGACGGCGCCGATATCGATACGGTCTGCATGGTCAATGATACCACCCTGACCTCGCATATCCATGTCGATATCATCGGTAATGATGCCTTCCACCAGACGGTCGAGACCCGGTATTCGCCGGCTTTTGCTGGTCATGGCAACCAGGTCACGATCACCGACGGCAAGCGCCTGGGGGACTGTCCGGCCGGCATGAAGCCGGGGGATTACGTGACAGGGGATGGCGTGAAACTCAAGGCTGGGCTCGTTCTGGCCAAGTTTCGCTAATAGGGGTTTGTAACGTCGTTCTTCGGTTGTATGGTGCCAACCATAGCCTGGAGGAGACGCCTCATGACAATTATGCGTTTGACCACAAGCCTGGTAATGGTGGCTGCATTGGGCCTGGTGGCCGCGTGCAGCAAGCCAAAAGCGCCGGAAGGACCGACAGCGGGCATTGAGGCCGCGAAACCGGCCCCGCTGGCGCAGGCCAATCCGATGGCGCAGAAACCGGGCCTGTGGGAAATGACAACCTCGGTGCCGGGAATGCCAGCGGGCCTGGTCAGCAAGCTTTGCGTGGATCAGGGCCTGAGCGAACGGATGGTCGAGGTCGGCCTGAAGGGAACGGGCGATGCGCAATGCACGCAAAACAATATCGTCAAGACCGCAACGACCGTGGATGTCGATTCGGTGTGCCATATGTCCGGGCGCAAGATTACCAGCCATATCCGCATGGAAATGATCAGCGACAGCGAGTATCATCAGACGATCGCCGCCACCATGGAACCGCCGATGAGCGGGGACGGCAAATCGACCACCACGGTGATTGGCAAACGCCTGGGCGATTGTCCAGTCGATATGAAGGGCGGCGATATGACCGTTCCGGGCGGCATGAAAATCAACATGTACGATGCGCTGAACAAGTCCGCCACGCATTGAGAGACGCTTTTCTTTTCTGTGACGCATGTGTATGTAATCGATTACCATTGCGTACAATCATATAAAAGTTGGGAAGAGATATGTTGAAGCGTGTTGCTGCTACTGCCGGGCTTGTCCTGGCGTTCGGGCTGGGCGTGGCGCGGGCCGAAGCGCCGGCCTTCCATCCGCAAGGCCTGGTGCTGAAGAATATTCCACAGGCCACGGGACCGGCTGAGGCGCTGTTCAATGGCAAGGATTTGAACGACTGGACGGCCTGGCTGGGTTACAGGGATCCGGCGCAGACTTATCTGGCGAAGCACGACGCGCCGATCGGCGTGGCGGGCAAGGGGGATATCTTCACGGTGGTGACCGAGGATGGCGCGCCGGCCCTGCGTGTCAGCGGCGAGACCTGGGGCAGCCTGGTCCACAAGGGCGACTTCAAGAACTACCACCTGCGGCTGGACTACAAGTGGAGCGGCAAACGCTACGCGCCCCGCCTCAACGATCCGGAAAACAACGGCCTGCTGTATCACACCCACGGCGCACCCGGCGCGGTCTGGGGCACCTGGTCGCGCGCGGTCGAGTTCGAGATCATGACCGGCAGCGTCGGCATGGTGGTGCCGGTCGGTAACGGCCTGCAGGTCGATTCCAGCGTGGCCATTGACCCATCACTCATTGATCCGAAGCAGCGCTTCATGGTCGGCGCCCCGAAAGGCTCGGCGGTTGGCAATACTGCCCTGTGGAACATCGAAAACAATTTCAATGCCGACAAGCCGGTCGGCCAGTGGAACACGCTCGACCTCTACGTCTTCGCCAACCATGCCGTCCATGTGGTCAATGGCGTGCCGGTCATGGAGTTATGGGGCATCTGCGACAAGGCCAGCGATACGGCCCCCTGCGAACCGGTCATGCACGGCGCGATACAGTTGCAATCGGAAGGGGCAGAAACCTTCTTCCGCAATATCACCATCGAGCCGATCAATAGCCTGCCGGCAATCGAGGTGCGTTAGTCGAAGGTACGGCAATCCGCCGGATCGCCGGCGCGGAAGCCGGCCTTGAACCACTGGGTGCGCTGGGCCGCCGAGCCGTGGGTGAAGCTGTCCGGCACCACGCGACCTTGAGTCTTTTCCTGGAGCGTATCGTCACCCACCGCCGTGGCCGCGCCCAGGGCTTCATCGATATCGCCCGCCTCGATCCAGTGTTCCTTGTCGTTGGCGCGCTTGGCCCAGACGCCGGCATAACAATCGGCCTGGAGCTCCAGCTTGACGGAGAGGGCATTGGCGCCGGTCTTGCTCAGGCGTTGTTCCTGGCGGCTGACCGCGTCGCTGGTGCCTTCCAGCTTCTGGATGTGGTGGCCTACCTCGTGGGCGATGACATAGGCCTTGGCGAAATCGCCCGGCGCGCCGAGCTGGTTATCGAGCGTGCGGAAGAAATCGAGATCGATATATACCTTCTCGTCGGCCGGACAGTAGAAAGGCCCCATGGCCGCTTCGCCCATGCCGCAGCCCGTCGGCGTGCCCTGCGTGTAGAGCACGATGGTGGAGGGACGGAAGTCCCTGCCTTCCGACTGGAAAAGCGCCTGCCAGGTGTCATTGGCGGAGGTGTGGATAACGTCGGCGAACTGGCCTTCCTCATCACCCGGCGTACCGGTTGAGGCTTGCACTTCTGACGCCGGCGCGCTCTGGCTGCCGGCGCTCATGATGGTCTGCGGGTCGATGCCGAATACGAAATAGCCGATCAGCGCAACAACCACCAGAACCAGCCCGCCGCCGCCCGCCACGGGGCCCATTCCGCCACCGCCGCCCCGGCGATCCTCAACGCCGCCCCTGCGTCCGCCTTGCCATCTCATCACGTTCTCCCTTGATCAGAAGCCTTAAGCTGACGCAGGTGGCATAAATATGCAATAGCCCGGCGATTATCGCCCGGTTAACCCTCTTTTCAGGCATTACAGCGTTTTAGCTGCTGACAGTTTTCTGCCAATTCGTGATATAGCGAAAGAGAACGGTGTCATGCGGGCGCAATGACGCCTGCCGGGGGTGCGCATTAGTGAAAGATTTGTAATGTCGCCTTTCGTTGACAGGCAACGGGGCGCACATCAGAGTGCGGTAAAGAAACAACGGTGTTCGCTTAAGCAGCGGCGCATGAGAAAAGTAGGATCAATGGGCATGATTTGGGGAACTCTGAAAGCCGGTTCGCGGTCACGATCAGTGGCGGCGTTTGTCGCCATGGCGCTGGTCATTGGTGCAGGCATCAGCGGCTGCGGGAAAAAGAAGGACGATGGCAAGGCGGAAGCCCATGCGGCGGTCGTCAATTTCGCCGTGGTACGTCAGGATACGGCCCCGGTCCAGGTGGTGGGCACCGGTACGATCAGCGCCTGGCAGGAGGTCGCCGTCGGCGCCGAAACCGGTGGTCTGACCGCCGTGGCGCTGCTGGCCGATGAAGGGCAAACCGTCAAGCAAGGGCAGCCCCTGCTGAAAATGAACGACGTCCTGCTCCAGGCCCAGCTCAAGCAGGCCCAGGCCAACTACAACCAGTCGAACAAGGCGTACCAGCGCGCCCAGACCCTGTTCCAACAGGGCTATCTGTCGGCCGCCGCGCTCGATAATGCCGAGGCCGCCAAGCTGACGACGGAAGCCGCCATGCAGACGGCCCAAACCCAGCTCAACATGGCCACCGTGCGCGCGCCGGTGTCCGGCATCGTCACCCATCGCACGGCTGTGCTTGGCCAGAATATCAGCCAGGGCGCCGAATTGTTCCGCATTGTCCGTGATGGCCGCATCGAACTCAACATGCAGGTGGTGGAAAGCGACCTGCATAATATTTCCGCCGGTATGCCGGTGACGGTCACCAGTGAATCCACCGGGCCGGTCAGCGGTTCGGTGCGCATCGTCACGCCGATGGTAGACCCGGCCACGCGTCTGGGCTATGCGCGCGTCAGCGTGCCGTGGTCTTCGGGCCTGCGTCCGGGCATGTTTGCTTCCGGCACCATAGATGCCGGTTCTCAGAACGTATTGCTGATCCCGCAAAATGCTGTCGTCTATCATGAAAACCTGCCGCAGGTCTTTGTGGTCGGTACGGATAACAAGGCACACCTGCGCAAGGTCCTGCTCGGCACGACGACGGGCGGCAAGGATGTCATTGTCAGGGAAGGGCTTGTCGCGGGAGACCGCGTGGTCACAACCGGCGCCGGCTTCCTCAATGATGGCGACCTGGTTAAGGCTACGGCCACAACGGCAGCGGGCGGAGAGCACTGATCATGTCAACCGCATCTTCAGCGCAAGGCGGCGGTGGCTTCCAGATTTCGTCCTGGTCGATCCGCAACCCCATCCCGACCCTTGTTTTCTTTGTCGTCATGACGATCGCCGGTTTTCTCGGCTTCGGTCAGATGCGCATCAATAACTGGCCGGATATCGACTTCCCGATCGTGGTCGTCACCGTTGTCCGTTCCGGTGCCGCGCCGACCGAACTGCAGAACCAGGTAACGCGTATCGTCGAGGATTCCGTATCGGGCCTGGGCGGCGTCCGCCATATCCAGTCGATTGTCAACGAAGGCGCATCGACCACCATTATCACCTTCCAGCTCGAAACCGACCTGGAGAAGGCGACGAACGATGTCCGCAACGCCGTGGCCGGTGTGCGGGCCAACCTGCCGTCCGATGTGCTCGATCCGATTGTGTCGCGCGTCGAGAATGCGCAGGGGCAGCCGCTGCTCAGTTATACGATCCGCGCCGCCAACATGACGCCGGAAGACCTGAGCTGGTATGTCGATAACGATGTTGCCAAAAAGGTTCTGGGCGTCAAGGGCGTGTCGCAACTGACGCGTGACGGCGGGGTTGACCGTGAAATCCGTATCGAGCTTGATCCCGCCAAGCTGGCGGCACAAGGCGTGACGGCCGGCGATATCAGCCAGCAATTGCGCAATTTCAACGTCAACATGCCGGGCGGTCGTTTCAATGCCGGCGCCTCGGAACAGACCATCCGCACGGTTGGCGGCGCCAGCAGCGTCCAGCAGCTTTCGGACACGCGCATCACCCTGTCCAACGGCGGCAGTGTGCGCCTGGGCGATATCGCCACGGTCAGCGACACCTGGTCCGAACCGCGGACGCGCGCCCGCTATAACGGCAATGAGGTCGTCGGCTTCAATATCCAGCGGACCCGCGGCACGTCGGAAGTGCATGTGGCTGAAGGGGTGCGCGCGGCCGTCGAGGCGCTGAAAGCCTCCAACCCGAATGTGCAGATCGAAGAAGTGTCCTCCTCGGTGAAGGAAGTGCAGCGCAGTTTCGATACCTCGATGGAGGCCCTGGCTATCGGTGCGGCGCTGGCCGTGTTCGTGGTCTGGCTGTTTCTGCGCGACTGGCGGGCCACCCTGGTTTCCGCCGTCGCCATGCCGATGTCGCTATTGCCAACCTTCTATGTCATGCACCTGCTGAACCAGTCGTTCAACGTGGTGACCCTGCTGGCCCTGTCATTGACCGTCGGTATTCTTGTCGATGACGCTATCGTCGAGATCGAGAATATCGTTCGGCATATGCGCGAAGGCAAGAAGCCATATCAGGCCGCCATCGAGGCCGCCGATGAAATCGGCCTGGCCGTCGTGGCGACCACGGCGACCCTGATCGCTGTTTTCGCGCCGACCGGCTTCATGCCAGGGATCGTCGGGCAGTTCTTCAAGAGCTTCGCCATCGCGTCGTGTGTGTCGGTATTTTTCTCTTTGGTGGTGGCGCGCACCCTGACGCCGCTGATGGGCGCCTATCTGTTGCGCGCCAATCCCAAGCACGACCATGACAAGCCATTCTGGATGGATGGTTATCAGGCGATGCTGAAATGGTGCCTGGAAGGCCATCTGAAATGGCGCTGGTATATTTTCATGCACGGGGCGCTGATTTCGATCATGCTGCTGATCCAGTACCTGACGAAAGGACTGGTGCCGATGGGTATCGCCGCCGCCGGTGTCTTCGGCGTGACTCTGCTGCTGTTCTTCATTCTGTACAAACCTTACATGAAGGCACGGTGGGCGGCGCTTGAATTCGGGCTGCTGTTCTCGCTGGGCATCATGGCGATGGGATCGGGCTTTATCTTTCCCCACCCCGGCCCGGATGGCGCCATCATCAAGCCGGAACTGCCCTCGCAGATCATTGGTGGGGTTATCGCACTCGTCGGGCTTGCTGGGGTCATTGGCACCATCATTCTGACGGTCCGCCTCAAGACCTCGCTTCTGCGGGCGCGCTGGGCGCCGTTCCTGGGTGGAATCATGTTCTTTGCGGGCTCAATCGCGCTTTTGAGCACGATTCCGAGCGACAACATTCCGGCCGATGACCAGTCGATGTCGGTCATGAGCCTGACCCTGACACCCGGAACGCCGCTGCAGGAAACCGATGATGTGGTCAAGCGCATCGTCGCCGACCTGGCCACGCACAAGGAGGTGCGCAGCACCTATGCTGTGATGAACATGGAAAACGCCACGATCACGGTCAACCTGGTGCCGAAAAAGGAGCGCAAGCTCTCGCAGACCCAGTTCGAGCAGGCATTCTCGAAGACCCTGGCCAAATATCCCGGCATCCACAGCAGCTTCGGCCAGGATGGCGGCGGCGGCACCGGCGTGGCCTATATCCTGGCCTCGGATAACGAACAGTTGCTGGCCTCCACCTCGCAGCAATTGCTGCGGGAAATGGCGGCGCTCAAGGAACTGACCAATGTCCATTCCGAGGATAACCTGGTGCAGCCGGAAGTCGTCATCACGCCTAAGCCCGACCAGGCGGCACTGATGGGGGTCTCGACCGAGACCATCTCCTCGGCGGCGCGCGTGGCCACAATGGGCGATATCGATCAGATCCTGGCCAAATATAATGACGGCGACCGCCAGATTCCGATCCGCGTCCTGCTGAAGGCCGATGCCCGCTATGACATCAACAACCTCAATACGCTGATGGTGCCGACGCGCAGCGGTACATCGGTGCCGCTGACGGCGGTGGCCAATATCAGCTTCGGCGCCGGTCCGATCAAGATCAACCGGATCGACCGCACCCGTTCGGCCACGGTCAATGGTGACCTGAACGGCGTACCCAACGGGACTGCCGATGCTGCCGTCATGGCGACGCCGACCATGGTCAAGCTCAAGAAAGGCGAAATCCCTGGCGTTCGCATTGTGCCCAATCCGAATACCGAGGACTTCCTGGAAATGGTGCCGAACTTCATCGCCGCCATTCTGACGGGTATCGCCCTGATGTATGTGGTGCTGGTGCTTTTGTTTGGTTCTTTCAGCCATCCGTTCACCATCCTGCTGGCGCTGCCTCTTTGCTTTGGCGGGGCTTTCATCGGGCTTATACTGGCACAGATGAGCATGTCGATGCCGACCTATATCGGCCTGATCATGCTGGTCGGTATCGCCGCCAAGAACTCGATCCTGCTGGTCGAATACGCCATGGTGGCAATCAAGGGGGGCATGGGGCGCACCGAGGCCCTGTTTGAAGCCGCCAAAAAGCGGGCGCGTCCGATCGTCATGACCACCGTGGCCATGGGCGCCGGCATGATTCCGGTGGCCGTCGGCAATGACGCCTTCCGCCAGCCCATGGCGGTGACGGTGATCGGCGGCCTGATCACCTCGACCTTGCTGTCACTGGTGTTCGTGCCGGCAACCTACACGATCATCGATGAGATATCGCACTTCTTCGGCAAGATGATATCGCCACTGTTCCATGCCCAGGGCAAGGACGAGCCGGAAGAGGTACATTCGGGCGAGTAAGGCTTCATAACTAGAATCAAAATCCCGTCGGACCGCTCCGGCGGGATTTTTCTTGACGCTAGCTAGATTTATGACGGTGCTACTTGCCTCTGCGACTTCCTATTCGATCTAATATTTCGCCGAATATAAATAAAATGAAGGCGCCGAATAGAAAGCCCAGCAAATATAAAATGTGTTTCCATTCGTATCCCCATTTCAGGGAAAACACCTTGTCTATAATCGCGAGGGCCATCATCAGGGCCGCGATGGCTGCAAAGATAAGAAGCGGAATATTCCTGAAATATTTCATTTGTATTCCTGTCTTAAGCGCGATTTTCTAGACCGGTGAAATCTTGATCGCCGTGATCTGGTTGCGCTGGCGGCGCATGATCTGGAACTTGCGGCCATAGAAGATGAAGGTCTGACCGGGTTCCGGAATGGTGCGGGCCTCGTGAATGACCAGACCGGCGATGGTGACGGCATCCTCGTCGGGCAATTCCCAGTCCATGGCACGGTTGAGGTCGCGTATGGCCAGGTCGCCATCGACATGGATCGATCCATCGGACTGGCGGCGCAGGGCGGTAAGAACAGCGTCGTGTTCGTCGTCGATTTCACCGACGATCTCTTCCAGAATGTCCTCCAGCGTCACCAGCCCCTGCAGGGCGCCGTATTCATCGACCACCAGGGCAAAATGCGCCTTCTTGCGGCGGAATTCGGCCAATTGGTCTTTCAGGTTGGTGGTGTCGGGGATGAACCACGGCTCGCGCACAATGGCCATGACATCGACACTTTTGATATCGCCCTTGGCTCGGATCACCGCCGCCATCAGGTCACGGGCGTGCAGAATGCCGATGATATTCTCAGTGTTGTCCTTGTAAAGCGGTACGCGGGTGTGGCTGAAACCCAGGGCGATGTCGATGATGCGCTCGGTCGGCAGGTCGGCATCAATCATGTCGATCGATTTGCGGTGAACCATGATCTGGCTGACATCGAGTTCGGCGAGGTCGAGCACGCCGCGAAACATGTTGCGGTCTTCAACCTGCACCGCACCTTCGTCGTGGTGGTATTCAACGGCGCCGCGGATTTCCTCGTGCGCCGCCAGCACATCGACCTCCATCGACATGCGCACACCGAACAGGCGCAGCACGGCGCGCACGAACCATTGCACGGCATTGATGATCGGGCCGAAGATGAAGACGGTCCAGCTTACGGGCCGTGACAGGAAGCGGGCCACATCATCCGGCTTCATGATGGCCAGGGTTTTGGGCAGGACTTCGGCGAAGACCAGCACCATGACGGTCATGAAGGCGGTGGAAATGGCTGCACCCCACGGGCCGGGAATGGCACGGTCAATGGAGATGGTGGCGATGGCCGAGGCGCCGATATTGAGCACATTCTGCAACAGCAGGATGGCGCCGATCATCTTTTCCTGGTTGGTCAGGAGCTTGTTGACCCGCCTGGCCGCCTTGTCGCCGTCGCGCTCAAGCTGGTGCATCCGGCCGCGCGAGGCGGCCGTCATCGAGGTCTCGCCGGCACTGAAAATCGCCGACACCCCCAGTATCAGCAACAGCACAGGCACCAGTGCGATAAGGGAAGCGATCAGCATGAGACTGGACCTTTAAGCTGGCGCCGTGGCGGATGAAACGGCGCCATCCAATATGAGGAATTCGGCAATCTGTTCCGCCGGCACCTTTTTGGCAATGAAGGCCCGACCGATGCCATTGATGAGGACGAAGGTGAGGGTGCCGCCCTCGGCCTTCTTGTCGTGACCCATATGAATGATGAGGCGGTCGGCATCGAAGGGGGCGTTCCTGATATCGCTCATGCGCGTTGGCAGGCCGGCATGTTGAATAGCCGCCACGGCCCGATCGGAGTCTTCCTCGGTGCATTCACCATTGAGCGCGCTGTAGCGGAAAGCCTGAGCCATGCCGATGGCCACGGCCTCGCCATGCAAAAGGATATCACCGAAACCGACCTCTGCCTCCAGCGCATGGCCGAAGGTGTGGCCCAGGTTGAGCAAAGCCCTCTGACCGCCCTCGCGCTCGTCGGCGGCCACGATCTCGGCCTTCATCTCGACCGATCGTGCGACGGCATGGAGGATGGCTTCCGGCTCCAGCGCCAGAACCTTGTTGTCATTGGCTTCAAGCCACTCGAAGAAGGTTTTGTCACCCAGCAGGCCGTACTTGATGATCTCGGCATATCCACAGCGAATTTCACGCGCTGGCAGGGTTTTGAGGATATCGAGATCGCACAGCACCAGGCGCGGCTGCCAGAAGGCGCCGATCAGGTTTTTGCCCTTTTCGTGGTCTATGGCCGTCTTGCCGCCGACGCTGGAATCGACCTGAGCCAGGACCGTGGTTGGGATCTGGATAAAGTCGATGCCGCGCATATAGACGGCGCAGGCAAAACCGGTCAGGTCGCCTATGACGCCGCCGCCCAGAGCGATGACTACATCCTTGCGGTCAAGGCCGTAATCGAGCAGAGCATCGAGGACGAATTTCAGGCCGTCATAGGATTTGCTTTCCTCGCCGGCGGGCACCACGATCTTGTGCGTCCTGTGGCCGGCCGCCTCGAATTGAGCCAGGATGCGGTCGGCATGAAGCGGGCCGACATTGGAATCCGTCACCATGACCACGCGCCTGTTGGTCAGAAAGGGACCGACCCATTTTTCAACCTCGGTCAGAAGGCCCTGGCCAACAATAACCTCATAGGCTTTGAAGCCCTCGCCGGAAACCGGAATACGCCTGATACCGCTCATTTTGCACCCGTTATGTGCGCGTGCAGGGCCGCTACCACCTGATCGAGCGCCTTGACGTGCGACTGGTCGCCGGTGTCGACGGTGATGTCGGCTATTTCATACAGGGGATAGCGGGTCTTGACGTGTTCTTTGAGCACTTCGATCGGGTTCCGGTCTTTGAGCAGAGGGCGGTGAGGGCGGTTGGCCACGCGCTTGGCCAGCACCTTGATGTCGGTTTTCAGCCAAAGGGTAATGGCTTTGGCCTTGAGGTTTTCACGGGTAAGGGGGTGGGTCAGGGCACCTCCGCCGGTGGCCAGGATACGCGGTTCCCCTTCCAGCAGACGGGCGATGACGCGCTGTTCGCCGTCACGGAAGCCTTTTTCGCCGTAGTTGGTGAAGATATCGGCGATGGTCATGCCAGCGGCTTTCTCGATCTCCTCGTCGGCATCAACAAAGGGCAGGCCAAAATGATCGGCCAGGCGGCGGCCTATGGTGGTCTTGCCAACGCCCATCAGGCCGACAAGCGCAACGGTTTTCGGCAAAGTGAAGACGGGGCGCACTGGAGGCCCAGGCATTGGGGGTTCAGTAGCGGAAGGCTCAGGCTCGGCGGTCATTTGCCTGCTTTACACGATATTAGGGTGACTTTGCCAGACTTAACCTTATGAGTTCCCGATTCGACCCCGTAAAACAGTTCCTGCAAATGATCGCCGTTGAGCG
This sequence comes from Asticcacaulis sp., assembly GCF_051954415.1. GTDB lineage: Bacteria > Pseudomonadota > Alphaproteobacteria > Caulobacterales > Caulobacteraceae > Asticcacaulis. The sequence continues at coordinate 85,815 of NZ_JBQCHT010000007.1, forward strand.
CAACGCCGCAAAGCCGACGCTGGAAGCTTACGGGCGCGATCTGGCGGATCTAGCCGATACATTGCAGGTTACCGCTTCCGGCTTGCTCGCTTTGGCGGAACCGGATCTGGCGCGCTACTTCACCCTGTTGAGCGAACGTGGCCTGTCAGCGGCCACCACCCAGCGCAAGCGTTCGGCGATCCGCCAATTCTACCGCTTCTGCGTGGCGGAAAATCTGGCCGGAGCCGATCCCAGCCGCAAGATCGCCGCCGCTAAAAAAGGACTGAGCCTGCCGAAAGTCCTTTCCCGCTCTGAGGTCGATTCGCTGATCGCCGCCTGCGCGGAGAAGAACCCGCACCAGGCCGTCCGGCTGGAGTGCCTGATCGAGATGGCCTATGCGTCAGGTATGCGCATTTCCGAACTGATCGGCTTAAAGCTTGACGCCGTCCAGCGCGATCCGGCCTACCTGATTATCAGGGGCAAGGGCGGCGTTGAACGACTGGTGCCGCTTAATCCGTCTGCCCGGGCCGCTATCCGGGAATATCTGGAGATTCGCCAGGCTTTCTTGCCGGCGGGCGACAAAAACAATCCCTTCCTTTTTGCCTCGCGCGGCGCCGATGGCCACCTGACCCGCCGGCGTGTCGGGCAATTGCTGGATGAAGCGGCACTCAATGCCGGCATCGATCCGGCGCGTGTCTCTCCGCACGTCCTGCGTCATGCGTTTGCGACTCACCTGCTGGAGGGGGGCGCCGACCTGCGCACCGTCCAGACCCTGCTCGGGCACGCCGATATTTCGACCACGCAGATCTATACCCATGTCGCGGGTGAGCGCCTGCGCGAGGTGGTGGAGAGTCATCATCCGCTGGCCAAGGGCCGTACAGGATAGGGCTCAGATAGTTCCGAGGGGCGCGCCAGGAATGGGGCAAGGAGCCGCGTCCCTTGAAAAATCCCCTTTGACGGATGACGACTTGCTGTTAAACGGCCTCTCTTCTAAAAGGTATGGCCTTTAAGGGTGTTGCCTTATTCGGTATTGGTTTTTAACGCCACACGCGTACATTTGGGGCAATCAAGAGCGACCTGATGCGACATTATCTCGAATTTGAACGGCCTATCGCGGACCTGGAAGCCAAGATCGAGGAGCTTTCCGCGCTGTCGCAAAGCGGTGGCGCCAATCTGGATGTTGAACTGGATGCGCTGCGCCAGCGCACCGAAGTTCTGCGCCGCGAGACCTATTCGCGTCTTGATCCCTGGCAGAAGACGCTGGTCGCCCGCCACCCGGAACGGCCGCATCTCGTCGATTATATCAGCGGCCTGATCGAGGATTTCGTCGAACTGCGCGGTGACCGCAAGTTTGGCGACGATCAGGCGATTGTCGGTGGCCTGGGTCGTTTCCGCGGCCAGTCGGTCGTGGTCATGGGCCACGAAAAAGGTCATGACACCGCCACGCGCCTCAAGCACAATTTCCGCATGGCCCGGCCGGAGGGCTACCGCAAGGCGGTGCGCCTGATGGAGATGGCTGAACAGTTCGGTTTGCCGGTCCTGACCTTTGTCGATACCGCCGGCGCCTATCCCGGCATCGGCGCGGAAGAACGCGGCCAGGCCGAAGCCATCGCCCGCTCGACCGAAAAGGGCCTGACCTTGCGCGTGCCGGTGATTGCCACAGTGACGGGCGAGGGCGGTTCCGGCGGCGCCATCGCGCTGGCCGCTGCCAATCGCGTGCTGATTCTCGAACATTCCATCTATTCGGTGATCTCGCCGGAAGGTGCGGCCTCGATCCTGTGGCATGACGGTTCGCGCGCCAAGGATGCCGCCGATCAGATGAAGATCACCGCACCCGACCTGCTCAAAATGGGTATTGTCGACCGCATCGTCGAGGAACCGGCCGGCGGTGCGCACTCTGATCCCGAAGTCATGATCGAGACCCTCGGTAATGTGCTGGAAAAGGAATTGCAGGCGATGAGCTTCCTGTCGCCGGATCAACTGGTCGAGCAGCGCGCTCAGCGGTTCTACGATATCGGCCGCAAAGGGCTGAGTTAAGCGGCTGGCCGTTCAGGCTTCCTTTACGCCCCTCTAATATTTCAGCTTCTCAAATCACTTTGTGAACCGGCAGTGGTATTTCTATGCTGCCGCAAAATTTACGGAATTTGGGAAGCCACATCATGCGTCACCTGTTTATCGCCACTGCCCTTCTGGGCGCCATCACCGTTGCCCCTGTCAGTGCGCAGGCGGTCGAGGCTGATTTTATTGGCGCCCGTGCCGGTACACTGGGATATGGCGCCGAGTTTGGCGTGAAACTGAGCCCGCATTTTACTCTCCGCGCCATCGCCAACGGCGCCAATTTCGGTTATGACGACACCAGTGACGACATCCGCTATGACGGTGATCTGAAACTCGCCTCCTATGGCGCGCAACTCGACTACCGCTTCAGCGAGACGGGGCCCCTTTACCTTACTGCCGGCGTCTACAAAAACGACAACAAGGTCGTGGCGACGGGCCGCGCCAACGGCACCGTAATCGTTGGCGGTGTGCCCCTGACCGATGCCCAGGTCGGCACCTTGAATGGACGCGCCACATTTGACGATATCGTGCCCTATCTCGGTATCGGCGCACGCTGGCCGGTCGGTGTGGTGGAAATCAATCTGGAAGCCGGTGCCTATTTCCAGGGGCGCCCACGCGTTACCCTGACGTCTGACAGCGTCTATGCCGACACGCCGGAAGTGCAGACGGCGCTGGAAACGGAACGCCAGAGCCTGGAAGATGACATCAGGGATTTCAAGACCTATCCCGTTGTCGAACTGGGGCTGCGCTACAAATTTTAAGCCTTGCTGATCTCGACCTGGTGTGGGAAGGGGATTTCGATTCCCGCCGCATCAAAGGCGTTCTTGATATCAATCATCAGACTGGTTCGGGCGGCGATACCATGCGCGGGCATGACCCAAAGTAATACCCTCGCGGTAATTCCGCTTGCGGCGAACTCCGTCAGGCCGACGACCGGGTCATGCGTGCTCAGCCGCTCGGGCTGCTTCATCGCTACATCCATCAGGATATCCAATGCCTGTCTAAGGTCTGTATCGTAAGCGACGTCGACCAGCACTTCGAGGCGCAGGGCAGCGTTTGTCGTGATGTTGGTGATCTCGTTGGTAAATGCCTTTGTATTGGGAACGAAAACGCGCACCCCGTCCAATGTATTGATTTCGGTAGCGAACAGGCCCAGCCGGTGCACCGTGCCCTTGATTTCGCCAAGATAGACCGTGTCGCCAATGCGATAGGGCTTGTTAAACAGGATCATCAGGCCGGCGGCCACATTGCCGAGCGTGCCTTGCAGGGCCAGGCCAATGGCCAGCGATGCCGCGCCCAGCACGGTGAGCAGGGAAGCGGTCTGGACGCCTAGGCGATTGAGCACCGCCACCAGGCCGACCGCCAGGACGATCCAACGCACCACCTGTGAAAAGAACTCCAGCAGAGTCCGGTCGCCATCCTTGTGAACCAGCCGGCGCGAGGCGCGTTTTACGGCGTCCGACGCCATGCCGGACAGCATCAGGGTAATGGCAAGGATAGCCGCGGCCCAGCCGATATTGGCCATCATGTCCGGATGTTCGCCCAGTTTCGCCCAGACAATGCCGGCTTCGCGGACCACTTCATCCCAGAAAGGCTGGAGAGGACCGAGATTGAAACCATTACCCGCCATTTTGTGTTCCCTTGCGTCTGGTCTTGAAGAAGGATTTCAGCATTGCCGAACTGTCTTCGGCCAATATGCCTGCGGTAATATCCGGTTTCCAGTGGCAGGTGGCCTGCGCGAAGAATTTCGGGCCATGCTCAACCGCGCCGCCTTTCGGATCAGGTGCGCCATAGATGACCCGGCCGATGCGGGCGTGGCTGATAGCGCCGGCGCACATGGCGCAGGGTTCCAGCGTCACGTACAGCCACAGATCGGTCAGGCGGTAATTGCCGAGTTGCTCACCCGCCGCGCGCAGAACCCTTATTTCAGCGTGTGCCGTGGGGTCATGTAACGAAATCGGCGCATTTCCGGCACTTGTTACAACAGTTTTACTTGACGGATCGTAGATTAAGGCGCCTATCGGCACCTCGCCGGACAAGGCCGCCTCGCGCGCCTTTTCCAGCGCCATGCGCATCAAGTCGATATCGTCTTCCATAAGGACTTAAAGACGGGCCAGGACCAGAGCGTCAAGACATTTTAGAAAGATACATCGTGACCCAAGACAGTAACGCTGGAGAGCGTAACGAGCCTCAGAACGAATCCGAACGCGAGCTGACGCCGCAGGAAATCCAGGCTGCGAAGGAATTGCAGGAGATCGCCGACGGTCACCGCTATATGCCGCAGGAAATGCGTGACGCCCGTGACGCTGCCGGGAAGAAGCCCGAGCGCCCGAAGAAGGCCCCGAAAAAAGATGACAAGATCGCCGCTGGAGAGCGCATCGCCAAGGTGCTGGCCCGCGCCGGCCTGGCCTCGCGCCGCGAAATCGAGCGCCTGATTGGCCTGGGCAAGATTGCCGTCAATGGCCGTATTCTCGAAACGCCTGCCGTTCTGGTCAAGGCAACCGATGTTATTACCGTCGATGGCCAGGTAGTCGGCAAGGCCGAGCCCACCCGCCTGTGGCGCTATCACAAGCCGGTCGGTCTGGTGACTACGGAGCGTGACCCCTCCGGCCGCCCGACCGTATTTGACAAGCTGCCGGCGGACCTGCCGCGTGTGCTGAAGGTAGGCCGTCTCGATCTCAATTCCGAAGGTCTGCTGCTGCTGACCAATGACGGCGAACTGGCACGCGCGCTGGAACTGCCGTCCGCCGGCTGGGTGCGCCGCTATCGCGCCCGCGCGCTTGGTCACACCACCCAGGCGCGTCTCGATGCCCTGAAGGACGGCACCACGGTCGATGGCGTCATTTATGGGCCTATGGAGGCCACGCTCGACAAGGTGGCGGAAAAGGCCGATGGCCGCGCCAACTGCTGGGTCACCGTTTCGATAACCGAAGGCAAGAACCGTGAAGTCCGTAAGGTGCTGGAATCGATCGGCCTAAAGGTTAACCGCCTGATTCGCCTGGCTTACGGGCCTTTCCTGCTCGGTAATCTGGAGCCAGGCGAGGTAGAGGAAATCGGCCCGCGGGTGATCCGCGAGATGCTGGCCGATGTGGTGCAACTGCGCAATCTGCCGCCGGAAGGTGCTTCACAGACACGCAGTTTATCGTCTCCCCGTGAAAGCACTGGCGCGCCCGCCGGTCGTCGCGGTGGTGGAGACCGCTTTGAAAAGAAGGCTTTTGGCGACAAATCTGGTTCTGGGCCAGCCTTTGGTGCGAAGAAATTCGGCGACAAGAAATTCGGTGATAAACCGAAAGAATGGAAGCCGCGCACTGAGTTTGAAAAGCGCGATTACAAGGATCGCGATTTCGACGAACGTCCGCGCTTTGAAGGCGACGGTGAGGCTCGTGATCGTCGTCCTGAACCCGCACCGCGCCGCGATTTCGGCGATCGCAAGCCCTATGGTGAAAAGACCTGGACGGCGCGTCCGGAACGTAGCGAGCGGCCTGTGGGCGACCGGCCCCGCCGTGATTTTGGCGACCGACCGACGGGTGATCGTCCGGCCTTCAAGAAGCCTTATGCAGCGCGTGACAATGCCGGCGGTGAGCGGAGCTATAGCGACCGTCCCAAGCGTGATTTTGGTGATCGTCCTCGGAACGAAGGTTCGCAAGGTGACCGTCCGTTCAGGAAGCCTTACGCCAAACGCGATGGCGATGGTATTCCCGCCGGTGAAGCCGGTGCCTACGAGCGCGCCAAGCGCGAGTTCGGTGGCCAGAACCGTGAAGAGCGCGGCGAAAAGAAGTGGACGCCACGTCCGGAACGCGCCGAACGTAGTGATCGTCCTGCGTTCAAGAAGCCTTATGCCGCGCGGGACAATGCCGGTGGCGAACGTAGCTATAATGACCGTCCGAAGCGCGACTACGGCAATCGTCCGGCCCGTGCGGAAGGTGCCGAACGTGGCGATCGCCCCGCTTTCAAGAAGCCCTATGCCGCGCGTGATGGCGAAGGCCGTGGCCCCAAGCGCGATTATGCCCCGCGCGAAGGCGGTGAGCGCAAGTCTTATGGCGATCGTCCGTCGGTCGGTGGCTTCAAGGGGGCGCCGCGTGGTGGCAAGCCTGGTGGGCGTCCTTCCGGCGACAGGCCATCCGGCGGGCCGCGTCCGGGGGGCAAGCCCCCCTTCAAGCCGCGCCGTGACAGCTAGGGGCTGAGGCGGTGCGGATCGTCGGGGGCAAATTCAAGGGCCGTGCGCTGGTGACGCCGGACGGGCAGAACACCCGTCCGACCTCCGATCGCGCCCGTGAGGCCATTTTCAACATCCTGGCTCATGCCGACTGGGCGCCGAACCTGGAAGGTGCGCGCGTCATGGACGTGTTCGCTGGCTCTGGTGCTCTGGGTTTTGAGGCAATGTCGCGCGGGGCTGCCTTCTGCCTGTTCGTCGAGACCGACGAGGCGGCGCGTGGCGCAATCCGGGACAATGTGGAGACCTTCGGTCTTTTTGGCACAACTCGCGTCCACAGGCGGGATGCCACCCAACTGGGGCTGCGTCCTGGGTCTCAGGCCGAGGCTTTCAACCTGGTATTTCTCGATCCGCCCTATCGCAAAGGCTTGGGTGAAAAGGCTTTGGACGCGCTCATCAGCGGTAACTGGCTGTCTGAAAATGCCATAATCGTTTTTGAGCGGGCGGCGGATGAGGATGATTTTGTCACAGACGTGTGGCAAAAAATCAACGTCAAAACCTATGGCGCGGCGCAGGTTTTATTCCTGAAACAAAAAATTTTTAATTCGTAAGGTGCGGATTTAATTAAATAAAAAATCCATAAAGACCGGGTAAGTGGTATATTTAACGCAGGGTTAAAAATTATCTATTGACGGTTCCTAACTCTTATCCCCAATATGTCCTTAACAAGGCATGAACAGCAAGCTGGCCCAAAAAAAGAGGCACAAAAATTGCTGATAGCCTGAGCAGACTATTACTAAATTAGGGGTCAAGGTGATGGATATTCAAACTGCACAAGCCGTAAGTCCGCGCGCCACGAAGCGCCGTTCCGATGGTCTGAAACTGTTTCTGGTGGCTGGTCTGAGCGTTCAGGTATGGGGCGTGGTTATGGGCCTTGGCCTGATCATTCTGAACCTGACGCACTAATTTTTGGGTCTGCAATCCGCTGATTGCAGGCTTTTTTATTGGATATTCGCCCACAGAGTCAAAGGGCGGGGGCATTGCCGGGGCGCGCGACAGGATCGCGGCGCCCCGGTGGTCGTTTAAGGCTTCACTTTATCGCCGCCCGAACAGCTTTTCGATATCCTTGAGCTTCAGTTCGACATAGGTGGGGCGGCCGTGATTGCACTGGCCGGAATGGGGCGTGGCCTCCATCTGGCGCAGCAGGGCATTCATTTCCTCACCTGTGAGGCGGCGGCCGGAGCGGATGCTGTGCCGGCAGGCATGATCGCCGCAAATCTCCGCCATGCGCTCTTTCAGTGCCAGCAATTCGCCGTGTTCGGTCAGGTCGTCGATCAGGTCTCGGACCAGGCCGGCGATATCGCAATCGCCCAGCAGGGCGGGTATATCGCGCACCAGGACGCTGGTGGGGCCGAAGGCTTCGATGCTTAAGCCCATCGATTGCAGGTCGGCCTGGCGCGTCATCAGCCGGCTGACTTCCTCGCGTTCCAGCTCGACGATTTCCGGTATCAGCAGGCTCTGGCTTTGCACCTGACCGCTGGCCATGGCCTGTTTCATCTGCTCATAGACCAGGCGTTCGTGTGCGGCGTGTTGGTCAACGATGACCAGTCCATCGGTGGTCTGGGCGATGACATAGGTTTCGTGCAGTTGCGCCCGTGCCGCACCGAGCGGAAAAGCTTCTGCCTGAGTTGGAGTGTGCGTCGGTGCCTGAACCTCAGTCGGCAAGTCCATGATATCTGTTGCATAGGCTTCGGCCACACCGGGCGTATCATGATAAAAGACTTCGGCCTCCACGCGCGCGGTCGGTGAAAAGGGCATGGCTTCCGGCAAATAAGGAGCCATATAGGGGCGCACGGCAGCAATCTGCGCCGGCGAGACCGGATTATAGGGCCGGTTCAGGCCCAGCAGGGGCTGTACCACTTGAGGCTGGAAGGCGCTGATTGTCTGGTGCGCCACGGTGGTTGCGGCGCGGTGGCCGGCTGAGGCGAGGGCGTGTTTCAGTGCGCCGATGATCAGGCCGCGCACCAGGTTCGGATCGCGGAAGCGCACCTCGGTCTTGGCCGGATGAACGTTGACGTCGAGTTCCTGCGGGTCGATCTCAACAAACAGCGCGGCCAGCGGATGACGGTCGCGCGCCAAGAAATCGGCATAGGCGGCACGCAGGGCACCGGCCAGCAGCTTGTCGCGCACCGGGCGGTTATTGACGAAGAGATACTGGTGCGCCGCATTGCCGCGCGAGAAGGTCGGCAGGCCCGCATAGCCTGTGAGATGTACGCCTTCGCGGCCCTGGTCGATCAGCAGGGCATTGTCGGAAAAATCATTACCCAGCAGGGCGGCGAGGCGCTTCAGACGGCCCTCGAAGCCGGCCGGTTCGGCATAAAGCTTCAGTTGTTTTTTGCCGTCGAGTTCAAGCGAAAAACCGACATTTTCGTGCGCCATGGCCTGGCGCTTGACCTCTTCGGCGATGGCCATGTTTTCCGCGCGCTCCGACTTCATGAACTTCAGGCGCGCAGGCGTGGCGTAGAAAAGATCTGTCAGTTCAATGCGCGTGCCGTGCTCACCGCCAAAGGCCGCCGGCCGGACCGGAGCGATGACACCGCCATCGACACGGATATTCAGCGGTGTGCCGTCCCTGAGGCGGGACGTGATGTCGAGCCGCGCCACTGAGCCCATAGAGGGCAGGGCCTCGCCGCGGAAGCCGAGGGTCTTGATATGCAGCAGATCCCAGGTGCCGTCAGACTGGGGCTTCAGCTTGGAGGTGGCGTGACGCTCGATGGCCAGTTGCAAATCCTCAGGCCCCATGCCGGAGCCATTATCCTCGATCAGGATGCGCGACAGGCCGCCGAGGTCAGCGCGAATATCGATCTGGGTAGCGCCGGCATCGATGGCGTTTTCCACCAGTTCCTTGACCGCCGAGGCGGGCCGCTCGACGACTTCACCGGCGGCGATGCGGTTGATGGTATCCTGGGGCAGACGCTGAATAAGGGACATCCGGACTTTATAACCGGAGTCGGAGCGGGTGTCTTGTCGTTAAAGAGGATCACGGAAAGGCACGGAGAAAGACGGAAAGACACGGAAATGTCTCCGTTGCATCAATACCGCCCGAAGGGCCTTTATTTATACGTGCTGAAACATGCGAAATGCAGGCGCTTAGCGCAGACAAAAACACGCAAAAAATTCCGTGTCTTTCCGTGATCCTCTGAAACTTATAAAGGCCGGCGGAACACTAAAGCCATGCGATCGGTGTGGCCGCGGATCGATGGATCGAACACATTCTTCGAATGGTCGTCCGCCGGATTGGCCAGAACCGGGCTGTCTTCCACCAGTTCAAAGCCAGCCGCTTTGAAATCGCTGAGCACCTGCGCCTTGTCGATCCGGTGTAGCGTATTGGTCGCGCTGGCGCTGGCGCCATCGGCCGTCCTGTGATCGGTCAGGATCACCAGCCCACCCGGTTTCAAGGTTGAAAGCAGTGTCTTATCCATGGCCACGGCGTCATGGCCGGCTTCATTATAGGTGTCGTGATAGATGGTGCCGATGAAGATGGCGTCATAGGGCGCGGCCGGTGCGGGCACCTTGCCGAAATCCGAGGTGACCAGATGCACATTCGGCCGGGCCGTCACCAGCATCTGGCGCGCCGGTTCCATCTTGAAGGCCTCCACCCATTGGGGCGGATTTTGCGAATCGACGCTGCCGCCACAGACTGCTGCTGACAGCAAATAGGATTCATATCCACCACCGGCACCCAGATCGAGAACGTGGTCTCCAGGCTTTATGTGGGACAGCACGAACCGCGTTTCACTCAGGCGGTTGGCATCATTGGCGCGCTGGCCTTCAGGACGGTCGGCCTTCGCCAGAACGGCTTCGATGCGGGTATCAAGCGAGGCATTGGCGGCGCATTCGGCGGCTGCATCTGCCGCGTAGGTTGTCTGGGCCAGTCCGGTCAGCGAAAGCGCCATAGCCAGACAGAGAATACGCTGCGATACCATGGGAACCTCCTGAATATGTTTGGCCAAAGAAAAAGGCGCTCCGAAGGAACGCCTTTTCATCTGATTGCTCAAGTAAATTATCGGTAACCTTGAAGGCCCGAAACTTAGAGGCCGGGCAGCTTGAACTTGGGGTTCGGCTTCTGGGTGATGATAATGGGATTATCCCCAACCAGCGCCTTGAGGCGTGCCTGTTCGGCAGCGGCATCGACCGGCACGGGCGTATTGCCGGCGGCGGCGTTGGCATTGGCGGCGGTTGCGGCTTCAGAGGCTTCGGCCGGTTTCTTCCAGAACATCACCTTGTCGGCAAAGGAAGGTTCCTTGTAGGTCAGGTCGCCGAATTCATCGTCTACCACATAGCGGGCCAGGGGGTCGGCCTTGTTGCCACCCATGCGGGCGACGAGGGCAGCTTCGCCGGGGCTGCGGTTGACGGCATCGCGCTGGCCAAGCAGGGCCTGGCGGGCGGCGCTTTCCGGCTGGAGTTCCTGCGGGCGCGGTTCGCCGGGGGCGGGCGGACGCAGGGCGTAATCCGGCGGCACGACGAGCGGCGCCTTGGTGACGACGCGGAATTCATCGGGCACGACCTTGTTCAGGCCCAGGGCGTTCTTGGTGGACTGGCACCCCGAAAGGGCGACACCCGCCACGATCAACAGACCCGCCGCAATCTTAACCGACTTCATCATTTGCTCCAATGTCCCCATTCGGTGTTTTAACCACGCCGAACCGTGGGGAAGTGATACTTGTTTTATCGGACGCTGCCAAGCGTTAAGCAGCATCCTTGTGTTTGGCCGTCAGGTCGGCGCGGATAAAGTACCAGACCAGCAGGGCCACGCCGATACAGATGCCGCTGTCCGCCACATTGAAGACCCACGGGAACACATGCGTGCCCGAAAAGTCGAGAAAATCGACGACATAGCCCAGCCGGAACCGGTCTATGCCGTTGCCGATGGCGCCGCCGATGATCAGGCCGAGGCTGACGGTCAGCCACGCGTTCATCTGCGTCCGCACATAGTCCATAAGGGCCAGGCCCATGCCGAACTGGAACATCACCAACAGCCATCGGCCAAGACCGCCTGAGGTCAGGAGGCCGAAGCTGATGCCTTGATTATGGACCATGGTGAGCGAAAAGAAGGGCAAAATATTGACCTGATCGCCGATGGCCTGAAGATTTAATCCGTAGAGCACGCCCAGCTTGGTGAGCTGGTCGAGGAACAGGACGATGACCGCCAGCCCCAGGCCCTTGAGGCCAAGCGAGGTATAGAGCGGGGTGAAGTGCGCGCGCAGCTTATCCATAAGGGTTATCCGGCCAGGGAGGGGGCGTGAGTGGCGTCATAGGCGGCGACCGCTTCGGCATCGCGCAAGGACAAATCGGGGTAACGCGGATCGCTGCCGACCTCGGGCAGGATGCGCCACGAGCGGGCACATTTGCGGCCTTCGGCGCGAGCGAAGACGACGGCAATCATGGCCAATCCTTCCAGTTTGAAAGAATCGGCCGGCGCCGGATCGAGGCTCAATGTGGCTTGAGAGGTACGGAAGACCTCGGCGGCATCGATGCCCTGCATGGCGTCCCAGGTGGCGCCATCGGCGATATGGACGATCGGTGCGGCTTCGAGGGCCGAGCCGATCACCTTGTCGCGGCGCTTTTCTTCCAGGGCGGCGGTGACGACCGACAGGACGGTCTCGATCTTTTGCCAGCGGTCGTGTTCGGCGAGATTGTGCCACTCGTCGGGCACGGCTTCGAGCACGCGGAACAGGTTGGCCTTTTCGTTGCCACGCGATGTCCACGCTTCCTCGCAGGTGAAGGTCAGGATCGGCGCCAGCCACAGGGTCAGGCGCTCGAACAGGATGTTCATCACCGTGCGGCAGGCGCGGCGCTTCAGTGACGACGGCGCGTCGCAGTAAAGGCTGTCCTTGCGGATATCAAAATATAGCGCCGACAGGGTCTGGATGCAGAAATCGGCGACCGGGCGAACCACGGCGGCGAAATCGTAAACCTCATAAGCGGCGCGCACCTTGGCATCAAGGGTATAGACCTCATTGAGGATATAGCGCTCCAGTGACGGCATATCGACATAGTCTACCGCTTCGGCCTCGGTATAGCCGTGGATGGCGCCCAGCAGGTAGCGCAGGGTGTTGCGCAGCTTGCGATAGGCGTCGACCGTGGTCTGGATGATCTGCTTGCCGATGCGCAGGTCTTCGGAATAGTCGGCGAAGGCGACCCACAGGCGCAGGATCTCGACGCCGGATTCCTTGGCGACGTCCTGCGGGGCGGTGGTGTTGCCCTTGGACTTCGACATCTTCTCGCCGTTCTCGTCGAGCACGAAGCCGTGGGTCAGGACGGCATTATAGGGCGCACGGCCGCGTGTGCCGCAGCTTTCCAGCAGGGACGACTGGAACCAGCCGCGGTGCTGGTCGGAGCCTTCGAGATAGAGGTCGGCCGGCCAGTGCGTGTCCGCACGATCTTCCAGTGTGAAGGCATGGGTGCAGCCGGAATCGAACCAGACATCGAGGATGTCGGTGACCTTTTCATAGTCGTCCGGGTTATAGCCGTTGCCGAGGAAATCGGCGTCCGGACGGGTGAACCAGGCATCGGCACCGCCATCGGTGATGTACTTGATGATGCGTTCGTTGACAGCCTCGTCCTTCAGCGGTTCGCCGGTCTTTTTATCGACGAACATGGCCAGCGGCGTGCCCCAGTTACGCTGACGGCTGATCAGCCAGTCCGGGCGGGTTTCGACCATGCCGCCGATGCGGTTGCGGCCCTGGTCGGGATAGAAGGCGGTATCGGCGATGGCGGCCATGGCCTTGTCACGAAGCGAGTCGTCGCCATCCATGCGGATGAACCACTGCGGGGTGTTACGGAAGATGACCGGGGCCTTGGAGCGCCAGGAGTGGGGATAGGAGTGCTCAACCCGACCGCGTGCCAGCAGGTTCCCGGCCTCGATCAGTTTGTTCATAACGGTCGGGTTGGCGTCGCCGAACTTACCGGCCTTCTTGCCCTCGGTTTCCAGCACCTTGAGGCCGGCGAACACTGGCACATGCGGGTAGTAGGCGCCATCGGGATCGACCGTATCGGGGATCGAATCGAGCGAACGGCCGGACTTCAGCCAGACCAGGTAGTCGTCAGCGCCGTGGCCGGGCGCGGTATGGACAAAGCCGGTGCCGGCATCGTCGGTGACGTGCTCGCCGGCAACCATCGGCACCGGGAATTCATAGCCGCCGCCAAGGCCTTTGAAGGGATGCGAAAGCGTAAGCTTCCCAAGCTGTTCCGCCGAGACGCTGTGAAGCCGGTTCAACGTGACCTTGGCCTTGGCGGCGCATTCCTCGGCCAAGGCGTCG
>NZ_JBQCHT010000008.1:0-103069 GCF_051954415.1 Asticcacaulis sp.
TTCCGAAATCAGGTTTGTTGTGTTTCACTCTTTTCAGGAGTGACTTGCCATGAGTGATTTGTTTTTGCTGTCTGAGCGCCAGTTCCACCCGCATCGCGTCCGTATTTTCCGCTGTCGCACGGTGTACCGCGTGTGGATGACTTCGGGTTGTGAGCGGGATTATTTACGTTATAAAACATGGACTTCAGTGGAAAGATACGCCGTCAGGTTACGGCCCACACAAGACGCTATACAACCGGTTTATCCGCTGGGGCCGGCTGGGTGTATTCAACCGCATTTTCGCGGCTCTGGCCGGACATGCCGGTGAGCCTGACCGGCTGATGATCGATGCACCCCATCTGAAGGCACATCGGACGGCGGCAAGCCTCCTTAAAAAGGGCTCTTTCCCGCTGCATCGGTCGCACGAAAGGCGGCCTCAACTCAAAGCTCCACGCTGTGACAGACGGCCAGGGGCGGCCTTTGGTGCTGCTTCTGTCCGAAGGCCAGATGAGCGACTATAAAGGTGCGGCCCTGCTGCTTGACTCTTTGCTCAAGGCTAAAGACCTGCTGGCTGACCGTGGCTATGACGCTGACTGGTTCCGCAAAGCCTTGATTGACAAAGGTATTACGCCCTGCATTCCGCCAAGGCAAAACCGAAAAATCCAGGTCGACTACGACAAACGGCTCTACAAACAGCGCCACAGGTCGAGAACATGTTTGCAAAACTGTAGCCTTCTGGATCAATCAATGAGTCCTGAGCCTAAAGAGTGTCTGAAACAGAGACATATTTCCCCCTCTAAAAAGCCGGGAAAGAATCAGCCCTCCGGTAATAAACTTCAAAATATCTGGCATTTTAAAGAAACACTTCGGCGGTCATAGCCCTTTCGGTGACGGCCCGTATTTGTTCGGACCTTGGGTTCCGTCCATGAAGCCGCACTCGATCAGTTGCCACAGCCAGCCGATAAACGGGATCAGGGTGATCAGTATCCACCAGCCGGACTTGTCGCGGTCGTGCCAGCGCTTGACGATGACCGCAAGCTTCATCCAGATCGCCACGATTCCCAAAAGCCCGAAGCCCGGATTGTGCTCGATAAACCAAAAGCCGGGGCCATACCAGTCATGGCGACCATGTGCCCACCCGCTGCCGTAATCGACATGGATATGGCCGAACTGCCAGAAAATGCCGCCGTAAAGCACCGACAGGACAAGGAAAAACAGCCACAGATGCAGACGGCGCACGCGCCCCTGAAAGCTGAACAGGAACTGGACGGGATTCATGACATACCCCCGATCATTGTTTCACAATGAAACGGAATATACGCGGTTAAAACGGTTATCCTACTGAATTCGCCGTAACCTTACGCCTCGCTGCCGCCAAACCGCTCGGCCCATTCAGCGATCATGTCGTCATCGATCTTCTTGAACAGCACTTCGCCGGACTGCACCTTCTGACCGGCCAGCAATTGGCTCAGTTCCGCCTTGGCGTCCATCGACGGCCAGGCCAGCGGCAATTCAACCCCAACGCAATCGGCTATGCTCTGCGCGGCAAACGGAATGATCGGCTGAGCCAGAACGGCATAGAGGCGCACCAGGTTCAAGCCGTGGCGCACGATCACACCGGCGCGTTCCACGTCCGTCTTGAAGGCGGTCCAGGGCGCGGCTTCCTGCAAGTATTCATTACCCAGCACCCAGATACGGCGAACGGCCTGGGCGGCCTTGCGCATTTCCATCGCCTCGAAAGCTTCCGTCGCCTCGACCAGCAAGGCTGAAATATCGGCATAAAGCTTTTCTTCGAGCGGCCCCGCCTCACCGCCCGCCGGCACAATGCCGTCGAACTTCGATTCGGTGAACTTGAGTATGCGGTTGACAAAATTGCCGAGCACATCGGCCAGATCCTTGTTGATCGTGGCCTGGAACTGCTCCCAGGTGAAGGACGAGTCCGAGCCTTCCGGCGCATTGGCGATCAGATACCAGCGCCAGTAATCAGCCGGCAGGATTTCGAGCGCCTCGTCCATGAAGACGCCGCGGTTCATCGAGGTCGAGAACTTGCCGCCGTACCAGTTGAGCCAGTTGAAGGCTTTCAGCGTATCGACCATCTTCCACGGTTCGCCGGAACCCAGAATAGTGGCCGGGAAACTAACCGTGTGGAAGGCGACATTGTCCTTGCCCATAAATTCGACATAGCGGACATCAGAGGCCCCGCGATCGAGGCGCCACCACTTTTGCCAGCCGTCGGGGTTACCCTGAGCGGTGAAGTATTCCCTGGTCGAACCGATATATTCGATCGGCGCGTCGAACCAGACATAGAAGACCTTGTCCTCGAAACCGGGACGCGGCTTGCCATCCTTGGTTACCGGCACGCCCCACTTCAGATCGCGCGTGATGCCACGGTCGATCAGGCCCTCTTCCAGATGCTTGTTGGCGATGCTGAGCGCCAGTGGCGGCCACTCGGACTTGCCGGCGATCCATTCGCGCAGTTGCGGTTCGACCTTGGTTTGCAGGAGGTAGAGGTGGCGCGTATCGCGCACTTCGAGATTGCGCGAACCGGAAACGGCCGAATAGGGATTGATCAGGTCGGTGGGGTCCAGCAGGCGACCGCAGTTATCGCACTGGTCGCCGCGCGCCTTGTCGTAACCACAATGCGGACAGGTGCCTTCGACATAACGATCCGGCAGGAAGCGGCCATCATCGATAGAGAAGACCATCTTGTCGACGCGTTCCTCGATCAGGCCGTTTTTATCCAGCGCCTCGCAGAAGGCTTGCGTCAATTCGCGGTTTTCCGGCGAGGATGAGCGGCCAAACCAGTCATAGCTCAGGCCAAAAGCTTCGCCGGCGTTCTTTTGGATTTGGTGCTGCTCATCGCAGTAGGTGCGCACATCCTGCCCGGCCTTCGCAGCGGCCAGTTCTGCCGGCGTGCCGTGTTCGTCGGTGGCGCAGATATAGAGCACATTATGGCCCCGCGCCCGCTGGAAGCGCGCGAAAACATCCGCCGGCAGCATGGAGCCGGCCAGGTTGCCGAGGTGCTTGATGCCGTTGATATAGGGAAGTGCGGAGGTGATCAGGATGCGGGACATATGGGGTCTTTCAGCTCTCTAATGGTGAGAAGGCCGTGGTCATAAACCATTTCGGCGGCTGAAATATAGGGATGATGCGCAAATGAGCAAAAAAATCCGCGCATGAGATATGGACAAGCCGCGCTGCCATCGGCATAAGACCCCTCCTCGGACCCGACGGTCCGGAATATGTGCGCCGGTTTAGCTCAGATGGTAGAGCAGTTGTTTTGTAAACATCAGGTCGCGGGTTCGATTCCTGCAACCGGCACCACTTCTCCCACGCTTACCGATTACATTCATTCCCTGCATGAACCCGCGAATCCGCTCATTTGTTTGCTAAAGCAAACGGGGGTTCGTTTCCTGCAACCGGCACCACCTTCCTCTCCATGACCCCGCAAGTATTTGGCCCGAAAACATGATCGTTGGGCCTGAATAGCGGCTGTAACCTCGCCGGTTATCGCGGTAGAACCGGCTGATGGACCCGAAACCCGCCAAATACGCCCCGAAATCCGACGCCGATATCCTCGATATCGTCACGCGCTATCCGTTTGCCTGGATCGTTACGGCTGCCAATGGATTCGGCGCCACCCAGCTTCCGGTTCGGCCATATATGGAAGACGGTCGACTGGCCGGTCTGATCGGACATTTCGGGCGCAACAATCCCCAGATCGCGCATCTGCGCGCCCACCCGCGTGCGCTTCTACTGGTCACCGGCCCGCACGGCTACATCTCGCCCTCCTGGCTGACAGACCGCACCCAGGCCCCGACCTGGAACTATGCCAGCGTCGCTTTCGATTGCGACATCCGCCTGATTGAAGATGCCCCCGGCATAGAGGCGCTCCTGCGCGATCTTATCGACACCATGGAGGCAGGCCGCGACAATGCCTGGTCGCTGGACGACATGGGCGAACGCGCGGCACGGCTGGCGCAGGGCGTAGTGGGCTTTCACGCCCGGATTATAGATGTACAGCCGGCTTTCAAAATGGGCCAGGATGAAGCCGCGCGGGAATATGGCGAAATCCTTACAGCGCTGGACCGCGCGGGCGAAACAGACCTGGCAACCGCTATGCGCCGGCAGAATCCGGACCGCTGATCAGGTGTCCGCAGCCGGCTTTGTGAGCTGGCTGAAATACTGGCTGGGAGGCGTACCGAAGGCGCGCTGGAACATGGTGCCGAACGCGCTGGGGCTGTTATACCCGACCTCGTAGGCAACCGTCGTCACCGACTTGCCGGAGGCCAGCATGGATACCGCCTCCGCCAGCCTGACCTGCTGGCGCCACTCTGAAAAGGTGATGCCCGTTTCCCGGCGGAAAGCGCGCGTGAAGGTGCGGCGCCCCATGCAGGCCACCGCGGCCCAGTGATCGAGGTCATCTTCCGCCGCCGGATCATCCATGATCTTCCGGCATATGCGCGAGAGGCGCGGATCCTTTGGCATCGGTATGTTGAGCGCCGACGCCGGATGCTCGACCGCCTCGGCGATCTCGTCGAGAATCAGCTCCATGATGCGCGCCTCGCGGCCATTGAGGCTGTACTCGATCGGCAGGTTGCCCGCCTCGATAATCAGTTCACGCAGCAAGGGCGATATCTTCAACGTCTGGCAGCGCTTCGGCATCCGGCTGTCGGCATCCGGCTCGACATAAAGCGTGCGCAGCGACACATGCCCCCGGCAATGGGCCTCATGACGCACGCCCGCCGGCATCCATACGCCGCGCTGCGGGGGAATCGTGAAACTGACCTCATCGGTTATAACCGACATCACACCAGATGTGGCGTACAGCAACTGGGCCCGTTCGTGGCTGTGCGGCGGATCGACATGATCCGGTGAATATTCGTCAATCAGCACAGCGATCGGGCGATTGACCTTCTGATAATCTTCACCATGCGTGCTGCGTGTCATCATGTGGCCCGTTGTAGATGATTTGCGCTCCATTCGCTGTAGCGCGCCAGACACAGCGCGTTAAAAATTATCCGCATACTATACGTCCGAGAGTCCTGCTGCCTTTACATCCCCAGCACCGGAGCCATTCATGCCTGCCAGACTGTTCGCGCGAAAATCCATTGAGGCCCTGCAGGCTGAAGAACACCCCCTGCACCGGACGCTCGGCGGCCTACAGCTCATGCTGCTGGGGATCGGCTGCATTGTCGGAGCCGGCGTCTACGTCATGACGGGCACGGCGGCGGCCCATTTCGCCGGGCCGGCCGTCACGCTGTCCTTCCTTCTGGCCGCGACCGCCTGCGGTTTTACCGCCCTGTGCTATGCCGAACTGGCCTCCACCATTCCGGTCTCCGGCTCTTCCTACACCTATGCCTACGCCACCCTGGGCCAGGTCGTGGCCTGGGGACTGAGCTGGCTCCTGATGCTGGAATACGGTCTTGCCGGCTCCGCCCTCGCCGTCGGCTTTTCCAGCTATCTGGTCAGCCTGCTGGGTGATTTCGGCGTCCATATTCCAGCCTGGCTCTCCACGCCTTCGGTGGTCTCCACGGTCGTGGACGGACGAACCAGCTTTTCACTGAGCGGCGGGGTCAACCTGATCGCCGCAATCGCGCTGCTGATCAGCGCCGTGATCCTGTCGGCGGGGGTCTCAAAGTCTACCCTTGTCACCACCATCCTTGTGTTCATCAAGATATCCGTGCTGGTCGCCTTCGTGGCTGTCGGCAGCGGCGCGGTGAAGCCGGCCAACTGGACCCCCTTTATTCCGGCCAATGAAGGCGGCTTTGCCTTCGGCTGGCAGGGCATCGTCCGCGGCGCCTCCATCCTGTTCTTTGCCTATCTGGGTTTTGAAACCGTATCGACCGCCGCCAGCGAAACGAAAAACCCGCAAAGGAATATGCCGATCGGCATACTGGGCGCGCTCTTCGTCTGCACAGCCCTTTACATCGCGGTGGCAGCCGTACTGACCGGCCTTGTACCCTACAGGGAACTGGGCGTGGCCGACCCGATCGCCGTGGCGGTTGACCGTATCGGCCAGCCGGCCTTTGCCTTTATCATCAAGATCGGCGCCCTGACCGGCCTCGCCTCCGTCCTGCTGGTCAATGGCTACGGACATTCGCGCATTTGCTACGCCATGGGACGCGACGGCCTGATTCCGCCGCTGTTCTCGAAGGTCCATTCGCGCTTGCGGACGCCGGTCTGGGGCACGATCACTGTCTGCCTCACCTCGGCGGTCATCGCGGCCTTTCTGCCCATTTCCGTGCTGGGCGACATGGTCAGTTTCGGCACGGCCCTCGCTTTTTCAATCGTCGCCTTCAGCCTGATCTGGCTGCGCAATCGCCGCCCCGACCTGCCCCGGCCCTTTCGCGTGCCGCTGGGCGGTTTCACGATCGGCAAGATATGGATCGGCTATGTCCCCCTGATGGCCATTGTGCTGTGCTTCGGCATGGTTATACCCGTCGGCATGGATATTCTTTCGCAGGCCGGGCGCGGCGACGTCCTGCCGGCCATATTCCTCGGCCTGTATCTGCTGGCGGGCGTGCTGATCTACGCCTTCTATGGCTATCGCAACGCCCGCCGGCCAGACACTGAATAAACCGGAGACGAACCATGCAGATCAGGACCATCCACCGTTATGTCAGTCTCGTTTTTGCCGCTCTCTGGGTTTTTCAGGCGGTCACCGGCTGCCTGATCGTCTTCCGCTGGGATATTGACGACAACGGTGTTGCCGGCTCGCGCTCCGCTTTCCAGGCCGAACGCCTGGGCGCGCGACTGGACAGTATGGTCCTCGAGCCCGACACACATGTGTCATCTGTCTGGTCGGCCAATAACAGCGCCAGCCGCTTCGATATCTTCTACAGCCGGGCTGATGCGGACCGGACCCTGCGTGTCGATGGACAGGGCGAACCTTTGCGCGACCGGCGCAATGACACGCTCTCCGACGGCAATATCTTCGACCGCCTGAGCGACCTTCATATGGCCCTGATGCTGGGAGATGCCGGCCGGGCCTTTCTCGGCCTCAGTGGTCTCCTGCTTTTGACTAACATCGGCCTGGGTCTCAAGCTCGCCTGGCCGCGCGCCGGCCAGTGGCTGAAGGCACTGGGCCGCCCTAAAGGCAAGGCCGCCCTTCCCCTGCTCCACGGATGGCACCGTACCGCCGGCCTGTGGGTCGCCGTTCCGGCCTTTATCACTATTTCCGCCGGCGTCCTGCTGGCCTTTGACCATGGTCTTGAGGGGCTTCTTAAAGCCGAAATCCCGGCGCCCGCGGGGGTAAGGCCGGCTTCAGGCGACAGGATCAAGCCATCCGTCGCATTGACGGCGGCTTTGGCGCCCTATCCCGGCGCCACCCTTTCCGGCTTCTCCCTGCCTGGCGAAGATACGCCCTGGTACAAGGTCCGCCTGCGGGCGAAGGGCGAAATACCACGCATCTGGGGACTGACAACTGTGTATATAGATGCGCATGACGGGCGGATTTTAAGCGCGTATGATCCTCGTCAGGCGCATGGCCCGGTCCGACTGGTAATGGACACTGTTTACCCGCTGCATACCGGGCAGATCGGCGGGATCGCAGGCCGTATTTTGCAGTTGCTCATTGGCCTCTGGCTGATGGCCATGGCGGGACTGGGAATCAGCCTGTGGTGGACACGCGAACGCCTTGCCAGGAAAAAGTCTGCGTCCTGATCGCCTCGCGCACTTCAAAAATATTGCATTGCACAAAAAACTATCTCGCGGAGCGCCCTTTTTCGTCCAAATCGTCCGAAACTGAAGCACTTTGGCAACATAAGATCCCACATCCACTTTACGCGGCCTGATCGCAAGATAAACTGTCCTCAGCTAGACATCGGGCCTCAAAAAAAGAGAGTTACAGTTTCGTCACGTTACCAAGACAGCTTCATGTCATGGGCAATTCAATAAGGAGCGGAATTGAAATGCTGACCCAACGGACTTCGATAAACAAAACCATTACACGGGCCCTGCTGATGGCAACCGTGGCCACGGCCTGCATGGGCGGCACCGCCCTGGCACAGCAGGACGACACCGGCGATGGCCTCAAGACCACCAAGGAAACCGTTGACGGCGCAACCGTCGTCATCATCCGGTCCAAGCGTTTTGTCCCGAGCGGCGCCATGTCGGCCAACAAGACCGACATCCCCCTGATCCGGACGCCGCAGTCGGTTTCCGTCATCAACCGCGACCAGATCGACCTGCTGGGCTTCACCGACCTGCAACAGGCGGTACGTTATACCTCCGGCGCCTTTGGTGAAAACTATGGCCCGGACCTGCGCTACGATTTCGTCACCATGCGCGGCTTTACGCCCAAGCAATATGTCGATGGCCTGGCCGCCCCAGTCACCACCACCATCTTCTCGACCGGCGTCGATCTCTACGCCTTCGATACGGCCAGCATCATCAAGGGGCCGGCCGCCACGCTTTACGGCAATTCGCCTCCGGGCGGCCTCTATAATGAGACCAGCCGCCGTGCCAGCCGCACTTTCGGCGGTGAAATCCAGGGCAAGCTCGGCAGCTATGACTACAAGTCGATAGCCGGCACGGTCACCGGCGCCCTTTCCAGCAATGTCTCGGCCCGTCTGACCGGCCTCTATCTCGACCGCGGCGCAGAGCGCGACGGCGTCTCGGCCAAACGCAGCCTGATCGCCCCGACCGTCACCTGGAAGATCACCGACAACGACACCCTGACGGGCCTGGCCTATCTGCAGGATGACGAGGTTGACGGCGACACCAATGGCTTCCTGCCTGAAGTTGGTACTCTGTTGCCCAATCCGAACGGCCAGGTGAGTGAATCGACCAATCTCGGTGAGCCGGATTACAACATCTACAAGCGCAACCAGTGGGCCGTCGGTTACGACTACAAGCACACCTTCAGCGACAACCTGTCCTTCTCGTCAAACGCCAAGTACAGCAAGTACCGCGAGAACAGCAAGGTGATCTATGGGGCGGCGCTTGAAGCCGATAACCGCACGGTCGACCGCTACAGCTTCCCCTATATGGAAAATGTCGAGAGCTTCGCCATCGATAATCGCCTGGACGGCACCTTCACCGCCGGCAGCGTAACGCACAAGGTTCTGGCCGGTATCGACTACCGTGATGTCAAGAACTTTGCACAGTACGGCTTTGCCATGGCTTCGTCGATCGACCTGTATAATCCGGTCTACAGCGACGCCTCCACAATCGTTACGCCTCCATGGAATCCTTATAACGATCAGGATCTGAAGCAGACCGGCCTCTATGTCCAGGATCAGATCGGCATCAACAAGCTGTTCATCACGCTGGGCGGGCGCTATGACGAGGACAAGATCGTCACCAAGACCTATCTGCCCGCGACGACGACCAAGGACAGCAAGTTCACCTACCGTGTCGGCGCCAACTACCTGTTCGACAATGGCGTCGCGCCCTATGCCAGCTATTCGACTTCGTTTGAGCCGGTCATCGGCACTGGCTTCCGCCCGACCGAAGGCGAGCAGTCGGAAATCGGCGTGAAATATGACGGCCGCACACTGGATAATGGTGTCAAGCTCTTCGCCACCGCCGCCCTCTACGACATCAAGCAGACTAATGTCGTCTCGACGGTCTATTACCCGACCTTCATCAGCACCCAGATCGGGGAAGTCGAGGTCAAGGGCTTCGAGACCGAGTTTGTGGCCCGTATCAACGAGCAGTTCTCGATCAACGGCTCCTATACCTACACGGACAGCGAAGTCCTGGCCTCCAACAATCCGGCCGAAATCGGCGGCCCGATGCCGACGACGCCGAAGGACAAGTTCTCGCTATTCGCCGACTATACGCTGAAATCCGGCAGTCTCGGCGGTCTCGGTTTTGGCCTGGGTGTTCGCTATAACTCAAAGAGCCTCGGCTCCTATGGCACCGGCATCTGGGGCCAGCAATCGACCCTGTTCGACGCGGCTGTCCACTATGACACCCCGGACTGGCGCATCGCTCTGAACGGCAGCAACATCACTGATGTGAAGTATGTTGCCCGCTGCTCCGGTTCGGTCGGCTGTACCTACGGCGCCGGCCAGAACTGGACCGCGACACTGACGCGGAAGTTCTGATCCACAGAGGCCCGTTTCCGGTATCCGGAGGCGGGCCTTTGCCATATATTTCATAAGCGTAAACTGACGATACAGGGGCTGTTCGATGAAGGGTTCATTTTCCAGGGTATGGCTGCCCCTCATTGCCCTGTCCCTCTTTTGCCCCGCGACCTGGGCCGCCGTACCGCACCGCGTGTCGCATCGACCGCCCGTGACACGCGATGAAAAGCCAAAGCCTGACTTTGTCGCTGAAAAAGCACAGGAACATCCCATCCCCTTCCTGCTCGGCACCAATCCGAGCACCTACAAGCCCCTGCCCCGCCAGGATGTGCTGATCACCCACGCCACAGTGCTCGATGGCGCCGGTCATCGCCTCGATGACGCCGATGTCCTCAGCCACGACGGCAAGATCGTCGCTGTCGGACAACAGCTTGACGGCGGTAATGCCCGCGTAATCGACGCCAAAGGCCGCTGGGTCACCCCCGGCCTGATCGATCCCCACAGCCATGACGGCACCTATTCGATGCCGCTGACCTCGATCGACAGCGACTCGTCCGACGTCTCGGAACTGAGTTCGCCGATCGCCGCCGACACCTGGATCGAGCACGCGATCAATACCCAGGACGCCAGCTTCCTGTATGCGCTGCAAGGCGGGGTCACTACGCTCCAGATCCTGCCGGGTTCCACGCCGCAGATCGGCGGCCGGGCGGTGACGCTGCATCCGATCCCCGCCACCTCGGTCGCCGCCATGAAGTTCCCCGATGCCCCGACGGGCCTGAAGATGTCATGCGGCGAGAACGCCAAGGGCTATTACGGCGGCAAGGGCATGAGGCCGAACAGCCGGCAGGGTGAAATGGCCAATTTTCGTGATATTTTCAGCCAGGCCGTAGCCTATCGTGACCAGTGGAACCACTATCACGCCGATCCGCACGGCCCGCCACCATCGCGTGACCTGAAGCTCGATACCCTGGCGGCTGTTCTGGACGGCGACCTGCGGGTCAATATTCATTGCTATCGCGCCGACGACATGGCCGAGATGCAGGCCCTGGCCACCGAATTCGATTTCAAAATCATCGCCTTCCACCACACGGTCGAGGGCTACAAGAATCCCGACCTGTTCACCAAAACCGGCACCTGCGCCATCGTCTGGCCGGACTGGTGGGGCTTCAAGATGGAGGCCAATGACGGCATCCGCGAAAATGCCGCCATTCTCGATGCCGCCGGCGCCTGCGTCACCGTCCATTCAGATTCGCCGGTCATCGGCCAGAGGCTGAACATCGAAGCCGCCAAGGCCGCGGCCGCCGGCCGGCACATGGGCCTGCCGGAGCCACCGGAGCACATCATCAAATGGATCACCAGCAATCCGGCCAAGGTTCTGGGTCTCGAAGACAGGATCGGCACGCTCGCGCCAGGCTACAATGCCGATATCGTCATCTGGTCGGGCGATCCGTTCAGCATCTATACCAAGGCGGATACCGTTCTGATCGATGGCGCCATCGCCTATGACCGACACGATCCGGCTTATCAGCCGCTGAGTGATTTCCAGCTTGGCCGCAAGGCGGGAGTTGCCCAATGATACGCTCTCTTGCGCTCGCTCTTCTGCTGCTTCCTGCGACGGCCACCGCTCAGGATCTGGCCATAACCCACGCCGAAGCCTGGCCCATGACCGGCGCCGGCAAGGTGTCCGACGCGACCGTCGTCGTACATGACGGCCGGATCGTCTCGGTCACCCCTTCCGGCGCAGTGCCTCAGGGCGCTACTGTGATCGATGCCGGTGGCCGGATGCTGACGCCTGGCCTGATGAACGCCGCTACCCAGTTGGGCCTGGTCGAGACGGGTGCGGCAGATGAAACCAATGACAAGTCGAGCACCAACACCACACTGGGGGCCTCGTTCGACATCCAGTACGCGCTCAACTCGAATAGCGTGCTTCTGCCCGTGGCCCGCGCCGATGGCCTGACCCGTGCGGTCAGCTATCCCGGTGCCGCCGGCACGGCCCCTTTCATGGGACAGGCCGCCACTATCCACCTGACAGAGACCGGCGACATTCTCGAACGGCCCCAGGCCGCTATGTACGTGCAGATCGGCAGCGCTACGCTTTCCGCCGCCGGCGGTTCGCGCAGCGCCCAGTGGCAGCTTTTACGCAATGCCCTGACCGAGGCCGGCCGTTATAAGCCGGGCCAGCCCGATCAGCCGATCAGCCGCCTCGATGCCGAGGCCCTGCAACAGGTGCTGAAAGGCCAGTTGCTGGTGATCCTAACCCAGCGCGAATCCGATATCCGTCAGGCCATCGCCCTTGCCCGTGATTTCAAACTGCGCGTCGCCGTGATGGGCGCTGATGAGGCCTGGCGCTGCGCCGATGCGCTGGCCGCGGCGAAGATCCCCGTGATCCTCGATCCGATGGATAACCTGCCGATCAGCTTCGACCAGATCGGCGCGCGGCTGGATAATGCCGCCATCCTCGGCAAGGCCGGCGTGCAACTGGCCTTTTATGCCTCCGGCAACACCATCTACCTCTCCTACGATGCGGGCGAAGCCATGCGTGAAGTGGCCGGCCTCGCCGTCGCCAATGGCCTGCCCTATGAGGACGCCCTGGCCGCCATGACGCGTAACCCCGCCGCCATCTTCGGCCTCAATGACCATTATGGCACCCTGGCGAAGTATCAGGAAGCCGACATCGTCATCTGGGATGGCGATCCGCTGGAGCCCGGCACCTACCCATGGAAGATCTTCGTCGCCGGCCAAGAAGCCTCGCTGGAAACGCGCCAGACCCTGCTGCGCGACCGCTATGCCAAGCCGTCTGCCCTGCCCCCAGTCTATCAGAAATGAAGACTCTGGCAAAAATGAAGACACTGACAGAAATGAAAACCCTACCCCTCATCGCGCTCGTCGCCCTGTTCGCCTCAACCGCCGTTCACGCCCATGATGACGACCTGCCCGTGCCTTTCGGCAATGCCGTCGGCTGGATCAAGGACGGCGCCGGCGCGGTCGACAATGTTCGTCCGCGACAGGCCAAAGGGCAGGTCTTGCCGCTGAAGCCGACGCGCAAGATCAGCTTCGATACCGACGAGGGCACCTGGATGTCGCTGGGCGTTTCGCCCGACGGCAAGACAATGGTTTTCGACATGCTGGGCGATATCTACGCCCTGGATAAGAAGGGCGGCGCGGCAAAACCTTTGCGCACTGGCCTGCCATTCGAGTCGCAGCCGGTCTTTTCGCCGGATGGCAAACAGATCGCTTTTATCAGCGATGCCTCCGGCGCCGACAATCTCTGGGTCATGAAGGCCGATGGCACGGGCGCCCACCAGGTCAGCTTCGGTGATGACGATACAGTACTGGTGTCGCCCGAATGGGCGCCGGACGGCCAGACCGTCTACCTCAGCCGCTATCGCCCCAGCTATAACGCCTATGAACTGTGGCAATATGGCATGAACGGCACGGAAACCCTGATCGTGCCCTCCAAGGCCACCGCCGATCAGAGCCGCGATGTCTGGCTAAGCACACTGGGCGCCACGCCTTCGCCGGACGGCAAGTCGCTCTACATGGCCCGCCATATCGGTCCGGTCGATCCCGACCAGCGCGACGAGTGGACCATCGTCAAACGCGATCTCGCCACCGGCAGCGAAACCACCGTGGTCGCCGAGCCCTCCGGTTCCGGCCACAGCCGCAATCCCGGCGCCTATTTCCGCCCGGTGGTCTCGCCCGATGGCCGCTACCTCGCCTACGCTACGCGCTTCGACAACCAGACCGGCCTGCGCCTGCGCGACCTGCAAACCGGAGAGGACAAATGGCTGGCCTTCCCGGTGACGCACGACCAACTCCAGGCCAATAGCTGGCTGGACCTGCTGCCGCGCTATAGTTTTGCACCCGACAGCCAGTCGATTCTGATCACCGCCGGTGGCAAGTTCCAGCGCATCGCGCTTGATGGTGCGCCAACGCCGATCCCCTTCACGGCCCATGTGCAGTTGGCGCTGGGCGCGCTCAGCCGGCAAAAGATCACCGAAGACACCGGCCCGATCCACGCCCACATCATCCAGACGCCGCAGATGTCGCCGGATGGGTCGCAACTGGCGTTTTCAGCGCTCGGCAAGATCTATGTCATGTCGTTGGCTCCCAACGCGACACCCCGTCAGATCGCCGATGGCTGGCAGCCGTCATGGTCGCCCGATGGCAAGAGCCTGACCTATGTCACATGGTCGGCGCGGAACTCCGGCGATGTCTGGACCGTGGCGCTGGATGGCTCCGCACCGAAAAAAATCAGTGCACGTTCGGACTACTACACCTACCCGGTCTTTACGCCTGACGGCACACAGGTGCTTACCGAGCGCTCCGCCCAGCGCGACCGCCTGCGCCTCTACATGGAATATGGGCCCTTGCGCGAAGCCACCCTGGTCAGCCTGCCGGTCAATGGCAGTGCGGTGCGCGATATCGTCACCACCTATATGGGCCAGCGCCCGACCTTCACGAATGAGCCGGACGCGGCCTACCTGCAAACCGGCGGCGGACTGTCGCGCGTTGACCTGAAAACCGGCGCGGTCACCGATATTGTGTCAGTCAATGGTCCCGGCTGGTATTTCCAGGATGGACCGGTGCCCGTGGATTCTCTGCGTCTGTCACCCGATGGCAAGTGGATCGCCGCCATCATCGGTCAGCAACTGCACGTGGTCGAGCGCCCCGCGGCCGACGTCAAAGCCATCGACCTGTCCGATCCGAAGATCCGGCACCGCCGCATTACCGATGTCGGCGCGGACTTCATGGAATGGTCGGCCGACGGCAAGACCCTGACCTATGCCCTGGGCTCGACCTTCTACGAGCGCTCGCTCGACAGCATCAGCTTTGATGACAAGCCGAACTGGACGCCCGATCCCGGCAAGCCGGACCGCTTCCACGCCGATGTCGTCGTCCCGCGCGATGAACCGAAGGGCCTGCTTCTCCTGCGCGGCGCCACCGCCCTGCCCATGGATGCGCCGGCCATCGCCAGTGCCGACATCCTGATCGATGGCAACCGCATCGCCAAAATCGGCCCGCGCGGCAGCTTCGATGTTCCGGCCGCCGCCACCATCCGCGATGTCTCTGGCAAGACCATCATGCCGGGTTTCATTGATACGCACGACCACGTAGGCACAGTGCGCCGTGACGTGCTCGATAGTGAAGACTGGGCTTTGCGCGAACGCCTGGCTTACGGCGTCACCACCAGTTTTGATCCCTCGACCCTGACGATCGATGAAATTGTCTACAAGGACATGCTCGATGCCGGTCTGATGATCGGCCCGCGCCTGCCTTCCACCGGCATGGCCCTGTTCAGTTTCAACCGGTTCTCGTCGCTGGAGGACACCCAAAAAGTCCTCAGCCGCTTCCATGCCGATTACGGCCTGAGCAATATCAAGTCCTACCGCGTCGGCCCGCGCAAGGTGCGCGAATGGGTGCAGATGGCGGCCCTCGACGAGAAGCTGCAACCGACCACCGAGGGCGCGCTGTCGCTCAAGCTCGACCTCAGCCAGATCATGGATGGCTATTCCGGCAATGAACACGCGCTCGTCGCCCTGCCGATCTACAAGGATGTCATCCAGTTGCTGGCGCAGAGCCGCACCAGCTATACGACGACACTTCAGATCACCAATGGCGGCGCCACCGGCCAGGATTATTTTATCGCCCGCGACAATCCGTCATCGAGCGAAAAATACCGCTATTTCACGCCGCACTTCGCCCTGGCCCAGATGACGACGCGCCTCGATCAGTGGCTGCCGCTGTCGGAATACGCTTTTCCGACCGTCGCCAGGGGGGCGGCGGATATCCAGCGCGCCGGCGGCCTCGTCGGCATCGGCGCCCACGGCAATACACCCGGCCTTGGCTTCCACTGGGAGTTGGAGGCGCATGTCATGGGCGGCATGACGCCGGAAGAAGCCCTGCACGCCGGCACGCTCGGCTCGGCCGAAACCATCGGCCGCGTCGGTGAGATCGGCAGCCTGACACCCGGCAAGTTCGCCGACCTGCTGATCCTCGATGCCGATCCCCGCACCGACATCACCAATGCCTGGAAGATCAATCAGGTCATGAAAAACGGCCGTCTCTATCAGGCCAATGATCTCAGTCAGGTCTGGCCCGATGTCGTGCCCGCCACCACACCGTGGTTCGCCGATGAATATCCCGCCGCCGGAGCCTCCAAATGATCAAATCCATTCTTATCACCGCCGGTCTGCTGACGGCCGTCACGCCCGCCTTAGCCAAACCCAAAACGCCCGCGGCTGCGCCCGTTGTGAATCCCGCGCCTGCCCCCGCCCCCACGCCGGTGCCCCTTACCCAGGTCGAAATCTATCGCATCGCGCCGGGCCAGCATCAGGCCTTTCTCGAATTCATCGCCAAGTGCGACGAGGCCAACACACTCGCCGGCCTGCCGCCCCGCCAGCTCTACGTCCACAGCGACGGGGCCGACTGGGACTTCATGATCATCCAGCCGGCCCACACCCCGCCGGAAAAAGCCGCGGCACTTGATGCCGCCTGGGACAAGGTCGGCCTGCCGTCAGGATCGAACTTCTTCTTCGAGATCCGCAAATATATCGCCGAACACACCGACACGGCCGCAAAAGGCCCGACGACCGCCGCCGACTATCTGGCGACCGCCAGCCGGTAAGCCGTCGTTTGGCCCGTTCGGAACATTTATTGATCCGCACATCGTAGTCCGGCCTGGCCGCGCGCCGCTAAAAGTCATTGAACTCGCGTTACAGGATTCAATTGTGCTCAATACGACTTCAACCCAGGCCGGCCCGAACCTCGATCCCGGCGTGCGTGATTTTATCCGGATCACCGGTGAAGCCTATGCTACGCATGGCGCCGGCCTGGAGAAAAATGCCCTCAATGCCCGCCTGGTGGCCGAAAAGGTGCGCGCCCCCTGGGTTACCGGCGGTCCGGTCATGTTTTCCATAGTTGAACACAGCGTCCCGACCCCGCACGGTGACGTTCGCATCCGCGTCTATAACCCGGACAGTACCGCGAATAAGCCCGCCATGATCTATGTCCATGGCGGAGGCTGGGTGATGTTCAGCCTCGATACGCATGACCGCATCATGCGCGAATACGCGGCACGCGCGGGGATTTGCGTTATCGGTGTCGATTATGCCTTGTCGCCCGAAGCGCGCTTCCCTGTGGCGCTTGAACAGGTCGTCGCTGTCGTTCGTCATGTCCATGACCACGCGGTGTCTCTTGATATCAATCCCGACCGGCTGGCCCTGGGCGGTGATTCCGCCGGCGCCAATCTGTCCTTGAGCGCCGCCCTTTCTCTGCGCGACGCCGGGGCCGGCTACAGGCTGCGTGCCCTGGTATTCAACTATGGCGCTTTCGGTATCGACCTGTCGGCGGACGATGTCCGTAAGTATGGCGGGCCGGACTATATGCTGACGGCCGAGGAAATGGCCTATTTCTGGACCCAGTACCTCACCGGCGACCAGGATCGTTCAAACCCGCTGGCCGTACCCCTGCTGGCGGACCTGCATGATCTGCCGCCCGCCTACCTGTGCGTGCCGCAGTGCGACGTGCTGACTACGCAAAGCCTGCTTCTGGACGGTCGCCTGCGCAGCGCCGGCGTCGAGACCCGCGCCGTCGTTTATGAAGGTGCGACGCACAGCTTTCTGGAAGCCGTCTCTATTTCCGACATTGCCGAAAAAGCCTTCAGCGATACGTCAACCTGGTTGCGGGAACACTTGTAATCGACCGCGCTTCTACGGATGATCGGGCAAGGTGAAAAGCACGGTCATCACCTGACGCAGAGCCGCCAGTAGCGCCTGGCGGTCGGTCTGCGGATTGGAAATTGCCCGGATCATCATGCCGTCGAAGATCATGCTGATAATTTCGCCGCGCGCATCAAGCTGGACCTGATTTCGGCCGGGTGTAATCCGGCGGGAAAGCGAGCGCCCCAGGTCGCGCTCCTGCGCATCTGCCCTTTCGACAATGGCCGCCACGCGCGGATTACGCGCCGCCTCCGCCAGGACTTCCAGCGCCAGGCCGGCATTATCCAGTGTATATTTGTGCTCGATCGCACGTTCCAGCGTGTCCAGCAGGGTATCCAGCAAGGCGTCATCGGGTACGCTTTCCCATTCGGCGAACATGGCGCGCATTTCCGCCAGATCGTTTGCGACGATGGCCTCGACAATCGCCTCCTTGTTGGCGAAGTAACGATAGATGACCCCGACACTCATCTTCGCTTCCGCAGCAATATCTGACATGCTGGCGCCATGAAAACCGGAGCGTCGGACACAGCGCAGGGCGGCATTCAGAATGTGCTGCTGGCGTTCCTCACGGCTCTGGCGGGGCTTCGATATCGCGCCGTTCTCTATAACAGGGTTACTCATTATTTTACGCAAATTCCTTGCCGCCACAGGGATCTGAACATTTTTTAATGTGGCGGTGCAATTGACATACACCCAAAAGCCGCTTACTGCCAGAAAAATGAGAATGATCGTTCACTCTCACGCCATTTGTGACCATGCTGACGCTTATTTGTCAGTCTGCACTGCAAAACAGTTCCGCATACCTGCTGCACCGCCCTCCTGAAGCCCGACAGACCGGAGACTTTCCGTATGAAACCGCCCCATTCCTTTCTGAAAACCAGCGCCGTACCCGCGGCGGTCCTGCTGGCGCTCAGCCTTGGCGTTACGGCCTGCGGCAAGAAGCCGGCGGCCATGCCCATGGGCGGCGCCACGGATGTCGGCGTCGTCGTGGTCAGTTCAGGGCCGGTCAGCATGACCGCGGAACTCTCCGGGCGCACGTCGGCCTACCTGGACTCGGAAGTGCGCCCGCAGGTGGGCGGCATCATCAAGTCGCGTCTGTTCACCGAAGGCGGCTATGTCAAACAGGGCCAGTCGCTATACCAGATCGACCCGGCGCCTTTCCAGGCCCAATATGCCAGCGCCCAGGCGGCTGTCGCGCAGGCCAAGGCCGCGCAGACGACCGCCAAACTCAAGGCCGAGCGCTATGCCGAACTGGTCAAGATCAACGCAGTATCCAAACAGGACAACGACGACGCCCAGGCCGCTCTGGCCCAGGCTGATGCCTCCGTCGCCTCGGCCAATGCCGCCCTGCAGACGGCTGGCATCAATCTGCAATATACCAAGGTGATTGCGCCGATTTCCGGCGTTATCAGCAAGTCGTCGGTTACACCCGGCGCTCTGGTCACCGCCTCGCAGGCCACGGAACTGGCGAAGATACAGAATATCGACCAGATCTATCTCGACATCAATCAATCGGTGAACGATCTGATGGCGCTGCAGCGCGCCGCCGCTTCGGGTACGGTCGGCGAGGCCAATACGGCCGATGTCGAACTGATCCTCCAAGATGGCACGGTCTACCCGCTGAAAGGCAAGTTGCAGTTTTCTGGCGTATCGGTTGATGAAGCCACCGGCACAGTGACGCTGCGTGCCCTGTTCCCCAATCCAAACCGCACCCTGCTGCCGGGCATGTTTGCCAAGGCGCGTATCGTCTCCGGCGTGGTCAATAACGGCATTCTGGTGCCGCAGCCGGCCGTGACCCGCGATCCCAAGGGCAATGCCATGGTCATGGTGGTGACGAAGGACAACAAGGCCGCCGTCCGCCCGATTCAGGTGGCGCAGACCGTGGGCGACAAGTGGCTCGTCACCGGCGGTCTCCAGCCCGGAGAACGCGTGATTGTCGAAGGTTTGCAAAAGGTGCAGCCCGATGCGCCGGTGAAGCCGGCCGTCATGGGCGCCGCCGCCGAAAAGTAATCACGGACAACCTGTCCAACCTGAACCCGTCCGTCACGGACACCGCCCTCTGAGACAGGCCCGGCTACGGCCTCAAGGATACCGGCATGATTTCGCGCTTCTTCATTCATCGCCCCATTTTCGCCTGGGTTGTCGCCATCGTCATCATGATGGCCGGCCTTTTGTCGATCGCCAACCTGCCGGTGGCGCAATATCCGCAGATCGCCCTGCCACAGGTGTCGGTCAGCGCCTTCTATCCCGGCGCCTCGGCCAAGACGGTCGAGGACTCGGTAACCCAGATCGTCGAACAGCAGATGAAGGGCATTGACGGCCTGCTCTATATGAACTCGACCTCGGATTCGAGCGGCGCGGCCAGCGTCACCCTTACCTTCAAGGCAGGCACCGATCCCGATATCGCCCAGGTCCAGGTCCAGAACAAACTGCAATCCGCCGTACCGCTCCTGCCGCAGGAAGTGCAGCAACAGGGCCTGACCGTCGCCAAGGCGTCGAGCGGCTTCCTGATGGTCATCGGTCTCTATTCAGACGACAAGGCGGTCAGCGACACCGACCTTGGCGACTATATGTCCTCTACCCTGGTCGACCAGATCAGCCGCGTCGACGGCGTCGGCACCATCCAGAATTTCGGCGCGCAATACGCCATGCGCATCTGGCTAGATCCGGCCAAGCTGACCAGTTACAGCCTGACGCCGACGGATGTCATCGCCGCCATCCGGGCCCAGAATACCCAGGTGTCCGCCGGCCAGTTGGGCGGACTGCCCGCCGTCAAGGGCACCGCACTCAACGCCACCATCACGGCGCAATCCCGCCTGACCAATATCGATCAGTTCCGCAAGATCATCGTCAAGGACTCAAGTGAAGGCGCCGTCGTCCGTCTTGAAGATGTGGCGCGTATCGAACTGGGCGCCCAGCAATATGGCGGCACCGTCAAGTACGATGGACGTCCGGCCACCGGCGTGGCCATCAGCCTGGCCACAGGCGCCAATGCGCTGGATACCGCCAAGGCTGTGAAGGCCAAGATGGATGAACTGTCGAAGCAGTTCCCCAAGGGCTACCATTATGTCGTGCCGTTCGACACCACGCCCTTTATCAACCTGTCGATCCATGAGGTCGTCAAGACGCTGATCGAGGCCGTCGTCCTTGTCTTCTTCGTCATGTTCCTGTTCCTGCAAAACTGGCGGGCCACGCTGATCCCCACCATCGCCGTGCCGGTGGTCCTGCTGGGCACCTTCGGCGTGCTGGCCGCCTTCGGCTATTCGATCAATACCCTGACCCTGTTCGGACTGGTGCTGGCCATCGGCCTGCTGGTCGATGATGCCATTGTCGTGGTTGAAAACGTCGAGCGCGTCATGCACGAGGAAAAGCTGCCGCCGCTGGCCGCCACCATCAAGTCGATGGAGGAGATCACCGGCGCCCTCATCGGCATCGCGCTCGTCCTGTCGGCGGTGTTCATCCCCATGGCCTTCTTCGGTGGCTCGCAAGGCGTCATATACCGCCAGTTCTCCATCACCCTGGTCTCGGCCATGGCCCTGTCGGTCGTCGTCGCCCTGGTCCTGACGCCGGCCCTGTGCGCCACCCTGCTGCGCGCTTCAGACGCCGAACATCAGCAAAAGAAGGGCTTCTTCGGCTGGTTCAACCGTAATTTCGACCGCGCCGCCTCGGGCTATCGCAATATCGTTCGCAAGATACTGGGGCAGTCGGCGCGCTACATGACCGTCTTCGCCGTCATTGTTGGCGTCATGGTGCTGCTGTTCACCCGCATCCCCACCTCCTTCCTGCCGGACGAAGACCAGGGCATCCTGTTCACCATCGTCCAGTTGCCGCCCGGCGCCACGGAAGAACGCACCAATGTCGTACTCGATCAGATTGCCGACCACTTCAAGAAAGACCCGGCCGTCGAATCCGCCTTTACGGTTTCCGGCTTCTCCTTCTCCGGTCCCGGCCAGAACGCCGGCATGGCTTTCGTACGCCTGAAGGATTTCGAGAAACGCCACAAGCCTGACCTGAAGGCGCCCGCCGTCGCCGGTCGCGCCATGGGGGCCTTCAGCCAGTTCCGTGACGCCATGGCGTTCGCCATCGTGCCGCCGGCCGTGACCGAGCTGGGTAATTCGTCCGGTTTCGACCTCCAACTCAAGGATGTCGGCGGCCTGGGCCATGCGGCCCTGCTCAATGCCCGCAACCAGGTGCTGGGCATGGCCTCGCAAAATCCAAACCTGATGGCCGTCCGCCCGAACGGCATGGAGGATACGCCCGAACTCAAGCTGGAGATCGATCAGGCCGCGGCCGGCGCCATGGGCATCAGCCTGTCCGACATCAACGCCACCCTGTCGGCAGCCATGGGCGGTGCCTATGTTAACGACTTCATCGACCGCAACCGCGTCAAGAAGGTTTTCGTCCAGGCCGATGCGCCCTTCCGCATGAAACCGGAGGATCTCAGCCAGTGGTATGTCCGCAACGACAAGGGGCAAATGGTCCCATTCACGGCCTTCGCCACCTCGCACTGGGAATACGGCTCACCGCGTCTCGAACGCTATAACGGTGCGCCTTCGATGAATCTTCAGGGCATGGCCGCCCCCGGCAAGTCTTCCGGTCAGGCCATGGCCGAGATGGAAAAGATCATCGCCACCCTGCCGCCGGGCATCTCCTATGAATGGACCGGCCTGTCGCTTCAGGAAAAGCAGTCCGGCGCCGAAGCCCCGATGCTCTACGCCCTGTCGATCTTCGTCGTCTTTATCCTGCTGGCAGCGCTCTATGAAAGCTGGTCGATCCCCATCGCCATCGTCATGGTCATTCCGCTGGGCGTGCTCGGCGCCCTGCTGGCCACCATGCTGCGCGGCCTGACCAACGACATCTATCTCCAGGTCGCCCTGCTGACCATTATCGGCCTCAGTTCAAAGAACGCCATCCTGATCGTGGAGTTCGCCAAGCATAACCACGAGAACGGCATGAACCTGATCGACGCCACGCTGGAAGCCGTCCGTATCCGCCTGCGGCCGATCATCATGACGTCGCTGGCCTTTACCTTCGGCATCCTGCCCCTGTTCTTTGCCAATGGCGCGGGATCGGGCAGCCAGAACGCTATCGGCACGGGACTGGTCGGTGGCATCCTATCCGCCACCCTGCTGGCCATCTTCTTCATTCCCCTGTTCTTCGTCATCATTGAAAAGATATTCAAGGCGGATGAAAAACACCTCCAGAAGCTGGCGCTGGAGCGCGAGGCCATGGCCCTGCTCGATAAATCCGACACCGACAATAAGGGACATTAGGATGACCTCTGTCTTCAAGCTCACCCTTTTAGGCGCCGGCCTCGTGGTTTTGAGCGCCTGCACCATGGCCCCGCGTTATGAACGCACGGCCCTGCCGGTGCCGGACCAGTTCCCCACGGCCGCGACCGCGCAAGGACAATCGGCGGAGACCCTGCCCTGGCGCCAGATCTTTCTGGATGAACGCCTGCAAGGCGTCATCGAACAGGCCCTGGCCAATAACCGCGACCTGAGGGTGGCGGTGCTGAACGTCGAAAAAGCGCGTTCGCAGTACCGTATCCAGCGCGCCAGCCTGTTCCCTGCGGTCAATGGCACGGTTTCCGGCACACGCGGTAATACGGGTGAGGTCGATTCAACCGGCACGCCGATCGGCACGACCGAACTCTACAGCGCCAATATCGGCGCCTCGTGGGAACTCGACCTGTTCGGCCGGGTTCGCTCGCTCAGCCAGGCGGCGCTGCAAAGCTATTTCGCGGTGGCTGAAAACCGCAAGGCAGCGCAGATCAGCCTGATTTCCGCTGTCGGTTCGGCCTGGATGAACCTGGCCGCCGACCAGGATCAGTTGCACCTGTCGGCCGAGACCCTGCGCCTGCGCGAGGAAAGCCTCAGCCTGACTCAGAAGCGTTTCGATCTTGGCAGTACGGACCAGATGACCCTGCGCCAGAACCAGATTCTGACGGAACAGGCGCGCGCTGATGTCGCGGCCCTGACGGCCACCGTGCAACAGGACAAGAACGCCCTGCGTCTGCTTGCAGGGGGCGATATCGCACCCGAACTGCTGCCGGATACCTTCCCGGATCACGCCATCCTGGCCGACCTGCCGGCCGGCCAGCCTTCCGATATCCTGCTGAAACGCCCCGATGTGATGGCAGCAGAATACAGCCTGAAAGCCGCCAATGCCGATATCGGCGCGGCGCGCGCCGCCTTTTTCCCCCGTATTTCCCTGACGGGTTCCGTTGGTAAGGCGTCGACCGATCTCGGCAACCTGTTCGATGGCACCGACACCTGGGCCTTCTCTCCGTCCGTTTCCGTGCCGATCTTTGCCGGCGGCGCCAATACGGCCAATCTCGCGGCGAGCAAGGCCAGCCGCGACATCGCGCTCGCTCAATATGAAGGCGCCATCCAGTCAGCCTTCCGCGACGTGGCCGATCAACTGGCGACGCGTTCCACCATCGACGACCGTCTGGCGGCGCAGACCAACGTGGTAGCGGCCGCGGCGGACAGCCGCACACTGGCCCAGGCCCGCTTTGATCGCGGCATCGATTCCCGCCTGGCCCTGACCGATGCCGAGCGCACACTTTACGGCGCGCAACAGCAGCTTATCGCTGTCCGTCTGGTGCGGTCGCTGAACCTGATCAACCTCTATGGTGCCCTGGGTGGCGGTTACCTGTCAGAATAAAAAAGCCCTTGCAACATCTGCAAGGGCTTTTCCTTTGGATATATGGCTAAAATCAGCCGTAGGACTGGCGAACCGTGGTTGCTGTCTGCGCCTGCTCCTGTGGCAGCAGGCCCTGCATGATGATGCGGTTGACATCGATCAGCGGTCCGAAGTCTTCCTTGTTGCGCATGACCAGCGAGGTATGCTTGTTCACCCAGATCGACAGCGAAATGATATTGGCCCGCAACTGCTCCGGCAGGCCGTTGGTGGCCAGCGAGCAATCCGCCCCCAGCATCGACCACATGCGGCGGTTCCAGTCCAGGGCATCCATGCGCTCGCGGATGAAACTCCGGTCGAGTTGTTCCGCTTCCATCAGCGCGCGCGTCACCTGGCCGAACAGGCGGTATTCCGTCTGGCGGGGGTCTTCTGCGCGGGCAGCCGTGGTCTGATACGCCTTAAGCGACATGTCCTAATCTTTCGTCTTCGTACTCTATCAGCCGGCGGCAACTCATCAGCGCCTTGTAGTATTCCCGTGCCATGAGGCTTTTGGAAATAGCAACGCATTCCGCCAGGATAACCGGATTGGAGATCACACCCATGAATTCCGACATGCGGCGCAGGAACTCATCGTAATATTTGTCGGCCCCCGCCTCGTCGAGATACATCATCATCACCGGGAAATAGACGTGACGCGCCGGCGTGTTGACGTCCTCCTGCTGCATGATGTCTTTTTCGCGGAGCACCGAAGCCTTGTTCTGCAGGACCAGCGAACAGCGGCGGTCGCCGTTTTGCACGACGGCGCCATTCAGAACGAACTTTTCCCCAGGCTTCAAGGACAGTTTTAAGGGCATTTTTTTTCCTTCGGGTCTGCCGAAACGCACAGGCCCGTACCGCAAGCCTATAGCGCATGTCGAGTTAACAGCAGGTTTCAACTAAAGTTAATATGCCGGGAATTTGATCTCCCTCAAGATGGCGCGCCCCTATTTCTTTAGGGAGTTTTAAGCG
This sequence comes from Asticcacaulis sp., assembly GCF_051954415.1. Lineage (GTDB taxonomy): Bacteria > Pseudomonadota > Alphaproteobacteria > Caulobacterales > Caulobacteraceae > Asticcacaulis. The sequence continues at coordinate 25,391 of NZ_JBQCHT010000008.1, forward strand.
AATCTCTGTCTACACAATGGCACGTCAGTGCCCTCGGAGCTAGTCATGTCGCTCAGCGTAAAACAGCAAAAGAAATCAAACGCCAAGACCCAATCGGGCCTTTTGCTGTTCGGTGCTGCGCAGGAAACACCGGCGCCCTTTACACCGCCCGCCATGCCTGTCGGCGCTGAGGCCCCGATCTTCAAACCGGTGGAGGTGTTCAATCCGGCCGCCCAGATTCTGGGCGATTCTGGCTCTTCCGAGGCCCTGAAAATCCTGCTTAGCGCCACCGAGCACATCAAGCGCACCGACACGCTGAAACTGCTCAGGGAGGCGCTCGACCTCTTTCGCAAAGACGACTGGCAGGGCGGCGGCGAGTGCGCCCTGAAGGCCCTGCATATCGATGAGAAAAGCGGCGAAGCCTGGCATATCCTCGCCGTCTCGCGCGACAAGTGCAACGACTTCGCCAGCGCCATCACCTGTTACGAAACGGCGCTGAGGCTGCAACCGGAAAACCCGGCCATCGCCAACGACCTTGGCCGCCTGGCCTACAAGATGGGGCTGAATGAACTGGCGGAGAAGTTCTTCCGCTTCTTCCTGAACAAGAGCCCCGGACACGTCGAGGCGATCAACAACCTGGCCAGCGCCCTGCGCGAACTGAATCGCCTGGATGACGCCGTAGACCTGCTGCGTGATGCCATCGGCGCCAATCCGACCAATGTGCAGTTGTGGAATGCCCTGGGCACGGTGGTCAACGCCCAGGGCGACCTGCACAATGCCGTCATCTTCTATGAAGAGGGCCTGCGGCATGATCCGAAACACGTCCATGCCCGCTACAATCTCGGCAATGCCAAGGCATCGGTCGGCCGTGTCGAGGAAGGGCTGGAAGACCTGATGGCCGCCCTGCCCCTGTTCACAGATCCGCTCAATATCCACACCTGCAAGCTCAGCATCGCCTTCTGCCATTTGCACCTCGGCAATTACGAGGAAGGCTGGAAATGGTATGAAGCGCGCGACAAGGACAATACGTCGGAGAAGGTGCACTACCTGATCAACCGGCCCCGCTGGACGCCGGATCAGCCACTGGCAGGCAAGCGCGTCTTCGTGTCCGCTGAGCAGGGCCTGGGCGACGAGATCATGTTCTCCAATGTCCTGCCCGACCTGCAACGCGAACTCGGCCCGGACGGGCACCTCGCCATCGGCGTTGAGCCGCGGCTGGTGCCGATCTTCCAGAAAGCCTTTCCGCAGGCCACCGTCGTCAAACACCATACGACCAAGCACAAGAACCTGCCGGTCCGGCTGTTCCCAGATGTCACCGACTGGGAAAGCTATGATTACTGGGGCATCATGGGTGACTTCCTCGGCCGCTATCGCAAAAAGATCGAGGACTTTCCGCGCTTCGAGAACGGCAAGCCACATAGCTGGCTCAGGCCCGACCCGGAGCGCATTGCCTACTGGAAAACGACCCTTGCCGCCGTCAACGACAAGCCGAAGGTCGGCCTGTTGTGGAAATCGCTGATCAGGCACTCACGCCGCGATCGCTACTATTCCCCCTTTGCGCAGTGGGAAGACATCCTGCGCATCGAAGGCATTCAGTTCGTCAACCTGCAATATGGCGATACCTCCGAGGAACTGGCCCTGGCGAAGGAAATGGGGCTGGATATCTGGACGCCCCCCGGCATCAACCTGAAGAACGACCTGGATGACCTGTCAGCCCTGTGCGTTGCCATGGACTGCATCCTGTGCCCGGCCAATGCCACCAGCAATATCGCCGGCGCGGCCGGTGCCCCGGTCTGGCTGATCACGCCGAAAGATGCCTGGATCTGCCTCGGCACGGATTATTTCCCCTGGTATCCCTCAACGCGCGTGTTCTTCTCGGACTCCCTGCTCGACTGGGCGCCGGTAATGGGCCGTATCAAGGCCGCACTGATCGAGACCTTCGTCGATGTCGGTTGAAACCCTGGTCGCCAGGGCGGCCGAAGCTGAGACTAATCTCGACCTGGTCAAGGCGCTCGATACCTACGAGGAGGCGCTGAAACTGGCGCCGGACTCGCTCGAAATCGCCGGACGGCTGGCGGTGCTCGCCTTCCGGCTGAACATGTGGCCGATGGCGGAGAAATTCTACGCCCATCTCATCACCCACGGCATCCATGAGATGGCGATCATCACCGGCTATGCCGCTTCTTTACGCGAACAATCGAAATATGACGAAGCCGTCGATGTGCTGAAAACCGTCCTGAACCAGCGGCCGGAAGAAGCGTCGCTGTGGGAAGGTCTCGGCACGGTCATGGCGGCGCAGGGCGATACCGATAATGCCCTGACCTTCTTCAACGAGGCCCTGCGCCTTGAGCCCGATAACCTGCACGCCCGTTTCAATCGCGGCTGTACCCTGATCGACCAGGGAAACGAGAGCGCCGGCCTCGAAGACCTGGCCGCCTGCGTTGACGCCTTCGATGATCCGGATAACCTGTCCTCAGCCCAGATCGCCTATGCCCAAGCCCTGCTGGCATCGGGGCAACTGGAACCCGGCTGGCGCGCCTATGAGGGCCGCGAGCGCTACGGGACCGCCCGCCAGGTCCACTATTCGCTGTGGTCCCGGCGCTGGCGCGAAGGCCAACCCCTTGCAAACGGCAAGCTTCTGGTCAGCGGCGAGCAGGGCCTTGGCGATGAAGTGCTGTTTGCTTCCATCCTGCCCGATCTGATCCGCGATATCGGTCCGGAAGGCGCGTTGTGGCTGGCTGTCGAGCCCCGCCTGCAAAGCCTTTTCCAACGCAGCTTTCCGGCGACGCACGTGATCGCACACCGCACCCAAACGATCGATGGTATTTTGCAACGTAGTTTCCCAGGCCTGGAAAATGGTGCGACCGACGGCTGGGCCGTCATGGGTGATTTCCTGCCGCTCTATCGCCGGCAGGTCAGCGATTTCCCGGCGGAAAACGCCTTTCTAAAGCCCGATCCGGCGCGGGTCGCCTACTGGCGGGAACAGATGGCCGCCATCAGCGACAAACCCAAAGTCGGCATCCTGTGGAAAAGCCTGAAATCCGGCGCCCAGCGCGATCGCTATTTCCCGGCCTTTGAAGACTGGACAGACCTGCTCAGGCTGGATGGCGTCACCTTCATCAATCTGCAATATGGTGACAGCGCCGCCGAGATGACTTGGGCGGCGGCCAATGGCCTCAGCATCCACACGCCCGAAGGCATCGACCTGAAAGATGATCTGGACGACCTCGCCGCGCTATGCTCGGCTATGGATGTCATCCTGTCGCCATCCAACGCCACCAGCAATATTGCCGCCGCCTGCGGTGTGCCGACCTGGTTCCTGAGCCCGGCCAGAAGCTGGCTGCAACTGGGACAGGATCACTATCCCTGGTATCCGGGCGTGCGCCTGTTTGCCCCGACATCGCTGATGAACTGGAAATCGGCACTCGATCGCGCGCGCGATGCGCTGACAGACACATTCCGCTTACAGGAGCACTAAGATGATACAGGCTGCCCCCCTTCTGCCCGTGCCCCTCGGAGAGGTTGACTTCAACGACAGCGAGGTGCAGGCATGGCTGAAGGCTTACGCCGAGCGCAAGGCGGCGCGCGATGTCCTGAAGCATCCGCTGATCCTGCTGGGGGCCGGGGCCGTCCTGGCCCAGCCCTTCGTCAATTACGCCATCGCCCACGGCAAGGTCGTGGCCCTGATCGACAATGCCCGCGCCGGGCAGAACCTGCATGGCATTCCTTATGTCGGCGATACCGCCCTGCCCGACCTGCTGGCCAAAACGCCCGAAGCAATCGGCGTGTTGTGCTGCGGGTCTGAAAACGCCATTGCCTATTTCAAAGGCATCTGGGGCCAGCGACCGCAACCGCTGCTCAGCTATTTCGATGTACTGAGCCAGTTACCGCCCGAGGCCGCCGGCCATCGCCTCGGTTTCATGCCATCCTTTTCGAATGCGGATCTGGTTATGGCCCTGCATGAAAAAGCAAAGGCTGTCTTCACCGATACCTTAAGCCGGCGAACGCTGGACGCTATCATGATGTACCGCCTGACCTGGGACAGCCGCTATATTGCCGCCGTCGCCCGACCCGAAAAAGCCATCTATTTCGAACCGGATGCCATGCCGCTGGGCGAGTACGAAATCCTCGTCGACGGCGGCGCCTATGATGGCGATACCGTGCGGTCGTTCAGCGCGCGTACAGGCGGCCGGTACGACCATATCCATGCCTTCGAGATCGACCCGGCCAATGCCGACGCCTTCACTTTCAAAACGCAAGGCACGCCCAATGTAACGCTGCATCGTGTCGGGCTTTGGAATGAAAAAACGCAGATGGGGATCGAGCATCGCCCGGACGACGGCAGCCGGATCAGCAAAACGTCAACCACGATGGTTCCGCTCGACGCCATGGATAATCTTGACCTCGGCCCGGTCAGCGTGATCAAACTCGATGTCGAGGGGGCTGAAGTTCAGGCCCTGCAAGGCGCGCACAGACTGATTGCAGATCACAAGCCAAAACTGGCGATCAGCGCCTATCACCGGGCGGATGACTTCCAGACGCTGCTCGACATGCTCTCAGACCTTCGCGACGACTACCGCCTGACCTTGAGGCATTACTCGCCGATCATCTACGATACGGTCATCTACGCGCTCTGATCCGGCTTAATGCGCCATATAAAGATTGAGCTGCGTGTGCTGCAAAAGCGCCCGTGTCGTGCCGCCGAAAGCAAATTCGCGCAGCCGTGACCGACCATAGGCGCCAGCGACCATATAATCGGCCTTGTACCGCTCGGCTGCCGCCGTCAGCGCCTGGATAACATCGCCCTTCGGCAAAATATCGACCTCGGCCGTGAGACCGTGGGCCGCATAATAGGCCGCCAGGCGCTCCAGTTCGGGCGGCTGATCCCCCACGGGCGCCCCGATAATCACGATCCGTGACGCTTTCTTGAGCAGTGGCAGCGCGCGACGGGCGGCGCGTGACGAAGGCTCCTTACCGTCCCAGGCCACGACGGCCGTACCATTGATGTTGAACGGCTTGCGGGCAATGAAAACGCCCGTTCGTTCTTCCATCAGCACCTGCTGGAAGGCTTCGGAAAGCATCCCCTGTCCCCTGGCGCTGACATCGGAAAAGACCATCAGGTCCGACAGCCGCGTTTCCATCGCCAGATCCTGCCACACCGGCGAATTCAGGGCGGTGAAGCTCTTGCCCGGACAATCGACAGCGGCGAATTGCGCCCGCGCCGCCAGTTCGGATTCCTCGGCGGCTGTTTTCAGGCTTTCCATGGTCGCCATCTGGACCGTGCCCATGAAGCCTTCCCCCAGCCAGGGCGCCAGTTCCGCGGGATCGGGCGGCGTAAAGAGGACATTCAACTGCGCCTGGAAGGCGGCAGCCAGTTGCGCGGCCAGTTCGAGCGCCAAAGCTTCGCCAGCCGTGCCGCTGACCGGCACGCTGATCCGTGACCATGCCTGTCCCTGGGCCTGCTTTTGGGCAATTGCATCCGACATCAGCGCCTCCATTTTTTGTGTATAGATTTGCATTTGGCGGCCCAAACCTCCGCCTGTGCTATACTTATATACCTTTCGGGATAAAAACCCGATGCGACAAATTCGGCAAGCGCCGATTATAGCCATTTTGCGAAACCCGATGCCGACAGCCAAAGCGAAATCTCCTGCCTCCAGAAGCCGCACCTCCGCCGCCCTGCCGCCGCGCGCCTGGCAGCGTATGCTTTCGGGCCGCCGGCTTGATCTGCTTGATCCGGCGGCCATCGATATCGAGATCGACGATATTGCGCTCGGCCTGTCGCGCGTGGCGCGCTGGAACGGCCAGACCCTCGGCGAATTCGGCTTCAGCGTGGCCCAGCACTGCCTCGTGGTTGATGATATCTGCGTCCATATCAATCCTGCGCTCAGACCCGAGCACCGGCTGATGGCCCTGCTGCATGATGCGCCGGAATATGTGATTGGCGACATGATTTCGCCCTTCAAGGCGGCACTCGGTTTCGATTACCGCCGCTTCGAGACCCATCTCGAACAATCGATATTTATCCGCTTCGGTCTGCCGGCGGTTATGCCCGCGCCGGTCAAGACACTCATCAAACGGGCCGATCATGCCTGCGCCTATTTTGAAGCAACGCAACTCGCCGGTTTTACTGACAGCGAGGCACGCCAGTATTTCGGCGACCCGCCGGCCGGATACAGCCTGACCATCACGCCTCTGCCCGACAAGCAGGCGCGTGAAGCCTTCGTCACCCGCTTCGATGCGCTCATGAAGCTGAAGGGCTGAGCGCATGTCATTGGCGATCGAACTTTCGGCAGTAGTGGTGACGGTCCGGGACAATGAGGCCCTGGTCCTGTGCCTGAACCTGCCGAAGACCAGTCCGGAAGCCTATGCCCTGCCCTCCGGCCCCTTCCTGCCGGACAGTCACCGCACCTTCGATCTGGCGCTGCGGGCCTTCGTGCGTGAACAGACCGGCTTCGCCATCGGCTATGTCGAGCAGCTTTACAGCTTCGGCGACGATGGCCGGCAGGGCATCGCCGCCACCGCCCCCGCCAATGACCCGGAGGTCGACCGCGTCGTATCGGTCGGCTATCTGGCGCTCACCCCCCAGGCCGGCAATCAGGCGCGCTTCGACGCCGCCTGGGTGCCGTTTCATCGCTTCTTTCCCTGGGAAGACTGGCGAAACAACGAGGTGAACCCCAACCTGGAAGCCCTGCGTCCAGCCCTTTCGAAATGGTGTGAAAGCGCCGAAACCGCCAGTGAACGTGCGCTGCGCCTGCGGCGGGTGGCCACGCTTTTCCCCGAGGACTTCGATAACTGGAACGAGGAACGCGTCCTCGACCGTTACGAACTGCTGTACAATGCCGGGCTGGCCGCCGAGGCCCGCCGGGCGGATGGGGCCCAAGGCACCGTTTCCGCGGGCGAACCCATGGCTTCGGATCACCGCCGTATCCTGGCGACCGGCCTGTCACGCCTGCGCGGCAAGCTGAAATACCGCCCGGTTATTTTCGAATTGATGCCCGAACGCTTTACCCTGCTGGAGTTGCAGAAATCGATCGAAGCGCTGTGCGGCCTGCGACTGCACAAGCAGAATTTCCGCCGCGGTCTGGAACGGACCGGATTCGTCAAGCCGCTGGGGATTATGCGCGAGGATACCGGCGGACGGCCTGCTGAACTATACACCTATGACCAGGAACAGTTCAGATTCGCTCCCTCGCTGGGCCTGAGCCTGCCCAGAGCCTGAAAAGTGCCTAATGAAGTCTGGCCAGACGCGCCGCCTGCGACATCCAGTTTTCACGAGCGACCCGCTCAGGCGACAGGATGCGGTTGGAAATCCACGCCACATTTTCCGGCGACCAGCCGGCGACCTGCCAGTAATAGAAGATGCCAAGGCTGTTCAGTTCACGCTGCCGGGCGGAGTCTATGCCGGAAATGACGGTCAGGTCATCCGGCGGGCTTTGCGGCACACCCACGCGAATGGGCTCCAGCCCGGTGCCGGCCTGCTGCACCGCCGCCTGAATGCTTTCGGGCGTCATGGCGGCCAGGCTCGATACGCGCCTTTGCAGGCTGTTGTCCTCACGGCGGATCAGCACATTGCTGGCGGCTGTATCGAGGCGCGGGGCGGGTTGCGGCGGCGCATAGGGTGCCTTGTCGCACTCGGTCGCCTTCGGTGGATCAAACGGCACCACCACCCCCGTGGTAAAGGCTTCAGCGGCGGCATCGAGATAGGTAACCGGCTGAGGTGGCGGCGCGGCGGCGGGTTCAGGCGTCGCTACAGGCTCTTCATCGAAGCTGACGCGCGGCCGTCCTTCAAAGGCGCTGTGATAGCTCTGGGCGCGGCGTGACAGGTTCCAGCCCAGCCAGGCCGAAATCAAAAACGCGCCCAGCATAAGGCCCAGCGATTTCAGGATCAGAATCGTCATTTTACCCTTACCGCTTCACTTTCGCTTTACTGACGCGTTTGGCGACAAAGCCGGTGATCAGGCCGAGACCAGCCGCCCCCGCCAGAAGCCAGCGCAATTCCATAACCAGATGCAGCATATTTGCCCCCTATCCTGCGTTGACGGTAAAAACGACCCGGCGGTTCTTCGCCCGCCCTTCGGCCGTGAGGTTATCAGCCACCGGCAGGGCGCCACCGAACCCGCGCACGATAATGCGATCCGGCGCCAGGCCCCGTGCAATCAAGGCATCGGCTGCGGCCTGTGCGCGGGCCTGCGAAATAGTCTGGTTGACCATGCCGTCGCCGAGATTATCCGTATATCCCGAAACCGTCAGGCGCACCTGCACAGGGCAGGCCGCCACGACCTTGTAGACATCGCCAATCAAGGCATCGCTTTCCGGGGTGAGGTCGTAGGTGCCGGGTTTGTAGCTCACCTGACGGCCGGAGACCGCCGCGGCAATATCCTGGTCACAGGATCGCGCCGCCTGGGTACTGGCGTCCATGGCATTATCCCCCGCCACGCGGGGACGATCACCGGCATAGGCCACCGCTGTGGCGCCGTCGCCGTGGATGATATCAATAGGCTGCCCTTTAACGGGCTGAAACGCTGGCGGCGTTGAAACCGATGAAGCCGCCGCTTCGGAGACAGCGCTGACGGAAGACGAAACGGGCGTGCCTCCTGCCGCGACAACCGTATTCGACTTCTGACGCGCCTCATCCGGCAGCTTTACGACAATATTACTGATGGGGCTGTTGACGAGTTTTCCGCCTGGCAATACCGGTGCATTCATCGTCACGTCAGCCAGTGTCGCCTGGGCCTGCGCCAGTTGCGTCCTGGCTTCCGGGGTATCATTCGCCGCCTTCAGGGTCACGGTCTGACCGGACACATTCGCCTTGACCTGATCAAACCCGCGCTTCGCCAGGGCCTGATCAACACTGCGCTTCAGATCGGCTTCCATGGCCGGCAGCACACGATACAGACCCACGGCGCTGAGAATGGCGAGGCTTGAAAACCCTGCGATCCATACGACCCTGGCTGTCATCGGTTACCCCCACACGAATTCAGATTGCGTTAACCTTTTTATCGCGTGCGGCCGCAACAAACAACCACCCAAAACAACTGAGAGGGGACAAATAAATTGCCCCCTCCCGGATGTGCTTTCGATGTAACGACCCAGGCAGGATCAAGTCAGCCTTTAGCCGCAATCGCCGCCTGTGCCGCCGCCAGACGCGCTACCGGAACGCGATAGGGCGAACAGGAGACGTAGGCGAGGCCCGCGCCATGACAGAAGGCAATGGAGGCCGGATCGCCGCCATGCTCGCCACAGATGCCCATCTTGATATCCGGGCGTTGCTTGCGGCCTTTTTCGGCGGCAATCCTGATCAGCGCACCAACACCATCCTGATCGAGCGAGACGAACGGGTCCTTCTCGAAAATGCCCTTTTCGATATAGGGGTTCAGGAAGCGACCCGAGTCATCACGGCTGATGCCGAAGGTCGTCTGAGTCAGGTCATTGGTGCCGAAGGAGAAGAACTCCGCCGTTTCCGCCAGCTTGTCAGCCAGCAGGGCGGCGCGCGGCAGTTCGATCATGGTGCCGACCATATAGGCGATCTCCCTGCCCTTGGCGGCGAAGATTTCCTTGGCGATCTTGTGGGTCATGGTTGTCAGGTAGGCCATTTCCTCACGCGTGGCGACCAGCGGGTGCATGATCTCCGGCTTCGGATTGCCGCCGGCAGCCGCCACTTCCACCGCCGCCTCGAAGATGGCGCGAAGCTGGCTCTCGTAGATTTCCGGGAAGGTGACGCCCAGACGGCAGCCGCGCCAGCCCAGCATCGGATTGGTCTCGGAAAGTTCCTTGGTGCGCTTGTAGAGCTTTTCCTCGCCAACGCCCGAGGCTTCGGCCACGGCCTTCATGTCATCCGCGGTGTGCGGCAGGAATTCATGCAGCGGCGGATCGAGCAGACGGATCGTCACTGGCAGGCCGTCCATGATCCAGAACAGTTCGGCGAAGTCGGCCTTCTGCATCGGCTGGATCTTTTCCAAAGCCTTGCGACGACCGGCCTCATCATCGGCCAGGATCATTTCGCGCACCGCCGAGATACGTTCATCATCGAAGAACATATGCTCGGTACGGCACAGGCCAATACCCTCGGCACCGAAACCGATGGCCGTCCGCGCATCGGCGGGCGTTTCAGCATTGGTGCGGATGGCCAGGGTCTTGTATTCGTCGGCCCATTTCATGATCTGGTGGAAGTCCTCCGAGAACTCCGGCTCGATCATGCGGATGGCGCCCTTCATGATCTCGCCCGATGAACCATCAAGCGTGATAATTTCGCCGTGTTTGAAGGTCTGGCCACGCGACACGAACTCGCCGCGCTCGGCATAGATGTTCATTTCCCCGGCGCCGGAAACGCACGGACGTCCCATACCTCGCGCCACGACCGCCGCGTGGGAGGTCATGCCGCCCCGCGCGGTGACGATGGCCTTTGCGGCGTGCATCCCGTGAATATCTTCCGGCGAGGTCTCGTCACGCACCAGGATGACGTCCTCGCCAGCGGCAGCAAAACGCACGGCGTCATCGGCGGTGAAGACGATCTTGCCCGAAGCGGCACCCGGCGAGGCCGGCAGGCCGCGCGCGATGACCACCTTCTCGGCCTTGGGATCGAGCATCGGATGCAACAGTTGATCGAGCGCAGAGGCATCGATGCGCATCAGCGCTTCTTCCGGCGTAATCAGGCCCTCTTTGGCCATATCCACCGCAATCTTGAGCGCCGCCTTGGACGTGCGCTTGGCATTGCGGGTCTGGAGCATGTAAAGCTTGCCCTGCTCGACCGTGAACTCCACGTCCTGCACATCGCGGTAATGATTTTCCAGCGTATCAACGGTTGATTTGAACTGGCTGAACACCTCTGGCAGCGATTCTTCCATCGAAAGCGCGCGTTCGCCCATTTCCTCACGCGCCTTTTTGGTCAGGGCCTGCGGCGTTCGGATGCCAGCGACAACGTCTTCGCCCTGGGCATTGAGCAGGAACTCGCCGTAGAGATCACCGTCGCCGGTCGAAGGATTGCGCGTGAACGCGACGCCCGTGGCCGACGTCTGGCCCATATTGCCGAAGACCATCGACTGAATATTGACGGCCGTGCCCCAGTCTTCGGGGATGTCGTGCATCTTGCGATAGAACTTGGCGCGATCGTTCATCCACGAACTGAAGACAGCCTTTACCGCGCCCCAGAGCTGTTCTTTCGGATCCTGCGGGAAATCCTCACCCAGTTCGGATTTCACCATCGCCTTGTAATCGGCGATGATCTTGGCCCAGTCCTTGTCGGTGATATCGGTATCGACCGAGACACCCAGGCGATCCTTGTGGTCGTCGAGAATGTCTTCAAAGCTGTGATGGCTGACGCCCAGCACCACGTTCGAGTACATGGTAATGAAACGGCGATAGCAATCCAGCGCGAAGCGGCGGTCGCCGGTCAGGGTCGCCAGACCTTCGACCGTTTCATCGTTAAGGCCGAGATTGAGCACCGTGTCCATCATGCCCGGCATCGAGGCGCGCGCGCCGGAACGGACGGACACCAGCAGCGGGTTTTCAACCCTGCCAAAGCCCTTGCCGGTGCTGGCTTCCAGATCTGCCAGCGCCTTTTCGACCTCGTCCACCAGACCGTCCGGCAGGGCCTGTTCGTTCCTGAAATAGTGAACGCAGGCTTCCGTGGTGATGGTGAAACCGGCCGGCACCGGCAGGTTGAGCGACGACATTTCGGCCAGATTGGCCCCCTTGCCACCCAGCAGGGCCTTCATAGAGGCATTGCCATCAGCCTTTCCGGCTTTGAAGGCGTAAACCCAGTGCTTTGACATGAACTTTCCCTTTTCAGTCATAACTTGATATCCAGGTGCTTGTTCGCCCATATCTGAGAGCGAACAAGCACCTGCATTTTTTGTTTTCGCGCTTTTTAATCCGAAAAGTGCGTCACACTTTTCGGAAAGCGCTTAAGCGAAGTGCTTACGGAAACTCTTTGATTTCCTTATTATTATAAATATTCAATCAGACGATTTTGCTCAGATCGGCAATCTCACCGGACAGGTCACACACAGCTTTCAGTATGGCCAGGCGGTTGGCGCGAACACCCGCGTCTTCCGCATTGACCAGCACGCCATCAAGGAAGGCGTCGACTTGTTCTCGCATTGCAGCAATTTCCCGCAAAGCGTCAATATATTTTTCCTGTTCAAGCGCCGTGCCAACCGAACGTCTGGCCGTGTTGATTTTCGTCAACAGCGCGGCTTCCACTGCCGGCGCACCGGGTAGGGCCCGCGGCTCGGCCTCCGGCAGGTCGCCCTTCTTCGCTTCGGCGGCCAGGATATTGGCGGCGCGCTTATGGGCGGCCAGCAGGCTTTCGCCTTCCGGTGTTTTCAGGATCGCTTCCAGGGCGGCGATTTTGTGTGTCTGGCGGACGATATCGCTATCCTTCAGATTAAAGACGGCCTCAATGACGTCGAAGCGATGTCCTTCGTCCTTGAGCTGGACCTTCAGGCGATCGGCCATGAAGTCTTCAATTTCGGTACTGACCTGTCCATAGCTGCGGAAGTTCAGCAAGGCGCCTTCGACTTCGGGGACATTCGGTACATGCTCGTACATAATGTCGAGGTCGTAATCTCGATCGGTCGGGATCACCCAGACCGGGCTTTCCAGTAGCCCCTGCTTGAAATCGCGCAGGTAGTTGTCGAAAATCTCGCCCTCGCCTTCGGCCACGCGCGGCCCGGCAGACCCGCGCCAGTTGTCGGTATCGACATATACAGCGCGATCAGGCCCGGCATAGATCAGCAGGCTCTTGTACCAGAAGCCGACGAGTTCGTTCAGTTCAACGCGAACATTATGCTGGCGCAGGATGCGCAGGATACCCAGTGCCGAACGGCGCAGAGCAAACGGATCCTTCGAGCCGGTCGGCTTTTCATCGATGGCGAAGAAACCGATCAGGGTATCGAGCTTGTCGGCCAGGGCCAGGGTGGCCGAGACGGCAGCTTCCGGCACGGTGTCCGAAGGGCCTTGCGGCTTGTAGTGCTCGCGGATGGCATTGGCGATGTCCGGTATCAACCCGGCGGCATCGGCATAATAGCCGCCCATCACACCTTGCAGTTCCGGGAATTCGCCCACCATGTAGGAAGCCAGGTCGGCCTTGGCGAGACGCGCCGCCTCTCCGGCCACAGCCGCATCGGCATGGACGAACGGCGCGATGGCCTTGGCCAGTTCGACAATACGCGCCACGCGCTGCGCCATGGTGCCGAGTTTGGCGTGAAAGGTCACGCCATTCAGCTTGGTCAACCATTGATCAAAATTGCCCTCACGATTGTCTTCCTTCCAGAAGAAGACACCATCAGACAGGCGCGCCGACAGCACCTTGGCATTGCCGCGCTTGATTTCCGCGCCGCCATCGATCGCCTTCATATTCGAGGTGATGACAAACTTGGCCGCCATCTTGCCTGTCTTGTCGCGCACGGCAAAATACTTCTGGTGCGTCCGCATCGAGGTCTTGATGACTTCCGGCGGCAGGGTCAGGAACTGCGGGTCCATATCGCCCAGCAGCGGCACAGGGAATTCATTCAGCCCCGCCACCTCTTCCAGCAGCCCCTGGTCCTCGATCAGTTCACATCCGGCCTCGGCGCAGACCGCCTTGGCCTGTTCGAGAATGATCTTCTGGCGCTCCGCATGATCCAGAATGACTGAATTATCAGCCAAGGCTTTCTGATAGCTGGCAAAATCGCCAACCATCAACGCTTGACCTGAGCCAAGGAAGCGATGGCCTTCGGTCAGGTTACCGGCGGTCAAACCTTCCAGTTCGAACGGAATAACCGCGCCATCGAACAGGAAGAGGATGCGCTTCAGCGGACGCACCCAGCGGAAGGTCGAGGTGCCGGAGCGCATCGACTTCGGCCACGGGAAGCTGAGAATGACCTCACGCAGCATCTCACCCAGCACATCGGCGGTCCTGACTCCCGGCTTCTCGATACGCGCCATCCAGACGCCGTTTTCCAGAACCAGCTTGTCTTGCGTCAGGCCGACCTTGCGCAGGAAACCTTCCATGGCCTGCGCCGGTGCACTTTCCTTCGGCCCCTTGACCTCTTCGGTCACGGCAGCCGTTTCTATCGGCAGGCCATAAACCACCAGCGCCAGACGGCGTGGACCGACATAGGCTTTCAAGGCTTGATAGCTCAGACCAGCCGCCGCCAGTTTGGCACCAAACAGGCGCTCGAAATCACGCGCAGCGCCCAGTTGCATACGGGCCGGAATTTCTTCCGAAAACAGTTCGATCAACAGTTGAGCCATCAGCGTGCCTCCTCCTGGCGCGCCCACTCGGTGGCGCAGGCCCTACAGAGATCACGGATACGGCCGATATAGCTCTGGCGCTCGGCCACGGCGATGGCGCCGCGCGCATCCATCAGGTTGAACAGATGCGACGCTTTGAGCACGTGGTCATAGGCCGGCAGGACCAGCGGATAACCGAGCGAATTTTTCGTTTCCAGAATACGCTTCACCTGGATTTCCATGTCTTCGAACTGGCGTTTGAGCGTGGCCACATCCGACGCCTCAAAATTGAAGGCCGAGAACTGGCGCTCCTGCTCCTTGAACACATCGCCGTACTTCACGCCGGCCTTGTTGAACTTCAGGTCGTAGACATTGTCGACGTTCTGGACATACATGGCCAGACGCTCCAGCCCGTAGGTCAGTTCGCCCGACACGACATCGACCTCGATGCCGCCGACGCCCTGGAAGTAGGTGTACTGCGTCACCTCCATGCCGTCGCACCAGACTTCCCAGCCAAGCCCCCAGGCGCCGACCGTCGGGTTTTCCCAGTCGTCCTCGACAAAGCGAATATCGTGCAGTTGCGGATCAAGCCCAATGGCTTTCAGCGAACCAAGATAGAGCGCCTGAAGGTTTTCCGGATTCGGCTTCAGGATGACTTGGTACTGGTAATAATGCTGGAGGCGGTTGGGGTTCTCGCCATAGCGGCCATCGACCGGGCGGCGCGACGGCTGAACATAGGCGGCCTTCCACGGCTTCCTGCCGAGCGCGCGCAGCACAGTCGCTGGATGCAGCGTCCCCGCGCCGACCTCGACATCATAAGGCTGGAGAATCGCGCAGCCCTGTTCGGACCAGTATGCGTGAAGGGTGAGGATCAAATCCTGAAAGGACAAGGGCTCTTTGGGGGCGTCAGCCATAATCAATCTGCAAATAGCGGAAATTTGGCGCGAACATAGAGGGGCGACCGCTATCGGGCAAGCCAAAAGACCCGGTAATTTAAAAGAAAACCTGTGCCTGTGACCGAGAATCTGGCTTCACTGCGCATATGATCGCCAGTGATACCAAAAACCGTCTGAAAGCCGTACTCAAGGCGCTGAAACAGCCGACCTCATGGCTGCTGTTCGGCATGGGTTTTTCCGCCGGTCTGCCTTTCCTGCTCGTTGGCGGCACCTTGAGTTTCTGGTTAAGAAGTGCCGGTATTTCCCTGACTTTGATCGGTTTTATTACCTCAGTGAGCATCATCTATGGCGCCAAGGTTTTGTGGGCGCCTTGGATGGACAAGTTCCACCTGCCCCTGCTCTACCGCTGGCTCGGCCAGAGACGCAGCTATATGCTGCTGTCGCAGCTTGGTGTCGCTGCCGGCCTGAGTCTGATGGCCCTTTACGGCCCGCACCACCTGACCGCCTTTATCTGCGCCGCTCTTTTTGTCGCCTTTGCCGCGGCCTCGCAGGAGATCGCCATCGACGCCTGGCGCGTTGAGCAAACCGAAAATGCCGCTGATCAGGCGCTCAATCCCAGCTTTTATGCCTACGGTTTCCGTATCGCCATCCTGACGACCGACGCCCTGATCCTGGTGCTGTCCAAGCGCGTCGGCTGGCCATTGTCTTACCAGATACTGGCCCTGGCCATGCTGATCGGCGTGACCGTTACCCTGCTGTCGCCGCGCAGCGTGATCGAAACCCGGACGCACGCACCGACCAAAACCCTGTATCAACTGATTGTCGAGCCGTTCGTCAGCTTCTTCCGGGCGCATAAGGGCGCGGCCGGCCTGATCCTGCTAACCCTGGCGCTTTACCGCCTGCCGGACTACCTGACCAATATCGCCGGCGCCATGTATGTCGATACCGGACTGGATTCCGATACCATCGCGGCCATGCGCGCCACCATCGGTCTGGCGGCATCCTTTGCCGGAATCGCCGCCGGCGGCTCCTGCCTGCTGCTGCTAGGCGTGCAGCGCACCTTCTGGCTTGGCGCCCTGCTTGGCCCCGTATCGAATGTCTGTTTCTCATGGATGTCGGTCGCGCACGGCGATCCTATCGTCTTCGCCATTACCCTGATCGGCGACAACTTCGCCAACGGCATTGCCGAAACGGCCTTTGTCGCTTTCATGACCCAGCAAGTGCTGAACAGCGAACAGGGCCGCGAGCATACCCTCACCCACTATGCCCTGATGTATTCTGTGGCCGCCCTGACCGGAAAGATCCTCAAGGGCTTCACCGGCTGGGCCGTCGATCTGATGACGCCGCACTTTGGTCTTTTCAACGCCTATTCAGTCTTCTTTATCGCTACTGCGGCCATCGGGCTGCCCTGTCTGTTCCTGTGCTGGCGACTGCGGCAAAAAGGCGTATTCTCGTCCTGATATTCATATGGTCTTTTTATGCGACGTGGACTTACATCGTACCGAACAGGGGGAGTGACGCATGAAAAAGATCACCAACACCTTTATCGTCCAGGCCGATGACAGCACCGCCATTATTGGCATCGTCCCCAAACTCCAGGCCGGCAAGCCCAGCGTGGCGCGCCTGCATTATGAGTTGCTGGCCGAACACCCTTACGAATATGACCTTGACAGCTTCAATTTTGAAGTCTGGTGCCGGCGCAATGATATTGACGAAGCGGACCGCGAAAGTCACCGCGCGGCCTTTTTCTCCAAGGGGCACCCCTGTATGCGCGCCTCGCCCCTGACCAAGACGCACGGCTTCGGCGCGCACTATAACAGCGCCGGAAAGATTGCCATTTATCCTGTCGATTCAGTTGCTTATCGCAAACTGCTCAATGATCCTGA
Source organism: Asticcacaulis sp. (assembly GCF_051954415.1). GTDB lineage: Bacteria > Pseudomonadota > Alphaproteobacteria > Caulobacterales > Caulobacteraceae > Asticcacaulis. Next base: position 42,369 of record NZ_JBQCHT010000008.1, read on the forward strand.
AAACAGGGTCGAGATGGCCATGCGCTCAAAACGCCCGGCCTCATCCCAAGCGGCAGGCCCGCACCCACGCGGCCGGCATCATCGCCTGCATTCGCACGCTTAAGGCATTTGCCGCCTCATCCGTCTCGCACAGCGCAAAACAGGTGGCGCCTGAACCCGACATGCGGGCAAACAGGGTTTCATCCTGCGCCTCCAGTGCCGTCAGCACCTCGGCGATTATGGGCTGTAAATGAATGGCTGGCGATTGCAGGTCATTGCGCGTATGGCTCAGTGCCGAGACCAATTGCCGGACATCCCTTACGCCTGAAAAGCCTGATTTCGCCTCAATCTCGTTGAAACGCCCCGCCGCATCATACCCGCCATAAACCCTGGCCGTGGCACATTCGACGCCCGGATTGACGAGGACGGCTGGTACTGCGGGCAGTGTTACCGGCGTCAACCTTTCGCCATAACCTTCCGCGAATGCCGACCGGCTCCACAGGCACATGACGCCATCCGCGCCGATCGCACCGGCAATCACCGCCAGGTCGCTATCGGCCATGTCCGGGGTATAGAGCGCCCTAAGCGCCCGCAGGGTTGCGCCGGCATCGGCGCTGCCGCCTCCAATCCCGGACGCCAACGGCAGGTTCTTGGTCAGGCGGACGGCGTGACCATCCACCCTGACACCAGCGACAGCCTCAAAGTGACGCACGGCCTTCAGGATCAGGTTGTCTTTATCCGCTTGCAGCCCTTCGGCAAACGGCCCGTCAATGCTCAGATGTGGTGTTGTGTCCTCTGACGAACCCGCTGATTGAAAAGGTAAAAACGACACGTCATCGCCAATATCGGCGAAAACCACCAGACTCTGCAGCGGATGATAGCCGCGCGAATCGGGGGCCGCGACATGCAGGTAAAGATTGACCTTGGCTTTTGCCAGAATGGATGGCGCCAGCATCGTCGTCACGGGCGTGATTTACGCTCGTCATTCAGCGCCGTCGTGGTCGCCTTAGGCTTAGCATTGGCCATTTTCAGGCTGGCGGCATTGGCGTCGAGCTTGCGGCGCACGGCTTGCGCCTGCTTTTCCGTCGTCTTCAGGGTCAGGACACGCTGCCATTCGTAACCGGCCTCGGTGTCACGGCCAAGCGCCTTGTACACATCGCCCAGATGCTCGTTAATTTCCGGATCAGCCGGTTCCATCTGGACCGCCTGCTCGATGAAGTCGAGCGCCTGGTCGTACTGGCCCTTCTTGTAATAGCCCCAGCCCAGCGAATCGATGATCGCGCCGGATTTCGGGCTGACCTTCAGCGCCTGCCGGATCAGGTCCATGCCCTGATCGACCTGTTCGCCGCGATTGACCCAGCCATAGCCCAGGAAGTTGAGGATTTCAGGCTGATTGCCATTAAGGGCGCGCGCCCTGGTGATGGCGGCCTCGGCATCGCTCCAGCGATCCAGCCCTTCATAGACAACAGCCTGGGTGTAAAGCGCCTGCCAGCCGAAGTCTTTGTCGCCCACGCGGCCAATCCGCGCATCCAGCAAGGCCAATGCGTCCGCGTCCTTGTCCATGGCGTGCAGGATGCCGGCTTTTTCAACGATCAGGCTGAGATTGTCCGGATCGTGCTCAAGCCCCTGGTTAGCCAGCACCAGCGCCTGATCCAGTTTTTCGTCATTACGCATCGCCCAGATGCGCCGCAGGGTGGCCTCATTATAAAAGGGCGAGGCCGGCTTGATACTGGCCCAGGCGGCATCGGCTGCTTCGCTATCCTTTAGTTCCTGCTGGACCTGGCCCAGAAAGATGCGCTCGCGGTCGGATGTGTTATCGAGATAGAGCGACAGATGCAAGCTCGCCAGGGCGAATTCACTGTCATGCTCGCTGAACGAAACGGTCGAGGACACGAACAGGGCCTGTGACATGCTCTCGACCAATCCCGGCAAGGCGGGTGCCTGGCTGTCACCGGACGCCAGCCGTTTCAGGGCCTGCACCGCCACGGCGTCACTGGTCTGGTCCGCAATCGCCTGCCAGATGGTTTTTGCCTCATCCCTGCGCCCCTGACGTTCAAGGAAAGCGGCATAGTCAGGCCCGAAGATAAAGGTGGCCGCGCCCGGCTGATAAAGCGATTTGTAGATCGCCTCAGCATCGGCCGCATTGCCCTTCAGTTCGTTGATCCGCGCCCGGTCCGCCTTGATCAGGTAGGACAACAGACGATCGCGGTCATTGCCCTGCAGCGCCGCATCGCCGGACTCGTCCAGCGCCGCCTTCCACTGGCCGTTCATCGCCAGGATATAGGGGCGAAGCAGCAGACCGTTGCGGTCATGCGGATTGACCTTGAGCAGGGCATCGATATCTTTCAGGGCCGGCGCGGGCTTGCCGGCCTTGACAGCCTTGACCGCACCAATCAGCGACACCATCAGCCGGCTCGTGTCGGTGGTCGCGGTCATGCCCTGCGCCACCGTGGATGCCCGATCAATATCTCCGCTCAGAATACTGATAAGGAAGGCTTTTTCGCGCAGGTCGCCGTCGGAAGGGTCCGCCAGGGTGGCGGCGCTCATCGCCTGGGCGGCGGTCGAGACATCGCCCTGGGCCATGGCGAAGCGGCCGATCAGGTAATTGGCATAGGGGCTGGGATAGACGCTCAGTTCCTGGCGCGCATCGCCATAGATAACCCGTGGCGACGCCACCTTCTCACTGGCATAAACCTGTCCGGCCATGGCCAATCCGATCACCACAAACCCTAAACCGGATTTCCGCAGCACACTCTTTTTCACGTTACGATCTGCCTCTGCCTGATGCCCGTTTTTAAAAACATACATTCAATATAGGGCTAAAATACGTAACATAAAAGTTTACATGTTCGGATAATTGGGACCGCCGCCGCCTTCCGGACAGACCCAGACGATATTATTGGTCGGATCCTTGATGTCGCAGGTTTTGCAGTGGACGCAATTCTGCGCATTGATCTGCAGGCGCGGTTCGCGCGTTTCCAGGCCGACGATCTCATAAACCCCCGCCGGGCAATAGCGTTGCGCCGGTTCGGCATATTTGGCCAGATTGATGTCAATCGGGATATGGGGGTCTTTCAGCTTCAGGTGGACCGGCTGGTCCTCTTCGTGGTTGGTGGCGGAAATAAACACCGAAGACAGCTTGTCAAAGGTCACCACGCCATCGGGCTTAGGATAAGCGATCGGTTTGAACTGCGCCGCCGGCTTTAGCGAATGCGCGTCGCTCTTCTTGTGGTGCCAAGTGCCGAGGAAGGAAAAGCCGCCCATCAGATTGGTCAGCATCATTTCCACACCGCTGATCAGGGTGCCAAGATTGGTGCCGAATTTGGTCAGGATCGGCTTGACGTTGCGGACGAGCTTGAGTTCCTTCGCCACATCGGAATGCTCATAGGCTTTCTGATAGCCTTCGAGCACCTTCGGCGCCTCGACCGACCCCAGCGCCTTGACCACGGCGTCCGCCGCCAGAATGCCGGTTTTCATGGCGTTGTGGCTGCCCTTAATGCGCGGCAGGTTGACGAATCCGGCTGAGCAACCGATCAGCGCGCCGCCAGGAAAGACCAGGCGTGGCACCGATTGATAACCACCCTCATTGATGGCGCGGGCGCCATAGGCCACGCGCTCGCCACCTTCCAGCACCTCGCGGATCGACGGATGCAGCTTGAAGCGCTGGAACTCATCGAAGGGCGAGAGGTAGGGGTTTTCGTAGTTGAGATGGACGACAAAGCCGATCGAAACATAGTGATCGCCGAAGTGATAGAGGAAGGAGCCGCCGCCGGTCTTGTCATTCAGCGGCCAGCCCAGGGTATGCTGCACCAAGCCCGGCTTGAACTTTTCGGGTTTGACCTTCCACAATTCCTTGAGGCCGATGCCGTATTTCTGCACATCGCTTTTGGCGTCGAGTTCGAACCTTCGGATGACGGTCTGCGACAGGGAGCCGCGCGCCCCTTCGGCAAACAGGGTATATTTCGCCCGCAGCTCAAGGCCCGGCTGATAATCCGGCTTGTGATGGCCGTCACGGGCAATGCCGAACACACCGGCCACCACACCGGCCACGGCGCCGTCGGCATCATAAAGTACTTCCGAACAGGCCATGCCCGGATAAATTTCGACGCCCAGCCCCTCGGCCTGCTCCGCCAGCCAGCGGCACAGATTGCCAAGCGAGGCGATATAGCAGCCGTGATTGCTCATATAGCCGGGCTTGGGCAGGGCCGAGATATCCATGGCGCCCTGAGGACCGAGATAGATGAATTTATCGTCCGTCACCGGGGTTTCCAGCGGCGCGCCCATATTTTTCCAGTCGGGGAAAAGCTTCGACAGCCCCGACGGATCGATCACCGCGCCCGAGAGGATATGTGCGCCGATTTCGGAGCCCTTTTCCAGCAGGGCCACGCTGATGTCCTGACCGGCCTTTTGGGCCTGTTGCTTCAGCCGGATCGCCGCTGACAAGCCCGCCGGACCGCCGCCTACGATGACTACGTCATATTCCATGGCTTCGCGTTCGATCACCGGTTCGGTCTCTGGGGTATCGGACATCAAACACTCGCTCCTGAAACGGCGCTTGGCGCCTTCACAACATCTTCGGTTACATCTTCGGTTTCGGGGACATCGGTTTTGCTTTGAACTTTGGTCCGGCTCCCGATAAGAGTGGACGCATTGTTTTTGCCAAGGCCCCTGCCCGTTATGATTCCGTCTGATGACCTCCGTTCAGAGATCGAAAGCTATCTCGGCTTTCTGATCGATCACGAACTGGAAGACGCATACGAAACAGAGCCTCTTAATCGGACTCTCTCCGAAAATAAACAGGCATTTAAGCGCATCCCAGCGGTACCTGCGCAAATTCATGTGACATCCGCGCCCACCGGCGGCAATGTCAGCGCGCTCAAGCCGCAAAGTCTGGCCAGCCTTGACCCGGCCATGGTATTGCATGAAGCCCGCCAGCGCGCCTCGGCGGCGCGGACGCTCGATGAGCTTTACGCCGAGCTCGCCGCCTTCCAGCACATGCCGCTCAGCCATGAAGGCGGCAAGGGCATTGTCCGTTTTCGCGGCAATCCCGATCCGGACCTGCTGGTGATCGGTGAATGCCCGGATGAGGACGAAGACGCGGCCTCCAGCGCCTTTGCCGGCAAGCCCGGCGAGATGATGGACAAGGCGCTGAAAGCCGCGGGCGTTTTCGACAAGGCCATGCTTACGCCTTGTGTCTTCTGGCGGCCGGCCGGCGGACGCCCCCTGACGACGGAAGACGTCACCCTCAATGCCCCCTTCATGCACGCCCTGATCAGACTGGCCGCGCCGAAGGCCATCTTGCTGCTGGGCGCCTCGGCCGTATCCTGCGTGCTCAATCTCGACCAAAGCCTGGCCAAACTGCGCGGCCGCCAGGTGAGCTATGGCACCGAGACGCCCTTGCCCGTCATGGCCAGCTATCCGCCCAATTTCCTGATGAAACAGCCCCAGGCCAAGGGGCTTTTCTGGCGCGACCTGCTGCAACTGGTGGTCGGCGCTAAACTGTGAGCGGTATCAACAGACTGTGATACAACCCACAGGTTCCGTGAATTGCCTTATTTGTGACCTCAATGACATATAGTTATTAACGGGCAATCCTTGCGGGTTGCCATAAAGTTAATTTTAGATAAGCTCACCCGGCTTTTGTAAATGCGTCAGGCTTGCCCTGTTTGCGCCTGACAGCCACCAGCAAAGGGAAGCCGTTTTGACGTTTCGCCACCGCGCCTTCATCAGCCTCACCGTTCTTGGATTTGCCCTCATGGCCTCGACGCCTGGCTGGGCGGCCACGAAGCACGAACCTGAATTGCGAACCGCCTCATCGGCGAAAAAGAAACCCGCCACAGAAACGGTAAAAAAGGCCGAAACGACAAAAGCCGGCAAAAAAGCAAGCGATGATGCCAGGACGGTAAAAGCCGGCACCAGGTCCACTGGCAAGACGCAAAAAAAGACAGACATCGCCGACAACACACCGGCCAAAGGCAAGAAGAAGACCGAGCTTGCCGACGATACCCCAACAAAGGGCAAAAAGAAAAAAACCGACCTCGCTGATGCGAAAACATCGAAAAAGACGGTCGCCAAGAAAAACAGCCGGACCGACGTGGCGGATGCCTGCGGCACCAAGGCCAAGCTCAAGACAAAAAAATGTAAGGCCGCCCAATTAGCCGCCAAGGCCGAGAAGAAAAAGGCCGACCGCGAACTGGTGGCCAAGCTTGAGGCATCCAAGCGGATCACCTTCCTGCCGGCGCCCTTCTTCCCCAAACAGGAAGCCCCGGCCGTGACCGTAAGCGCCGGCCCCGTGCCCTATAATGCCGTCGCCGGACAGGGCACGCCGATTGCCCCCTCTCCCCTGACCGACGCCCTGTCGCCCACCGATGCCGCGCTTTATCGTACCGCCTTCGACCTGATGGACAAGGCTGATTACGCCGACGCCGACGCGCAACTGGCGCAGGTGACCGACAAACGCCTGATGGGTTACGCCCTCTATCACAAGCTGTTCAGTGCCGGTTATCAGTCGACCTATGAAGAACTGACCGCCTGGCTTGCCGCTTATGGCGACCACCCCATGGCCATGAAGGTCTGGGGACTGGCCAAGCGCAAGAAGCCCGAAGGCGCGCCGGATCCGGCCTTCCCCCTGCTCGCGGCCAATGCCACAGCCCAACGCAGCGATGCCCTGACCGGCGGCGCGGGCATCCAGCTCTCCGCCTCTACAAGCTTTGCCGACAGCACAACGGTCAGCCGCCCCGATGCCGCCGCGCCTTCAAGTGATACGGACCTGACACCCAAGTCGGCGCGTTCAGCCTACAATAATGGTCAACTGGCCCAGGCCGTTACGCTCGGCCGCCAGATCGGCGACCACTGGGTGGCCGGCCTCGCCTGCTGGCGGCTCAAGCGCTACGAGGAAGCCCTGGCGGAATTCAAATTCGTCAGTTCCGATCCCAGCACCAATGCCTGGACGCAATCGAGCGGCGCCTACTGGGCCGCCCGCAGTGCGCAAAAGCTGGGCCGCACCGATGACGCCGAAACCTTCCTGCAACTGGCCGCCAGCTTCCCCTTCACCTTCTATGGCCTGCTCGCCGAAGAACGCCTGGGCGTCGATTCGGCCATCTCCCTGGCGAAAAAGGGCCTGCCGCCCACTTTCGGTCGTGAGCAGCGCTCGGCGCTTACCGCCAGCCTGACCGAAGACTTTAGCTGGGCACAAAACCACCCGCGTGCCCAGCGCCTCAATGCCCTCGTCCAGGTCGGTCTTAACTCAGACGCCAAATCCGAACTACAGGCCGCGATCCAGTCGTCGCCCAACCGCGAGGAACGCGACCGCTGGCTGGCCTTCGGCGCCAAGACCCACATCCGCATCAATCAGTTAAAGCCGACGGACCATCTCTTCGATGTGTCGCTGTACCCGATCCCCGACATTGCCCCAAAGGAAGGCTACAAGGTCGACAAGGCGCTGATTTTCGCTATCGCCCGCAAGGAAAGCAAGTTCAATGCCCAGGCCCACAGCTATGCCGGCGCCTATGGTCTCTTGCAACTGATGCCGGCCACGGCTGCCCTGGTCCAGGGCGACAACAGCTTCAACTCCAAGCCAAAGCAGTTGCTCATCCCAGCCGTCAATATCAGCGTCGGCCAGAACTATATCAACCGCCTGCAAAACTCCTCGATCATCGATGGCGACCTGCTGCGCACCATCGCCGCCTATAATGCCGGCGCCCGCCCCGTGAAGGACGCCGTCGATTCCCTGGGCAACGACGCCGATTCCTTGCTAGTGATGGAGTCGATTCCGGTGGCTCAGACGCGGCAGTATGTCGAGGAAGTCGTCGCCAACTACTGGATCTATCGCCAGATCATGGGCAAGGACAGCAAGACCCTCGCTCAGGCGGCCAGCGACGCGAAGATCATCAGCCTGTCGGCCGACTCGCCGGTACAGGAGGCCAGTGCGGCGCCGGTCGGTGATGTCGCTTTAGCTGAAAACTAGGCTTTCTTGACCGGCGGTTTCGGCGGAAATCCAAACATATAGGCCAGGAACCGAAAGCTTTTGGCGATACCGCGCCACAGGGCTCCCCTGGCGTGGAAACGATCGGCATTGGTGGTCAGCGACGCCCCCATAGGACGCAGGCGGGCGCGGCCGAGCGCCATCGATAGGGCCACATCCTCAAACGCCACCTGATCCTTGTAGCCGCCGGTCGTGTCGTAAAGCGCCCGCGACAAAAGCAGGCCGTGGTCGCCGCTCGGCATGGCCAGCCAGCGGGCGCGCAGGGCCAGCATTTCCGCCCACAGCCCGACCAGGATCGACGGATCATCAAAGCGCAGGTGGAAATAGCCGGCCCGCAGGGGAAAATTCTTCATATGCGCCTGGACCTGATCCATCCAGCCCTCGCCCAGTTGCGAATCCGGATGCAGGATCAGCAGCCAGTCGCCCCGTGCCGCCCGGCAGCCCTGCCAGAGTTGCAGGCCGCGCTCGTGATCGGTCCGGATGATCCGGCAGCCGGTCGAGTCGGCGATTTCAAGCGTGGCATCATCAGAACCGCCATCGACAATGATGACCTCCTTGATCAGCCCCTGCACCACCCCCGGCACCAGGGCGGAGAGCGTGCGCGCCAGATGGCCTTCGGCATTCAGGGTCGGCATGACAACGGAAATCAACGCGAAAATACTCCTACCAGCTCGACATGACCGGACCACAAGAACTGATCGATCGGCGTCACCCTGTCCAGCGAAAACCCGGCCTTCACAAGGATGTTAGCATCGCGCACGAAGGTCGACGGATTGCACGATACGGCTACCGCGCGCGGCACATTCGAGCGGGCGATCTCGGCGGCCTGCGCTTCGGCGCCGGCGCGCGGCGGATCGAAGACAATGGCCTCAAAGCCCTTCATCTCTTCGGCCAGCATCGGCCGGCGGAACAGGTCGCGCGCCTCGGCGGTGATCGTCTTGAGGCCGGGCGCCGTGCCGATCGCCGCCTTCAGCGAGGTAATGGCCGGTCCTGATCCATCGGCGGCATAGACCACGGCCTTCTCGGCCAACGGAAAGGTGAAGGTGCCAGCACCGCAGAAGAGATCGGCCACCTTTTTCGCCTCGCCAATACCCTCGACGGCCAGCCGCGCCATGTCGTTTTCCGACGGCACGCTGGCCTGCAGGAAGGGACCGATCGGCAGGCCCACCATAGCCTTGCCAAAACGCACCTTGGGTGTTCGCGCCATGTAGAGCATGTCCTCGCCCATGGAGACTCGGGCAAAATCGGCTTCGGCGGCGCACATGGCAATGTTCATGCGCGCATCGGCCGACAACCCGCCGGATTTGGAACGCTCGACGCCGGAAATATCGATATCAAGACCGGTAAGCGATAGCGTAATATGAAGAATAGGCGCGGACTTGGGGTGTTCGAACAGATAGCCCGCCAACGCCTTGAGCTGCGGCAGCGCGGCGACAATCGCCGGATCGCTGACCGGACATTCGCGGATGGCGACCAGATTCCACGATTTGCGCGCCTTGAAACCCAGTTCGACCTGCTTGCCGACCTTTCGGGCGTGCAGGCCGACGCGGCGACGGCTTGCGGGCGGCGTGGTCAGTATGGGGGCCAGTTCCGTTACCAGCCCGGCGCGCTGCAACAGATTGCCGACCATATCACGCTTCCAGGCGCTATAGGCCGGGATATCCCAGTGTTGCAGGGCACAACCCCCACAGGCCGAAAAATGGACACAGGGCGGATTTACCCGGTCCGGGCTGGCCTCCAGCACCTCGACCAGTTCCAGTCTATTCTCATTAGAAGGGTTGGCTTTGCCCTGCCGCACCCGCACGCGTTCGCCCGGCAGGGTCAGGGGGACAACCAGGCCACCGGCGGTCAGGCCATCGCCCTGAAAGCCGACCTTGCTGATAAGCGCTTCAAATTCCGCCATAACACTTCCAAGCCTGACAAAGAGGTCCGCTTAAAGCACACCCTCCAAAAATCAAGTTTTTATCGATATTTTGCAATTTCGCCGTGACAAGCCAACCCGAACTTTTCGCCTTAGGGGAGATATTAACCACATCCGCCGCTAAACAGGGTTTCACAACATGTCCCGTTTCTCACATGCCCCCCACCCGCTTCATGCTGGCCCGGTTTTCATAGGCGGCATCCTTCTGGCGATTTTACTGGCCTTGCTCCTGCCAACGGCCGCCAATGCCGGCGACCGCGACGGTTACGGATACGGGCGCCCGGCCTATTATTACGATGAAGACGGGCGCTATACCGGCGGTAGCCTGGGCTATTACCCCAATCTCGATGACAGCTATCACGCCCAGTACGACCGTCCCTACCGCACCGGCCGGCGCTACGGCTATTCCCGCAGTTACGAGCGGGATTACAACGGCCGGGATTATAGCTGCTATTGCGGCCGTGGCGCCTATTACCGCGTCTATAACTGGAAGGGCGAACATGAATACGTCCGTAGTAGCCGGCATTCAAGCCGCTACAGCTACCGCAAGGATTACCGCGATTACTAATTTATGACTTACGCCCTGCTTATTCTGCCGAACAATAAGGCCTATTTCGTCACCGCATCCGGAGGCGCTGTATGGTTAAAATATGAACAGACATGAACGAAGCACTCAAATCCCGTTCATCTGGCTTCCTGTATAAAGGTCATCACAACGACGCCATTTTGCTTATCCGCGCCGTAACAGAAGGAGATTTTCATGTCCAGGATGACATTGACTCACAAGTTGGTCCTCTCCGCCGCGGCTGTCACCGCCGCCGCAGCCATGGCCCTGCCCGCCGCCGCCCAATGCTACCGCGACAGCAATGCCGATGGCGCCATTGTTGGCGCCATTGCCGGCGCCGCCATCGGTAACGCCGCCGCCGGTCGTCATGACCGAGGCGCCGGTACGGCCGCCGGGGCTGTGATCGGCGCCGTCGCCGGTGCGGCAATCGACGACAGCAATGACAATTGCCGCTATGATGACGGCTATCGCTACGATAACGACTATGGTTACAGCGACCGCCGCTACTACCGTCAGTCACGGCCCTATTACGGCGGAACCGTTTATGTTGAGCCCCGCAGCTACTACTATCGTGACCGCTATTATCGCTACGATCGTCATGATCGCTACGACCGTCGTGATCGCTATTATCGCTACGATCGGGATGACCGCCATGACCGTCACCACGATCATTGGTAACTGACCTGCCAAACCTCCGAACCTCAGGTTCGGAGGTTTTCTTTAACTGGCCTCATAGATGAACGGAGATGAACGAACTTATCAAGTCCCGTTCATCTTGAGCCCTCTAGGGTGACTATTATGAAACCGGCACTCTGCCGGGCAAACAGGAACCCAGGCGATGCCCCCATTCTCCTTCATGAAACATATCCTTGTTCCCGCTCTGATCGCAACGACCATGGCGGGGCTGGCCCTGCCCGGCATGGCCGAGGCCCGTTCGCGCCCCTGCGAAGGCAAGCAGACCGAAGGCGCGGTGCTTGGCGCCGTGGCCGGCGGGCTGATCGGTGGCAGTGCCGCGGATACCCGCAACAAGGGCACCGGCACGGTGATTGGCGCAGTTGTCGGGGCGGCTGTAGGGTCTTCCATCGCCAAGAACAATACCAAGTGCCGTTACGATAAGCGCTATGCCTACGATGACCGTCGTGGCGATCGTTATGACCGGCATGATCGCTATGATCGTTATTACTACCGTCAGGATCGCCGCGAAGACCGCCGTCACGAGCGCTGGGACGACCGCAACGATCACCACGGCCATGACGACGATCGCTGGTAAGCATTTCCCCAATAGAGAAAAGGCCCGGAACCGATTGGTCCGGGCCTTTTAGAGTGCATCCCAAAAAGTGTGACGCACTCTTTGGACAAAGATGCGCGTCAAAACAAAAACTTAGAGCACGATCCAGATCCATCATATCGGGTCGGGCTCTAATCGCAACCGGTGGCTCAGCCTCCGGTTTTCTTATCACGCCATGACAGCAGGGTCGACGCCCAGTAGTTCCAGACACTGGAAATCAGCGTCGCAATAATGCCGGCAACCACATAATGAATATGCAACTGATCCTTCATGAACAGCGACAGGCACAGGCTGATCAGCGCGCCCAGCGAACAGGCGATGTAGAAACGGATCAGGCCGCCAAACATGCGCCAGCCCTTGAGGCGGCGATCGCGGAAGGTGATCAGGTTGTTGAGGAAGAAGTTCCACGTCATCGACAGCCAGATCGCCAGGCTGTAATTGACCAGGTCTTCCTTGTTGTACTGGTAGCGGTAGATAGGAAACTGGCCGGGCACGGTCAGGAAGTGGTGACCGAGATAGAGCAGGATGGTGTAAACCACCACACCGCTCAGGCCAACGCCAGCAAACAGGACAAACTTGGCCGGCAGCAGCCCGCCGGTCGCCTTTTCCACCAACAGGGCGCCGAGATCGAGCACGACGCGCAGATCGAGCTTGGAAACACCGCCCTGGCGTTCGCGCAGAGCCGCCTTGACCTCGCCGAAGCGCGGCTTGCGCGGTGCGGAAGCCGCGACATCGAGCAAAATCTTGAAGCCGATGCCGGTCAGCTTGGGTCGCGCCGATTCGTAATATTCGCGCGTCATCAGGAAGCAGCCGCTCATCGGATCAGAAAGCGGCACCTTCAGCACCAGGCCGGTGGCCCAGGTCGCCGCCTTCGAGCCCAGGTCGCGGATGCCGCTCAGGCCGGTTTCCGTGGTGCCGATATAGCGCGACACGCAAACCAGATCCTTGTCGCCCTTCATGATCATCTCGGCCAGGGCGCGGATCGCCTTAGGGTCGTGCTGCCCGTCGCCATCCATGACGCCGAGATATTTACCGTGGGCGATATCCCACCCCTTGATGGCCGCCGAGGACAGGCCGCGCTCATTGACGCGCACATGCAGCCGGACATGAGGATGTGTGCGCGCCAGATCAAGCACTTCGGCGGCGGTGTTATCGGCCGAGTTATCGTCCACGACGATGATTTCATGGCTGATGCCCGCCAGGGTATCGCTGATCTCGGTGACGACGCTGCGAATGGCCGCGCCCTCATTCAGGGTGCAGATGATCAGGCTGAGATCCGGTTGACCGGTAAAGGCCGAAGCACGCTCGATATTCGTCAAAAAAGAAACTCCCCGGCGCCCCGCCCGTCAGGGCCTCCCGCCATCAATAAAAATCGCCTGGTCCTCTTAAGACCGCAGAGGATGGCAAATCTATGGTGGCCCCCACCCCGCGATCCGAAACCCGCATCAGACCTGAAACAATCAGGCCAAACTAACGCCGTCCGGACTCGATAAGTCCCAAACAAGAAACGCTCAATATCCGCTTAGAGCCAAGAGTTCAATGGTCAAACTCAACCTCCCCCCCCTCCCCGGCCGCACTTCGCCGGCCCTGGTGCCAGCCCTTTACTGGCTGCCCGTGCTTTTTTTTCTACCCTTGATCGTCGGCGTCATCGCCAAACTCTATCGGTCAAAATATATCTTTTCCGAATACCAGTCTGTCGCCTGCGCCGGGCTGAAAGCGTTGCAGGGCGCGCCCATCTATGCCCTGGATCTGCAATGCCCCGGAATGCGCGCTGCCAGTTTCGTGTATTTGCCGGGCGTGGCCCAGATGGCGGCCTTTTTCGAGCGCCTCCTGACCGAACCCGGCTTCCTGATACTCTACCTGGTTTTTTACCTGGCCGCGGCGGCGGCCCTGATCTATTTCCCCCTCGCCGCCCGCAAGACACCCGGCAACTGGCGTGACAAACTGCCCTTTGCCGTCTTCTTAAGCAGCAGCGCCTTCATGCTCGGCAATATCGCCGTCATCCTGCACGGCCTTGTCCTTGTCGGCGCGCTGGCGATCGAGATCAGCCCGTGGCTGTTTATCGCGGCGGTGGCCGTGGCGGCGTGGGTCAAGCCGACCTTCCTCACATACCTGATGGTCGTCCTGCTGCTCGACATCCCGCTCAGGCGTCGTATCGGTCTGATGGCCTCAGGCGTCATCATCGGCCTCTTGCCGCTGGGTCATTTCATCCTGACCGGCGGCGCCCTGACCCAGCAATGGTACGCCCTGCTGTCCCACTATGTTTACGAGGTCACGCCGGGTGTCGGCTTCTTCGGCTGGACAAGCCTGATTGGCCTGGACCCGGCGCATGTCGGCGTTAAGCTCGCCTATCTCGTCTTTGCCGGCCTGATTACCGTCAGCGGTCTGGCCCTGGTCAAAGGGCTGCAACTGAACCGCCGCGAGCGCATCTGGCTGGGCCTCAGCCTCGCCGCCCTGCTTATTCCGCGCATCATGAGCGAGGACATCTGCCTCATCGGACCAGGTCTGCTGATCCTGGCCGACAAAAGCGCCAGTCTGAACGGGCAAGGCCAAACTATGCTCAGGTATGGCCGCGGCATTGTCCTGGCGCTGTGCGTCTTTGCCCTCGCCGGCGCCATGACCGGCTTGGCCGATTACAGCGAACCCGTCGCCCTGCTCTGCCTTTGCCTGTACGTCCTCTGGCTCGGTCAGCACATGATCCGCACGCGCCTGCCGCACATCCTGGCGCCGTATGTGACCTTTGCGCGCAAATCCGAAACGGCGGTGAACTGATGCCCCGCTTATCAACGGACGCCCTCACCTGGTTTGAATGTTTCACCGCCCGCAAGCGAAACCTGTGGTTCTTTTCGCTGTTCTTCTTGTGCCCCCTGGTCGGCAACCTGATCAGCCGCCTGACCAAGGCGCGCTACTGGTTGCCGGATTTCGACGCCCTGATCTGCGGGGCGCATAATGTCTCGCGCGGGATATCCCCTTACAGCCTGCATCCGGTCTGTGCCGGCATCCGCCCCACACCCTATGTTTACGCTCCACAGGTCGGGCATTTCTTCGCACCGCTTGAGCAGGCATTTGGCCTGGAAGGCGCGCGTTGGGCTTTCGCCCTCGTCTATGCCCCCGCCATACTGTGGCTGTTCTGGTATGCCATTTTGAAACCGATGGACAAGGCGCCCTGGCATTTCCGCCTGATGACGCTGGCGGCCATGGTCGGCAGTGTGCTGTCGTGCGGTAATATCGGCCTGCTGCTGCACGCCCTGACTATACTTGCCGCCCTGCATATGTCGAAATCGCGCCTGCCCTTTATCGCTATCGTTATCTGCGGCGCGCTGATCAAGCCTGTATTCGTGACCTATCTCGTCGTCCTGGTGCTGGAGGACAGGCCCCTCATGGCCCGCCTGCGCACCTTCCTGTTATCATCCACAGTGGCCGTCAGTGCTTTGCTGGCCCTCCTCCTGACCGCCGGCCGGTTCAGTGCCAACTGGCATACGGCGCTGAAGGCCATCGTCATCCTCGAACAGCCCGGTATCGGCTTCTTCGCCACCACCTCGGCCCTAGGCCTGAGCACGGCTTCGCCTGTTACCCTGATCGGACTTGGCCTGTTCGTCGTCGGCATGGGGCTGGCCAGCCTGGTCCTGGCGGAATGGGGCGGCCTGACGGCGAAAGAGCGAATCATATTCGGTCTCGGCGCCGCCCAGTTCCTCAATCCGCGCCTGATGGACTATGACATGTTCACGCTTGCGCCCTGCATGGCCATGGTCGTCATGATGGCGAAACCGCTGGGCCAGAAAACCTTCACCTGGGTTAGCTGGGCCTTTGCCGGCACGCTGATCTTCTGCGTGGTCTGCAATATCCTGGAAATCCGCGCCATACATCGTGCGCCGGCCGCCGTCTTTGCCTACGGCATGATCCTGTTGGCGGTAGCCGGCCTGACCGCCTGGCCGCAACGGGCGCGTATCCGCGGCTGGTTCCGTAACCCGCTGCCCGTGCTTCAGGATATCCTGGCGCAACGGATATAAAAAAAGCCCCGCAGCCAACAGGTTGCGGGGCTTTTTTTACGACGCGGCCTTCAATCGTTCCAGCGCGGCGGCAAGCTTAGCCTTGCCGTTTTCCGCCTCTTCCAGGCGTTCGCGGTTCTCGGCGATCACCTCTTCCGGCGCCTTGCGGACAAATTCCGGATTGTCGAGCTTGCGGCGAACGCCGTCGATCGTCTTGTCGAAATCGGCAATGCCCTTGGCGAGGCGCGCCTGTTCGGCCTTCAGGTCGATAAACTCGGCGATCGCCAGGTGAGCGGTCGCTTCGCCGGCCACAAAGGGCACCGAACCGGCAGCCGCTTCCCCCACCTTCACCTCTGACAAACGACCCAAGAAGAGGATCAAATCCTCATGTGTTTTCAAACGGCTGGCCGTTACCTCTGAGGCACCACTTAAAGACAGCGGCGCGCGCGCCGAGCCCGGCACGTTCATTTCCGACCGGATCGAGCGAATCTCGCTGATCAGGTCGATCAGCCAGTTGATTTCCTCATCGGCTTCGGCATCGATGGCGCCGGCATCGGCCTTCGGCCAGCTATGCGCGATCAACATGTCGCTGTGACCGGTCTTTTCCCACAGTTCCTCGGTGATGAAGGGCATGACCGGATGCAGCAGGATCATCGCCTGATCGAGCACCCAGGCCGTCATGGCACGGATTTCCGTCTTGGCGGCGGCATCGTCACCATTGAGGATCGGCTTGGCCAGTTCGAGATACCAGTCGCAGAAGACGTTCCAGATGAACTTGTAGAGCGCATTGGCCGCGTCATCGAAGGCGCAGGCTTCCAGCGCTTCGGTCACGGCCACAAGCGTCTTCTGCACCTCGCCCCTGATCCAGCGGCTGAGGGTCAGCTTGGCGGTCGATGGATCAAAGCCGTCTACACGGGCACACTCATTCATCTGGGTGAAGCGCGTGGCGTTCCACAGCTTGGTCGAGAAGTTGCGATAACCTTCGATGCGCGGCTTGGCCAGTTTGATATCGCGGCCCTGCCCCGACATGGCGGTCAGGGTAAAGCGCAGGGCATCGGCGCCGAACTCGTCGATCAGCACCAGCGGGTCCATGACATTGCCCTTGGACTTCGACATCTTCTGGCCCTTGTCGTCGCGCACCAGGGCATTGATGAAGACGCGTTTGAACGGCGTCTGGCCGGTAAAGTGCAGCCCCATCATCATCATCCGGGCCACCCAGAAAAAGATGATGTCGAAACCGGTGATCAGGGTGTGGGTAGGGTAGAAGCGCTTGAGGTCTTCGGTCTTCTCCGGCCACCCCATGGTCGAGAAAGGCCACAGCGCCGACGAGAACCAGGTGTCGAGCACGTCTTCGTCCTGGATTAGTGGCGGCTTCCAATCAGCAGGCAGCGGCTTCAGGTAGAACGAAGAGTTAGCTTTCTTATAATCAACATCATTCGTGACGACCTGAACTTCTCTTCCGTAATATTCTTGTGCTTGTTGAATAGCTTCTTTTTCTGACATACCAACAAAGATCTTACCGCGTTCATTGCCCTGAACGCCGAAATCTCGTGATGGCCCATACCAAGCCGGAATGCGATGCCCCCACCAAAGCTGGCGCGACACGCACCACGGCTCGATATTGCGCATCCACTCGAAATAGGTCTTTTCCCAGTTCTTCGGCTCGAAGACGGTCCGGCCATCCTCAACAGCCTTGATGGCCTCCTTTGCCAACTCGCCGGCATTGACGTACCACTGATCAGTCAAAAAAGGCTCAATGACAACGCCCGAACGGTCTCCGTGCGGCACCATATGCTTCGTCTTCTCGACGTGCTTCAACCAACCTTCTGCTTCAGCCCGAGCAACAATCTCTTTTCGAGCAACAAACCGGTCTATACCGCGATATTCTTCGGGAACGTATTGGTTAAGTTGCGCCAACTCATTCATAATGTTGATAATTTTAAGATCATGACGCTTGCCGACCTGGAAGTCGTTGAAATCATGCGCCGGGGTGATCTTGACCGCACCGGAGCCCTTGGCCGGATCGGCATAGTCATCAGCCACGATCGGGATACGGCGACCAGTGATCGGCAGGATGACGAACTTGCCAACCAAATCCTTGTAGCGCTCATCATCCGGATGCACGGCCACACCGCTATCGCCCAGCATGGTTTCCGGACGCGTGGTGGCGACAACGATATAGTCGCGCGTCTCCGTCGTCTCATTGCCCTCTTCGTCCTTGACAGGATAATCAAAGGTCACGCCATCCGCCAGCTTATAGGCGAAATGCCAGTAATGGCCGTCGACCTCCTTTTGCTCGACTTCGAGATCGGAAATCGCCGTCTGAAACTGCGGGTCCCAGTTGACCAGGCGCTTGTCGCGGTACATCAATCCCTGCTGATGCAGGGTGACGAAGACCTTGCGCACCGCCGCCGACAGGCCGTCATCGAGCGTAAAGCGTTCGCGCGACCAGTCGCACGACGCGCCCAAGCGGCGCAACTGCTTGACGATCGTGCCGCCCGATTCCGCCTTCCATTCCCAGACCTTGGCGACGAAAGCCTCGCGCCCCATCTCCCGGCGGCCGACATTGGTGCCCGAAGCCGCCAGTTGCCGCTCCACCACCATCTGGGTGGCGATGCCGGCGTGGTCCGTACCTGGCAGCCACAGGGCCGCCTTGCCGCGCATCCGCTCGAAACGCGTCAGCACGTCCTGGAGCGTGTTATTCAGCGCATGGCCGATGTGCAGCGAGCCCGTCACATTGGGCGGCGGGATGACGATGGAAAAGGTCTCCTTCGCGTCCGACGGGGAAAACACACCGGACTCTTCCCATTTTTTATACAGGCGGGGCTCAACGGCGGCGGGATCGAAGGTTTTTTCCAGCATGGTCTCGACAAAGATAAAGCCCTCAAGCCGCGAAGCGGTAGGGCAGCGTTAATTAAAAAGAGCGGCTCACCGCTGTGATGCCGCTCTCTTAACAAATGAACTCAAAAGAATCTATGGATTAGCGGCGGCTTTGACGCGCAATCCGTTCGACTTCAAGGCGGACCTGCTCCTCAACGATCGCCGGCAGATGCTGGTCGAGCCAGGCTTGCAGCATCGGACGCAGCAGATCCTTGGCCACATCTTCAAGGGTACGGTCGCTGTGCGGCACCAGCAGATTGCTTGTCAGGGCGCCAAATGAAGACGCGGCAATCGATTCGGTCCGCTCGCTGACCAGTCCACCCACGGATGCGGGGGCCAGAACGGGTGCCGGCTTCGGCGCCGGAGCCGGTTCTGGCACGGCTGCGGGCGTATAGGCATCGATATCACCGATGGACACCGATTCCGGCGCCTCATAGGTTTCGGTCAGTTCGAGCACATCGTCTTCAGCCGCCTCTTCGCTCTCCGCTTCCGGCTCAGCCGCCGCGGCGAAAGAGTCATCTTCTTCCTCGACCTCAGGTTCGGCTACAGCCTGTGCCGCCGCGTCTTCCGGCGCATCATCTTCCGAGATGATGCGCCGAATGGAAGCGAGGATTTCTTCCATTGTCGGTTCGTGTGCGGATTGTTCTGCCATGTTTTTTTAACTGCTGCGAATCGGGTTCGGGAACTGAAACCTTGGAGAGGGTGACACGTGTTCGCCGCATTTTGCAACTGTTTAGGCGGATTTTGCCGCCAAATTTCACCGAAGCGAAGAATTTTTTGTGAAGAAACCCGCCAGTTCCCCGGCGGGCTTCTCCGCAAAAATATAAAGGCGCAATGCCGATCAGTTGCCGCCGGCCGCCAGCCCGTCCAGTGCATGAACCACCGGTTCCAGCGGCGTCCAGCCCTTCGACTTGACGTCGTCAAAATGTTCCTGCGGATCGTAGACCTGGATATCCGGCACAAACGCCTTGGCCGTCAGCCCGCCCATGACCGAAAGCAACTGGCTGCCCGCCACGTACTGCCCGCGCTCGGCTTCGATCAGCGCCAGTTGCGCCGATTTCAGTTCCTGCTGGGCGTTCAGCACCTCGATATTGGTGCGCAGACCGACCTGCTGCTCGACCTTGACGCCATCAGCGGCCACCTGGGCGGCCTTGACCTGCTCCTGGTTGGAAGCCACGGCGGATTTCGCCGCCAGCATCTGCGACCATGCCTGCGACACCGAGGAAATCACCTGCCGGCGCGCGGTTTCAACCACCTGAAGCTGGGCATTGTAGTTTTCCGTCGCCTGACGGACGCGCGAGCCATTCAGGCCGGCGCTGAACAGGGGTATGGACAAGCGAAGCGTGGCCGATGACGAATCATTATCCGTGATATCGCCGACGCCGAGGCCGGGCTGCGAACCACCCGTGCTGGCCGAAAGGCCGATCGTGGGACCGAAGACCGAACGCTCGGCGCGCACCTGCGCCCTGGCGGCATCGGCCGCATACTGCGCGGATTGCAGGTCGGGATTGCTCTTTTCAGCCGCCGCCAGAGCGGTATCAAAATCGGCCGGAAGCCCCGGCAGGTCCGGCTCGGCTTCGAGCGCCACCGGCGACTGGCCGACAATGGCCACATAGGAAGCACGATCGGAATCAAGCTGCGCCTGGGCCGAAGCCAGGGCCGCCGCGGAGGCCGACAGACGCGCCTGAGACTGGGCTACGTCGGTGCGCGTCAACTGGCCGGCATCGAACTGCGCCTGGGTCTGGTCAAGCTGCTGCTTGAGAATATCGTAATTGTCCTGCGAGATCTGCAGGGCGCGCTGGTCGCGGCGGACGGCGGTATAGACGCTGATGACATCAAGCAAAACGCCCGATTCAGTGCTGCGCAGGTTCTCCTGACCGGCCATCACGTTGGCGCGCGAGGCTTTCAGCGAAGAGGCGATGCCGCCCGATGCAAAGACCGTCTGGTTGGCGGTCAGGCCGGCGCTGGTGGACGAGCGATCACCGGTAAAGCCGGGCAGGTCATTATAGGTGGCCGATGCGCTGGCGCTCAGCGATGGCCCCAATTGCGAGCGGGTCTGGACATAGGTTTCGTCGGTGGCGCGCTGGGCGGCGCGGCTGCGCAGCAGCGTCGGGTTCTGGGCATAGGCCTGGGCGATGGCGTCGTTCAGGCTTTCCGCCTGGGCGCTAACAGCCACTGTTAGCGCCAGCACTGAAACCGCGGCGGCCAGGCCGAAGGTCGCAAACTTGGAATTCGTCATAAACAGATGTCCCCACGTCATTAAGGCAGGCGACACGCCTGCCCTGTTGCCTTCCAGACGCATGTACGCGCGGCCCGGCTGCGGCAATAAGCTAAAGATTACCTCTGAAATCCTACTGCCAGAAGATTACAGGCTTGGCGAGTTACGGATTTTTCACGTTCGGCTTTTTACAACTATACACAAAATTCAACGCGCGGTGGCGACTTTATTGTCGCACCCTAAGGGCCCGCCCGACGAATTCTGTCAGTATCAGAACTCGAATGACGGGGTGCGCGCGAAGCCCGGCAGGGTGGATGGTGCCGAATCGAAGACATCGCGCTCGGAAATGCCGGATTCAATGCGCAGATAGAGGCGCGCACGGCCCACGGGGCCGTCCTTCACAACAACCGCCAAGCGGCCGCCGACCTTGAGTGCCTTCAGCCATGTGGCAGGTACTTCGGCCACGGCGCCTTCGGTGATGATAATGTCATAGCCCGAACCGGCCGGCGCCTTCAGATCGGCCGTCACGCATGTGACGCCCTGTTCCTTGAGATAAGGCTCAACCACCGCCATGACGCGAGGATCGGCTTCCTGCGCCGTCACGCTCAGGCCGGCGTGCTGCAGAACGGCGGCGGCATAGGGCGCAGCCAGCGCCAGAACCGTTTCGCCGGCCTTCGACTCGGCGGTCTGCAACAGCTTGGAAATATCCCGCGGCTTCATCAGAACACGACCAGGCGCGATCGGGGTTTCGACCTCGCCATAGGCGCCGAAGGCCTGCGAAGGGGCGCACAAACGCTCGCGCTGGATATGGCGCATGGCCACCTGCAAGGCCGCGTCTGTGACATCATTCACGCGAACCTGGGATTCGACCATATTCTGACGGGCGGCGTGAAAATCCATAATACTGATCCTTGGAGGCTTAATCGAACGCTTTGCACCGCTTATAAGAGCAAGCGGCGCGCGCTTCAATCGCCATAAGTTGAGATTCACCGGCAAAAAACGCACAATCGCACGGGCTTATGCACATTTATCAGAAAATTTGCACCGGAGATCATTGCGGGCGATGATGCGATCTGGTAGCGAACGCATCCGCTCTATGCGAGGCCTGATGGCGGAGCGGTTACGCACCGGATTGCAAATCCGTGAAGCCCGGTTCGACTCCGGGTCAGGCCTCCACACTTTCCTCCACTGATAGCCATCCGGCGCTTGAGGCAAGCGCAAAGCGCGCCGAACCGTTGTGAGGCAGCCCTTCTTCTCAATAAAGTCGGCTTGAGCGCAGGATCAAGCCGCGCGCATATTGGCCAGGAACCGGGCCAGTTCCATCTTCAACTGGTCCGATGCCCGGCTGACCGACTTCGCCTCCTCGAAAACCACGCTGGCTACCTGCCCGGTTTCATCGGCCACATCGCGCACCGAATCGATATCATTGCCCACGCTTTGCGACCCTTCCGCCAGGAGTTCGACCGTTTCAGCGATCTGGCTGGTAGCCATCTGCTGGGCGGCAACGGAGCGGGCGATATCGTCGGCGCCGGAGCGCAGTTCGGATATGGTGCTGACAATGCCGGCAATGGCGCTGGTCGCCTCAATGGCGTCGTTCTGGATCTGTTGCACCTTGGCGGTGATCTCGCGGGTCGCCTTTTCCGTCTGCTGCGACAGGGTCTTGACCTCGGCGGCCACCACCGCAAAGCCCGCCCCGTGCTCCCCGGCCCGCGCTGCCTCAATGGTGGCGTTGAGCGCCAGGAGATTGGTCTGCTGGGCGATGGAGGTGATCATGTCCACCACCGCACTGATTTCGTCGGCGCTGCGGCCCAAGCGGCTCATCAGGGCCGAGGTCGATTCGGCCTCCGCCGAGGCACGGGCGGACACCTGTGTCGATAATTGAGTCGAGCCGGCAATTTCATTGGCGGTCTGCGAAAGCTCCATCACCGTGGAAGCCACCTTCTGCGCGCTTTGGGAGGTCGTGACCGCCACCGAGGCCACCTTGGCGGCGCTTTCCGAAGCCGCAAACGCCGACTGGCTCATGGTGTCCGAAGAGGTGATCATAGCCTTGGAGGACTGCGTCAGCCCCTCAAGCAAGGCCGATACCTGGCTTTCCAGCTTGTTGCCCAGTTCGTGCAGTGCTGCACGGCGTTCGGCAGCGATCGCCTCGGCGTGACGTGCCGCCTCATCTTCCAGCCCCACCAGCTTCTGGCCATTGGCGCGCAGCACATCCAGCGCCGCAGCCAGGCGGCCAATTTCGTCGGACCGGTGGGCGCCTTCCGCCGGCGTATCGAATTCCCGGCGCGCCAGCCGGTCGGTATAGTAGCTGAGGCGATCAATGACCGAGAAAACCTCACGATCGAAATAGATGGCGGCCACAAGTCCTGCCAGGCCGACCAAGACCGATGCCGCCAGGATCAGGCTGGCAAACCCCTTCTCAAGGCTCTGCACCTGATTGATATAGTCCCCCTCGCCCTGGCTGAGCAGGTGCCCGACCGTGGAGGTGTGATGCAGCGCCACGAATGTCGCCCCCCCAAGACCCACAAAAAACAGCGCCAGCAGTGCACGGATACGAACCTTGATCGGGGGCAGGCGCACGGGTGATTCCTTATCTGTATTCAGGCATCGACCATCCTCTGCTCATGGTTAAATTGTCATGAACAAATTACCGCACAGCGACCGGGAACAGGGTTGCGGCTTATTTTTCCCCTCACAGGGGCATTTACCCCTCGTTAACCCGAATCCTTTCATAACAGCGTTGTCTTTGCTTATCTGAAGACACCCACCATCACCAAACTTCAAAGGCCCGAAAGCTTTTTTCGGGCTTTTTTTCGTTTGAAATCAGGGCAAAACCACTTCGCGCACAGAATTGTGCAAAACTTTCAGCTTAGGGCTTGCCATGCGGTTCAAACCCTTGCTATAGGGCGCGCCTTGCCAGCGTGTTCCCCGATAGCTCAGTTGGTAGAGCAGTCGACTGTTAATCGACTTGTCACAGGTTCGAGTCCTGTTCGGGGAGCCAGCAAGGCTTACAGGCCGCGTTTGAGCGGCGGTTATATCCCTCTACATATTGTCAATTATTGTGCCGGTCAGCCTAGTGCCCGGTCATCACCCGATTTCGTCGGGAAGCGACTTATCAGATCGCGCAGTACTGAGCGACATAGGCTGCATGGTCCGGCAGGGACGCCGCCGTGCGGCTCACGGACTCACGCAGCCCCGTCAGCAGGCGGTTCAGTTCATCCTCCGTCAGCTTGCCGGCGATGGGATGATAGCTGCGCGGCATGATGCCCTGCCCCATCATGACCTGGACCCAGCTATTTTCGGCGAACAGTTCCTCATTGCGGCGGAAGACGCGGCCGGTTTCGCGGAAAAGCTCGATCTTCTGGGTCAGGCTTTCGGGGATCGGCATGGAGGCGCAATGCCGCCAGAACGGGCTGTCGCGCCGTTCGGTGACATGATAATGCAGGATCAGGAAGTCCCGGATCTGCACCATGTCCTGATCCTGCTGGTCGTTGAACTCCATGATATCGCGTTCGCTGATCCGGTCTTGCGGCAGCATCCGGATCAGGCGCAGGATCGCCCGCTGGATCAGGTGGATGCTGGTGGCCTCCAGCGGTTCCATGAAGCCGCTTGAAAGCCCGATGGCCACGCAGTTGCGATGCCACTGGCGGCGGCGCGCCCCCGTGGTGAAGCGCAGGTTGTTAGGCTCGGTAATCACCTTGCCGTCGAGATTACCCAGCAGGCGCTCAAGCGCGGCCTCACGCGACAAGTAGCGGCTGCAATAGACAATGCCGTTGCCGGTACGGTGCTGTAACGGCACACGCCATTGCCAGCCGGCGTCATGCGCCATGGCCTGGGTATAAGGCTTGGGCGGCGCGATATTCTCGGTCTGGACGGCGATAGCAGCATCACAGGGCAGCCAGTGCGTCCAGTCGTCATAGCCGACGTGCAGGGCCTCGCCGATCAGCAAGGCCCGGAAGCCCGTACAGTCGAGGAACAGGTCGCCATCGATGCGTTCTCCGGACTCCAGATGCAGGGCCGCGATATCACCGCTCTCCGGCTTAAGCTCGACTCGCGCGATGCGGCCCTCAATCCGCCGGGCGCCTTCAGCGGTGGCTATACCGCGCAGGAAGCCAGCGAAGCGCGTGGCGTCGAGTTGATAGGCGTAGTTCAGCCGGTTTTCCGGCAGGTGCGCGAACTTGCCCTGAAGTGCCGCCACCAGTTCGAGGCAGTAATCATCATAAGGCGCGATGTGGCCGTTTTGCAGGCCGTGCAGCCAGAAGTGCTGGAAACCCGCCGACCAGTGATCCTTGCCGGTTATGCCAAACGAATGAAAATAACGCGTCCCCACATCCTTCCAGCCCTCAAACAGGATGCCGAGCTTGAACGTCGCCTCGGTGGCGCGCATAAACTCGGCTTCGCTGATGTTCAAAAGCCGGTTGAAGGTGACCATCGGCGGAATGGTCGATTCCCCCACCCCCACAGTGCCTATGGCATCGGATTCGACGAGCGTGACATCGACGGTCCGGCCCATGGTCCGGGCGATCGCCGCCGCGGCCATCCAGCCGGCCGTGCCACCACCGCCCACAACGATGCGCAAAGGGGACTTTTCATTCATTGACTGAGCTGCCTTAACAAAAATCCGCGAATACGCGCCGCGCTTTCCGGCGTCAGCGGGGCCAGCACGCTGCGCGCCTCCGCCGGAATATGATCGACGACCTCGGGGCCATTGTGGAAAATGTAATAGTCGAATATGTCGCGCCAGTGCTGCCGCTCGTCCTCCGGCAGGTCGCGTATGGTCATCATGGCCAGGTTGAGCGCGTCCTGGGGCTGGCCCAGCCAGCGCGGCGTGTCGCGCCACCAGTAATTGACCAGCACGTTGAAAGCCTCCAGCCCCTCGACATGATGCCACCACATGGCGGGTATGAAGAGGGCGTCGCCCGCTTCCAAAACCGTCGTCTGCGCATGGTCCAAGGCCTGGCGGAAGCGCGGAAAGCGCTCGAAATCCGGCGCGTGAAAATCGACCATGCTGACGGCGCGTCCCGCCGGCGTGTTGTCCACTGGTCCGAGATAGAGATTGCGGAACTGTTCGCGCGGAAAAAGGGTGAAACGCCGACGCCCCACCGCCACGCAGGCCAGGTTGTCGGGGAAATCGTTGTGGGCGGCGATGCGCGTCTGCGTCCCCATCCAGATGCTGGCCATGCATTGCCGGTCGCCCAAGTCGACGTGATTTGCCTCATGCAGGCCGTTGAAGAACTGATGGACATCGATCGAGGCCAGATAGACCGGCGGGATGTCCGGCTGTCCCTCCACCGCATCGATCTGTGAGAATATCTCCGGCAGTTTCGCCTTCATCATGCGGAAATTCATGCCCATGTCGCGGTTATAAAACAGCCGACCGTCCGACTTCGGGTCACCTACCGACACGACAAAGCCGGTGTCGCGGCAATGACGCACCAGGTATTCGCGTGCTTCCCGGAAAGACCTGCGCCCGGCCTGAACCAGCGGCCAGCCCGACACCAGCCCGCGCACGACAAACGGCTTTTCCGCCACCTTCAGCAGGGCGTCGAGCGCGGCCGCGTCCGGTACGGTGATTTCCGGTATCTGCGCCAGGCCGGAAAAAATATCAGCCATGCGTCAGACGCTTGTTCTTGCGCTCGACCAGGCGACCGATATTGGAGAGCGAGGCCAGCGCCATGTAGATGGGCATCAGATAGTCTTTGGCGTGCAGTTCGGCTACGGTTTCGGGCGGCAAAGCGCGCAGGCGATCTTCGTGGATGACATGGAAGCCGACGAAGCGGTGGGTTGAACCGTCATCGAGCGTGATATCTAGCGCCAGCGGCTCCAGCAGATTATATGTCATCAGGCTAGCGAAGAAATCCCCGGAGACGCGGTAGCCTTCATCGAGTTCGCCCAGCTTTTCAGCAATCGTTTCCAGGTAAGGGGTCGGGCGGCCCAGTTCGTCGAAGACCCGCGTGCCTTCCATTTTGGCGATACGCGCGCTGCCGAGATCGATATGGACCTGTCCAGAATCCTGGTCCTGCGACGACCGGCCGATCAGGAAGGGCTGGATATCCATGGCCAGCGGTTGGTAACGCGCCTCCCAGCGCCCGCCGCCAAGAAACAGGTTTTCGCCGTTCTCGAAACCGAACAGCGCAAAGGCGGAAAAGCCGTTCCGCTCCGCATTCATCCGAAACAGGATCGGGTACTCGTTCTGCACCTGCCGAAACTCGGCCGGCACGGTCATGCAGCACATCACGTCATCACCGAACTCGGCGCCACGGTGCGTTGAAACGCGCAGGTCACGATGCGCTTCGGCGGTCAGGATCGCGTGGTTGGACATATCAGCCTTTCAGGTCTTGAGTTAGGGTTGCGGGCATAGTGGCCTCCCGCAGGGCATCGAGGTAGGCGCGGTTAGTCGGCAGACCGGCCGCCAGCCCGCGCGCCCGCGCTGTGGCCTGCCGTATCGCCTGTTCCGCAGCGCCACTGTCACCGGCTTTCATGCGTCCCGCTTCCGGCGGCGGGAAGCCCATGCCGTAGAGCACATACTGGTAACTGGCCGCCGGAAAGACCTCGTCCACCTGCGGAAAATCAAAGTTTGACGGCGGCTGGTGTTTCCAGACCTCCAGCAGGTCGGCCAGCCGGGCGGGAATGCCCGCCGCCTCACGATGCGCCCGCCAGTAAGGTTCTTCCCGGCGATTAACTATATAGTGCAGTTTCAGGAATTCGACGATGCGGTCCCAGCGATAGCGGAACAGTGTATTGAAGCGTCGCGCCTGCACGTCCATGGCGGACCGGTCGCGCGGGAAATTCTTCACCAGGGCGTCGAGAGACAGTTCGATCATCACGATTGCGGAAGCTTCCAGCGGCTCAAGGAAGCCGGCCGCCTGTCCGATAGCCAGGCAATTGCGTTCCCAGAACCGTTCACGATGCCCGGAACGGAAGCTGAGCAGACGCGGCGACACGGCATCGAGCGCGGTTGCCGTCCTGGCGCGCAGATAGGCATCCAGCGTGGTCTCGGCCTCGTCATCGCTCATATAGGCCGATGAATAGACGCAGCCGATCCCCCGGCGCGTCGGCAGGCCGATATCCCAGGTCCAGCCGGCGGCATGGGCCGTGGCGGTCGTCTGTGAAGCGATGGGGCTGCCGGGCGCCACCGGCACCTGAACCGCCAAGGCACGGTCATTGAACAGCTCAGACTGCCGGTCGATGAGGGGCACGCCGTAGCACCCGTCGATCAGGCGCGCAGCATGGCCCGTGCAGTCGATGAACAGGTCACCGCTGATGGCGCCATGCGTCCTTGTCTGCACGGCCGCCACATCGCCATTATCCGCCATCGTCACCTGGGTCACATGGTCGGAAATATGGCGCACGCCCAGGGCCTGCGTTGCATGACGCGTGAGCAGGCGCGCCAGCTTTCCGGCATCGAGGTGGTAGGCATAGTTGAGCGCGCCGGCATAGTCCGGCATGGCACGTTGTCGCGGCGCCAGGTTCAGGGCGCAGATACCCGGCTGCGGCCCGACAAAATCGGCGAACGAATGGCTTGCCCCCTTGTCGCGCCAGAGGGTGACGCAATCGCCGGACACGCTTTCCGGCGGCGGCACGAAGGGGTGGTAATAATGGTCTGCGGGCGCGCCGTCGCGCCAGCCGTCAAACCGGGAACCCTGCTTGAACGAGGCGTCGCAGGCCAGAAGGAATTCAGCTTCGCCAATGCCTATACGTGCCAGGGTATGGCGTATGGTGGGCCAGGTACCCTCCCCCACGCCGATGGTCGGCACGTCGGGCGATTCAATCAGGGTGACCGTAAGTCCGGGCGCCGCCGAAGCTGCGAGCACACAGGCTGACAGCCAGCCGGCCGTGCCGCCCCCCACAATCACGATGTCCCTGACAAGGTTATTCATTTAATTCTTTAATCCTCGCGGTGAAACCATATCACCGTGCGCAGGAAAGAGAAGCCACCCCACGCATGGGATGGCTTCTCTCTGCATTCACGCCTTACACATCCTCATCAGAAGGTGTAACGCACACCCACCGAGTAACGGGCATAGCCAGGCGCCACGAACTTGACGTTGTTATACGAGCGCCCAAACACGCGGCGGCTCTCGTTGGTCAGGTTGATGCCTTCGATGAAGGCCGTCAGGCCCGGCTTGAACTCCCAGCTTGCGCTGGCATCGAACTGACCATAGTCATCGACATAGGTCGGGTTCGGACCGGTGCCGGCCAGGAACTTGGCGCGCCAGTTATAGGCGATACGTCCCTGGATGCCGTTCTTGTCATAGAAGGCCACGGCGTTGGCGCTGTCGCTCAGCCCCGTGAGGGCGAACTGGGTGACATTCCACGGCTTGCTCGGATCGTAGGTCGCATCGCCATCCACCTTTGTATAGTTGAGGATGACGCCGAAACCGGTATCGGCGAAGGTGTGCTGGATGTTGAATTCCCAGCCATAGAGCGCCGAGGTCTGATCGCTGTTGACCGGGGTCGTGACCTGGAAGGTCAAGTCCGGATCGGCCGCCGTGGCGATGATCTGACCGGAGATGTTGCCAGAACTGTCCAGTGTGTTCTCAAGGTGGACCTCATCGGCGAAGTTCGCGTTTACATAGTTGACAATATCCTGGTAGCTGGCACCGGCGCCCAGGGCGGCGGTGGCGGCATTGGTATACTGCTCGAAGATGTACTGACGAATATTGCCGGTGGCGCCGACTGCCGCGACAGCGGCGTTATAGCGCGGCCCCTGGAAGGGCGTCTTCATGCCGAACGCCGTCGTATCGACACGGTGGGTCGAGATGAAGTTCGAGACGTCCTTGTGGAAGTAGCCCAGCGACACATAGCTGTCCGGACCATAGTACCACTCCGCCGACAGGTCGATATTGTTCGACTTGTAGGGCTCAAGGCCAGGATTGCCCATGCTGCCCGTGCCACCGTTAAGCGCGGCGCGATACAGCTTATCCAGGGTCTGTCCGCCCTGCATACTGGCATAGTCCGGGCGGGTGATCGTCGTACTGGCCGAGGCGCGCATGATGACATTCTGCATCGGACGGAAGTCGAAGTCGATGTTCGGCAGCAGTTCCTGATACTTGCCCGTGAAGGCGGTGAAGTCCTGCTGGGCGCCGAAGGTCAGGTCGAACTCGTTGGCCGCCACCCAGGCCGACGAAACGGGGATCGGCACCAGGGCCGCCGAGTCGATGTCGGTCTTTTCGTAGCGCACGCCGGCCACCAGGTGGGCCGGATTGTCGAACAGGTCAAACTTCATATTGGCCTGAACATAGGTGGCGATCGTCTTTTCCTGGATGCGACGGTCGGTCGTGTAATCGGCCAGGCAGTCCATGGTGCCGCCGCAGACCTGATACAACTGGTCGAGTTTCGCCACATAGTCTTCGATTTTGGCGGCCAGGAACTGCTGCGGGATGGCCGGATTGCCGGCGCCGCTCAGGCCGTCGAACTTGTCGGGAATGCTGACCAGATCGAAGATGTCGTCCGGTATATCGGAAGCCGGACCGACGCCGCCCCAGGTGTCGTGCTGGATATAGCCGTAAGCCGAGCGCACCTTGTTTTCGATCGAGGAGGCACCGAAATCGATGCTGTCGATGAAGCTGTCATCGAAGCTGTAACGGCCCCTCACCTGAACCTGGTCGATCTGGTCCTTGAAATAAGCATTGCGGAAGGCGTTGCCGGTCGGGGTCACCAGCGACTTGTCGAGATAATCGATGCCTGGATACATGCTGTACGACATGACCGGCAGGTAGCTCGAATAGTCGATCTTCTGATCCATGACGCCAAAGATCGACGCGCCGATCGACATGTTGGAGCCATAGGGGCTGTCCGGACGCGATTCCGCCGTCGAGTGATGCGCGTCGAGTTCCAGGGTCAGGGCATCAAGCGGCTTCCACTTCAGGTTCAGGCCGGTCGACTTGTTTTCCGACTGGTTGGCGGTCAGGCTGGCGGAATAGGCCAGATCCTTGTGCTCATCGGCGCGGAAATGCTCGGAATACCAGATCGGGCCGGCCACCGGGCCGTCGGTCCAGGCACTGGAGACGTCATTGAAGTTGAACCACACACCAGTCGAGGAGGTACGGTCGGTGACCTTGTTCTTGGAATAGGTATAGTCGAGGGTCGCCGTCAGGGATTCGACCGGACGCCATTGCAGGACAAGCTGGCCGTTCAGGCGTTCGCGCTCGATATTGTGAATATCGTAGGCGCCGTTCTGCTGAACTTCATAGACATCGTTGCCTTCGGGGCGATTGGTGATCTTGTCGCCACCAGGCGTACCCGTCTGGGCAAGCGATCCCCAGTTGTTCTCGGTGCCGAGATAGCCGTCACGCCAGCCGGCGCTGAAGTCGTTATTGCTGGCTTTGCGCTTCTGATAGGAGCCCGTGAACAGGATGCCGAACTTATTATCGGCAAAGGTGTCGCTGAGGATGCCGGAGACTTCCGGTGTGAAATCGCTGCCGTCATTCTGCGAGGTGTCGTAGACCGCCTTGACACCCAGGCTGCCACGGAAGCCAGGCTTGTCGAGCGGGCGCGGCGTGCGGATGTTGATCGTCGAACCGATGCCGCCGGAATCCACAGAGGCGCGGCCGGATTTATAGACATCGACGCCCGCCACACCTTCCGATGCCAGGTTGGCGAAGTCGAAGGAGCGCGAAGCCGGTGCGCTGGCGCCATCTCCCAGGGTCGAGGTCGGCATCTGGCGGCTGTTCAGGGTCACCAGATTGAATTCGGGCCCGAAGCCGCGAACCGTGACGAAAGAGCCCTCACCGTTGGAGCGGTCGATCGAGACGCCGGTGATGCGCTGCAGCGATTCGGCCAGGTTCGTATCCGGAAACTTGCCCATGTCTTCAGCAGAGATGGAATCAACAACGCCTTGCGCGTTCTTCTTTGTCTGCATCGAACTGCGCAGACTGCCGCGGATACCGGTGACGACAACGACCGTGTTGTCGTCAGGTGCGGCGGCCAGCGCCGCGTCCTGGGCGTGCGCACCAGTTGACAGCGCTGTCAAAGATACGCCTGACATAAGAATTGCGCCCAGCGCGCCCTTTAACAGCGTTTTTCGGCTGTAGTGTAATGACATGTCTCGTCCCTTATTTTTTGATGACTATTTTGTTGACTTTAGCGGTAATTGCGGAAGCGCGCTTTTGTGCAATAGACAAAAAATTGTCACGCCCCCGATATCCCGACAAAAAGACCGAGCGTGAAATCACGCATCAATCACTTGATTTTAAGATATATTCTGACATCTCCCCTCAGACTTCTGTATGTGCCAGATAGCCCGATGCTGGTTTAGCATTTAGCCGTTCTGGCAACAAAGTCGGATTGTGTCAAATATTTTTGTCATCGATGTCATAGAGCTGCGCGAAGTTTTGCCAGGACGTGTTAAGTTTGTAACACCTGAATTTATCAGCTTCCACGCCGTATATTTTGCCGGTCGTTTGATCCGGCGCAAATCGCCCTGACTATAAATCCTGTAGGCGTGACTCTTCGGTCACCGGAGCGGCCCATGACTGCCTCTTTCTCGCTGCGTGGCGTCAACAAGCAATACGGCAAGGGCCCAACAGCGGTTCACGCCCTCAGCGATGTCAGTTTCGATATTCAGGACGGCGAACTTCTGATGCTGGTCGGGCCATCCGGCTCCGGCAAGTCGACCCTGCTCAATATTCTGGGCGGACTGGATCACGCCACCAGCGGCGAGGTACGGTTTCGGGACGCGCTTTTGACCGCGATGAGCGACCGCGACCTGACGGCCTATCGCCGCAAGCATGTCGGTTTCATTTTCCAGTTCTACAACCTCATTCCCAGCCTGACAGCCCACGAAAATGTCGACCTGGTGCGTGAGATCGCTGACAATCCCCTGTCCGCGGCCGACGCCCTGGCCCTGGTCGGCCTCACCGGACGGATGGATCATTTTCCGGCGCAGTTGTCCGGCGGCGAGCAGCAGCGCGTCGCCGTGGCGCGGGCCATCGCCAAGCGTCCGGCGATCCTGCTGTGTGACGAACCGACCGGCGCGCTCGACCTGCAAACCGGCGCCCAGGTGCTGGAAGCCCTGAGCGAGATCAACCGGCTTTACAAATCGACGACCCTGATCATTACGCACAATGCCGATATTGCCCGCATGGGGGCGAGGGTTGTGCGCTTCGCCGACGGCCGCGTGCGTGAGATCGAAACAAACGCCACGCCGGCCAAACCCTCCGAGTTGGTCTGGTAATGCGCCCGCTCGATGCCAAACTGCTGCGCGACATCTGGCGGATGCGGATGCACGCTGCCGGAATCGTGCTTGTTCTCGGCTGCGGGCTTGCCGTCCTGATCATGGCGGTCGGCATGAGGGCGTCCCTCGAAAAGACGAGGCTCCAGTACTACGCCGAAAAACACATGGCGGACCTGGCCGTTTCCCTGGTCCGTGCGCCCGACCGGCTGACGCCGGTGATGGAAAATGCCCCCGGCGTGGCCGCCGTCGAGACGCGCATTTCCGGCTATGCCCTGCTCGACCTGCCGCAGATCGCCGAACCCGTGTCGGCCCGCCTGATCTCCCTGCCGCGGCGAGGCCACCCGCGCGTCAACGACCTGGTCCTGACCGCCGGCCGCTGGCCCGACCCGGCGCACCCCGAAGAGGCGCTGGTCAACGAAGCCTTCGCCACCGCACTTAAATTGAAGCCCGGCAGTTCGCTCGACGCCATATTGCACGGCCACCGCCAGCGCCTGGTCATCACAGGCATCGCCAATTCGCCGGAGTTCGTCTTCGTCACGGCGCCCGGCGAGATGTTCCCGCAGCCGGAACGCTTCGCCGTCATCTGGATGGGCCGCGATGCTCTTGGGGAAGCCTACGACATGCGCGGCGCCTTCAATGATGCCGTCATCCGGCTGGCGGCCGGGGCCGATGTCCGCGCGGCCACGCAGGCGCTGGACGACGCCCTGCGCGCTTATGGTTCAGCCGGCGCGACAGGCCGCGACCGCATGATGTCCGACCGCTTTCTCAGCGAGGAACTGAGCCAGCTCGGCATATTGGCGAGCTTTATCCCGACCTTTTTCCTGATCGTGGCGGCCTTCCTGGTCAATATCTCGATGGGGCGGGTGATTGCCACGGAAAGGGCCAATATCGGCCTGCTCAAGGCTTTCGGCTACAGCGACCTGGCCATCGCCTGGCACTATGCCGAAAGCGCGCTCATTTTCGGCACACTGGGCCTGATAGCCGGAATTGCGGCAGGCACGGCCTATGGCCGGTTCATCGCCGGCATGTATCGCCAGTACTATCATTTTCCGAACCTTGAGTTTTCCGCCTCCTTGCCGACCCTGATCCTGGCAGCCGCCGCCAGTTTCGCCGCCGCTGGCCTCGGCGCCTGGAACGCCGTCGCCAGGGCCGCGCGCCTGCCCCCCGCCGAAGCCCTGGCGCCGCCACAACCCGCCAACTATGCCCAGGGCGGCGGACTGTTCCACGGCTTTGCCGATGGCCTTGATGCCAAAAGCCGGATCATTCTGCGCCGGATCGTCCGCTTCCCACGCCGGGCCGCCACCACCGCCCTGGGCATAGGTCTGGCCATCTCGATCCTGATCGTCACCCAGTCCTTTCCCGCCGAAATGACCTATATGCTCGACGTCCATTTTGGTCTCGCCAACCGTCAGGATGTCACGCTCACCCTGAGCGAGCCGCAGGAAGCCGGGGTTCTGCATGACATAGAACGTCTGCCCGGCGTCATTACGACCGAGCCCTTCCGCATCGATGGCGTCGCCTTAAGCAAGGATCAGAGGCGCGTCGAGGAAGCCCTGTTCGGCCTGGCCGAGGGCGCAACGCTCAACCGGCTGATCGGCCGGGATCTGTCTGTCATTCCGCCCCCCGCCGAAGGCATCTGGCTTTCGCGCCCCCTCGCCCGCAAACTGGAAGCGCGCGCCGGCGATGACATCACCATCGAGCAGCTTCGCGGCCGGCGCATCCGCGCCACTGTCCGCGTGGCGGGCATTATCGATCCGATGATCGGCTCTTCCGCCTATATGGAGCTTAACGCCCTGTCCCGCCTGATGCGCGAGCCCGGCCGTATCAGCGGCGCTTATCTGCGCATCGATCCGGCGGCCTATGCCGCCTTCACCGCGCGCCTGAAGCAGACACCGGCCCTGATGGGGGCCAGCTTCGTTTCCCTGGCCGAACGCTCGATGCGCACGAATTTCAACGAGCATATGGGCCTGATGACGGCCATCTATTCGAGCTTCGCCGCGATCATGGCCGGCGGTGTGGCGTTTTCAGCGGCGCGCGTCACCCTGGCGGAACAGGAACGCGACCTGGCGACCCTGCGCGTTCTCGGCTTCAGCCGGCTGGAGGTCTCCTACGTGCTCATCGGCGAAATAATGGTGTTGGCGCTGTTGAGCCTGCCTTTCGCCGTGCTGTTCGGCACTGGCATGGCGATCTGGATGACGCATCTGTTCAGCACGGAAAATTTCGCCTTTCCCTATGTCTTCGATCCGGCGGGCTATGCCTTCGCCATCAGCTTCACACTGGCCTGCGTGCTGGTTGCGGCGCTGGTCGTGCGCAGCGCCGTCGATCGGCTGGATATGGTGGGCGTCCTGAAAGCGAGGGACTGACAATGAAACTGAACATGAAACCGGGGCCCTTTCTCTGGGCGGGTGCGGGACTGGTCCTGGCAGCCGCCCTGATATGGATGATATGGCCGCGCCCCAAGGCGGTGGAAACCGTCATTGTCGATCGCGGCCTTGTTCAGCAGGATATCGTCGATGAAGGCCGCACGCGCATCCATGACGTATTTGCGGTGGCGGCGCCGGTCGCCGGCCAGTTGCAGCGTATTGCCGTTGAAGCCGGCGATCCAGTGACGCGCGGCCAGACCGTCGCCATCCTTGGTCCTGCATCACCCGCCCTGCTGGATGCGCGCATATCCGCCCAGTCCGAAGCCGGCATACTGGTGGCGGCGGCGGCTCTGCGTTCGGCGGATGCCGACCTGGCCCTGGCGCGCCACAACCGTGATCGCGTCCGTATCCTGTTCGACCGGGGATATGCCAGCCAGGCCGCCCTCGACACCGCCAATGCCACGGTCGATGCCGCCCTGGCCATGCGACTGTCCCGACAGGCGGCACTGAAACAGGCCCAGGTCGCCGCCGGCACCCCGGAAGGTGGCACGGGCGTTACCACCACGGTCAAAAGCCCTGTGGCCGGCCGCGTGCTGCAACTCTTTCAGCAAAGCGAAACCGTGGTGCCCGCCGGCGCGCCACTGCTGACGATTGGCGACCCCGCCCAGATAGAAATCGTCGCCGAATTCCTCTCACAGGACGCCGTTCTGATGAAACCGGGCGACGAGGCCCTTGTCGAGGGATGGGGCGGCGCAACCCCCATCACCGCGCGCATCAGCCGTATTGAGCCCTATGCCCATACCAAGGTCTCAGCGCTTGGGGTCGAGGAACAGAGGGTCAATGTCATTGCTAGGCTGAGCCATCCGGAACAGGCGCCGCCGCTGGGCCACGGCTTCCGCGTCGACCTGCGCGTGATCATATCGAAGCAGGATAACGCCCTGCGCGTGCCAGTCGACAGCCTCGTGCGCAGCGGAGACCGGTGGGCGGTCTTCAGACTTATCGACGGCAAGGCCTTGCTGACGCCGGTTGAGATCAGCAGCGGCGGCGACCATTACCGCTCGGTGCAATCGGGACTGAAGGCCGGCGACCGGATCGTCATCTTTCCCGGCGACACCCTGCATTCCGGCGATTCCGTGCGCCCCTGACAGGCATCCCCCGCGTTTGACGGCGATCAAAGCCGCCATGCCGTGGGCCGGATTATCCTGAAAATCCTTCGGTCAAATCGTTCAGTCAGGAGAACCGCCGTGTCCCACGCCGCCCCCCTTCCCTATCATCCGTCCACCGTCTGGGTGATCGTCGCCGACGGCAGTGAGGCGCAGGGCTATTTGCGCGTGCCGGCCAGCGAGATCATCAGGGGCATCACGCATCAGCCCGAAGAGACCCTGACCTGGGCGCTCCAGCCGCTCGACGATTTTCATCTCGAAGCCGAACGCATCGAAGCCTATGATACCGGAACCGACGCCAGGGGCACCGTTTTTGAAAGCAGCGGCAACCTACGGCATATGAGCGAACCCCATGTCGATCTTCGCCGCAAGCTCAAGGCCGACCTGGCTGCACATGTCGCCGAGCGGCTCAACCGCGCCAGGGCACAGGACCGATTCGACGGTCTGGTAATTGTGGCACCATCGACATGGCTGGGCGATTTACGGCCGCACCTGACCCCATCCGTCCAGGACTCCGTCGTGATTGAACTCACCAAGGACTATGTGGGCCTCCCTCTGCCTGAACTCACCGAACGGCTGCGCGACATATTCCCGACGCGAAATATCGAGGTCTGAGCGCCTTCAGATCAGATTCCAGATCAGTAAGGGCAAGGCCACGCCGCCGGTTGCGACGCTCAGCAGCAGCGGCACACCGGCGCGCCAGCCGGACCGGCCGCCCATGGCAATGGCGATGACCGCCTTGACAATGGTGTTGAGCATGACCGGCCCGGCCAGGATCATGCCGGCCATCCGCCCGTCGAGGCTGTCCGGCGGCAGCACGCTCATGGTGATGATCGCTGAATCAACATCGAACATGCCCGACAGGGCCAGGGCGGTGGCCAGGGCCGTTTCGCCAAAGGCATTGAGCAGCCAGCGCGCCAGGCCGGAGAGCACGAGCACCAGCCCGGCCAGCAGAAGCGCCGGCCCGAGATCAAACGGATTGCGCAAGGGTAAGGCCTCGGACGCCTCTGCCTTATCACCGCGCGACCGCCACAGAAGCCAGAGCGCCCAGGCGATGCAGAGAGCGGTCGCCGGCCCCACCAGCAGGGCCAGCCCGGTAACGGCAAACGGCGCCAGAGCGGCCGTCAGGATGAGGACTCGCAAAAACATGACCGCGGACGCCGTAACGATGCCGGCGATCAGGACATCCGGCGGCCCTTCCTGCTTACGCAGCCGGTTGGCCAGGGCGGCCGTGACCGCGGTCGAAGACACCATCGCGCCGGCCGCAGCCAAAACAACCAGCCCCCTGGAGGCGCCCAGCCGCCGGGCCACCACATAGCCCGCGAAGGAAAAGCCCGAAACGACGACGACGATCATCCATATCTGACGGGGGTTCCAGGCGTTAAACGGCCCCATGGCCTGATCGGGCAAGATGGGCAGGATGGCCAGGGCAATCAGCGCGAAGCGGGCGATCGCCTGCATCTCCGCCTCGGTGAGGGTATTGACCCAGGCGTGGAGTTGGCGACGCGACGACAGAACGAGCGTGGTTACCGCCGCGACGACGCCGGCCAGAACGCCACCACCGGTGGCGGCCGCCAGGCCCACGCCCAGGGTGATTATGCCGACAACAGTCGAGGTCGCGCTCACATCATCGCCCGACCGTGAGCGGCGGAGATAGCCGATCAGCAGAGCGGCACCCGCCGCGCCCAGAAGGATTGCCGCCAGTACGGGCGAAATCCGTTGCAGAACCTCACC
This sequence comes from Asticcacaulis sp., assembly GCF_051954415.1. Lineage (GTDB taxonomy): Bacteria > Pseudomonadota > Alphaproteobacteria > Caulobacterales > Caulobacteraceae > Asticcacaulis. The sequence goes on from NZ_JBQCHT010000008.1 coordinate 80,628, forward strand.
CGCCAGTCCACCCACAAGGCCCAGCAGAGCGAAGGTCCGGATTCCGGCCACCCGGCTGCCATCGGGATCGTTTCGCCGCGACCAGCCACGCTCCACACCGATCAGGAGACCAAGCGCCAGGGCCAGAAGCACGCCCTGGACTGGTTCAAGCGCAGACATCAGCCAGGACACCTTTTCATTCCCCACTGTTAAGCCGGTGCAATAGTCTTCAGCTTGCGAGACAGTTACAGACTGTCCCAGCACTATTTAATCCGTTTTTATGAAAGGGGAAATGGCGGAGACGCAGAGAGGCGCTGCGTACCACCTAAACCCTCCATAAGTTATTGATTTTATTGTGATCAAAATGCCTTGTGGCACAAGGTTGTGTGCCAAGGAAATGTACTATGTGTACCATGCCCAAAGGGTAAACTTTTCGCCCGATGATGTCATCACCAGCGCCCCCAGACGCGCCTGCGCACCCTCGTCTAGCGAATTGAGAGACTGGAAAAGGATAAGGCCCAAATCATGGGCGATATCAAAGAGGTATATAACGAAGCCAAAGGCGAAGGTTTCGATGTCAAAATCCTCCGTAAGGTCGTGAGCTTACGAAAAAAGGACAAGCTGGTCCGCGAGGAAGAGGAAACGATCCTGGACCTGTATCTCACCGCGATCGGAGATCGGTGATGAGCATCGCAAAGAGCAATTTTAAGCATTTCATGCAGCTAACGCGCGTTTTGCTGGGCGCCAACTGGTTCAGCCATCATGCTAAAACTAACACCATTTGGCGACCTATCAAAAGTGACCTTCAAGCAAGTTTCAGTTTCAACAAACTTATTAGAATGAATGTGCTTATATCTAACGCAGCCATAAGCATAAATAACCTTCTTGCCAGTCATCACCTCTTCCAAAAGAGAGTTGGAGATCGTAAATGCGTGACTGTTAATTTTGCAGTCAAACCCCACAGCGGTTGGATGCTCTCTGGAAAAATCCGCCTGAAATTTTGGCAATTCATCAGTGGGCAAGCAAATTTTTTCATCCCGAAATGTACAGCACTCAAGAGCTGGGCTTCGTCCGGTGTTCTTCCAGGTGTGCATGACCATGATGTACGGCCAATGCCCCTCCTCAAAACCTGTTTTGTTGCTAATGGTGAGTTCGGTTCGCGTCATCCATGCTCGATCCGAAGCCAGAGTCCGTCTGGCATACCAAGCAGAAGCTAGGGCGCCAGCCATGGCCAAAGACGAAAATACTGCAGACAATCCTGCAACGACATTGGCGTGGAATATTTTTTCATTCGCCACATCGGCTGCATTTGCAGCTCTACTGGCAGCATCAGCAGCCTTCCATTGAGCGCAAAGATCGGAGGTACGAATGTCTTTATCAGGGGGGCAAGGAACAACAACGGGGTCAGGCTTCCCCAGCGGTTCTGCAATTTTGACCTCACCGACAACCTCGACTTTTGTAGGTTGTTTTTCGGCGCCAGGCTTTGCCGCATAAGCCGGCAAACAAACGAACAGCATTGCGCCAACGACAACCAACCACAATTTCTTCATAGCGCCCGACTCCCCAGTCCAGCACACACCTTGGCACGCTCGCGCAATCGGCGCAATTCTGCAGATGTCACCATCAAAACGGTAATGTCGCGGAATAGCAGCCGCACTAACAAGCAAGTGCGTCCAGCACATCCCCCCTGTCGAATGCGCTTTTCTATGGCCGGGCGCGGTGGGAGACCGAAAGCTCTACCACCTTGCTGCGCGGTCTGCTAACCCGCCGCGTTCGGCCACCAGTTTGGAAGCTGTCGGTCGAACTTATTCAGCAGCATGGATACCGACCATGACAGAACAAGCTCAGGCGCAGATAATGTGCGCCCCCCAGCAGACCACCCATTACGGCATGTCCGAAGCCGTCAACGGTCAACGCCAAAATGAACACCCCTTTGGACAAAAAAGGGTTTCGGTCAATTACGGAAGATACGTAAGGGGGAATGGCGGAGACGCAGGGATTCGAACCCTGGGTACCCTTTTGGGGGTACGCTCATTTAGCAAACGAGTGCCTTCAGCCTCTCGGCCACGTCTCCGTTATGGCTGAGTTAGCGTATTCGTTTTTAAAAGGCAACGCCGTTTACAAAAAAGGTACACAGCTTTGCGCGGCAGCCATCAAATCCTTCCCGCGCGGGCCATATCAGGCGCGAAAACCCCGCGGCTCCGGCATCTAACTTGCAGCCAGTTACCGGTCCGTCCCGCACCGGAACAAGAAAAAATCAGGAAAGTCGCCGCCTGTTAACTGACGCCTAAGCCAAATGCCGTAACGTCGTCCCAAGCCTAGAACAAGCTCGAAATCAGGTCATGAACGCCGCCCTCCCCCGCCAAACGCTCGAAGACGCGACCCGTCTGGATGCATTTCCCGACGATCCGAAAGATCGCCGGGGACCATTCCGGCCGGAAAAGCTGGTTTCGGCGCGCGAACGGCGCAGCGGCGACATGTTCGTCCGCCTGTTCCGCGGCATCGATTTCCTGGCCCTGGTCTTCTTCGCTGTTATCTGCGCGCGCTCAGTGGCGCCGCATGGCTTCTTCACCAGCCCGCTCGGCAATATCCTGCCCTTTATCGCCAGCACGCTCGGCCTCTACTGGGCGCTTTATCTCAGCGGGCTGTACCGTTTTGGCCGCAATGCCCGCGTCTCGATCCACCTGGTCAAGCTGGCCATGGTCTTTGGCGCCGGCTATCTTCTGGCGGATTTCCTGGCCGACTTTTCGATAAACGACTACGCCGTCACCGCCGCTGTCCGTTTCTGGATGACCGTCACCCTCGTCTATTTCATGCTTCAGCACCTGCTGTGGTGGAGCCTGGTCGATCGCTGGCGCCGCCAGGGCAAGCTGATCCCCAGTATCGTCATCGTTGGCGCGACCAAGCACGCCGAAAAGCTGGTCGAAGCTGCGCTTGAACAGCGCCACGTTAATATCCTCGGCATTTTCGATGACCGTCTGGCACGCACACCGCAGGCTATCGCGGGCGTACCGGTACTGGGCGATGTCCAGTCCCTGCTCGGCCACAAGATCACCCCCTATGTCGACCAGATCGTCGTGGCGCTCGATACCTCGGCCAAGGCGCGCGTAAAGACCATCATCGAAAAGCTGCGCAGCCTGCCTAACGAGGTGTCCCTGTTTGTCGACATGGACAGCGGCAGCGCCGCCAGGGCCGCCTGGTCGCGCGTGGCCGATATTCCGCTCGCCCGCGTCTCCGGCATATCGGAAGACGACCGCAAGGCGATGGTGAAGCGCGCCGAGGACCTGGTCATCGGCACCCTGGCCCTGATCGTCTTCTCACCGCTGATGCTGGTGGTCGCACTCCTGATCAAGCTCGACAGCCCCGGCCCTGTCTTTTTCCGTCAGCGCCGCCATGGCTTCAATAACGAGGCGATCCGGGTGTGGAAATTCCGCTCTATGTATACCCATCTGACCGACCATACGGCCGCGCAGCAGGTAACAAAGGGCGATCCACGCGTCACACGGATCGGCCGCTTCATCCGCAAGACCAGCATCGACGAACTGCCGCAACTGTTCAATGTGATCCGTGGCGAGATGTCGCTGGTCGGCCCGCGTCCGCACGCCATCGGTATGAAGACCGGCCCCGATGAAAGCGCGCGCCTGGTGGCCGAATATGCCTGGCGTCACCGCATGAAGCCCGGCGTCACCGGCTGGGCAGCCATCAAGGGGTCACGCGGCCCGCTGGATAATGCCGAGGATGTGCGTCGCCGCATCGGTCTCGATGTCGAATATATCGAGCGCCATTCGATCTGGTTCGACCTCTACATCATGGCCATGACCATTCCCTGCCTCCTGGGTGATGCGAAGGCGGTTCGGTAAATATGAAAGCAGGAAACCCCACCACCACATCTCACCGCTTCGCGGTTCGTGCGGTCCCCCTCCCCAACAAGTTGGGGAGGTATAAGTTTTCTATACCTCCCCCACTTGTTGGGGAGGGGGACCGCCGCGATTTATCGCGGGGGTGGTGGGGTTTCTTGCTTCCTTCACCGGAGAACGCCCATGTTCTCTAAGGGTCTATGGGGCTATCTGCCCGCCAATATCCTGCAGGGCCTGATCGGGTTTGCCACCCTGATGGTGTTCACGCGCATCCTGTCGCCCGATGATTACGGCCGCTACGCCCTGACCTTCGGCATTTCCAGCCTGGCCCAGACCCTGTGCTTCACCTGGATCGAGGCCGCAATGGCGCGCTTCTATCCGGCCGAATCTCGCACTGATCCGGAAGCGCCGGAACTCTATGGCACGGTTTATCGCCTGTTTGCCGTCGTCACCATCGTCTTCACCCTTGCCTGCGCCCTTGGCCTGTGGCTGTGGCCAGCTTCAGGTGATGCCGATCAATCATTGAAAATGGCAATGGGCTTAGGTCTCGGCTGCGTGGTCTTCCGCTCGCTGATCAAGCTGGTGCAGGAACAGCGCCGCTCCGAAGGCCGCGTCGGGGCCGCGTCAATGCTTGACATGATCCAGACCGCCGGCGGTTTTGGCCTCGGCGTCCTATGCGCCACAGCCGGTCTGGGCGGCGCGTCTCCGGTGGTCGGCAGCGGCCTGATCGCCCTTCTGTGCCTGCCCTTCGTGGCGCGCGAAGACTGGGGCCGCGCGCTCAAAGGCCGGTTCAGCGCGGAAAAGGCCCGCGCCTATGCCCATTATGGTTTCCCTGTTTCGGCCAGCCTGATCCTGACACTGGCACTCTACACGGTTGATCGTTTCCTGATCGCGCACTTCCTCAATGAAGCCGAAGCCGGCGCCTATCATGCCGGCTTTTCGCTGGCTTCGCGCATCCTCGACGTGCTGTTCATCTGGTTCGGCGCCGCCGGTGGTCCGGCCATGGTCTATGCGCTGGAGCACGGCGGCATAACCGAACTGAAGGCCAACGCCCGCCACCAGATCCGCACCATGGCCTTTGTCCTGTTCCCGGCGGTCGGCGGCCTGATCATGGTGGCGCCCGCGCTTGGCACCTTGCTGATCGGCGAGGGTCTGCGCGCCGATGCCCTCAGCGTGACCCCACTGATCAGCCTGGGCGCGCTGTTCTCCGGCCTCGGCACCTATTATTTCCTCCAGGCCTTTACCCTGGCCCGCAAAACCCGTCTGCTGGTGGTCGCCATGACCGTTCCCGCCGTCAGCAATATCGCGTTGAACCTGGCCCTGATCCCGCTGATGGGCCTGATGGGCGCCGCCCTGGCGTCGTGCCTCAGTTTCGCCCTCGGCCTGATCGCCGCCTGGGGCCTGGGCCTGAAGACACTGGCCCTGCCCGTGCCCATGCTCGATCTCGGCAAAACCCTTGCCAGCGCCGCCATGATGATGGCGGTCGTGGCGCTGGTGCCGTCTACCGGCCTGGCCATCATCGATCTGGTCCTCAAGGGCCTTGCGGGCGTGGTCGTTTATGGCGCCCTCGCCTGGGTACTGAACCTCAACGATATCCGCGAACCGGCCCTCAAGGTGATCGGCCGCCTGCGCGCAAAGGTGTTCGCATGATCGTTGAAAGACTGGGCCAGCCCTTCCGCAACACGGCCTTCACCACCGTAACGCCGCGCCTGTCGGTGCTGATCCCGTTCTACAGGGAATCACCGCTGCCCCTGCTGCGCGCCCTGCAAAGCCGCACGCCCGAAGCGCTGGAAATCATCCTGATCGATGACGGTTCCAGTATGGCGGAAATCACCGCCGAGGTCAGCGCCTTTATCAGCCAGTCCCCGCTGGCCTGCGAACTGATCACCTTGCCGCAGAACGAAGGCCGGGCGCGCGGCCGCAATCGCCTGACCACAGCGGCGCGTGGCGATTATTTCCTGTTTCTCGATTCCGACATGCTGCCGGATGATCCCGGCTTTCTCGACCGCTGGCTGGCCGAGGCCGACGGCCAGTCCACGGTCATTTTCGGCGGTTTTTCGCTACTTCAGGCACCCGATACGAAAGCCTTCGCCATCCACAAGGCCATGGCTGGCCAGAGCGATTGCCTGAGCGCCGCAGAGCGCGCCGAACATCCGGAGAAATACGTCTTCACCTCCAACCTGCTGGTGCGGCGTGATGTCTTTGCCGCCGAAGGTTTCGATCCGGCCTTCACCGGCTGGGGCTGGGAAGATACCGAATGGGGAATGCGCGTGGCGGCGCTTTACGGTGTCGGTCATATCGACAATACGGCCACCCATATGGGCCTCGACACGCCCGAAGCCCTGGCGCGAAAATATGAACAATCGGTCGGCAATTTCGCCCGCGTGATCAAGAAACACCCTCACGTCGTTTCTCAATATCCCAGCTATAAGGCAGCGAAGATATTGAAGAAAATACCTGCTCTCGGCGCCCTTCGCCCACTGATTAAAATGGCCGGCCTGACCCCGCTCCTGCCGGTCAGGCCGCGCGCCTTCGCCCTGCGCCTTTACCGCGCCGCCCTCTATGCACAGGTGGTTTGATGACCGAAATATATACCGCCGACAGTTCCTTTTACGGCAAGCTGCGCCGCCGGCTGGCCCGTCTGGTCTATACCCGTCCGGCGCGTTTCGAAAACCTGGCGCGCCCCCTGCTGACGGTCAGCTTCGATGATGCCCCGACCTCCGCCGCCCAAGCCGGCGCGGCCGTCCTGGAAAAATACGGCGCGCGCGGCACCTTTTTTATCTCTGCCGGCCTGTCCGGCAGCGACAGCCATCTCGGCACCTACACCACCGAAGCGGAAATCAAGGCGCTTCATGCCGCGGGTCATGAAATCGCCTGCCATACCCACAGCCATCTCGATTGCGGTCGCGCTTCGGCGGCGGAGATTGCCCTCGATCTCGACCTCAGCGCTAGCGCCTTCCGCCAGATGGGCCTGCCGCCAGCGACCACATTCGCCTACCCCTATGGCGACGTGTCCCCGCAGGCCAAGTCGGTCCTCAATGACCGGTTCCTGGCCTCGCGCGCCCTGCATCATGGCTTTGTCACGCCCGGCACGGACCTTAACCAGGCACCGGCGGTCGGCATAGAAGGCCCGGACGGCGAGCAGACCGCCATAGACTGGCTGATCCGCGCCGAGGATGAAACCGCCTGGCTGGTACTCTATACCCACGATGTCCGTGAAAATCCGTCCGCCTGGGGCTGTACGCCGCAAACGCTCGAACGTCTGATCGTCCGTGCGTTCGACATGGGGTTCGAGATCGTCACCTTTGCCGAGGGCGCCCGCTTGGCTTCGGGGCAAACTGTGCAGAAGACGAAGGCCGCCTAATCCGCCCGCGGTTCCCACAGTTCGATTGGATTGCCTTCAGGGTCATGGATGCGGGCAAATTTGCCGGTTTCCGGCGTGTCCCAGTCGGCGTTTGTCGTGACCTCTATGCCCGCGTCGCGCAGGGCCGAGATCAGTTTGTCCAGTTCCGCAACCCGGAAATTGATCATCCACTGCCTATCGAGCGGGAAATGATCGGTTGTGCGGCTGAAAGGCATGAACAGGGTCGGCCCCGGTTGCGGCACCCAGGGCGTGGCAAAATCGACCACCACGCCCAGATGCTTGTCATACCAGGCCATTAAGCCTTCCGGATCATTCGCCCGAAAGAATACGCCACCAATACCCACAACCGACATAAGACCCTCCGTGTGCCGTTGAAGCCAGGCTATTCTATATGTCGATATTTCACAACCGATAGCGGTAGCGTGCGGTTATCCCGAACATCTGTGTAATCTGTGGATCAAAAAAGCTTCTTGCCCGTTCCCGTCTCCGGAAAGAAGGGAATCCACAGATTACACAGATATCCCTGGTCATAACACGCTACCGCTATCGCCTGTAAAGCTTGAAGTCGCCACGCACTTAAACGGTGCGATAACCGGCCGTCCAGCCCATCCGGTCAATGATGTATTTATCGACGCTGAAACCGTCGGGGCTGTCCTTGAAACCCGGCAGGTTCAGCGCACGCTCCTTTGCCCGTTCAGCCAGTTCGCGCGACGAGAAGACACCCAGCAGCTTGACATCTTCATGGCCCTCGATCAGGCGAATATGATGCAGCAGATAGACCTCGTTCATGATCGTCTCCATCGTTTGATATCCAGATCCTTCGCATCCTCATCCCGCGGCAGGGACAGCTTGACCAGCACCATGACAAACAGGCTCCAGCGCAGGTCATTCCAGCTCAGGGTAATGCTTTCAGTCAAGGAAGACAGGCTGTAGATACCGATCAGCGGCAGGGCGAAATAGCCGCCATCTCCCCGTAACATGCGATAAAGCCCTTTCAGCCAGGTTTCAGTGAAAACCATTGCCCAGAGGCTTAAACCCACAATTCCCATGCCGAGCCAGGTCTCGAACCAGCAGGAATGGGCATGATAGGCGCGAAATCCGGCCACAGCGGTGATCTTGGCCAGCGGCGCATAATCGCCCTCGTCCGTCCACACCACGCCATAGCCGTAGCCCAGTTTCGGCCGGTCCTCCATCACCCGCGCAATGCCGTCCCAGATGAAGGTCCGGCCAGTCAGGGTGGCGTCCTTACCAAGCAGCAGATAGAGCTTTTCCGGCGCGAACAGCACCAGCCCCGACAGGGCCAGCAGGACCGTTACCGCCAACCAGGTCAGCAGGATGCCCAGCACCGGCCCGCGCCGCGCCAGCCAGATGAAGCCGACCCCGCCCATGCCCAGCACCAGGCAGACCAGCGAGGTCTTGGAGGTCGACAGCACGGTCAGCAACACCATGCCCGCCGCCATCAGTCCCCAGAAAACCTGCCGGCGGGGATTGTGCAGGGCCGCGGCGGCGGCGGCCACAAAGCCGATGGCCATGCAGGAGCCGAGATTGTTCTTCTCCAGCCACATGCCGCGCCAGGCGCCGGGGAAGAGTTCGTGCATCACGCCCATTTTCGGGATGAAAATAGCCAGGAAGGCCGAGCCCAGCATCATGACCGTAAAGGCCAGCGCCACCACCTCGGTCAGCCGCGCCCAGGAAAAACGCGCGGCCAGCGCATAACCGGCCAGGACGGTAAACGACAGGGCCACAAAGCGCCGCAGCGTGCCCGACGGATCGATCGACCAGAAATACGAAAGGGCGCACAGAGTCACCAGGCTAAGGATCAGCGGCGTCCGCCACAGGGCACTGAACATCTGCCGCCAGCAGATCAAAGCCAGGCCCAGGCTCATCAGGTAAAAAGGATAGTAAAAATTGCGGACAATCAGTCCCGCCGCCGCGGATTGCGCGCCATAGCCGAACAAAGGACACAGCCACGCCTGCGAAAAAACAAACAAGACTAATGCGCCGAAGACGAGAGACAGCCAGTCATCGCGCCAGTCCGCCTTCACACCGGGCCAGAAATCGGAGACTGTGCCCCCGATGTCCGGTCTCACAGGGCCGCCAACCGCCCGAGCGGCCGCCTCACAGCCCCGCCCACTATCCGGCTGGCATTGTTATAGACCATGCCCAGAACCCGGCCGCCAACCTGCTCGATGTCATTCTTCAGGTCGATACGCGCCTGGATATCGCCCTCGCCTTCGCTGACCACCATGATCACACCGTCCATCAGCGGTGCCAGTTGCAGGGCGATGGCCGACCGCGCCACGGAGGGAGCATCGACCACGATCGTCTGGGCGTGCTGCCGCAAGGCTTTCCAATAGGTACTCCGGTCTAAAATCCGGGCCTTCTGATCGGGGGCCAGGTTTTTGTGACGGAAGCGCGTCACCCACCGCCGGCGGCCAAGAAACGGCCGCGCCACCAGATAATGCGCATCTGTCTCGCGTCCCGGCGGCGTCACGGTGAAAAAGACCGAGCCGTCCGGCGTGGCCTGGCTGAGCGCCCCCGGCGGGCCGAAGCGTTCGGGATCTTCCGTCAGGGCCCGCATCTGGCCCTGCTGCGCGAGGTCGGCATCCACCAGCCAGACCGGCCTTTTGGCGAAGGCGGCTTCGCAGCGGGCATATTCGCGGGCAACGGTTGACACGCCCTCACCGCCACAGGCCGAGACAAACATCAGCGCCCGCCCGCTGGCCGATTGCGGCCGGCCGAGCGCCGACATCAGGTCAGCCATTTCGCGTGTCAGATCAACCATTGACGCCACTCATGCCACTCATCACGCCGCCTTCGTTTTGGCCTGGGCCAGCACCGGCAAATCCAGCGCCTTCGCGGCCATCTGCGCGTTGGCGAACCCCTTGCGCGTATAGACCCGCAGCAGGCCGGCGCACAGGGCGGTGAAGCCGGCGAACAGGAAGCTGAGGATCAGGATGACGCGTTTCAGGCTCTTTGGACGGTTCGGCATCGACGCCTTCTCAACCACGCGCACCGTATCGTCGCCGGCCTTCATTTCCTGCGCCGCCTCGTTTTCCTGGATGCGCTGGGTGAAGGTCTTGATGCTGTCCCGCAGGGCGCTGCGTTCGGTGGCCAGCGTATTGTACTCGGCCTCCAGCCCGGCCAGCCCCTGGAGCTTGCCCATCACCTGCCCGGCCTGCTGCTGCAACAGACGCATCCGGCCGGAAATCGACGCCATATCGGCCTCCAGGTCGAATTTCTGCCCCATCAGGCTCTGATAGAGCGGATTGGCGCCCAGCTTGTGCGTCGCCTCGCCTATCCCCTTGCCACTGTTCATCATGGCCTGCAATGAGGCGATCTGCGCGTCGATATCCTTCACCGGCTGGGCCGTCGGCAGATAACGCGACAGCAGGTCCTGGCGCTGCTGCTGCAGGGCGAAAATCTTGCTCGGCACCGAAAGGTCGAGATCGCGCTCGATGCTCATTTCCGGGTTCAGGCGCGCCAGGCTGGCCTTGACCTCGGACAGCTTGGCCTGGTCGGTGGCATACTGCGTCTGGGCAGCATAGAGGTCTGTCGTCACCTGGTCGTAGATCTTGGCATAGGTCGCCTTGGCCGCGTCGTAGTCGGCCACGCCGTTCTGCGCCAGGAACGCCTGGTAAGTGCGGTCGGCCTCGGCCAGGCGGGCATCGAAACTGTCCTTCTGCTTTTGCAGCAGGGGGCCGGTCTGGTCGGCATAGACCTGCTGGCGATAAGTCAGGTATTCGTCGATCAGGGTATTGAGGATCAGAGAGGCCGACTGTGCGTCCTCGTGCTTGAAGGTCAGGCGCACGACATTGTTTTGCGGCGCGGTCGAGGCTTCAAACCCGACCTGCAGCACCTTGAGTGCCGCCGCATCCGCTTCCGCGCGCGCGACATCGGTGCGCGGGTTCCACAGTTCAGGCGATGACGGCAGGATGACCTTGTAGCCCAGCTTGGCGATGACATTGCGCTTCAGCTCGGTGGAACTGAGGATTTCGACTTCGGACTGCACCACCTGGTCGATCGTCGCCGTGGCGCCACGCGCCGCATCGCCGGCCACCGGCTCATAGACATAGTTCTTGCCGAGCTGCATCAGCAGGCTGGCGCCAGCCGTATAGCTGGAAGGCATGGAAAAGGCCGCCATCAAACCGACGCCGAAAATAACGGCGAAGACAATGATCATCAACCATAGTTCGCGGAACAACAGGGCAATGATATCCCCCAGGCCAAGCTGCATGACGCGGCTGCCAGCCCCCCTGCCCGCATCTGGCTGACGCTGGCCCGCCGGGCGGCGCAGAGGCACGACCCGGTCGCCGTCATCGTCCCACACGTCTTCGGTGCGCATTGAGTCTCTGTTCCGTTGCGAAAATTCAGAAAATTTTCAAACAGTTATCCGCACACCGCGCAGAGCAAATGTTTGATATTTTCTAAATTAACCGACCGGACGTTAACGAAGGTTTACCATTTTTCACCTTATTCAATAGACCGCACATTCCATACTGTACCGCACGGATTCGCCACTATCATGGTCACACGCCGCTCCATAATGACAGCCGGTTTCGGCCTCGCGCTTGGCAGTACTTTGGGCGGCGGCTGGCTGGCGCTTAGCGCCCATGCGTCTGAAAAAATGCCGGAAGCGCCGCTGATCGGCTTCGCGCGCTGGACCGACGATGAGCCGTTTTACCTGCTTTATCCGGGCGACAAGCTGGAGGTCAGCATCCCCGGTGCGCCGGAACTCAGCCGCCAGACCCAGGTGGGGCCCGATGGCCGCATCACGCTTGGCCTGATCGGTCAGGTCATGGCCGCCTACAAGAGCATCCCGCAGCTACAGGCCGAAATCGCCCACGCCTATGCCGGCATCCTGCGCGATCCGCAGGTCACGGTCTATCCGGGCGAAACCGCGCCGATGCGCGTGCTGGTAGGGGGAGAAGTCAGAAATCCGGGCTGGGTGGATATGCTGGGCGATATGGACGCGCTCCAGGCCACCATGGCCGCCGGCGGGTTCACGCATGGCGCCAAGACGCACCAGGTGATGATCATCCGCCGCGGTCGTACCGGCGAAGCCATGCGCCGCATCATCGACCTGCAAGATCCGCTCAAGGGCAAGGGCCAGCTTGTGGCGCTGCGCCGCTTCGATATCGTCTATGTGCCTCGCACCAATATTGCCGAGGCCGGTGTCTTTATGGAACAATGGGTCAATAACCTGATACCCGGCGGCATACTGAATTACTTTACGTATCGGACGTTCGGCAATTAGGTCACGACGTCATGGAATTCCAGACGACAAGACGCTGGCAAACAATTGTCCAGCGGTTTAAGTCAGGACATGCCTCTCGCCCGCAAACTCATTCTACACGTTCCAGTATCAGATGAAGCCCTGCTTGATGGCTTTGTTGAACAGTGCCTGAAGGACCGCGTATCGCTACTGGCCATATTCAGCCCCGGCTGCGTCAGGATCGAAGATATTATCGACGAGATTGTCGTGGGTGACGGAAGCGATGAAGGCCGCTATTTATGCACCACATCTCATCCGGATGAGTCATTCACGGATGTATTGGATATGGTTTCGGCGTGGGAACTTGAGCGCGGCGAAACCGTCGAAGAGGTCAGGCTCTAAAGCCCGCCAGTCAGTCCCTTTAGCGCTTGGGCGAACAACGCAGAAGAAACCATAATCCCGATCAGAGATCGAGATTATGCCGCGTAACCGATACGGCCGGCGTCAAGCCACTGGCGGGCAGCCTTCTGGGCTTCGGCGATATCTTCGCGGTCCATCTCGCGTGAGAGTTCCTTGCGGTAGACCTGGGCTTCCATCGAGCCACGCATGGCCGCCAGGTTGAACATCATGTGCGCCGAAATCAGATCGACAGGCGCGCCGCCCTGGCCGGTGGAATACATCATGCCAAGCTGGAACAGTTCGTCACCGCCCATTTCGGCGGTCGGCAGGGGGATGGACTTGAACTCGACTTCGTTGGTGATCATCGTATTGATGCCGCGCTTTTTGCGCGTCTCCGTTGCAGTTGATGACTTGAGTTCAACACCCCCAAATAAAATTAAAGTTAACAGCGACGTTTAGGCTAAATTTTTTGTGTAAATACGCAATTAACATTAATTTTTACGTTAACAATTTAAAACATAAACATTAAAATGCGATAAATCTATAAGTAAATATTTAGATTAAATACATAATTACATATTAATTACTGTATTTTGAAATCGAAATAACGTTAATTCGACAATAAAAACACCAATTGACTCTCCTGCGCCATCAGATCAGGCACCCGAATAAACCGTCTTTTAACGTCGGAGTCTCGCCATAATCCGTCTAACCCCTGACATGTTTTGTTCAGCTTCAGTTCAGGGACATTCTGTCATAAAGGCATCAACGCGATAATTTTTATCGCCGCGCGTCTCAGATCCGCATATCCTGTCGTTTTGGGGATGATCTGCATAGACAAGTGAGGATGAAAATGAACAGAAAGTTGGCCAATCTGGCCGTTTCCGGCCTGGCGCTTGTGCTGATGACCGGCGTGGCCGTGGCGCCCAGCTTCGCCGAAGCCCGCGACCGCGATCGTGACAGCAACAGCGGCTTTAACCGCGGCGGCGGTAATCGGGATAATGGCGGAAGCCGCGGCGGTGGCCAGTCCAGAAACGACAACACCAGCAATCCGCCCGCCCCCGTGGCCCGTCCCGCGCCGGCCGCCCGGCCTGCGCCCGCGGCCCGTCCGGCCCCTCCCGCCCGCAGCAGCGGCCCATCCTACGACCGTCCGGTATTCAACAGCGGCATGAACCGTCAGCGTCATAATGACAATGGCGGCTATCGCGGCAATGATCGCCCGTCTGGCGGCAATTCCGGTCAGTGGCAGGGTGGCAATCGCCCTGATCAGTCCGGCGGCGGACGCGATCATGACTGGAATGGCGGCAATCGGCCCGGACAGTCAGGCGGTAATGGCGGCGCCCAATCGGGAAATTCCGGCAATCATGGCGGGAACCATAACGGCGGTAACTCTGGCGGCTGGACCGGCAACCATAATGGTGGCCGTGACAACGACCATGGCGGTCGGGATAATGACCACGGCGGCAGCCATGGCGGCGGAAGCTGGAACGGCAATAACGGCGGCAACTGGAATGGCGGTCACAATGGCAGCCACAACGGTAACTGGAATGGCGGCGGCCGTGACCATGACTGGGACCGCAACCGTGATCATGACTGGAATGGCGGGCGCAACCACCATTTCGATTATCGCCGCGATCATCGCTTCAGTGGCTATTCCGGCATCCGCTTCGGCTATTATTTCGCCCCGAGCTATGGCTATTACCGCGTGCCGAACCAGTGGTATGGCCACCGCTGGACATCGGGCGAATACCTGCCGGACTATTTCTACGACTACCGCATCTATGACTACCTGTCATACGGCCTGCCGACCCCGCCCTATGACTGCGCCTACTTCTTCGTCGGCCGCGATGTCGTTCTGGTCGATCTGTCGTCAGGCGAGATACTGGATGTCTTTTACGACGTCTATTAAGGCCCCGGCCCGAACGACCTTAAGCCCCGGTTTTGCGACCGGGGCTTTTTCGTGCCTGCGGTAATTATAGCCGAAAATATAAGCGCTTTTTATATATCCGCCCGAAACAGGACATTCCGCCCTTACTTTCCTGCCGCATTGACGCCTGAACCCCGCCCGACACTGCCGCTACTTAAATCAGTCGCAGGAAAGGCGAACCCATGCTGAAATCCGTACTCAAAACCACCACGATCGTAACCCTGGCCGCCGGTCTCAGCCTGGCGCCCCTGGCCGCCAGCGCCCAGATTCTGGGCGGCAGCGGCAACCTTGGCGGCGGCGTTGGTGGCGCTGTCGGTGGCCTGACCGGCCAGGCCCAGGGCAGCGCCGGACTGGGCGCCCAGACCGATCTCGGCGGCGCCACGCAAACCGTCGATGGCGCGGCCGGCGACCTGCGCCAGGATGCCGACACGCTTCACCGCCAGACGAATGATACTGTCAGTGAGGCCAAGGGCGCCGCCCGCGTGGATGGCGCTGCAAACGCCACCGGCAGCCTTTCGGCAAGCCCTGACAGCGTCACCGGCCAGGCTGCCGCCGACGGCAATGCCAGTGCCGGGGTCAATCCCGGCGCCGTCACGGGCGCGGTCGGTTCCACGGTCAATAATGTCCGCCAGGACGCCCGCACTGACACGGGCCAGGTGAAGGATACCGCAACCGGTGCCGTGAATTCTGCCGGCAATACCAGCGTCAGCGCCGATGCCCAGACCGACGTCAAGGCCGATGTCGAAAACAAGTAACCTCAAGAGGTGATATGATGAAATATGCCAGAAGCTGTATTCCGGCGGCTGTCCTGTTGGGCGGCCTGCTGGCCCTCTCCGCCTCCGCGCAAGATGCGGCGGTCGTCCCGACCCCCACCGGCCCGACACAGGAAAAGCTTGCACCACCTGCACCCGGCACCGCCGAACACGCTGCCCAGCTCCAGCGCGAGCATGAGCGTGCGGTAGCCGCTGGCGATCATGCCAATGATCCGCTGAATCCGGCTAGCAGCAATGCGCTCAATCAGCAGGAAGCCGCCAAGGCCGCCGCCCTGGGTAATGGCCCCGTACCGGCCGACAGCGCAACCGGTCTACCGCCCGTACCTGATTCCACCCTCCCCACTCCAGATCCGGCCACGCCGGGAGTCTCCCAATCTACACTGCCCGCGACTGGCGATCCGGCCATGATACCGCCGCCCGTCGACACCAGTCCGCCCCCGGCCGGTGATCCGCTGAAGCCGGATCCCGCAACGGCCAAGTAGCCGACAGGCCCGCCAGTTCGCTGACGGGCCTGTCTGGTGTAAGCAATTCATTATGAGGGCAGCGCAATAAAATAAGGATTCAATAAATAGGGGAAAAAATTCGTTAACCTTCACAAATACACCTCAGAGGCGACAAATTTGCGCCCCAATCTTACAGAATTTTCACACCTGTCGAAAGCAACCCCTCTCTGACGAGAAGCTTCGGCGTTTACAGTTTTGTATAAAATTATACAAAACTCCATCAACCCAAGTAATTCCTCCCCTACAGAGAAAGTAATTACCCATGAAAGCTTCCGTTCGCATCATCGCCGCCGCTGGTTTTGTCGCTGCCCTCGGCGTTGCCCCGCTGATCTCCATCGCCCAGGAAACCCCTGCCGCCGACGCCACCGCCACAACGGCCACCACCACAACATCGACCAGCGTTTCGGCCGATGCCTCGACCACCGCTTCCGCCTCGGAATCGACCTCCACCTCGGTCGCCGCCGACGGCACCGTGACGGCCACTTCTTCGAGCAGCGAATCCAGCAGCACCTCCAGCGCCGGCCAATAAGCCGTACCTGTTAGCTGCCACTCATATCTTCCGGCCTTATCCCCCCCACAGGCCGGCAGATGAGAAAAACCCCCGGCGCCTCAGCACCGGGGGTTTTGTCTATCCATTAGCCGACTTCTGCGTGGCAATGCGGAACAGGGCGCCCCAGCTCAGCTTGCCGCCGGTCAGCGCCCCCACCTTGAAGGCCCGCCGGCCGACACTGATCATGATCAGCCCCACCACGCCCATGCCGGCGAGCGTTCCGGCGATCTCGTACCACGGCAGCCCCTGCGACAGCCGCAGCGGCATCAGGAAGGGCGTGAACAGCGGGAACCACGACATGTATTTCAGCATCGGCAGGTCCGGCGAGGTAAAGGCCACCTGCATGGTGATCATGGGGATCATCATGATCATGGTCATCGGCCCGATGATCGCCTGGGCATCCTTCTGGGTTTCGCAGAAGGCCCCGATCGCCGCGAAAAACACGCCGAACATCAGATAGCCGCCCAGGAAATAGGCCAGCAGCAGGACAATATGCAGAGGACTGAAAACGGCGGCCAGCGCGCCCATCACATCGTGCACTGTCTCCGGCGGCAGGTTGCTGATGCCGAAGGACGCCAGGCCGAACGCCGTCAGCCCCCACAGCCCCCAGACCGTCATCAGTACCGCCGCCACGGCCAGCACCTTGCCAATCAGCAGACTTTCAGCCGAAGCCGAGGCCAGCAGTACTTCCAGCACCTTGCTAGCCTTTTCCTCGATCACCGAGCCCAGCAGGATCATGGACGACGAGAAGATGGCGATCCAGGTCAGATAGCTGATGGCGATGCCGATGAACTTGCCACCATTTTCTCGCACGCCGGCGGCCAGATCGTCCTTTTTCGGCCCCGCCGCGCTGGCCGGCGTCAGGCTGATAATATCGGCACGCGACTCGCGCATGTCATGCGCCAGACCGTGATCTATGCCGTGCATCCCCGCCAGCTTGTAATATTGCAGGCCGTGCAGATCCCACAGGATCTGGTCCTCCACCCGGCCCTTGTGGCCATCCACCGACCAGAGCCGGAAGTGCAGCTTATCGCCGCTGTCCGTCGCCAAAATAATCGTGCTGGCCGGCCCCGCCGCCAGCGCCTGCGGCATCTTCGCCTCGGCCGCCGCAACCGACATATCCGGCGACAGCCCCGCCGGCAGGGCCACCGGCTGCAAGCCACCGCTTTCCAGCAGGCCGTCCGCGCCCGGCTTCGGCATATGGGTGCGAATGGCCTCGACCACCGCGCCTTCGATATGGTCGCCGGTCAGATCGAGCACCGCCACTGTCTCCACCGGCGCGGAATGGCGCATCAACAAGGGAATGAAAATACTGCCGCCGATGATCAGCGGCAGGGTCAGCATGGACAGCCAGAAACCGACCGTGCGCACAAAGGCGAGGTATTCCCGCCGGGCAATCAGGAAGGTCTTATTCATGATTGCCTCCGGTCAAGACGATGAACGCCTCGTGCAGGCTGGGTTCCTTCGCCTCGAAGCGCCTCACGTCCAGCCCACGCAGGAAGGCCGCCTTCAGTGCCTCATTGGCCGTATGCCCCGCCTGCAAATGGCACTGCCACAGGTGCGCGCCCTCTCCGGCCGCCCCCATATCGACGACCGAGGCAATCCCCGGCAGGCCCAGAAGCTCGGCCTCGCTCAACGCCCCCTCCAGATCGAGATGTCGCGGCGCCGCGGCCCTGGCCTCTTTCAGCGTGCCTTCAAAGACCTTTTGCCCCTTGGCCAGCAGTACCACCTGCTCGCACAGGCGCTCGGCGTGCTGCATCACATGGGTGGAAAAAAGCACCGTCGCGCCCCGCTTCGCCAGTTCGCGGATCACCTGTTCCAGCCCCTGCTGGTTCACCGGATCGAGCCCGGAAAACGGCTCATCGAGGATCACCAGTTCCGGCTCATGTACCAGGCAGGAGATAAGCTGCACCTTCTGCGACATGCCCTTGCTGAGCGACCGTATCTGCTTGCCTGCGAAAGCGCCCAGCCCCTGCGCCTCCAGCATGGCCCGGCCCCGCTGCCGCGCCACCGAGGCTTTGACGCCCTTTAAACCCGCCAGGAAGACGATCACATCGATCGCCGTCATCTTGCGGTAAAGCCCGCGTTCCTCTGGCATGAAGCCGATACGCTCCAGCGCCTGGCCCGGCGCCTTGCCGAGTATGGTGATCCGTCCGGCGGTAGGTTCCGAAAGCCCCAGCATCATGCGCACGCTGGAGGTCTTGCCCGCCCCGTTCGGCCCCAGGAAGCCGCAGATCGTGCCGCGCTTCACCTCGAAACTGAGATCGCGCACCGCCTCGAAATCGCCGAAGCGCTTGCTCACCCCCGCCAGACTTAAGGCACTGTCCATCTGTCCCCTCCGCTTTACCGCACTATACCTCTTCGCGCCGCGATTGCACCAGATTAAGGCAAATTAAAAAGCGCCCCTGTAACCGCCGCCGCACCTGCCGCGTATCCCTGATGACAGCGCACGGCTGTCGCCAACCCCATCTGAGGAAATCCCCATGCAACGCACGCTCGCTTTTGCCGCTCTCGCCCTGACCTTCGCCGCCCTCACAGCCTGTTCCGCCCCGCCGAAAAGCGACAATGCCATGTCTGAAATGTCGTCCTCTTCCGCCGACGCCATGGCGCCTATGGCCAGCAGCGACAATATGGCCATGTCGTCCTCGTCCATGTCGTCGGATGCGATGGCGCCCATGTCGTCCTCCGAAATGAGCAAGTAACAAAAAGCCCCCGATCTCACGACCGGGGGCTTCAATTTCTAATATCCTCCCCTCTTGGAGGGGAGGTGTCAGCGCGTAGTCGCTGACGAAGGGGTAACAACCGATGGCGGTTACCCCCTCTGCCAAAAGTCACTAATATGACTTTCGTCAGTTCCCCCTCTAGGAGGGTCTCTTCCCCTTAAACCCCCAGCTTCGCCTTCAACAGTTCATTGACCGCCGCCGGATTGGCCTTGCCGCCGGTGGCCTTCATGACCTGGCCGACAAACCAGCCCAGCGCCTGGGGCTTGGCAGCCACTTCGGCGGCCTTGTCCGGATTGGCGGCGATGATCTCGTCCACCGCCTTCTCAATCGCACCGGTATCGGTCACCTGCTTGAGGCCGTGCTGTTCCACGATCTCGGCCGGGGTCATGATCCCCTTGCCTTCCCACATGTGCTCGAAGACCGTCTTGGCAATCTTGGAGGAAATGACATTGGTTTCGATCAGCTCCACCAGACCGGCGATATGGGCCGGCGGCAGCGGGGAATCGACGATCTCGTGACCGTCCTTGGCCAGGCGCGCCAGCAGTTCGTTGGTCACCCAGTTGGCCACCAGCTTGGCATCACGGCCCTTCGCGGCGGCTTCGTAGTAGTCCGCCCGCGCCTGCTCGCTGATCAGCACCTGTGCATCGTAAGCCGACAGGCCGTACTGCGAGATAAAACGCGCCTTCTTGTCGTCGGGCAGTTCCACCAGATGCTTGCGGATATCCTCGATCCACGCCTCTTCCAGTTCCACCGGCAACAGGTCGGGATCGGGGAAATAGCGATAGTCGTGCGCCTCTTCCTTGGAGCGCATCGAGCGCGTCTCGACCTTCACGGCGTCGAACAGCCGCGTTTCCTGCTCGATTACGCCGCCGTCTTCCAGGATCTCGATCTGGCGGCGCGCCTCGAACTCGATCGCCTGCTGCATGAAGCGGAACGAGTTGACGTTCTTGATCTCGCAGCGCGTGCCGAACTTTTCACCCGGACGGCGCACGGAGACGTTGCAGTCGGCGCGCATATTGCCCTTTTCCATGTCGCCGTCGCAGGTACCCAGATAGACCAGGATGGTGCGCAGCTTCTTGAAATAGGCCACCGCCTCGTCCGAAGAGCGCAGGTCCGGCTTGGAGACGATCTCCATCAGCGCGGTGCCGGCGCGGTTCAGGTCGACATAGGTCGCGTTGGGATCGAGATCGTGGATCGACTTGCCGGCATCCTGCTCCAGGTGCAGCCGCTCGATGCGCACGGTAAAGCTGGTGCCGTCATCGCGTTCCACCAGCACCTCGCCCTCGCCCACGATCGGGTGGAAGAGCTGCGAAATCTGATAGCCCTGCGGCAGGTCAGGATAGAAGTAGTTCTTGCGGTCGAAGCGCGAGAACTTGTTGATCTCGGCTTTCAGGCCGAGGCCGGTCTTCACAGCCTGCTCCACGCAGTATTTGTTCAGCACGGGCAACATGCCCGGCATGGCAGCGTCAACCAGCGAGACCTGTTCGTTGGGCCCCGCGCCGAAGCCGACCTTGGCGCCGGAAAACAGCTTGGTGTTGGAAGCGACCTGGGCATGGACCTCCAGGCCCATGACGATTTCCCAAGGCCCGGTGCGGCCCTGGATAAACTTGGATGGATCGGCCACACGGCCGGAATCGAGAGGAGAAGCAGTGTTTGTCATAGGGTGGATATAGCGGGAGGAAAGACTTGGGGGAAGAGGGAAGAAGCGACGATTCTGCAGCGAGACCAATACAATCGGCTTATTGTTCTCACAAAAGAAACTTGACATTAATTCACCAGAACGTACTCAATAGTAAGTTGAAAAGCACAATCCTTAAACGATGGGCTTCAGTTGAAAACGCGAGATGCTACTGTGGGGAAGCGAAAGCGATTTTTTTCCAAATGCTTTATGGGCTCATTTTGGATTAGTTTAATTGGGTTTGTTGTTGCGGCCTTTCCATTGTTCTGGACCCTTATGAACGTGGACATTGCAAATTCTTCGACAGCCACTTCAATTCGAATCTACATCATTCCAAATTTATTGTCGCTTAAATACACCACTATGGCGGCAGTGGTGAAAGAAATGCTCTTATGCGGCATAGCTCTGGGCATCTCCTCAGGATTAGCTTGGGCGGAAAGTAAGCTTGATCAAAGGCCACTCGGAAACGCATTGGATTTTTTCGGCGGATCGTCGATATTAGGAGCAATCCTTTGCTTAGGTCTCTTTGTTGGAATCACTCAATGTGGAATCGATGAAAAAGACTATCGCCCGGCTTATGTAAAATACTTATTAGGAGCTGATTATATATTCTTGGGAGTAATTCTATTTTACTTCGCATCAGCTTTACAACTGAGAAGAATAAAGGATATGGAGGCTTAAATATGGAAGATTTTATTCCCGTTATAGCCGCAATATATTTGCTTAGCGCAATATCCTCAATTGTCTATAAAATTTACAGAGAAGTATCCGACAGGAAGGCTCAAAAAATTGCCTCAAGAGCAATGAGCAAATTATTTTCTTTAAATCCTAATGAAACATCAAACGATGAATTCATACATAAAATAACTCAAAAAACTTTTTCCGATACGAAGATATCAAAGGAGGAAGCTGACCACTATACAGCCGCCATATTCATCTCCTTTATTTTACATAAAAATGGCACTCTTAGATATATATCAGATTCAATAAAACATAAAAACGAAGAATTAACATTAAATTACATTTCAAAGATCCTTTTGCAAGATAAAAAATATTCTAAAGAATTGATTAGCGCCATTATTGACGCCGGCGAAACGCACACATCTAAAATTCCAATCGCAAAATACATATTTTATAGCGAATTACTGCGTTGCAATCGCGCTTTATATTCAAAATTCGATCTAGATTATCGATTTATTGAAGACAATGAGACACTTTTATCACCAGAATTGTTGGAGGAAATTAATTCACCTACCAAGCATCTAAAATTGGCCGTTTAATCTAAGCTTTTTGTTGCTAATTTTTTTTCATTTTATCCCCTCACCTAAAAACACCCCCATCATCCCCTGATGGACAGTTTTGACGACATCACCGCCGACCTTTCGCCGCTTGAACAACGGCGGATGCGGCTGCGGGCCTTTGCCGACCGCGTGCTTGAGGCCGTCGAAGACCTGCCCATGCCCAAGACCGCCCT
>NZ_JBQCHT010000009.1:0-44076 GCF_051954415.1 Asticcacaulis sp.
TACAAGGCCCTTTATGAACCTGCGTAATATCGCCATCATCGCCCACGTTGACCATGGCAAGACCACCCTCGTTGACGCCCTGCTGGCCCAGTCCGGCGTCTTCCGCGCCAACGAAGCGACCGTCGAGCGCGCCATGGATTCCAACGACCAGGAACGCGAGCGCGGCATCACCATTCTCGCCAAGTGTACCTCCGTGCTGTGGCATGGCAAGGCGGGCGAGACCCGCATCAACATCATCGACACGCCGGGCCACGCCGACTTCGGCGGCGAAGTGGAACGGATTCTCGGCATGGTGGACGGCTGCGTCATCCTGATCGACGCCGAGGAAGGCGTCATGCCGCAGACCAAGTTCGTGCTGGGCAAGGCGCTGAAGCTGGGCCTGCGCCCGATCCTCTGCATCAACAAGGTCGACCGCCCGCACGCCGATCCGGACCGCGTCCACAACGAAGCCTTCGACCTGTTCGCCGCCATGGGCGCGAGCGACGAGCAGCTCGACTTCCCGCACATCTATGCGTCGGGCAAGAACGGCTGGGCCACCATGGACCTGAATACGCCTTCGGACAACCTGGCGCCGCTGTTCGACCTGATCGTCGAGCATGTGCCGGCGCCGGCCGTGCAGAAGAATGTCGACCAGCCGTTCCAGATGCTGTCGGTGCTGATCGAATCCGATCCGTTCCTGGGCCGCCTGCTGACCGGCCGCGTGCAATCGGGCAAGGCCGTGCCGGGCCTGGCCATCAAGGCGCTGAACCGCGACGGCGTTGAAATCGAGCGCGGCCGCATTACGAAAGTGCTCGCCTTCCGCGGCCTGAAGCGCCAGCCGATCGACGAAGGTACGGAAGCGGGCGATATCTGCGCCATCGCCGGGCTTTCCAAGGCGACCGTGGCCGATACGCTGTGCGACATGAGCCTCGATACCGCGCTCCCCGCGCAACCGATCGATCCGCCGACCATCTCCATGACCGTTTCGGTCAACGACTCGCCGCTGGCCGGCCGTGAAGGCACCAAGGTGCAGAGCCGCGTGATCCGCGAGCGCCTGCTGAAGGAAGCCGAGTCGAACGTGGCCATCCGCGTCACCGAAAGCGCCGAGAAGGACGCCTTTGAAGTGGCGGGCCGCGGCGAACTGCAACTGGGCGTGCTTATCGAAAACATGCGCCGCGAAGGCTTTGAAGTGGCCATTTCGCGTCCGCGCGTCGTCTTCAAGACGGACGAGGAAACCGGCGAGAAGATGGAGCCGATCGAAGACGTGGTGATCGACGTGGATGAAGAGTTCACCGGCATCGTCATCGAAAAGCTCTCCGCCCGCAAGGCCGAGCTGAAGGACATGGCGCCTTCGGGGGCCGGCAAGCAGCGCGTGGTGCTGAAGGCGCCGTCGCGTTCGCTGATCGGTTACCAGGGCGAGTTCCTGACCGATACGCGTGGCTCCGGCGTGCTGAACCGCGTGTTCTCGCACTATGAAGGCTACAAGGGCCTGATCGACCAGAACCGCAAGGGCGTGCTGGTGTCGAACTCCGATGGCGAAACGGCGTCCTATGCGCTGTGGAACCTGGAAGAGCGCGGCGTGATGTTCGTGGGCGCCGGCGAGAAGACCTATATGGGCATGATCATCGGTGAGAACTCGCGTTCGGACGACCTGGACGTCAATCCGATGAAGGCCAAGCAACTGACCAACGTCCGCGCCTCTGGCAAGGACGAAGCCGTCCGCCTGACGCCGCCGCGCCGTCCGACCCTGGAGCAGGCGATCGCGTACATTGAAGACGATGAACTGGTGGAAGTGACGCCGAAGTCGATCCGCCTGCGCAAGAAGGAACTCAATCCTTCGTTCCGCAAGAAGCGGGTCAAGGTAGACGCCTAAGCATCGATCTTTGGTCGACTAGGGCGTCGGTTTCGCTGGCAGGTATCAAATATACCTGCTGGCGCTCACCTCTCGCATATCATTAAACGGCCCCGGCAGCGCTCCAGCTTTCGGGGCCGTTTTTTATGGGCCGAACCGTAACCCGAAATGACCGCCGTCTTGATTGCAGTCAAACCGACCGGCCCTCCCTTCCATTAGAAATACCTCCAGGGTTTGCGGCATTTTGCCGACCGGCGGTATTCACGCATGAAAGGAGAAAGGCATGTCTTTAGCCAAATTATGGGTCATTCCGGCCATATTGATGGTAGCGGTGGCGGGCGAACCCGCGCAGGCGCGGGGCGGCGGCGGCGGTAGTGGTGGGGGTGGTCAGGGGCGCGGCGGGGCAATGAACATGCCCATGGGGACGCGAACTACCGACCAGGACCGGCTCAAGGATCAGGACAGACTTAAGGATCAGGATCGTTTACGCACAGACCAGGTTCTGCGCGACCAGATCAGCAACTGGAGCCTGCTGACGAGCGAGGAGCGCTCGCGCTTCCACCAGGAAATGCAGCAGGCAGCGACGGATGCGGACCGCACGCGCATCCGTAACGAGCATCGCAATATCATAACGGAACGGGCGCGCGAACTGGGTGTTGATGCGCCGTTTGGTCCGGGTTCGGGGGCCGGCCCGGCACAGAATCGTTATCTGATGTCGTTGTTGCTCACCGATCAGGAACGCTTGCAGTTTCATGAACGGATGCGCACGGCAGGCAGCGACGCCGAGCGTGATCGCATCCGCAATGAGCATAGGGATATGGTGCGTTCGCGCGCGCGTGAAATGGGTATTGACGTACCTGACGGATTTTAGAGCGCAGGCAGGAGAGTTTTGCCTGTTGACTTTATCCACAGAATGGAACAAAATAAGAACATTGGGCGTGGCTGTTCCCTTGAGGATGTTTCATCATGCTGGATACCAAAATCTATACATGTCCGCCGCAGGTGAGGGATTTGCCGCGCGATACCCGGATTGGCGCCACCTGCCGGAGCTGCGGGCGGCAATGGAGCGAGAGCGTGCAGGGGCTGATCGACAGGCACCTGGGCGTGGAATTTGTCGATCTGCTCGAATGGAAATACCGCTGCCGGGATGAGGCGTGCGGCGGCATGGTGCGGATCGCCATCAATGGCGAGGCGCCGGTCCTGCCGCAGGTGAGCCCGCGTGTCTCCGTACTGGCGCGGCCGAAGCGGGTGGAAAGGCCGCTTTATCCGGTCAAGGCGGTGGTCAAGCCGCGGCCGCATATCGCGCCGGTTATGCCGGCGGCGAAGCGGCAGTTGTCATTGCCATTGGTTCCACATTGAGTTTTTAGGGCAGGGCGGCCTAGGGTTCGGGCATGAGTAATGCGCCTGTTTCCAAGCCCCGTCCTGCTGCCGCCTGGTGGCGTCTGCTGGCGGCTTTTGTGTTTGTTGTCGTGCCGGCGGTCAGCCTGCCGCTGTTTATCAGCCATCTCTATGCGGTGCGGCCACATGTGACAGATGCGCCCGGCGGGTTTGTGCTGCCGCATTACCGGGATGGCGTGACCTGGTATTTCGCTCACGCCGATGAAATGCTTATCCGCGGTCTGTCCTTCTGGCTGTTGGCGGCGGTGGTGCTGTTGCTGTTTGTCGGCGGCCAGATGATCCGGCGGCGCCTGAAGCTGTGGCTGAAGCCGCCGGTGACTGAGGTGGATAATGAACGGCTTAAGCCAGATGACTTTGGTTTCGCTCGTTCTGAATCCTCCCCTCTTAGAGGGGAACCGGGCGGCCGGCGCTGGGGATCCCGCAGGGGGGAAGGGTAAAGAGCAGGGGGCGTGACCTTACCCCTCCGTCTCGACGCGCTTCGACCTGCGGTCTGCGCTTGCTCGCCACCTCCCCTCCAAGAGGGGAGGATTAACGATTTAAGCTGACATCATCAGGCTTTAACCCAGCCTGACATCCTCTGTTTTGACCACGCGTGCAATACGCGGGAAAATGTATTTGAAAGACGCCGCGTGAGCCTCGGCGGCATTGGTGGTGCAGGCGTCCTCGACCACGACCAGGCTGTAATTGCGCTCCCAGGCGTCACGGGCCGTGGATTCGACGCCGATATTGCTGGCGATACCAGCCAGAACGAGTGTCTGGATGCCGCGGCGGCGCAGGTGCAGGTCGAGGTCCGTGCCGTGAAAGGCGCCCCAGTTGCGCTTGTGGATGATGATATCGCCGTCCTGCCTCAACCCGTCGACAAATTCGTAGAAAGCGGGGGGCAGGCCATCGGCGGGCAAGGGTGCCGGCTGATCGACCGGCTGGTTCAGGGCGTCGGCGTAGTCCTTCGCCCAATAGACGTGGACGAGAAAGACCGGGCTGCCGGCGGCACGGAAGCGTTCGGCCAGGGATTTCGCCTTTGCCACCACATCCTCGCTGTC
This sequence comes from Asticcacaulis sp., assembly GCF_051954415.1. GTDB lineage: Bacteria > Pseudomonadota > Alphaproteobacteria > Caulobacterales > Caulobacteraceae > Asticcacaulis. The sequence continues at coordinate 4,270 of NZ_JBQCHT010000009.1, forward strand.
ATTGGGGGCTCGGCCGGGGGTGGCAATGCCCTTTTGCAAATCGATCAGGACGAGAGCGGTTGTGCGGGAATCAAGCGGGGGGAGGGACATGGCGCGCCTTTATTTGTAGTCAGCCCCGGAGCGCTTTGTTTAGCAAAGTCAGGCGGTGGTGGTCCACCGCCTTTTCACCAGACTATTGCAGGGCCGCGCAGGCGACACGGACGCCAGCCCCGCCGATCGGCTGGGTGGTGTAGTCGTCCGCCATGGCGTGGATCACCACGGCGGAACCGTCTGCATCCATCAGGGCGGGCAGTTTGCCGCCTTCGCGGGCGCTGACGAAGGTGGAATAGACTTCCGCCGTGGCGGTGCCGTCGGCATTGGCGAAGATATTGGGCAGGTCGCCGGCGTCATTGGCGTTCGCATTGAGCAGGCCGTGGGTGACAGGCGTCATATTATGGACGTGGCCGCCGGCCGAGGCGAATTTCTCATCCGAGCAGGCGCCTTTTTCATGGAAGTGCATGGCGTGCCAGCCTGGGGTAAGTCCCTTGGCCTCGACATGCAGAATGACGCCATTCGGCGCCGGCTTGATGGTGACCATGCCCATATCGGCGCCATCGGGGCCGGCCAGTTTGCCAGTAAGCGTATCCGAAGCGGGGGCCGGGGCGGGCGTCGATGTTTGCGCCAGCACCGGTGTGGCGAGCAGGGCGAGGGCGGCGAGGCTGTAACGGATCATGTGGGGCTCCCGGTTGCGAACGATTCTGAACAGGGTTTTCGTAGCACCCGGTGCATAAGGAAACCATAAGGGAATGAGGCGGCGGATCGTCAGATGACAAACTATTCATGCGCGGGCGGTTGCGGGCGAGACAAGTTCGGCATAGGTTCGCCGTCATAATAAACCATAAAGTGGGTTCTTATGATCGATCGTCGTTTTCTGGTGGGCGCTTTGGGTGCCCTGCTGGGCCTGACCGCCACCGAAGCCCTGGCCGCCGCAAAGAAGAAAAAACCAGCCGCGAAAAAGGCAGCGAGCAAGAAAAAATCAAGCAAAACGACGAAGAAATCCAGGGGCAAGGCGGCGCCGAAAAAGGCCGTGAAGAAGGCGCCGCCCCCAAAGCCGGTGGAACCGCCGCCCCCGCCGATCCCCGAGGTGACGCCGCCGGAAGTGGCCCAGGCCCTGACCTCGGCCTTCGGCACCATCCTGCGCGATATGCTGCTGGCCTCGCCGGTTCTGGCCACCTATGCCGGGCTCGACAAGCCGGAATATGGCGAATTCGCCGCCCTGAAAGCGAAGCTTGATGACCGCAGTACCACCGCGCAGGCCGCCCATGTCACGCGGCTGCAGCGGGCGGTCGATCGCCTGAATGCCATCCCGCGCGATCAACTGGCCGCCGCCGACCGGGTCAATTATGACGCCGTGCTATGGGACAACAGCAATCAATTGACCCTGGCGCGCAGCTTCACCTTCGGCGATGCCGCGCCCTGCGCCGGGCTTTGGAGCGGCGGCTTCCCAAATCCCTATATCATCAGCCAGCTTTCCGGTTCGTGGCAGTATATTCCGGACTTCCTCGAAAGCCAGCATACGATTGAAAACGCCAGCGACGCGCAAGCCTATCTCAGCCGCCTGACGGCCTGGGCCGGTGTGCTCGATCAGGAAACAGCACGGGCGAAAGCCGATTTCGCACGCGGCGTGGTGCCGCCCGATTTCATCATGAGCAAGACGATCGCAGCGCTGACCGCCCTGCGCGACGCCGATCCGGCAACCTCCGGCCTGGTCACCTCGCTGGTGACGCGCACGGCGGCGAAAAACATCACTCCCGCTTCTGGGGGCGACTGGCAGGCTCAGGCCGTGGCCATCATCTCCGGCCCGGTGAAGGCGGCGCTCAGTCGCCAGGTCGATGCCCTGACCGCGCAGCAAAGCGTGGCCAAACATGATGCCGGCGTGCTCAACCTGAGCAATGGCCGTGCCTATTATGATCAGTGCGTCAGGCTCAATACCTCGTCCAGCCTGACGGTAAAGGACATCCACAAGCTGGGCCTGCAGAAAGTCAGCGACATCACCGCCGAACTCGATACGCGCTTCCGCGCCATGGGGCGCAGTCAGGGCACGGTGGCCGATCGGATGAAGGCCATGTACAAGGATCCGCAGTATCTCTATGCCAATGACGACGCCGGCAAGGCGAAGCTGCTGGATGACCTGAACACCAAGGTCAAGACGGTGCAGATCCGCCTGCCGCAATGGTTTGGCGTTCGGCCCAATACCCAGGTGCAGGTCAAGCGCGTGCCGGTGGCGATCGAAGCCGGGGCGCCGGGCGGCTATTATAGTCCGGGATCGGTCGATGGCTCGCGGCCGGGCATGTACTACATCAATCTGCGCGATATTTCCGAACTGCCGAGCTGGACCCTGCCGACGCTCACCTATCACGAAGCCATTCCTGGCCACCACCTGCAGGGGACGATCCAGCAGGAGACCAAGGGGCTGCCGATGCTGCGCAAGCTCTCCAGCTTCAATGCCTATGTTGAGGGCTGGGCGCTTTATGCCGAGCAACTGGCCGGCGAGATGGGCATGTATGATACTGATCCCGCCGGGCGCATCGGCTATCTGCACGATGCCCTGTTTCGCGCGGTGCGGCTGGTGGTCGATACCGGCATCCACGGCGCCGGCTGGAGCCGCGAGCAGGCGATCACTTACATGATGGATACGGCCGGCAAGGCGCAGGGCGAGGCGACGGCTGAGGTCGAGCGCTATTGCGTCTGGCCCGGCCAAGCCCTGGGCTACATGGTCGGCAAGCTCGAATGGCTGAAGTTGCGCGATGCTGCCAAGGCGAAGCCGGGCTTCGATATCAAGCGCTTCCATGATGTCGGCCTGACCTGCGGTGCCGTGCCGCTGGATGTGCTGGATGATGTGTACAAGGCCGCAGGAATGATTTGATGAAAAAGGGAAATAATATGATCAATCGTCGTAATCTGCTGGCCGGGGGCTCTGCTCTGGCGGCCGTGGCGGTCACCGCCTGTTCGAAGCCGGCCGCGAAAGCCGCCGATCTCAATACGCTGTTCCAGTCGATGTATGACGAGACGGTGGCCAATTCGCCGATGCTGGCCACCTCGCTGGGCCTGGACAAGGACAAGCTGGTTCCGCTGAAATCGAAGCTTGACCCCGCCACCCCGGAAGAACGCGCGCGGCTGACCGCCTATTATGAGAAATCGGCGACTGCCCTGAAGGCCATTGATCGCAAGACGCTCTCCGGCATGGACCGCATCAATTACGACACCGTGCTGTGGGATACCGAAACCACGCTGGAAGGCTACAAGAGCTTCAAATTCGGTGATGGCGGCACCTATTGGGGGCCGTACCCGATCACGCAGCTTACCGGCAGCTATCAGTATGTACCGGACTTCCTCGACAGCCAGCACAGCATCGAGACCAAGGACGATGCCGACGCCTATCTCAGCCGCCTGAACCAGTACGCCCAGTTGCTGGACCAGGAGACGGCGCGCTTCAATGCCAGCATCGCCGACGGCATCGTGCCGCCCGATTTCGCCCTGCAGAAAGCGATCCGGCAGATGGAGACGCAGGCCGGTACCAAGGCGGGTGTCTCGCCGCTGGTGCAGTCGATCGTCAGCCGGACCAGGGACAAGGCCATTGCCGGTGACTGGTCGGCGCCCGCCACCAAAGCCTACCAAGACGCCATCCTGCCCGCGCTCGGCCGCCAGATCGACGCGTTGAAGGCCGCCCTGCCGAAAGCGACGCATGATGCCGGTGTGTGGCATATTCCGAACGGCGACGCGCGCTATGCCTTTGGCGTCAAGGCCAATACCTCGACCACGCTGACGCCGGATGAAATCCACCAGATCGGCCTCGACAAGGTCAAGGAAATCTCGGCCGAGATGGACGCCATCATGAAGGCGCAGGGCATGACCAAGGGCACGACCGGCGAGCGCCTGGCAGCCATGCACAAGGATCCGAAGTTCTGGTACGAGAACACCGATGCCGGCAAGGACAAGCTCCTGGCCGACCTGAACAGGCAGGTCGAGGTTGTTTTCGCCAAGCTGCCGCAGTTCTTCGGCGTGCTGCCGAAATCGAAGGTGACGGTCAAGCGCGTGCCGAAGGCGACCGAACTGGGTGCGCCGGGCGGCTATTATCAAGGGGCTTCGCTCGACGGCAAGCGTCCGGGCGCCTACTACATCAACCTGCGCGACACCAAGGAAGTGCCGAGCTGGACCCTGCCGACGCTCACCTATCACGAGGCGATCCCCGGTCACCACATGCAGATTTCCATCCAGCAGGAAAACAAGAACCTGCCGGAACTGCGCAAGATTTCAGGCTTCAACGCCTATATCGAGGGCTGGGCGCTCTATGCCGAGCAACTGGCCGGCACCGATATGGGCATGTATCAAACCGATCCGTTCGGCCATATCGGTTACTTAAGCGACGCCATGTTCCGTGCCTGCCGCCTGGTGGTTGATACCGGGATGCACGCCAAGCGCTGGAGCCGCGAGCAGGCCATGGCCTTCATGATGACCAATCTGGGGGACTCGAACGAAACCGAGATCGAGCGCTATTGCGTCTGGCCGGGCCAGGCCCTGGGCTATATGGTCGGCAAGATCCAGTGGCTGAAGCTGCGCGCGGCGGCCACGGCCAAGGCCGGCGCGGCGTTCGATATCAAAAAGTTCCACGATACCGGGCTTTTGTGCGGCGCGGTGCCGCTCGATGTGCTGGAGCAGGTCTATAAGGACGCAGGGCTGATCTGACGGCGGGCGGCGGGCCTGGCCGGCTTATATCTTCAGCCGGTAGCCGATACCGGGTTCGGTGATGATAAAGCGCGGTGACAGCGGATCGTCGGTCAGCTTTTCGCGCAGGTGCTGGGTATGGATGCGCAGATAGTGGTTCTGCTCGGTTGAATGCCGTCCCCAGACCTCTTTCAGCAGGTAGGCGTGGGTCAGCACCTTGCCGGCGTTCTTGGCCAGCACGCTGAGCAGTCTGTACTCGATCGGCGTCAGACGGACCTCTTCGCCATCCAGCGTCACGCGCCGGGCGGAGAGGTCGATGCTCAGGCCGTCATAATCATAGGTATGGCCGACGCTGTTCCCCACGCGCTGGGCGTGGCGCAGGGCCACCTTGATGCGCGCCAGCAATTCGCCGGCGGCAAAGGGCTTGGTCAGGTAGTCGTCGGCGCCGTTTTCCAGCGCCTGCACCTTGTCCGCCTCCTGCTCGCGGGCCGAGACGACGATGATCGGCACCTGCGACCATTCGCGGACATCGCGGATGAAGTCCTGGCCGTCCTGGTCTGGCAGGCCGAGATCGAGGATGACGACTTCGGGCCGCTGGGCGATCAGTTTTTGCAGCCCCTCGTGCGCCGTTTCAGCCTCAAGCGGGCTAAAGCCATTGGCATTGAGCGTGGCGCGCAGGAAGCGGCGGATTTCGGTTTCGTCTTCGATGATCAGGATCGTGGCGGTCATGTCTGGTCTTTTGCCACAGGGAGAGTGAAGATGAAACTGGCGCCACCCGTTGGGTTATTCTTGGCATAGATCAGCCCGCCATGCGCCTGGATGATGCCGCGGCAAATGGCCAGGCCCAGGCCGGTGCCCGACTGGGCGCGGTCGGATTTCTCGCTCTGGCGGGTATGGAATTTTTCGAAGATCTGATCTTCCTCGCCGGGTTTCAGGCCGTTGCCGTCGTCCGACACCCGCACGCGCACCCGGTCGGCGTCGTTCTCGACCGAGATTTGGATCACGCCATTCGGGGCCGTATGGGCAAAGGCGTTTTCCAGCAGGTTGAGCAGCACCTGCTCGATCAGGGCGCCATCGATCATGACCATCGGTATCTGGCCATTGATCTGGGTGCGGACCTGGCGGTTTTCCTTTTGCGGCTCCACGCGACTGATGGCGGCGCCGATGATTTCCTGGATCAGATAGGGCTCGAAATTGAGCCTGAGCTGGCCGGACGTGATGGCCGCCATCTTCAGCAGGTTGGTGACGAACTTCTGCAGGCGCTGCATCTGGCCCCACAGGCCCGTCAGTTCGTCGACCGCCTCGCGCGGCAGCTTCTTGCGCTGTTTCAGCAGGGTAGAGATGCTGTTGTTCATCACGGTGAGGGGCGTGCGCAGGTCATGCGACAGCGAGGCCAGCAGCACGTTGCGCAGTTTTTCATTTTCGCTTTCGATGCGGGATGTCTCGGCTTCGTCGGCGCGCTGGGCGCGTTGCAGGGCGCTGGCGATCAGGCTGGCAATGGTCTCGAAAACGAGAATGTCGGCGCCGGTAAAGGCGCGGTCGTCCGGCGGCGTCAGGCCGAGCACGCCGAGGGTTTTGTTTTCGGCGATAAGCGGCAGGTAGAGACCGCGCGCCGAGGGCAGGGTATCGGTGCCGCGACCGGCGATCTGGCCATTGGCCGCTACCCACTGCACGGCGCCCGTCTCGCGGATTTCAGTCTCGCCTGCCGGGAAGGCGGTCAGCACCTTGTCCTCGCTCACCCATAAACGCACTTCGGCATTGAGCGCCGGGGCCAGGTGGCGGGCGGTCACCTCGGCCATGGCGGCATAGCCGCGTACCGAGGAAAGGCCGCGCGTCAGATCGTAGAGCAGGCGGGTTTCCTGTTCGCTCTTGCGCGCCATACGGGCGTGCAGGGAGAGGCGCGCGGTCAGGGAGCCGACGATCAGCGATGTGGCCAGCATGAAGCCGAAGGTGAAATAGTAATGCGAGTCGTAGAAGCTGAAGGTGTAATAGGGCTGGGTGAAGAAGAAATTGAAGGCGGGCAGGCTGATCACCGAGGCCAGCACGGCCGGGCCGATGCCGAAGCGCGCCGCGGCGATGACCACGCCGGTCAGGTAGAGCAGGGCGAGATTGTCGGGATCGGTGATGCCGCGCAAGGGAAAGCCCACGGCCGTCATGACTGCCACGACCAGGGCGGCATAGGCATAATCCATCCACGGCACGATCAGAGGCGCGGCCAGACCCGTGATTGGCCGGGGGCGAGCGGTATCCGCATGGTCAGCGGGCATAAAGTCGGCGCTGAGGGTGGTGATTTCCAGCCCGTCGCCGTGTTCGATCAGCTTTTGCGACAGCGATTTGCGCCAGCGCCGCCACAGCGGGCCCTTACGATTGCCGACCACGACGCGGGTAAAGCCGTTTGATATGGCGTAGTTGATGATGGTGGTGGCGGCATGGGTGCCGTTCAGCCGGACCACCTGAGCGCCCATGCGTTCTGCCAGGCGCAGATTGTGCTCGACGCGCAGGCGGGCTTTTTGATCGAGCAGTTCATGACGGTCGGTCTGGACATAGAGCGCGGTCCACGGCGCCTTTGAACGGCCGGCCATGCGGCGGGTGTGGCGGATCAGGCGGCCGGAAAAACTGTCTGGCCCGACCAGCACCAGCACCTTTTCGGAGAGCGCGGCTTCACCCTGACCCGTGGCGGCGCTCAACTGTTCATTCTGGGCGTCGACGCGCTCGGCGGTGCGGCGCAGCGCCAGTTCGCGCAGGTGCCCGAGATTGCTCTTTTTAAAGAAGTTTTCGGCGGCGCGGGTATTGGCGCCTTCGGCGACATAGACCTTGCCATCGGCCAGACGCTTCAGCAGTTCGTCGGAGGGAATGTCGATCAGCGCAATATCGGCGGCCTCGTCGAATACACTGTCGGGCACGGTTTCCTTCACCCAGACGCCGGTCAGGCGTGCCACCTGGTCATTGACGCTTTCGAGGTGCTGGACATTGAGGGTGGTATAGACGTCGATGCCGTTGTCGAGCAGTTCCTCGACATCCTGCCAGCGCTTGGGGTGGCGTGAGCCTGGCGCGTTGGTGTGGGCGAACTCGTCCATCAGGATCAGCGAGGGACGGCGGGCCAGGGCGGCATCGAGATCGAATTCATGCACCTTGACGCCGCGATGATCGATTTCCAGCCGGGGCAGGGTTTCCAGGCCCTCGGTCAGGGCCCTGGTCTCATCGCGGCCGTGGTGCTCGATGACGCCGATCAGCACGTCACGGCCCTCCGCCGCCAATCGCCGGGCTTCGGAGAGCATGGCGTAGGTCTTGCCGACGCCGGCGGAGGCGCCGAAAAAGATCTTCAGGGCACCACGCGCGAGGCGGCCCTCGTCGGCAGTGACGAGGGCCAGCAGTTTGTCGGGGTCGGGTCGGGTGTTCACTTCAGTTGGCCATCCAGTCGCAGATTGACCTCTAGCACATTGACGCGCGGTTCGCCGAGGATTCCGAAGGTGCGGCCCTTGGTCGAGCGGGCGATGGCTTCGGTGACGGCGGCGGGGGTGATCCGTCGGGCGGCGGCGATGCGCGGCACCTGGTAGGCCGCCGCGGCCGGGCTGATTTCCGGATCGAGGCCGGACGCCGAGGCCGTGACCAGATCGACCGGCACGGGTTTGGAGCCGTTCAGGGCGTCGATCCTGCCTTTGACGGCCTCCCTCAGCGCCGGATTGTTGACGCCGAGATTGGAGCCGGAGGAGGCGCCGGCATTATAGGGCGCCGGGCCGGTGGCTGACAGACGCCCCCAGAGATATTGCGGCTGGCTGAAGTTCTGGCCGATCAGGTGCGAGCCGATGACGTGGCCTTTGGTGTCATGGATCAGGCTGCCTTCGGCCTCGGCATGAAAAGCGGTCTGGACGATGGCTGTGGTCAGCAGCGGGTAGAGGCCGCCCAACAGCAGGGTGAAGAAGAGCAGGCTGACAATCGTGGCCTGTGCCTGTTTGAAGAGATTGGTCATTTTCGGGTTCCTTAAGCCAAACCAACAGCGGCCAGGCCCATATCGATCAGCTTGATGCCGATAAACGGGGTGATGACGCCGCCGAGGCCATAGATCAACACATTGCGGGTGAGCAGGCTCTGCGCCCTGGCCGCGCGATATTTGACGCCTTTCAGGGCCAGCGGCACGAGCGCGATGATGATCAGGGCATTGAAGATCACTGCCGCCAGTATGGCGCTCTGCGGCGAGGCCAGGTGCATGATGTTGAGCAGCCCCAGCGCCGGATAGGTGGTGGCAAAGGCCGCCGGGATGATGGCGAAATACTTGGCCAGGTCGTTGGAGATGCTGAAGGTGGTCAATGCGCCGCGCGTCATCAGGAGCTGTTTGCCGATCTCGACAATCTCGATCAGCTTGGTCGGGTCACTGTCGAGATCGACCATGTTGCCGGCTTCCTTGGCGGCCTGGGTGCCGGAATTCATCGCCACCGCCACGTCGGATTGCGCCAGGGCCGGGGCGTCATTGGTGCCATCGCCGACCATGGCGACCATCTCGCCGCCGGCCTGCATCTGGCGGATATATTTGAGCTTGGTCTCCGGCGTGGCCTGCGCCACGAAGTCGTCGACACCGGCTTCCGACGCGATGGCGGCTGCGGTCAGCGGATTATCGCCGGTGATCATCACGGACTTGATCCCCATCTTGCGCAGGTCGGCCAGGCGCGCCTTGATGCCCGGCTTGACGATATCCTTGAGGTAGACCACGCCCAGCACCTGCGGGCCTTCGGCGACGGTCAGCGGCGTGCCGCCCTTGCGGGCGATATCGTCGATCTGGGCGGTCACTTCCGATGTTACCGCGCCGCCTTTCAGGGCGACCAGCGCGGCAATGGCATCGCCGGCGCCCTTCATGATATGGCGCTCATTGACCACGATACCGGAAAGGCGTTGCTCGGCGCTGAAGGGGATAAAGGTGGCTTCCACATCGTCGGCGGTGCGCTCGGCAAGGCCGAACTGCGTGCGGGCGAGTGTGACGATCGAGCGGCCTTCCGGGGTCTCGTCGGCCAGAGAGGCCAGTTCGGCGGCCTCGGCCAGTTGCCGGGGAGTGACGCCCGGCGCCGGGAAGAACTCGACCGCCTGGCGATTACCGAAGGTGATGGTGCCGGTTTTATCCAGCAGCAGGACATTAACGTCACCGGCGGCTTCGACCGCACGGCCGGAGGTGGCGATGACATTGGCCTTGATCAGGCGCTGCATCCCGGAAATGCCGATGGCCGATAAAAGCCCGCCGATGGTGGTCGGGATCAGGCAGACCAGCAGAGCGATCAGCACGACGATGGTGATAACTGAGCCGGAACCGGCGCGCGCCACCGAAAACAGCGAGAAGGGCAGGAGGGTGGCCACGGCCAGCAGGAAGATCAGGGTCATGGCGGCCAGCAGGATCGACAGGGCGATCTCGTTGGGCGTCTTCTGGCGCTTGGCGGATTCCACCAGGCCGATCATGCGGTCGAGGAAGCTTTCACCGGGATCGGAGGTGACGCGCACCCGGATCTGGTCGGAGAGGACACGCGTGCCGCCGGTGACGGCATCGCGGTCGCCGCCGGATTCGCGGATGACGGGCGCGCTCTCACCGGTGACGGCGCTTTCATCGACCGAGGCAATGCCCTCGATGACCTGGCCGTCGGCGGGGATGACGTCGCCGGCCTCGATCAGGACGAGGTCGCCCTTGCGCAAGGAATTGGCGGCGACGACCGTCATCTGGCCCGATTTGTCGAGCTTTTTCGCCGACACATCCTTGCGGGCGGAGCGCAAGGAATCGGCCTGCGCCTTGCCCTTGCCTTCGGCGATGGCCTCGGCGAAGTTGGCGAAAAGCAGCGTGAACCACAGCCAGAAGGTGATCAGGCCGATAAACCACAGGGGCTGGCCGCCTCCGATGAGGCTTTTTGGCGCAGCCAGCATGACGGCGAAGATCAGGGTGGTGACGATCGAGCCGATAAAGACAACGAACATCACCGGATTGCGCACCTGATAGGCCGGGTTGAGGCGCTGGATTGTTTGTTTGAGAACAGAGCCGAGATCGGCGCCTTCAAAGAGGCTGGATTTTTTAGCGGTTATAGAGGACATTTTGTGTCTTTCTGAATTGTGCTTTCTTCTCCTCCCTTGCGAGCCTCTTGGCGAAGCGGGGGAGGGGGACCACGAAGTGGTGGAGGGGGCATTTGTCCTGGAAGCCCCCTCCGGCGAGACTACGCTCGCCACCTCCCCCGCTGTGCAGGGGAGGAGAAGAGGTTAGCCCTTGATCATGATGAGATGTTCAACCACGGGACCGAGCGCCAGTGCCGGCAGGTAGGTCAGGACACCGACCAGCAGAATGACGCCGATCAGAACCGCGATGAACAGCGGGGTATGGGTGGGCAGGGTGCCGGCGGAGACGGGAACGGCCTTTTTGGTGGCCAGCGAACCGGCAATGGCCAGGACCGGCAGCAGGACGAAGAACCGTCCAAACAACATGCAGATGCCTAAGGCCGTATTGTAGAAAGGGGTGTTGGCGCTGAGGCCCGCGAAGGCAGAGCCATTGTTGTTGGCCGCTGAGGTAAAGGCGTAGAGGGCTTCGGAGAAGCCTTGGGCGCCGGGATTATAGAGCCCGGCCTTGCCCCAGGGCGTCAGCACCGCCACCGCCGTGCCGATCAGCACGAAGGCACAGGGGGCGAGGATGGCGATCGAGGCCATCTTGATCTCGAAGCTCTGGATCTTCTTGCCGAGATATTCCGGCGTGCGGCCCACCATCAGACCGGCAATGAAGACGGTGATGATGACGAAGACCAGCATCCCGTAAAGCCCGGAGCCGACGCCGCCATAGATGACCTCGCCAAACTTCATCAGCAGCATGGGGACCGCGCCGCCCATAGGCGTGAAGCTGTCGTGCATGGCGTTGACCGAGCCGTTGGACGCGGCGGTGGTGGCGGTGGCCCACAGGGCGGAATTGACGATGCCGAAGCGCGTTTCCTTGCCTTCCATGTTTCCGCCGGCCTGTGTGGCCGAGGCCAGCTGGTCGACGCCGAGCGCTGCGAAATGCGGGTTGCCGCCCTGTTCAGCCGAAACGCAGAAGAGCGTCAGTGGCACGAACACCAATGTCATGGCGGCCAGCACGGCAATGCCCTGGCGTTTGTCGCCGATCATTTTCCCAAAGGTAAAGCAACAGGCCGTCGGGATCAGCAGGATGGCCAGAACTTCGAGAAAATTGGAGACCGGTGTCGGGTTCTCGAAAGGATGAGCGGAGTTGGTATTGAAGAAGCCGCCGCCATTGGTACCGAGCATTTTGATGGCTTCCTGGCTGGCGACCGGGCCCAGGGCAAGGGTTTGCTGCGCGCCTTCCAGGGTATGGCCGGTGACATAGGCATCCAGGGTCTGGATGACGCCTTGCGAACCCAGCAGCACGGCCCAGACCAGGGCGAGGGGCAGCAGGACATAAAGCGTGCTGCGGACCAGATCGACCCAAAAATTGCCTATGCCTTTGGCGGACTGGCGGGAAAGACCCCGGATCAGCGCCGCCATCACTGAAATGCCCACCGCCGCCGACAGGAAGTTCTGCACGGTCAGGCCGAGCATCTGGCTGGCATAGCCAAGCGTGCTTTCGCCGGCATAAGACTGCCAGTTGGTATTGGTGATGAAACTGACCGCTGTATTGAAGGCGAGGTCCGGCGTCAGGTCGGCCATGCCCTGCGGATTGAGGCCCAGGTGGCTCTGGAACAGCAGGAGCAGGTAGAGCAGGGCGAAGCCGCCGAAGGAAAAGACAATGACGGCGGTGGCGTAAGCTTTCCAGGTCATGTCTTCGGAGGGCTTGATGCCAAGCGTGCCATAAACGGCGTTTTCGACCGGCGCCATGAAAAGGCGCTCGGCCGTGAGGATTTTAGCCATGTAAAGGCCAAGCGGCCAGGCGAGCGCGATAAGCGCAGCCAGATAAAGGGCAAGCTGCAACCAGCTATTGCCCGTGAGTGCATAGGACATGTGACAGTCTCGGATTTATGGCTCGAATTTTACGGAAAGAGTTCGGGCCTGATCAGGGCGATGATCAGATAGCCCGCTATGGCCACGGTGATGAGGCCGGCCGCGACATAGAGAACGGTCATTGCCCGTCCTCCCGCAGCTTTTCGCAATATTCGACGAATGTCTGGCAGATGACGAAGAAAATGCCGCCGATCAGCAAATAGACGATGCTCATGAGAACCTCCTGTGATGGAGGCTGTTTTAGGCGCTCAGGCATATGCCCGGCGTATAATCACCGGACGCCGTCATATAGTTTCCGTATATGCACTGGCAAAAGCCGTCTGCGCTATTTCAGAAACTGATTGAGAATGAGGACGAAAATCAGTCCGAATATGCCGACCAGGCCCTCCATCAGGGTCCACGACCGCAGGGTGTCCTTGACGGACAGGCCGAAATATTCCTTGAACATCCAGAAGCCGGAATCGTTGACATGGCTGAACATCAGACTGCCGGCGCCGACCGCCAGCACCATGAGGTTCGGATCGACCCCGCTGGCCTTGACCAGCGGCGTGACCAGTCCTGCGGCGGTTAATCCGGCCACCGTCGCCGAGCCCAGGGACAGGCGGATGACCCCGGCGATCAGCCAGCCCAGAACCAGCGGCGGTACGGGCAGGCTCTTTAGCAGAATACCAAGCTGATCATTGACGCCGCCATCGACGAAGATCTGCTTCAGGGCGCCCGCGCCAGCGATGATCAGCAGGATCGGGGCGATTTCGCGCAGGGCCGTGCCCGAGCCGGTCATGAGTTCGCCCAGCGGCTTGCGCCGCCCCAGGCCCAGGGTCACCAGCGCCACCATGACGGACACCAGCATCACGATCATCGGATTGCCGAGGAAACTGATGAGTGCCTTCTCGGATGCATCGAGACCACTGGCATAACCAAGCAGGGTGAAACCGGTCAGGAGGATGACCGGCAGAAGCGCGGTCAGGAAGCTGTTGGCCGTTGACGGCAACTGGTCGTCCGGAATCTCCTCCGCAACGAACAGCGCCGGTGGATTGGCCTGGATGTGCCGGACGCTCAGGGCGAAGACCGGACCGGCGATCAGGGCGGTGGGAATGCCGACGATAAGCCCGTAGATCAGGGTCAGGCCCATATTGGCGCTGAACATGGGCACGATCGCCGCTGGTGACGGATGCGGCGGCAGGAAGCCATGCGCGATGGACAGGCCCGCCATGACCGGCACCGCGAGGAATACGATCGGCTTCCCTGACTGGCGCGCCACCGAGAAAATCAGCGGCACCAGCAATACGAACCCGACGTTATAGAAGAGGGGAATGCCGACGATAAAGCCGGTCAGGCACAGGGCCAGGGCAATGCGCTTGTCGCCGAACAGCCCGATCAGAACCTTGGAGATCTTTTTGGCCGCGCCACTGTCGGCAACGATCTTGCCGAAGATGGCGCCGAAGGCCAGCAATACAGCGAGGGAGCCCACCATGTCCCCGATGCCTTGCTCGATCGAATGGGTCACCTTGTCGAGCGGCATTTGCAGCAGCAGGGCGGCCAGGATCGATGCCACGACAAAGGCCAGCAGGGGCTGGACCTTGGCCCAGGCGATCATGACGATCAGGGTCAGTACCGCGGCGAGGACGATGACCAGGGCGGTCGTTTCCGGGGACAGGGCCAGCATGGATCAGAAGCCTTTCACATCGAGGCTGTAAAGGCGGTGATGCGTGAGAATGAACAGCGTCTGGCGGTCGGGGCCGCCGAAGATCAGTTGCAGCGGCCGCTCCGGCGTATCGATGCGGCCGAGGGGTTTGCCTTCATTGTCATAGATGAAGATCTGCCCGTTGGCGACGAACAGCCGCCCCTTGGCATCGACGGTGACGCTTTCACCGCCGCGGTCGGTCAGTGGCTTCAGATCGGTCAGGCTGCCGCCCTGTCCGACCTGCCCGCTGTAGATCCGCCCTTCGGAGCCGTTGCTGACCGTCACCCGGTCGCCGGGCTTGCCCGTGACGAAGCCGTAGGTGTCGAGCGTATCGGACCACCGCCAGCCCTGGAAGTTGGTCGGCCCCTGCCTGTAGACGCGGAAGGCCGGCAGGACCAGGCTGCCATCCGGGGAGATATATTCAAGTGGCTTAGGGGTAGCGACGTCGTGCGCGAACATCTCCGCCAGCGTGGTGAAGGTGTAGGTCTTCGGATCGAGCTGGTCGCGGAATTCGCCGTTGTTCCAGAAATTACCGGGCAGGGCGGTGACCGCGTCGGTATGCGCCGCGACCGGCGTGGGCGCAATGCGGGTCAGTTCCGGCGTGGCGGTCCACGGATCGAGGCTGTAGACCGTGGCGTCCGGGCCATCCGAGGACAGGACCATCAGGTGCCCGGATTTATCGACGGCCAGGTTGACCGGGTCGAGTGCGGCATCGCTGACGACTTCCAGGCCGCGTCCTTCCGACCAGCGATAGATGCGGTGGAAGTGATGGTCAACGAAATAAAGATTGCCTTTGTCATCGACCGCGCCCCCGGCGATCGAATAGAACCCGTCCTCCAGCTTTTCGACCTTCGCTTCCGTCAGGCCGGCCGGCACGGGCGCGGAAGCGGGCGCCGGCGGCGTGGCCGACACGTCGAGCACGGCGAACTGGCGCTCACGCACCTCCAGCTTATGCGTCATGTCGGTGATGGCGTTTTCAAACGGAAACTTGCTGGCGCGCAGATAAGTGCCGCAGCCGTTATCGTCGCAGGTGGCAAAGCCGCTCTCGGCATTTGTCGACATATTGCGGAAGCGGATATTGTCAACATTGAACAGCCTGACGGCGGTCGGTGCCGGTTTCAGGCTGCGGGTCACGCGGTAGGCGTGGTAATTGGCGAACAGGATGTTTTTCGAGTTGCGCACTTCGAGCGACATCGATTCCAGCCCGTCGATCACTTCCTGCTCGGTCTGGGGCGCCAGGAATTCCCAGTTTTCCACGTTGTCGAGGACGATTTCATGGCGGTTGTGGTGTTCGGCCGATAGTTCGTAGACATGGCCGGGCGTTTTGGTGTTGCTGACATAGAAGCCCGAGTCCGACATGGTATTGGGCGTCCAGTTGGCGACAAAGGTGCCGCCGCCGCCATCGGTCACCCAGATGCCGGGATGCTGGCCGTCCATGCGGAACTTCGGATCGGAAAAATCGACGCGCTTGCCATTGGGCAGGAGGGTGCCGTGACCGCCGTGGATGCGGACATCTTCCACCAGCGAGCCTTCACCCGCCTTCCAGAGCAGCGCCGTGGCGCGCGGATTGACGCCGCCGGTGAACAGGCCGATGCCGGTGATGATCGCATTGCCGCTCTTCGCGCTTTCAACCAGGGCTTTAGCATTGCCGACGCCCTGATAGGCCGGCGTATTTTCGGCCAGGGTGATCTGGGTGGCGCTCGGATGCAGGGCAATCAGAACCGTGTCCGGTCGCAGGTGCAGGGTGTCGCTGACCAGGTAATGGCCAATCGGCAGGTAAACGACGCGATTATTATCGATGGCCTTTTGAAGGGCCGCCGTATCGTCGGCCACGCCGTCGCCGATAACGCCCTGGCTGCGGACATCCGCCCACTGATCGACAGGCGGCAGGGCCGGCAGCACAGGACCACCCCATTTGGGCAGTTGCGCCAGCGGCTTGGCCTGGAAGTGGGTGTCGAAATGCCCCATTTCGCCGAGGCTGTCGATTTTCAGCCCATAATTGAAGGCGCCGATCTGATACGCTTTGGCCGGTCCTTTGACGGTTTTCCCGGAATCGCGGAAGCGAGCGAAAACCGGTACGTTTGCGGCCAGGGCGTTATCGAAGCCGATCTGGGTAAAGGGGCTGTTCTCATTGCTGATGACCACGGCGGCATTCGATACGCGCTCGAACCGCACATCCTTGCCCCACAGGCTGTCGCTGTAGCCCTTGTCGATATCGATGCCGGTCGGCGTATCCTTGATCGTGACGTTGACAAGGGTGAGATCGACCTCGTGCTCGCGGATAGCGGCATCGCGCTGGCCTTCAAAGTGCGAGTCAATCAGGGTGAACTGCCAGGCGGGCGAGGTCTTTTCCGACACTATGCCATAGCGGCCACCGTAGAAGTGCAGGTCTTCGGCTTCGTTACCGGCCTGGTATATACCGGCAAAGCCTGAGCCGATATGGAAGTCGATGTGGCTGAGGTAGCCATGCTGGGCGACACGAAAACGCACGGCCACCGCGGCCGGATTGCCATCGCCGATTTCAAAATCGATGTTGGACAGCGCCGAATAGAACGTCCCTGAATTGGCGTCACGCACATCGGGCTGGCCCGGCGTCGCCGAAAGCACCGGTACGGGTACGGGGCCTGTGGCATATTGATCGGCGCCGGTGAAGGTCACCATCGTTTTCACCCCCGCGTCGAAGCCCGGCGTCCGGTCCGCCAGGACAAGCGTGGGCCGTTTCGCGCCTTCGCCAAACAACCGCACCGCTGGCGGCACGAGCAGGGTCCGCGTGAGGCGATAGCGGCCGGATGGCAGCCAGACAATACTGCCGGCGCCGGATTTGGCGGCGGTATCGATCGCGGCCTGGATCGCGGCCGTATCGTCGGTCTTGCCATCGCCCACCGCTTTCACCGTTATGGCCAGCGGATCGTGGGGCGCGGTCACGAAAATCGACTGGCCGGCCTGGGCCGATGACCAGATGCCAAAAGAGAGAACGGTCAGGGACGCGGCGAGCATCCAGTGTTTTTTGGGCCAATATTTGCGTACCATAAGCGTAACCTCAATTCCGGTGTGGGGGGAGGGATCAGGTGGGGAGTTCGGTCAGGGCCGAAAGATACCCCATGACCAGGTTGACGGACTGGGCGGTGGTGGGCGTACCATTCAGGATCAGCACCCGTTCATCCGGCCGGGGCGGTTCGAGTATTGCCAACTGACTGTCCACTAAGCTCGGCGGCATGTAATGGTCAGAACGATGGCGCAGACGGGCGCGCACGACCTCGACCGGGAGATTCGGGAAGACGAACAGAATGGGGTGCCCGGTCCGCAATCTCAGAAAATCGCGGTAAATATATTTAAGGGCCGAGCAGGAGATGATGACACCACTGCTTTCATCAGCGCTGCCCAGCACATCGGCGACGCGTTCCAGCCAGGGCCAGCGGTCATCATCCGTCAGGGCGGTGCCGGCGGACATCTTGGCGATATTCTCCGGGGGATGGAGATCGTCCCCTTCGATGAACCGGTATCCTGTTGCCTCGGCCAGCGCATTGCCAAGGGTGGATTTGCCGCACCCGCTGATGCCCATGATGACGATCGCCTTCGCCGAAAGTGTCAATGCGTTACCTCGGAGCCCGACAGGGACGTGGAATGAAAAGAAAAAACATGCTTCCAGGCGCCCAGGGAGAAGGCTTCGCCTGAAAGCATGTAGCTCGAATATCGCTGCGCTCACGCTTGCCAGGATATCGCGCCAAGTGGGGGAGAAAAAAACGCTCCAATAAGGAGCACCGGATATCTGCCGCCAGGCAGCGGATATCCGGTGGGTGGTTTTAGAAGTTGAACCGCAGGCCTGCGTGGTAGAAGCGGCCGAGCGTATCATAGAGCGCCGGGTTTACATCGAGGCCCGTATTGGTCTGGGGCGATGGCTCCGGATCGACATTGAACAGGTTGTCGATCTTGAAGTAGGCCACGACATTCTTGTTGATGTTGTAGGAACCGGCCAGATCGACATAGGTCGCGCCCTTCATGGTGTTGTTGTCCAGGGTCGGGTTGTTGGAGGTCGAAACCGGGCATCCCGTGCTGCAAACCACATATTGCGTACCGATCACGCCGTTGCTGAACCAGCGTTCCTGCAGGGTCAGGCTGTAGGTCGGCGTCGAATAGGTCTGGACGAACAGCGCTTTCCAGTCAGGCGTCGCACCGGAGTTCTGTCCGGCGGATTCCGAAGGAATGGTGCCCGGCAGGCCCGGTACGGTGGTGAAGTTATGCACATTGGTCGCCAGGCCACGCAAGATCAGGTTGCCCTGCAGACCGAGCGGGCGCGGCATCTGATAGCTCAGTTCATAATCGACACCGCTCGTCTTGATCGAGGCGGCGTTGATGCTGCCGACATTGACATACGGATTGGCGCCGGTCAGGTCGAAGGCGTTACAGGCCGCCGGCACGGAGCCGTCAAAGCAGTACTGCACGAGCTGGGTGGCGTTGGGGCCGGAGGCAATCGCGTCTTCCAGCTTGATGTCGTAATAGTCGATCGATGCGCTGAAGCCAGGCAGCCAGTCCGGGTTCGAGAGAACGGCCCCGAAGGTGAAGTTTTGCGCGATTTCCGGCTTGAGGCCTGGGTTCGAGCCCTGGTTCTGCGAAATGGTCAAAGTGGTGTTGGTGAACGGATTGGTGAAGTTCGGCATATTGGTCGAGGTGGTCGGGCCGAACAGGTCGTTCAGGTTCGGCGCCCGCACGTCCTGGGACCGGACGGTGCGGAAGCGCAGCCCGCTGAGGGGGGTATCCCAGGTAAAGCCGACCTTCCAGGCTTCGGCATTGCCCGCCGTGCTGTATTTTTCGGCACGGCCGGCGACGTTCATGTTGAGCTGGCCGGTCGCGTCGGAATTGAGCAGCGGCACGTTAAATTCCAGGAAGGCTTCGATAACGTTGAAGCTGCCTGTGCCGTTGCGATAGTTGCCGGCGTAGAAATTGCCGCCGCCGGTGCTGAGCAGCGGATCGGCCGGATAATCGGCGTTATAGGGCGTGGTCGTGCCGTTGCCATAGGGATCGGCCACGGCGCTGTACCATTCGCGGCGATATTCCGCGCCGGTCGCCATCGAAACCGGGCCGGCCCACAGTGAGAAAGGCTCGCCGGAAATGCTGACGGCGGTCACGTCCTGCGTCTGGATCGTGTTCTGGTAGGCGCCGATGGGCGGTTGCAGATAGGCGATGGCTGAGGCGCTCGGCGTCTGGTTGCCGATGACATTGATCGGCTGGCAGCCGTTGGCGCGGGCCACCGGATCACGGCAGACGATGACGCCATTCTCTTCGACCGCATCGATCGCGGCGGTAAAGCGGGCCTTCAGCAGGAGATTGTGGACATAGATATCCGAGTTCTGCTTGCCGTGCTCATAATAGGCGTCGTAGTTCCAGTTGCTGCCAAACAGCTCGAACTTGCCGTCGGCGCCGACAACAAACCGCTCCTGTTTACGCTCGGTATTGACGCGGATATTTGGCAGGAAGGGCGTGACCGTGCCCATCTTGAAGCTGGTGATGCCGTTCAGGCCGCACTGGGTGACAATCGCGTCCGGCACATACGGGTTCGAGCACTGGATGGTCAGGCCCGGTTCGGTAAAGCCGGGGTTCGGCTGGTTGTGCGTATCGACCTTGGCCAGGTTGATGGTGAAGTAGATTTCGTTGTCCTCGTTCAGATCGAACGAGGTGCGATTATAGAAGTTCGACCGGGTGATGGCCGATTGCAGGCTGGCCCCGACGCCGACATTGGCTGAGGTGTCGCCGCCAACGCAGAAGCCGATATAGCAGCCCGCGACCGTGCCGGCTGCATCCTTTTGCGGTACGCCGTTCGAGCCATAGGCGAAGTTATACGGATTGCCGTTCTGATCGAAGGCAATGCCCTGCAGCGGGCCGGAGGTGATCAAACCATATTTCGAATAGGTGGTGGATTGAGCGTGATCGACGTTCACGTACTGCGGTGAGCCATTATTGGTGATGCCGGTATTGACCAGGGTTGAACTGCGATACCAGTCACGGCCGTTGGCGGCATTCTCGCCAAAGTCGCCGGCTTCGACGCCGTCTTCCTTGTGGTATTCAACGGCGAACTCGGTGTGCAGCTTACCTTCCAGGAAGGACTTGCCGAAGGCCATCTGGACCAGCCCCTGCTTGTCATCGCCATAGGTCGTTTCACCCATTTCGACATTGGCCTTGAAGCCCTCGAATTTTTTGTCGGTGATGAAATTGACGACGCCGCCGACGGCATCGGACCCCCAGGAAGCGGAGGCGCCGCCATTGACCACGTCCACGCGCTTGAGCAGCAGTTGCGGGAACAGGCTGATGTCAGGGGCGCCGGTGCCGATATTGGAAGGGACGACGCGCTGGCCGTCGAGCAGGGTCAGGGTGCGGCTGACGCCCAGGCCGCGCAGTGCGAAGGAGCTGAGGCCCTGCTGGCCGCTCGATGTGCTGAACGTATTGGTGGCCACGCCGCTGGAGCCTTGCAGGGAAGGCAATTGCGTGATCGTGGTGAACACGTTCGGCTGCGCCATGTTGGCGATGTCCGTCGTGCTGATGGAGGTTGTCGGGGTAGGGGCCTTGAAGCCGCGTGATGTGATGCGCGAGGCGGTGACGATAACGACAGTGGTGTCATCGGGCTTCTCAGTTTGCTGCGGCGCGGGCTCGGCCGCCAGAACGGCGCCCGCAAAGGCGCAGAACGCCAGCAGCGACCCTGATCCGATCAAGATGTTTCGCTTCGAGTTGTGCATATTCTTTCCCAATCCTGTTTGAAAACAATGTGGTGCATTATGACAGCGCTAACATTGTGCGCGGGCATTTTCATGCCGCTTTTTATCGCATAGCATTGCGTTCTCTGTCTTATGCTTTATAAGTATAATGACAGCGCTAACATTGTTTGGTTTTGTAAAAGCCCGACCGTTTCCGGGCAGGCAAGGGCATTTCCTGTGTCATATTTTATTACATGATAGCGCTATCAGATGGTAACGCTGTCATGCGAACGTCACTATGCGTGAAATTTCGCCGGAGTCAAATCCGATTTTTAAAAAATGTCTGAGTTGATCCCGCTGCGGTCAAATTTTATCACGGGTGCAAGCCGGTTTTCAGGCACTTTCTCGAGGCTTCAGTTCAAAACCCAGATCGATGCTCGAACGGTTTACCCTTTGATGTTCGATAAGGGACAAGAGCATGTTCGCCCCCTGAACACCGATATCGAATCGCGGCGTGGCGATTGTGGTCAGCGAAGGCACGGTCGAAGCCGAGGCAGAAAGGTCATTGAAGCCGGCGACGGCCAGTTGCGACGGCACGGGAATCTGTTGCCGCGCGCATTCGAAAAGGGCGCCCTGCGCCAGGTCGTCATTACAGAAAAAGATCGCGTCGGTGTCGGGGGCCTGTTGCAGAAGGCGCTGAAGCAAGCGGCCGCCCAGGGCGATCGAGGACGGATCCGGCACCATAAGCTCGCGCCTTGGGTCATAAAGCCCGGCTTCCACAAGGGCGTCGCGGTATCCGCGGCCGCGCGCCAGAGTACGCGAATCAAGCTGGGAAGCGACAAAAGCGATGCGTTTGTAGCCCTTTGCCAGAAGGTGTTGTGTCATCGCCTTGCCGGCGGCTTCCTGCGAAAAGCCAACACAATGAACGTCAGGCTGGTCGGACAATTCCATGAGATGCACGACCGGCACGCCGGTCTTTTCAAGCAGGTGCCGCGTCGATTCCCGATAGTTCAGGCTTGGCAATATAATGCCGTCGGGATCGAAGGCCAGATAGGCGCGGACGAGCGCATCCTCTTCTTCCGATGAATAATGGCTGACGCCCAGGAGCATCTGGTATCCGCGCGGCCGGAGGATTTTGTCGATACCATTCAGTATGTCGACGAAGACGGCGTTGCCTAAGGAGGGGATGATGACCGCGATATTCATGGACCGGGCGGAGGCCAGGGTACTCGCGGCTCTGTTGCGGACATAGCCAAGCTCATCGGCCACCTTAATTATCCGTTCGCGCAATTCGTCCGCGACCTTGCCCGGATTGCGAAACGCCCGCGACACGGTAATGCTTGATACGCCGAGTTTCGCGGCAATATCGTCCAGTGTTGCGCGCCCCGAACTGGAGGCCCGTACACTGCGCCTGGCCGACTTGTCTAACACTTTGCGTGCCGCCCCCTGACTATTGCCGAATATCTATCTGTACGCATTGCTGAGGACAAGTCCGAAGGGGTTTTACCGGGCGATTGTTTGATTTAGACAAATTCGGCACGGTTATTCAATGACAGCGCTATCATCAAAGGTGCGCAGTGTCAAAAAATAGTGGTGTGATCCGAGGGAAAGTCGGCCGCACCGGCCCGCACACGATTTTAGATCATCACCTAAGGGGTAGTTGTGTAGCGGCGGAACCGGTGGGTTCCGCCGCTTAAAAGTTCTACTCGAAGATCTTTTCCACGTTCAGGCCGGTATAGCGCTCCTTCTCGAAGCGCAGGCAATTATAGACCGTGGCATTGATCATCAGGAAGATGACGCTGGCCAGGCTGCCGGCGATGGTGAGCAGGACGAGCATCGGCAAGGGGGGCATGAAATCCGCGGGCGACGGTCCGGTGGTCTGGGCCTGCATGGCCTGGCGCATGATCGGCATGATGATGGGCATTTCGATGGCCAGCATCAGGATGTAGAAAATGACCACGATCAGGCACCAGAAGCCGAAGACACCCCAGCGGCGGCCCTTGGTCAGCGTGCGAGAACGGCCAAAGGCTTTGAAAATGCCCGATCTTTCCGCGACATAGACAGGTATGACAAGCGAGAAGATGGTGCCGAAAATAAAGCCGGGAACGAGCAGGAACAGACTGCCGATCATCCAGCCGATACCGCACAGCAGATATATCACGAAGATGGGGATCGCATTGACAACGCCATGTCTCAAAATCGTGCCCAGATTAACGGGCTGGTCCGTACCGGTCAGGACGGTGATCTCGGTCACCGCACTGATATGGACGAAAACCAGGAAATACATCACGAGCGATGCCGCTATGGTTACCGCCAGGGCCTTGCCCTGAAAAGCCGCCAACGTGCCCAGATTGACGCCCATCCCGAAGCGCAGGCCGAGGGTGACCAGCAGGTTCGGCCCCAGATAGAGCAGCAGGGTGACGATGAGCAGCGGAATGAATCCTTTCCGGATGCTGGAAAAGGTGCCGCCGAAGACATTGGCGATGGTAAATGACATTATGTTTCCCCCTTTTGTGACAGTGCGCTTTCGCAAAGTACGGTGTCGAGGCTAATCGTGAACAAGGGGATTGGCAAGTTTGGCTTTAAGGGCAGGGCCTACCTTATATCTAACGTGGTGCCGAGCGCGAAGGCGCCCAGGTCCGCGTCCCATGTCTGGCCTTTCGCCGCGTTATCGGCATTGGCCAGGCGGATAGCAAAGCGCGGATCGGCCTGAATCCGGCTGTCGGCATCGGGCAGGGCCAGCCAGACCTCGCGCGTGCCCGCGGGTAAATCCGCCGGCAGGCTGATTTTCAGGGTCTCAGTCGTATCCGCGCCCGGCAGCCAGCGGCGCGGATCGGCGCCGTTTGCTTCCAGGCGCCGAACCTCTCCTGAGGCAGGGTCGCGCAGGATGATCTCGACCGGTCGAGCATTATAAAGCCGCGCCCAGCCGCTGTTACGGACCACGATCGAAATGGCCAGGGCGCCGCCGTGCGTGGCGGTTTTCGCATGAGCCACACTGACCAGGCCGAAGCGGTAGCCCATATGGCTGCGGACCTCGGTCATGCAGCCGCCCTTTGTCCAGTTGTCATGGAACAGGCGGCGATAATAGCCATCATTCAGGTAGGTGAGATTGTAGCGCGCGCCTTCGGCCAGGATATCGGCGCAGGCGGTGCGGGGGATAGCACCGGGGTCATCGGCCGGATTGCAGGTCTCGCCGCCGAAGGGGCCGGCATCGCCAAGGGCGTCGGTGAACTGTTGTTCCTGTGCGCGGGTGGCCGGGTCTTCCGAATAGGTGCCGACATCTGTCTGGCTGGCCAGGAAGCAGTCGTTATGAAATCCGATACGGAAATTGTCTTTCAGGGCGGCGGTGACGCCCGGCGGGTTCGGATACCAGTCGTGGATATAGGGCGGATAACGGAACTGGATAAAGCGGGTCGGCGGCACGGCGTCGAGCAATGCGTCTTTGATCTGCGTGCGGTTCTCGGGCGTTGTGAGATTGTTCGATGAGGTATGCCATTCGCCCCAGGCGCCAATGAAACCCGCCTGCATGAAGGCGATGACATCGGCATTGCGGTAGAAAAGCGGCCTGAGCTGCGCAAGCTGGCTTTTCACCCGCGCCAGAGGAGCGTCCTTGGCATCATGATATTCGGTCTCGCCCTGCGGATAATTATAGGTGGTGCGGACAATCAGCTTGACGCCGGATGAGCGGGCGACGGCGAAGCCGGCCTCAAGCCGCTCCAGAAAGGCGGGCGGCAGGTCGGTGTCACGGTAGTCATCCAGATTGATCCGGACATAGATCAGCCGATAGCCATCGGCGTAGGCTTGCGTCATTTCAGCGGCGTCGAGCGCCTCCAGGCCGGTAGCCGACGCATGGTAGAAGCCGCGTTCGGGATTGGGAAAGTCGGAGTCTGTCGTGGCAAAGACCGCCTGAACCGCGGAGTCTGGCGCAGGCGGCGGTTCTGCCGGGGATGCCTGCGTGCTGGTGCCGCAAGCGGTCAGGGCCAAAGGCAGGAGCGCCGATAGCGCCAGAATGCGGCGAATGCGGGAAAAGGCAAACACAGTCATTGGTATCTCCCATGTCCACGCCCGGACAAATGCCGGGTGTTCTGTGGCCCAGATTAATCAGATGTAAAAATACTACAAGTTATAAAATGATATAAAACGAAATAAAAAGAAATAATATGGGTGCGACACTCAAAGTAACCGCGTTAACGCTAAACCTTCACGGTCCGCTTAGGGTTGGCGTGTAAGATATCCACAGGGGAAAATGGAAACCAGTGGGTTGAGGTAGTGAATGGCCTTGCGTATCAAGGGCTTGCCTAAGGATTTCGCGGAACGGGCCGGAAGGCTTGCGCGCCTGCTGGCGAATGTCCGGTTTGAACTGGCGCTGCTGGGCTTGCTGCTGCTCACAGCCGGCGCCGTTGTCTGGCAGGATCAGATACTCCTGCGCACCACGCACTTTACGCCGGCCAGCACCGCCTCAAACAGCCACCTGGTCTTTTCCGACGCCGATTCCGGCGGCAAAACGGTGGTGCGGGGCACCGGACCTCTGGCCTGGGATTGCGATCTGCGAACCGGCAATCCTTATCCCTATTGCGGCTATGAGCTGTTTGTCGACGGCAATCGTGGCACGCACGGTCTGAACCTGACCAATATGCGCACGCTTACCATCACCCTGATGTACGAGGGCCAGGCGACCTCGTTCCGGGTGCATCTCAAGAATTTCGATCCCCATTACAGCCGCGCCACCGATGACGACACGCCGAAATATCTGCGTGTGGAGGCCGACACCACGCCCGGCAAGTGGCAGCGGACCAGTTTCGTGCCCGATGATTTCGGTGTGGCCGACTGGTGGTTGCGCAAATACAAGCTGGCGCCGCAGTATGGCCGGCCGCAGTTCGACAATATCACCTCCATCATCATCGAAACCGGTTCCGAGGCGCCGCTGGGGTCGCACACCTTCCGGATCAGGGATATCGAGATCAGGACCGCCATCATGAGCGACGCGCAGTGGTATTCACTGTTGCTGGGTCTGTGGATCCTGATGATCGTCGCCTATCTCGGCTACCGGCTCAGTAATCTGCGCCGTGCGTTACGCGAGCGCCGGACCCTGGAAGCCCTTGCCCTGCAAGAGGCCCAGGAAGCGGCGCGCCACGATCATCTGACGAAGGTGCTGAACCGCCGGGGCGTGACCGAACGCTTTGAGGAATTGCGCCGGGCGCGGCGCGAAGCGGCCATGACCGTTATCCTGATCGATATCGATCACTTCAAGGCGCTGAACGATCGCTTTGGCCACGCATATGGCGATCGGGTGTTGGCCCAGATTGCCGGGGTGATCAGCCGCAATGTGCGCGCGGTCGATCTGGTGGCGCGCTGGGGCGGGGAAGAGTTCGTGGTGGTCTGCGCCGGTATCGACCGGCGCGGCGCGCAGCGGGTTTCGGAAAAGATCCGCGAATGTATCGAGGCATTCGACTTCGGTGAGGGCGGCCGGATTACCGCCAGTTTCGGCATCCACTGGTCGAACGCACCGGAAACCGAACTGTCGCAGATGGTGGCCCTGGCCGATATCGCGCTCTATGCTGCCAAGGCCGGTGGACGTAACTGCGTGCGCCTGCACCGGCCGACCATGAAGGCGGCCTGAAGGCGGCTGATCAATCCCCCGGATAGCGCGGGGCGCCGGTGAGGAGTTCCCACAGGCCGCCCAGCGCCCGGCACGCGCCCCCGAAGGCGAACAGGAGCAGGAAGACCGTCACGGCCAGTTCCAGCGGAATGGGCGTCGGATGGGCGAAGAAGGCCTGGATGCGCTGGAAGAGGTGCGCGACATCATCGACGCGGACGGCATCGGCGATCGGCGAGGTGGTCCATACCCAGCCGGCCAGACCCATGACCGACAGGCCGATGACCATGTCGATCACGCCGCGCAGGCGCACACCCCGCGGCCAGGTCAGCACGGCGGCACCGAACAGGACGACGGCGCTGAAATAGGCGAGTACCGGCCAGTAAATGGCCGCCTTGAGCGCCGGCCAGTCGACCTGAGCCAATCGGCCGGGATCGACATGCAGGCCGGCATAATCGACCGGGATCGGGCGCAGGCCGAAACTGAGGATTCCCACCCACCACAGGATGAACACCACGCCGGCCACGATGGCGCCGACGCCGCGTCCGGCCGAGGACTGGCGCAGGGTCCAGCCGTGATAGGCGTAATTACGCGCTTCGGCGCGATAGGGCGCGCCCTTCTGCCACTTGTCGAATGAGTCACTCACATCTCCCCAATCCCAGATGGGGAAGTCGAGGAAGCGCAGGTCACGCACCCGCCAGGTCTTGAAATAATCGATGCTGATGCCCTTGCGCTCGATGATCCAGGCGGCGACCGTGGCGAAGCCTATCAGGGTCATGACGCCGGTGAGGCCGGAGCCGAGGGCGGTTCCGAATGCCTGGGCGGGATTGGCGCCACCCACGATGCGACCGAAGAAGACGATGGCGGATATGGCGATCTCGATGATCACGGCCAGCCGCACCGCGAATATCCAGAACGGATAGAGGGCGGGGCCGACGCTGTATTGCGGCCCGTCGCGGTAGCGCGCGGCGACAACGATCGGGTGGCCGAAATCGCGCAGGACCTGCTCGGTTTCGTCAGGCGTGAGCGTGCGGCCGAGTTCGCTTTCCTTCGCTTCGATGCGCGTCAGGATCTCGTCGCGCAGTTCGGCGATGATGTCTTCACGTTTCGCCCTGGGCAGGAGACGCGATACGGCCCGCAGATAGTCTTCCAGCATGTCCATTTTAACCCCATCACATCCGATTGTTCGTTATTTTCTCAAGCGAGGCGCTGATCGCCCGCCATTCCCCGACCAGCCGTTCCAGCATGATCTCCCCCGCTGGAGAGAGAACGTAGAACCGCTTTTTGCGCTTTTCTTCCTCGCGCCATTCGCTGACCAGCAGCCCCTGCGCCTCCAGCCGGCGCAGCAGCGGATAGAGGGTGCTTTCTTCCATATCCAGCCCGTCCTCGGCCAGGGCCTGGCGCAGGGTGTAGCCGTAGCGCTCGACCCTGAGCCGGGCGAGGACCGCCAGGCTGAGCGATCCGCGCCGTAACTCCGCGCGCAAACTCTCGAAAAGATCGCTTTCACCGTCCATATAGCCTGCGTCTCGTATAGTATGTGTTGTACACTGTATAATACACAGTATGTGTGGTGCAGTATGTTTTGTCAATAGCGGCTCACCGATACGTTAATTGCCGGGCGCTGGCGGGCCTGCTAGCGTCGGGCATATCTTACAGGGGGAGCGGAAATGATCAGGGGCGCATTATCGGGTCTGGCGCTGTGGCTGGCCGTTGCCATAGCAGGGCCGGCCAACGCTTCGCCTGTCGTCATGAAGATCGATGGCACGGTCTATAATGTTGATCCGCGCACTCTGGGCATCGACGCGCAACTGGCCGACGGCACGGTGGTGACGGTCATGCCGCCGCTCTATCCCGCGCAGGACATAAAGGTCATCGATGACGGCGCTACGAGCCCTCACTGGACCGACAGCGCCGGTCATGATCTGGTCCTTGCAGCGGAAGGCCATGCTCTGCGTCTGACGATAACGGGGAAGGCGGGTGAAGACCTGGCCTGGAACCTGCCGCCGCCGGCAGGCGGCACCTGGCTGGTGCCGGACGGGGAGGGCATGGCCTTTACGGTCAGTGATCCTTTCTGGCGGGCGGCCTATAACAAAGAGCATTGCCTGGGCGGCACCACGGCCCTGTCCTTTCCAGCCTGGAGCTACCTGACCGAAAGCCGTGCCGTGACCTATGCCCTGGCCGATGGCCTGCAATCGGAACTGTGCCTGCATGACCAGGACGGCCTTCAGGCGCGGCTGAAACATGCGTTCGGCCCCGGCGCGGAAAAGATCGAGCTTCTGTTCGCCATTCGGCCGCCGGAACCGCTGGCGCCGGCGCTGTTCTACCGGGAGGTGCTGAAGGGGCGCGGACAGTTCAAATCCTTTGCCGACAAGGCGGTGCCTGACCTGCCGCGCCTGTTCGGCGCGCCGCACGCCTATGTCTGGGGCGATGGCCGCGACCTGGCCTTTCTCGATGACCTGAAGGCGCTGGGCATCGACCGCATCCTGCTGGCCTATGATCAGGATGAACGGACCGGCAAATTCGTGGTCACGTCGGATTATCTGAAGAAGGCGGCCGCGATGGGTTATCTGGCGGGGCCTTACGAATCTTTCGATAATGGCCAGCCGGAGGCCACGGCCGACACGCCGGTGGCGATCTGGCCGGGTGATCTCTATCCGAAGGGCTGCGTCATCGAGGCCGATGGCAAGCCGAAAACGGGCTTCGCCAATCGCGGCTGCTATATGTCGACCGAGGCCATCGCGCGCTATCCGGGGCCGTTTATTCCCGGTGAACGCTATGCCCGCCATATCAAGGATGGCGTCAGCCATGTTTTTATCGATGTCGATGCTTTCGGCGATTTCTTCGAGGACCACAGCCCCGATCACCCGATGACCATGGCGCAGGACCGCGCCAATCGCCTCAAGCGCCTGGGGCTGGCGATCAGCCAGTATAAACTGGTGCTGGGGTCGGAAAGCGTCACCGCCTGGGCTGCGGGTGTGACCCACTATTCGCATGGCACGGCGCAGGCCCACTCCGCCGCTATCTGGCCGATGCACAAGAACCCGGATTTCGGCGGTTACTGGCCGCCGGAACGCCCGCCGATGTTCTTCAGGCCCGTGACGCCGACGCCGGACGAGGCACGCGCGCTGTTTGGCGCCTCGGACCGCCTGCCGCTGTTCGAGGCCGTTTTCCACGATTCGGTGGTATCGGCCGATCGCTGGGAATTCGGCCTGATGAAGATCGCCGGCGAGGAGCGGACCCGATTCGCCCGGTCATTGCTCTACGGCGCGCCGACCATGTGGAACCTCGATCGCCGCGAACTGGCGCGCATTGCCCCCTGGCTGAAGGCGGCCGAGGACGATTTCCACCAGGCGCATGGCGTGGATACGCCTGTGGCCCTGACCGGCTTCCAGTGGCGGACGCCGGATCGCCTGGTCCAGCAGGCCAGCTATGCCGATGGCCGTGTGCTGGTCGCCAATTTCGGCAGCACGGCTTGGCAGGGACTTGAAGGCGATTGCGTGCGCCTGACCCGGCCCGGTGCGTCTGCTATTGATATGTGTCCGCCGGCTGACCCGCCGCCCTATAAACAGAATGCAGCTCCACATTGAAAATTTAGCGCCCGGCGGCGGCTAATGGCTGTCCGTTTTACCGCGGCCCGATGGCGGGCGCGGCCATTTCCGGGGCCTCCATTGCTGACCGACTATGTGTCTCCGCCGCTGCTCTGTGGCATTATTCTCATCGGCGCGCTGGCGCTTTTCATCAGCGACAAGGTGCGCCATGACCTGATCGCCCTGTCGGCGCTGTTTGCCTGCCTGGCCACGGGCCTGGTGAAGTTTGGCGATGCCCTGAAAGGCTTTGCCGATCCGGCGGTCATCACCGTGGCGGCGGTTCTGGTGGTGGGGCGGGCGCTGGAACTGACGGGCGTGGCCGGCTGGGTCGCACGCTCGGTCATCCCGGAAAAGGCCGGCTTCACGGCGCGCCTGACCATGCTCTTGATCGGCGCCTGTTTCCTGTCGGCCTTCATGAATCATATCGCCGCCCTGGTCATCATGATGCCGCTGGCCACCGAACTGGCTCGCCAAAGCAAGAAGCAGGTGGGGACGGTGCTGATGCCGCTCTCCTTCGCCACCATGATTGGCGGCATGACGACCCTGATCGCCACGCCGCCCAACATGATCCTGTCGTCCTTCCGTGAGAAGGCGCTGGGCGCGCCGTTCGGGTTCTTCACCATGACGCCGGTGGGGCTGGCGGTCTGCGTGGTGGGGCTAACCTATCTGATCCTGCTGGGCTGGCGCCTGCTGCCGCACCGCAAGGGCAATGAGATGACGGCCGATTCGCCGTGGCGCGTGCTGGAACTGCCGCTCGATGCGCGCAAGGTGCTGGTCCGCGAGGATATTTCCCGGCAGTTGCGCCAGAGCCGGACGCGCATACTGGGGCTTCTGAGGCGTAACAAGACGATAAAATGGCCGAAGAACAACCGGGTGCAGTCGGGCGACCGCCTGCTGCTGATCTCGCGGTCGCTGCCGGCGGAGATAAGGGAAACGATCGATTTCCTGCGCGGCAAGGAGACGGCGGAGCCGGGGCATGTCACGGCGCGCCTGATGGTGCCGCATAATTCGCCCCTGATCGGCGAGACACATGATGCGGTAAAATCGCACAGCAATGGCGGCCTTGAAGTGGTGGCGGCGGGGCCGCGCGCCGCCACCCTGCGGTGCGCGCTTTCGGTGGTGCCGATCCAGAGCGGTGACCAGTTGTTCATCAGCGGTCCGCCGGATGATATCGCCCGTTTCGCCGCCAATGAACGGCTGATCGAACTCGACCGGCGCGATTCCATCCCCGTAAACCTGCGCACGGCGATCCAGACCGTGGCGATCTTCGCGGCGGCGATCCTGCTGGTGATTTTCACCGATGTGCCGCCGTCTTTAAGTTTCCTTGGCGCGGCGGCCTTGATCGCGGCCCTGCGGCTGATCCCGAAGGAAGAGGTCTACAGCTCGATAGACTGGAGTATTCTGGTCCTGCTGGCGGCGATGATCCCGGTGGGCGGCAGTTTCGAGACCTCCGGCGCGGCCGATTTCATCGCCAAAACCGTGGGTGGCGTCATGACCGGCTTTCCGCTGCCTCTGGCCATCGCTGCCATGTGCGCGCTCACCCTGTGTCTGACCATACTGCTCAATAATGTGGCGACGGCGGTAATCATGGGGCCGCTGGCGATCCAGTTGGCGCAGTTGCTGCATGTCCAGCCCGACGCCATGCTGCTGGCGGTGTTGGTGGGCACGTCATGCGATTTCCTCACCCCCATCGGCCACCAGAACAACCTGCTGATCATGGGGCCGGGCGGGTACCGGTTCAGTGACTATTCGCGGGTAGGGGCGCTGATGTCGCTGCTGGTGATCGCCACAACGGCCGTGGTGCTCAGTCTGCAGTACGGCTAGACTGTTGAATCCATTGCATGTTCTAAAAATGTTCCAAAATGCGGCTGGAACATATTGCGAACTTGGAACAAATGGGGTACGTGTTAATCCTCACGACGACGAAAACAAGCCCCGCGGGCGGGGAATCGTGACATAGGAGGGTTTGGTTATGTCATCTCAGGCGGTATTGAAATTGGTAGGCAAGAACGAAGGTGAAAAGCAGCGCGCCCTGGAAGCGGCGCTGGCGCAGATTGACCGCGCATTCGGCAAGGGCTCGGTGATGAAACTGGGCTCGAATGGCAAGGTCCAGGAAATCGAATCCGTCTCCACCGGCTCGCTGGGCCTGGATATGGCGCTGGGTATCGGCGGCCTGCCCAAGGGTCGCGTCATCGAAATCTACGGGCCGGAATCGTCGGGCAAGACGACCCTGGCCCTGCACACCGTGGCCGAAATCCAGAAGCTGGGCGGTACGGCCGCTTTTGTCGATGCCGAACACGCGCTTGATCCGACCTATGCTCATAAGCTGGGCGTCAATCTCGATGACCTTTTGGTCTCGCAGCCGGATAACGGCGAGCAGGCGCTCGAAATCACCGATACCCTGGTGCGTTCCGGCGCGGTCGATATCGTGGTTGTCGACTCGGTAGCGGCGCTGACGCCGCGCGCCGAAATCGAGGGCGACATGGGCGACAGCCTGCCGGGTCTGCAGGCCCGTCTGATGTCGCAGGCCCTGCGCAAGCTGACCGGCTCTATCTCCAAGTCGAAGTGCATCGTCATCTTCATCAACCAGATCCGCATGAAGATCGGCGTCATGTATGGCTCGCCGGAAACGACGACCGGCGGTAATGCCCTGAAGTTCTACGCCTCGGTGCGCCTGGATATCCGCCGCACCGGCGCCATCAAGGTGCGTGACGAGAACATCGGCAACAGCGTCAAGGTCAAGGTGGTCAAGAACAAGATCGCACCGCCGTTCCGCGAGGTCGAGTTCGACATCCTGTTCGGTGAAGGTATTTCCAAGATCGGTGAAATCATCGACCTCGGCGTCAAGGGCGGTATCGTCGAGAAGTCGGGCTCCTGGTATTCCTATAACTCGACCCGCATCGGTCAGGGCCGCGACAATGCCCGCGATTTCCTCAAGGCCAATCCGGACATGGCGAAAGAGATCGAAATGGGTATCCGCAAGAAAACCGCCGCCATCTCCGAAGAGATGCTGGGCGCGCCGGAGCCGGATGCCAATGATGGCGATGAATCTTTGTAATTACAGATTACGTTAGTAATCTGGCAAGGGCGACTGCCCGCCGCCGCTAATGCGGCGAGCCAAGCGGCGCTTGAGCTAAATATGATTGGGTTGGGCCGGTTCCAAACCCGCCGGTCCGCCGGCCCGGTCAGAGAAAGGCGCCCCGCAACGGGCGTCTTTTTTGTTGATCTCACCTCTTGGAGGGGAAGGTGGCGCGCAGCGCCGGAGGGGGTAACTACCGGCACAATTTTCAAGCTCCCCTCCAGATGGTTGAAGCATTAAGTCTCAACATATCGCAAAAAGATAGTCCGGCCTGCGCAAAGGTCTTTGCGCTTGTGTGTAACCCCCTCTATATAGCGGTCTTTATTTCAAGAACTGAAGACACTCATGCCGTCCTTAAACCAGATACGTCAGACCTTCCTCGATTACTTTGCCAAGCAGGGCCATGAGGTCGTGTCGTCCTCGTCACTCGTGCCGCATAACGATCCGACACTGATGTTCACCAATGCCGGCATGGTGCAGTTCAAGAACGTCTTCACCGGTGCGGAAACACGGCCTTATAACCGCGCCACCACCTCGCAGAAATGTGTGCGTGCCGGCGGCAAGCACAACGATCTTGATAATGTCGGCTATACGGCGCGCCATCATACCTTCTTCGAGATGCTGGGGAATTTCTCCTTCGGCAACTATTTCAAGGCCGAGGCGATCGAATTTGCCTGGAAGCTGATCACCGAGGACTACGGCATCGACAAAAACCGCCTGATGGCGACTGTCTATATTGATGATGACGAGGCTTTCGACCTGTGGAAGAAGATTGCCGGCCTGCCGGAATCAAAAATCGCCCGCATTGCTGGGTCGGATAACTTCTGGTCGATGGGCGATACCGGTCCGTGCGGCCCTTGCACCGAAATCTTCTTCGATCATGGCGACCATATCTGGGGCGGTCCTCCGGGCACGCCGGAAGAAGACGGTGACCGCTTTGTCGAAATCTGGAACCTCGTCTTCATGCAGTTCGACCAGTCGGCCGATGGCACACGCGTCAGCCTGCCCAAGCCGTCGATCGACACCGGCATGGGACTTGAGCGTGTCGCCGCCGTGCTTCAGGGCGTGCACAACAATTACGACATCGACCTGTTCCAGACCCTGATCCGTGCCTCGGAATCGGCTACCGGCGTCAAGGCGGAAGGCGACAGCCTGCCGTCGCATCGCGTCATCGCCGATCATCTGCGTTCGTCGTCCTTCCTGATCGCCGATGGCGTGACGCCGTCGAACGAAGGCCGCGGCTATGTCCTGCGTCGCATCATGCGCCGCGCCATGCGCCATGCCTATCTGCTTGGCGCGCAGGAGCCGCTGCTGCATAAGCTAGCGCCAACCCTGGTATCGGAAATGGGCGGCCACTTCGGCGAGTTAAAGCGCGCCGAGGCCACGATCGTCGAGACCCTGCGCCAGGAGGAAGAACGCTTCCGCCGCACGCTCGGCCGCGGCATGACCCTGCTTGATGAGGCGACGCGCGACCTGAAAGAGGGCGACATGCTGAGCGGCGAGACCGCCTTCAAGCTGTATGACACCTACGGTTTCCCGCTTGACCTGACTCAGGATGCCGTGCGCGCCAAGGGCCTGAGCGTGAATCTCGACGGCTTCGAGCACGCCATGGAAGCCCAGAAGGCGCGCGGCCGCGAAAACTGGACGGGTTCCGGCGAAAAAGCGCAATCGGCTGAATGGTTTACCATCAAGGAAGCGATCGGCGCCTCGGAATTTGTTGGTTACGAACATCTCGAAGCCCAGGCTCATGTGCAGGCGCTGCTGCTGGATGGCCAGCAGGTGAGCGAGGCCCTGGCCGGTGACACGGTTGAGGTCGTCTTCGAGAAGACCCCCTTCTACCCGGAAGGCGGCGGCCAGGCCGGCGATACCGGTACGGTCGAACTGCTGCATGGCACGGGCGTGATCAGGGACACCTACCGCCAGGCCGGAGACCTGATCGTCCATCAGCTTGAGATCACCGAAGGCACGCTCAAGCCCGGCGACAAGGTCGAGCTGAAGGTCGATGCCGAAAAGCGCCACACCACGCGCTCCAACCATTCGGCGGCGCACCTGCTGCACGCCGCGCTCAAGCACGTTCTGGGGCCGCATGTGGCGCAGAAGGGGCAACTGGTCGATGCCGACCGGATGCGGTTCGACTTCA
Source organism: Asticcacaulis sp. (assembly GCF_051954415.1). Taxonomy (GTDB): domain Bacteria; phylum Pseudomonadota; class Alphaproteobacteria; order Caulobacterales; family Caulobacteraceae; genus Asticcacaulis. Next base: position 39,690 of record NZ_JBQCHT010000009.1, read on the forward strand.
GCCATGGCGCGCCGCTGACCGATGACGAGATCGCGCGCATCGAGGCCGAGGTCAATGCCGTGATCCTGCAGAACCAGGCCGCCTCCACCAGGCTAATGTCGCCGGAAAAGGCGATCGAAGCCGGCGCCGTGGCGCTGTTCGGTGAAAAGTACGGCGAGGAAGTCCGCGTTCTGGCGCTGGGTCATGCGCTGGAAGGCGAGGGGGATTATTCTGTCGAACTGTGCGGCGGCACCCATGTGGCGCGCACCGGCGATATCGCCCTGTTCAAGATCATTTCCGAAGGCGGCGTGGCGGCTGGTATCCGCCGGATCGAAGCCTTTACCGGTGAGGCGGCGCGCCAGTACCTGCTGGGGCAGGCCGGCGTGGCGCAATCGCTGGCCGATCAGTTCAAGGTGCCGGTGGCGCAGGTCGAGGCGCGTGTCGAAGCCCTGATCGCTGAGCGCAAGCGCCTGGAAAAGGAGCTTTCCGAAGCCAAGCGCGCTCTGGCAGTCGGCGGTGGCGGTGCGGCGTCCGGTCCGGAAGAGATCAATGGCACGAAGGTTATTGCCCGTGTGCTGGAAGGCGTCGGCGGCAAGGATCTGCGTCCGCTGGCCGAGGACTTCAAGAAATCGGTCGGCAGCGGCATCGTGGCCCTGGTCGGCAAGCTGGACGGCAAGGCGGCCGTGACCGTGGCGGTGACGCCGGACCTGACAGGCAAGTTCAACGCCGCAGAGCTGGCCAGGGCGGCGGTGATCGCCATGGGCGGCCAGGGCGCCGGCGGCAAGCCGGACTTTGCCCAGGGCGGCGCACCGGACGATTCCAAGGCCGATGAAGGTCTCACGGCGGTCAAGGCTCTGATTTAACCCGTAGCCACTGCCGATGAAAGTGATACCCTGTCTGGAAACGGACAGGGTATTTTCTTATGAACAGACTATTGGGCAAGACCGCCCTCATCACCGGCGCCGCCAGCGGGATCGGAGCCGCTATCGCCGAAGCCTTCGTGGCGGAAGGTGCTTTTGTTGTGATCGGCGACATCAACGCGGAAACCGGCGCGGCGCGGGCGGCGGCACTTGGCGAAAATGCCCGCTTTCTCCGCCATGATGCCACCGACGAGGCGCAGTGGGCGGCGGTGATGGCGACCATCGTAGCCGAGCACAGCGGGCTCGACGTGCTGGTCAATAATGCCGGCATCACCGGCACGGAAAGTGGCCGTCCGCATGACCCGGAGCATACCAGCCTCGATGACTGGCACCGGGTGATGCGCATCAATCTCGACAGTGTCTTCCTGGGCTGCAAGCACGCCATCCAGGCCATGCGCGCCACCGGGCGTGGCGGCTCGATCATCAATATGTCGAGCCGCTCCGGCCTGGTGGGCGTGCCGAAGACCGCCGCCTATGCCGCCAGCAAGGCCGCCATCCGTAACCACAGCAAGACGGTGGCGCTCTATTGCGCCGAGCAGAACCTTGGCATCCGCTGCAATTCGCTGTATCCGGCCTCGATCCGCACCGCGATGTGGGACGCCATGATCGATAGCGCCGATGACGAAAAGCAGTTGCTGGCCAATATGCCGCTGCACCGTTTCGGCCGGCCGGATGAGGTGGCGGCGGTGGCTATCCTGCTGGCGTCCGACGAGGCGACCTATATCACCGGTTCGGAATTCAACATCGATGGCGGCATACTGGCCGGCACGGCTACATCACCGAAGTGATATACTGATAAAGCGCCCAGGCACCGAAGCCGATAAACAGCAGGCTGGCGACGATCCGCACCCATTTCAGCGGCACATACTTCATGATCTTATCACCAAAGATGACGGCGGGGACATTGGCGATCATCATGCCGAGTGTCGAGCCGGCGACGACCATCAGGATGTTGTTGTATTCGGCGGCCAGGGCGATGGTGGCGAACTGGGTCTTGTCGCCCATCTCGGCCAGGAAGAACATGATCGTGGTGGTGACGAAGGCGCCATAGTCCTTTTTCACCGTGCCCTCATCGTCATCCACCTTGTCGGGCACCAGAATCCACAGGCCAAGCCCGATGAAGGAGAGGGCCAGGATCAGCGGCATCCAGGCTTTCAGCGCCGTGTGCATGAGCAGAGTGCCGCCGAAGGCCGCCAGGGCGTGGTTGGCGAGGGTTGCCACCAGTATGCCGAAGACGATGGGGATGGACTTGCGGTAGCGCGCCGCCAGAATCAGCGACAGGATCTGCGTCTTGTCGCCGATTTCGGAAACGGCGACGAGCAGGGTGGAATGGAGGAAGGCGTCGAGGGGGAGGGACACTTATGGGCTGCTATTCTGATCGGGCGCAAGGTTCAAGACATACGGCGCCATGCAGCGGCGCCCGATCAAAGGCGACGCACGACACCGCAGGTCTCACCTTGTCCGGCTGCCCGGACCGCTGACGCCATACCGATGCCCGGTAAGTGTGTTGACGGCAGCCCTCACTGACGTGAGGCGGTTACTCCCCTGAAGGATGGGGCGCTTATAGCGGCTTTCAGCTTGCCGTCAAGAGCAGGGCCAGCGCCGACAGCGTGAACAGGCTGATCAGGGTCGATTGTGCCACCGAACGCGCGGCCCCTTCGAACCACAGGCCGTACATCTTCGACTGGATGAAGACGCTGACCGCGGTGGGGGTGGCCGAGAGAAAGACGAAGACGCGGAAGGTGAGCGGATCGACGCGCAGTAGCGCCAGAACAAGGGCGACCAGGGCCGGCGCCAGCAGAATCTTGCCGATAATCGCAGCGGCGCTGGCGGCATCGGGCCGGATCAGGTTTGAGGCCGGCATCAGACCCAGCATCCCGCCGAGCGCCACCAGGGCGACGGGCGGTCCGGAATGGCCCAGCATATCGAGCGCATTTTCGATGGCGGGCGGGAAATGAAAGCCGATGACCATGCAGAGCACGCCGATCAGCGCGCCGATGACCGTTGGGTTGCGGGCGGTATTGATGAGCGCCATCTTCACCGTGTGGCCGGACGCCTTGGCGAGGCCGGCGCAGCCAAGGCTGAACAGGATCAGGAAATCGGCGGCCACAACCAGCGGCCCGGTCTGCGAAACGGCCGGGCCGAACAGGCTGATGGCGATGGGAATGCCTAGAAAAGCGGAATTATTGATGAAACCGGCCATGCCGGCGGCCACGGAGTCGTCGGCCCTGGCTTTCAGCCCGCGCGCCGCGATGACCACGCACATGGCCGTGACGACCATGACCGCGATATAGGCCATGAGCGGTAAGGTGAGGGCAGGCTGGAAGGGCGGCAGTTTGGCGAAACTGATCACCAGCCAGCACGGAAAGGCCAGCCAGTAAAAATAAGCGGAAAGGCCGTCGAGACCCTGGGCGTTCAGGCGTTTCAGCTTCACCAGCAAGGCGCCGAGGCCGATAAAGGCGAAGAAGACAAGGACGCGGATCAGGGTATCGAGCATACGGCTTCATGCGCTCTAAACCGCTGCGCGGCAAGTGCGGTCAGGCGCTGCAGAGAAATTCATTAAGCGCTTTTTCCCCCTCTCCCCATGACAATGGGGAGAGGACGGGAAACAAGCCGCGCCAGCGGCGCAGGTGACCGGGTGAGGGGCGTAATAAAGGGAGAAAAAGCCCCTCACCCGACGATCTGCGGCTTCGCCTTGCTCGTCGTCCTCTCCCCATGAAAATGGGGAGAGGGGAAGTTGGGCCCGCCTAGCCGGATCTGGGTGGCGGGCCGCGCAGCGGAGGCATGGGGATTTGCGCCGATTGCGCCGAGGCGTGTTTTTTCAGGACCAGTTTGGCGCGGGCGGCTTCGAAGTCGTCGGTCATATCAGTATAGATGACTTTTTGCGTAGCCGGCGGTGTGTTGGATGTCTGGCCGGAGGTCGTGGCCTGCGGGGCAGGCGTTTGAATGGCTTTTTGTGCTGCCTCCCACCAATGGCCCAGACCCTGACGACGTTCTTCGCCCCATTTCAGCGTATTGGCCAGGGAAACGCGCGCCTTGATGGCCGCTTCCTCATGCGTGGCGCGTTCGGCTTCTGCTTTACGCGGATCGGGCGTTGTGTCGCGCTGGCGCTCGGCGCGGTCGCAGCGGCTGTAGATGCGCTCGATCACGGCGGCCACACGCATGACCTTCTCGACACCCGGCATATCTTCGGGATCATCCATGGCGGTGATTTTGAGCAGCATCCGGTCGGCAAAGGCGCGCAAAAGCCCGCGCCGCTCTTCCGGGCTTAGGTGTTGTTGTGCTGTCTGGTCATCGAGGGACATCCGGATAGAATGCACCGGGAAAACGGAGCGGGGATAGATTAGCTTAGGGCGTAAACCCATAAACGGGATTCCCATTTAGAACTGATCGTGATTCAAGGCTTCCGGTGAACAGGGAGCCTTTTTCATGACGCGTCGCCGCTACGAGTTGACCGATACAGAATGGGATGTCATCGCGCCTTTGTT
>NZ_JBQCHT010000010.1:0-97008 GCF_051954415.1 Asticcacaulis sp.
TGAACGCGGTCAGGTTCTGTGCAAGCCGGGTTCGATCACCCCGCACACCAAGTTCGTTGCCGAAGCCTACATCCTGACGAAGGAAGAAGGCGGCCGTCACACCCCGTTCTTCACCAACTACCGTCCGCAGTTCTACTTCCGCACGACCGACGTGACCGGCATCGTGAAGCTGAAGGAAGGCGTGGAAATGATCATGCCGGGCGACAATGCCGAGCTGGACGTCGAGCTGATCACCCCGATCGCCATGGAAGAGAAGCTGCGCTTCGCTATCCGTGAAGGCGGCCGTACCGTCGGCGCCGGCGTTGTGTCGAAGATCGTCGAGTAAGTTGAAGGCGAGGGGACATGGTCCCCTCGACCCCGATACATTCAAGCGAGACTTGATATAATAAAAAATCCTCCGGCTTTGGGCCGGGGGATTTTTTTATTATCCAGGCTTCCCCTGAATATGTTCCGGGATCAAAGGGGCTGTGCCCCTTTGCCTTTAACTACCTGTAAATGTCTTTACGATTGCCAATTTCAATGACGAGCACGCACATCTCACCATCCTGAATATCGCAAATTACGCGGTAATCGCCAACGCGGTAACGCCAGAAGTTGCCAAGCGGACCTGTAAGCGCCTTGCCGGTTTGCCGCGGATCGTCGGCAACGGCCACGCGTTCATCCATGAAATCGAGAATGCGACGCGCGATCTGGTGATCTATCTTCTTGAGCTGCTTGCGGGCCGTATCGGTGTACTTAATCGTCCAGGCCAAGATCGCGTCTCACATCCCCTGCCGAATGAACGGTTTCCTCGCCCTTGCGTACCCGTTCACGGGTGGAAGAGGCCAGATAATAATCTTCCATATCTTCAAGACCGCGTGCCACCAGTTCACGCAGGTAAAAGGCCTTGGTGCGGCCGGTCTGCGCGGCCAGTTGATTAAGGCGTTCCTCAGTGGCAGAATCGAGGCGAATTGACGTGCTCATGATGATGTCCAGGTTGACTACATGTAGTCATTGTATCACAAGTGTTGATATGGTTCATGCCTTTTGTTTGACAGCACCTCATCAGGCGCTCATCATATAGATGAGAGGTTGCAGGCGTTAAAAACATGCGGATAGTCATCATCCTGATCGGCGCGCTTCTGTGTACGGCCTGTGCCAATATGTATGGCGGGGTGGGCGTCAGCAATATGTCGCCGCAACATCAGGAGGCCGCGCGATGATCCTGATTGGCCAGTATGATTCCCCCTATGTCCGGCGTGTCGGCATTGCCCTGACGCTTTATGGCCATACGTTCGAACATCGTCCGTGGTCGACATTTGGCGATGGCGACAAGATCGAACCGTTCAATCCGCTGCGACGCGTGCCGACCCTGGTGCTCGGGAATGGCGAGATCATTCTTGAAAGCGCCTACGCGCTTGACTGGCTGGACGAGCAGGCGCGCGCTGCCGACGACATCGTCCCGCTGATTGCCGCATCGGGACCGGAACGGCAGAAAGCGCTTTACTATATCGCCCTGACGACGGGCTTTTCCGACAAGGCGATCGCGCTGTTTTATGAACAGGTACTGCACAAAGAAAAGTCGCCGGTCTGGCTGGAGCGCTGCAACAGGCAAATCAGCGCGGTTCTGGATGTGCTGGAAAAGATTCGTGCCGGCGCCAAAAGCCAGTGGCTGCTGGGTGGAGATATGACGCACGCCGATATCGCCCTGGCGTGCAGCCTGCGCCATGCCCGCGAGGCGCACCCGGCGATCGATTTCAGCCGATGGCCGGCCCTGGCTTTCCATAGCGCGCAATGCGAACGCATGGAGGTCTTCAGGCATATTTCTCAGCCATTCATCGGGCCGAAAACAGAGGATTAACCCGGCGCTAACCCTCCCGTTTAGGGCGGTATAAACCCTGTCGTGGTAGCTTTCAGGCTCAAAGTCATGTCTGCGAGCCCTCATGTCCCTGAAACGTCCGACCCAAGTCAGTTCCCTGAACCGGATCGAGATCATTCATGTCAGGGATCTGACAGAGCGCGATGTCAGCCAGTGGACGGCCTGGCGCGATCTGCGTCCGGAGCTGGTCGGGCCCTATTTTGATGTCCGTTATGTCCAGGCGATCGGTGCGGTCGTGCCGGGTGCGCGGGTGGCCAGACTTTATACCGAGGGGCGGATCGGCGGCTATTTCGCTTACCAGGTTCGTGCCGGCGTTTTGCAGCCGCTCGGTGCACCGCTCAGCGACTATCACACTCTGATTGCCGCGCCCGGTTTCACGCCGGACCTTAATCTGTTGCTCAAAGCCACCGGGGCGAAGCGTCTTGATTTCCAGGGCTGGGTAGGGCCAATGGAGCCGGCCGCCCATACAGCCGTGCTGAACCGTCGCGCCGCCCTGACGCCTGAAGGCTTCGATGCCTGGTATGAACAGCAGGACCATGAGCACCACAAGTTCTTCAAGAATGTCGGCCGTTGCGAGCGCAACATCGTCAAGGATTTCGGCGGTTTCGATTTCACCTGGGAGCGGGTGACGCCGGAGGTGATGGACTGGATCATCGATCTCAAGCGCGAGCAGTATAAAAAGACCGGCCTGCACGATATTTTCGATTGCGGCTGGACGCGCGACTTGCTGGCCAGCCTCGCCAGTCTGCCGGATGAAGATTACGGTCTGCGCGCCGGCGTCTTCCGTCACGAAGGCAAGCTGGTGGCGGCCGAAATCAGCCTGGTGGATCGCACCAGTGTCCATCTGTGGTTCCCAGCCTATGATCCGGCCTATTACCGCTATACAGTCGGGATTGTGCTGACCATGGCGATCATTCGGTATCTGTCGCCACTTGGCTATACCAGTTTTGATTTTGGTACGGGCGGCGAGGACTACAAGTCACCAATGACGGTTTCGGGGGGGGAATGCCTGGAAGGCAGTCTGCAATACGCGCCCGCACTGGGCAGCCGGATGGTGGACGTGGCCGTGGCGCTGCTGCCGGCGCGTCCGAAGCTGGAGCAGGCGCGCTTATCCTTACGTCGTCGTGTCAATGTCATCCGCTCCACCGAGGTTAGTCTCGGCGGTTGGAGCCGTGCCCTGATGGCGATGGGCCAGCGTGCCGTCATGCGCCTGAAGCCGGCAAAGACCTGACCTGTTAGCGCTATCGGTTTCTGTTTACGCAACGCGCCGTTCGCCTTATGACGGAGAGGCGCAGAACAGGGATCAGGCACATGACGGACACTTCGCGGCGTGGCGTTTTCAAGACATTGGTTGGTGGTGCGGCCGCGGCGCCATTCGCCGCCGCTCAAGCGACAGCGGCCTCCTGTGAGATACAGGCCCCCAAATGGGGCAGGGGGATTGAAGGGCAGCGCAAGGCCGACCTCGGCAACGGCACCTATCTCAATCCGATCATTCCCGGCGACCATCCCGATCCGACCATCCTCAAGGACGGTTCGGACTATTACATGACGTTCTCGTCGTTCTTTTCCTATCCGGGGATCGTCATCTGGCATTCGACGGACCTGGTGAACTGGGCACCGGTCGGGCCGGCCCTGCAAAAGCCGCTCGGTACGATCTGGGCGGTGGACCTGTGCAAGCACGATGGTCGTTATTTCGTCTATATCCCTGCTAATCCGGGCGACAAGGGCTGGTCAATCTTCGTGATCTGGGCCGATGACATTAAGGGGCCTTGGAGTGATCCGATCGACCTGAAGATCAGCGGCTGCATTGATCCGGGGCATGTCGTTGGAGAGGACGGCAAGCGCTACCTGTTCGTCAACGGCATCCGAAAAGTTCGCCTGAGCGACGACGGTCTGGCGACCGATGGTGAGGTCGAGCCGGCCTACAGTCCCTGGCGTTTTCCCGATGACTGGATCACTGAGAACTTCGCGCCAGAGGGGCCCAAGCTGTTGCATCATAACGGCTGGTTCTACCTGATCACGGCGGTCGGGGGCACGGCCGGGCCGGTGACCGGGCATATGGTCATCGCCGCGCGGTCGAAATCCATCCATGGCCCGTGGGAGGATTGCCCGCACAATCCGTTGGTACGCACCTTGAGCACCGCCGAACCGTGGTGGTCGCGCGGCCATGCCTCGATCGTCGAAGGGCCGGCCAAAGAAAACGAAAAACCCGACTGGTGGATGGTCTATCATGGCTACGAGAACGGCTTCCGTACCCTGGGGCGTCAGCCCTTGCTGGAGCCGATCGAGTGGACGAAGGATGGTTGGTTCCGCGCACTCGGCGGTGATCTGTCGAAACCGATAGCCAAGCCCAGGGGCGGCCCAAAAGATACTAAGCCGGGTCCGGCGGGTTTTGCGCTGTCGGATGATTTTTCACAGAATCGCTTTGGCACGCAGTGGAGTTTCCACGATCCCGCCGCCGACGAAATGTCGCGCGTACAATATGAAGACAAGGGGCTGCGCCTGGCGGGACGCGGATCGTCGCCGGCCGACAGCGCGCCGCTGACCTGTCCTGTGGGGGACCGGTCCTACCAGGCGGAGATCACACTTGATCTCGATGGCCAGGCCGAGGGTGGGCTGCTGCTCTTCTACAATCATAAGGCTTTCGTCGGCATCGGCTTCAAGCCGGCGGTGATGAAAACCTGGCAGTATGCCGAGGAACAGACCTGGCAGCGTACGCCGATGACGACCGACAGCGTGCGTGTGCGGGTAACCAATCACGAGAACGTCATCACCTGGCGCTATTCGCATGATGGCGGGAAGAACTGGACACGCCACCCGACACGCATGGAAGTCTCGGGCCTGAACCATAATGTCTTTGGCGGCTTTATCAGCCTGAAGGTCGGCATCTACAGTGTGGGCGAGGGGAGCGTCACCTTGCGCGACTTCTCTTACAGGGCGATTCAGGCGGATAAATCCGCTTTCCTCGCAAAATAATCCTCGCCGCTTATTTTTCTTCGCTTTGCGCCAATTGCCGCTTGACGAAAGCGAGTCGTTTCGGCATAAGCGCCACTCTGTTAGATCGGCTGTGGCGTCTGAAGGATGCCAAACGCGGTCTGCAAGCATAAACCAACCCGGTCGGCGGCCCTTTCTAAAGGGAATTGACCGGTTTGATCAACGGCCCGCGCGGGTAAAACCGCGAGGGCTTTGTTTTTGCGGATATCGCGTTCGTGCTCACGTTTGTGGGGGCGAGTTGGTCTTTGAAATGGTTCACTGGACGCGTTAAACGCAAACCTTTTGGGAATACGAGCGATATGGATCGTCAAAATATCCGCATCCGCCTGAAGGCCTTCGATCACCGCGTCCTGGATCATTCCACACGCGAGATCGTCAATACGGCCAAGCGCACGGGTGCTACCGTCCGGGGTCCGATCCCCTTGCCCACGCTGATCGAGCGTTTCACCGTCAACCGTTCGCCGCACGTCGACAAGAAGTCGCGCGAGCAGTTCGAAATCCGCACGCACAAGCGCGTGCTCGATATCGTCGATCCGACTCCGCAAACCGTGGACGCGCTCATGAAGCTCGACCTGTCGGCTGGTGTCGACGTCGAGATCAAGATCTAAGGGGCGCCCAGAGATGACCAACCGTACAGGTTTGATCGCTAAAAAGCTCGGCATGACCCGCTTCTTCGATGAAGCCGGCGTCCATGTGCCGGTCACCGTTCTGTCGCTCGACGGCTGCCAGGTCGTGGCCCAGCGTACCAAGGACAAGGACGGCTATGTCGCCCTTCAGCTTGGTGCCGGTTCGCGCAAGGCCAAGAACGTTTCCAATCCCGAGCGTGTTCGTTTCGCCAAGGCTCAGGTTGAGCCCAAGGCCATCCTGACCGAGTTCCGCGTGTCGGAAGATGCTCTGATCGAAGTTGGTGCCGAGTTCACCGCCGATCACTTTGCTGTCGGCCAGAAGGTCGATATCCAGGGCACGACCATCGGTAAGGGTTTTGCCGGCGCCATGAAGCGCTGGAACTTCGGCGGTATGCGCGCCACCCACGGTGTGTCGGTCTCGCACCGCGCCCACGGTTCGACGGGTAACCGTCAGGATCCGGGTCGTACCTTCCCCGGCAAGAAGATGGCTGGTCACTATGGTGTCGAAACCGTGACCACGCTGAACCTGGAAGTGGCTCGCATCGATGCCGAGCGCGGCCTGGTCTTCATCAAGGGCGCCGTTCCGGGCGCTGAAGGCTCCTACGTCAAGATCCGCGACGCTGTGAAGAAGGCTGCTCCGCAAGGTCTGCCGTTCCCTGGCGCGATTAAGACGGCCAACGCGGCTCCGGCCGCTGCTGAGGAAGCGCCTGCGCAAGAAGGGGCTGAATAATCATGAAACTCGACGTTATCAAGCTTGACGCCTCCAAGGCTGGCTCGGTGGATGTCTCCGATCTCGTGTTCGGGATCGAGGAAATCCGTTCGGACATCCTGTCGCGCGTCGTCAACTGGCAGTTGGCCAAGCGCCGCGCCGGTACGCACAAGGTGCAGACCCGCAACGAGAATTCTCGCACGGGTAAGAAGATGTACAAGCAAAAGGGCTCCGGCGGCGCTCGTCACGGTTCGCGCCGTGCCCCGCAATTCGTCGGCGGTTCGCGCGCCTTCGGTCCGGTTGTTCGCTCCCATGCGTTCGACCTGCCCAAGAAGGTCCGTGCCCTTGGCCTGCGTCACGCTCTGTCGTCCAAGATCAAGTCCGGCTCGCTGATCGTTCTCGATCAGGCTGTGGTCGAATCCCCGAAGACGCAATCGCTTCTGGCTTCCTTCGAGAAGCTGGGCCTGAAGAACGCCCTGTTCATCACCGGTCCGGAAGTCGATGCCAACTTCGCCCTCGCTTCGCGCAACATCCCGAACATCGACGTGCTGCCGTCGGCCGGCCTGAATGTCTACGACATCCTGCGCCGCCATACGCTGGTCCTGACGAAGTCCGCGGTTGAAGCCATCGAAGCCCGCTTCGCTGTGGAGGCCTAAGAGTTATGGCTGCTACCATTCGTAATTTCGACGTTCTTCTGTCGCCGCACATCACCGAAAAGGCCACCCTGCTTTCCGAGCAGAATAAGGTCGTTTTCAAGATCGCGCTTGATGCCAGCAAGGACGAAGTCGCTTCCGCCGTTGAAGCCATCTACAACGTCAAGGTCACCAAGGTGAACACCATTGTCACCAAGGGCAAGACCAAGCGTTTCAAGGGCATCAAGGGCCGTCGCAACGACATCAAAAAAGCCATCGTGACCCTGGCCGAAGGCCAGACGATCGACATCACAACCGGTCTGTAAGGGAAGGGCACAGAAAATGGCTTTGAAGCAATTTAATCCGACTTCGCCCGGCCGTCGCAGCCTGGTACTGGTCGACAAGTCCGAGCTCTACAAGGGCAAGCCGCAAAAGGCTCTGACCGAAGGTCTGACCAAGTCGGGCGGTCGCGGTGCGCAAGGTCGCGTCGCTGTCCGTTTCCGTGGCGGCGGCGCCAAGCGCCTGTATCGCATCGTCGATTTCAAGCGTCGCAAGTTCGACGTGCCGGCGACGGTCGATCACCTGGAATACGATCCGAACCGTACCGCGTTCATCGCGCTGATCACCTATGCCGACGGCGAAAAGGCCTACATCCTGGCCCCGCAACGCCTGAAGGCCGGTGATACGGTCATCGCGTCCGAAAAGGTCGATGTGAAGCCGGGCAATGCCGCCCCGCTGCGCAGCCTGCCGATCGGCACGATCATCCACAACGTGGAACTGAAGCCCCTGAAGGGCGGCCAACTGGCTCGCTCCGCCGGCGCCTATGCCCAACTCGTCGGCCGTGATGCCGGCTACGCCCAGATCCGTCTGGGTTCGGGCGAACTGCGCATGGTGCTCGATAGCTGCATGGCCACGGTCGGTGCGGTGTCGAACCAGGACCACATGAACCAAAGCCTCGGCAAAGCCGGCCGCACCCGTCACATGGGCTTCCGTCCGCATGTTCGCGGTGTGGCCATGAACCCGGTCGACCACCCGCACGGTGGTGGTGAAGGCAAGACCTCCGGTGGCCGTAACCCTGTGACCCCGTGGGGCGTTCCCACCAAGGGCCGCAAGACTCGTACCAACAAGGCGACGGACAAGTACATCATCCGTTCGCGTCACGTTAAGAAGGCTCGCTAATTATGGCACGCTCCGTATGGAAAGGCCCCTTCGTCGACGGCCACCTTCTCAAGAAGGCGGAAGCTGCGGTGAGCAGCGGTCGTAAAGAGGTCATCAAGACCTGGTCGCGTCGTTCGACCATCATGCCGCAATTCGTGGGTATCACGTTCGGCGTTTATAACGGTCAGAAGCACGTTCCCGTGCTCGTGTCGGAAGACATGGTCGGCATGAAGTTCGGCGAGTTCTCGCCCACGCGCAACTTCCCCGGCCACGCCGCCGACAAGAAGGCGAAGAAGAGGTAAGTTATGTCCCAGACAAAGAATCCTCGTCGCGTCAACGCCAATGAAGCCCGCGTGAAGCTGGTGTCGGTCCGGATCAGCCCGCAAAAGCTGAACCTGGTCGCCGCCTCGATCCGCGGCCTCAAGGTGCAGCGCGCGCTCAACGAGCTGGAATTTTCGCGCAAGCGCATCGCTAAGGACGTCCGCAAGGCGCTCTATTCGGCGATCTCGAACGCGGAAAACAACCACAACCTCGACATCGACAACCTGATCGTTGCCGAATCCTATGTCGGCAAGGGCATTGTCATGAAGCGCTTCGCTTCGCGTGCCCGTGGCCGTTCGTCGCGCATCATGAAGCCGTTCTCGGAACTGACCATCGTGGTCCGTGAACTCGGCGCCGAATCTCAAGAGGCTGCATAATGGGTCAGAAAGCTAATCCGATCGGCTTGCGCCTCGGCGTCAACCGCACCTGGGACTCGCGCTGGTTCGCCGCGCGCCAGGAATACGCCAAGCTCCTTCACCAGGACCTGAAGATCCGTAAGGTTCTGAAGGAAAAGCTGAATGCCGCCGGCGTGTCGCGCATCATCATCGAGCGCCCGCACAAGAAGTGCCGCATCACCATCTACGCCGCCCGTCCGGGCGTCGTGATTGGCAAGAAGGGCCAGGACATCGACAAGCTGCGCAAGGACGTTTCCGTCCTGACCGAAGGCGAAGTCTTCCTGAACCTGGTCGAAGTCCGCAAGCCGGAAGTTGATGCGCAACTGGTTGCTGAGTCCATCGCCCAGCAGCTCGAGCGCCGCGTGGCCTTCCGTCGCGCCATGAAGCGTTCGATCCAGTCCGCCATGCGCCTCGGCGCCAAGGGCATCCGCATGAACCTGTCGGGTCGTCTCGGCGGTGCGGAAATCGCCCGTATGGAATGGTATCGTGAAGGCCGCGTGCCTTTGCACACCCTGCGTGCCGACATCGATATGGGCTTTGCCGAAGCCCTGACCACCTACGGTATCATTGGTATAAAGGTGTGGATCTTCAAGGGCGAAGTTCTTGAGCATGATCCGATGGCCCAGGACAAGCGTTGGGCGAACGAGGCTTCCGGCCCGTCGTCGAGCGAGCGTCCCGAGCGTGGCGAACGTCCCAACCGCGGCCCGCGCCGCGATCGCAACAATAAGGAGGCGTAACTCCCATGATGCTTCCCAAGCGTACAAAGTACCGTAAGGCCTTCAAGGGCCGTATCCACGGTAACGCCAAGGGTGGTTATACCCTGAACTTCGGTTCGTATGGTCTGAAGACCGTTGAGCCGGAGCGTCTGACCGCCCGCCAGATCGAAGCCGCCCGCCGGGCCATCACGCGTCAGATGAAGCGTCAGGGCCGCGTGTGGATCCGCATCTTCCCCGACCTTCCGGTCACCGGCAAGCCTGCCGAAGTCCGTATGGGTAAGGGCAAGGGCGCTGTCGACCATTGGGCCGCCCGCGTGGCTCCTGGCCGCATCCTGTTTGAAATCGACGGCGTGCCGGACGACATCGCGCGTGAAGCGCTCCGTCTCGGCGCTGCCAAGCTGCCCGTATCCACCCGCGTCGTTACCCGTATCGACGCCGGCGTGGCCATGGCCGCGGAGTAGGACCTATGACCAAGATTGCCGATCTGCGGACCAAGACCGCCGACCAACTGCAGGAGCAGCTCCTGGACCTGAAGAAAGAGCAGTTCAACCTGCGCTTCCAGAAGGCCACGGGCCAGTTCGAGAAGACTCACCGCGTCAGCGAAATCCGCAAGGACATCGCCCGCATCAAGACCCTGCTGACGGCCCAGAAGGCCGGCGGCAAAGTCGCCTAAAGGAAAGAAGACCATGCCCAAGCGCATTCTTGAAGGTCTGGTTGTCTCCGATAAGGGCGACAAGACCGTGGTTGTGAAGGTGGAACGTACGGTTCTGCACCCCGTCCTGAAAAAGACGGTGCGTGTGTCCAAGCGTTATCATGCTCACGACGAAGCTAATGATTTCAAGGCCGGCGAAAAGATTCGTATTATCGAATGTGCGCCCAAGTCGAAGCTGAAAACGTGGGAAGTTCTCCCGCGCGAAGCCAACTAACTAGGAAAGTTTGAACCATGATTCAGATGCAAACTAACCTGGAAGTGGCCGATAATTCCGGCGCACGTCGGGTCATGTGCATCAAGGTGCTGGGCGGCTCGAAGCGCCGCTACGCCTCGGTGGGTGACCTGATCGTCGTCTCGGTGAAGGAAGCCATTCCTCGCGGCCGCGTCAAGAAGGGCGACGTTCTGCGCGCCATCGTCGTTCGCACTTCGAAGGACATCCAGCGCAAGGACGGTTCGGTGATCCGTTTCGACACCAACGCCGCCGTCATCGTCAACAAGTCGAGCGAGCCGATCGGCACGCGTATCTTCGGGCCTGTGCCGCGTGAACTGCGCGCCAAGAACCACATGAAGATCATCTCGCTGGCTCCGGAGGTTATTTAACTATGGCTGCCAAGATCAAGAAGGGCGACAGCGTCGTCGTCCTGACCGGCAAGGACAAGGGCCGCAAGGGCACCGTCGCCAAGGTCGTGACCAGGGATGGCCAGGCCGAGCGCGTTGTCGTCTCGGGCCTGAACATGGTCCAGCGCCACACCCGTCCGTCGCAGGGCAACCCGCAAGGCGGCATCATCAACAAGGAAGCGTCGATTCACGTTTCCAACGTGTCCCACGTTGACTCGAACGGCAAGCCGACCCGCGTCGGTTTCAAGATCGAGGGCGACAAGAAGGTCCGCGTTGCCAAGACGACGGGAGAAGTCATCAATGGCTAATGCTGAAAAGTACGTGCCGCGCGCCAAGAAGGTCTACCTGGAAAGCATCCGGGACGCCCTGAAGGCCGAGTTCGGCTATACCAACGAAATGCAGGTTCCCAAGCTCGACAAGATCGTCGTAAACATGGGTATCGGTGAAGCGACCGCCGACTCCAAGAAGGTGAAGAGCGCCATCAAGGATCTGGAAGCGATCACCGGCCAGAAGGCCGCCGAGACGCGCGCCCGCAAGTCCATCGCCGGCTTCAAGCTGCGTGAAGGCATGGTGGTCGGCGCCAAGGTGACCCTGCGCAAGGATCGTATGTACGAATTCCTCGACCGCCTGATCACCATCGCCCTGCCGCGCGTGAAGGACTTCCGTGGTCTGAACGGCAACAGCTTCGACGGTCGTGGCAACTACGCCATGGGCCTGAAGGAACACATCGTGTTCCCGGAGATCAACTATGACCAGATCGATCAGATGTGGGGCATGGATATCGTTGTCTGCACTACGGCGCCGACCGACAAGGAAGCCAAGGCGCTTCTGAAGCACTTCCAATTCCCGTTCACGTCCTGAGGCGGGTAGAGAGATAACATGGCAAAGAAAAGCGCTGTAAACCGCAACGAGATGGTCAAGAAGCTGGTGGCTCAATATGCCGCCAAGCGCGAAGCCCTCAAGGCGACCGCCAACGATGAAAGCCTGCCCCTGGAAGAGCGCTTCGCTGCGCGTCTTGCCCTGGCCAAGCTGCCCCGTAACTCGAACGCGACCCGCATTCGCAACCGCTGCGAAGTCACCGGCCGTCCGCGTGCCTACTATCGCAAGCTCCACATGAGCCGGATCGCGCTCCGCAAGCTGGCCAATGAAGGCCAGATTCCGGGCATGACCAAGGCTAGCTGGTAAGGGAGGACCAAGAATATGTTCGTTAATGATCCTCTGAGCGATATGATCGCCCGCATCAAGAACGCCGCCATGCGCAAGCGTTCCAAGGTGCTCACCCCGGCTTCCAAGCTGCGTGCCCATGTACTCGACGTCCTGAAGGACGAAGGCTACATCCGCGGCTACGAAGTTGTGGAAACACCGGGTGAATTCCCGCAGTTCGAAATCGAGCTGAAGTATTTCGACGGCGCGCCGGTCATCGCGGAAATCTCCCGCGTGTCCAAGCCGGGCCGTCGTGTCTATTCGTCGATCAAGGACCTGAAGCCGGTAAAGAACGGCCTGGGTATCTCGATCCTGTCGACGCCGAAGGGCGTCATGTCTGACAACAACGCCCGCGAAAACAACGTGGGTGGTGAAGTTCTCTGCCGCGTCTACTAAGCCAAAGCCTTTTAGAAAAAGTGTCCGCACTTTTTCGTTTAAAAAGGCGTCTTGAATTAGAAAACACGGCCGAGGACACTTAAGGCATCAGAAGGTTTTAAAATGTCCCGGATTGGTAAAAAAGCCATCACAGTCCCGGCCGGTGTGACCATCACACTGAACGGGCAAGACATTTCGGTGAAGGGCCCCAAGGGCGTCCAGAGCTGGACTGTTGTAGAAGAGATCGAAGTCAAGCAGGAAGGCGCCAGTCTCTCCGTCGCGCCGCGCGGTGAAACTGCCCGTCACAAGGCGATGTGGGGCCTGTCCCGCACGCTGATCGCCAATATGGTGAAGGGCGTGACCGAAGGCTTCGAGCAAACGCTTGAAATGGTCGGCGTCGGTTACCGCGCTGCCATGCAAGGCCAGAAGCTGGAGCTGTCGCTCGGTTTCTCGCACCCGGTCGTCATCGATCCGCCCGCCGGCATCACCTTTTCGGTGCCGAAGCAGACGGAAGTGAAGATTGCCGGCATCGACAAGCAACTGGTCGGTGAACTGGCTGCCAAGATCCGCAAGATTCGTCCCCCTGAGCCTTATAAGGGCAAGGGCGTCAAATATGCCGGCGAAACCGTTCGCCGCAAGGAAGGCAAGAAGAAGTAAGTCATGGCTCTGTCTCCTCGTGAACAATTGGCTCGTCGCGCGCAACGCAATCGCACGCGCCTGAAGTCGCTCTCCAACGGTCGCCCGCGTCTGTCGGTCTTCCGTTCGGACAAAAACATCTACGCCCAGGTCATTGACGACCAGAGCGGCGTGACCATCGTGGCTGCGTCGTCGCTGGAAGGCGGCAAGAAGCAGGGCTCGAATGCTGCCGCCGCTTCGGAAGTCGGCAAGCTGGTCGCACAACGCGCAATCGAAAAGGGCGTCAAGGACGTCGTCTTCGATCGCGGTGGCTACATCTATCACGGTCGGGTGAAGGCGCTGGCGGAAGCCGCGCGTGAAGCCGGTCTTAACTTCTAAGGGAATCGTTCATGGCCCGTCCTAGCGAAAACCGCTCCCGCGACCGCAACGAAGAACCTTCGGAATTCGTTGAAAAGCTGGTTGCTATCAACCGCGTCGCCGCCACCGTCAAGGGTGGCCGCCGCTTCTCGTTTGCTGCCCTGATGGTCGTTGGCGACCAAAAGGGTCGCGTCGGCTACGGCCATGGCAAGGCACGCGAAGTGCCGGAAGCCATCCGCAAGGCGACCGAAGAAGCCAAGAAGTCCCTGATCCGCGTGCCCCTGCGCGAATCCCGCACCCTGCACCACGACGGTTACGGCCGTTGGGGCGCCGGCAAGATCCAGATGCGCGCAGCCCCTCCGGGCACCGGCGTCATCGCGGGTGGTCCGATGCGTGCGGTTCTCGAAACCTTGGGCATCTCGGACGTTGTCGCCAAGAGCCTGGGTTCCTCGAACCCCTACAACATGGTGCGCGCCACGTTTGAAGCGCTGAAGGTGCAGTCTTCGCCCCGTCAGATCGCCTCGAAGCGCGGCAAGAAGGTCGGCGATCTTCTGAAGTCGCGTGCCGATGGCGCTTCGTCGCCTGAATCTCTGGAGGGTTAATCCATGGCCAAGGCTCCTGCAAAGACCGAAGCTAAGACCGTCACGGTCAAGCAAACCGGCTCTCCGATCCGTCGCACCAAGGACCAGCGCGCCACGCTCGCCGGCCTGGGCCTGAACAAGATGGGCCGTGTTTCCACTCTGGAAGACACCCCCTCGGTTCGCGGCATGATCGCTAAGGTCCACCACATGGTGACCATCGTCGAATAAGACAACAAGCCCGCGAATTCCGGTTCGCGGGCTTGCTTATTTTTGAAGCGTGCTGTAACTGGCGCGCTTCGTGTTTTTTGCCGCCAGGCAGAAGACGCAGAATTTTTAGCCGAGTTGGCCGCCAATTTACGTTTTTGGGACCAGCGCACCTGTCATTGAAAGGCATTACAAATGACCAAGTTGAACGAACTCCACGACAATCCCGGCTCGACCAAGGGCCGTATGCGCGTCGGCCGTGGCCCCGGTTCGGGCAAGGGCAAGACCTCCGGTCGCGGTGTCAAGGGCCAGAAGTCGCGTACCGGCGTTTCGCTGCTGGGCTTCGAAGGCGGCCAGATGCCGCTGTACATGCGGATGCCGAAGCGCGGTTTCAACAATCCGTTCGCCCTCAAGCTGGCCGAAGTCAACCTGTGGCGCCTGCAGGACGCCGTTGATGCCGGCAAGCTCGACGCCAAGGCCGATATCGATGCCGCCGCCCTGATCGCCGCCGGCGTCATCCGTCGTGAACTCGACGGCGTGCGCCTCCTCGGTGAAGGTGAACTGAAGGCCAAGCTCAACCTGAAGGTCTGGTCCGCGTCGGCCGGCGCCATCAAGGCTGTCGAAGCCGCCGGCGGTTCGGTCGCCCAGGCGCGCATCGAAAACGAAGCCAAGCTGGCTGCCCGCCTTGAAAAGATCGCCGCTGCCAAGGCTGCCCGCAAGGGCTAAGCCGCAAGCCGATATCACGCGCATTTGACGTTTGAATGTGCGTACCCCATATGGGTTGGATTGGGTGAGGGCGTGGTCTGCGAATCGCGTATACACCCAGTCTGCCCTTTTGGGATGATCACAGGGGCGCTGGCGCCCGCGCGAATTTGAGGACCTTATGGCTTCTGCTGCTGAACAACTTGCCGCCAATATGAATTTCGGCGCCTTTTCCAAGGCGACCGATCTTCACAAGCGTCTGCTTTTTACGCTCGGCGCCCTGATCGTTTACCGTCTCGGCACCTATGTGCCGCTGCCGGGCATCAACATGGCCGAATTCACCAGGGCCTTCTCCGGCCAGTCGAACGGCATCTTCGGCATGATGAACATGTTCGCCGGCGGCGCCGTGCAGCGCATGGCCGTGTTCGCGCTGAACCTGATGCCCTACATTTCCGCCTCGATCATCATCCAGTTGATGGGCTCCGTCTATGCGCCGTGGGAAAAGCTGCGCAAGGAAGGCGGGGAGGCCGGCCGCAAGCAACTCAACCAGTACACCCGTTATCTGACGGTGGTCCTGGCCCTGATCCAGTCCTTCGGCATTTCAGCGGCCATGCAGTCCTCCGGCCTGGTTCTGCAGCCCGGTATCTTCTTCATCATCTCCTCGATGGCCACCCTGACCGGCGGTACGCTGTTCCTGATGTGGCTGGGTGAGCAGATCACCTCGCGCGGTATCGGCAACGGCTCGTCGATGATCATTTTCGCGGGTATCGTGGCAGTGCTGCCGTCAACCGTCGGCCGCCTTCTGTCCATGGGCTCGACCGGCGACATCAACCCCGCCATGCTGATCCTCATCATGGCCGTCCTGGTCGCTACCATCGTTTTCATCGTCTTCATGGAGCGCTCGCAGCGCCGCCTGCTTGTGCAGTATCCCAAGCGCCAGGTGGGCAACCGCATTATGGGCGGTGAGTCGTCCTTCATGCCGCTGAAGGTCAATACGGCTGGTGTCATTCCGCCGATCTTCGCCTCGTCGCTGCTGCTGATGCCGACCTCGATCCTGACCTTCGTGGGCCAGAACCCGGACAAGATCCCGAGCTGGCTGCAATGGCTGCCCTCGATCAGCACGCAACTGACGCACGGCCACCCGGTCTTCATGATCCTTTACGCGATCATGATCATCTTCTTCACCTTCCTCTATACCTCGCTGGTCTTCAATCCGGACGAGACGGCGGAAAACCTGCGCAAGTACGGCGGCTTCCTGCCGGGCATCCGTCCGGGCAAGCGCACCGCGGAATATCTCGATTTCGTCCTGACCCGCATTACGGTGCTCGGCGCGGCCTATATCACCATCGTCTGTCTGTTGCCGGAACTGCTGATCGCCCAGATGGGCAACAGCTTCTACTTTGGCGGCACCTCGATCCTGATTGTCGTGACCGTGACCATGGATACGGTGGCGCAGATCCAGTCGCACCTGCTGGCGCACCAGTATGACGGCCTGATCAAGAAATCGAAGATGAAGACCGGCAGCAAGGGCGCTGCGACCAGCACCCGTGGAAGGATCGGCCGATGAATATCATCCTGTTTGGCCCCCCAGCGGCGGGCAAGGGTACACAGGCAAAGCGTCTGGTCACGACACGGGGCATGGTGCAGCTCTCGACGGGCGACATGCTGCGGGCGGCCATCAAGGCCGAAAGCGAACTGGGCCTGAAGGTCAAGGACATTCTGGCCACGGGAGGCCTGGTCTCGGATGAGATCGTCATCGATCTGATCAAGGAAAATCTCCCGGCGGCGGAAGCGGCCGGTGGCGCCATCTTCGACGGTTTCCCGCGCACCGTGGCTCAGGCCGAGGCGCTTGACGCCATGTTGGGCGAGCGCGGCGCGAAGATCGACAAGGTGGTCCGTCTGAAGGTGGACGAGGCTGCCCTGGTAACGCGTATCGAAAAGCGCTTTGCCGAAGAAGGGCGCTCGGACGACAACCCTGAAGCCTACAAGGTGCGCCTGGCGGCCTATAATGCCCAGACCGCGCCGCTGCTGCCCTATTACGCGGCGCAGGGTAAGCTTTTTGAAGTTGACGGCATGGGTGCTGTGGAAGACGTCGCCGCCCATATCGACAGCGCGCTGGCATAGAGAATCTGTCGACTGTCCAAAAGGTGGCCGGCGAGGGCGCAAGCCCGAAAATATCGGATGCGAAGCGCCCTTGGGCGCCTATCATCTCAAGAGAGTAAAAAAAGTATGACCAAAGCAGTTTGGACTTGCTTTTTTTAAAACTAAACCATTGACGGAAGCCAAAACCCTTCTATAAGGGCAACTTCCGCGAAATCACGCGTATGGACCACGGCTGAAGGTCAAATCTTAGCCGTGTGGCATACGTGTCATCTTTCGTTTCAAGAAATGCGTCCCGATAGCATGGGGGCGCGTTGCAGGAGATACCTCAAGTGGCCCGTATCGCAGGCGTCAATATACCGACCAACAAGCGCGTCGTCATCGCGCTCCAATATATCCATGGCATCGGCGCGCATAACGCCGAGGAAATCGTCAAGAAGGTCGGCATCGAAGATAGCCGCCGCGTCAACCAGCTTTCTGATGCCGAAGTGCTGCAAATCCGCGAAACCATCGACCGCGATTACACGGTCGAGGGCGACCTGCGCCGTGAAGTCTCGATGAACATCAAGCGCCTGATGGACCTGGCCTGCTATCGCGGCCTGCGTCACCGTAAGGGCCTTCCTGTGCGCGGTCAGCGTACGCACACCAATGCGCGCACGCGCAAAGGCCCGGCGAAGCCCATCGCCGGCAAGAAGAAGTAAGGATAGCTGACCAATGGCTAAAGAACCTTCACGCGTTAAAAAGCGCGAACGCAAGAACATCACCTCGGGTGTGGCTCACGTCAACGCCTCGTTCAACAACACCATGATCACGATCACCGACGCGCAGGGTAATGCCGTGTCCTGGTCGTCGGCCGGTGCCATGGGCTTCAAGGGTTCGCGCAAAAGCACCCCTTACGCCGCCCAGGTCGCTGCCGAAGACGCTGGCAAGAAGGCCATCGAGCACGGTGTCAAGACGCTGGAAGTCAGCGTCGCTGGTCCGGGTTCCGGTCGTGAATCGGCTCTGCGCGCCCTGCAGGCCGTCGGTTTCACCATCACCACGATCCGTGATGTGACCCCGATCCCGCATAACGGCTGCCGTCCGCCGAAGCGTCGTCGCGTTTAATTTTATTTTCCCTATTTTTTCAGTCGCTCTGCCTGATCCGGCAGGGCGACCTTTCCTGTCTTGAGGGACGTAAATGATCGAAAGAAACTGGCAACAGCTTATTCGTCCCGAGAAGCCACAAGTCGAAGCGGGTTCCGACCCTTCGCGCAAGATGCGTCTTGTCGCGGAGCCTCTGGAGCGCGGTTTCGGCGTGACCCTCGGTAACGCGCTGCGTCGCGTACTCCTCTCCTCGCTGCAAGGCGCGGCTGTCACCTCCGTCCAGATCGACGGCGTGGTGCATGAATTCTCCTCCATCGAAGGCGTCCGTGAAGACGTCGTCGACATCATCCTGAACATCAAGCAACTGGCGCTGCGCATGCACGCCGAAGGTCCGAAGCGCATGGTTCTGCGCGCCTCGGGCGCCGGTCCGGTGACGGCCGGCCAGATCGATGTCCCGGCTGATATCGAAGTCCTAAACCCCGACCACGTCATCTGTACGCTGGACGAGGGCGCTTCGGTGCGCATGGAATTCACCATCCAGAACGGCAAGGGCTATGTCCCGGCCGACCGCCTGCGTCCGGAAGACGCGCCGATCGGTTTGATCGCCGTCGACGCCCTCTATTCGCCGGTCAAGAAGGTGGCTTACAAGGTCGAGCCGACCCGTCAGGGCCAGTCGCTCGATTACGACAAGCTGATCCTTGAAGTCGAAACCAATGCCGCGGTAACGCCAGTTGACGCCGTCGCTTTCGCGGCGCGTATCCTGCAAGACCAGCTGCAAATCTTCATCACCTTTGAAGAGCCGAAGGCACCGGTCGTTGAAGAAGGCAAGCCTGAGTTGCCGTTCAATCCGGCCCTGCTCAAGAAGGTCGACGAACTGGAACTCAGCGTCCGTTCGGCGAACTGCCTGAAGAACGACAACATCGTTTATATCGGCGACCTGATCCTGAAGACGGAATCCGAAATGCTGCGCACGCCGAACTTCGGCCGCAAGTCGCTCAACGAAATCAAGGAAGTCCTGGCTTCCATGAACCTTTCGCTGGGCATGGATATCCCGAACTGGCCGCCGGAAAACGTCGAAGACCTGGCCAAGAAGTTCGAAGATCAAATCTAGAATTTCTGATATAAGCTTAGTGGACCCGGATGAGCGATCATCCGGGTTTCCTATTTATAGGAACTGTTTTTTCGGTTCCGACTTGCCGCGAAAGACCAGAACCTTGTCGTGGCAATTTCCATCCTTCGGGATGGACGTCTGAAACGGGCAGGGGCCGTCGGCCTTTTGACCTTTGTGTTCGGGCTCGTTTTTGGGAGATCGGTCACGCCGCGCGCTGCCGGTCTTTTGGAGAATTTATCATGCGTCACGGCTCCGGCTATCGCAAACTCGGTCGCACCACCTCGCACCGTATCGCCATGTTCGCCAACATGGCTGCCTCGCTCATCAAGCACGAGCAGATCGTCACCACCCTGCCGAAGGCCAAGGAACTGCGTCCCTTCGTCGAAAAGCTGGTCACGCTCGCCAAGTCGGGCACCCTGCACGACCGTCGTATCGCCATCTCGCGCGTCCGTGACGTTGCCCAGGTTGGCAAGCTGTTCGACGTGATCGGCAAGCGCTACGCTGACCGTAACGGCGGCTATATCCGCATCATGAAGGCCGGCTTCCGCCACGGCGACAACGCCCCGATGGCCATCATCGAGTTCGTTGATCGTGACGAAGCCGCCAAGGGCCTGGATTCCGGCCCGGTGTTTGAAGTCGCCGGCGACGAAGAATAAAAACGTAATCCCTCCGGCACGCTAGTGCCGGCAAGGGCAAGCGCCCGCCCGCGACGTTTCGCGGAGCCTCGCGGCGCTTGAGCGTAAAAATAAAGCCGCTGGAGCAATCCAGCGGCTTTATTAATGTTTTGGTGACAATGGTTAACGAAAGTGTGATCAAACGGCGTAAACCGTTATTTCGCATCTGCGTAATTCTCCGCTAACGTGCAGGCCGTGGACAGGGCCCTGTGCGCCGCGTCTGCATTCCATCGCATTGCAAGGAGGGTTACCATGATTGACGATTTTGCCATCGCCGACCCCGCCGAAGAGACGCTTGACCTGTCTGGCGATATGAACCTCAGCCCGTCTGAAAATGCGGACGAGGCTGACACTGTTTTTTGTGCCCCCATGCTGGACCGTATCCGCACCAGCGACTGATATAACAGGCTTATATTTGAGGAAGCCCCCGGTTATCGCCGGGGGCTTCTTTTTTGTGTCATGCACACACCCTAGACTGACCTGGCTTATCTGGAGTGCGTGATGCTTAAAAAAGGTTTGTCTGTCCTGGCCGCCCTGGCCTGTCTGTCTGTGGCTGCCTGCAGCCATGTGCCCGCGGCGCCGCCTGTGGCCGAAGCGGCGCCGCAAGGGCCGAAACTTATCCTGATTTCGATCGATGGCTTTCGCGCCGACTACCTCAAGGAGGGCGTCACGCCCAATCTTCAGGCTCTGGCCGAGGGCGGCGCTTCGGCGGCCATGGGGCCCTCTTTCCCCAGCCTGACCTTCCCCAATCACTACACACTGGTCACCGGCCTGCGGCCCGATCACCACGGCATTGTCAACAACACCATGCGCGATCCGCAAAAGCCCGGTGTCACGTTCAAGCTGTCGAACAAGGAGGCGGTGGCCGATGAATTCTGGTGGGACGACGCCAAACCGCTATGGGTGACGGCGCAGGCGCAAGGGATCAAGGTCGCCACCCTGTTCTGGCCCGGTTCCGAGGCTATCAATCACGGCGTGCGCCCGGCCTACTGGCTGCCTTATGACGAAGCCATGCCGGACGCGGCCCGCGTGAAGCAGGTGCTGGACTGGATCGATCTGCCGGCGGCCGAACGTCCCGGCGCCATCACGCTCTATTATTCGCAGGTCGATCACCAGGGCCATGATTTCGGCCCCGGCAGTCCGGAGGTCGATGCCGCCCTGCGCGAGGTCGATGCCTCGATCGGCCAACTGGTCGATGGCCTCAAGTCGCGCGGCCTCTATGGCAAGACCAACATCATCATCGTGGCCGATCACGGCATGGCCAAGCACAGGCCGGAAAGATTCATACGCCTGGCGGATATCCTGCCCGCCGATAGCTATGACCTCGTCACCGGCGGACAGGTGGCCGGGCTTTCTGCCAAACCTGGCCATGAGGCAGAGGTCGACAAGGCACTGATCGAGACGAAGCACGACTATATGCAGTGTTGGCACAAGGCGAAGATACCGGCGCGCTTCCATTATGGCCATCATCGCCGGGTGCCGGAAATCACCTGCCTGGCGGCAGTCGGCGGTTTTATTGTCGGTCCATCAACGGACAACTGGATGCCGAAGCCGGAAGGCGGCAGCCACGGTTACGACCCGGCAGCGCAGGAAATGCAGGCTCTGTTTATTGCCAATGGTCCGGCCATCCGTCCGGGCGTGAAACTGGCGCCGTTTGATAATGTCGATGTCTACTCTTTGGAAACGAAGCTTTTGGGTATCAAAGGCGAGGCGAATGACGGCAATCTGCGCGCACTGAAGCCGGCCTTATACTGACAGAAACCGGCCACGGGTCTTATAGATGGCATGGCTGGCCGAACGCGGTAATTTCGCGTAAGGACAGACCATAACCAGAAAGACCGAACATGTCGGAAGCGCCTCCAATGACTATATCTACAGGCAAAAAAGCCGCCGCTGCCTTTATCCTGGTGACGGTCTTCCTTGACATGCTGTCGATTGGTGTCATCATTCCTGTCTTGCCCCAATTGATCATGAAGGTCGGCGGCCTGACCATTTCGCAGGCGGGGCTGTGGACCGGCATTTTCGGCGCGGCCTGGGGGCTGGCGCAATTCCTCTTCACACCGGTGCAGGGCGGCCTGTCCGATGCCATTGGCCGGCGCCCGGTCGTACTGGCCTCCAATTTCGGAACCGGCGTCGATTTCCTGTTCATGGCGCTGGCGCCGGGTTTGTGGTGGCTGCTAGTCGGCCGGATCATTTCCGGCATGACCTCGGCCAGCATCTCGACGGCCTATGCCTATATGAGCGATGTCACGCCGCCGGAAAAGCGCGCCGGCGTCTATGGCCTGATGGGCGCGGCCTTCGGCGTCGGGTTCGTGGTCGGGCCGAGCCTGGGTGGTCTGCTTGGCGGCGGCCTGCACTGGGGGATGATCCAGTTCAATGGCGATCACCATTATCCCTTCTTCTTCGCCGCGGCATTGAGCCTGTGCAACTTCCTCTATGGCCTGTTTGTCCTGCCGGAATCCCTGCCTCTGGATAAGCGCAAGCCGTTCAGCTTCCATACCGCCAATCCGATTGGTGCCATCAAGTTCCTGGCGCGTTCGGCGCAGGTGATGCGGCTGTCCTTCATGTATTTCCTGCTGATGTTCGGCCAGAGCGTCTTCCCGACGACCATGGTGCTATATGCCGGCTATCGCTTTGGCTGGGGACCGACCGAGGTCGGGCTGATGCTGGCCGTGGTGGGCATCCTGTCGGCCATCGTGCAGGGCGGGCTGACCGGCGTGATCACCAAGCGGATCGGCGAACGCAAGGCCATGTACATCGGTATCGGCGCCTCGCTGATCGCCTATACGGCCTATGGACTGGCGCCGAACTGGCAGATATTTGTCGGCTTTATCGCCATCGGCTGTTTCGGCGGGCTGGCCATGCCCAATATTCAATCACTGATGAGCAGCAAGGTTGATCCGAAGGAGCAGGGCACCCTGCAGGGCTCGAACATGAGCCTGACCACTATGGGCAATATCGTGGCGCCGCTGATCTTCGGCTATGTCCTGTCCACGGTAACCCGGCCCGGTGTCGCGGTTGTCTATAGCGGCGCGGCCTTCCTGGTGGCGGCGGTCTGCACCCTGCTGTGCCTGTGGCTGGCCACCGGCGTCAGGCAGTCCCTGGCCGTGGAAAAAGCCTATGGCGGCGAACCTCAGATTGACGGCTAATTGGCGCTGTCAGCCTTGATACTGCCGTAATGATTTTTACATTCAGGATACCCGGATCACTGCAAGGAGCCTAACATGAAACTGCACGAACCGTTTGCCCTCGCCACTGTCATCATGCTGGCGGCTTGCTCGCCGGGCCACAGTCAGGACGGGCAAAAGTATTCCGGCAGTTTTAATGAAGCCCTGACCCAGCCGTCCAAGGTGCCGGACAGCGCCATTGGCATGAAGGCGTCGTTTGCGCCTGTGGTCCGCACCGTGGCGCCGGCCGTGGTTAATGTCTATGCCCGCGGCGTGGTGCGCCAGCAGGTCGATCCGTTCTGGCAGATGTTTGGCGCTGTCCCCCGCCAGCAGGTCCAGCAGTCGCTGGGCTCCGGCGTCATTGTGCGCAAGGATGGCATCGTCGTCACCAATAACCACGTCGTCGCCGGCGGCCAGCAGTTCATGGTGGTACTGAATGATCGCCGTGAATATCCCGCCAAGCTGTTGCTGGCCGATGAGCGCACCGATCTGGCCGTGCTGCAGATCGCTTCCAAGGAAAGCTTCCCTACGCTCGAAATGGACGACGATCGCAATCTGGAGGTCGGCGACCTGGTTCTGGCCATCGGCAATCCGTTCGGTATCGGCCAGACTGTGACCAATGGCATTATTTCGGCGCTCAACCGCACTGAGGTCGGCCCTGGCGGTGGTTCCTATATCCAGACCGATGCCGCCATCAATCCGGGTAATTCCGGCGGCGCCCTGGTGGATATGAATGGCCGCCTGATCGGCATCAATTCGATGATCGTGTCCGGTTCCGGTTCCTCGGCCGGTGTCGGTTTTGCCATTCCTTCGGCCCTAGTGCGCCGCGTGGTCGAAAGCGCGGCTGGCGGTGCCACGCATCTCCAGCGGCCGTGGCTTGGTGCCAAGGGCGACACCGTCACCAGTGATATTGCCAAGAGCCTCGGCATGGATCGCCCGGAAGGCGTGCTGGTATCGGATATCTATGCCGGAGGGCCAGCGGATCAGGCCGGTCTAAAGACGGGTGACGTCATCCTCAGCATCGATGGCCAGCCGGTCAATGACGCCTCCTCCATGCGGTACCGTATTGACCTCTTGACCGTGGGCCAGATGACCGAAGTGCAGGGCCTGCGCAATGGCAAGCCCTTTACGATAAAAGTGAAAGCGCAGCCGCCTTCGGCGACGCCGGCGCGCGATGAACGTGTCATTGCCGGCAATAATCCCTTCGCCGGCGCCAAGGTGGTCAATCTCTCTCCCGCTGTGGCCGAGGAGGTTGGCGCCGATCCCTTCGATGCACCCAAGGGCGTGATGGTTTATTCTATCGATTCCTCACGCAGCTATGCGGCGGGTATCGGCCTGCGTCCGGGCGATATCATCAAATCAGTCAATGGCCGGGTGATTAACACCACCGCCGATCTCGATGCCGCCACCAGGGCCGGCGCGCGCCGCTGGCAGATAAGCATCATGCGCAACGGCCAGATGATCACGGCGACCTTCAGTTAAATCAGCCTGCGCGTGATAGCTGAGCAGGTCGCGCCACCTGATCCATGGCAAAGCGGCATATGCGATCCACAAGAGAGTCCCAGCCCTCGGATTGTAAGCGGAGCACATGGGTTGCTGCAATGAATTCCAGTTGAGTGCTGGCTGACAACGGATAAATCAAAGCTGTCGATCTGTCTCCGTATTCGTCCTGATCGCCTTGAAGGATCAAGGTGGGTACTTTCAGGCGTGCCAGGTGATCGACCCTGTCAGGTTCATGCGCCTTTTCGGGATGGCGAAAAGGATAGCCCAAGCAGACTATGCCGGCCATCGGCGCATTACCCGCCGACTCGGCGGCGAGACGTGTCATGACCCGTCCGCCGGAAGAGCATCCTATCACGATCAGATTTTGCGTGGGAATGGAGGTCAGAATGCGACGGAGAAAAGCGATGCGCGGCGCCAAGCCCAGCGGCGGAACGCCATCGGCGAACTGTTCAATCAGATTGCTGTAGGTCAGGTGACGGCCGGGCAAGCGATGACATAAGACTGTCTCAATATACTGATCGTCGGGGTAACGATCTCCTGACATGAAAAGAAAGGTTACATGGGATAGCTGCGATCTGACTGACATGACTCATTACCATCTGGCCTTATCCAGTGGTCGGCCTGTTCATAACTGTGAAGTGGTAATGTGACCAAGATCTTAATACAGCCGTATCTTTCGCAACTGCTTTACAGCCTGCGATTCCCTGCCAATAATGTCCCCTTCATTTAGGGAGGCGTATAATGTTGAAGGTATCCGGTTTGGCCCTGGCGATGGCCCTGATAGCGGGCGGAGCGATGGCGCAGGAACAGGCCTTGCCAATGCCGGCGCCGGATACGCCTGCCTTGCCTACGCCGCAGGATGTCGATTATCCCGGCACGATCAAGCTGCATGTCGATGCCACCGATCTCGACCGCCATATCATTGCCGTCCATGAGGCCATCCCGGTTTCAGGTGCTGGCCCGCTGACCCTGTTGCAACCGAAATGGCTGCCAGGCACCCATTCGCCGCGCGACAGCGACATCACCAAGTTGGCCGGTCTGCATATCACGGCGGGCGGAAAAGAGCTGAAGTGGCGCCGCGATGACGTGGCGACCAATGGCTTCCATATCGAGGTGCCGGCCGGCGTCACCGAAGTGGTGGCCGACTTCCAGTTCCTCTCACCCGTGCAGGAACGCGACGGCCTGATTGTCCATACGCGCAACATGATGGACATGCAGTGGGAGAACGAGAGCCTTTATCCTGCAGGCTTCTTCACCCGCCGTATTCCGGTTGAGGTGACGCTTACGATGCCCCAGGGCTGGAACTATGGTTCGGCTCTGGAAGAGGCGAAGCGTGAGGGCGATGTCGTCACCTTCAAGCCGATCTCCTACGACAACCTCATCGATTCGCCGCTTTTGGCCGGGCGCTATTTCAAGCGTTATGATCTCGATCCCGGTTCGAAGGTGCCGGTCTTCCTCGATATTGCCGCTGATGATCCGGCGGACCTGGAAGTGCCCGAAAAAGCCCTGACCATCCAGAAGAAAGTAGTCCAGGAAGCCTGCAAGCTCTTTGGCGGCCAGCATTACGATCATTATGATATACTGCTGGCCATCACCGATGAAATGGGCGGCATCGGTCTGGAACACCACCGCTCGTCGGAAAACGCCGTCGAGCCGGGGTATCTGCGCAATGTCGTCGGCAAGGGCTTTGGCCGCTTTATTCCGCCGCATGAATATACCCATAGCTGGGATGGCAAGTTCCGCCGCCCCGCCGGGCAGTTTACGCCGACCTTTCAGGAGCCGATGCGCGATGAACTTCTGTGGGTCTATGAAGGCGGCACGACCTACTGGGGCGAACTGCTGGAAAGCCGTGCCGGGCTCTACAATTTCGACCAGCGTTTGCAGATGATGGCCGTGACCATGGCCAGTTACGACCTGCTGCCGGCGCGCGAATGGCGCGATTTGCAGGACACCACCTATGATCCGATCATCTCCAACCGCGAGCCGAAGTCGTGGCCGAGCTGGCAGCGCTCCGAGGACTATTATGCTGAGGGCGGCCTGATCTGGCTCGATGCCGATACCCTGATCCGCGAAAAGACCGGCGGGAAGAAGTCTCTCGACGATTTCGCCAGGGCCTTCTTCAATGTTCATAACGGCTCTTACCTGCCGGCGCCCTATACCTTTGATGACGTGGTGACGGCGCTGAACTCGGTCTACCCCTACGACTGGGCCAGCTTTCTGAAGACACGGTTGGAGCGCACAGGAAAAGGGGCGCCGCTCGATGGCCTGACCCGTGGCGGCTACAAGCTTGTTTATGACGATACGCCGTCGGATTACATCAAGAGCAATGAGAGTAAGCGCGGCGCCAATTTCGGCTACAGTTTGGGCCTGACTATCGGCAAGGACGGCAGTATCCGCGATGTGCTCTGGAATGGCCTGGGTTTCAAAAGCGGCCTGACGGCCGGCATGAAGGTCATCGCCGTCAATGACCGGGCCTATGACAGCGATCGTCTGAAGGATATGGTGATCGCCGCGCATAAGCCAGGCAATAGCGACAAGATCACTCTGCTGGTGCAGGATGGGGAGTATTTCAGAACCATCACCTTCGATTATCACGAGGGCCTGCGTTATCCGCATCTGGAGCGCATAGCGGGTACGACCGACTGGCTGAAACCGATTTACGGGGCTGAGGATAAGCCAGCGAAAAAGGGGAAATAGCTGGCGCGAAAAGTTAATGCGCGTTAACCTCTTTGGGCGGAGAATCGTGTCTCCGCGCCGGAGGTGGGCGTGTATTTCACAGGCGCAGGACAGGTTGAAACGCGGGCCAGCGCCTATTGGCGCCAGCGCGTGCAGGCCGTTGAGCCTGTGGTTGGCCAGGCCCGCAGAAAAGCCGCGCGTCGCCGGGAGGCGGACCGCGAGGATGGTCATGGCCCCGCGCTCTATGTCACCCTTTCACCCGTGGGGCAGGCGCAGCTCGAAAATCTGCGGCGGGAACTGGCCGCACAGCGGACGAAACGTTAATTTTACCTTCCCAGGCCGGGAAGGATGTTCTATATTTGTTTCATGTCGAAAGCGCCTATTGCCGATCTGTTCGGCGCCCCCGAACCGTCGCTGAAAAGCGCTATCCCACAAGTTGATGAGGCGGCAAAGCCGCTGGCTGATCGCCTGCGACCGAAGACGCTTGCCGAGGTGGTGGGACAGGATCATGTGCTGGGTAGTGGCGGGGCGATCGCACGCGTGATCGAGCGCGGATTTTTGCCGAGCCTGATCCTGTGGGGACCGCCGGGTGTCGGCAAGACGACCATCGCGCGCCTGCTGGCCGAGGCTGCCGGCTATGAATTTCAACAGATATCGGCCGTCTTTTCCGGCGTCGCTGATCTGAAGAAGGCGTTCGAACAGGCGCAGTTTCGCCATTCCCAAGGCGCGCGCACGGTTCTGTTTGTCGATGAGATCCATCGTTTTAACCGCGCCCAGCAGGACAGTTTTTTGCCCTATGTCGAGGCCGGGGTCGTCACCCTGATCGGCGCCACCACCGAAAATCCATCGTTTGAATTGAATGGCGCGCTACTGTCGCGCTGCCAGGTGTTTGTGCTGAAAAGGCTGGATGACGCGGCGCTCGATCAGCTGATCGCCCGCGCCGAGGACCACCTCGGCCACGGCCTGCCGCTGACGCCGGAAGCCCGCGACACGCTGAAGCTGCTGAGCGATGGTGACGGGCGCTATATCCTGAGCCTGATCGAGTCGCTGGACCACATGGGCTTTGATGCGCCGATAGATAGCGAAGGCTTGCTGGCGCATCTGCAAAAGCGCCGGCCCAATCACGACAAGGACCGGGAAGGGCACTACAATCTCATCTCGGCCCTGCACAAGTCGGTGCGCGGGTCTGATCCGGACGCGGCGCTTTACTGGCTGGCGCGGATGCTCAATGGCGGCGACGATCCGCTGTTCATCGCCCGCCGCCTGATCCGCATGGCCTCGGAAGATATTGGCAATGCCGATCCGATGTCCTTGCTGATGTGTCATGCGGCGCGCGATACCTACGAGGTGCTGGGAAGTCCTGAAGGCGAACTGGCCCTGGCGCAGGCCGTGGTGCATATGGCGTCGGCACCGAAATCCAACAGCGTCTACACGGCCTTCAAGTCGGCTGTGAAACTGGCGAAGGAAACCGGCCATCTTGATCCGCCGGCGGTAATTCTCAATGCACCGACCAAGCTGATGAAGGATATCGGCTATGGCGCGGGCTATATCTATGATCCGGACGATCCCGATGGTTTCTCCGGCCAGAACTATTTCCCCGATGGCATGAAGCGTCCGAAGTTCTACGATCCCAAGGGCGACGGCCACGAAGGCAAGACGAAACAGCGGCTTGAATATTGGGCCGAACTGCGCGAGAAAAAGCAGAAGTGGTAATTTCATACGAGGGGGAATTTATGGGTTCGTTTTCACTTTGGCACATTCTGATTCTTTTTGCAGTTCTGGCCTTTATCCCAGGCATCGTGCTGGCTGTACTCCTGTTTCTAGTCAGGCCGAGCGGCCCAAACCGTTTCGGGGCGTCGGCACCTGCCAGAAATTTCGGTGACGCCATTACGGTTTGCCTCAGCAAGTTCGTTGATTTTAATGGCCGGGCCAGCCGTTCCGAATACTGGTGGTTCTATCTCGCCAGTTTTCTGTGCAGTCTGCTTGTTTCGACATTCGCGCGTCCGATTATCGGTGGCTTCGCCCAGATTGTTCCGCTTGTACTCCTGTTGCCGGGATTAGCTGCCGGAGCGCGACGTCTCCACGATACTAACCGCAGCGCCTTATGGTTGCTTTTGAACCTGACCGGCATAGGCGGATTGGCGTTATTGATCGTATTCGCCCTGCCGCCAGCAGGGGATGATCAGGCGCGCGTCTTTGAATAGGCTTTGACGCGCAAGCCATGTCCGGTTAGTCAGCCTGCATGGTCAAGCATTCCCCTCAGCATCGTCAGGCGCTCGCCAGCGGTCGCAGCCGTCCGCCGCAAAAGAGCAAGAGCGATAATCTGCGTAAAGCCCCGCGCCTGATCCCGGAGGCCGACCAGGCTTGGGTGAAGTCGATGATCGTCTATGAGGATGAGCATATCATGGGCTTCAACAAACCCTCCGGTTTGTCTTCGCAGGGCGGGCGCGGCGGTGGCAATAATCTCGACGATATGATGTGGACCTTTGTCAAGCCGAGCGGCCGGCGACCCATGCTGATCCATCGGCTGGACCGCGACACCTCCGGCATCTTGCTGGTGGCGAAAACCCAGCCGGCGACCTCCTATCTTGGCAAGGCGATGATCCGCCGAGCCTTTGCCAAAACCTATCTGGCGGTGGTCGGCAATTCGCATAATCTGCCGGACGAGGGCGTGATCCGTTTCCCGCTGCGGCGCGAGGAAATCGGCCGTGAAGCCTATAGCCGCGTTTGCACCGCCGATCATCCCGATGCGCAAACCGCCGAGACAGCCTTTACCGTGCTGGCGCGCACCGACGAAGCCGCCCTGGTGCGCTGCGAGCCCCATACCGGCCGGATGCACCAGATTCGCGTCCATCTGGCGGAAATGGGATCACCGATCGCCGGCGATGTTCGTTATGGCGGTGCGTTATCACTGGGCGGCGTGGCCGTGCCGCGGCTGATGCTGCACGCCAGGCAACTGATCTTTCCGCATCCGGATGGCCGGGGGGAGTTCACGCTTGAAGCGCCTGTGCCGGAGGACATGGCCCGGCTCTGTCGTGAGATCGGCCTCGACGGGCTTTAAGCCTTTTTACTTTTCGCCTGTGCTGTCATGGTATAAGGGCAGGCAAAGCATTGGAGTGGCGGATGAATCGGAAAATCGACTGGAGCGAACTGTTTTTCTCGTCCACGGGCCGGGCCGGGCAGATGCCGTCGATCATCGCGGCCGTGGTGTTGCTGCTGTTTCTGGCCGTTTATGAGTCGGTGGTGACGGGCGCCTTGTCTTTTCTCAACTGGATTGTCTATCCGATACTTTTTTATTGCGGCGCCTGCGTGGTTTCGAAGCGTCTGCACGATCGTGGCCGTTCCGGCTGGTGGTCGGCGGTGATCCTGCTGGCAGTGGTGATGGTCTGGCCGCGGCCGCAGGGCTTTTTCGATTTTATCGCCGTGGCGGTGCTGGTCTGGGCGGTGATCGATCTCTGCGTCATGCCCGGCGAGCGCGGTGACAACCGCTATGGCCGGACATTGTTTCGCCTGACGCCGGGTGAAGGCTGAGCCTCGTGTATGCCCTGAAATCGGGTATCAAGGAAAATCCTGAAAAACGCTGGGCGCTGCCTGACCGTATATTCTTCGGTTTCGGCGCCTGCCATATTCTGGCGGGTGTGTTTCTGGAAACCCAGAACTTGCCTGTTTTTTATGCCGAGCGGATTATTCCGCATGAAGGCTACTGGGGCAATCACATCTACGTAACAGACGGCGTCATTGCCTTCGATTATCACGGTTACAGCCGCCGTGACCGACTGCTGGCGCATTATATCAGAGGCTGGTCCGATCGATACCCTGGCTGGGGTTTTACCCTAGAAAAGGTGGGCTTCGACCTACTCGATACTAAGGCGCTCAATTCACGAAAGATGCTGGGGGCTGACCAGTATCTGCATAACGCCATACCGCGTGCGCACCGCTTTATTGAGCGGATAGACCATGAAAAGGGGACTGAGAGAGCCTATGCTTCCACTGGCCCGAAGATCGCCTCGAAGCTCGATTTCAGTGCATAATCCACTTCATCCATCGTTACCGGCAGGCCGAGGTCGAGCAGCGACGTAACGCCGTGTTCAGTGATGCCGCACGGCACGATACCGTCGAAATGCGACAGGTCCGGCTCGACATTCAAGCTGATGCCGTGGAAACTCACCCAGCGGCGCAGCTTGATGCCGATGGCAGCGATCTTGTCTTCGGTCAGCGGCTCGTAGCCCTTATCCCGCCGCTCGACCCACACGCCGACCCGCCCGTCACGGATATGGCCCTCGACATTGAAACGCCATAAGGTGTCGATCAGCCAGCGCTCCAGCGCCTCGACAAAAGCGCGGACATCCTTGCGGCGCTGGTTGAGATCGAGCATGACATAGACCACGCGCTGGCCGGGGCCATGATAGGTATATTGCCCGCCGCGTCCGGCATCGAAGACCTCGAAACGATCGGGGGCTATCAGGTCCTCCTTCTTCGCCGAGACGCCAGCGGTATAAAGCGGCGGGTGTTCCACGAGCCAGACCATTTCGCGCGCCTCGCCGGCGGCGATGGCGGCCACGCGTGCTTCCATGAAGGCCAGGGCTTCGGGATAGGGCACGAGGGCAGGGGCCACGATCCATTCAGGCGGCAGGCCCGTTTTTTTGGCAAATGGCGGCGTGTTTAACGTCTCGGAAAGCATGTCGCTTCAATGTGTCATAAGTTGTTAAGAGGCAAGGCCCTAATATAGGGGTTCCCTCTCGATTATGTGGGTTTTAGGGGCTGTTTTTTCGTGTCTAACCAGGTGGGCGCCGTTCCCGTTGAAATTTCGGTTCTGCTCGGGCGTTCGGTTTTGCCGATGGCGCAGCTTCTGCGCATGGGCCGTGGCGCGGTGATTCCGCTCGATGCCCATGAGCATGACGAGGTGTGGATCCTGGCCAATAACCACCCGGTGGCGCGCGGCGAAATCCAGATTTTTGAGGAAAAGATATCGATCGTGGTCACCCGCCAGGCCAATGTCTATGACTTTATGGCGATCGGTTCGTAAGCCTGACCGCTAATATTTTGGGATAGTTGCGATTAAGGGCTTCCCAAAGCGTAAAAGTGTTGCTATCTGCGCCCCTCTCCGGATGGCGTGCGGTCATGGCGGAATTGGTAGACGCGCAGCGTTGAGGTCGCTGTGGGGCAACCCGTGGAAGTTCGAGTCTTCTTGACCGCACCAATCCGGAGATCATTTTTGAGGCATACGCGATAGCGTCTGAATGGGGAGCCTGAGCGATGAGCCAGAAGTCCGAAACCCCTCAAAAAACCGATATTCCCGAAACTGATGTCCTTGTCGCAACGCCGGTTAAAGACCGCCGTGACAATGAAGAGATCGATGCCGAGCTGATCACGCCGGAACAGATCGAGGATTTTGCCCTAAAGGACGATTACGCCCTTAATCCGCAATATATTTCGCTGGTCATCGATGCCGCCGATCGCGGTGACGGCCTGCGCCTGCGCGAACTGCTCGATGCCCTGCATTACGCCGATATCGCTGACCTGCTGGGCTTCCTGTCGGAAGATTACCGCGAGGAGGTCATTCCGTGGATTCCGTCCGACGCCCTGGCTGATATCCTGCCGGAACTCGATGACGATATCCGTGAGGAAGTCATTGAGAGTATGCACACGGCCGATATCGCCGAGGTGCTGCAGGAACTGGATTCCGACGACGCCGCCGCCGTTTTCGAGGATCTGGAGGAAGACCAGCAGAAGGCGGTCCTGGCCGCCATGCCGGAATCCGAGCGCGAGGCCATCGTCACGTCGCTCGCCTATGAGGAAGAAACCGCCGGTCGTCTGATGCAGCGCGAAGTTATGGCCGCGCCCAGTTTCTGGACCGTGGGTCACGCTATAGACCATATGCGCGAAGCCGGCGACGACCTGCCGGAACTGTTCTTCGACATCTATGTCATCGATCCCTCGCACAAGCCGGTGGGCGCCGTGCCGGTATCGGTGCTGATGCGGACCAAACGCGACATGGTGCTGTCAGCGCTCATGGACCCGACGACGGAAATCACCGTCGACATGGACCAGGAAGAGGTGGCCTACATCTTCGAGAAGTACCACCTGATCTCAGCGCCGGTGGTGGATGCCTCCGGCCGGCTGGTCGGGCAGATTACGGTCGACGACATCGTTAACATCATCCAGGCGGAAAACCGCGAAGACATCCTGGCGCTCGGTGGTGTGTCGGATATCGAGGGGCGCGACACCGACATCATGGCGATGGTGAAATCACGCCTGCCGTGGCTGCTGATCAATCTGGTGACGGCCTTTGCCTCGGTGACTGTGATCAACGCCTTCCAGGGCGAGATTGTCAAGATGGTCGTGCTGGCCACCTTGATGCCGATTGTGGCGTCGATCGGCGGCAATTTCGGCACCCAGGCCCTGACCGTGGCCGTGCGGGCGCTGTCGGCCCGCGAACTGACCGCGGCGAATGCCATGCGTACCCTGGGGCGCGAGATTCTGTCTGGCCTGCTGATCGGCGGCTGTGTTGGCCTGGGGCTGGCGGGCGTAGTGCTGGTCTTCTGGCATGATTACAGGCTGGCGGGGGTTATTGCGGGGGCGACCGTGATCAATTTCACCATGGCGGCCCTGGGGGGCACCCTGATACCGATGGGCGCCTCCAGGATGGGGATGGACCCGGCCGGGGCCTCGCCGATTTTCGTGACTTTGGTGACGGATTTCTGCGGCTATTTCAGTTTCCTGGGTCTGGCTGCCATAATCCTCTTGTAAATCTTAAATGGTCTGTGGTTTGCTAGATTGGAACACAAGGCTCGAAAACTGTCTTGTTTTGGGGCAATCGGGCGGTTGCCGCCTGTGGTGTTCGGCCCTGTGATGTTCAGTCTGGGGCCAGGTTCAGGGACTGGGATTACGGATGAGAGCGCGTCAAAAAGTCTCCCGCGCGGGGGTCGAGCTCATCAAGAGTTTTGAAGGGCTGCGTACAACCGCGGCCCGTTTGCCCGATGGTCGCTGGACCCTGGGCTATGGTCATACCTTTTCCGCTCGTGAAGGCGCCCGCGTCACGCAGGAAGATGCCGATGCCCTGTTGCGCTTCGACCTGCTGCCGGTGGTGGACGCCATCAACAATCTGGTGCTCGTGCCGCTGAATCAGAACCAGTTCGATGCGCTGGTGTCCTTCTGTTTCAATATCGGCGCTGAGAATTTTGCCCAGTCAACCGTGCTCAAGCGCATCAATGAAGGGCGTTACGCCGAAGCCGCCCTGGCCATGGATAGCTGGCGTTCGGCTGAATTCAACGGCCAGACCTATGTGCTGGCGCCGCTGATCCGCCGCCGTGCCGCCGAAAAGGATCTGTTCCTGACGCCCGAAGACATCAGCCACCAGGCCGCCACGCTCGGCCGGCCGGTTGAAGATGTGCCGCCGTCACCGGTTGCCGCTCCTGAGGCCAGCTATATCAATCCGTATGCCTCGCCGGCCCCGGCCGCAGCAGAACGCCAGGTCATCGACTTAGGCACGCCTGCGCCGGCGGAAACCGTTGTGGAAAGCCTACCCCAGGGCTTTGCCGGTACACCGGTGCCTCCGGCTGCGCCAGAAGCCAGAACGAGCATAGATATTCAGGCCGCCATCGCCCGTGCCCAGGACGAACAAAGGCGCCTGGAAGAGGCGCAGCGGGCAGAGGCCCTGCGCGCGGAAGCCCTGCGTATCGAAGCCGAGCGGGCTGAAGCCCAAAGACTCGAATCCCAAAGACTCGAAACTCAGCGGCTTGAAATGCAGAGAGAGGCCGAGGCCCTGGCGGCGGCTCGTGCCGCCGAAGCGGCGCGCATTCAGGAACAACAACGGCTTGAAGCCGCGCGTATCGAGCAGGCCCAACTTGAACAGGCCAGACTTGAACAGGCCAGACTTGAACAAGAACGCCTTGAGCAGTGGCGTATGGAGCAGGCCCGTATCGAAGCGGAGCAGGCCGAGGCCGCCCGTCTGGCTTCCATTCGCGCCGAAGCCGTGCGCCAGGAGCAGATAAGGCTCGAACAGGTCCGTCTGGAACAGGCGCGCATCGAAGCGGAACGACTGGAACGCGAACGCCTGGAAACGGAGCGTCTGGAAGCCGAACGCGCGGAGGCGGAGCGTCTCGAAAGCGAACGCCAGGAAAAGATACGTCAGGAGCAGGCCCGTCAGGCCGCCGAACGCGCGCAAGCGGAGCAGGCCCGTCTTGAGCAAGCCAAACTTGAACAAGCCCGCCTTGAGCAGGAAAAGCGGGATCGGGAAGTGGTGGTGCAACCGGCGCCTCCGGCCGATGATGAAGCGGAAAAGGCGCGCAAGGCCGAAGCCGCGGCTGCCCTGATGCGGCTGTACTCGCCTTATGGCGGCGGCAATCTGGGGCGCCCGCTGGCCGGGCCTTTCCCAAAGCCGGCGCCGGAAACGCAATCTGCACCACAATCTGCACCGCAACCCACCCCAGTGGCACCACCGGCGGCACAGCCAGGCCCCGAATTCACCAATCACAGCGTCATTTCGCCTTCGAGCGCTGAATCGGCGCCATTTGAAATCTCGTCGCGCGCGGAAGCTGTGTCAGAAACCCCTGAGCCGGAAGCAGCGCCGACGGTGGTGGATTTCAGCCCGATCGGTTCGGCCTCGACCATGCCGCCGCCGGTGATTACCGCCCTGAATCCTTACGCAAAGCCGATCCCGGCCGCCGCCCCTGTAATCGCGGCGGCGACGGAAACCCTGGTCGAAGTCCCGCGTCCCGCGCCGGTCGATCTGTCGGCGCCGTCAAATGCGCCGATTGCGGCCGAAATCGGCGGCCTGCACTGGCGCGAACAGCTCCAGCGCCCGCTGCCGCAGGATTACCAGGCGCCCCAGGCAACGCCGCAACGGGCGGAGCCGGAGCAACCTTTCCTGCGCGCTGGCCCGTCATCGAATTTCCAGACCGCAGCCTATGAGGATGACAACGAGTCCTGGATGATGAACGGCGATCGCATCGCCCTGTCCGCCGAGGAGACAGATGAGCCGCATGAGACCCTGTGGCAGATGATCATGAAGACGCTGTGGCTCATCACCATCAGTGGTATCGGCCTGGGTTGCCTCGGTGCCGCGACGGGCGCCTGGTGGCAGGCGACGCATGATCAGACCGTCATCCGCAACGGCATGGTTGATACCTATACCTTTATTTCCATCGGCACCGCCGCGCTGGGCATCCTGTTTGTTTCGATTTCGGTGTGGCTGATCCTGAAACGGCTTGGCGGTTTGAAGGACTGATTTAGCTCAAGCGCCGCATGGCTCCTCGCAAAAGCTCGGGCGGGCGGTCGCCCTTGCCAAATATCGAGAGATATTTGGAGTTTTATTTCCGTGCCAGCTTCGCCGGCGGCTCGACGGCGGTTGCCATATAGCTGTCATCCGGCGTGAAGGCCGGAATATTCGGGTGTACGCTCTTGCCCAGCTTGCGCAGGGTCGTCACCGGCGAATCCAGTTGCGCCAG
The DNA here is from genome assembly GCF_051954415.1 of Asticcacaulis sp. Classification (GTDB taxonomy): domain Bacteria; phylum Pseudomonadota; class Alphaproteobacteria; order Caulobacterales; family Caulobacteraceae; genus Asticcacaulis. The sequence continues at coordinate 36,561 of NZ_JBQCHT010000010.1, forward strand.
GGTGGCCACGGTCGTCTGGTAACCGCTCTCCACCGCCTTGTCATAGGCTTTCCAGTCACGGATCTCGACGCCTTCCGGTTCCGGGATGATCAGCAGGTCGGTGGCGGCGCGTGAAAGCGCCAGGTCGGCGGCGGTGATAATGGTGGCCGAGCGCATCATGACCGAAACAATGGGCGGTCCTCGACGCCAGTCGCCCTTGGCAAACCACGAGCCGAGGTTTTTCGGAATGACCAAGGCCCGCGGGTCCAGGCCGCGCGCCCGCGTGACATCGACGCCGATGACCGTGCCCAGGTGCGTATTGCGCATCATGGTGGCGGGGAAGGAGCGCATCACCGCGCCATCGACCAGCACTTCGCCATCTTCCACCACCGGCGGCAGGACGCCTGGCAGGGAAATGGAAGCCCTGAGGGCGCGGCGCAGCGTTCCGGTCTTGTGGACCTTCAGTACGCCCGTTGTCAGGTTGGAGGACAGGCAGAAGAAGGGGATGGGCATGTCCTCGATCTGGACATCGCCGAAATGCTTCTCCAGCCGTTTGTCGACCTTGGCGCCGGATACCATCGAGATAAACGGCATGACGATGTCATCGAGCGGCGAGGAATTGACGAAGGCATCGCGGATACGCCAGTCGATTTCGGCTTCGTCCCAGCCGAGTGCCAGGCTTGCCGCGAGAATGGCGCCCATGGACGACCCGCAGACGAAATCGACCGGGATATGCGCCTCGCGCAGGGCCTGAATGGCCCCGATTTCCGAAAAGGCGCGCGCCCCTCCGCCGGAAAAGACGATGCCGACACTATGGCCGGTGACAATGCGCGCCAGGCGGGCGGCATCATTGACATTGTCGGGATGCGTATGGAACCAGCGCGTCGGCTCGATGACATTCAGCCAGGCTTTTGTGCGGCCAGGGATATGCGGCCGGATGTCGTTCGGATAGAGCAGGATCAGGTCGGGTGCGCGGTGGAGCAGTGATTTCTCCCAGGCGCTGGCCAGGGCGTCGGGCGGCCGTTCGGCATTGGCCAGCAGGAACACATGGTCGACCTGGCGGGCGCTCAGGAGCCGCCAGTGGCTTTCATGGCATTCGGCGACATGCAGCACATAATCGTTCTCGGCCTCGATCTGGCTGAAGGCTTCGGGCGCGGTGCCGTGGAACGTCTTGTCGATGATGGCCACCGTGTAGCCGAGTGCGCGTATCTGCACGGCGATGCGCTCGATCAGCGGGCGGATTGGCTGGTCGCATATGGCGTAGAAGGCAAAGACATTGGGCGTGACATTGGGTGTTTCGCGCCGGGCGCGCTCGATCATCTTGCGGGCCAGGGCGAGCGTCAGTTCGGGGCGCGATTCCATGGCGGCGAAGAAGGCATCGCGCGGCATGGCCAGCAGGTCGGAATCACGCAGGGCCATCACCGTGGAGCTATGCGAGGTTCCGGCGATCAGCGACATTTCACCGACCGGTTCGCCCGGTCGGATAATGCCGATCAACGACAGTTCGTCGTGGTCCTCATCATGGCGGAAGGCACCCAGCCGGCCGGAACGCAGCAGATAGAGGTGGTCGGAGTCATCGCCGGCGCTGAACAGGCGCGATCCGCCAGGCAGGGAAATCAGGCTGGCGCTCTGGCCCAGGGCCGTGCCGAACAGGCTTTCCAGCGCCGCTTGCAGGGAGGGAGTGTCCTTGGCCATCCGTAAACGCAAAACCTCATTATCGCCGGTACGCACTTTAACTATAGAAGTGCGCCCGATTTGCTTCTAAATATTTAAGCTTCTTTTTTAACGGTGTTAAGGCCCCAGTCCCTTTGAGTGACATTCATCTGGTAAAATTATGCGTCGGCGCCGATAGCCTCGATGACCTGCTGCGCTGGGAAAAAGCGCGCGGGGAAATCTCCTATATCCACACGCGCAACCGCCCGACGCGCTGGGAAGAACTGCTGGACGGTGGTTCGCTCTATTGGGTGATCAAGGGTGTGATCCTGTGCCGGCGCGAGATCGTTTCGTTCGACGAGGAGGCCGATCACTGGCGGATTGGTTTGCGGACGAAGAACATCCTGACCGAGGCCCAACCGCGCCGCGCTTTCCAGGGCTGGCGGTATCTGAAGCCTGAAGACGCGCCGCGCGATATCATTGAAGGGGAGACAGACCTGCCGGCGGATATGATGAAGGCGCTGAAGGAAGCGGGTGTGTGGTAGGTAACATACAGTGTGTTTACCTTTGCGTGTAAATGTGATATATTGCGCGCAAATGGAGATTTCGTAATGAGTAAGTACGATCCACTGGAAGATTACCTGAAGCAGAGCGGTGATGAAGTTCCGATGGGTTTTTCGGAAATCGAGCACGTGCTTGGGTTTGAGCTGCCGCCCAGTTCGCGCAGACAGCGGGCGTGGTGGAGCAACAATACCAGCAATAACGTCATGACGCGCGCCTGGATCGACGCCGGCTTTGAAACGGCAGAGGTCGATATGGCCGCTGAAAAACTGACCTTCAAACGCACAAAGAAGCCCGCCATGAAATCGTTTGTAAAAACCGCGCCGAGCCATCCGGACTATGTCAAGGTGCATCCGGCCTGGGGTGCCATGAAGGGGATGCTGACGATCCCGAAGGATCTCGACCTGACACAGCCGGCCGATCCGGATTGGGCTGATTTCCTGGATGAAAAATACGGCCGTCCGCGTGGATAGGCCGCTTCTGCTCGATACCTGCGCCGCCATCTGGTTGATGGAACGGGCCGCCTTCTCCAGGGAAAGCATGGCTGCCATGGTTGCCGCCTATGAGCGCGGCGAAAACCTGTTGGTGTCGCCAATTACGGCGTGGGAAATGGGTTTGCTCGTTTCACGCGGGCGTATCCCATCGGTGACCAGTCCGGGCGCGTGGTTTAAGAGCCTTCTGGCCACTGAGGCCATGGAGCTGGCGAAGATGACACCGGAAACCTTAATCGCTTCATCCGGCTTACCCGGAAAATTGCACCGCGATCCAGCCGACCGCATTATTATTGCCACCGCCCGCGAACTGGGCATGACCATCGTGACGCGCGACCGACTTATACTGGACTACGCCGCGCAGGGGCATGTTTCCGCACTGGCCTGTTAGGCGACCACGGTCTAAACCGCGAGATTATCGATCAGGCGGGTCTTGCCGAGCCACAGAGCGGCGAGCAGGCGGCGCGATTTGGTTTCTGGCGTGATCTCGCCCAGCGTATCGGCGTCCCGCAGGGCGATATAGTCGACCTGGCCGAAACCGGCAGCTTGCAGCTCTATCTTGGCGGTATCGATCGTCATACGACCGTCGCGGATAGCTTCCAGCGCCTGATGCAGTTTCGGGGCGATGGCGCGTTCTTCCGGAGAGAGGTAGGCGTTGCGCGAGGAGAGGGCGAGGCCATCGGCTTCGCGCACGGTCGGCATCCCGACGATCTCGATGCCCATGTCAAAGTCGCGCACCATGGCGCGGACAACGGCCAGTTGCTGGAAGTCCTTTTCGCCGAAAACGGCCACGTCTGGCCGCACCTGGTTGAACAGCTTGGAGACCACCGTTGCGACGCCGGAGAAAAATTGCGGGCGGAAGTCGGTTTCCAGGCCAAGCGCCGGGCCGGCCATTTCGATCCGGCTGACGAAGTTTTTCGGATAGAGCACATCGACGGTCGGCAGATATACCAAATCGCAGCCCACGCCTTGCAGGCGGGCGATATCCCCGGCCTCGTCGCGCGGATAACGATCGAGATCCTCAGTAGGGGCGAATTGCAGCGGATTGACGAAGATCGACACCACGACCTTGTCGCACAGGGATCTGGCGTGGCGTACCAGTGCCAGATGGCCGTCATGCAGGGCGCCCATGGTGGGGACGAAGCCGATGGTGGCGCCGCCGGCGCGCAGGGCGGCCAGTTCGGCCTTCAGCGCGGGCAGGGTACGAGCACGGGCGATTTCGAAGGGTTTGGCGGTATCCGGCATAAGCGCTTTCCGAAAAGTGTAACGTACCGCGCCGGCGATCCGGTTTTGGGATTAAAAAGCGCGTATACTAGAAAGATTAGAGCGTTTCGGAAATGGTGATCAGATCGAAAAAGCTCTAATCACTTGTCCGTTATTAACCATATTCGCTAACCCTATTTTTGCGGGTCTGGCGCATAACCGGCCTTATGACTGATATGGCCCCCCTTCGTAAAGCTCTCATTTTGTGCGCTGCGGCGATGTGCGCCGTAAGCCTGACCGCCTGCGACAACCAGAATCTCAAGGAATCCCTGGCGAGGATCAAGGAAATTCCGGTTGATGACAGCGGCGCGAGCCAGTCGGAGGATGCGAAAAGCCTGAGCAAGGAAGACGTGCAACTGGTCGTCAACACCGCCAAGGATCTGACGGTTGGCAAGGGTGGTCTGCTGCATGACGGCGATGGCCCGATCGCCAGGCCGAAGGTCAGGATCGCCATTGTCGACCCGCTAAAAATGCCGACTGAGGCTAATGCGCCTCTGAAAACGGAAGGGCCGGTCTCTGCGCCGGCGCCGCAGCCCGTGACGAAGGTGGTGACCACGCGCGGCAATCGCGTCATTCAGGTGGGCTCGTTCGGGTCGGCGGAAGCGGCTCAGAACGCCTGGCTCGGCCTGCAGGCGCGCTATCCCGGCGTCGAGCAGTATCACCCCGTATACCAGAAAATCACCACCGCTTCCGGCAAATCCATGGTGCGGCTGAAGGTGGGGCCGGTGGCCAGCGAAGACCAGGCGCATTCGCTCTGCCTGCAACTGGATATCCGCGATAGCTGGTGCAGCAAGGCCAGCTAGACCTGAGCTGCGAATTGTGGTGAATAGCCACGCATGACGGGCCCACAGCATCGCGCGAACCTCAATCATATATTGTTCGACTTCGCCACGCGAATGATTCCGGCTGTGTTCGCCACCGTCATGTTCGCGGCCGGCACTCTGCTGCTGCTGTCGATCCTGACCCCTATCGATCCCGCCGTCATGCCGATGGTCCAGAAATGGCTGCCTCTCGGACTGGTCGAATTCTCGCACATTATCGGCCTGGTCATCGGCGTCATGATGATCTTCCTGGCGCGCGCCCTGTGGGAGCGTATCGAATCCGCCTGGTATCTGGCCCTGATGCTTTTCTGCGCCGGCGCTGTTCTGTCGCTGACCCGCGAACTGGCCCTGATCAACGCGGTGTTGCTGACCATTTGCGCCTTGCTGCTCATCCCGTGCAAGGGGGCTTTCAACCGGCGTTCGAACCTGCTCAGCCTGTCGATCAATCCCTTGTGGGCCTTCACCAGCCTGTTCACCCTGGGCCTGATCATCTGGGGCGGGTTTTACGTTTACCAGCATGTGCCCTATGCGCATTCGATGTGGATCGACTTCTCCTATCACGCCAATACCTCGCGCTTTCTGCGCGGTGTGGTTGTCATCATCGTCACCATTACGCTGATCACCCTCTATCGCCTGTTCGGCATCGCGCGCCAGACGCCGCCCATGCCGAATGCCGAGGATATGGAGCCGTTGAAAGCGGTTGTGTCTGGCGCCTCCAATCCGCAAGCCTGGCTGGCGCTTCTGCGTGACAAGCAGATATTGTGGAATGACGCCCGCACCGCCTTCATCATGTACGGTATTTCCGGCAAGCAATGGGTGGTGATGGGCGAACCGGTAGGGCCGAAAGCCGAGGCAACGGCGCTGTGCTGGGAACTGAAGGAAATGGCGGCCATGGCCAATGCCCGCCTCAGCTTCTACCAGGTCAGTCCGGCGCTTCTGCCCCTGGTGCTCGATCTGGGCCTGTGGCCGTACAAGATAGGCGAAGAAGCCATGGTAGATGTGCGGTGCTTCGATCTGACCGGCAAGAAGGGCTACGGTTTCCGCCAGACCCTGAAACGCTTCGAGGGATTGAACGCGACCTTTGAAGTCATTGCGCCCGAAGACCTGGAGCCGCACATGCCGCGTCTGAAACAGGTGTCCGATGCGTGGCTCAAAACCAAATCGGCCAGGGAAAAGAGCTATTCGCTAGGCTCCTTCAAGGCCGACTACATGCGCCTGACGCCAGTGGCGGTGGTGCGGCTGGAAGGCGAGATCATGGCCTTCGCCAATCTCTGGCCGACCCAGGATAAGACCCTGCTAACGCTCGACCTGATGCGCTACGACCCGGCTTCGCCGCCGAGCATTATGGAATATCTGTTCCTGCAACTGATCGCCTACAGCCGTGACCAGGGCTATGGTCACTTTTCGCTGGGCATGGCGCCGCTGGCCGGACTGGAAGCCAAGCCGCTCAGCCGGGCCTGGTACAAGATCGCCTCGGCGATTTACCAGTTCGGTGGCGATTTCTATAATTTTGAGGGCCTGCGCGCCTATAAGGAAAAATTCAAACCGAACTGGGAGCCGCGCTATTTCGCTGTGCCCGGCCAGGAAGCCGCCCTGATGCCGGCCCTGCTGGCGGTGGTGGCGCTCGGTTCCAGAAAACCGCAACGCGGCAGTGCGGTCAGATGATTTCCAGACTATTGGCCAGTCGCAGGCCCGTCTCGGAAAAGCTAAATCCGGTGGCGATAAACTCCACGCCGGCCTCGCGGGCGGCGTCATAGGCGCGGCCGAAACCGGGGTCGCAGTCGCGGGCGATATCGAAGCGCTGGCAGTCATCGCGCTGAACACAGAAAACAACGACGGCGCGATAGCCGCTCTTCACCATTTCGATCAGTTCATAAAGGTGCCTGGCGCCGCGTTCCGTCACGCAATCGGGAAATTCCGCCAGGCCCGGCTGCCGTGAGAAATGGACATTCTTGATCTCGATCCAGGCATCAGGCAGAAAGGCGTGGCCGCTGGCAAAGAGATCAATACGCGAATTGCGGCCGTATTTTTTCTCCGGCTGCAAGGTGGCGTAACCTGTCAGTTCCGTGATGGCGCCGGCCCTGATGGCTAACGGTATGACCCGGTTGGGCCACTGGGTGTTGACACCGACCCAGGTGCTATTATCTGCCCCATGTTCTTTTAGGGCCTCCAGCCGGTATTGCAGCTTTTTCTTCGGATCATTGAGGGGGGTGACCAGGGCCGGTGTGCCCGGCGTTAGCAGGCCCAGCATCTTGCCGGGGTTCGGGCAGTGTGCTGTAATGGTTTCTCCGGTATCAAGTTCGATATCGGCGAAGAATCGCTTGTATCTGGTGACGAGCCGCCCTTTTATGAGGCCGCTCATGCCGATAAGTGAATCTGATACCACTGGAGTCCTTCCCATGACGACCAATCCGACCGCCGCCATCCTGATTATTGGCGACGAGATACTGTCCGGGCGTACCACTGACTCGAATATCAATACAATCGCCCGGTTTCTCGGCGCGCTGGGTATTGACCTGCGTGAGGTGCGGGTGGTGCATGATGAAGCGGACCAGATTATCGAGACCGTCAATGCCCTGCGCAATGCTTATGAATATCTTTTCACCACCGGCGGTATTGGGCCCACGCATGACGATATCACCGCCGACTGCATGGCAAAGGCGTTCGGCGTCGATATCAGCGAACACCCGGCGGCGCTGAAACTGCTGATGGATCGGTCCATCGCCATGGGCTGGACGCTCAATGAAAACAGCCGCCGCATGGCGCGCATTCCGCATGGCGCGGAACTGATCAAGAACCCGGTTTCGGCCGCGCCCGGCTTCCAGTTGGGCAATGTGTTCGTCATGGCCGGCGTCCCCAAGATCATGGAGGCCATGCTGGAAGACGTGGCGCCGCGTCTGCGCACCGGCGCGCGCGTGCTGTCGCGCACCGTCAAGCTGTCCTATGTCGGTGAAAGCGCGGCAGCCGATGCCCTGCGCGAGATCAATGCGCGTTATCCTGAGCTGTCTCTCGGCAGCTATCCCTATGGCCTGTCGCTCGATGGCGCCTTTGGCACGCATCTGGTGGTGCGGGGCCGTGAGCCTGAACAGGTTGATGCTGCCACGAATGAACTGAAGGCGGCGCTAGTGTCAGTTGTCGAGGCCGGCAAGGCGCGCAATCCGCTGGCCGGTTTTGAAGAAATTACCGCGTAACTTTGAGGAATATCATGAAATTAGCTGTCACCGGCCTTGCCGCCGTTCTCGCCCTGAGCGCCCTGCCGGTTATGGCCAAACCAAAGCCAGTTCCTGTGGCGGCCTTGCCGGTGCCGGTCGAGGTTCAGGCGGCCGCCTTGCGTGACGACGCGCTGAAATCCAATGTCGCCTATGACTTCCTTTCCGAACTGACCACGCGCTTCGGCCCGCGGCCGGCTGGCAGCGATTCGGAAAAGCGCGCCGCCGAATGGGCCGCCGCGCATCTGAAGGAACTGGGCTTCCAGAACGTCCATATCGAGACCTTCCCGTTGCATGTCTGGGCGCGCGGTGGACAGGAAACCATCGCCATCACCGGTGAATTCGCCCAGCCCCTGGTCGGTGTGTCACTCGGCGGCACCACGGCCGGCGAGGTCGAGGCCGAAGCCGTCATGTTCGATACATATCAGGAATTTCTCGACTCCGCGCAGGACGTGACCGGCAAGATCGTCGTCATTCTCCAGCCAATGGCCAAGGCCAGCAATGGCTCCGGCTATGGCCGCATGTCGGGCACGGTGCGTGCCAAGGGGCCGATGGAGGCCCAGAAGCGCGGCGCGGTTGGCTTTGTCATGCGTTCCTTAAGCACTGACGGCAATCGCTTCCCCCATGCCGGCGCCTCGGCCTGGTCGGACGGCAAGGGCATCCCGGCCATGGCGATCAGCGCGCCGGACGCCTCGCAGCTTGGCCGCATCGAAGCCCTGCAAAAGGCCGGGAAAGGCGGACCGGTCACGATTCACATGAAGACGACCGGCCAGTTCCTGGGGCTCAAGACCTCGCAGAACGTGGTGGCCGATCTGGTCGGGTCTGAAAAACCGCAGGAAACCATCGTGGTCGGCGGTCACCTGGATAGCTGGGACCAGGGCACCGGCGCCATTGATGACGGTTCCGGCATCGCCATCACCATGGCGGCCGCCAAGGTGATGATCGATCATAATCTCAAGCCGAAGCGCACCATCCGCGTCGTTTTCTGGGGGTCGGAAGAAGTCTCTCAGCCCGCGGGCGATACCACCGAAACCGGCGGCGGGGCTTTCCGCGAGGCGCATAAATCGGAACTGGCCAACTACGTGGCGCACGCCGAGTCCGATTTCGGCGCCGACAAGATCAACAATTTCTCCCTGATGCCGACCGATGATGCGGCCTTCGTCGCCAAACTGGGCAATTTGCTTTATCCGCTGGGCATCTACCAGGACTCCAAGGCGACGCCGGGCGGCGGTGAGGATTCCGGCGCCATGAACGGTTTCGTGCCGGCCTTCGACCTCAACCAGGATGGCTATCGCTATTTCGATACCCACCATACGCCGAACGACACGCTGGACCGCATCGATCCGCAGCAACTGAGCCAGAACGTCGCCGCGTGGACGGCCACCCTGTGGCTGATGGCCAATACCGATGTTCGCTTCAAACTGCCGCCAAAGGACGCAAAGTAGGCTTTACGACTCCCTCCGTTTCAGGCAGAAGCATCCCCCTGCCTGCCTGGACATGCGGCCATGGCGAAATTGGTAGACGCAGCAGACTTAAAATCTGCCAGGAGCAATCCTATGCCGGTTCGACCCCGGCTGGCCGCACCACGCTTCGCCTTCGGCTATGCGTGGCGGAGCCATGCAGAGCCGATCTCAGGCGAAGCAGTGCCCGGCAAAGCCCGAAGGGCGACGACGGGCGGGAGGGGAAATTATGTGGTATGTTTATATCCTGCTCAGTATCGCATTCCCGCACCAGGAATATACAGGCGCGTCTGCTAATCTGAAACAACGTATCGCGGACCATAATGCCGGGCGATCTCATCACACAGCTAAATTCGCGCCGTGGGACTTGATTTGGTATTGTGCATTTCCGGACAAGTTAGCGGCCCTTGCATTCGAGACATATCTTAAATCTCATTCCGGCAGGGCCTTCGCCAAAAAGCGCTTGATAAAATAAAGGCCGGGCTGGTGACGGACTGCCTGTCACCGGAACGTCTTTACCACCGCACCATTCCGTGCCACCAATGTTGTCTGCGGCGCTAGATGTGTCCAGATTTCATTCCGTGTCAGCGGTGTTGAGGCCAGGATCACCACACGGTCATCGGGCGTCGTTTCCTTGGCGAAATCGACCTCCATGTCCTCGTCGATCAGGCTGGCCTGGCCGAAAGGCGCGCGGCGTTCCACATAGCAGAGTTTGGTCGAGCAACTGGCATAGAGGGCGCGGCCATCGCTCAGCAGCGCATTGAACACTCCCAATCCGCGCAGATCGGCGAACAGTCCGGCTATGGCGCGGGCCAGCACCGGGGCGGACGGGCGTTTCGGATACTGGCTGCGCAGGCGATCAAGCAGCCAGCAGAAGGCGTGTTCGCTGTCCGTCGTGCCGATCGGCGCATAAAAGGTCAGAGGGCGCTTCTTGATGCCTTTCAACTGGCCGTTATGGGCAAAGCTCCAGGCGTTGCCCCAGAGTTCGCGGCTGAACGGGTGGGTATTTTCCAGCGCCACCCGTCCACGATTGGCCTTGCGCACATGGGCAATGACTATCAGGCTCTTGATCGGATAGGACTTGATGAAACGCGCCAGTTCGGAATGGGCGCTGGGACTTGGGTCATGGATGCTGCGGCAGCCCTTCTGCTCATAGAAGCTGATGCCCCAGCCATCGGTATGCGCCCCCGTGGCGCCGCCGCGCTGCGACAGGGCGGCGAAGCTGAAACGCACATCGGTCGGGACATTGGCGCTCATCGCCAGAAGTTCGCACATGAAAGTCTCGTCAGAAGCAAAAGCTTGATAAGCCCCTTAAAAGCATAGATGTTTGCGCCTGGCCACAGAAGCCTTGATTTCGGATTGAATAAGTGTTCTTATTTTGTTCCCAAAATGAGAGCGCTGAATGCCTGCCTTGCCGAACCTGTCCCTGTTTGAAGACGACCTGATATCCGGCCTGGATTACAGGGACGACTATATCACGCCGGCCGAGGAGGCGGCCCTGATCGCCGTTATAGACACGCAAAGCTGGTCGATGGAACTCCTGCGCCGCCGGCAGTGGTATGGCTGGGCGCCGGATGACACCGCCTATGGCGCGCCGGACGAGTACCGGCCGCAACCCATGCCGGACTGGCTGCGCTGGCTGGCGGCGCGTCTCCATGCCGATGGCATTTTCGCAGGTGTGCCGGAGCGGGCCCTGGTCAATGAATATCATCCGGGGCAGGGGATTGGCGCACACAAGGACCGCGACACCGAACACATCAAATCCGTGGCCATTATCAGCCTGGGGTCTCCGATCATGATGGATTTCACGCGGCTGGGGCACGACACCCGCACGCAGTATCTCTATCCGCGCAGTCTGTTGACCATGCAGGGCGAGGCGCGGGAAAAATGGATGCACGGCATTACTGGCCGAAAGACAGACAAGGTCGGGGGATTGATCCTGCCGCGCCAGCGCCGCCTCTCGGTGACCTTCAGGCATGTCGAAACAACTTATTCCTCCCCTCTTGGAGGGGAGGTGTTGAGCAAGCGCAGCCGTTAGGCGAAGTGCGTCGAGACGGAGGGGTAACAACCGGTATTGATCAGGTTGCAGCGTTTTAAGCCTTGATCAGCGCTGTGCGTTCTTCGGGTGTTATAAAGCGCCATTGGCCTTCGGGCAGGTTGCCGATACGTAAATTGCCAATGCGGACGCGATAGAGATCGACCACGCGCAGCTCACACATGTCGCACATGCGGCGAATCTGACGGTTGCGGCCTTCCTTGAGGATGAAGGTCAGGGCCTGGTCGCCGGTCTGGATCACCTTGGCGGGCTTGAGCTTGCGGCCATCGAGCTCAAGGCCGTGACGCAGCCATTTCAGTTTTTCCTCGAAGATGTGGCCGCGCACCACGACGCGGTATTCCTTTTCCAGGTCGCTTTCCGGGCCGATGATCGCCTTGGCCAGCACGCCGTCTTCGGACAGGATCAGAAGGCCGCGCGAATCCTTGTCGAGCCGTCCGACCGGCGCCAGCTTGCTGTTTTGATCGGGATAGACATCTGCGGGGCCGAACACATTGGCGCGGCGGATCATGCGGATAGCGGGGGTTTCGCCCGGCTCCGGCTGGCCGGACACAATGCCGACCGGCTTGTGATAGAGGATGGTCATGCGGGCATCGAGCGCCGCCGCACCGCCCTGGTCGAGCGTCAAAGTCTGGCCCGGTTCGATCTTGTGGCCGGCGGAGGTGATGGTCACGCCCTCGATTTTGACCAGCCCGTCCGCGATCAGGCTGTCGGCTTCGCGCCGGGAACAGACGCCGCTTTGGGCCAGCCACTTGTTGACCCGTACCGGCTCATCGCCATCATATGTCTTCGTCACACTCATGCGCGTGTCCTACAGCCTGATTGCCGGGCGGGCAAGTCTGGGCTAGGCTCGACCGGATGACTTATGCGCTTTATTCCGACTGGCTGAAAACCGCGCCGCCGCGTGCCGAGATCATGCGCGGGCTGCATACGCGCTTTGAGCCGATCCGCCTGGACGCCGAAGGCGCGCAGGCTCTGGGCCTGCGCAATGGCATGCCGGGCGATGCCAAACTGGCCAAAGGACTCCTGGTCGGCGGTTATGACGAGGAGCGCGCCATCTATTCCGGACCGGTATTTGAAGCGCCGGGCGGGGCAGAGCCGCGCACGATCCATCTCGGTATCGATCTATTTGACGCCGCCGGCACGCCGGTTTTCGCGCCGCTGGCGGGTCGCGTCCACAGCTTCCAGGATAATGCCAATCCGAAAGACTATGGCCCGACGATTATTCTCGAACACAAAGTCACGTCAGGACTGATTTTTTACACGCTCTATGGTCACCTGAGCCGCGACAGCCTGGACGGTCTGTTTGCCGGAAAGCCCGTGGCGGCGGGCGAAAAAGTGGCACGACTGGGCGAAGCCGCGGTAAATGGTGACTGGCCGCCACACCTGCATTTCCAGCTTATCCTCGACATGCAGGGCAAGCGGGGCGACTATCCCGGCGTCTTCAAAAAGAGCGAGCGCGAACAATGGAAGCAAATCTGTCCCGATCCCGCCCCGTTGCTGGGGATTTGATAAGGCCCCTGCTGGCCGGCCTGTGCCTGCTGATGACCCTGGCCCTGCCGGCCTGCTCAAAGGCGGCATCGCCGGAGCAGATCGCCGCTGGCAAGGCGGTTTTTGCCGCCAACTGTGCGCTTTGCCATGACGCCAGCCCGGCCATGGGGACGTTCCAGGGGCCGCCGCTATTTGGCGTGGCTGGCCGCAAGATCGGCGGCGTGGCGGGCTTCGACTATTCCGATGCCCTGAAGGCGGCGCATGGCCGTGGCGAAACCTGGAATGAAAGCAGTCTCGATGCCTTCCTGGCCGATCCGCAGCAGGCCATGCCGGGCACGCAGATGCCGGTCAATGTGCCGGATGCCACCGATCGCCGCAACCTGATCGCCTACCTCACCAGCCTGAACGGTAAGACCGCTACCACAGCAAAGACGGTGACACCGGTCAGCGGCAACGGCAATTTCGATTGGCGTAAGGATGCACCGGGCGTCCTGCATCGGGTGACGGTGGCGGATTTACCGAAGCCCTTCGCCACCAATTCCGCTGGCAACAGCGCGCAATATGTCGCGCCATCGGCAAATTTCCGGCCGAAGGTGCCGGCTGGGTTTACTGTGTCGCAGTTCTCGCAGGATCTGGACGGGCCGCGCAATATGCGCATGGCGCCGAACGGCGATCTTTACGTGGCGGAATCCGGCCGGGGCCGCATCAGCGTTTTTCACAATCAGGGCGGCAGGCTCAGCGCCGCACGAGAGACCTTTGCCGAAGGACTGGATCAGCCGTTCGGCATCGCCTTCCTGAACGGTTATGCCTATATCGCCAATGTTGGCTCGGTGGTGCGGATTCCGATCGCAGGTGGCAAAGCTGAAACGGTGGTCGCCAATCTCTCGACGACCGGCGGCCATTCGACGCGCGATATCGCCATCTCGGCCGATGGCCAGTATATCTATGTCAGTGTCGGTTCCGCCAGTAATGTGGCCGAAGGTATCGGTAAGGCGCCGAAGGACTTCATCGCCGGTCATGCCCTCGGTGAAAGCTGGGGCAGCGAGGCAGGGCGGGCACTGGTTCTGCGTTTCCGGGCGGATGGCAGCGACCGCCACGTCTTCGCTACCGGCATCCGCAACTGCGTCGGTCTGGCTTTCAGGCCGGGCACGGATGACCTCTACTGCACGACCAACGAACGCGACATGCTGGGCGACAACCTGGTGCCGGACTATTTCACCCGCGTCACCGACGGCCAGTTCTTCGGCTGGCCGTGGTACTATCTTGGCGATCATGAAGACCCGCGCCAGGCGGGGGTGCGGCCTGACCTGAAAGGCAAGATCAGCCTGCCGGATACCCTGTTTGTATCGCATTCGGCGCCGCTGGGCTTTACCTTCTATCACGCACCGGCGGGCGCGGCCTTTGCTTTCCCCTCGCAATACGATGGCGCGGCCTTTATCGCCCTGCATGGCTCATGGAACCGTGCGGCGCGCACTGGCTCCAAAGTGGTGATCGCTCGCATGAAGGATGGGCGGCCGACCGGCGAATATGAGGACTTCCTGACCGGCTTTATTCTCGATGACCGGCATGTGTCGGGTCGCCCGGTCGGTGTGGCGGTCGGACCGGAAGGCGCGCTCTATGTGTCGGACGATGCGGGGAACCGTATCTGGCGGGTAGCGCCTGAATAGAAATTTCCGGCGCATTAGCGGTTCTTAAATGACCTTCGTATAGCGTCGGTTCATTCGATTTGCGTAGAAGGTTTACCTGTAATGGCCATGCCGGAAAAAGCTCAGATTATTCAAGTGCCAAACACCTTGCGCGCCAAGGTGGGCGGACGCCTGGGCGCACTGGATGCCCAGGCCGTCGCCAAGGCGGAAGCGGCCCTGGCCGATCTGTCCAACCATTTTGAAGACTGGTTGATGGATGAAATCAGGAAGCTGGAAGAGGTTCAGGCCCGGATCAAGGAAGAGGGGCTGAACATGGTCAATTCCGACCAGCTCTTTTATCGCGCCCATGATCTCAAGGGGCTGGGCACAACCTACGGGTTCCCGCTGATCACACGCGTGGCCGGTTCGCTGTGCAAGATGCTGGACGAGGAAGAAAAGCGCATGATTGCGCCATGGAAACTGGTTGAAGCCCACCTCGATGCCATTCGCGCCATTGTGCGCGGCCAGATCAAGACCGTTGATCATCCGACGGGCCTGATGCTGTCCGAAACGCTGGAAGCCCGTGTCAAGGAACACCTGGAAGCGGCTGGTTTGTATACCTGATCTCAGCAGTAAACTGAATAAAAGAAAGCCCCCGCCGGTAGGACCGGCGGGGGCTTTTCACTATAAACGCTGTCGTTTTAGTCCAGCGAAACGACCGTGACCGATTCCGGCGCCAGTTTCAGTACCACTTTACTGCCCTTCGCCGTGGCGGAAATGGCCTTGGGCACGACCGTGTTCGGCCTGTCGAAGGTGTTGATGCTGTCGATCTTCGGCGCCGTCAGGGTCTGGCCGGAGGCGGATTTCGCTTTCAGGCCGAGCGCTGTCAGGTCGACTTCGAGTGGCTGGGTCGGGTCGATATTGGTGATCGAGACATAGACCTTGCCGTCTTTTGCTTTCGCTGCGGCGATATCGGCCCGCGGCAGGGTGACGCCGCCGTGGGTATAGGTGCCGGCATCATAGGTGACCGGCAGGAAGGTGGCATCCTGCCACGGCACGTACATCTTGAAGACGTGATAGGTCGGGGTCAGCACCATCTTGTCGCCATCGGTCAGGATCATGGCCTGGAGGACATTGATCATCTGGGCGATATTGGCCATGCGGACGCGATCGGCATGACGGGTGAAGATGTTGATCGTCACGGCCGCCAGGACAGCATCGCGCTGCGAGTTCTGCTGGAAGAGGAAGCCGGGATTGGTGCCGGGCTCGTTCTTTAGCCAGGCGCCCCATTCATCGACCACGAGCGCCACCTTTTTCTGCGGGTCGTACTTGTCCATGATGGCCGAATGCTTGGTGACCAGCTCGTCCATGCGCAGGGCGGTCTTGATCACCTTGGCGTATTCGGTTTCATCGAAGCCGGAGGCCGGCTGGTAGGGCGGCCAGTTTTCGAAGCCCGAATAAAAGTGCAGGGAGAGACCGTCTATCTCCTTGCCTTGCGTGTCTTTCATGACCGTTTCGGTCCAGTTGTAGTCATCGACATTGGCGCCGGAAGCGATTTTCATCATGCGCTTGTCGCCGACCTGTTCAGGATTGTAGTTCTTGGCGTAGGTCGAGAAGGCGCGATATTCGTCGGCATAGTGTTCCGGCGTCATATTGCCGCCGCAGCCCCAGCTTTCATTGCCGATGCCGAGGAAGTTGACGGCGTAGGGCGCCGGGTGGCCGTTTTCACGGCGCGCCATGGCCAGGCTGGTTTCCTTTTCCGAGGTCATGTATTCCAGCCATTCGGCGGTTTCGCGCGGTGTGGAAGAGCCGACATTGGCCGAGACGTAGGATTCGGCGCCGATCTGGCTCAGGAAGTCCATATATTCATCGGTGCCGAAGGTATTGGGCTCGATCACGCCGCCCCAGTTGGAATTGAGCGTCACCGGGCGCGGACCTTTGCCGATGCCTTTTTCCCAGTGATATTCGTCGGCGAAGCAACCGCCTGGCCAGCGCACATTGGGCACCTTGATCGCTTTCAGGGCCGCCACGACGTCATTGCGGATGCCGCGGGTATTGGGGATGGGCGAATCCTTGCCGACCCAGATACCGCCATAGATGCCGGTGCCGAGGTGCTCGGCGAACTGCCCGAAGATCTGGCGGCTGATCGGCGCGCCAGGCTTGGTGGTGTCGACCATGACTTGGGTGACTGGGGTAGCGGCAGAGGCCGCGGCGCTCCAGCCGAAAGCCAGCAGGCCGAGCGCGGTTAAGGAAATAGCGTGATGACGCATGAAAAGAAACTCCCTGAAGTGTCCGGTATTATGGTTGGGTTATTTTGTAGGACAATTAAAATGGGCTGACAAGGCGTCTTTTTCGGCTATTTTTCGCGTAGATTCTGGCCCAGCACCTTGACTTCCTCACGCAAAGCGATGAGGCCGTCCAGTTCCAGGCCGGAGGCACAAAGCATGGCCTGCGGGATGGCGCGGGCCTTTTCCCTCAGACTTTTGCCTTGCGGAGTCAGGTGGACGCGCACGATGCGCTCGTCCTTTGCATCCCGACCGCGTGTCAGCAGGCCGGCCTTTTCCATGCGTTTAAGCAGGGGGGTGAGGGTGCCGGAATCGAGATGCAAGGGATGGGCGATCTCGTTGACCGAACGGCCATCCTGATCCCACAGCAGCAGCATGACGAGATACTGCGGATAGGTCAGACCCATCGGGTCGAGGTGCGGCTTGTAGGCCTGTGCAAAAGCGTGCGCCGCCGAATAGACGGCGAAGCATATCTGGTTTTCGAGTTTCAGTTCTGGCGGGGAGGTGTCAGGCATTTCGTTCTCGGAAAAATTTATCGATATATAGCGCACAATTTAATTGACATCAAATTGCGCGCAATATAATTGTTCATTATTAAATTTAACCCCAGAGACTAACAAGGAGACTGACAATGACTGAAGCTGTAACCGTTCTTTACACCGCCCACGGCAAGGCCACCGGCGGCCGCGAAGGCACCGCCTCGGCGGGCAATCAAAACCTGAAACTCTCGACACCCAAAGAACTGGGCGGCGCGGGTGGTGACGGCACCAATCCGGAAGAACTGTTCGCCATGGGCTATGCCGCCTGCTTCATCGGCGCGTTGAAAGCTGTGGGCGCCGGCCAGAAGATCGCCGTGCCGGCCGATACCCACATCGAATCGAGCGTTGGCATCGGCAAGATCAGCCACGGTTTCGGCATCACGGTCGAACTGAAGATTTCCCTGCCGGGCCTGGCGCCGGACGTGGCTGATAAATTAATTAGCGACGCCCACCAGGTCTGCCCGTATTCCAATGCCACCCGCGGCAATATCGATGTGAAGCTGTCGCGGGTTTAGGTTAGAGCCTGACCCAGGAATAAAGCCCTCCGGTTCTGCCGGAGGGCTTTTCTTATGCGGTCGGTTTCAGAGGATGATAAATATCGGCGATGATATGCCAGTCGGAGACATTCGGGCCGTCCTTGCGCCAGACGCGGATATAGTAGCCCTGCACGGTGGCATCGTGAGTATCGGTGGCGGCATGTCCCCAGGTGTAACCAAAGTCACCGGCCTTCGAGACGCCCTGGCCTTCGGGCACCCAGGCCAGGCCCTGCGGACGAGTATCGAGGATCGGCAGGCGGGCTTCCAGCGTCTGGGCCGGTGCGCCAGTCTCCTGGCTGACAATGCTCGGCGGCACCAGGAAGCCATTATAGGCCGTGGTGGCGGTTTGCACTGTCAGCGCCTTGTTGAGCGTGATGTCGGCGGCCATCATTTCGCCGGCGGCGGTGCCAGGGTTATCGCTCGTCCCGCGGGGGATGAAGTCTGTATAGGTCGGCTGCTTTGGCGGCAGGGCGTCAACGGGACCACTGCCGGCGCGCGTATCGATCAGCCATTTCCAGGTGCCGTCCGCCTGCTTTTGCCAGACCGTGAAGAACCAGCCGCCTTCAGGATTATCACCATAAGTCCAGCCGCCGAGATCATAGGCCAGGTCGCCGGACGATGAAATGCCGAGCCGCGCCGGCCACCATCTAAGCTGCGAGGGCGGTTCGCTTGGAGTGGCGGCCAGGGCAGCGGCGGTTATGTCGTGCGTGCGTTCCGGCGCGGGACCGAAGGTCAGGGCGTCCGGGGCCGAGTATTCATGGAAGCCGGCATTGAAGCCGTGCTCAAAGGTAAAGGCATCAAAGGCGCGCTCGGCGGCGATGACCTCTTCGGACGGCAGGGGCGGCGGCGCGGGCGGCGCCTTTTTGGCAAAGGCCGGCGCGGCCAATAAGCCGCTGATCAGAATGCCGATGATAACCCGTTTCATGCAGAACCCCCATCTAACCCCATATAGGTATAATGCGCCGCAATATGAGTTTGGCAAGTCCTGAACTGGTGTCTGTTACGGTTTGCGCGCCACCATATCGATGAGGGCCGATTTTCCGCGGTGACCGGGGCCTTCATCAAGTTCCGCCTCGTACGTGCTCAGAGTCAGCATGTCCATGTCAACAAAAGCTTCACGTAACAGCGTCTCGGTGTACAGGTTTTCGATTTCAGAGGGGCCGCCCGTGCGGTATTCGAGCTGTTTCGGGGTATAGCCGTGCAGCAGGATCAGCCCGCCCGGCTTCACCGCGCGTTTCATGCCCTGGAAAATTTCGGCACGAAAATCCGGTGCTGCGAACTGGATGAAGATGGCGACAACGGCATCATAGGCCGCTTCCGGCCAGTCATAGCCCTTAAGGTCGGCCTGGCGTATGTCCATGCTGACGCCGGCTTGTGCCGCCAGGCGGCGAGCCTTGGCCACGCCGTTGGCGGCATAATCCACGGCTTCGACCGCGTGGCCGAGACTGGCGAGATAGACGCCGTTGCGTCCTTCGCCATCGGCCGGCAGGAAAACGCGGCTATGCGGTCGTAAAAGCGGCGCATAGTTGCGAATAAAGGCGCTGGGCGCGGTGCCGAAGAGGTAGTCAGGCGTATCGTAGCGCGTGTTCCAAAAATTCGTCGGTGTCGTCATAAACGCCTCCTGCCGCAGGTTAATCTATAAGGTCCAAACTGCGTTCAAGGGCGGCGATCAGGTCCGGGGCTTCTTCCAGGCCGATCGACAGGCGGATGAGACCGTCGCTGATGCCGGCCGTGGCCAGGGCTTCCGGCGACATGGCGGCGTGGGTCATCGAGGCCGGGTGGACGATCAAACTCTCGATGCCGCCGAGCGATTCCGCCAGCGAAAACAATTCGATATGATCAAAAAGCTGCTTCACTGCTTCAAGTCCGCCGGCCAGTTCGAAGCTCATCATGGCGCCGAAACCGGCCTGCTGCTTTTTCGCCAGGTTGTGCTGGGGATGCGAGGGCAGTCCGGGATAGTGGACAGCCTTGACCTTCGGGTGGGCGTACAGGAATTCGGCCACAGCCTGCGCCGACTGCTGCTGCTGGCGGACGCGGACGAACAGGGTGCGCACGCCGCGTAAGGTCAGGTAGCTGTCGAACGGCGCGGCGGTGGCGCCAACACAATTGGCCCACCAGCGATAGAGCGTCACGTCTTCCGGCGTGGTGCAGACCAGGGCGCCGCCGATCACGTCCGAATGGCCGTTGATATATTTGGTCGTCGAATGGACGACGAAATCGGCGCCGAACTTGATCGGGTTTTGCAGAGCCGGCGACAGGAAAGTGTTGTCCACGGCCACCTTGGCGCCGGCCTTGTGGCCCAGGGCGATCAGCTTTTCCAGGTCGATCAGGCGCATCAGCGGATTGGAGGGCGTCTCCAGCAGGAGCAGGGCGGTCGGCTCGGAAAGGGCCTTTTCAATGGCGGCGTCATCGCCCTGATCGACATAGACGAGATCGATCAGGCCCTGTTTGGCGCGGGCATTGAGCAGGCGCTGGGTGCCGCCATAGCAATCATGCGGTACGACCACGCGGCGATTGCCGGGCAGATCCTGCCAGAGGAGATCAAGCGCCGCCAGTCCGGAGGCGGTCATGACCGCGCCGACGCCGCCTTCGAGTTCGGCAATGACTTCGGCGATGATGTCGCGGTTCGGATTGCCCGACCGGCCATAATCATAGCTGCGCTTCTTGCCGAAGCCTTCGAAGGTGTAGTTGGTCGTCAGGTAAATCGGCGGCATAACCGCGCCGTGCGCCGGGTCAGAGTCGATGCCGATATTGATGACCTTGGTGCCGAGGCCGGCATTTTTCAGATAGTCTTTGGACACGTTAAAGCTCTAGTTTGAAGTCGAGGTGGCGGTGGGTTGAGTAGGGCGAACTGATGCTGCAATTTCCTGTGCCAGCGGGTTATGTTCCTCGCCTTTTATAATCCAGATGTGCAATTCGGAGGGCCAACTATAATCCGTTTGCCATAAGAAACCGCGAATGGTTTGAGTCTGGTCTGACGCAACAACAATACGGCTTCGCTTGCCGATGTCTGGCTTGGCGATCAGTCCTTCATTGTTATTATCAATATTGGCTGCGTTACCAGCATATATGCCGATCAAGGGGGTATTTTTGCAGGTGACGCGTAAAATCGCAAAGTCGAGCTGGGCGTCGCCACCCATCAGATTACACTCTTTTGGCAAGTCAATTGCAAATGCCTCCTTCGCCTCAACGGATTGGCGCATGTCCTTGGCAGGAGGAGGTGAAGAAGGGGGACGGTGCTGACAACTGGCCAATAATAGAAATGCGGTCGCCGGAATCAGGTATGGCGCTTTCATAATTCTCCCCCTCGGTCATTTTAGTGAAGTGCGAACGATTTCAGAAACGAGCTTGATTTCCTTCAGGAAAGCATCGTGGCCATAAAGTGAGGGGAAGTCGATGAAGACGCTGTCGGACAGGGCCTCGGAAAGCGCCTTCATATCTTCGTAAGGCACCAGCCGGTCGGTGGGAACGGCGGCCAGGAAGACCTTGGCCTTGATTTTCGACGGATCGACGCGGTGGCGGTCCAGGCTGTCGGACATCGAGATCCAGCGGTTGACGTCGGTGGCGGTATAGGCGTCACCACGGGCGCGCAGATAGCCGCAGACGACATAGTTGCCGCCGGCCGTTTCCGGCGGCGGGCCGTCGAAGCGTTCGGAAAATTCGGCGTCGGAACGATAGGTGGTCATGGCCAGTTGGCGGGCGAGGGAGATGCCATCCTGCGGCCGGCCGGTCTCTTTTCCGAATTGCAGCAGGCGGCGTTGCAGGCCGCGGAAGGCGGTCGCCATTGGATGGGCACGGTGGGCGGCGGAGATCACGCACAGGCGCTCAACCGCATCCGGATAGAGCTCGGCGAAGGCGAGACCGATCATGGCACCGTAGGAGGCGCCGATAAAGCTGTAAATTTTCTCAACGCCTAACTGGTCGAGCAGCAGCTTTACCAGCCGCGCCTGATCGTGGGTGGTGATGGTATAGACCTGCGAAGCCTGCAGGCGCGGGGCGAACTCGATGGAGAGCACCCGGAAGGTATTGAGATCGAGCGCTTCGCCGGGACCGGCCACGCCTTCCCACCAGCCGGGGGCGGTGTCGGTGGTGTCTTCCTTTGCGAACAGCACGCGGCCGGCCGAAATGCCGCCCGCCGCCACGACCACCGGAGCCTCCTTCGGGCCATAGAGCCGCGCCACCACGTCCGTCTGCTCCAGCTTCATGCCGCTTTGCAGGCGGAAATCGGCGGGAATGGGAGCGGTGATATCGGTGCCGATCAGATCGGGCGCGCTGAAGGTGTGGGCGTTCATGGTGTGTCCGGTCGCTGCAAAACCTCACCGGACCAGACGGGAAAAGACGCCGCGCGGGCGTTGGACTTCCGTCTCATCTGTCAGGGAAATGCGCCCTGTAGGAGTTGGCACCATTCTGCGTTTGCAGCGGTTGCCCCAGCGTCGTTGGGCCTTTCCCTCGGCTGGTCTCGATGAGTAAGCGCCTATATGCGCAAATGCTGCTGTTGCGTCAAGAGGGCTTCATCGGGCGGAATATATTCCGGAGGCAAAAGCTCAGGGTTGCACATGTCGAACGCCTAACATAATGTGCGCGGTATGATAGACCTCAGCAAATTGCAGCGTTTCGGTTTTCCCGCCACAACTTTTCTACTGCCGGAACTTGAAAAGCAGAATATCGAGTGTGGAACGCTCTATCTGAGCGAGACGGCTAAAAAAAAGCCACCAAGAATTACGCATTCAGATAATGCGGCAAAAAATACAATTATCGTATGTTGTCCGCTGGACGCTCCGATTATGCTTCAAGGCTCTGATAATCTCGTTGTTATCATTGGCGCGTCTAATAAGCAGGCGAGAATGGGGCTGAACTTCTGGGGCGACAATGCTATCTTCGCTATAGGTCAGGGCACAACTGTTGGCGGCCTGGAGGCTGAATTTCGTAACGATGACGCCTTGATTATCGGTGCAGATTGCATGATTTCCAAAGGTGTAACTTTTCGCCCCAACGACATGCACCCGGTTTTTGATGAAACTGACCGACAGATTAATAAGTCGGCGCCCATTGTTGTCCGGGACCACGTGTGGATTGGCCAGTCTGTCATGGTGCTAAAGGGAAAGACAATCGAAGCGGGAGCCGTGATAGGGGCCGGTTCTGTCATAACGAAGGATGTTCCGCAAGCGTGCGCGGTTGGGGGAAATCCTGCTAAAATCGTACGAGAGCGCATATATTGGACCCGCGACAGAATACCCACATATAGTGAGCGTCAGGAAGCCAAGAGTTATATTCAGCCAGTTATTGGCGTTGCTGCAACCGGCCGATAATATGTTAGCCCTTTCCGCATTTAATGGGGCTCCGCCGGGCAGACGATGAGTGCTCCCGCTGCCAGTCGGCACCAGCAAAACATGGCAAACTGAGGTTAGTTCGGATTCCAAATCCTGATAGCAAGCTTCCGTCGTATGGTAATAGGTTTTTGTGAGCAGAGTCTCACCAAGACATTTTGGTGCCATTTATCTTCTATGCCGCGGGCTTAGCCGGCCTGAATCGGCGCCATTCGGAGAGGACGATCCCCCCGCAGACCAGGGCCAACGCCACCAGATGGAAGCCATGCAGCGGTTCGCGCAGGATCAGCACAGCCAGGAAGACGCCGAAGATCGGCAGCAGGTTGATGAACAGGCCGGCGCGGTTGGGGCCGATCAGTTCGATGCCGGCGATATAGGTGGCCGAGGCGAGCAGTGCGACGAACAGCGCGGCATAGGCGACGACGCCCCAGCCGGTGGCGTCCGGTGCCGCGAAGGGATGCGTAAACGCGCGCCAGATGATGAAGGGCACGCAGGTCAGGGCGCCGCCGATGCAGGGAATGGCCAAAAGGCTCTGCCAGTGGATCATCGGCTTCCATTTCAGACTGATCGTATAGCCGCCATAGACGAGTATGGCGCCCAGCATCATCATGTCGCCGATATTGAGCTTGAGGTGCAGAAGCTGGTGGATATCGCCGTGGCTGGCGGTGATCAGCACGCCAGCGAAGGTCATGACAAAACCGGTGAGTTGCGCCGCTGTCGCCCTAATGCGGAACAGCAGGAAATTGCCGAGAAAGATGATCAGCGGAATCCCGGCCTGTTCGATCATGACATTGACCGCCGCCGTCTGGGTGAGGGCCGAATAGAGGAGGATATTGAACAGGGCAAATCCGCTGGCGCCATAGCCGAACAAAAGCGGCCAGTGGCGTTTGATCGCCGGCCAGTCGGCTTTCAGATGTTTGACGGACAGGATCGTGATGACGAGGGCGGCGATCGACCAGCGCAGGGTGGTCAGCAGGATCGGGTCGATATGGCCGGCGGCGATCTTGCCCGCCACGCTGTTGCCGGCCCAGATCAGGCTGGTCAGGATGAGAAGGCCATAAGCCCGGAAAAGAACGGCGCGGCTGTGCATGGGGCTGCTTTGCCGTATTGCCGTCCATTGTTCAAGCCCGGTTACGGTTGCGTCCGAAACCAACACTAAGAATCTTAACGCCAAACACGTTTTTTCTTGGCTCCGGCGTCAAAGTCTTATAGCGACCGTGCAAATTGGTCTGAAACGGGTGAATTATGTCTGTCCTGGTCGTTAAGTTCGGTGGGTCTGTGCTGACGAGCGAAAGCGCGCTGCAACGCGCGGTCTCCGAGATTTACCGCTATGTCCGCGACGCCCACAAGGTGATCGCCGTGGTTTCGGCCTTCAAGGGCCAGACCGACCAGCTTCTGCGCCTGGCGGGCAGCTACACGCAGGCCTCCGTATCCTCGGCCACGCCGCACCTGGTGGCGACCGGTGAAATGCGGGCCGCCACGCTTCTGGCCATGGCCTGCGAGCGGTCCGGCATCGTGACGCAGTTCCGTTCGGCCAACGAGATCGGGCTGGTGGCCGATGGCGAACACCTGAACGCCAATCCGGTCTCTATCAAGTCCGAAGTGCTGACCGCCGACTTGGCTAAGGTCGACCTGGTGGTCGTGCCCGGCTATGTGGCGGAAAACGCCGCTGGTGAGCCGGTGCTGCTCGGTCGTGGCGGTTCGGACTTGACGGCTGTTTTCATCGCCAAGTCGCTGGGTGTCACCGCCCGCCTGATCAAGGATGTCGATGCGGTCTACGATGCCGATCCGGCCAATGTCGGTGATTCCGCCAAACCATATGAATCGCTGAACTGGGACGAGGCGCTGAAGATCGCCTTCCCGGTCGTGCAGGGCAAGGCCATGCGCTTCGCCGCCGATAATAACCTGACCGTACAGGTGGCCGGCCTGGCCAAGGGCTATGAAACGACGCTCGGCACCGAAACCGTCTATCGCAAGACCCAGACCCTGAAGCGCCCGATCCGTATTGCCGTGATGGGCGCCGGCGGGGTTGGTTCCAAGTTCCTGGAGCGTTGCCTGGAATGGCCCGAAATGATCGAGGTCGATCGCATCCTGGTTCGCGATGCCTCGAAGCGCCGCGATCATCCGCTGGCGGCGAAATTCACCTCGGATGCCCGGTCGTTCGTGCGCAATGATGTCGATGTGTTCGTCGATATCGGCACCGGGGTATCGCCTTCGGCCGAACTGCTGGAAGGCTTCCTGAAGGCCGGTGTTTCGGTCACCAGCGCCAACAAGCAGGCTGTGGCGGCTTCGGCCGACAAGTTGCGCGCCGCCGCCAAGGCTTCCGGCGCCATGCTGACCTATTCAGCCTCGGTCGGTGGCGGCGCCCCGATCATCGAGGCGCTGAAGCGCGCCGCAGCGGCGGGCCACAAGGTCAAGTCGCTGGCGGGCGTGCTCAACGGCACCTCCAATTTCGTCATCGACCAGGTGGAATCGGGCAAGACCTTCGATGCCGCCATGGATGAGGCCCGTCGTCTCGGGTTCGCCGAACCGGACTCGACTGCCGATCTCGACGGCACCGATGTCGGCGCCAAGCTGAAACTGCTGCGCGAAATCGCCTTTCCCGGCCAGACGCCGAAACATATCGAGGTCGGCCAGATCACCGAGGAGTCGCTGGTCATTCCGAAAGGCAAGGGCCTGCGCTATGTGGCGCGCGCCTATCCGACGGCGAATGGCCTGGAAGGTTCGATGAAGCTGGAAGTGCTGGATGCCGACCACTATCTCGTCGGCGCGCGCGGCGAGCAGAACCGCGCCATTATTGAGCTTGATAACGGTGAGACCTGGTACGTCACCGGCAAGGGCGCCGGCGCCTGGCCAACCTCGGAATCGCTGCTGGCCGATACCCTGCAAATCGCCCGCGAGATGCCCCTGAAATAGTGGAATAATGCAGTGACCCCTGAAGCCTTCAACGCCTTCTGCGCCACCTTGCCCCAATCCACCCATGTGGTGCAGTGGGGCGGGGCGGATGTCTGGAAGGTGGGCGGCAAGGTGTTTGCCATTGCCGGGTTCCTGGAAGATGTCGGGCTGTCGGTCAGTTTCAAGGTGACGCCAATCGGCTACGAGCTACTGAGCGATGCCGAAGGCTGCCGGCCGGCGCCCTATCTGGCTTCGCGCGGCATGAAGTGGATTCAGGCCCGTGGCATTGCGGACGATGACCTGATGGATCATGTGCGCGGGTCTTATGATCTGATCGCCGCGGCCCTGCCAAAAAAGACGAAGCGCGAACTGAGATTTTTATGAACTACAGACACGGCTTCCACGCCGGAAATTTCGCCGATCTCGCCAAGCACGCCGCTATGTTGACCTTGCTGCGTCTGTTGCGGAACAACGAAAAGCCGCTGCTGGTGGTCGATACCCATGCCGGCGCCGGCCATTATGACCTGTCCAATCCCGATTTTGCCCGCTCGAAGGAAGCCGAAGCCGGTATTAAATACCTGATGGGGCGTGATGTACCGGAAAGCCTGAAGCCGCTGGCCGATTATGTCCGGGCCAAGAATGCCAAGGCGGGATTCAAGGGACAGATCGGCATCTATCCCGGTTCGCCGGTGCTGATTCTCGATCATCAGCGCGCCGGCGACCAGTATGTCGGCTGTGAACTGCGAGACGACGATTACCGCCTTCTGCATGACCGCATCGAACCGCGTGGCCAGGCCATCAAGGCCGACGGCTTCAAGGTGGCCCTGCAGACGACAGAAGGCGATGAGGATCTGCTGTATCTGATCGATCCTCCCTTCGAGAAACCGGACGATTACAAACGCATCACCGGGACGGTGCGCAATGTGCTGACCTTGCGGGCGGATGCGCGCTTCCTGATCTGGCTGCCGCTCAAGGACCTGGAAACCTTCGATTCGTGGCTGCGTCATATGGAACGCGAAATCGGCGAAATGGCGCCGATGGCGGTGGCCGAACTGCGCCTGCGCCCGTTGTGGAACCCGATGAAGATGAACGGCTGCGCCCTGGTGACGGTCAATGCACCGGAGGACTTCGCACCGTTATTGACGGCGATCTGCGAAGACGTGGTGGCGACCTTTGGTGAGGCGGACGGTCAGGCGCGCATACGGATTTTGTGATCGCCAAACTTTTGTGATCGCCAATCTTTTTGTGATCGCTCGCCGTATTGGCGATTTATGCCCCCTATGCTATGTTGCGCCGCAATATTCCCCATAACCCAGAGGCCGAGATGTTGAGCATGACCGATTACCCGACGCCGAAATTTCCCGCCACCCCTGAAGAGGTCAAGGCGGCCTCCGAAAAAATGGTGAATTTCTGGGTCGGCGCCCTGTCACCGATGTGGGTGCCCTTCTGGGCCGCCTCCAGCTTCGGCCTGGGCGCCTGGGCGATGACCCAAAGCCTCAGCAAGGGCGAAGGTTTGCTGAAGGACATGCCGCAAATGACCGACCTTGCCGGGAAATGGCCAGGCTTCGGCGTGTGGGGCGGGGCCACGGCCGCTGCGGAACCCGTGGCCAAGGCGGCGGAAAAAGAGGTCACCGCCATGGCTGACGAGGCGGCGGATATGGCGAAAACCACCGTTAAGGCCGCGGCAGAGACGATTGAAAAGGTAGCGGATACGGTCACTGAGATTGCCCCTGAGCCCGAAATCGTCTTTGATCCGGTGATCGAAGCCCCGGTGGCGGTGAGCGAAGCGGTGCTGGAAGCGCCGGCCGTGCTCAAGGCGGCCGCCAAGGTCGAACCCAAGCCGATCGCCAAGGCCGTCTCGGCCGTCAAAAAGCCGACAAAGAAGTCTTAATTCAGGGTTGGCCGGATATCGACCACGATCGGTCGGTGGTCCGATCCGTTATCCGGCCCGACCTTGCGGCGTGACAGGCTGAAATTCCTGCCGGCGAAGGCATTGTCGATGCCGATGCGCAATACGCCCGGCAGTACTGATGGCCATGTGCCAACTGGCGCCGCCATCGGCCTGAAGCCCATGTCGTGCGCGAAATCCTGCAACAGATAGGCGCTTAGGTCAGAGTTGAAGTCCCCGACCATAACGGTATTCGGGCGCTGGTCCGCCGTTATGTCCGCCCGCAAACGCGTCATTTGCGACGACTGGCAGTCATGGGTCTCGATCTTCGGCTGGCAAAGATGCACGACCGCGAGGTGCATCAGGCCCTGGGGCGTGCGGATATCGAGCATGTCGAAGCTGTATTCCGTATCGCCGCGATGGCTCGCCAGGATCGGATAGCGCGAATAGACGACCGTATCGTGGTATTTGTAATGGTACGGATAGCGGCTGTCGACCATCGGCGTGTATTTGGGATCGGTCAGGTTTTCAACCGTGGCGATGATATCCGGTTTCTCTTCGTTGACCCAGTCCAGCAGGCGCTCGGGCGTCTTGTTGTGGATATACAGGTTGGCGAACATCAGCCGCACAGCCGGCACTGTGGCTTGCGCCGGAGCTTGCGTCACGAAGGCTTGCGGTGCCAGGGCCAGCAGCCAGACGCCACTGGCGACTGCGCCGAGCCGCCAGGCGGCTTTTTCCCGGACCAGCCAGAAGGCCACGGTCAGCCCCACCGTCAGCGTCAGAAAGGGCAGGGTAAAGATATCGATGAGATAGAGCGGGGGATAATGAAAGGTCTTGAGGCAGATCAGCCCGCCCGCCAGCGACAGGGCGGATGCGCCGATGCACAGACTTGACCAGCTTGTTCTGAGGACAGTGATCACGCGCATCTGAGTCCAATCGGTATTGACAAAAGCGGTGTCCGCCCCGCTACTGGTTAATAGTGCCAGTCTGTAGCGTCTATATGTGTCGATCCATTGGGGGGCAAGGGCCAGAGCCTTTTCCCAGTTAAATAATCTGAAAAAGGCTCCGGCCTTTTCGTTTGTACGCACTTTTTAATCCAAATAGTGCGGACACTTTTGGGAAAGTGCTCATGTTCGCAAAAACACATGACGAGGTGCGCCGCATCTATGACTCGGTGGATACGGTCAAGCGCCTGTCTGATCGCATCATCGGCATAGGGCCTATCAATATTATCGGCCTGGACGGTATTTTGGCGTGGTTTCCCGGCGTGGCGCCCGTCTATTCGGTGCTGGCCGGCGGGTTTATTCTCCTTCAGGGGCTGCGCGCGCGCTGCGATCCGGTGACCTTGGTCGCCGCCTTTATCGTTCTGGCCATGGATAGCGGCATCAGCGTGTTTGACGGCATTATTCCGGTAATCCCCGCCGGCAGTATCCTCGATACCTTCTTCCAGGGGCACCTTTATGCCGCCCACATGATCCAGAAGGATATCGATAAGACGCTCTATATCGCGGGCAGCGCCTCTCAGGCCCACCGGGATGGCAGCCATCAGGATAATGTCGGCGAGATGCGCGCCATGAAAGGCAAGAAACGGCTTGTCTACCTCGGATAAATAATCCCCGCTGATCGTTACCCCCTCATCCTTCAGACACCTGTCCATTCCTGAAGCAAAGGTGAGACGTGAGCGATACGACACCCCGACTCCAACTGCCGCTGATCGGCGATCACAGCCAGAAGCGCATTGTCATGAACGCCGGCCTGATGCGGCTGGAAAGCCTCGTCCAGGCGCAGGCAATCAGCCGAACCACCAGCGCGCAGCCGGCCAGCCCTGCCGACGGCGACAGCTACATCCTGCCGGCCAGTCCCACGGGGGCTGTGTGGGGCACACTGGCGGCGGGCACGTTCGTTCGCGCTGAAGGGGGCGTCTGGGAAACGGTGACCTTTCCCGAAGGCGCGATCGTCTACATCCGGTCAGAGAGCGTTTTTCTGCTGCGCACGGCCACCGGCTGGACGGCGTTCGAGGACGCGATCAAGGCGCTGTCCAACCTAAACCGCTTAGGCGTGGGCACGACCGCCGATGCCTATAATGTGCTGGCCATGAAAGGCCCGGCGGCGCTGCTCAGCGGCAAGACGGTGGCCGAAGGCGGCAGCGGCGATATTTCGCTGACGATCAACAAGGAGGCCGACGGCAACAGCGCGCAACTCCTCCTGCAAAAAGCGTACAGCACACGCGCCGTTCTGGGCTTGCTGGGTGACAACAATTTCGGGGTGAAGGTCTCGCCGGATGGCAGTTCCTGGCGCGCGGCCCTGACGGTGAATCGCTTCAGCGGCCGGGTGCGTTTCGGTAAGGCCGCTTACAAGACGCCACCCGTCCCCCAGCGCAACTATGTCGCTGGCGCCGCCTGGCTGGCCAGCACCAGCGCCGCCGACAACAGTTGGTACAGCATCTGCTGGGCATCGGAGCTGGGCCTGTTCTGCGCCGTGGCGATTACGGGTACCGGCAACCGGGTCATGACCTCGCCGGACGGCATCACCTGGACGGCGCGCACGAGTGCCGCCGACAACAACTGGATTTCCGTGTGCTGGTCGCCTGAACTGGGCCTGTTTTGTGCGGTGGCCAATTCAGGCACCGGCAACCGGGTCATGACCTCGCCGGACGGCATTGCCTGGACGGCGCGGACCAGTGCCGCCGATAACGACTGGTGCTCGGTGTGCTGGTCGCCGGAACTGGGCCTGTTCTGCGCCGTGGCGATCACCGGCACGGGCAACCGCGTCATGACCTCGCCCAATGGCACGACCTGGACGGTCCGCACCAGTGCGGCCGATAACAGTTGGTACAGCGTCTGCTGGGCCGCGGACCTGGGACTATTCTGCGCGGTAGCCCTTACCGGCACGGGCAACCGGGTCATGACGTCTCCTGACGGCATAAGCTGGACGACGCGCGCCAGCGCGGCAGATAATAACTGGCTGTCGGTGTGCTGGTCGCCGGAGCTGGGTTTATTTTGTGCCCTGGCCAATTCCGGCACAGGCAACCGCATCATGACCTCCCCTGACGGTGTTACCTGGACCACACGCACGAGTGCGGCGGATAACGATTGGCGCGGGCTGTGCTGGTCATCGGAACTGGGGCTCTTTTGCGCTGTTGGCGGCAGCGGCACGGGCAACCGGGTCATGACCTCGTCCGATGGCGTCACCTGGACCCTGCGCACCAGCGCCGCTGATAATAGCTGGCGCGGAGTCTGCTGGTCCACTGAACTGGGCCTGTTCAGTGCGGTCGGTATCAGCGGCACCGGCAACCGCGCCATGACCTCCGTTTCCATGTTCAAATACCCCTACAGGAGCTAAACATATGAAACTCATCGATAACTGGCGCGAAGCCTTGAAAGCCTATTCCACCTGGGCGCTTGGCGCGGTGGTGGCCATCCCCACGATCTGGCTGCAGGTGCCGGACGAACTGAAGGCGCTGATTCCGGCGCAGGGCATGGCTAAGATCACGGTGCTGGTGGCCGTGGCCGGCCTGATCGGACGGTTTGTCGATCAAAAGCATGAAGGGTAACAGGTAGGGGCACCGAAAAGCAGGAAAATGACATCTTCAAGATCTGTGATCGGATGTTAAGGTCGCTTTCGGTGTCATCGTCACGCTGGTTGGCCTCAGTCGTAAGCCTGATCGGGGTGGTGTTCCTGCTGGTGACGAAGGGAGGGGGAGGCGTATAAACGGATTGCGCGAATTCTCTTGAGATAATTTTTATCTGCTGCAATTTATAATTGATTGACGATTGACTCTCATTACTGTTGATATAAATGGCAACAATACCCATCTTGGTTCAGCGGAGCCAATTATACAAAATTGATCCGCAACTTGAACCAAGCGTTCAAGAACAGGCTTATGTTTATGCGATGCCAAGGGCGAAAGATCAATTTCGTGACCGGTTGCCGAGGATCGTTTCAAAGTGGAGGCCGAAGGTTTCGGCTAGTCAACAAGTGGATGAATTGCTTTATGCATTTTGTTCTGGAGAAGATTTGGCTCATGATACAGGAAGGGGGAACGGCGGTGATTTTCACTATATGGAAGTCGCGGTTGAGGGAGTTTGGGAATTCAAAACGGGTGACGTCAGAATTTTCGGCTGGTTCTATAAACGGGATGTTTTCATTATCTCAGACTTAGATGATGCCAATAAAATCAAGAAATTAAACCTCTACGGGCCTTATGCGGATCAATTGCAGCGGGATAGAGACGCGCTTGATTTAGATGACCCCAAATTTTTGGTAAGCAGGAATCCATATGACGTCGTTACAAATTACTATGACTCCTAGCCGTCGTGCCGCTGGTAGGTTTATCGGGAAGGTGCGACGCAGTTTACGAAGGGCTTTGGCAGAAGAGACTGACCAGAACAGTCTCACGCAGGCGGAGCTTGCCCGAAAACTAGGCATCCATAGATCGGTCGTGAACCGTGAGTTCAACAGTTCTAGAGATATTACACTTGGCCGAGTGGCTGAGCTGGCCTGGGCGATGAATCGTGAGATTGATTTTACTCTTAAGAAGCCCTCGGATAGTCAGGGCTCAAATATTGCGGTCACCTCGACACCGGTTACATCACCTACAGCTCAGATGAGGATTGCTCCAGTTACTTTGGGAGCCGTATCCAATGGTCTTAGCTGGAATGAGGCGCCGACTAATTCAAAAATAACGGTTCGGTCCTCCTAAAATGCCACTTTCAGCAATTTCATTTTTCTGCGAGGACGTTCGCAAGGAATTCAACGGCGGTGAGACAATCGTCGGATTAATGTCAGACAATCTTACGGTCGAGGTGCCTTCGGTGGCGCCGCCTACTGGCCATCAGCCCGCGCTGCCAAAAATTTGTGTGTACACGCGTATTAACTTCGATATGAACTCTGTGCCTGATCGTTTGGCGATCGTAATTTTGTTGCCTGATGGGAAGGAGCTTGGCAGAAATGTCATTGCCAAAAGTGTCATCGATCAGGCAGCTTCTGAAATGGGTAGTAATGGGCTGGTCGGAATTAAAGCTGAATTGACGATTGGTAACTTTGTTCTGATTCCGGGCTTATTTAAGGTGATAGTTGAGACTAGTTTTGGCGACTACGTTTCAGGCATATTGAACGTTCACACTTGATTAGGTCCCCCACGGCTCCAGCCCGGCAATGAGCGCCGCGACGGCCAGTCTCAGATACCCCGGCGACGTTCGCTTGTCGGTCTCCCATTGGGCCACGGCGACATTGGTGACGCCGATCGCCGCAGCGAAGGCGACCTGGGACATATTCAGGGCTGCGCGGGCGGATGCGCCGCCCCCGGCCGTAACGGTTGTGAAGTGAAAGAAAGCCCTGCTGGAAACGGTGGGTTTTTTTATTTGGCGCGAAACGATCTGATAACAGCCTGTACGGATTCTGTACCAGTTCTTCTGGTACATTCACGGCCCGTTCTGGTTACTTAGCTGTTACAGAAGGATGATGGTGGGGCCCCAAGTCTTTATAAACAAGGGGCCCCGTGGTGCCACGTGAGAGACTCGAACTCTCGACCTCAGCCTTACCAAGGATGCGCTCTACCACTGAGCTAACGCGGCGGACGGGGACGCAAACGTCACCCGAGGCGGGGGCTATAGCCAAAGTTTCTGAAAAGACAAAGCGAAAAATGCGCTGGCCGGCGCGAAAAATCATCCCGCTTGCAATTAATCCCCGGATTTCTTAAGCCCTGAGCCTCTCGTCCCAAACCGAGCGGCTTTTTTTATGTCTGAAACGCCCAAAGTTCCGAAACGCAAGCTGACCCAGGCAGAGATGCGCGCCGCGCGCCTGCAGGCGGCCCTGCGCGACAATCTGCGCCGCCGCAAGGCCGCTTCTGCCGCCCCTGACGAGCAACCCGCCGCCGATAACGAAAAAGGGAAGCAAAACGAGTCCTAAAAGCGCAAGCATGTATTGCGCACGGCTTAATGTCATGTAGAACCGCGTATTCGCCGCTTTGGCGCCAAGGTTCGAGTTACAGGCCGGTTCATGGATCGCATTGCTATCGAGGGGGGCACCCCTCTTTTCGGAGACATTCCCGTTTCGGGCGCAAAGAATTCCGCCATCAAGCTGATGGCCGCGTCCCTGCTGACCTCCGAACCGGTGCGCCTGACCAATATGCCGCGCCTGGCTGATACCCGCCTGCTGGGGCGACTGCTGACGCGCTTCGGCACCCAGATCACCGAATCGGATGGCGCGGACGGCCAGGAAACCCTGCTGCACACGCCGGAAATCACCTCGGCCTTCGCGCCCTATGACCTGGTGCGCCAGATGCGTGCCTCTTTCAATGTGCTGGGGCCTTTGATCGCCCGCACCGGCCACGCCAAGGTTAGCTTACCCGGCGGCTGCACCATCGGCGCCCGCCCGGTTGACCTGCATTTGAAGGCACTCGAAGCCCTGGGCGCCCATATCGACATGCACGAAGGCTATGTCTTTGCCCAGGCGCCGCGCGGCCTGAAGGGCGCCGAGATCGAGTTCCCGTTCGTCTCGGTCGGTGCCACCGAGCACGCCCTGATGGCCGCCGTGCTGGCCCACGGCACCACGGTGCTGAAAAACGCCGCCTGTGAACCGGAAATCTCCGACCTGGCGGAATGCCTGAACGCCATGGGCGCCAAGGTCTCCGGCCACGGCACCACCACCATCGTCGTGGAAGGCGTCACCAGCCTGCACGGCACGGACTGGTCGGTGATCTGCGATCGTATCGAAGCCGGCACCTATGCCGTGGCCGGCGCCATGGCCGGCGGCGAGGTCCGCCTGACCAAGGTGCGCCCCGAACTCATCTCCATTCTGCTCGACAAGCTGGTCGAGGCCGGCTGCGAGGTCCATCGCGGCTTCGATACCGTGACCATCAAGCGCTCCGGTGCCATCAGGCCGGTTGACGTGACCACAGATGTCTATCCCGGTTTCGCCACCGATCTCCAGGCGCAGTTCATGGCCCTGATGACCCTGGCCACGGGCGAGAGCGTGATCAAGGAGACCATCTTCGAGAACCGCTTCATGCATGTGCCGGAACTGGGGCGCCTTGGTGCCGATATCCGTGTCACCGGCAGCGAGGCGCGCGTGCATGGTGTGGCCGAACTGCGCGGCGCCCAGGTCATGGCCACCGACCTGCGCGCCTCGGCCTGTCTGGTGATCGCCGGACTGGCGGCGCGCGGTGAAACGATCGTCAATCGCGTCTATCACCTCGATCGTGGCTTTGAAAATCTCGAAGGCAAGCTGTCGGCCTGCGGCGCGAAGATTCGCCGCATCAAGGGCGACACGCCGGTCATGGAAGACGAATAGATGGGGCTTTTCGGGCTAGGAAAGGCGCCGGCAAAGCCCTTGCGCCTGATGGCGCAGGAAACCGACGACCTGCCGGCCATTTCGGCCCTGGTGCAGGATGCCGCCCTGCGCGCCGGCGATCTCAGCTATGATCCGGCCGGCCGTCACTTCACCCTGCGCATGAACCGTTTCTGCCATGAGGCCGGAAAGGGCGTCCCGCTGCGCGCGCCGAGCGTCTTGCGGATTTCGGGCGTGACGGCGGTTAAAATGCGCGGGCTTGATATCAAACAGGCGAACCTGCCGCTGAGCCTGCTCGATATCGCGGTCGAACCCCTGGAAGCGCCCGCTGTGGCCCTGACCCTGCGTTTCGCCGGCGCGAGCCATCGGGACATCCGCATTGAAGCCGAGTGCATCGACGTGCTTCTGTTCGACCTGGCGGCCCCGCGCCGCGCCCGCAGTACGCCGGAGCATTTCTGACGCATCGGGACTTGATCTTGCCAAATCAGGGGCAATCATGCTCATCCTGCTTTGGGACCGAAAGTGAGACAATTGCCATGCGTATCGCCCGAATCGACATTGATGAAGCCTCCTTGAGCGCACCTTCCGACCAGGTGGAGCACGAGCGCAAGGTCGCCATGTTCGACCTGATCGAGAAGAACAGCTTCGTGCCCGAAGGGGCGGCGGAAGGGCAAGGGCCTTTTGACCTGCGGCTGGCTCTGGAAGACAACCGGCTGGTTTTCGATATCACCGGGCCGGACTTCGCCCGCAAGATCATGCTGTCGCTGGCGCCTTTCAAGACCATGCTGCGTGACTACCGCATGATCTGTGAAAGCTATTACGAAGCGCTCAAGAACGCCACGCCGGCGCAGATCGAGTCGATCGACATGGGCCGCCGCGGCGTCCATAACGAAGGCGCCGAACTGCTGGCCGAGCGCCTCAGGGGCAAGGTGGCCATCGATCATGAAACGGCGCGCCGCCTCTTTACGCTGGTCAATGCACTGGTGCGGATCTGAGTCGGCAAATTTTTCCTATCTTTATGATTTTATTACATTTATTTTATTCATCTTCGTTCAGCAACAGGGCGTGAATCCGGCCAAAAGCGGCCATATATCACGCCGTTCGCCTTAATCGGGGCGGAAGGGTGACCATAAGGTCTTATTTGGCCGCAAAGACCTCAAAAAGACCCCGCAATCGCCCCACGAAGGCCCGTCGGCATCGCCATATTGAACGCAGACGACAACAGGATCGTCCGGCCCGCACTCTGCCCGGTGCGTGACCAGTTCAATATGGAGCACATGCTATGAAGACCCTTTTGATCGCCACGGCTGCCGTGGCTACCCTTGCTATCGGTTCGGCTGCCAGCGCCCAGGATGTGGGCCATGTCTATGGTTCGCTCGGCTACCAGCAGACCGACAATGACAAGACCGACTCCAAGCTGGGCAGCGTCAATGCCCGCGTCGGTACCAAGATCACCCCGCATTTCGGCGTTGAAGGCGAAGCCGCTTTCGGCACCAATGACGACAATGGCGTCGGCGGCAATTACAAGCTGACCAACAAGGCCGCTGTCTATGGCGTCGGCTATCTGCCGGTATCGCCCAGCTTCGACCTGATCGGCCGCGTCGGCGTCTCCGACACGGATCTGAAGGCCCCGGCCGTTGCCGGCAAGATGGAACAGGGCACCGCGCTCGATTACGGCATCGGCGGCCAGTATCACATCAATCCGAGCTATGCGGTCCGCGCCGACTATACCCGTTCGGATTTTACCGGTGACAAGGGTAATGCCGACACGGCTACCCTCAGCCTCGTGAAGAAGTTCTAATTCCCCCTCCGGAACCTCTTCACTTCAAAAGTGCGTCGGGCCTTGTCCGGCGCACTTTTTTTTAATCGCGCAATACCTAAACTGGCGCATTGAGCGCCCGCGCCACGTTTGGCGCGTAGCCAAGGCCACGGATGTGGCTGCCGGCGATTGAGGCTAACTAAAGCCGGGCAAGCGCCTGAAGGCGCTGGGCCGGCGCGTTTTCCTTTTTGGGCTTTCCACTTGCGGCCTTTGGGTATAAAGGGCGCAATCTGATATTTTGAGCGATGTGAGTCCCGGTGCGGATTCCGTCCGCATCCAGAGGGGCCGTATGGCAAAAGAAGAACTGTTGGAATTTCCGGGCACGGTCGTTGAACTGCTGCCGAACGCCACTTTCCGCGTCAAGCTGGAAGAAAGCGGCCACGAAATCATCGCCCACACCGCGGGCAAGATGCGCAAGAACCGCATCCGTGTGCTGGCTGGCGACCGTATCCTGGTCGAAATGACGCCCTATGACCTGACCAAGGGTCGTATCACCTACCGCTTCAAGTAAGTTAAGCGCCTGATGGCTGAGCGCGCGAACCTGATTTTGGCCAGCGCCAGTCCGCGCCGCCGCGATCTCCTGGCTCAGATCGGGCTTGTGCCTGATCATACCGCAGCGGCCGATCTTGACGAATCCCCTTTGAAAGATGAAACCCCGGCGCAACTGGCGCTGCGTCTGGCCGTGTCCAAGGCGCAGGCTGTGGCGGCGGTAACACCCGGCTTTGTTCTGGCCGCCGATACAGTGGTCTGCCTTGGTCGCCGGGTACTCGACAAGCCCAATGCCGAAGCCGATGTGGCGGCCTGCCTCAAATTGCTCTCCGGGCGCGGCCATCGCGTCTACACCGGCGTGGCCGTGGTCAGCCCGGCCGGTAAACTGTCGTCGCGCCTGGTCGAGACCCGCCTGACCTTCAAGCGCCTGACTGACAGTGATATTACCGCCTATCTGGCTTGCGGCGAAGGCATCGGCAAGGCTGGCGGCTACGCTATCCAGGGCCTCGCCGGCAGTTATGTGACCCAACTCGTCGGCAGCTATACCGGCGTCATGGGATTGCCGCTCTACGAAACAAAATGCCTGCTCGATGGCGCGGGTTACAGGCCGTGATCACCCTCCATTATGAAAGCCGGTTCGGACTGGCGCGTGGTGCCGTCTATATCGATGGTAAGCCGCATCTTTACGCCGAGGGCTATGAGCATGATCAATCATTGATTATGGTTAATGTCTGCTCAGTGGCCCGCCTGAAAAACAAGACCGGTGGCCTGGCCTTCCTCTTGCTGGCCGATGGCAGCGAAGCGGTGCTTGACGTGCCGCAGGAGGTCTTTGCCAAACTGGTGGAAGGCGCGGCGCTGGAAATTGAGATCATCGCCGAGGCGCGTCAGGAGAAACGGGCGCGCGCCCGGTTGATCGGTGCCGCGCAAGGCGAGCCGCGCCGGATAACGCCGGTTCAATCCCTGAAGGATCGTCTGCTGGCCAAGGCTGCCGCTTTTGGCGATGTCATTGAATCAATCGTTGATTTTGATGCGTTGGATGCTGCCGAAGACGGCGCGCTCAACCCGTCGGGGCCACTGTCGCAAGGCGGCTATCTCAGCATAGAACGCACGCGTGCCCTGATCGCCTGCGATGTCGATTCTGCCGGTGGCGAGGGTGTGCTGACGCCCAAATCCTTCGCTAAAGCGTGCAATGAGCGCGCCGTCTCCGATATCGGCCGGCGGCTGCGGCTGTCCGGACTGGCCGGACTGGTGGTCATGGACCTGATCGGCAAGCGCCATGATGCGGATCGCCTGCGCCAACTGTTGCTGGCTGGCTTCGGCCCGGAGGCGGAGCAGCTTATTGTCGGTCCGGTCGGCAAGTTCGGCACGCTGGAATTCGTCCGCCCGTGGGGCGCCACGCCACTGATGGATACGGCTCGCACGTCTGTCCGGGCGGCGCACCTGTTGCTGCGCGAAGCCGTCAAGCGCGCCGAAAGCGAACCGGGGCGCTTGCTGACCTTGCGCGCGCCGCCGGGTACATTAGATATTATCCGTCCGCTGCTGGCGGCGTCGCATGATCCGCTGTCAGCGATCATCCGCCTGGAAGCGGCCACCAGACCTGAGGTTATCGTCACATGATCCGCAAATGTACCCGCTGCCAGAAGCCCTATGGTGAGGCGTTGGAAGGCGTGGCCAATGCCGCGAAAAGCTTCGCCCCGTTCTGTTCCAAACGCTGCGCCGATGTCGACCTGGTCCACTGGCTGAAGGGGGATTATGTCATCGATGGTGGCGGCAGCCTGTCTGTCAGCGAGGAAGACAGCGATGCCGGACTGACTTCGGCGACCTCATCACAGGATGATGTGGAAGACTGACAGTTTTTCGGAAATCCTTGTCTTTTTCGTCTGGACAAGGGGGTGTAGCTCCCCTATAGACCTGCCTCCGCCCGAGGCGTCGTGACTATTCCGATGCTGGCTTTGAGGGCCTGGATAGCTCAGTTGGTAGAGCAGCGGATTGAAAATCCGCGTGTCGCTGGTTCGATTCCGGCTCCAGGCACCATCATACCTTCCGCAGACGTCCGGAAATTTGAAAAATCCCTTATAATATGGTAATTTAGGGCCATCGAGGTCCGTTATCGTCCGCCAAAATCCGCCTGCATCCGGGCGAATTTTGGGTCTCATTCGGGTCTCCTCACCAGACCCCAAAATCGAGACCCCAAACATGTCACTTTCCGACGCGAAACTCAGGTCCGCCAAGGGCCAGACGAAGGACTACAAGCTCTACGATAACGAAGGCCTCTTCGTCATCGTCAAGCCATCGGGGTCTGTTCTGTGGCGATTTCGGTATCGGTTTCAGGGCAAGGAGGGAAACCTGGCTCTGGGGACCTATCCCGCGACAAGTCTGAAGGAGGCCAGGGAGCGCCGCAATGAGGCGAGGACGCAGTTGGAGCAGGGGATTGACCCTGGCGCTGAGAAGAAGCGCCATGCGATCGCTGCAGCTATGCACGCCGCTAATACCTTCAAGCTTGTGGCGGAGGAATATATCGAGAAGGCCAAGGCCGACGGCATGGCGCCGGCAACCGAAGTCAAAACCTACTGGCTTCTGAAGCAACTCGAACCCAAGCTGGGAAATCGCCCGATTGCTGATATTGAGCCGTTTGAGGTCCTAAGTGTATTGAGGGCCGTTGAGCGGCGCGGCAATATCGAGACGGCCCATCGGCTGCGGTCCTTCGCCAGCCGGGTATTCAAGTATGCCATCTGGACCACCCGCGCGCAGTCCGACCCTACGGCGGTGCTCGGTGGGGCCCTTCGAGTGGTAAAGGTGACCAACCACGCCGCGATTGTCGATCCAGGCCGCCTGGGAGGCCTTCTGAGGGCGATTGACGCGTTCGAAGGGTTCAAGCCCTTGGCAGCAGCCTTGCAACTCTCTCCGCACGTCTTCGTGCGCCCTGCGGAACTGCGGCTGGCGGAATGGTCCGAGTTCGACCTGGAAGAGGCCTGTTGGCGCATCCCAACGCCGAAGACGAAAATGCGTAGGGAGCATTGGGTGCCATTGTCGAGGCAGAGTGTGAATCTGCTTCGGGATCTCCGTCCAATTACCGGCGACCACCAATACCTCTTCCCGAATATTCGGTCATGGCAGCGGCCCATGTCCGAGAACGCCGTCAATGTGTCCCTCCGGCGCCTGGGTTTCACTGGCGATGAAATGACGGGACATGGATTTCGGAGCACGGCCAGTACGCTCCTCAATGAATCCGGCCTCTGGCAGCCCGATGCAATCGAGGTCGCGCTCGCTCACCGAGTCGATAAGAGCAAAACCCGCTCGGCTTATAACCGCGGCCAGTACTGGGAG
Source organism: Asticcacaulis sp. (assembly GCF_051954415.1). Classification (GTDB taxonomy): domain Bacteria; phylum Pseudomonadota; class Alphaproteobacteria; order Caulobacterales; family Caulobacteraceae; genus Asticcacaulis. The sequence continues at coordinate 77,562 of NZ_JBQCHT010000010.1, forward strand.
GAGCGGGTGCGCATGGCGCAGTGGTGGTCCGACTATCTCGATCAGATCAAGGGCGGGAACGTCAAACCACTGAAGGTGCGAGCCTGACACTTACCGCGTGACTTAACACACCAAAGTTGAAATCTCTAGCACTGGGTGCTATATATGGAAAAGCCTGTTGTTGACGGCGCGAGAGTATTCAAAACAGCCTGGTTTTCCAGAGCTGCGAGAAAGGCTCTTATTAAGGATACTGAGTTATGCGCCGGCATTGCCGACGTTATGGCAGGCCTTGGTGACAATCTTGGGGGTGGCGTTTTCAAAAAACGCCTCAATAAGAATAGGCACCGAAGCATCATTCTGGCGCGCGGCGGGAACTATTGGGTTTACGCTTTCCTTTTTGCGAAGAAAGATAGAGCCAATATTGACGACGAAGAGTTGGACGCCTTCAGGAAGTTGGCAGGCATCTACGCCGGCAAGAGTACGGCAGAAATCGACCTTGAAGTGGCCGGTGGGGAGTTGATGGAGATTTGCAATGACTGCGCCTCGGAAATTTAAAAGCGACGCGTTTGAAGCGATTCATAGTGCTGTTTCTGGGATGGAACGCGTCGGGACGATCGACAAAACCACCATGCGCCAATTCGATGAAGCATGCCTTGCGAAGCCAGCAAGTTTCGCGCCGGCTGAAGACTGCGTGTCTTTCAGGCTATCAGTTCTGACGCAGAAGGACGAAGAGGAACGAAGAGGTTATCTGGAAATTGATGGTTTCCACGAGAGAGCTACCTCGGACACTAAGCGTCAAATTACCTGGTGGGTTTTCTGGTTCGAAATTGGGGCGGCTGCAAAGAGGCGAGCCTATTATCGCGAATGTGATCGATACAATCAGTTACAACCTGTTTTTAAAATGTCACCACAATTATTGAGTTCGATTAGGCGACGGGACAGCAATGGCAAGTCGCGTCATCTGTTAAACGAATGGCTCAAAGATATTGACGTTCATCCTCAGGCCTAAAATTTTTTTCTGGATGAAGAGGCTGTTCGACGTTGCCCCATTCCATGATCCGCTAGGTTTGAGAAAATCGAAATCTTAATGACCGCTTTCGGGCGTGGTAGTTGTGCGCACTGCCAACGACCGCAACGGGCGCATTGCAGAATAACTTGGTCAGAATTCGAGTATGCAAACCCTACGAACACAAACTATGTGACAGGATGTGGTAAGACCGTACACAACCGTTATATGAGATTGGCTGATCATCGCTGATTCTACTCGCACGGGCGGCACCGGGCCGCGCTTTGCGAGTAGACGACATGACGCCCACCAAATTCCTAATCGGACAGATTGCTCTCGTCATCGGATTGATCGTCCTGGGAATGTGGTCCGCGACGCAATGGGCCGCAGTTCAGCTCGGGTTTCAGGCGCAACTGGGTGCGCCCTGGTTTACGATGGGCGCTTGGCCAATCTACCGGCCCTGGCAGCTCTTCCCCTGGTGGTTCTCGTACGAGGCCTATGCACCCGAGGTATTTCATCGGTGCGGCTGGCTTGCGACGACTTCGGGCCTGGTCGGATGTGGCACAGCATTTATTGGCTCTCTGTTACGCGCGAGGCAGGCCAAGTTCGTGACGACCTATGGCTCGGCGCGATGGGCTCGCCTGCCGGAAATCAAGACGGCTGGATTGCTTGGTGATACCGGGGTCTTTCTCGGCAAGTTGCGGGATCAGTATCTTCGCCATGATGGACCCGAACATGTCATGGCATTTGCACCCACTCGGTCGGGCAAGGGCGTAGGGCTGGTCATTCCGACCCTTCTGTCATGGACCGGCTCCGTCATTATCCATGACATCAAGGGGGAAAACTGGGAGTTGACGGCCGGCTGGCGTTCGCGCTTTTCACACTGCGTCCTGTTCAATCCGACTGATGTCAGGTGCGCACGCTTCAACCCTCTGCTTGAAGTCCGCAAAGGCCCTTACGAAGTCCGAGACGTCCAAAACATCGCGGACATTCTCGTCGATCCGGATGGCGCGCTCGAACATCGCAATCACTGGGAAAAGACCAGCCACAGCCTGCTTGTCGGCGCGATCCTGCACGTTCTCTACGCGGAGGAGGAAAAAAGTCTGGCTCGCGTCGCCACCCTGCTGTCCGATCCACAACGGTCCATCGTCGACACACTCCACCGGATGTTGTCTACCAACCACCTGGGGACTGAAGCCGTGCCGGTGGTCCACCCCGTCGTCGCCATGTCTGCACGGGAGCTACTCAACAAGGCGCCGAACGAGCGCTCCGGCGTGCTGTCCACCGCCATGTCGTTTCTGAGCCTGTATAGCGATCCAGTCGTCTCTGCGACGACCGCCACCTGCGACTGGCGCATCGCTGACTTGGTCAATACCGAGCACCCGGTCTCGCTCTACCTCGTCATTCCGCCCTCGGATATTTCCCGCACAAAACCACTTGTACGCTTGATCCTAAACCAGATCGGTCGTCGGTTGACCGAACGTCTGGAAGGGGAGGCAGGTAAGAGCAGCCGTCATCAGCTCCTCATGATGCTCGACGAGTTTCCGGCACTCGGGCGGCTGGACTTCTTCGAGACGGCACTGGCTTTCATGGCGGGATACGGCATCCGAGCCTACCTCATCGCCCAAAGCCTCAACCAAATCGCCAAAGCCTACGGCGAAAACAATTCGATTCTCGACAACTGCCATGTGCGGATTGCCTTCTCTTCGAACGATGAGCGGACGGCAAAGCGGATTTCTGACGCCTTGGGCACCGCCACTGAGCAACGCGCGCAGCGCAACTATGCCGGCCACCGGCTGGCGCCCTGGCTCTCCCATGTGATGGTGTCCCGCCAGGAAACGGCGCGGCCACTTCTGACGCCAGGCGAGGTCATGCAATTGCCGGCGGCTGATGAACTGGTTCTCGTTTCCGGCCTGCCGCCAATCCGCGCGAAAAAACTGCGCTACTTCCAGGACCGCAACTTCATCAATCGTCGCCTGCCGCCCCCGGCCTTGCTGGACACAGGGTTCGCCGACTGCCCGCCGGCCCGCGACAACGATTGGGAAGGCCATATCCGCGGCGCGGACCAGCGCTTGGCCTCCGCCTTGGCATCGGACGACGACAAGACTTCGGAAGGTTTGGGGCATGTGCGTCATCCCTCGCTGCCGAGTGAGGCAAGGGCGTCAATGCCGTCGAGGGAGGCGACCGCCCCCACGCCGGAGGACGACAACGAGGCCGCGACAGACAAGCGGGCCATGGACCGCCTGCGCGGTGTCAGCGCCGCCAATCGGGCCAACCTCCTGCGTGTCGAAGCGGCCGGCCATGCAAGGCCTGGTCAGACGCCTGACCTTTTTGCGGATCTGTGAGGGACATATGGCCAATCAAAAGACTCGCTACCAACTGTTCCTTGACCCACCCTTGAGCACACGTCTCGAAGCCCTGGCGGCCAAGCCAGGGATGAGCAAGTCCGCTGTTCTCCAAGATGCTGTCCGGTCATGGCTCAATCGTCGAGGAACCAACGAACTCGATGATCATTTCGGTCAACGGCTGAACCGGCTGTCGGCACAACTGAACCGGATCGAAAGGGATCAGGCCATTCAATTAGAAAGCCTGGCCTTGTTCGTCCGGCTGACACTTCTGCGAGACGCTCACCTGCCCGAACCGGACGCAGCCACGCGGGCAATTGCCCGCGAACGCTACGAGACATTCGTGACGCAGGTCGGGCGCCATCTGTCCTCAGGCGTGGCCACCCTCAATCCACAGATCAGCGGGGGGGAGCGGACATGAGCCAACACCCACTGTCGTGTCAGCGCTTACGGACAATGCTCAAGACAGCCATGGGCGACCAGCTACTGGCGGCGTTAAATAGATCCGACGTGCTGGAACTCATGGTCAATCCGGATGGTGCCGTGCGTCTGGATATTGCTGGCGAAGGGCGCCAAGATACGGGAAGCTCCCTCGTCCCGGCCGATGCCGAACGGGTCATTCGCCTGGTCGCCAGCCACGTACGAGTTGAGGTCAACTCTGACAGTCCGATCGTCAGTGCGGAATTGCCACGTGACCCGGACGGCACCGGCGGCGAACGGTTCGAAGGCCTGCTGCCGCCAGTCGTCTCCGCGCCCTGCTTCTCAATCCGAAAGCCGGCTGGAAAGCTGTTCACGCTCGCGGACTACATATCTGCCGGCGTGATGTCTGACGCCCAGGCCGCCATCCTGCGCCGAGCGGTCGTGGATCGGAACAATATATTGGTCGTGGGCGGAACCAGTTCCGGCAAGACCACCCTGATGAACGCCCTTTTAGCAGAAGTCGCCGAGCTGTCAGAGCGCGTCATCCTCATCGAGGACACTCGAGAACTGCGCTGTGCGGCCGAAGACGTGGTCAGTCTGCGCACCCGGCCTGGATATGTCACCATGACAGATCTCGTGCGTTCAACCCTGAGATTGCGACCCGACCGGATAATTGTGGGCGAAGTAAGAGGGGGAGAGGCACTCGACCTCCTGAAAGCCTGGAACACCGGTCACCCCGGTGGTCTGGCAACCCTACATGCCAGTTCGGCCCGCGGCGGGCTCTATCGTCTGGAGCAATTGATCCAGGAAGCGGTGCCCCAGATTCCCCGTGCTCTGATCGCCGATGCCATGGACCTCATTGTCTTTATGGCCGGCGCGAATCCCTTGACCGGCGTTCGTCGCCACCTGGCAGACATCGCACGGGTCGAAGGGCTCACGAACGAAGGCGACTATCTGCTGTCTTCATCTGCGGCCGGCATGTCCATCACCACCTGTCCTTCCACCCACAACAAAGGAGACTGATCATGATTTCATTGCCGGCTATCCAAATGCGTTCGCGGCTGACCCGCCTGCTGCCGCTTATCATTCCCACGCTGAGCCTCGGCTTGGCCACGGCCGCCTTGGCTACGGGTACGGGTATGCCATGGGAGGCCCCCTTGCAATCCATTCTGGACAGCATCCAGGGGCCTGTCGCCAAAATTGTCGCGGTCATCGTCATCATCGTGACCGGACTAACCCTGGCCTTCGGGGAGACCAGCGGCGGTTTCCGCAAACTCATTCAGATCGTCTTCGGCCTATCGATCGCCTTCGCCGCATCGAGCTTCTTTCTTACCTTCTTCAGCTTCGGCGGGGGGGCGTTGCTCGGATGAGCGGACCCGTCGAGGGGTTTGAAGTCCCCCTGTACCGATCACTGACCCAGCCCATTCTGTTAGGTGGCGCGCCCCGAACCCTGGCAATTGCCAACGGAACCGTGGCCGCAGCCTTAGGACTCGGTCTGCAGATGTGGCTGCCCGGCCTGTGCCTTTGGCTGGTCGGGCACACCCTGGCCGTTTGTGCCGCCCGCTACGACCCCGATTTCGTTCCCATCCTGCTTCGTCACCTCAGGCAAAAGGCCTTCTACACATGCTAAACCTGCGACAGTACAAAAACACAGCGGATAGGCTGGCCGATCATCTCCCCTGGGCGCTACTCGTTGCGCCTGGCGTCGTCCTGAATAAGGACGGCAGTTTCCAACGAACCCTGAGATATCAGGGCCCCGATTTGGAGAGCTCGACACTCGCTGAACTGGTCAGCATCTCGGCACGCGTGAACAATGTGTTGCGCCGCTTCGGTTCAGGCTGGGGGCTCTTTTTCGAGGCACGCCGGTCGCCCGCACTGGAATATCCTGCGACAGGCGATGCCACTGGCGTGGCCGCTCTGGTGGACGAAGAGCGGCGCGCCTTATTCGATGGTCAAGCGTCCGGCCACTTTGAAACCCGGTACTTCCTGACACTGGTCTACATGCCCGCGCCGGATGTTGTCGCAAGCGCCGGCCGCGCGTTTATGGAGGCACCCGAGGACCTGGGCCAGAGAAGTGAGCGGGATTGGAATCGGGAACTCGAAACCTTCGTCACAAGAACTAATTCTGCGATCGATCTGCTGTCGACCTTTATGCCATTCGTGGAAGCGCTAGATGACGAAGAGAGCCTGACCTATCTGCACGGCGCCATTTCAGAAAACCCCCATCGAGTGCGCGTACCTGAAATGCCTGTCTATTTGGACGCTTGTCTGGTGGACACGCCGTTGTTTGGGGGGATGGCCCCACGCTTGGGAGAGCGCCACCTACGAACCTTGACCGTCCTGGGGATGCCAGGCGTTACCCGCCCGGGGCTTTTAGATGCGCTCAATCACCTCGATATCGGCTATCGTTGGGTGACGCGTTTCATCTGTCTCGACAAGGAACTGGCGACGAAGACGCTCACCCGAGCGCGTCGACAATGGTTCAACAAGCGCAAATCCGTGACGGCGTTGCTTCGGGAAGTCATGTATTCCCAACCGACCCAACTCACCGATACGGACGCGGACAATAAGGTCGCGGACGCCGATCTGGCACTACAGACACTGGGCGGTGACGAAGTCGGCTTCGGTTACCTGACGATGACGGTAACCTTGTTGGCGCCCGACGCACAGGCGGCAGATGAGCAAATCCGCCGCGTTGAACAGGTGATCAACGGCCTGGGCTTTACGACGGTGCGGGAAACCCTGAATGCCGTGGAAGCCTGGCTCAGCAGCCTGCCGGGCCATCTCTATGCCAATGTTCGGCAACCCTTGGTCCACACACTAAATCTGGCCCATCTCATGCCGCTATCCGCGGTTTGGGCCGGGGAGCCGAGAAACACGCATTTGGACGGCCCCCCTCTGCTATATGCCCTGAGTTCAGGGGCGACGCCTTTCCGCCTGTCGACCCACGTGGGCGACGTCGGCCATATGATGATCCTGGGGCCGACCGGCGCGGGGAAGTCAGTCCTGCTGAGCTTCATCGCATTGTCCTTCATGAGATATTCAAACGCCCAGGTCTTCTTGTTTGACAAGGGCGGCTCGGCGCGGGCAATGACCTTGGCAGTGAAAGGTCGCCATCACACCGTCGGGCGGACGGCCGACCTCAGCTTCCAGCCTCTGCGACACATCGATGATCCGGCTGAACGAACCTGGTCCTCGGAATGGCTTCAGCTCTTATTGGAGGGCGAAGGGGTCGCTGTGACACCAGAAATAAAGGTCGAGCTTTGGAGCGCCCTGAATAGCCTGGCCACCGCGCCGGAGCGCCAACGGACTTTGACGGGGCTGACGGCGCTCCTGTCCTCGAAGCCATTGAAGACGGCATTTCAGCCTTTCACCCTGGAAGGGCCCTTCGGCCAATGTCTCGATGCCGATGAAGACGCTCTGGATCTGGCGGACATTCATTGTTTCGAGACCGAAGAGCTTATGGGCGAACGAAATCTCATCGCCCCGGTCCTGACCTATATCTTCCATCGGCTGGAAGCCCGCTTTGACGGTCGGCCGACCTTGCTGATCCTCGACGAAGCCTGGGTCTTCCTGGACAACCCGATGTTCGCCGCCCGCATTCGGGAGTGGCTGAAGGTCCTTCGGAAGAAGAACGTTAGCGTCCTGTTCGCAACGCAATCCCTCAGCGACGTAATCGATAGCCCCATTGCACCGGCGGTGATCGAATCTTGCCCACAACGGATATTCCTTCCCAATGAACGCGCACGCGAGCCGCAGTCGGAAGCCGCCTACCTTCGTATTGGGCTGAACCACCGTCAGATAGAACTGATCGCTCAAGCCCTTCCGAAGCGCGAATATTACCTCCAGTCGCGGCGGGGCAACCGCCTGTTCGACCTTAACCTCGGAACTCTGGCGTTGGCCGTGTGCGCGGCGTCGACGCCCGAAGATCAACAGTTGATTGACCGACTTCTTGAGAAGGGGAGCGAGGAGGATTTCGCCGCTGCCTTCTTGAAGAGCCGAGACCTGAATTGGGCGGCCGACCTGCTGAAGGCGCCTCCCTGATCCAGACGCAGCCCCAAGCGCTTTAGTCCTCTGCCGGCCTGCCTCGTCAGGTCTCGCTACCCCTTTGTCAAAAATCAGGAGCCCTGAATGCCCGTTATCAACCGCCGCCTGACCTTAGGCCAGCTTACATCCGCGATCATAGGGTTGGGCGTGCAGCCCGCCGCAGCGCAACTCGCCGTCTTCGACCCCACCAACTACGCCCAGAATATCCTTCAGGCCACGCGCGCGCTGGAGCAGGTCAACAATCAGATCCTTCAACTCCAACATGAAGCTCAGATGCTCCAGAACATGGCGACCAATTTGAAGCATCTCGACATCACCACGATCCTGAAACTCAACAAGGACCTCGACGCCATCAACCAACTCATGGCGCAGGCCAAGGGCATCGCGTTCAACCTGTCTCAAACCCAGGCAGGGTTGAAGGCTCAATATCCGTCCGGATACACGTCTTCGACCACGGTTCTGCAACTAACCAGCGAGGCGCAGACCCGTTGGCAAAGTGCGATGGACGCATTCCAGCAAACCCTGCTGGTTCAGTCACAAATATCCGAGTCTGTGCAGAATGATGCCGGCACGCTCAACGAGTTGCTGAGTGCTTCCGACGGAGCGGAAGGCTCCTTCAGGCTCAGCAGGCGGCCAATCAACTTCAGGCGCTTGCCACCAAACAGCAAATGCAGATCGCTACACTCATGGCCGCGCAATACCGCGCCGAAGCGCTCGATGCGGCGCGCCGCGCGCAAGGGGAGGCTGCGGCCAAAGCGACCACTGCCAAGTTCCTCGGCAGCGGCACAGCCTACACGCCGCAATAACTTGAACCGGGAGGGTGCTGATGTCCGACCTCAATGTTATCGACCAGTTTCTGGCTACCTTTACGGCCTATATCGATAGCGGTTTCGGCCTGCTCAAAGGTGATCTCGCCCATCTCACAAGTCTGCTTATCGCCCTGGATGTCACCATCGGGGCGCTCTTCTGGAGTTTGGACGACGAAAACAACATCCTTGGTCGACTGGTCAAGAAGGTACTCTACATCGGCACCTTCGCCTACATTCTGAACAACTTCCAGACACTGGCCTCTCTGGTGTTTCAGTCGTTTGCCCAATTGGGTCTGGCCGCGAGCGGCAACACGCTGACGGCCGGAGATATGCTGAAACCGGGGCGCTTGGCCGAGGTCGGTTTCGAGGCGGCACATCCGCTACTGACACAGATATCCGATTTGGTGGGGCTGGACACGCTCCTGCCGAACCTGCTGACCATCCTGATTCTGCTGATCGCCTGGCTACTCGTCATCCTCGCCTTCTTCATCCTGGCGATTCAGTTGTTCATTACGGTGCTGGAATTCAAACTGACAAGTTTGGCGGGCTTCGTTCTTGTCCCCTTCGCCTTTTGGAATAAGACCACCTTTCTGGCCGAACGGGTACTCGGCAATGTCATTACCAGCGGCATCAAGGTCATGGTGCTGGCTGTCATCGTAGGCATCGGCTCCAGCTTTTTCGATCAATTCATCACGGCGCTTGGCGGCGCCGAGCCCGATCTCGCGCAAACCCTCTCGCTTGTCCTGGCTTCACTCACGCTTCTGGGGCTGGGAATCTTCGGGCCAGGTATCGCGTCCGGTCTGGTCGCCGGCGCACCACAACTCGGCGCCGGCGCGGCGATCGGCACAGCCGGCGCTGCGGTTGCCAGTGGCGTCCTGGCCGGCGGGGCGGTCGCAGCCATGACACGCATGGTGGGTGGTGGTGCGCTCGGAACCATAAAGACGGCGGCTTCCCTTGCACAGGGCGGGAAAGGGGGAGGGGCATCGACAAATCCCCCATCGTCGCCCCCGCCCGCATCGGGGGGAGCCAAAAGCGGCGCCGAAGGAAAGACGCCACCCGCCTGGGCCGCGAAAATGCAAACCGAGCAGCGCCTGCGCGGACATCTGCATGCGGCGCAGACCGCCATTGCGGCGGGCGACCAACCCGTTGCCTCCGCCACCCCTGATCTTTCGCAAAAGGAGTAGTTGATGTTCTTCAAACGTCCAATTCAGCGCTATGCGGAAACGCCAGAGCCCGTCACGCCTTACCAAAAGGCCGCGCAGGTCTGGGATAGCCGCATAGGGGCGGCGACGGTCCAGGCCGCGAACTGGCGGGCCATGGCATTCGGCGTAAGCGCCATCGCCCTAACCTTGTCGGGCGGGCTCATATGGCTAAGCACCCAAAGCAGAGTCACACCCTACGTGGTGGAAGTGGATGGCCAAGGCGCCGTGCGAGCCGTTCAGCCCGCGTCGACCGTCTATAATCCAACCGACGCTCAGATCGAGTGGTTCCTCGGCAAGTTCATCTCAAATGTGAGGTCCCTACCGATAGATCCGGTCGTCGCCCGCAAGAACTGGCTGGAGGCCTATGATTTCACAGCCGAAAAGGCCGCCGCCTTCCTAAGCGCGCAGGCTCAGGCGAACGATCCATTTGCCGGGCTGGGTGAGCGCAGTGTCACCGTCACAATCACCAGCATCGTTCGAGCGTCGCCCACCGCTTTCCAGGTGAAATGGCAGGAACAGGCTTTCACCAAGGGCATACCCACCGGGACGAGCCATTGGACAGCGATCCTGTCGGTCAACCAGACCTTGCCCAAGCGGGAGGACGTCCTTCGCAAGAACCCGCTCGGTCTCTACGTCACCGAGATGGCCTGGTCACAGGATTATGGCCAACCCACCGCTTCCACCAACCCATAGCCAAAGGAGCAACCATGACAGTCTCAAAGATTTTGTTGATCGCGCTGGCCGGTATCCCGTTGGCCATGGGGAGTGGCACGAGTGCCAAAACGCCCCACAAAACCGTGCATCGGCCGGTCAGTTCCAACCCTGCGACGCCGGCCGCCAGCGTAATCGCCGCCAACGCGGCGGCGACGCGAGAACCTGAACCAGGCAGCTATCTCAATGCGGTGCAGGTGTACACGTTCGTCGATGGCAGCATTTACAGGCTGTTCACGGCGCCAGACAAGGTAAGCGATATCGTCTTGCAGCCGCAGGAACAACTGATTGCGATTTCGGCAGGAGATACGGCCCGCTGGGTCATTGGGGACACGGTGAGTGGAACCAATGCCAGCAGACAGGTTCATATACTGGTCAAACCATTTTCAGCGGGTCTGAAAACAAACCTGATTGTTACGACGAACCGGCGCACCTACCACCTCGATTTGCAGAGCACGACGCGTACAGCGATGGCGGCAATGTCCTGGCGTTATCCGCAAGATGACGTCTTGACCAAGTCCGTCGAAGCGGTGAAACCCGACACAGCTTCCATTCCGTCGGTCGCTTTTCGGCCGGAGTTGCTTCAATTCAATTATACCATAACGGGGGCGAAGCCGTCATGGCGGCCGGTCCGAGCCTTTGACGACGGACAAAAGGTCTATATCGAATTTCCAGCAACAATAGGCCAAGGCGAACTGCCACCGCTTTATCTCGTGGGGGCAGGAGGCAAGGCGGAACTGACCAATTACCGTCTGTCCGGTCGCTACTACATTGTCGATCAGATATTTGCCGCGGCCGAGCTACGTCTCGGGGCGAAGCGCCAAGCTGTTGTGCGGATCACGCGGGCAGGTGTTGGCCATGACTAAAACAGTCCCATCGCCTGAAGCCAGCAAGGAAGACCCGGAAACTCTGGTTCTGAGAGCGAATCCGAAGCCAGTCCTCAGGTTCAAGCGTCCTGTTCTGGTTGGGACGGCCGCTGTCGCCAGTGCTGGAATCCTGGCAATCACCTGGCTGGGGCTGGCGCCACCAACGCCGAAGGCCGCTCGGAATGTGACGAGTTACGATCCAGATGCGATGGCCGGCCGAGCTAAGCCCAAACCGGAAGCCCTCAACTCCCTCCCTAAATCCTATGACCAGGTCAAAAGCACAGTGCCTCTTCTCGGCCCGCCCTTGCCGGGAGATTTAGGTGGACCGATGCTCGCAAAGCAACGCAGGCTGTCATCGCAGGATCAACCACTGACGTCAGGACGCACCGGAGGGAGTGCGCCATCGCAAGTGACCTCCGGTGTCTTTTTCCAGGTCTCGCCACAGCCACGCGGTGACCTTGCAACTGGACAGGTGTCAGGCACGGAATCCATTATGGATGTTGAGGAGGGCAGCGTCCTATCAAGTGCCCATTACGGGAATCAGACCAAGCCATCAGCCGTTGATCGTCAGGCAAGCGGAGGGATTTACAACACTCATTCAGTGCAAGTGCCGGCCTCACCTTATCAGGTAATGGCCGGCACAGTGATTGCCGCCAGTCTCGTCACCGGGCTGAATTCTGACTTGCCGGGTCTGGTAATCGCGCAGTTGACGGCGCCGGTCTATGACACCGTGTCCGGGCGGGTCCTGCTATTACCCCAAGGCACACGAATTCTCGGCGAATACCGAAGTGACATTGGATTCGGACAGTCCCGCGTCCTGTTGGTCTGGAAGCGCTTCGTCATGCCGGATGGCTCATCCCTCGAAATAGACAATTTCCCGGCGGCCGACGTGCAAGGTTACGCGGGCCTTCAAGACCGTGTCGACTATCACACATGGAGCCTTCTCAAAGGCGTGGGATTATCGACCCTCCTGGGACTGACAAGCTATAGCGGTGACGACGACAGTGATCTGGTCGAGGCCTTCCGAGACGGCATGCGTCAAACGGCAAATCAGGCGGGACAACGTCTCGTACAGAAGGCTATCGATATCAAGCCTAGTCTCACTGTCCGCCCCGGCTGGCCTGTGCGGGTGATCGTTCAGAAGGATTTGATCTTAAAGCCCTATAAAACAGGAGAAGCACCATGGCCGAATTGAAGCTGGCACGTTTGCCAGACCGAACTCCAGTAAAGCTGACGATTACGATCGGCGCTGAATTGAACCAATTGCTGAAGGAATATGCCGATCTCTATGAGGTGACCTACGGGACCTCGGAACCCGTGGTCGACCTAATCCCATTCATGCTGGAGGCCTTCGTTCAAAGTGACAAGGGGTTTGTAAAAACAGGTCGACGGTAAACCTGGTCGCAAGTGTAACTGTAGAAGAGGAGGGTATCAAATTGAGTTTATTGGATAATATCAAAGGCAGCTCACTTGAGTTGCCCGTGGTGCGGCAAGTGTCACGCATCGTTCGATTGCCGGAGGTCAAAGCTATGACGGGACTTAGCCGCACCACCCTTTACGACCGCATGAAAGACGGGCTTTTCCCACACTCGGTGAGCCTGGGCGGGAGAGCAGTAGGCTGGTTGGAGGACGATATCACTCGGTGGATCGCTGCGCGCGTGGCAGAAGGACGCCGGGAATGTGGATACTAGCGTGGCTAGGTAAGTTTAGCCCAGTTCAGGGTCTTCATCCGCCAAGGTTTTAGTGAGTTCGAGAATGCGTCGCCGCAACTTTACGCCATTGACCTTGGGAAACAGTTCCGCAAGTTCGATACCTTCCCGGGTGGACAGGAATGTGGATATGCTCCGCTCAGAAGCCGACTCGACGAAACTATCGGGCGCCGCATCGTCACCATATTCAGCAAAGAAATAGCCAATGGGCTTCTGAAGGGTCGTTGCGATTGCGTGGAGTTTCGATGCGCTGATACGGTTCGAACCGCGTTCGTATTTTTGGACCTGTTGGAAGGTGAGGCCCAAGTGTACCGCCAAAGTTTCCTGGCTCATACCGAGTTCTTTACGCCGTTTCCTGACACGCAACCCGACATGAGTATCGATTCCGTGCGGTGATCCATCGTTCGACGTCAAGATGCGCCTCTCATAAAATTGAATTAGTAATTTAGCCCGAAATATAGGACAATGCAACCGATGATTGTCTGGCGAGCCTGTCGCGATTCGAATTTGGTCTGGTTCAGAGCCATGCTTAGCGGTATGCATATCTCTTGTTAACCGTAACGAGAGATTGACGATGTCGCAAGGGCCGGGGCTTGACGATTTACTGCCAGATCTGACGGAAGAGGAATTCCTGCTTCGGCATGAAGAGTTCCTGCATCTGGTTCAGGTCGCGGACAGGGGAGACGCCTTGCCACTTAGCGGTGGCGCGATCTGCGCCTGGTGGGGATTATTGGTGGGAGTCACGAACCTATATCAGGCCGCGGCCTTCGCCGGCTTAGTGCCCGGTCCGATCATGATAGGCTTGATACAGATGTTTTTGGGTTGGGGAGGAACATACGCCTTGATCGTCTTGCAGAAGAAGAAAAGCATCCTCCTGGGATGGCGCAGCCAGGCCATCTCTTCGATCTGGATTTTTTCATGCATCTGCATTTTCATATTTTTCTTCGGCAGTCTCATTTCCAACTTCTATGACGCCGCGATAACGAATATTTTCCTGACAATCGTGTTTTCCCTCAATTTCGCTACTATGGCGACCTCCCGATCTGCGGGGTGGTTGCGCATTCCGTCTTTAGGATGGATAATGGTCGGGTTTGTTACCTTTTTCTGCAAGGGAAATGATGTACTGCTGAGCCTGGTGTTCGGCTTGGCAAGCTTCGCCTTCATGCTGGTGCCCGGTGCACTGCTTTGGCGGCAGGAGAAAAGAGTTTTGGCATGAGTTTTTTCAGGGCGGATGGCATTGATGATGACATCCATTCAAAACACAGACTGACGATCATGTTTTACCTGTCCACGGTTGCCAAGGTGGATTTCGTAAAACTGAAGGACGAGGTGGGCATTCCGGCCGGGAACCTGTCCCAGAATCTGAAGAGACTTGCCGAGGCGGGCTACGTCAAAATCGAAAAGGCTATCGTCGCGGACAAGCCGAACACAACCATCTCGATGACGTCGGTTGGCCATGAGGCATTCGAAATCTATCGCGCGAATATGCGCCGCATTCTGGATGGCCTGCCATCAAAAAGGTCTTAGGACGTCGTCAGCCCTTTCCATATAAATAGTCACGCAAATCTAAAAATACCATTTAAAATCAATTAGTTCAAAAAAAGAACCAGTTCTCATTGCGAACTTGAATCATTCGTGTCATGCTCCCTTGCCGACTTAAGACGGCACAAAGGAGCGACACATGCTTAAGCACTTCGAAATCTACGACGACGACCAGGCAGCCAGCGTCAATTCGACCTACGGCAATGCCTGCTGTTGCTGTTGCGTTCTCTAAAGGGCGGGGGCGGACCGTGCGAGAAGCACGGTCCTTTCGGAGGGTGAGGGGATGGCGGACGATAAGCTACGAATAGACCCGGCTGTCGATGTGGTCGAGGGGGCGGACAAGATACGTTTCATTACGCCGCGTGGCGGCTTCGCGTTGCGTGATCCCAATGGCCTCGCGCAGGCCATCACCAACAAATGCCGCAAAGGTGATGCCGCGGATGACATTATCTCCGCGTGCACGGAAGACGCCGAAAGGGCGGCTACGAAGGAATTACTTGGCTTCCTTCAGACGCGAAACATTCTGGGACCGGAAACGGCGCAAGATCAGTCCGGTGATATAACGAAGGCCTGGCTGAGGCACTATGCGACCTCCCGGGATACGCCAATTCCCGCCGTTGAGGTCCGTGGCGCCGGGCGACTGGCGCAGTCGCTTAAAGACAAGCTTACGGTGGCTGGCATGCCGCAGGCCATCAACCGGACGCCAACCTGCGTCGTGGCTGCATTCGATACGCCGCAATTAAACACGTTGCGGCAAATCAATCTCGACGCCCTCAATAATCAAGTTGCCTTTCTTCCCGTTTGGCTGGAACGGTCGACCGTCAGGTGGGGGCCTATGACACTGCCCGGCGCTACCGGGTGCCTGGAATGCCTCCTACACCGCCGCCACAACAATGAGCGCAGGGCCGATCCTGTCGAAGCCATGGACCTTCCGGAGCTCAGCGTCAGTCCCCTGTTGTGCGAATTTGCCGCAATGCTCGCGGTGGGGGAGGTCCAACGTTGGGCGCTGGATGCCTACGTCGAAACAGATCTTGGCGTGGCCTGGCATTTTGACTGGTTGACCATGCAGATGTCAGGTAGCCGCGTCCTGCGCCTGCCGCGTTGCCCCGCCTGTGGACTGAGCCGCGCCCTATGAACGTGACACATCTTCAGCCAGGTCTACGGTTTTCGCCTGCTTTGCATGCTGTCATTGAACGCGTGCTGGACCCTGTCCATGGACTTTTCACTGAGTTTACCGAAGAGCGCATATCGAGACAAACAGGCGAGATACGTATCGTTCGGGCGCGGCTGGCGTCACCCGCATATTTCCGGGAGAATGCGCCATCACCTATCCGGACGGCGAACGACGGCTGCGGTGCGGCCTTCGATTTTGAACGGGCCTATTGGTCTGCCATCGGCGAAGGAGTCGAACGCTATGCCGGATCGCTTTACTGGGCTGAGCGTTTGGTCGTCGGATGTAAAGACGATCTGGACGATCCGATCGACCTCGAGCCATTGATCAGAAGTGGCCGGCCGGAAATTCAGCGCTACTGCCCGGATGCCATATATCGTTGGGTGGGGGGGCATGATCTGGCGAGCCGGCGTCCGGTTTACGTGCCGGCCAGCCTGGTCTTTCTGGGATATCGCCCATCGGGAGCGCACGAGATTCTGGCCCAGAATGACTCAACCGGGCTGGCCTGTGGGCAGGACTTCGATGACGCTTGCCTGCGCGCCTTATGCGAGCTCATTGAACGCGATGCGTTCGCCGCTGGTTGGATGCTTGACCGCCGGCCGCCGGAACTTCGCCTAAGCCCCGACGATATGGCATTCCTCAGTAAGCCCGTGCGCAATGCGTTGCTGAATCCCCACGTTCCCGTTAGGCTTTTCTACCTGGCGAACAGTTTCGGCGTTCATGTTGTAACGGCTGTTATGCGAGGCGCTCGCACCCAAATATCCGTCGGTGCCGCCGCCGGCCTGTCACTTGTTCAATCAGTGGAGAAGGCCGTTGCCGAGGTCCTGCAGGGTTGGCAGGCTCTGGGAAGCCTGCCTGAGACTGGGGCGTGTTTGCAGGTTGAAGATCTTAAAACGCCGTTCGATCACCTTCGTTTCTATCTGCATCCTGACCGGATCGCGATCGTTGATGGATATTTCTCAGGCGCGGAAGAGATTGACTTTAAAAACGTCGTGACAAGTCCACCTCAATCCCCCTTAGAGTATCTAGTTGAAAGGCTGTCGGCTGCCGGTTATCGCGCCGTGGCAATTGATTTGACGACCGACGACACTGCCGAGCTCGGCTTTAAGGTGGCGCGGGTGGTTGTTCCCGGCCTTCAGCCGCTGATTTTCGGTCCCGCCGCGTCTCTGGTCGTTGATGATCGCCGGCTCAAGATCTGGCAGGGAATCTGGGGTAACGAAGCCAATGACCGGCCAGTCTACAATCCATGGCCACACCCGTTCCCATGACCAAAGGCAATCTTGACCTGAATGCGGACGATCGGGACCTGATGGAAATCTGGCATGAGCAGACCCGCAACTACCGGGGCGCCATGGGCCGACGCGCACGGATCATCGATCAATATATGACTGATCCGGCGGCTATCCGTCGCGCCACAGCCGGCTGGCCCCTGATGGCTGGCGATAAGGTACTTCAGTTGCCGGCGCCTCAGGGTGTGTCCGCGGAATTGGCGGAGGTTTGCAGGGCGCGCCGTTCAACGCCGCGGGGCGAAATCGGAGGGACCATATCCCTGGCCGCATTGAGTAATGTGCTTGGAATGGCCGTCGCGAGCACCCGACACAGGCCCTCATCCCTGGTGCCGGAAGCCATCGTCAGTTTTAGACCATATCCCTCTGCCGGTGCGCTCTTTCCTTGTGAAATCTTCATTATAGCTGGCGCGATCAATGGCTTGCCGCCGCAACCCCTTCGATATGATGCCAGAAATCACACCCTGATCGACTTCGGCTGTCCGAGGGGACGTTTCCAATCCATGGAGACGGTGCCGGACCTTCAGACACCACCCTGTGCGGTCGTCATCGCTGGAGTGCTTGATCGGACGACGGCGAAATATGGCCCTAGAGGTTACCGTTTCGCTTGCCTGGAAGCGGGCCATCTTGGTCAGAACATCCTTTTGGCTGCGGCGGCCGCAGGGCTGTCATGCCTAACCTATGGTTCCTATTACGATTACGAAATCGAGAAGTGGCTCGACCTCGACGGCCTGAACGAGGTCGTACTGTCAGTAATATTGCTCGGGGGCGCCGAAGAACAGTCGGCGCAAGTCTTTAACACGCAGGGGAGTACGTAAATGCCGGCATTAAATTCTGGAGCGTCAGCGGAAGATCGTCGATTGGAACGGGCCAATGGGCGCCGAAAGGTAATCATCGAGTTGCTGGAATATGCGCGTGGCCTGGCTGCCGACGAAGATGAGCTGGCAATGGCCGGCCATATAAACGAGGCGATCGTCGCCTGCTGCCGGCATCAACTCGCACTTAAGATAGAAGCGTCAGGTTCGAAGGCGAACTGAAACACCTCTGGAGTTTAATCAACCAACAGGTAGGATGTTGCTTCATTATAGGTGCGCCTAAGGGGAAGCTGGCAATGGAAGGTGCAACGGGACAGATTCTTGACGCGTTCATTCTGGGTGACATCAATGCGGTAGACACCAAGCGCCGTCTTTTGTCACTATTTAGCACGACAGTTTCGAGTCAACACATGAAAATGATCTGCCGATATCTGGACGAAATCCTGGCGGACCTGGAGGCCGGACAGGTGTCGCCGCCTTTGGCCGCCGAGGGAGTTGAAGAGGCGGCCGCGGCTTCGCATGTACCCTCCGTAAGCCGATAGAGTGGGCCGCCTCGTTTCCCAACCTTAACCTATCACCCAAAGTCGCGGGTGAGGACAGTAGTCGCCATGGACTGAGACATTGTGCGGCCCCTATCGACTTAGGTGACCTTGCCGCCCTGCAGGTGCAATCCGTCTTCGGGTGATAAGAGTGGTGCGGACACCATTTGCCCGTTGGCGGATGCCTCGCTAGTGAATTAGGATAAATTGGCCACTGAACGCGGCAACAGGTATCGTCACCGTCACCTGAGGTACGCGGCGATGTGGCCCAAAAAAATGGTGCGAATTAGCGCCTGGCAAATGAGACGGTTCTGGTGATCTACGGAAATTTTTTATGCACATTTCTGTGGATATCTTTGCACTGCGCCGTGTCGCGCTGTATGTTGATACCATATAAAAAACGGCAAATCCTTACCGCATAAGGAATCGAACCCGTGCCGAAAACTCCGAAAGGGCCTCATTTAGGGTCTCAGGAAACACGAAAGTCTTCGTACATTTAAGTATATCAATGCATTGCTGACTCTGTGTGGTGACGGCTCCAGGCACCATCTCCTGAAGACACCTATACGGCTTGGAAAATCATTATGAAGTAAGGTTTTCTGGCATTCTTAGTCCAGAGATGTCCTGAATATCCGTAAATCGAAAGATCCAGTGGTATCTTATGCCGGTGAATCCGGTGCCCATAATGTCACTTCAGATGCGTTTATCAGAGCTGCGCAACCTAATCCTGCAAAGAATTACAAAAATCGCCGACGCAGGTGGCTTGTTTCTATTTATAAGCAAGGCAGGCGGCAAGTTTTGGCCTATGACGCGCCTTAAATAAGTGAGTCTGTTAAGGCGCGGGATTTATAAAATCTGCCCTAGGGCGTAAACCCATAAACGGGATTCCCATTTAGAACTGATCGTGATTCAAGGCTTCCGGTGAACAGGGAGCCTTTTTCATGACGCGTCGCCGCTACGAGTTGACCGATACAGAATGGGATGTCATCGCGCCTTTGTT
>NZ_JBQCHT010000011.1:0-39124 GCF_051954415.1 Asticcacaulis sp.
TAGTTCTTCGCGGTCGCGCCGCCCGACTTCGCCAGAGTGATCGTGATCGCTGCCGTCAGAGTCGTCTTGCCATGGTCAACGTGACCAATGGTGCCGATGTTGCAGTGAGGCTTCGAGCGGTTGAATTTTTCCTTGGCCATAGGTCTAAGGCTCCAATTTGCCCAAACGGGCTAAGGGTTAAACAATCGAAATGTCTGGAGCGGGTAGACGGGATCGAACCGACATCCTCAGCTTGGAAGGCTGCTGCACTACCATTGTGCTATACCCGCAATTTTCCGCTCAAGTGCCGCGAGGCTCCTCGCATCAGCTCGGGCGGGCGGTCGCCCTTACCGGGATCGATGATCCCGGAGTAGCCACCGCTTCTTCTTTTTTGATTGGAGACCGTCTGGCCGACTATGAGTGATGGTGGGGGAAGCAGGACTCGAACCTGCGAAGCTTACGCAGGGGATTTACAGTCCCCCCCCTTTGCCGCTCGGGACATTCCCCCAAACACTCACAAAGTCTTAGCCGGACGCCTTAAACCTGAGCTTCCGAAAAAGCTCAAGCCCTAAAGTGAAAAAAAACTTTTTGATTCACAGGCTTTGGTCGTAAAGACCGTCCGGATCAGTCAAAAAGCCTTCAATCAGGCCTCAAATCGGAGCGCGTCTTATAGTGTCCTCTTTTCGTGAACGCAACGACCGTAAATCGCAATCAGGTAAAAACAGGTCACAAAATTTTGTGGACAAGCCCAGAGGCCCTGCCGCGAAGCCGGCACCGGACGTGCGGCGTGACGACAAACCTCAATTTAAACAGAAACCTAAAGCCAATTATGATGGCTGGCTGTGGGGTGTTCATGCGGTAGAGGCGGCGTTGAAAAATTCTGCGCGCCACGGCCCGATCAGGCTCTTTTTAAGCGAGGAACGGGCAAAATCCGCCTCGCCGGCCCTGTTCAAACGGCAGGAGATCAAGATCACCGCCTTGCCGATGAGCGAGATTTCGCGCCTTCTGCCGCCCGACGCCGTCCATCAGGGCATGGCCCTGCACGCGCCAGTGCTGGAAGGCGATTCGCTCGACGACCTGATGGAACGCGACGCCAGAAACGGCCTCCACGTCATCCTGATGCTCGACCAGGTCACCGATCCACAGAATATCGGCGCCATTTTTCGCTCGGCGGCGGCGTTTGGTGTCAAGGGCCTGATCATGCAGGACCGCCACTCGCCCCCCCTGCAGGGTGTGCTGGCCAAGACGGCCGTCGGCGCCGTCGATGTCGTGCCCTTCGCGCGCGTCACCAATCTGTCCCGCGCCCTGGAGACGCTGAATGAGGATGGCTATGTCAGCATCGGCCTGGCCGGCGAAGGCGAGTTCAACCTGCATGACCTCCTGGCGCAGCAAGGCTGGGGGGATTCCCTGAAAAAACTGGTGCTGGTGCTGGGAGCCGAGGGCGAAGGCATCCGCCGGCTTGTGGCGGAACATTGCGATCACCTGGCGCGCATTCCCATGCCGGGCGGTTTCGAGAGCCTAAATGTCAGCCACGCGGCGTCTATCTCCCTGTACGAAGCCTGTGCGCGGCGATAAAGTTTCAATGAAGCACTTTTTTATAGACAACCCAGCCATAACCGGTTTCGCGCGCATCATGTTCAGCACTCAAAAGGTAGTCCGAATCTCCACTCGCCACGAACTCACCAACGCGCTTCGCTTCGGCCTCCGTCCATCCTGCAACTTCACAATTATCGACAAATATATAACAAGCGTCTGACTCGCTCTCCGCCTTAATAATGGCGATTATCGAGTAACGTTCACCCGTGGCATATTTTGACGATAGGCCAACACCGGAACAGGTGGCCTCTCCTAAAATCACCAGCAAGTCGTAATTATCGTCATTCATACCGAAATTCCGCTTCAAATTTGCCGCTCTCATCATTTAGCACATAATATCGACGAGCATATTAGAGGCTATGCCAGTCGGTAAGAATTGACATGAAACGCCGGTAGCTTATCTAGGGTTAACTGTCCCTATTCTGGTGATCCCGTGGCGATTGAGACTTCGTTCCTGAACATCGATCCTGTCCTGCTGTCGCAGGGCCTGGCCCTGGTGCAGGTCATCTTCATCGATATCGTCATGGCCGGTGATAATGCCGTAGCCGTAGGCATCGCCGCTGCCGGATTGGCGCCCGACAAACGCCGGCTGGCCATTCTCTACGGGCTGATCGGCGCGGTGATCCTGCGCATCGGCTTTGTTCTTATCACCGTGGAACTCCTGGCCTTGGTCGGCTTGCTGCTGGCCGGCGGCATATTGCTGCTATGGGTGTGCTGGAAGATGTGGCGTGAACTGCGCGAACATCACGAAACAGCGCAGGCCGAAGCCCTCGTGATGGCCGGCACCGTTAATCTGACCGATGCGGAAAAAGCCGAGCGCACCGCGCAACCGCAGCAGGCATCGACCAAAAAGGCCAAGACGCTTCTATCCGCCACCCTGCAAATTCTGGCAGCCGACATCTCCATGTCGCTGGATAATGTGCTGGCCGTGGCCGGCGCCGCCCAACACCACGTACCGATCCTGGTGTTCGGCCTGTTGCTCTCCATCGCCGCCATGGGCGTGGCCGCCAATCTGATCGCCAAAGTGCTGCACAAGTACCGCTGGATCGCCTATGCGGGTATAGCCGTTGTACTATTCGTGGCGCTGAAAATGATCTGGGAGGGCGGTCACCAGATCTGGGAGTTCGGTCATTGCGACGCCACGCTGAAATGCCTGCCGGTTATGGCTGGCGATACCGTAACCTGGTGGCGCGATCTCTTCACCAACCTGCTACCACATAAATAAGGGGGATACCACATGTCTGACCTGCACGCCAAACTGGCTCAATCCGGCGACCATCACCACAGCCACGGCATCATCCATATGATGATCGAAGGCGCCCTGATCGGCGGCGTCACCGCCCTGCTGGCGCATCTGGTCTCCAATGGCCTGAGCCTAGACCACGGTGCCACGACCGGGAGATGACGGTTTCTGTCCGCCCGGTCCGCCGCCTTGGCCGAGCTTGTTTTTCAGCTTGAGCACCGCCAGGCGCTTGACGCCTTCGGGATCATTGACGGGCCCCATGGCCGTGGCTTCTTCCGCGGTATCGGCATCGATCGCCGTGACCTTCAGGTAAGCGCCCTTCCGCTGCATCTCGATATAGATTTCGGACATGGGAGGAGTGTGCCGCAGACGGTGCAAGAAAGCAAGAAACCCCACCACCACGCCCATGAAGAATGGGCGCGGTCCCCCTCCCCATCAAAGATGGGGGAGGTATACAGATAATAGCAATTATACCTCCCCAGTTTACTGGGGAGCCGGGCGGCCGGTGCCGGGAACCGCACGAGACGCGAAGCGGCGAGATGTGGTGGTGGGGTTTCTTGCTTAAACCTACGCCACGGCCGGCAAACGGGCGACGTTGCACATGGTCCAGAGCTTGTCCATCGACTCGACCAGGTGATCGATCATCTCGTCCGTATGGTCCGGCGACGGGGTGAAGCGCAGGCGCTCGGTGCCCTTCGGCACGGTCGGGTAGTTGATCGGCTGGACATAGATGCCGAAGTCATTGAGCAGCATGTCCGAGACCATCTTGCAGTGCTTGGCGTTTCCCACCACCACCGGGACGATGTGCGACTGGGTCGGGAAGGTGGCGATGCCCTTGGCGCGCAGCTTCTTCAACAGGGTCTGGGCGCGTTCCTGATGGGCGACGCGGCGCTCATTATGCTCTTTCAGATACTTCACCGAAGCGGCGGCACCGGCCATGACGGCGGGCGGCAGCGAAGTCGTGAAGATGAAACCCGAAGCCCACAGGCGGATGGCATCGACCATGGCCGAGGTGCCGGCAATATAGCCGCCCATCATGCCGAACGCCTTGCCGAGCGTGCCTTCGATGATGTCGATCTCGCCCATAATGCCGTCGCGCTCGGCCACGCCGGCACCGCGTTCGCCATAGAGACCAACGGCATGGACTTCATCGATATATGTCAGGGCGTTGTATTTCTTGGCCAGAGCCACGGTGCCGCGCACGTCCGAGATATCGCCATCCATCGAATAGACGGATTCAAAGGCGATCAGCTTCGGCGCATTGGCCGGCGCCGCCTTCAGCAGCTCTTCGAGGTGTTCGAGATCGTTGTGGCGGAAAACATGGCGTTCGCCACGGCCATTGCGGATGCCCTGGATCATCGAGGCGTGGTTCAGTTCGTCCGAGAAGATGATCAGGCCCGGCAGGATCTTGTAGAGGGTGGTCAGGGTCGCTTCATTGGCGACATAGCCGGAGGTGAAAACCAGTGCGGCTTCCTTGTGATGCAGGTCGGCCAGTTCGGCTTCGAGGTTGTTGTGATACCAGGTGGTGCCGGAGATATTGCGCGTACCACCCGAACCGGAACCGACATCGTCGATCGCCTGGTGCATCGCTTCAAGAACCACCGGGTTCTGGCCTTGGCCAAGATAGTCGTTCGAGCACCAGACGGTAACGTCCTGCTCGCTGCCGTCTTCCTTGATCCAGGTGGCGCGCGGAAACTGACCGGCATGACGCTTGAGATTGGCGAACACGCGATAGCGCCCTTCGGCGCGAACAGCTTCTACAGCGGCCTCGAAAGCGGCATTATAGTTCATATCACACTCCGACGGCGACACTTTCGCCGCGTATCCTGTTGACGAAATAGCGCTTCCGTCAGGGCCGATCAAGTCATCCGGGGGGTAAAATAACCCGCCGGAGATATTCAAAATGACATTGCGGCAAATCCGTTTCAAATTCCAGCGGTTTTACTTAAAGATAGCTGCGCAGATTGTCGCAGCAAGTGGAAGGACGCCATGTCGAAAATCTGGATATGCCTGTTTCGCGGCATCAATGTCGGCGGCAATAACAAGCTGCCGATGAAGGACCTGACAAAGGTCATGCTGGCGGCCGGACTGACGGATGTGAAAACCTATATCGCCAGCGGCAATGCGCTGTTCGGCTCCGATCTCAATGAGGCGGCGCTGGAAAAGCTGATGGGCGACCTGGTCGAGACAAATTTCGGATTCCGCCCTTCGATTTTCCTGATCACGCTGGCGCATCTGGAAAAAACGCTGGCCGAAAATCCTTTCCACGACCACGAACATCAGGGCAAGGCGCAGCACGTTTTCTTCTTCAAGGCACCGCCGACAAAGGTGGATCGTGAGTTGCTGGACAGTCTGAAGATCGACAGCGAAGCCTATGAAATCACTGACGAAGTAATGTATCTTTATGCGCCGGAAGGCATTGGCCGCTCGAAAATGGTCGAGAAGCTCGGCCGCGCCATCAAGGCCGACATGACCGCCCGAAACCTCAATACGGTTGAGACTTTGCGCGATATGGCGGCTGGGTTACAAGCATAATAATAGGCACGCAAAACATTGATATAATGGATTTTATTATATGATAAACAGGATCTTTGCTGCTAGATTTTCTGATTTGTTGTCTGAAGGCAAGACAACCCTCGCCACCAGGACCAAAGGTGCCAGTGGAGACTATATTGACCATCATGCCTTCGTAAAATGGCTTACAAAGGCAAAGCAGTTAGTTTCGTCAGCGTGTGGAGAGGGCTCGCAATATTTCAAAATGTTTGAAAAGCTCGAAAAGCCCACTGCGATGGAAACCAATTACTCGATGATGAAGCGGCTTTTTGCAGCCGTTGCAGGGATTTCCGAAGACTATAGCTCCGGATATTTTTTAACAGCAAAATCATTAATTCAGGCTGAGGTATTTAGCGATGAGTTAGATCAAGCGAAAAGCCTCTTTGAAAATGGATATATATCCGCGGCTGCTGTTGTCGCAGGTGTCGTATTGGAGACAAATCTTCGTCAATTGTGGATTGAAAAAGTGGCAAATGAGGCAACCATCGTCCGCCAATCACTAAATCGAATGAATGATGAACTCGCCTCGTCCGGTGCCTACAATTCTCTTGTCCAAAAACAGGTTCTATCAATCGCAGCTATCAGAAACAGTGCCGCTCACGGAAATCATGACGAGTATAACGCTGACGATGTACGCAACATGATAGCTCAAGTAGAATCTTTTCTTATCAACCACGTCTGACCACATAATTTTTGCATCGCACCCGATCAACCAAGCAGAAACATCGAGAGCATGGGTAGGGTTGAAGCAGATAGCCAATCGGCCTAAAGCTCCGGCAAGCCTATGAGAGTATGCCCATGACCTCCAACCCGATCCTTGCTCCCTATCCCGCTGGCCGGCCGCGTCGTCTGCGTCAGACCCCGTGGATACGCGATCTGGTGGCGGAAAACCGCCTGCATGTTTCGGACCTGATCTGGCCGATTTTCGTGCATGATCAGGATAAGCCGCGCGACGCCATTTCGTCGCTGCAAGGTGTCGATCGCCTCAGCATCGCCGAGGCCGTGAAGGAAGCGCGCGAAGCAAGAGCCTTGGGAATCAATGTCATAGCGCTGTTTCCTCACCTAAATGAGAAAATCCGCACCGCCGATGCCAAGGCCGCCATCGATCCCGAAGGCCTGATCGTCCAGACCTGTCGCGCCATCAAGGCCGCCGTGCCGGATATCGGCCTGCTGGTTGATATTGCGCTCGATCCCTATACCGACCACGGCCATGACGGCCTGCTGATCGATGGCAAGATCGCCAATGACGCCACTGTCGAGATGCTGGTGCAGCAATCCCTGGCTCTGACCGCAGGTGGTGCCGATATACTGGCGCCTTCCGACATGATGGACGGCCGCATCGGCGCCATACGCAGCGCATTGGAAGCCGCCGGTCATCAGGACACGATGATCATGTCCTACGCCGCCAAATACGCCTCGGCCTTCTATGGCCCCTATCGCGATGCCATTGGCGTCAAGGCGTTGAAGGGCGATAAGAAGACCTACCAGATGGATTCCGCCAATACCGAGGAAGCCCTGCGCGAGGTCGCCATCGACATTTCCGAAGGCGCCGACATGGTGATGGTCAAGCCCGGCCTGCCCTATCTGGATATCGTCCAACGCGTTTCCGACAACTTCAAGGTACCGACCTTCGTCTATCAGGTCAGTGGCGAATACGCCATGATCAAGGCGGCCGTCGAAAAAGGCTATATGGACCACGACCGCGGCGTCATGGAAACCCTGCTGGCCTTCAAGCGCGCCGGCGCTTCCGGCATCCTGACCTATTTCGCCAAGCACGTCGCTGAACTTTTGAAAGCCTGAACATGGAAACCTACAAAGACCTGCAAAAGGCCCTCAATGCCGGCACCTATGTGCGCCTGACGCTGGCCGACGGCGAGCATGAGGGCTTCATCATCGCCCTCAGCCCGGCGCTGGTTCTGCTTCAGGCGATCCACGAATGGCAGGATGTCGGGGCGCTGGTCGCGCCGGTCGAAGGGATCGAAGCCATCGAGATTTCCGACTATCACGACGACCAGATGAAGATCCTCGACTTCAACAGTGTCAAGCGCACTAAGCGCTACGGTTGGGTGCGGCTCGGTGGCTGGCAGGACCTGTTCAAGTCGCTGCAATTCAAGGAAAAGTTCGTCGTGGTTTCGGCCGAGGACGGCGCCGAGGTCGGGCTGGTCGATGCGATCGAGGCCGATTGCGTGGTCATCAAAGCCATCGATCCCGGCGGCAACTGGCAGGCCGACGAGGTCGAATGGCCGTTCGAGGACATCACACTGGTGCAGTTCGATGACAGCTACAGCCGTACCCTGCAACGCTATGTCGAGAAGCGCGCCGCGAATTAGCCTCGGCGCGCCGCCTCGATTTTGGCGACATCGATCTTCTTCATGTCCATCATGGCGGCAAAGGCGCGTTTGGCTTCATCGCCCCCTGCCGCCATCGCCTCGGTAAGGGTGCGTGGCGTGATCTGCCAGGAAATGCCCCATTTGTCCTTGCACCAGCCGCAGGCGCTTTCCTGCCCGCCATTGCCGACTATGGCGTTCCAGTAGCGGTCGGTTTCTGCCTGATCATCGGTGGCAATCTGGAATGAGAAGGCTTCCGTCTGCTTGAATACCGGGCCGCCATTGAGACCGATACAGGCGACTCCGGCCACGGTAAATTCAACCGTGAGCACGTCTCCCGCCTTACCTGAGGGATAGTCGCCAGGCGCCTTATGGACGGCGGTCACGGCGCTGTCGGGGAACACCTCGGCGTAAAAACGGGCCGCGGCTTCGGCGTCCTTGTCATACCAGATGCAGATTGTGTTTTTCGCCATGGTCATTCCTCGCCGTTTCGTTGCGAGGGAGGTTAGTCGCAACCATACGCTTTTAGAATTAACAAGCGCGTGAAGCTATGTGCCTACTTGCTTTTTGGGCGGCGGGCTTCCAGACGGGCGTGCAGGCTGGATGTATCCCAGCGCTGGCCGCCCATGGCCTGCACTTCCGAATAGAACTGATCGACCAGCGCCGCCACGGACAGATGCGCGCCATTGGCCCGCCCTTCATCGAGGGCGATGCCCAAGTCCTTGCGCATCCAGTCCACGGCGAAGCCGAAATCGTATTCGTCCTTTGCCATGGTAGCCCAGCGGTTCGACATCTGCCACGAACCGGCCGCGCCGGCGGAAATGGCATTGAACACAAGTTCCGGATCAAGCCCGGCGCATTTGGTGAAGTGAAGCGCCTCGGCCACGCCCTGAACCGCGCCGGCAATGGCGATCTGGTTGGCCATCTTGGCCATCTGGCCGGCGCCTGCTTCACCCAGGCGGGTGATCGACTTGGTGTAGGGCCTTGTCAATTCGACCACCTCAGCGTAGCGCGCCTCATCGCCACCGACCATGACCGACAACTGGCCATTGACAGCCCCCGCCTGCCCGCCCGATACCGGTGCATCATAAAAAGTGATGTGTTTCTCGGCACATACCGCCGCCAGTTCACGCGACAGTTTCGCGGACGTCGTGGTGTGATCGATGATCAGCGAGCCCGGCTTCATGTGCGAAATCGCATTCAGGACCGTCTGGCGGACATCCTCGTCACGGCCGACGCAGAGGATCAGGGCCTCGGCGCCCAAAAGCGCCGTGCCGAGCGTCGCTTCGGCGTGCATACCGTATTCGCTGGCCCAGTCGAGCGCCTTCTGGTGGGTGCGATTGTAGCCGGTGACCTTGTGACCGGCCTTGACCAGGTGACCCGCCATCGGCGCGCCCATAATTCCCAAACCTGCGAAACACAGCCTCATGATGTGACTCCAAACTATTGGCCAATCTGGCCATACCTGCCCTTGAAGAAGGTCAGTCCGGGCTGCGCCGGATCGCTCTCGAAATGCCGGACCTCGCCGACGATGACCAGGTGATCGCCGACCAGGCGCGATTCATAGAGATCGCAGGCAAAATAGCCGACAACATCCTTGATTTTCAGCGGATCATGGGCGTGGGTCAGCCCCTCCTCGGGCACGATATGGGCGTTTTCCCTCGCGAACCGGCGCGACAGCGACTCGTGTCCGGCGCTCAATATATTGATGCCGAAGCTCTGCGCCTGAGCATACAGGGCATAGCGGTGCGCTTTCAAATCAAGGCACCACTGTACCAGCGGCGGATCGAGCGATACCGAACTGAAGGAATTGGCCGTCATCCCTACCACATGGCCATCGACATGATCCGGATCGGCAACGGTAATCACGCAGACGCCCGTGGCGAAACCGCCCATGGCATGACGCAATGCCTTCCTGTCCATGCCCGTCTCAGTGTGTTTCAAATCCATGCGTATCGACGTAAATGACGCAGCCCGGCAAAGCAATCACCCGCCAGGGTTTTTTCCGCAAAAGTCGCCTCAAGCCGATCTCTAAACAGGCTGTTAACGTTAATCCGGCTAGGTTGAAGGCAGTTTTACGAGAGCATTGATTCATGGCCAGCCGCGACGCCCCCGTCGTCATCAAGAAAGTCAAGAAGGTCTCAGGCGGCGGCCACCACGGTGGTGCCTGGAAGGTCGCCTATGCCGACTTCGTGACGGCCATGATGGCCTTCTTCCTGCTGATGTGGCTGATCAACACCACCTCGCCCGAACAGAAACGCGGCGTCGCCGATTATTTCGCCCCGGCCAATGTGTCGCAATCGACCTCCGGTTCCGGCGGCATCCTGGGCGGCCAGGCGCTCGGCAAGGATGGCGACAAGAACGAAGGCACCATGTCCTTCATCGACCAGATGGCGCCCAAGCCGCCGGAAACCCAGGACAGTGACGGCACGGCCACCGAGACCAAGGGCGCCGGCGCCACGGCCGATACCGCGGACGAATCGGACGCCCAGCGCCGCGAGCAGCAATCCTTCCAGAGCGCAGCGGAATCTCTGCGTCAGGCCCTGCAGGACATGCCGGAACTGGCTGAACTATCGAAGAATATCCTCGTCGACCAGACGCCGGAAGGACTGCGCATCCAGTTGATCGACCAGGAAGGCCGGTCAATGTTCAATGAAAACTCAACCCAGCCGAATGACCGCGCCAAAATTCTGCTGCGCGCCGTCGCCAAGGTGATCAACCAGTTGCCGAACCGTATTTCGATTACAGGCCATACCAGCGGATCGCCGGGACAGGCCGGGCAGAATCCGCGCGACTGGGCGCTTTCCAGCGCCCGCGCCGATGCCTCGCGCGCCATCCTGCAATCGGCCGGCGTCGATCAGGACCGCATCGCCATGGTCTCTGGCAAGGCGGCGAAGGAACCGCTCTACCCGGACGACCCGTCGCTGGCCGGCAATCGCCGCATCGCCATCGTCCTGCTGAGAGA
Source organism: Asticcacaulis sp. (assembly GCF_051954415.1). GTDB lineage: Bacteria > Pseudomonadota > Alphaproteobacteria > Caulobacterales > Caulobacteraceae > Asticcacaulis. The sequence goes on from NZ_JBQCHT010000011.1 coordinate 10,664, forward strand.
GGCGCCCGTCCTTCCTCAGTAAAGGTTTTGGTACAATAAACCGGCATTTGCGCTTGCCGATCAAGGCGTTTTAGGTTCAAACTGTAATGGCGGTATTGTCCGCGCAGGAACAGGATTTGTACGGCGTAAGATGAGCGAGCATTTCCCAGGCCGAAAGCTCAGATACTACCTGACCATTCCCGGTCCGTGCCCCTATCTGCCCGGTCAGGAAGAGCGCAAGGTCTTTGTTCACCTGCCGCCGCTCGAAGCCATCAGCGTCAATGACCAGCTTTCGGCCATAGGCTTCCGCCGCTCGCAGAATATCGCCTACCGCCCGGCCTGCCAGACCTGCCACGCCTGCCAGAGCGTGCGCATTCCGGTCAAACGCTACGAACTATCGAAATCCGACCGCCGGGTGGTCAAGGCTAATGCCGACCTCGCCAAGGCATTTGTCGAGGCCGAGGCCAGCCGCGAGCAGTTCGATCTGTTGCAGCGCTATCTCAAGGCGCGCCATCCGGATGGCGGCATGATGGATATGAGCTGGCCGGACCTGGTGGCCATGGTCGAGGACACGCTGGTCCGCACCCACATGATCGAGTACCGGCTGAACGGGCAACTGGTCGCCTGCGTGCTGGTCGATGCGCTGAATGACGGCCTGTCGCTGGTCTATAGCTTCTACGATCCTGACCTGATGTCGCGCAGCCTCGGCCGCTACATTATCCTCGACCATATCGACCAGGCCAGCCGTGCAGGCTATGATTATGTCTATCTCGGCTATTGGGTGAAAAACAGCCCGAAGATGGATTACAAGGCGCGCTATCGCCCGCTGGAGGGCCTGACGGACATGGGCTGGCGGGAGATCGATCCGGAGGCGTAGGACAAGCTTCTCCTCCCCATCAAAGATGGGGAGGAGTTAGAGCCTCAGCTTCCGCAGGCCGCGCGGGGCGATCCGGCCAACAGCGGCGCGCTTGCCGACATAATCCTTCACGTCCTTGAAGTCGCGCGCCTTGCCGGCGCCGTCGTACCATTGGGTGCCGGCGGCCATGTCGAACACGGCAATATCCTTCACGCCGCCATCCTTGTAGCCTTGCAGTTTGACACCCTTGCCGCGCGCCATTTCAGGCAGTTCCGAAACCGGATAGACCAGCAGCTTGTTATTTTCGCCCAGCACCATGACATGATCACCTGTCACAGCTAAGGCCGCGAAGGCTTCGGTGCCATCAGCGTTGAGCACCTGTTTACCGGCACGCTTATTGGCGAAGGCATCCTCTTCGTTCATTACGAAGCCATAGCCATTCTTGGACACCATCAGGCGCTTCTGGCCCGGCTTCATCATGAAGACGGTGACGATCTTGGCCGTTTCCTCGATATCGAGCATCAGGCGCAGCGGCTCTCCATTGCCGCGCCCGGAAGGCAGCTTGTCGCAGCCAAGCGACAGGAAGCGGCCATCGGAGGTCAGGATCAACAGTTTGTCGGTGGTAAAGCCCGGCACCAGGTGGGCCAGTTCATCGCCCTCCTTGAACTTCAGCTCGGACGGATCCTCCACCTTGCCCTTAGCCGCCCTGATCCAGCCGCGTTGCGACAGGATGACCGTGATCGGCTCCTTGGGCAGGTAGGATTCGATGGCGGCGACCTCGATGCCGACCGGTGCATCCATAAAGGTGGTGCGGCGCGCCGACAGCAGTTTCTTGCGCACCTCTCCCAGTTGCTGGTCGATGCGCTTCCATTGCAGCTTCTCGCTATCAAGCAGTGCCCGGATGCCATCGCGCTCTTCCGAGAGCTTTTTGTGCTCCTCGGTGATGGTCATTTCTTCCAGCCGCGCCAACTGGCGCAAACGGGTATCGAGGATATAGTCGGCCTGCACGTCCGTCAGGTTAAACCGCGCCATCAGGGTCTGCTTGGGCGTCTCGTCCTCGCGGATGATACGGATAACCTCATCCAGGTTGAGGAAGGCGATCATCAAACCGTCGAGCAGGTGCAGGCGCTTTTCGATGCGCTCCAGGCGCCAGTTCGACATGCGGATCAGCACGACGCGGCGGTGGTCGAGGAAGGCCACCAGGCAGTCCTTCAGTCCCATGACGCGCGGCGTGCCCGTGGCGTCGAGCACGTTCATATTGACACCGAAGCGCGTTTCGAGATCGGAGATCTTGAACAGGCTCTCCATCAGGACTTCGGGCTCGATATTGCGCGACTTGGGCTCCAGGATCAGACGGATTTCCTCGTCCGACTCATCGCGCACATCGCCCAGCAAAGGCGCCTTCTTATTTTCGATCAGGTCGGCCAGTTGCTCGATCAGGCGCGACTTCTGTACGTAGTACGGGATTTCACGCACGACGATGCGCCAGCCGCCACGGCCGAGATCCTCGACTTCATAGCGCGCACGGGTACGGATGGAGCCTCGGCCGGTCTTGTAGGATTCGAGGATCGACGCCTTCGATTCGACGCAGATACCGCCGGTCGGGAAATCGGGACCGGGAATGAATTCCATCAGTTCTTCGGTGGTAGTGTCGGGCTTGGTCAGCAGCTTGCGGCAGGCGTCGATCAGTTCGCCGGCATTGTGCGGCGGAATCGAGGTCGCCATACCGACGGCGATGCCGGTGGCGCCATTGGCCAGCAGATTGGGGAAACCGGCCGGCAGGACGACCGGTTCCTCGTCCTGATCGTCATAGGTAGCGCGGAAATCGACCGCATCCTCATTGATGCCTTCCAGCAGCAGGGTGGCGGCGATGGTCAGCCGGCATTCGGTATAACGCATGGCGGCGGCATTATCGCCGTCGATATTGCCGAAATTACCCTGGCCTTCGACGAGCTGGTAGCGCTGGGCAAAATCCTGCGCCAGGCGAACGAGCGCGTCATAGATCGACTGGTCGCCGTGGGGGTGGAAATTACCCATGACCTCGCCGACCACCTTGGCGCATTTGCGCGCCGCCGCTTCTGGCGTCAGGCGCATATTCGACATGGCGTACATGATGCGGCGGTGTACGGGCTTCATGCCGTCGCGCACATCGGGCAGCGCCCGGTGCATGATGGTGGAGAGGGCATAAGCCAGATAACGCTTCGAGAGCGCGTCGCTCATCGGTTCGTCAATCACACGCCCGCCGGCGTCATCGGGAATCACTGCATTACTCATGCGGGCAGGCTAAAGGCTGCAAGGAGTCAAGACAAGACCCTCGCCGCCCCTGGCTAAAATTGTTCACGGTTTAATCCGGTTTCAGCCCGCCCTGCCGATCAGATTGCGGCCGGCATCCTTGGCGGCGTAAAGCGCCTGGTCGGCCTCGCGGTAAAGCTGGTCCATCGTCTCACCGTGCCGCCACTGGGCGACCCCGGCGGAAAAGGTATAACGCAGAGCCACGCCGTTGAGCGATATGCGCTGATCCCACACATGGGCCTGCAAGCGCTCGACTATGGCACAGGCTTGCGACATGTCGGCGCCGGGCATCAGGATAAGGAACTCTTCACCGCCGACGCGCCCCAGAATATCGCGGCCCCGCAACCCCGCCGAGGCCGAGGTGGCGAAATGCACCAGAACCTGATCGCCGGCATCATGGCCAAAACGGTCATTGATGGATTTGAAATGATCGAGGTCAACCAGCACCGCGCAAAAGGTTTCATGCGTACCGCTGGCGCGTTCCACCAGTTTCTGGAAACGCTTCATGGTGGCGCCGCGATTATAAAGCCCCGTCAGGTGGTCGGTTTCGGCGGCGGTGATGGCGGCGTCCCTATCGGTGGCCAGCCGGAATTCGCGCCGCTTGACCGAGGTGATGTCGGCCACGGAGAGGATCAGCCAGCCGTCTGGCAGGGTCGCCTCGCTGATCCAGAACCAGCGGCCGTCGGTCATGTCGACCTCGAATTCGCGCACCGGCTGGCTGCGGCGCTTGAGATGCGCGGCCGCCAGCCAGGCATCCATGTCCTGGGTATCGATCCGCGGCCCGTGCCCGGTCTGCCAGCAATGTCGCATCAGGCTGTCGAAGGTCTGCGGCCCCGGCTGCATGTCATAAAGCGTCCGGAACCCTTCGGTCGCCAGGCGAATAGTGTCATCCGGCGCGAAGACCGCCATGCCCCGGCCGCTGATCAGCAGACCCTGGGCGATTCGGACGACCATGTCAGGTGTCGGTGCCAGGAGCGGCACCTGTGAAGACGGGTTTTCTGTATTTTGATTGCGGGACATTCGGAACGGCAGGCGGTTACCAGAGATGGCGGCAGCCTATCGTAGCGATGTTATTTTCGGATTAAGACGGATCGAAAATTTACGCTGGGGCAACTTCTAAAGTCTCTAAAAAAGGGCGTCGACTTCGCTTTGCAGGCTCTTTGGCGCCAGCGCCCGGCCATGAATATGCGAATCCATCTCCAGCACCAGCGCCTTCATGTCGCGCAGCCGATCGCCGAGGTCAGCTAGGGCGGCTTCATCCGTCAGGTTGGAACTCATCAGTATGTCGATGGAGGAACTGAAGGTGGTCAGGGCTCGGTCGCAGACCTCATCAAAATCACGGCGCCCATCGGCCGGCGCATGGCGATAGGCGGCGATGACGACATCCTTCATCTCGAAGCCGGATTTCTCGAAGTGCTCGACATAGCCGCGCTTCTTCCAGTCGGCCAGTTCCTCGGCCATGTCCGGCATGTCGAGGCCCATTTCAAACAGCATGATGGCTTCGTTGAACAGATTCAGGTAGTCCGTCGCCAGTCCGGTGGACGGATTGACATTGGCGGCTAACAGGTCCTGCTCACTGTATGGCAACATACGCTCTTGACGACTCCCAGCTTCGTAACGGGGTTATGGCATAAAATCCGTTACCAAACCGTTCGGTCGTTTTTAAGGACGCGACTGAGTCGAGGCAACCCCTCAGGACGCCAGGTTGTTCTTCAGCCGTAAACGTATATCCGGCAAGGGCTTGTTGTGGGGGTGGAAAACGTGGCGCTCCAGGAAGAAGCCCGTCAGTTCGAGACCGCGCACCACGTCGCCTTCCGCCAGCCCGCCCTGGCTCGACAGCATAAACCCCGGCAGATGCAGGAGCTTATCCTTATAAGGCTCGCCCGCCATGCGCCCGACCGCCCTGCCCGATTTCGGACTGACATAGATGAGATCATCATGATCGCCGCTGACCGCGCAGGCGCTGAGATCAAGGCCGAAGCCGAGCGCCTCCAGCAGGCCGGCTTCATAGCGGACATAGACCGCCGGCCAGATTTCCGGGTAGGCAAACAGGCCAAGCAGGCCCGACAGGGCATGATAGGCGCCGGGCTGACTGTCGCGTTCCGGCAGGATGGTCTGCGTCATGGCGCAGGCACATTGCAGGCCCAGCAGGCCCAGCGGCTCATCGAGCAGGTCCGGTGACGCGCCTGAAGCTTCCAGGGTGGCCGCGCCCAGTTGATCGGCATGGCGGGCGCGATAGGCGAAGACCACGCTGGAACCCGCTTGCAGTAAGGGCTTGACCCGCCGCGAGGCCCCGCCGGCGATATGGGCGGCATAGACGCCGTGGTTTTCAGTCAGGACATGGATAATGGCCCCGGTTTCCCCATGGGACCGGGCGCCTAGAACAATGGCGTCGTCTTCAAATTCCATGATCGTTCTTAAGAAGGTTTATCCACAGATTGCACAGATTGACACAGATTAAGGGAAGAAATCTGTTCGACGCTGGACCTCATCGACATCATTTTTGAGCTTGAAGGTCCCATAATAAGGCTTTCAAAACACACAGCGCCATCTCGCCTTACTTAATCTGTGCTAATCTGCGCAATCTGTGGATTCAAAAATCCTTACAGGCTAATTGCGCAGAATCGGTCAGGATTCATACTCCAGCCCGAATTGCGCATAGAGTGCGCGATCCTCGCTCCACTTTTCCTCGACCTGGACATGCAGGAAGAGATGAACCTGGCGGTCGAGCAGCTTGCCCAGTTCTTCGCGCGACTTCATGCCGATCCATTTCAGTGTCTGGCCGTTCTTACCCAGGACGATCGAGCGCTGGCTGTCACGCTCAACGAAAATGGTCTGCTCGATACGCGCCGAACCGTCCGGCTTGTCCTCGAACTTGGTCGTCACCACTGCCGCCGCATAGGGCAGCTCTTCATGCACGCGCAGAAACAGCTTTTCGCGGGTGATTTCCGCGGCCAGGATACGGACCGGCGCATCGGCGGCCTGATCGGCCGGATAGAGCCACGGGCCTTCCGGCATCTTCTTTTCCAGCAGGGCGCGCAGATCCTTGACACCATGCCCTTTCTCCGCCGAGATCATCAGCACGTCCTCGAACACGCCGGTCTTGTAAAGCTCATCGGCGATGGCCAACAGGTTCTCGCTCTTCATCAGGTCGATCTTGTTGAGCGCCAGAATGGCCCTGGCGTTATTGTCCTGAAGCCCCTTGACGATCATTTCGACATCCTCGACCGCCTTGTGGTCGGCGCCGGTGGCCTTGGTGTCGGCATTCGGATGCTTGACCGCCAGTTGCGCGGCGGCATCGACTAGGAGGACAATGCAGTCGGCATCCTCGGCGCCGCTCCAGGCCGATTTGACCATGGCGCGATCGAGACGGCGGCGCGGCTTGAAGATGCCCGGCGTATCGACCAGGATCATCTGGCAGTCATCATGCAGGGCGATGCCGCGCACCGGAAAGCGCGTCGTCTGCACCTTCTGGGTGACGATGGACACCTTGGTACCAACCAATTGATTGACAAGCGTCGACTTGCCGGCGTTCGGCGCACCGATGATGGCGACAAAGCCGCAGCGTGTGGTGGATTCGGTCAATTCAGTTTTTCTCGTTCGATAAGGCCAAGCGCGGCGGCCTTTTCGGCCTCCTGGCGGGATTTGCCGGTGGCCGATTGCGGGGGCAGGTCGTCGATGCGGACCTCGATGGTGAAAACAGGCGCGTGGTCGGGCCCCTTGCGGCTGACCAGCGTATAGACCGGCGCGCCCATGCCGTGCGCCACCGCCCATTCCTGCAAATAGGACTTTGGATTGGAGCGCGAGACATTGCCGCTTTCCTTCACGGCTTTGACCCACAGCGGTTTGAAGCAGCGCAGGACCGACTCGTAACCGCCATCGATATAGACGGCCGCCATCAGGGCCTCGCAGGCGTCGCCCAGAATGGTCGGATTGCTCCGGCCGCCGCTCTTGGTCTCACCGGCAGCCAGGCGGATGGCCGGCCCCAGATCTATCTGGCGGGCAACATCGGCGCAGGTTTCGCGGCTGACCAGGGTGTGGAAGCGGCGCGACAACTCGCCTTCGGTGGCCTCCGGCAGGGCTTCCATCAGGGTTTCGGCGGTCATCAGGCCGAGCACGCGATCGCCCAGGAATTCCAGGCGTTCATTATCAGCCATCTTGCGCGCGCCTTCAGCCACGGAGGCGTGGGTCAGGGCCAGTTCGAGCAGTTCCGGGTCGTGAAAGCGATAACCGAGCTTATCCTGCAAGGCGTCAATGGCCTTCAGGCGCAGGTTCGACTCTTTCGATGGGGAGACACGGACGTTCATGTGCCTGCGTTTACATCAAGCCATGACCAAAGGCAAAGGATTGCGTACTTTGCATTGCTGCCGATCAATGACCGCCAAAACGCATCTGGAAGCCGATCTTGTTCTGGCTAAAACCGCACCCTGTGTAAAAGTCGCGGACATGCGGCTCAGGACGGCTGGTCATCAGCATCAGCTTGTAGCAACCGGCAGCTTCGGCGAGTCGGGCCGCCTCCGCCAGCAGCGCCCGGCCAATGCCCCGGCGCCGGTGGCCATCATGGGTCACGACATTCTCGACCAGCGCATAGGGCGCGCCGCCACGTGTCAGGTTGGGGAGGATGACTAAGGTTACCGATCCGACCACACGGCCGTCGATAACCGCCACCAGGACGGACATGCCTGTCCGCGTCTGCATTTCAGTGAAAATCCGTGCCGCTGTATCATCCGGCAGGCGCGGATCGGAAGGGTTCAGTTGCGCGTAAAGCGTGAGCAGACCGTCCAGATCAGACGGCAGCGCCTCGCGTATCGGAACGGGCATACCGATCAGTGCAGGGGCTTGAAGAAGCGGTTCCAGTGGAAGTTCAACCAGGTCCACGGCTTCCAGAGGGAAGATCCCTCCTTCCACGACATCAGGATCAGCACGGCGCGGCCTTCGAGGTTTTCCTCAGGCACGAAACCGACGCCGGGCTCATAAGGATCATCCGGCGAGAAACGGCTGTCCAGCGAATTATCGCGGTTATCGCCCATCATGAAATAGTTGCCGGCCGGCACGATGAATTCACCGGTATCATCGGCGCGGCCGTCCTTGACGATATCCTGCATCAGGTGGGTACGGCCGTCCGGCAGGGTTTCACGGTAGGCAGTCGCATAACGCGCCTCAAAGCCCTTGGCATCCACCGGCCCAAGCTCGGTATTCGGCACAGCCACGCCATTCACATAAAGCTGGTCCTGCTTCATCTGGACCGTATCGCCCGGCAGGCCGATCACGCGCTTGATGTAATCGATCTTGGTATTGCTCGGCAGCTTGAAGACCACGATATCGCCGCGCTTTGGCGCATGGTTCATGATGCGGCCCTTGATGAACGGCAAGGCAATCGGGAAGGAATATTTCGAAATGCCATAATCCCACTTGGAGACGATGATGTAATCGCCTTCGTAGAGGTTCGGCTCCATCGAGGCCGAGGGGATGGTGAACGGCTGGAACAGGAAGGTGCGCAGGATCATCACCAGGATCAGCGCAACGGCCACGACGCTGAAGATTTCCTTGGCCTCATCGACCGCGACCTGCTTGGCGTCCCGCGTATCGACCTCTTCCGGCTCGTCCTCTGGGGCATTATCGACGGCAGCGGCGGTTTCGTGGTCGATCTGCTCCGCCGCATTGGCCGCGGCGGCAATCGCCTCATTCGCTGTGTCGTCGTGCTTCGCCATAAGGATAGCCCCCAAATGCTTTCAATCTGTCGGTGTGTCACCTAACCACAGATTATGGCAAGCACAAGGCTCTTTTCCCGGCTGACATTAAACCTTGTTCAGAATCAAAGCGCTTCGATGATTGCATAGGCCGTGGCGTAAGGGTCTTCATCGCTTAAGGACAGGTGGATATGCGCCGTCCGCCCATCCGGCACCAGACCGCGCAGCACATCCGCCGCGCCACCATGCAGGATGACGTGCGGCTTACCGAGTGCGCCTGAGACCACCTCAATGTCCACGAACAGGAATCCGCGCACGCCGGTGCCGAACGCCTTGGCGACGGCTTCCTTGGCGGCGAAGCGCTTGGCGAAGCTCAAGGCCGGTTTGGCGGCGGCGCGGGCATGTTGCTGCTCGGCCGGGGTATAGATGCGATCAAGGAAGCGGCCCTCGAAGCGCTCCATCGAGGATTCGATGCGCCGTGCATCGCAGAGATCGACACCTATGCCCAGTATCACTCGACAACGCCCTTGTGGTGCAGGTCGATCAGTTCGCGCATCCGGCGCAGGGCGGGTTCAAGACCAACAAAGATCGCCTCGCCGATCAGGAAATGGCCGATATTCAGTTCACGGACATGCGGAATACGCGCGATGAAAGGCACGGTGTCGTAATCGATGCCGTGGCCGGCGTGGACCTCGATGCCCAGTTCATGCGCCTGCTGAACCGCCATCTGCAAACGGTTCAGTTCGTTGTGAAAAATGACATCTTCCTGTTCACGGAAAGCATCACACAAGGCGCCGGTATGAAACTCGATGACCGGCGCCCTCACCTTCGCCGCCGCATCGATCTGCGCCGGATCGGTGGCGATGAACAGGGACGAACGGATGCCGGCGGCATTGAATTTCGCCACGGCGGCGCCGATCGCTTCCAGTTGCCCGACCACATCCAGGCCGCCTTCGGTCGTGCGCTCCTGGCGACGCTCCGGCACCAGACAGGCAGCATGGGGCTTCATCTTAAGCGCCAGAGCCACCATCTCGTCCGTCACCGCCATCTCGAAATTGAGTGGCTTACCGAAGGTATCGCAGACCTCTTTGAGGGCTTTTACGTCTTTGTCCAGGATATGACGGCGGTCTTCGCGCAGGTGCGCCGTGATGCCGTCCACGCCGGATTTCAGCGCCAGTTGCGCCGCCCGCACCGGATCAGGTGCATGACCACCACGCGCATTGCGCACGGTGGCGACGTGATCGACATTCAAACCCAAGCGGATGCGGTCGTGCATGGATTTTAAGCCTTGGCCAGGCGACGGCTGCCGGGGTCCTGGACCGGTATGGCGGCCAGTTCAGGCGGCAGGTTGTCGGCGGGATAGGCCGGCACTTCCAGCGAGGCCAGGGCGATCAGCGGCACGCCGACATCGGCCTTGCCGCCTGAGCGATCGACGATGCAGGCAGCGGCCACGACATCGCCACCGGCGCCCCGGATGGCGGCGATACATTCGCGCGACGACAGGCCGGTGGTGACGATGTCCTCGACCATGACCACCTTCTGGCCCGGCTCGACATGGAAACCACGGCGCAGCTTGAACTCACCGCCTTCGCGTTCAACATACATCGAAGGGACTTTCAGATGACGGGCGGTTTCGTAACCTGGAATGATGCCGCCCACGGCCGGCGAAATGGCGAGATCGATCGGGCCGACCTGCGCCGTGATCTTTTCCGCCAACGCCTTGCACAGGCGCTCGCAGCGATCGGCATTCATGAAGACGAGGTTCTTTTGCAGGAACATCGGGCTGTGCAGGCCGGATGACAGGACAAAATGGCCTTCGCGCAGGGCATTGGCGGCGCGGAACTCGTTGATTACGTCTTCGGAAGTCATATGGCGGGAATCCTTTACTGATTACCGCCTTTTATCGCGTTCGCCGGCGATTTGAAACCACGAATGATGACGAATTGTGAGTGCCTTAGCCCCTCACCCGGTCGACGCTTTCGATCATCGGCGAAGTGCGCAGGGCGGCCGAGATGTTGGTGATATGGCGGGCGTCCAGCACTTCGATATCGAAATCGACATCGAGGAAGTCCATCGGCTTGTTGGCAATGCTGATATTGACGATATTGCCCTTGGCCTCACCGATCAGGGTACAGGCCTGGCCCAGCACGCCCGGCTTGTTCTGCATATTGACCCGCAGACGCGCCACGGAAAGCGTGTTTTTTTCGGCGTTCAGCGTCCAGTGCAGATCGATCCAGCGGTCCTTTTCGCCGTCCATTTCCTCCAGCGCTTCGAGATTTTCACACTCGATGGAATGGACATGGACGCCATCGTCTTCGACAATCCCGACGATGCGGTCGCCCGGCACCGGATAGCAGCATTTCGAGAAAATGACCGTCTGGCTTTCCCGCAGGGCACTGCCGCGCACAAAGGCCGCACCGCCGGCACCATCCCGGATGCGCGTCAGGGTATCGGTGGTCAGCATCATCGGCAGCTTCAGGCCGGGGAAAATGGCCTCAAGCACCTTGGCCGGAAAAATCTTGCCACGGCCGACCAGTTCAAACAGGTCGTCCTCGCTGGTGACATTGAAGCGCTCGAAGGCCGGACGCCAGCTTATATCCTTCAGGGCCTTTTCGACCTGGGCGGCGGCGCGTTCCACGGCCGTGCGGCCGAGCTTGATGAAATCACCCGCTTCCCGCTGGCGCAGGTGACGGCGGATAGCCGAGCGCGCCTTGCCGGTGACCGTGAGTGAAAACCAGTCCTGGTTGACGCGCGCTTCCAGCCCGGTCAGGATTTCGACCTGATCACCGTTTTGCAGCACGGTGCGCAGCGGCTTGTGCTCGCCATTGATCAGGCAGCCGATCGCCGTTTCGCCCACCTGGGTATGGACGGCGAAGGCGAAATCGAGCGGCATGGCGCCGCGCGGCAGCGAGATCAGGCGCCCCTTCGGCGAGAAGACGAACACCTGATCGAGATACATCTCCATCTTGGCGTGTTCGACCCAGTCTTCGCTGTCACCGCCATTTTCAACGATATTGACGATATTGCGCAAGGAATTCATCGGGTTGCGGCCGCCGTCGCGCGTTGCCGCCTCCTCATCGAAGCCGTAAGCCTGGTTCTTGTAGCCCCAGTGCGCCGCCACGCCCTCTTCGGCGACGCGATCCATTTCCTCGGTGCGGATCTGAAGCTCGATGCGCGTGCCCTTGTGACCGACCACCGTGGTATGCAGGGACTTGTAGTTGTTGGACTTCGGCGTCGAAATGAAATCCTTGAAGCGTTCCTGGACGCACGGCCAGGCGCGATGGATGATGCCGAGCGCGCGGTAGCATTCCTCGACGCCGTTAACGACCACGCGGAAGGCATAGATATCCGAGAGTTGCGCGAAACCGACCGACTTCCTTTGCAGCTTCTTCCAGATAGAATAGGGCGATTTCTCGCGCCCCATGACCTTGGCGGAAATGCCCTGCTTTTCCAGCTTGCCGGCCACATCGCGGGCAATGGCAGCGATGGTGGCGCCTTTTTCCGCGCGCATTTCCTCCAGACGGTGGATGATCGCCTGGTGCGCCAGCGGATTGATGAAGGAGAAGGCCAGGTCTTCCAGCTCAGTAGCGAAACGGTTGCAGCCGATCGAGCGGGCCAGCGGCGCATAGACTTCCAGCGTCTCGCGGCTGATGCGTTCGCGCTTTTCCGGCGCCACGAAATGCAGGGTGCGCATATTATGCAGGCGGTCGGCCAGCTTGACCAGCAGGACGCGGATATCCTTGGAAATGGCCAGGATAAACTTGCGCAGGTTTTCCGAAGACTTGGTATATTCCGATTGCAGTTCCAGCCGCGTCAGCTTGGTGACGCCTTCCACCATGCTGGCAACGTCCTCGCCAAACTTGGCGGCGATTTCTTCACGCGTCGCCGGGGTATCTTCGATGGTATCGTGCAGGAGCGCGGTGGCGATGGCGGCGGCATCGAGCTTGTAATCGGTCAGGATGCCCGCCACCTCGATCGGATGGGCAAAATACGGATCGCCAGAGGCTCTGAGCTGCGCACCGTGCATCTTCATGGCATAGACATAGGCGCGGTTGAGCATGGCCTCGTCGACCGTCGGGTCATAGGCGGCCACGCGGTCGATCAGCTCGATCTGGCGCAGAAATTTCTGACGACTGGGCGCCGGCGCGGAAGGTTCAGGCTGAACACCAGGCACAGGCACGACTACAGGCGCAATCGCACCTTGCGTGGCCTTGTCTAACACCTGTTCACTTTCCGCCGACATTCGTACATCCTAAACACCATACCCCTTAATCTAAACGGATCAGGGGTTAAAAAGTCTCTCACAAGCACAGATTTACACAAGCAAAAAAGGCCCAGGGAAACCCTGAGCCTTTTAAATAATAAGTTGGGAAGCGAAATCCAGTAGCGTTCTCAGTAGCGCTCTTCCTGGCCGCCATCGCGGTCAGATTGCAGGGCGCGGATCAGTTCCGATTCCGACATTTGCTGGTGCGACGGGTCGGCCAGCAGGGCCAGGGTTTCAGCCTCTTCCTCGGCTTCGGTACGCTCATCGACGCGTTGCAGCGAAGCGATCAGGCTTTCGGTCAGGGTGCCCGGCTCCAAAACACCATCCGCGATTTCACGCAAAGATACGACCGGGTTCTTGTCGTTGTCGCGGTCCACCAGGATTGACGAGCCCGACGAGATGGCGCGGGCGCGATGAGCCGCCAGCAGGACGAGGTTGAAACGGTTGTCGATCTTTTCGACGCAATCTTCGACGGTAACGCGAGCCATCCGGCACCTCAAAAAATATAGTCTTCGCCTGGCCAGCACAGGAAATGGCGGCCATAGAGCGAGGACAAAAGAGTCATGAACGGGTGCCATTAGCGCGTGTCGGGCGAAAAGACAAGGAAATCATGCAATTTGTTGGCCGCTCATTGACGGCGGCCGCGCATCGTGACATTAACCCCGCCATGATCACGTCCAAAGCCATTACAGCGCTCCTTATTGGCACCCTGCTCGCGTAAACGCGGTCAGGTGTTTTCCTCGCGTCTTTTTTTGGCTTTCTCCCCGTTTCGGGTTTCGATCATGTCCCTTCTTCTGCTACACACCGCGCGAATTCGCACCAGCTTGCAGGTTTGCGCCCACCTGTAAGCCGAGCGTCGCGCGTCACCATTTACGCCAGATTTATGAAAAGTAAGGGTTTTCACCCATGATGCTGTCCAATCCCGAAACCAAGTACCGCCCGTTCTCCCTGGGCATCGACATGCGCGACCGGACCTGGCCCGACAAGGTCACCACCAAGGCGCCGCGCTGGCTCTCCACCGACCTGCGCGATGGCAACCAGGCCCTGGCCGATCCGATGGACGTCGAAAAGAAGCTGATGTTCTTCAACCTGCTGGTCAAGGTGGGCCTGAAGGAGATCGAGGTCGGCTTCCCCTCGGCCTCGCAGACCGAGTTCGATTTCGTGCGCAAGCTGATCGAGGAAAACCTGATCCCCGACGACGTCACCATCCAGGTGCTGACCCAGTCGCGCGAGGACCTGATCAAACGGTCTTTCGAGGCCCTGCGCGGCGCGAAGAAGGCGATCGTTCACCTGTATAATGCCACCTCCCCCCTCTTCCGCCGTGTCGTTTTCGACATGGACAAGCCGGAAGTGCTGGCTCTGGCGCGCAAGGGCATGGGCCTGCTGGTGACGGAAGCCGCCGCTCAGCCGCAGACCGAATGGGGTTTCGAGTACAGCCCGGAAACCTTCACCGCCACCGAGCCGGAATTTGCCCTGGAAGTCTGCAATGCCGTGATTGACGTGGTGAAGCCCACGCCGGAACGTCCGCTGATCCTCAATCTGCCGGCAACGGTCGAGGTAGCCGGGCCGCATACCTATGCCGACCAGATCGAATGGTTCTGCCGCCATGTAAACAAGCGCGACAGCGTGGTCATCAGCCTGCATCCGCATAATGACCGCGGCACTGGCACCGCCGCCGCCGAACTGGCTTTGCTGGCCGGCGCCGACCGCATTGAGGGCTGTCTGTTCGGCAATGGCGAGCGCACCGGCAATGTCGATCTCGTAACCCTGGCGCTTAACCTCTACACGCAAGGGGTTTCGCCCGAGCTCGACTTCTCCAATATGCGCGAGGTCGTCAACACGGTCGTTCACTGCAACAATATCCCGGTCCATCCGCGCCACCCCTATGCCGGCGAACTGGTCTTCACCGCCTTTTCCGGCTCCCACCAGGACGCCATCAAGAAGGGGTTCGCAGCGCATGAAAAGCGCAATGACAGTTATTGGGAAATGCCCTACCTGCCGATCGATCCGGCCGACCTGGGTGAATCCTACGAAGCGGTCATCCGCGTCAATTCGCAATCCGGCAAGGGCGGCATCGCCTGGGTGCTGGAACAGGGCCACGGCCTGAAGCTGCCGCGCAAGTTCCAGGTTGATTTTTCGCGCAAGGTTCAGGACATCACCGATGCCTCGGCGAAGGAAGTCAGCGGCAGCGACATCTGGGACGCCTTCCAGTCGGCCTATCACCTGACCGGTCCGCAGAAGTACGAACTGATCGAATACGAACACGCCGGCCCGGTGCGCTCGGACGCGAAGCGGACCTTCGTCGGACGAATTATAAAGGACGGAATCGAGACATCGGTGGTGGGTCACGGCAATGGCCTGATTTCCTCGGCTGTCCGTGGGCTAAACGCCCATTATGACCTGGGACTTGAGGTAATCGACTACGCCGAGCACGCCCTTCATGCCGGCGCGGAAAGCCAGGCGGTGGCCTATGTCGAATGCAAGGCCGGCGACCGCACCATTTTCGGCGTCGGCATCGATCATGATGTTGCCACAGCCAGCATAAAGGCGGTACTCTCCGCCGCAAACGCTCTTTAAAGGGTACTCAATGTACGTCCGTCCGCTTGTTCTGATCTGTCTTGCCCTTGGGCTGGTGACGGGCTCAGTGCGGGCGGCCGTGCCGGTCTACAGGCTGGAGGTCGTCAAGACCTACCCGCACGATACCAAAGCCTTCACCGAGGGCCTCTATTACCGCGACGGATCGCTTTACGAGAGCACCGGCCGCAACGGTCAGTCCTATATTCGTCAGGTGGCGCTCGATACCGGCAAGGTCATCCGCCAGACGACGATCGACAACAAATATTTCGGCGAAGGCATCGCGCCCTGGGGCGATCATATTGTCAGCCTGACCTGGACCGGCGGCGCCGGCTTTGTCTGGTCCGGCAAGGATTTCAAACTCAAGCGCAGCTTTTCCTACACCGGCGAAGGCTGGGGCCTGACCGGCAATGACAAGAACCTGATCATGAGCGATGGCACCTCGACCATCCGCTTTCTCGATCCGGTGACGCTTAAAGTCGTCCGTACCATTGCCGTGAAGCTGGACGGACGCGACATCGACCAGCTCAATGAACTGGAGTGGGTGGACGGCGAAATCTATGCCAATGTCTGGCGCAGCCGCTACATTGTCCGCATCGACCCAAGGAGCGGCAATATCACTGGTATTATACAACTGAACAGCCTGCCGGAAACCCAGGACGCCAGCCTGGAGATCGACGCCGTCGCCAATGGTATTGCCTACGACGCCAAGAACAAGCGGCTGTTCGTCACCGGCAAGCTGTGGCCGAACCTCTACGAAGTTAAGCTGGTGCCGAAATAGGCGCCCTTGCCTGTGCCGCCGATCAAGGTTAGGTTAATGGCAGGGGGCGCCGATGGGGGATATTCACGACACACTGAGCGATGATTTCATGCGCATCCTGCATGAAACCGAAACCCGTGTCCGTCATTCGGCTCATGCCCACTGGGCGGCGACCAACCGCATGGATAATCTCAACCGTATCACCACGCTTTCGACTCTGATTGGCGGCTTCATGGTTTCGGTGCTCGCCGCCCTGCCCATCCTGTACAAGGATTTCTATACCCCGCACAGCGATGTGCTGAACGCCGGACTTTTTATCCTGGGCGGCGCGGTGTCGGTTATTTCGGTGATGCAGGCGGTCCAGCGCTGGGGTGAGCGCTCACAAAGCCATTTCAATGCCGCCAGCGCCTATTCATCACTGCGGCGCAAGCTGGAAATCCTGCGCCTGAATCTGCCCGGCAGTTCGGCCCAGTTGAGCGAGATCCTGGAAGACCTGCGTCAACTGGGCGAGATCGCGCCGCCAGTACCCGAAGGCTTGTGGCGCAAGGCGGTCAGGGCCGCGAAGAGCTAGATTACTCCCATTCGATGGTGCCGGGGGGCTTCGAGGTGACGTCATAGACGACGCGGTTGACGCCCCTCACCTCATTGACGATGCGGGTGGCGCAGCGGCCCAGCACCGGCCACGGGAACTCATAGAAATCCGCCGTCATGCCGTCTGATGAGGTGACGGCGCGCAGGGCCAGCACGTCCTCATAGGTGCGCGCGTCGCCCATGACGCCGACCGTCTTGACCGGCAGCAGTACGGCGAAAGCCTGCCAGATGTCGTTGTACAGCCCTGCCTTGCGAATTTCCTCAAGATAGATGGCGTCAGCGTCCTGGAGCGTCTTGACCTTCTCGGGGGTTACTTCGCCAGGAATGCGGATGGCCAGGCCCGGTCCGGGGAACGGATGGCGGCTGACAAAGGCGTTGTCCAGTCCCAGTTCGCGGCCCAACGCACGGACCTCGTCCTTGAAGAGTTCGCGCAAGGGTTCGACCAGCTTGAGCTTCATATAGTCCGGCAGGCCACCGACATTGTGGTGCGACTTGATGACCGTGGAGGGGCCGCCGTGCGGCGAAATGCTCTCGACCACGTCCGGATAGAGCGTGCCCTGGGCCAGGAACTCTGCGCCGTCGATCTTGCCGGCCTCTTCATCGAAGACATCGATGAACAGCTTGCCGATGGTTTTGCGCTTGGTTTCCGGATCGCTGACACCGGCCAGCGCACCCAGAAATTTGTCCTGCGCCTGCACATGGACCAGCGGAATATGGTAGTGGTTGCGGAAGAGCGAGACGACCTGTTCGCCCTCGTTCTTGCGCAGCAGGCCGGTATCGACAAACACACAAGTCAGTTGCTCACCGATCGCTTCGTGGATCAGGATGGCGGCGACTGACGAATCGACACCGCCGGAAAGGCCGCAAATCACCTTGCCAGTGCCGACCTGGGCGCGGATTTTGGCGATCATTTCTTCGCGGAAGGCGGCCATCGACCAGTCACCTGAGAAACCGGCGATCTCGAACAGGAAGTTGCGGATCATGTCGGTGCCGCGCTTGGTGTGGACCACTTCGGGGTGGAACTGCACGGCGTAGAATTTGCGCTTTTCATCGGCGATGGCGGCATAGGGCGCGCCTTCCGAGGTGGCGATGACCTCGAAACCTTCAGGGATGGCCGTGACGCGGTCGCCATGGCTCATCCAGACGGTCTCGACCGGATCGAGCCCCTTGAAGATAGGCGACTGGCCCTTGACGGTGATCTCGGCACGGCCGAACTCGCGGTCATGGCCGCTTTCGACCTTGCCGCCCAGCAGTTCGCACATCAGTTGTTCGCCGTAGCAGATGCCGAAGACCGGCACGCCGATCTCGAACAGGTGCGCATCAATGCGCGGCCCGGCATCGATGACGCTGTGCGGCGACCCCGACAGGATAACGGCCTTGGGACGCAGGGAATCGATCTTGTCAGCAGCCTTGGTGAAGGGATGGATTTCGCAATAGACGCCGCATTCGCGCACGCGGCGCGCGATCAATTGGGTAACTTGCGATCCGAAATCAATTATGAGCAGGGTTTCATGATGAGGCGAAGCCATGATTATTGGGTCCGTGTATAGGCGGCTATGAAAAAGCCGTCGGTCTGTGTCGAATGGGGTGTGAGAGATAGTCTGTGGCCGGTTTTGGCCAGTTTTGTCAGGCGCGATGTGTGGTCGATAAACAGGCTGCTGTGCTCCAGCAGGGTATGGATCGGCAAGGCGTCATAATTGGGGTGTGCCGCCTCAAAGGCATCGGCGGTCTGGGCGTTTTCATCGTCGAGCACCGAGCAGGTGACATAGACGAGACGCCCGCCGACCTTCACGCAACTGGCGGCACGATCGAGGATCTGCGTTTGCAGGGTGTGCAGGCCGGTGACCTTGCTTTCATTCAGGCGATGCGCTTCTTCCGGATGGCGGCGCCAGGTGCCGGAACCGGAGCATGGCGCATCGACCAACACCAGATCGGCGCTTTTCAGCAGTTCGAGCTGCGCGATATCGTCCGGATCAAAGAAGTGCATAAAATGCGCCGAAGCGCCGGCGCGGATCAGGCGCGGCTCGATGGCTTTCAGGCGCTTTTCGACGACATCGCAGGCATAGATTTCGCCGTTACCATCCATCATTTGCGCCAGGGCCAGGGTCTTGCCGCCACCGCCGGCGCAGAAATCGACCACCTTGGCCGCGCCCGGCAGAAGCCCGGCGCCGGCAATAAAGGCCGCCAGTTGCGAGCCTTCGTCCTGAATCTCGATCTGGCCGTTTTGATAGATATCCAGCTTGGCGAGATTGGGCGGCGGTTCGGCCGACAGGCGAATACCGTATTTCGAGAAGGGCGTCGGTACAGGCGACAGGCCTTCGGCTTCCAGCGCCGCGATCATGGCGTCGCGCGTCGTCTTTGTGCCGTTTACGCGCAGGTCGATAGGGGCGCGCGGCAGCATCAGGGCCGTGGCTTCTGCCGCCCAGTCCTTGCTGAACTGTTGTTCGAAGCGCGAGACGACAAATTCGGGCAGGCCGGCGGTGACCCAGGCCGGTGCGTCACCGGCATCGGCCGAAAGGCGTTCGCGTTCCTGATCCGTCAGGGGTCTGGGCGCGTAGCCGCGACCATTGAACAGGGAATCGATCTCTTCGATTGGCAAACCATCGATCAGCGACAGCGACGCCAGGACCAGTGCCCGGCCCTGCCCCGGCGATGTCTCGCCCAGTTCCATGGCCCACAGCAGACGCTGGCGGCCGCGCAGACAGCGATAGACCCGGTCGGCTATGGCGCGGCGGTCCTTCGAGCCGGCATAGCGATTGACCTGCCCCCACTGTTTCAGCACGGCCTCGGCAGTCGCACGGGTGCCCGACAATTGGTCGAGGATATCGGCGGCAGCTTGAAGGCGGGCAGCGGGAGTCAAATCAGATCCTTAAATGAATAAAGTTGCGAGGCACATCAGAATGCCGGCGAGAGAGACGATCCACGCCAGCGAACGGACACCAACGACGCCGAACGCATAGAGCGGAATGTAGAAGATGCGGGCCGCCAGATAGAGATCGGCTCCCCAGCGGGACAGTTCCGATGACTTGCCGGCGAAGGCCAGCGCCACCACGATCACCGCAAAGACAACAAAGGTTTCCTTGAAATTGGCGAAGGCGCGGTTGAGGCGCCCGGCCAGCGGCCCCACGTCGAATTCCGTATCGCGCGGGCCGGCATTCCAACGGGCATAGCCCTTGCGTGACATGGCGGCTATCGGCGGCAATCCGACCTGAATGAGGCCCAGGACCGCCGCCCAGACCAGTATCCAAAGTTCATAAGTCATACGCTATTCCCTTTAGTTACTGGCCTTGGTCTTATTGGCGATAGTTGGGGGCTTCCCGCGTGATCATGACATCGTGAACGTGGCTTTCACGCAGGCCCGCGCCGGTGATCTTGACGAAGCGCGCACGCTGCTGGAATTCCGGCACCGTATGCGCCCCAACATAGCCCATGGAGGCACGCAGGCCGCCGACCAGTTGGTGGATGACCGGCGAGATCGGCCCCTTATAGGGCACCTGGCCCTCGATACCTTCCGGCACCAGCTTCATGGTGTCGCGCACTTCCTTCTGGAAGTAACGGTCCGCCGAGCCGGAGGCCATGGCCCCGACAGAGCCCATGCCACGGTAGGACTTGTAGGAACGGCCCTGGTAAAGTATGACCTCGCCCGGCGCCTCTTCGGTACCGGCGAACATCGAGCCCAGCATGGCGGTGGAAGCACCAGCGGCGATAGCCTTGGCCAGATCGCCCGATAGCTTGATGCCGCCGTCGGCAATGATTGGCACGCCTGTACCAACGGCTGCGCGGACGCTGTCGATGATGGCGGTCAGTTGCGGCACGCCGACACCGGCGACCATGCGCGTGGTGCAGATAGAGCCCGGTCCGATCCCGACCTTGACAGCGTCGGCGCCGGCATCGATCAGGGCGCGGGTGGCATCATAGGTGGCGACGTTACCGGCAATGATCTGGACCTTGTTGGTTTCCTTGCGCAGGCGCTCAACAGCTTGCGAAACGAGTATGCTGTGGCCGTGGGCCGTATCGATGACCACCACGTCGGCGCCGGCTTCAACCAGCGCCATGGAGCGCTCGAAACCGGCATCCCCGACGGTGGAAGCCCCGCCGACCAGCAGGCGACCGGCGCCATCCTTGGCGGCCAGCGGATAGGCCTGGCTTTTTTCCATGTCCTTGACGGTGATCAGGCCGACCGCGCGATAGGCGTCATCAACAACAATGATGCGTTCGATGCGGTGCCTGGCCATCAGCGCGCGGGCCTGCGCCTGGCCCTCGCCCTCGCGGACCGTGATCAGGTTGTCCTTCGTCATTACCTCGGCGGCGGTTTTCGACCCCTCGCCTTCAAAGCGGATATCGCGGTTGGTCAGGATGCCGACCAGCTTGTTGGTTTCGCGCTCGACCACCGGGAAGCCGGAAATGTGCTTGCGGGCGATGATATCGCGCACCTCGGCCAGCTTGGTATCCGGGTGAATGACGATCGGATTGATGACCATGCCCGATTCAAACCGCTTCACATTGCGGATTTCCTCGGCCTGTTCTTCATTGGTCAGGTTGCGGTGGACAATGCCCATGCCGCCGGCCTGGGCCATGGCCACGGCGAGGCGCGCCTCGGTGACCGTATCCATCGCCGACGAGACCAGCGGGATATTCAGTGACAGTTCGCGGGTGAATTTGGTTTTCGTATCGACCTGAGTGGGCACCACGTCCGAGGGACCGGGCTCCAGCAAAACGTCGTCGAAGGTTAAGCCTTCGCGTATTTCCATAAGGAACTCTCCATTTTGCGGGTTGTTCCTATGGGAATCGGACGGCTACGTAAAGCCCTTTTCACCGAAATAATTGTTTCAATTGGTGAACAGTTATCACAGCCCTCAGCCAGCGGTCGCTTTCAGCCCGATGATGGAGCTCAGCAGCATCACCAGAAACAGGACGCGCAGAGGCGTGACCGCCTCGTGAAACAGGAAAATACCGAGCACCGCCGCGCCCAGGGCGCCGATGCCGACCCAGACCGCGTAGGCCGTGCCGATCGGCAGTGTATTGGCGGCCTTCGACAGCAGGAACATGCTGAGCGCCAGAGTCACCAGGGTGAATATGGACGGCACGGGTTTGGTGAAGCCTGAGCTATATTTCAGGCCGATGGCCCAGCAGACCTCAAGCAGTCCGGCGATGATCAGGTAGACCCACGGCAGGGGCAGCAAGGACGGCATCGCGCTTACCCCTTGTAGCCCAGGGCAACGATATAGATTTCGGTCGATCCGGCGCGGCTGGACTTCGGCTTGAAGTGCTTGACCGTCTCGAAGGCCAGTTTCAGGCGCAGCAGGAGTTGTTCGGTCTCGCCGCCCTGAAACGCCTTGGCGACAAAGGCGCCGCCCGGCTTCAGGTTATCGAGCGCGAAATCACCGGCCAGTTCCAGAAGTCCCATGATTTTCAGGTGGTCGGTCTGTTTGTGGCCTACCGTATTATGCGCCAGGTCGGAGAGGACGACATCGGGCTTGCCGCCCATCAGTTCCATCAGCTTCGGACCGATGGCGGGATCGGTGAAATCGGCTTCCAGCAGATCGGCGCCCGGCACCGGATCGACCGGCAGCAGGTCAACACCCACGACATGCGAGGCGCCGCGCTTGATCGCCACCTGCACCCAGCCGCCCGGCGCGCAGCCGAGATCGACCACGCGCACGCCCTTTTTCAGAAAGTGAAAGCGCTCATCCAGTTCGATCAGCTTGAAGGCGGCACGCGAGCGCCAGCCCTCGGCCTTGGCCTTCTGGACATAGGGGTCGTTCAGTTGCCGTTCCAGCCACTTGGCCGAGGACTGCGTGCGGAAACGCGCCGTCTTGACCGCCGTGTGTCCTTTGTGGCGGCCGGACAGGTTGCCGCCTTCCGGTGGCTTGACCATGCGGCGGCGGGGTTCGTCCTTAGTCGGATCGTCGGGTGTATCGCTCATGGCCGCGTCTATACTGGTTTTTGGCCGCAATGCGGAAACTATTTTTTCCTTATGCCCAATGCCGGTAAGTTGCCCCACAAATCAAGGACTCGTTATGCGTCGTACCCTCGCCCTGCTCGCCGCCCTCAGCCTTGCCGCCTGTTCGCCTTCATCCCCGAAAGACACGGGCGCCACGCAAGGCCCCGCGAGCGCCGAAATGTCCGAAAGCAGCCAATCATCAATGGCTATTGCCGCTGCTGTCAGTAATGCGGCTGCATCCTCCAGTGACGGCACCTGCCTGTCCGAGATCGGCAAGGCAGCCTCCGACCGCCTGGTCGCGCGCTGCATAATGGTCTCACCGGCCACGCACCCGCCCTGCAATGCTGCCAATAGCTGCCAGATGATCCAGGATGAGATCGACCGGTCCTGCGCCATGTACGGCCCGGAAGAAAAGAAGCCGGCGGAGTGCGCCAGGTAGGAATTATTTTGCAATTGCCCGGCTGACCTCCTATGTCAGGGCCACGATTTTTCTCAAGGAGACACGTCATGTCCACCGATCCCGAAAACACCCTGATCCTGACGCTCGATACCGGTCCGGTCACCATCAAGCTGCGCCCCGACCTGGCGCCGAACCACGTCGCCCGCATCAAGGAACTGGCGCGCGAAGGCTTCTATGACGGCATCGTCTTCCACCGCGTCATCCCCGGCTTCATGGCCCAGGGCGGTGATCCGCAAGGCCAGGGCTTTGGCGGTTCCGGCAAGAAGCTGAAGGCCGAGTTCAACGCCGAGCCCCACGTCCGCGGCGTCTGCTCGATGGCCCGTTCGCAAAATCCGGATTCGGCCGACAGCCAGTTCTTCATCTGCTTCGATGATGCCCGCTTCCTCGACAAGCAATATACCGTCTGGGGTGAAGTCACCGAAGGCATGGAAAATGTCGACGCCCTGCCCAAGGGCGAGCCCCCGCGCAATCCGGGCAAAATCGTTTCCATGCGTGTGGCCGCCGACGTCGCTTAAAAGGGCATGGTAAAAATGGTTTTAAGTCTTCGATTTAAAGCCATCTTAAGACCTGTAAAGCAGGATACTCAACCCATGCGGCAATATGTCCGCCGAACAGTAGAGTATCCTGCAAGGGTTTTAGTATGAGTAAGCGTTCGCGTTTTGCGGTTACAGTTGACCGCGACAATATGATCCTGATCATCCGCTTTCACAGCGTACGCAACGATCAGGACGCCGGCCCCGATCTGATCGACCTGCTGGCCACGGTCGACAGTCCCTGGCTTTTCAACGCTATTTTCGACTTCCGCCGCTACGAAGCCGACCTGTCGCGCGATTACCTGAAATTCCTGACCGAAAAATGGGCCGCCTTTACACGCGGCCGCGATCAGGCCCGCAGCATGGCGCTGGTGGGCGGCGATTCCGACCTCACTTTCAATTTAAAAGCCATGCTCGATGTCATGCCCGATCGCCGCATCGCCATTTTCGATACCTTTGATGAAGGGCTGGACTGGATCAAGGGCGGCGAGACCCTCCGGGCGGCATAGCGTCAATCAAGCCTTAAGGCGGGCGTGATAAACTGGCTAAAATAATTCGGCAGCCCTCACCATGAGCCTTCGCGCCCGCGTCACCTTTTCCATCGACGAAGCCAGACGGACACTTGTCTTCCGCTATATCGGCGACCTGACGGGCGACCGGCTATATGCTCAGATTATCGAGCACATTCAAACGGTTGAAGCGCCCTGGCTTTATGATTTCCTGGTCGATGCCCGGCGTCTTGAGGGCGTTATCCAGGCCAGCGATACCGAAGCCTTCGGCCGCTGGTGGGCTGAATATGCGCAAGGGAACGATACCGGCCGCCGCATTGCCGTCGTTTCCAGCGATCCGCTGATCCACGCGCGCAAAAGCTTGCGAGACGCAATCTTTCCGCACCGAACCTCCGGCGTTTTCGACACGATGGACGAAGCCCTGGACTGGCTTGCGGCGCCAGTGAAAAGCGGTCATTGATCATAATGGCTTGGTTTAAGTCTTGACCTGACGCGCTTTTGCGGCTTGAGACAGCCGCATGTTAATTTCCGAATTTGATTTCGACCTGCCCGAGGACCGCATTGCCCTGCGACCGGCAGAACCGCGCGAGGCCGCCCGCCTGCTGCGTGTCGATGAACACGGCGCCCTGACCGACAGCCATGTCGGCGATATAGCCGATTTTTTCAAGGCCGGTGATCTGCTGGTCGTCAATGATACACGGGTGCTGCCGACGCAACTCGATGGCCAGCGCCTCCGTGACGACAGCACGGTCAATATCGAGGCCACCTTGGTCAAGAGCACCGGCGCTTCACAGTGGCAGGCTTTCCTGAAACCGGGCCGCAAGGTGAAGGCCGGCGACCGCTTGCGCTTCAAAAGCGACACTACTGAACTGAAGGCCGTCGTTTCCGCCAAGGATGACAACGGCCTCTACACGCTTGATTTCCAGCATGGTCCGCAGGAATTGCTGGAACGCCTGCACCAGGTCGGCGGAATGCCGTTGCCGCCCTATATTCGCTCAAAGCGTCACGAGGACGAGCAGGACAAGAGCGACTTCCAGACCATTTTCGCCCGTGACGAAGGCTCGGTGGCCGCGCCGACCGCCGGCCTGCACTTCACGCCTGCCCTGCTGGAGAAGCTGACCACCAAAGGCATTTCCATCGAGCGCATTACCCTGCATGTCGGCGCCGGCACCTTCCTGCCGGTGAAGGTTGAGGACACCGATGATCACGTCATGCACGCCGAATTCGGCATCATCACGCCGGAAAGTGCTGCGCGGATCAACGCTGTGCGCACCGCCGGGGGACGGATTATCTGCGTCGGCACCACCTCTCTGCGCCTGCTGGAATCCGCTTGCGATAAACAAGGCATCATCCATCCCTTCGCCGCCGAGACCGCCATATTCATCACGCCGGGCGTCAAAGTCCGGTCGTGTGATCTGCTGATGACCAATTTCCACCTGCCGAAATCGACCCTGTTCATGCTGGTCTGTGCCCTCGCCGGCACCGACGTCATGAAAAGGGCCTATGCTCATGCCATTGAGACCGGCTATCGCTTTTTTTCCTATGGCGATGCCTGTTTGCTGAGTAATACGTCCCGATGAGCCGCTTCCCTTTTGAAATTTACGCTTCCCAGGGCAAGGCCCGTACCGGCGTGCTGAAAACGCCGCGCGGCGATATCCCGACGCCGATCTTCATGCCGGTCGGCACCGCCGCCACGGTCAAGGCCTTGACACTGGACATGGTGAAACAGGCCCATGCGAAGATTATTCTTGGCAATACCTACCACCTGATGCTGCGCCCGACCGCCGAACGCGTGGCGAGACTGGGCGGCCTGCATAAATTCATGGGCTGGGATGGCCCGATCCTGACCGACAGCGGCGGCTTCCAGGTGATGAGCCTGTCGAAGATTTCCAAGGTCAAAGAAGACGCCGTCACCTTCCAGAGCCATATCGACGGCTCGCGGCATATCCTGTCGCCGGAGCGCTCGATCGAGATCCAGGCCGACCTGCTGGGCTCGGATATCGTCATGCAGCTTGACGAATGCGTCTCCTGGCCCGCAGAGGAAAAACGCGCCCGCGAGGCCTTGCAGCTTTCGGCCCGCTGGGGCCTGCGCTCGAAAACAGCTTTCGGCGCCCGCGATACCCAGGCTCTGTTCGGCATCCAGCAGGGCTCGACCTTTGAGCACCTGCGCCGGGAATCGACGGATCGACTTCTGGACATCGGCTTTGACGGCTATGCCATCGGCGGCCTGGCTGTCGGCGAAGGCCACGAAGCCATGTGCGAGACGCTGGATTACAGCGCACCGCTGCTGCCGTGGGATCGGCCGCGCTACCTGATGGGCGTCGGCAAGCCGATCGATCTGCTGGAAGGCGTGGCGCGCGGTGTCGACATGTTCGACTGCGTCCTGCCGACGCGTTCGGGCCGCCATGGTCAGGTCTGGACCTGGGATGGACCGCTCAATATGAAGAATGCCCGCTTCGCCGAAGACGATCAGCCGCTGGATGCCACAAGCGATTGCCCGGCCAGCCGTGATTATTCAAAAGCCTATCTGCATCATCTCGTCAAATCAGAGGAAATCCTCGGTCAGATGCTGCTCTCCTGGCACAATATCGCCTTCTTCCAGGCCCTGATGATTCGCATCCGCGCCGCCATTACCGCCGGCACGTTTGACGCACTGCGCGCCGATCTGCTCGCCCGCTGGAAGACCAAGGAGGCTTGAGGCCATTGCGCTTAGCGGCGTTTCGGCAGTTTTTTCGGCTTTGCCGGCACGGGAATCGGCTTGGGAACGGTCTTCCCGCCGGCATAGGTATCGGTGTAGACGCGCGGGACGAACCATGACGGCGCCGCCGGCGGCGCACAGTTCTTGTTCATGCCCACCCCCTTTAGATAGGCGCGGCGCACCTTCCCGGCCTGGATGGCCGTATCCATTTCCCGCTGGTGACGCTGCGCCCCCGTCATCTGGCGCACCAACCCGCGGAACGGGATGATGCTGCGCGTGGCATTGCGCACGGAACCGCGCGCCACATCACCAGCAGCCTCGCCGCCCCGTTCACGCAAGGTTTTGGTATCTTGCGGCGGAGGCGGTTCGTCGAAATCGGCGCCCAGCAGGCTGTCGAGTTTGGTGACCTCGGAGGCGATGGCTTCGCAGTTATCCAGCCCGGTCAGATCGTAAGGCTTGGTCACGGCCTGGGTCAGGATTTCCGGAATATCCTTCCGGCGCAGGTTCAGGTCTTCGAGCGGCGCCATGACCGCATCCCCCCAGCTATTGCTCTGATCATCCGTCGAGGAACGCACGGCCTGCGGTTCCTGGGGCTGCCGGTGTTCCTTTTCGATGGCATTACCACTGGCATCATAATGGGGTTTCGAGGCGCAGCCGGATAACAAAGCCCCTCCCGCCAGTACCATCAGGGCGCACGTTCGGAGCTTCATATTCACAGCACTGGCAGCCTTCACCAACATCCCCCTCATACCTTCAGTCCAGAAACGCCGTAGGCGCCAGTGTCCTGTGTAGACCCGTTATAGCTTATTCTGCACATAAAAAAACAATACATAAGAAAAAGCGTCTTTTTTCAACGCCTCGCGCTTGCGAAATTAAATAGTCCACTCTATGAAGAGCCCCAGTTGATCCGCTCTTTCCAAAAGCGGGTCAAGTCTGACTTATCTTCATGAGCGCGTAGCTCAGCCGGCTAGAGCATCTGACTTTTAATCAGAGGGTCCTGGGTTCGAGTCCCAGCGCGCTCACCAAGTCTTTCCAGGATTTGCGTGACAATTTCATGGCGATAAGCAGCGTAACACGGGCCTCATATATCGTCCGTGCAATATGAACCGGGCCTGAACCGGTACGATCCGTCTGATTTTTCCACAAGTCATTTTCGGGGGCGCTCGCCCGCCTAGGGCGTAAACCCATAAACGGGATTCCCATTTAGAACTGATCGTGATTCAAGGCTTCCGGTGAACAGGGAGCCTTTTTCATGACGCGTCGCCGCTACGAGTTGACCGATACAGAATGGGATGTCATCGCGCCTTTGTT
>NZ_JBQCHT010000012.1:0-226827 GCF_051954415.1 Asticcacaulis sp.
GCTCACGGACTATGCCGCGAATATGTTATTTTTCGCCTCCCCATGACATGGGGGTGGTGGCGCGCAGCGCCGGCGGGGCGCCCCTCCGTCATTTACTGCGCAAATGCCACCTCCCCAGCTTCGCTAGGGAGGAGATTTCAGGCACTTAATTGCCAATTTTTAAGAGGAAAAGGGTCGTAACGCATGTTATGACCCTTTTTCGTATCTGAATAAGCGAGAGCCGATAATGAACGTCCTGATTGTCGAAGATGATGTTGAAGCTGCGCAAAACATGCAGAAGGGCCTGAAGGAGGCCGGCATCGAGGCCCGCCTGGCCGGTGACGGCGCGCAAGGCCTGGACGCCATCAAGGCCGAGGTGCCCGATGTCATCATCCTAGACCGCATGATGCCGGTGATGGATGGGGTGACCATGCTGCAAACCCTGCGGGCCGATGGTGTTGACGTGCCGGTGCTGTTCCTCTCGGCGCTCGGCGAACTGGAAGACCGCGTGTCGGGCCTGCGTGCCGGCGCCGATGATTATCTCGTCAAGCCCTATGCCCTGACCGAACTGGTGGCGCGCGTTGAGGCGCTGGGCCGCCGCAAGGACAAAGACCAGGTCGAGACTATCCTGCGTGTTGGTGACCTGGAGATGAACCTGATTTCACGCGTGGTGAAGCGTCAGACCAAGATCATCGATCTGCAGCCGCGCGAGTTCCAGTTGCTGGAATTCCTGATGCGCCATGTCGGCCAGAGCGTGACCCGCACCATGCTGCTGGAAAAGGTCTGGGCCTATCATTTCGACCCGCAGACCAATGTCATTGACGTGCATATCTCGCGCCTGCGCTCCAAGCTGGACAAGGATTTCGACCGCCCGATGCTGCATACGGTCAGAGGTGAAGGTTATCAGTTGAAGGCGTAGCTTTTTCTCCTTCCTGCGAAGCGGGGAGGTGGCGCGCAGCGCCGGAGGGGCGCCCCTCCGTCAGCGACATCAGCCCTGCGGGCTGAGCGCTGACACCTCCCCATTAAAGCAATGGGGAGGAGAGTATCGTGCCTGCCCTGGCAGGTACAAGGATCGATTATGACTGACAGCTCTTCGTCCGAAACCCGCAAGCAAATGATCGACGCCGTGTGGCGGCGCGTGGATGCGCTCGCCATCCTGCGGCCGAACTTCTTCCGGCAGACCCCCTTCCGGCTGACGCTGGTTTTCCTGTGCGTCTATGTCTTTGTGGCGGCGTTGGTCTTTGGTTACATCTACCTCGCCACCTCGACGGAATCGCGCGCCTGGGGCAATGTCTCGATCGATGCCCGTATCAAGAGCCTTAAGGAAACCGACGCGCGTGACGGTCATGCGGCGGTGGTGGCGAAGATTCTGGGGGACGATGCCGTCGAATGGGTCTTCGCCAAGGGCGCTTTTGACAATTCGGGCCAGGTGCTGGCGCAGAACGGCCGCGCCCGCATGGAAGGCAAGAGCCTGCCCGATACGGTGATCCGCGAGGGGCTGAAGCAGGTCAGCGCCGATAATCCGGTGGCCTCGATCAATTTCACCTCGCCATCGCCCAATGATCCGAACTGCTGCCGGTTCCAGGGGCGCGTGGTGCGGCTGGATGATAATTTCTACATCTATGTCGCCATGGATATGTCGTGGGCCGATCACGGCTTCCAGCAGGAAATCAAGGCGGTGGCCGGCGGCGGCCTGCTGGTGGTGATCCTCGGCCTCTTCGCCGGCACCCTGATCAACCAGGAGGTCACGCGTTCGGTGGCGCGGGTGACCTCCGTGCTGGAGCGGGTGCAGGAAGGTGATCTTAAGGCGCGGATATCAGTGCGCGATTCAGGAGATGAGTTCGACGCGCTCAGCTTGCGTATCAATCAGACGCTGGACCGCATGGAAAAGACCATGGGCAATCTGAAATATGCTGGCGATGCCATTGCGCACGATCTGCGCTCGCCGCTGTCGCGCCTGCGCACCAAGCTGGAGGTGTCGCTGCTGGAAGTGGATAAAGACCCGTCCCAGGCCCATGACGCCCTGGCCGGCGCATTGGAAGAAACCGGGCAATTGCTGCGCACCTTCCAGACGGTGTTTTCGATGTCGCGTTTGCAGGCGCAAGGCCAGGCGCCGGACCAGGTGCTGTTTTCCGCCAGCGAACTGGCCGAGGATATGGCCGAACTGTTCGAGGCCGTGGCCGCGGACAAGGGGCTGGAGTTCGAGGCCGAGATCGAGAAGGGCGTGCGCGCCTATGGCAACCGTGACTTCCTGGCGCAGGCGCTGTCCAACCTGCTCGATAACGCCATCAAATATACGCCGGTGCCCGGCGGCGTGACCTTCCGGATGCGGCATACCTCACAGCGCGAGATCGAGTTCTCGATTACCGATACCGGTCCGGGCGTGCCGGAAAAGGATCGCCGGCGCATCGCCGAGCGTTTCGTGCGGCTGGAAAATTCACGGACGCTGCCGGGCGTGGGGCTGGGGCTTTCCATGGTCGAAGCCGTGGCCGTGGCGCACAAGGGGCGGCTGGAAGTGGCCGAAGGACCGGGCGTGTTCGACGGCCAGGGACCGGGCCTGCGCACGGCTCTGGTTCTGCCGCCGGTGCAGGGGTAATTTCAAGAGGTCATCCACAGATTGCGCAGATTGCACAGATTTTAGAAAGGGAAGGAATCCACAGATAAGCCAGATAAGCTCAGATGGTCAGTGCACATGACCTGCCTTGGCGGTTATATCACGAATGCGCCGTAGGCGCATAAGAGAGCGTCTCATTGCGCGCCTGAACTCAATCTGCCTCAAATCATCTGTGCTTATCTGGCTTATCTGTGGATTCCTCTTCCTTATCCTTAAGACGCCAAAAAGCCATCCACGCAGGTGACGCACGCGCCGCCGACATAAATCTGGCCAGCCTCATCGACCGAAATCTGTATGTGCCCGTCGCGGCCAATGCAGCGGCCTTGCGTGGCCGCATAGGCGGTCGCCACCGGCGGGATCAGGCCGCGGGCGATCCGGAAGGCGGCCACGCTGCCATTGCCGCTGCCGCACACCGGGTCTTCGTCTATGCCGTCGGAGGGGGCGAAGGAGCGGACCTCGATCGTGCTGCTATCGGGATATCTGCCGAAAACGGTGATGCCGGTCGCGTTCAGTCGGCGCTCGAATACGGCCGAACGGGCGAAATCGGGTTTGAGAGCGAGTACGGCCGCCGCATCCGTCATCTGGGCCACGATCCAGGTCGGGCCGACATTGACCAGGGCCGGCGCGCTTTCCCGCACGACCGGCGCGCCGAGAACGGCTTCCAGTTCCGCGACCTCATCGTCTGAAAGCGTGTCTATTCGCGCAGATGGCAGGGCGAGGGTGATGAGACGATCCGTCACCTCGATCCGGATCAGACCGACGCCGCATTCCTGCACCAGGACGCCGTTTTTCGGCGTGTGACGACCAGCCTCGATAATGGCATGGGCACTGCCGAGCGTGGGGTGGCCGGCGAAAGGCAGTTCGCTCAAGGGCGTGAAGATGCGCAAGGTGTAATCGGCATCGGGGTGCCTGGCCGGCAGGAGGAAGGTGGTTTCCGAGAGGTTGGTCCAGCGGGCGATGGCCTGCATGGCGGCGGTGTCCAGACCCTCCGCGTCCAGAATAACCGCGACGGGATTGCCGAGAAACGGCCGATCGCTGAAGGCATCGACAACTTTATAGGCTCTCATGGTTTGAACTCCGGAGGATTTGTGAGCGATTGATATGGCATGACGAGGCGGATGGCCAGCCTTGGATATGGCCTGGTTGCGTCGGATCAGAAGTGGATCACGGACAGGCACGGAAAAAGACGGAAGGACACGGAAATATGAGCGCGCGGATATCATGAGGCCCAAAGGGCGGCAAACGACATCTGTGAAAACAGGATGATATGAGGGCGCTTCGCGCAGGTATTGCCGCGTGAACCTTCCGTGTCTTTCCGTCTTTGTTCTGTGCCTGTCCGTGATCTTCTTATCGATAACAATCATGTGGCCGGTTTAAATTGTCTCCAATCTCAAAAACATGTTGGTCAAAGGTCTTGGAAAGTTTGGTGTTTCGGCGATTCAGGGTTAAACATGCAGGACAATAGACGCAGGGACCTGTACCGCTTACCTCATGGCAGATGTTTTATTCTCTTCTCTGGTCGACCGCCTGCACCCCTGCGGGCCGGTTCTGAACGCGGGCGCGGCGGATTATGTCTTCGAGACCCTGTACGAGGTGGCCACGGCGGAAGGCTGGCGCGACGTGCTGCAACAGGCGGAAAGCGCTCTGCGGCCTGTGGTCTCGGCCTCGCCCTATCTGGCCGGGATCATGCGCCGCGATCCGCAGCGCCTGCGCGAGACCCTGATATCGGCGCCGGAAGCCCGCCTCAAAGCCATATTGCTCGCCACGGAGGCGCTGAAGGACCAGGCCGCCACGGTCGAGACGCTCGATATCCCTGCCGCCAAGAAAATCCTGCGTCATCTCAAGGCCGATACACACCTGCTGACCGCCCTGGCCGATCTCGGCGATGTCTGGGGGCTTGATCACGTTACGGCCGCCCTGACGCGCTTCGCCGACGCCGTGACCGAGGCCGCCTTGGCCCTGGTGGTGCGTGAGGAGCGCGACAAGGGCCGGATAGATGACAGCCGGATCGCCGAAAGCGAAGAGCGCGGCATCCTGCCGGGCCTCTTCGTGCTAGCCATGGGCAAGCACGGCGCCGGCGAACTGAACTATTCCTCCGATATCGACATCACCTTTTTCTGCGACCTGGACCGCCTGCCGGTCAATGCCCAGGTCGATCCCCAGACCTTTGCCGACCGGGTGGCGCGCGGCGTCTCGACCCTGCTTTCCGAGCGCACCGGCGACGGCTATGTCTTCCGCGTTGACCTGCGCCTGCGGCCTGATCCGTCATCCACCCCCACCGTGGTCAGCGTGCCTTTCGCGCTGCATTACTATGAGTCAGTCGGGCAGAATTGGGAGCGCGCCGCCTTCATCAAGGCACGGGCCGTGGCCGGCGACATGGTGGAAGCCAAGGCGTTCATGAACGACCTGTCGCCCTTTATCTGGCGGCGCAGCCTCGACTATCCCGCCATTGCCGACGTCCATTCGATCAAGCGGCAGATCCACGTCTACAAGGTCGATGAGCGGCTGGAGGCGGCGGGGGCGAACCTGAAGCTCGGCGCCGGCGGCATCCGCGAAATCGAGTTCTTCGCCCAGACCCAGCAGTTGATCCTTGGCGGCCGAGACCCCTCCCTGCGCTCCAAGCGGACGCTCGACGCGCTCGATGCCCTGCGCCGCGCCGGACATCTGGCGCCGGCCGTCGCCAAGGAACTGAAGCAAGCCTATATCCGCCTGCGCGACTGGGAACATCGCGTCCAGATGATCCATGACGAGCAGACCCACGACCTGCCGGAAAATGACGACGACCGGATGCGTGTCGCGGCGCTTTCCGGCTTCTCCAATCTGTCGCGGTTTGATCTGGCGGTATCGCGCACCCTGCGCCTGGTCAATTCGCACTATGGCGAACTGTTTTCCGAGGCGGAATCGCTGTCCTCCTCCTTCGGTTCGCTGGTTTTTACCGGCGTGGACGACGATCCGGAAACGATCAAGACCCTGGCGCGGATGGGCTTCGATCATCCGGAGCAGGTGGCGGCCACCATCCGCTCCTGGCACCACGGCCGCATTCCGGCCACGCGCTCGGAGCGCGGCCGCGAACTGTTCACCCGCCTTGTGCCGCGCCTGCTGGAAGCGCTGAACGAGACCGGGACGCCCTCCATCGCCTTTACGCGCTTTGCCTCCTTCTTCGTGACGTTGAATGCCGGGGTGCAGATACAATCTCTCTTCCTGGCCAATCCGAAGCTGTTCCATACCATTGTCGAGATCATGGGCTTCTCGCCGCGCCTGGCCCAGATGCTGGCGCGCCACCCGACCTCGTTCGACGCCATGCTCGATGCCGGCTTCTTTGATCCGCTGGGCGAGGAACTGGACGAACTGGTGCGGCGCGAGGTCGAGCGTGTGCCGCCTGACCTCGAAGCGGTGATGAACGCCCTGCGCCGCATCGGCCGCGAACAGCAGTTCCGTATCGGGATGCAGATACTTTCAGGCCGGCTGAGCACCGAAGCGGCGGGCGCGGCCTATGCCCGCCTGGCGGACGCCTGCATCCATCATCTGGCGCCGCTGGCGCTGGAAGACATGGTGCGTCAGGCCGGAAAGCTGAACGGTCAGGTGGCGATCCTGGCGCTCGGCAAGCTCGGGTCTCAGGAGATGACGGCGACCTCGGACCTCGACCTGATGGCGGTCTACCTGCCAGACGACCCGTCTTCGGCCTCCACGGTCAAGAACTGGGCGCCGGAAACCTGGTTCGGCCGGTTTACCCAGAGGTTGATTTCGGCCCTTTCGGCACCGACGCACGAAGGTACGCTCTACGAAATCGACATGAAGCTGCGGCCCACCGGCGCCAAGGGGCCGGTAGCGGTGTCGCTGGCGGCTTTCGAGAACTATTACGACAAGGACGCCGATACCTGGGAATTCCAGGCCCTGACGCGGGCGCGGATCGTCTGGTCGACCTCGGCTGATTTCGCCGATCTGGTGCGGCTGAAGGTCGAGACCATCCTGCGCCGCCAGCGCTCGGTGGCCCGGACAGCGCTCGATGTGCTGGCCATGCGCGCCCTGATGGAAAAGGAACGTCCGGCCAAGACGTTCTGGGATTTCAAGCTGTCGATCGGCGGCCAGGTCGATGCCGAGTTCGCGGCGCAATACCTGCAACTGGTCCATGGCGAGGCCGGCGGCCCTTTGCGCGTCGGCACTCTGGCGGCGCTTTCGGCCATGTCGCGTGCCGGGCTGGCGCCGGCGGCCGAGATCGAGGCACTCAGCGTGGCCTGGAAGGTGCAGCAGGCGCTGGCGCAGGTCATGCGGGTATCTCTTACCGCTCAGGACGATCCGCGCAACGAGCCGGAGGCTTTTCAGAGGAAGCTTGCCAGGGCCGTCCATACCCGCAGGCTCGATACGCTGGAGAA
This sequence comes from Asticcacaulis sp., assembly GCF_051954415.1. Classification (GTDB taxonomy): domain Bacteria; phylum Pseudomonadota; class Alphaproteobacteria; order Caulobacterales; family Caulobacteraceae; genus Asticcacaulis. Next base: position 6,967 of record NZ_JBQCHT010000012.1, read on the forward strand.
GAAGCTGCGCGATATCCGCAAGCGCGCCAGGGTGGCTTTTGAAAAGATCGTTAGGCCCAACGAGAATTAAAAGCGACGGATAATTATCATTACAACGTTGTAATGAGCAAGATGACGGCGGATATCTGTTCTGGTTTCATTTATCTTGTTAAGGACCGTAATTGATGGCGCAGAGCCTCTTTCATAAGCCCCGTGACTTTGGTCATGCCGGGGTGAAGGAAAATCTGCAACAGAATCGGATACATCTTGTGTCGGCTCAGGTCGATACGCTGCCGGGGAAACAGGTGACGACAGACCCTGACGAGGTTCTGCTGGAGCGGATCGCACGCGGCGACATGGCGGCGGTGTCGGCGCTTGTCTCGCGCAAGCTGCCCAGGCTTTTGTCGCTGGGCCGGCGGATGCTGAACGATCCGGCCGAAGCGGAAGACGTGGCGCAGGAAACCCTGGTGCGGACCTGGAAACAGGCGGCGACCTGGGTGCCGGGCAAGGCGCGCATCGACACCTGGATGCACCGCGTGGCGCTCAACCTCTGTTATGATCGCCTGCGCCGTCGCCGTGACAGCGTCAATGCCGACGATGTCGAGATTATCGATGACGCGGCGGGGCCATCGGTGCAACTGGAGCAGGCGCAGACCGCGCAGGCCCTGCAAAAGGCCCTGGCGCAACTGCCCGAAAGACAGCGGACGGCCATCACCCTGAACTATTTCCAGGAGATGTCCAATATTGAGGCGGCGGCGGTCATGGGGGTGAGCATAGAGGCGCTGGAAAGCCTGCTGGCGCGGGCCAGGCGTACTCTGCGCACCCTGATGAGCGAGACGTCTGTAATCCCGAAGAGCACGGGAGCGAGAAGATGAGTGACATGCGTTTGGAACGACTGAAAGCGATTATTGATGCCTATGGCGCCCATGCGGCGCACTGGCCTGAGGCGGAGCGCGAGGCAGCGCTGGCCTGTGTCGAGGCGCACGCGGAAGCGGCGGCCTGGCTGGCCGAAGCGCGGGCGCTGGATGATATTATGGACACCCTGCGTACCTTCGAACACGGTCGCGTGGAGGCGGACCAGCCCGTGTTCGAGGCGGCGATGGAGCGTTTCGCGGTCGAGTTTACGCCAGTGAATAAGGTTGTTGCCTTTCCGTTACGCCCGCGTCCGGCACCCGTTTCGCGCTCTGTTATCTGGGGCGTGAGCATCGCGGCTGCGGCCTGTCTGGCCGGTGCTGTGCTGGGGGTTAATCTCAGCCTGATGGGCCTGAGCGACCTGCGCGTCACCAGCGTGCTGGAGCAGGTGGCGATGATCGACGGGGGAGACTGAGCATGAATGCCTGGCTGACGGACACGCGCCTGAAATGGATTCTGGCGATCTCGCTGGTCATCAATATCTTCCTGATCGGCGCCGCCGTGGGTGCTGGCTTCGTGGTCAAGCACCATCTGCGTGATTTCCAGCGCCCGCTGGCCATGCAGAAGGCGTGGCGCGATGCCACCGCCGGCACGACGCGCGAGGAGCGACATCATATCTACCTGCTGACCAAGGCCGCGGCATTAAGCGGTGAGACAGACATGGCCAAGGCGCGGGCCCTGCGGGCCCAGGCGCGTGTGCTGGTATCGCAGGAACCGTATGACGCGGCGCAGATTGCCATGCTGTCGGAACAGGCCCGCAGCGCTGAAAACGATGCCCGCGGCAAGATCGAAAACGCCCTGATCCTCAACATGAAGGATCTGCCAGTGCGCGAACGTACCTTCATGCTGACCACGTTGCTGCGCGCCAGCGGCCGTTTCGATCGCTTTATCGCCAAGGACGACAAGCCGCCGGTAAAGGTGGATGCGCCCGCACCGAAATAGGCGGATCAGCGTATCGACATAATCTCCACGCCGGCGCCGCCGACCTGGACCTCGTCGCCGACTTCCTTGCCGAGCAGGGCGCGGGCCAGCGGCGAAACCCAGGACACGCTGCCCTTTGCCGGATCGGCTTCGTCTTCTCCCACGATCCGGAAGGTCTGTTCCCGGTCATTATCCCGCAGGATGGTGATCGTGCAGCCGAAAACCACCCGTTCCGGCGCTATGACCGGATCGATGCGCTGGGCGGAACCGAGGCGGGCGGTATAGTAACGCAGGTCGCGTGTGGCGCGCGCCATGGCGGTGCGGTCTTCATTGATCAGGCCGGAGGCTTGCGCGGCGGTATAGGCGGCCTTGGCTTCGGCGAAGGCGGCTTCCAGTTGCGCCAGCCCTTCGGGCGTGACGAGATTGGGGTGGGGTGAAACCGGCCGGTCGGGCAGGTTGGCCGCCGCGGCTTCATGGTCTTCGTCCCTGGTAAAGGCTACGCTCATGTTACTAATTTCGTTTAATTACATTCAAGTAGCGCCAATAGTAGTAAACCCCAGATACAAGCATTAACACTTCGAATGCCGAAAGCAGAATTATCCTTCTGGTTCGGTCGGGATCGGAATATGCTGCCGGCGCAAATAATATCACAAATGCTAACAAGCTGAGGCCGATGACCGCATTTTCAGCCGTTGATAATTCGAAAACAGGCCTCAGCTTCTTCTTTTCTGTATATTTAAGCATTGCGATTGAGACAAAAGCAAAAACCACGAGGAGAGAGGCGTGTCCGCTTACCAGCATCCAGATACCGTGTACGGCGACAAAGTAGTGAAAAGCTGAAATAATCACGAAGATTACCATATTGGTCATCATCGATAGGATGATTTTCGGTGGCATCTACAGTCCCTCTTCGGATGGTTCCCAACCAAACCGTCATTAAGCCGCCTGGTCGCCGATTTGCGTGGCGGTCTGGGCGATCGGCAAGATCACGGTGCAGGTCGTGCCTTCGCCGAGGACGCTGTCGACCTCGAAACGGCCATTGTGCATCTCGATGAGCGACTTGGTGAGCGCCAGACCCAGGCCGGTGCCTTCGCGGGTCTTGGAGAACTGGTTCTCGATCTGCTCGAACGGCTTGGCCAGGCGTTCCATGTCCTTCCGGGCGATGCCGATGCCGGTATCGGCCACCGTGATATGGACATTGGTGTCAGTGGCGATGGCCGAGATGGTCAGGGTGCCGCCGGTCGGGGTGAATTTCACCGAATTGGTCAGCAGGTTGAGCAGGATCTGCTTCAGGGCGCGGAAATCGGCTGATATTTCCGGCAGTTGCGGCAGGTGGACGCGCAGCTTCAGGCCGGCGCGTTCCGCCTTTTGCCGCACCAGGCGCAGGGTGTCCTCGACCACCTCGTCTATGGCCACCGGCTCGAAGCGCAGGTTCAGCTTGCCGGCTTCGATCTTGGACATGTCGAGAATGTCGTTGATCAGTGACAGCAGGTGCTGGCCGGAGCCCAGGATATCGACGGCATATTCCTTGTAGCGCGGATGTCCGAGCGGGCCGAACATTTCCGACGACATGATTTCCGAGAAGCCGTTGATGGCATTGAGCGGCGTGCGCAGCTCATGCGACATATTGGCCAGGAACTCGCTCTTGGCGTGGTTGGCGGCCTCGGCGCGGATCTTGGCGATCTCGTACTTGCGCGCCAGGACCGTCTGCTGCTGGCGGCTCTGCTCCAGCTTTTCCACCAACCCCTGCAGGGCTTCCTCGTTTTCGCGGCTCTTTTCTTCCTGCACCTTGACGGCGGTGATATCGGCGCCGGTGACGACATAACCGCCTTCGGCCGTGCGGCTTTCCGATACCTGAATCCACCGGCCATTGTTCAGTTCGGCCTCGAAAACGCCTTCGCGCGCATCCTGGGTTGGCTGCTGGCGGCGGATGGCGATCTGCATCACCTGGTCGATCAGGTGGCGCGGCGTGCCGGGCTTGAGGAAGCGCGCGTCGATATTGAAGGTCTCGCCGAAGGTCGCGTTCCACATCAGGAGACGGTTGTGGCGATCCCACAGCACGAAGGCGTCCGACACCGAATTGATGGCGTCGCGCAGGCGGGTTTCGGCGCGCTGGGCACGGATCTGGGCGATGCGTTCCTGGCTGACATCGAGCGCCACGCCTGATAGCCGCGTGAAGCCGCCAGCCGTGCGTTCGCCGACCGACTGGCCGCGGGCATCGACCCACAGGGCCTGGCCGGTAGCCGAAGGGACGCGGAAGGACACATCGAGCGCGCCGGTGGAGCGAGCGGTTTCCAACGCCCGGATGACGTCGGCGCGCTGTTCGGGGGCGATGCGTTCGAGCACCTCGTTCGTGGAGGCGACGCCGCCGCCGCCCCAGCCGAGCATGACGCCGGTGACATCGGACATATAGATCAGGTTCTGGTCGATATCCCAGTCGAAGATGCCGCAGCGCGCCGATTCGACCGCCAGGCGGTAGCGCTGCTCGCTGGCCTGGAACAGCCGGGCGTCCTCGCGGTTCTTGCGCGCCTGGAAGAACAGCAGGAGGCCGAACAGCGCGCCGATCAGCAAGGGACCGCCCACGAAGGTCACGGCTTTCAGCAGGCTTTGCGATGCGGAGAAAAAGCGCGGCGTGGGCGTGGCACGGAGCAGGATCAGCGGGCTTGTGTCGGCGCTGCGCAGGGCGTCGGCAGTGCTGAGGTCCGCCTGCGCCACCGATGCGATCTTGACGAAGCCGCCCTCGGTCAGGGCGCCCTGGATGAGGTGGCCGGAATCGGCCCGCGCCCGCACCTGGCTGTAGGAGACGGCGAGGGCGGTCTTGAGGTCCTTGCCGACGAAGACATCGCTGGAAGCGGCGACGATCAGTCCGTCAGGGCCGACAAGCGCGCTTAAGCCGCCCTTGCCATCCGGCGCCGGCAGCAGGCCGTCTGCGAGCCGCGCCACCAGGTCAGGGGCGCCGCCTGCGCCTTTCAGCACGGCGTAGGTGTGGTCCGTGCGGCTGAGTTTTGAGCCGGCCGTGACGATGGCGAAGGGGGCATGGGCCTTTTGCGCCGCCTCGATCATCAGGTCGACATCTTCGCTGCCGGACCGGGCGACCACCTCGCCACCAGTGGTATTGACCAGCGCCGTGCTGGTGAGGGTGTCGCGGCCCAGCTTCAGGGCCAGTTCGGCGGCGGTGAGCGGTGCGTCTGGTGTCTGGCCCAGTTGGGCCTGCGCCGCTTCCAGCGCCAGACGGGCCGTGCCGAGGCGGCCATCGAGGCGGGCGGAATCGAGCCGGGTGGCGGTCAGCAGGGCCTGGCCCTCGGCATCCTTGCCGGCCGAGAGGCTGTTGCCCAGTTGCAGGGTCGACAGGGCCATGAAGATGACGAGGCCGAGCGTGAGGAGAAGCGCGCCGATCCGGATCCACAGCGGCATGGTGGGGGATACGGGAGAGACGATCAGGCGCGATAAGGGGGAGCGGCCGTCAGTGGATTTCGCCTCGTCCTTGCCCGGCGCCTTTTCGGGCGCTGCCTTCGCTGTCCGCCCGCCGGCCAGACTTCGGGTGCGCAGGTTTTGATGCGTCTCCGCCACGGGCAGTCCTGTACAGTTTGGCCCTGATGAGCCCGGTCAGATAAGGTTGCGCCCTGATTCGGCGTATGCGATCAGGGTAAACGCGCCGTTAACCTATTGTCGAGAGTCTTAAGGTTTTATAAACTTAAATAATTCTCAGAGCGGCTGAGGGGCTTAACTGGCCTCGTCTTCGTCAAAGGTGCCGCTGCCGGCCGAGGCGCTGCGCTTGCGGCCCGTGGGCGGACGATGATCCTCGCTCCAGCCTTCGCGGCGTTCTTCGCCATGGTATTTCGGATCCTGTTTGCGGCGGCGGTCGGGGCCGAAATAGTTGCCGGTGGCGGTCTTGATATAGGGGCGCGGATAATCGACGATGGCCACGATCTTGCGGCGCAGTTCGATGGCGGTCACCGGCTTGCAGCAGAATTCATTGGTGCCGGCGTCGCGCGCGGCGATCACCTTGGACCGCTCCGAATGGGCCGTCAGCATGATAATCGGCACATAGCGGTTCGGGCTGTCGGAGGAATTGCGCACCAGCTTGACGAACTCGACCCCGTCCAGCACCTCCATCTGGTAATCGGTGATGCAGATATCGATGGCGTCGTGTTTCAGGCGGTGAAAGGCTTCGGTGGCGTCGCGCGCCTCGAATATCTGGGTGACGCCAAAACCGCGCAGCAGGGTTTTGACGATATTGATCATGTGGGCGTTATCGTCCACCACCAGGAACCGGACCCGTTCGAGGCTCGCCAATCGTCTCTCCCAAAACCATGCGCAAGGCGACGCCATCCGCGTCTCTTTTGCGCATTCTAGGTAAGCAATGCTTAAGAGTGGTTAATAGCCGTTAGCTATAAGTCTGATTTTAGTCGGCCAGCGCCTTGGTGGCCAATTCGAGGACGTTTTTCGACAGTTTTGGTGCGGCGGTAATCATTTGCAGGGCCTGGCGCATATTATCGCTGTAGGGCTGCGCGTAGAAGCGGTAGCGGCTGAGCGGTTCGACCAGACGCGCCGCCGTCATCGGGTTGAAGGCGTCGACGGCCAGAATCTGCTCGACGAGGAAGGCATAGCCGCCGCCATCGGGGGCATGGAAGACGCTCTGGTTATTGGCGAAGCCCTGCACCAGGGCACGCCAGCGATTGGGTGTCCTGGCATCGAAATCGGGGTGATGGCTGAGGGCCTGCACGCGCGCCAGGGTGTCCGGATGCGGCGCCGCCGCCTGCAGCGAGAACCATTTGTCGATGACCAGCGGCTCATGTCTGAAGCGGGCATAGAAGGCATCGAGCGCCTCCTGATAGGGGGCGCCCTGCACATGGGTAAGCGCGATCAGGCCGCCGATCATATCGGTCATGTTGGTGGCGGCCTTGAAATGGGCTTCGGCCAGGAGGGTCAGTTCACCGGGATTCGGGCTCGCGTTAAAGCCGGCCAGCAGCAGATCGAGCAGGGCATTGCGCAGCGCGCGGTTGCCGGCCGAGGCGGCATCGGGGCTGAAGGTATTGGCCACCGGCAGGGCGTTGTACAGGTCGCGCAAGGTATCATGCAGGCGCAGCGACAGCGCCGATTTGAAGCGCTTGCGGTTATGGTGCAGGAAGGCCGGATCGATGGGAGACTGGCTCTGCGCCAGGTCGGCCTCGGTGGGCAGGCCCATGATCAGGGCCTTGAAGGCGTCATCCAGGCGGTCGTCGCGCAAGGTGGCTTCCAGCCCCTGCGCAAAGGCATCAACCAGAGCTTCATCGGGGATTTCGTCGAGCATGATGGCCTTGGCCAGCCCTTGCGCCGCCTCCCAGCGGTTGAACGGATCGCTGTCGCCTTTGAAACGCGCGAAGGCATGAGATTGCGGCTCGTCGAGATGCAGGGTGACGGGCGCCGAGAAATGGCGCAGGGCCGAAAGCACCGGCGGCTTTTCGATGTTGCGGATCACCATCTCCGCCTGGGCGTCGCGCAGGATGAACAGCCAGGAGTCGTTGTCCGGTGTGTTGAAGGGCGCCTGGGGTGCGCCGTCTTCATCGAGCACAGCCAGGCGGATCGGGATGGGCAGGGACTTCTTTTCCGGCTGGCCGGGGGTCGGCGCCGTGACCTGGAGGCAGGTCAGGGTCAGGGTTTTGGCGGCGGCGTCATAGTGCTGGGAGATGCGGACCTGCGGCGTGCCGGCCTGGGTGTACCAGTCGATCATGGCGCTGAGGTCGGCGCGCAGTTGCGCATTATCGGCGGTGACGGCGTGGAAGCTGGCGAGGAAGTCCTCCAGCGTGGCGGCCGTGCCGTCATTGTGCTCGAAATAGTGGTCGAGCGCCTGGCGATAGACCGCCGGACCGGCCAGGGCTTTCAGCATCCCGACAATTTCCGCACCCTTTTCATAGATGGTGGCGGTGTAGAAGTTATCGATCTTGACATAGGACGACGGCCGCACGCTGTGGGCCAGCGGGCCGGAATCTTCCGGGAACTGGCGGGCGCGCAGGGCCTTGACGTCCTTGATGCGCGCCACGGCATGGCCGCGCATGTCGGCCGAAAAGCCCTGGTCGCGGAAAACGGTCAGGCCTTCCTTGAGGCAGAGCTGGAACCAGTCGCGGCAGGTGACGCGGTTGCCCGACCAGTTATGGAAATATTCGTGGGCGATAACGCTTTCGATGCGTTCATAATCGGCGTCAGTGGCGGTGGTCGGGTCGGCCAGCAGCAGCGAGGCGTTGAAGACGTTCAGGCCCTTGTTTTCCATTGCGCCGAAATTGAAATCGCGCACGGCGACGATCATGAACAGGTCGAGATCGTATTCGCGGCCATAGACCTCCTCGTCCCATTTCATCGAGCGCTTGAGGGCGTCCATGGCATAGGCGGCGCGGTCGCGCATCCCGGTATCGACATAGATTTTCAGCTCGACCGTGCGGCCGGACATGGTGACGGTCGAGTCTTCCAGCACGTCCAGCTCGCCGGCGACGAGGGCAAACAGGTAGCATGGCTTGAAGAACGGGTCTTCCCACAGGGCATAGTGTTTGTTGTCTGGCAGGTCGCCCTTTTCCAACAGATTGCCATTAGAAAGCAGGTGCGGGAAGCCGGCCTTCGGCGCCTCGATGCGGACGCGGTATTTCGACAGGCTGTCGGGGCGGTCGAGATAATAGGTGATCTTGCGGAAACCTTCCGCTTCGCACTGGGTGCAGTAGCGGCCGGAGGACATGTACAGCCCCTCCAGTGTCTTGTTGTTCAGCGGATCGATCTCGACCTCGGTTTCGAGCACGAACTGGTCGGGGATATTGTTGATGGTCAGGGTTTCGTCGGTGGTGGTGTAGTCGACCGGTTGGCCATTCAGAGACACGCTGATCAGCTTGAGGCGTTCGCCCATCAGGACCAGGGGGGCATCGGCCGCACCCTGCCTTTTGATCGTCAGGCGGGCCTTGACGCGTGTGGCTTCGGGCGCAAGATCGAACGCCAGTTCCGTGGCCGGGATCAGGAAATCGGGAGCCTTGTAGTCGCTGAGTTTGATCGGCTGGGGCGTATCGGTGCGCATATTCGTTCTGTCTCGCTTGAAGTCTCAGTCCACATGGGACTCTTTTCAGAGAAGCTCAAGCGATACAATGCGGATTTTAGTAAATGAACCGGCCGGTTATCCCGTCTGGCGTGTGGCTTTCGGCACATCGGTCACGTCGGTTTCGACGTGCTGGCGCAACTGGTCGGCGCGTTTGGCCAGAGCGATCAGGTCGTCGTCGAGTTCGCTGTTATTGCGCGCATAGTCACGCAGATCCTTGACCAGCTTGAGCAGGTGCGGCGCGGCGGCGATCAGGCGGGCCTGCATCTCGATCAGGGCCGGGTCACGCTCGTATTCGGCGCCGGGCACGCGCCAGCCGCCCCAGTCATTTTCATCGGTGACGACGATCGGATAGGTGCCGGGGAAGGGGTGATTGCGGCTTTCTTCCGGCGTCTGCCACTTGTTGCGGGCGCGCATCAGGCGCCAGTGCGACAGGTGCTGGTCCTGGCCGCTTTTGTCGGTGGCGCTTTCGGGCGTCAGTTCCTCGGCGGCGAAATCACGGCCCAGGCCGCAGTCATAGGTGACGCGCACCGGCTCGTCGAACCCCTTGACCCAGACGGGATTGACCTTGTCGATCACCGCCCAGGTACCGACCGGTTCGACATAGACTCTTTGGTGGCGATGAAAGGTCGCTTTGGCCATGGGACACCCTCTTGCTTATTCTTAAGCTTGTTATGGACGTCTGTTTTACAGGAAAAGTCTTAACAAATGGCGGGCGGTGTTATTATGCCGCTTCGCAGTGGCGGGCGCATGGTCAAGGCGTTGTTTCTAATGAAACTTTATGCGCCATGCGTTCTGGAATGAAAAAATATTAAATCAGACAATAATATTCAAGGTCTTGGATTCATTCATACTATCAATATGACCCGTTTTACGTCGAAATTTGTTATCTTGCGATGCACAAAAATCGCGCCTAATCAGAAGGTATAAAACAATAAACCGGCTTGACATCTGATCATGCGTCGTCGGAACAAACCTGACTGCAAGTCTATGTTTTTGTGACGAAAAGTGTGACCTGTGCGAGCCTAACGGGCACCCTGGAACACTGAAACATGACCGATACCGTCCTCAATCACGTCAGGCAACACATCACGCTGCTCGACGGCTTTCTCAGCGAAGCCGTCCACGAATTCGGCAAGGCCGAGGTCATGGACAAAGTCGAGGCGCTGAAGGACAAGACTTTCGATTTCAGTGCCTTGAGTGAATCAGAAGCCGCGCATATCGCCCGTATCATGACGTGTCTGTCCATGCTGTCGGTCATCTCCGAGGACGTGGGCCAGCTCGGCAAGATCGACAGTTTCGAGAGCGCCGACGGCTCCATGCAGCCGATCAGCCTGGCCAATGCCGTGGCCTCGGCCCGGCAATCTGGTCTGGACAGGGCCGAGATCGACGCCACGCTCAGCAGCATCCTGGCCTCGCCGGTCTTTACCGCCCACCCGACCGAGATGCGCCGCGCTTCGATCGTGGAGCGCGAAACGGAAATCGCCACCCTGCTGCAAGCCTATGAAAAGGCTGCCAATCCGGGTGAGAAGAAGCAGGTGGGGGATGATCTCTATCGCGCCGTGGCGCTGCTGTGGAACACGCGCCTCAACCGGCCGGAGCGCATCACGGTGCGCGACGAGATCAACAATCTGATCGGCGCGGTCAAGCGCTCGGTCTTGCCGGCCCTGGTGACGCTCTATACCGAATGGGGCCGCGACATCCCGCACGAGGGACCGCTGCCGGACGTGCTCAAGCTCGGTTCGTGGATCGGCGGCGACCGCGACGGCCATCCGCATGTCGATGAGGTGACCCTGCGCTATGCCTATCGTGAGCAGGCGCGCGTGGCCTTTGATTTCTACCTGGTCCACCTCGACAAGCTGGATACCGAACTGACCATGTCGGACGAGGTGACGCCGGTCAGCGATGCGTTGCAGGAACTGGCGCGCAAGTCGCTCAATACCGATATCCACCGCGTTGATGAGCCCTACCGCCGCGCCATCGCCCATATCCGGCAGCGCCTGCTGCGGACGCGAGCGGAAATCCTGGGTGAATCAGTGGGCAGCCGCGCCGGCGATACCTCGGTCGCGGCGCCGGCCTATGAAAGCTGCGCCGCCTTCCTGTTCGACATGCGCGTGATCCGCAATTCCCTGGCCAGTAATGGCGGCCGCCGCATGATCGGCGCCACGCTGAAGACCCTGATCCGCATTGCCCGCTCCTGCGGCTTCCACCTGCTGGCGCTCGACCTGCGGCAGAATTCCGATGTGCATGAGCGCGTCATCGCCGACCTGTTTACCCAGTCGTCGGAACTGGTCGATTATCTCGGCATGTCGGAAAGCGAGCGCTGTTCGCTGCTCTTCGCCGAACTGGCCAATGACCGGATTCTGCGCTGGGACTATGCCAGCTATTCCGATGAAACCCGCAAGGAACTGCGCATTGTCGATGCCGCGGCGGAGATCGTGAAAACTTTCGGGCCGGAGGCATTTGGCGCCTATGTCATTTCCAAGGCCGGTTCGGTTTCCGATATTCTGGAGCCGCTGGTGCTGCTGAAACAGGCTGGTTTGGTGCGCGGCGGGCCGCAGCCGCACTGCATGATGAAGATTTCGCCCCTGTTCGAGACGATCGGCGATCTGGAGGCGGCGCCGGAAATCATGAAGAAGTGGCTCGGCAATTTCGCCGTCCGTTCGCTGATGGGCCGCCCGGCGCTGCAGGAAGTCATGCTCGGCTATTCCGACTCGAATAAGGACGGTGGCTATACCTCTTCGCGCTGGTCGCTGCACAAGGCGTCGAAGGCGATCAAGGCGGTATGCGACAAGGCCGGCGTGCAGTTGCGCCTGTTCCATGGCCGCGGCGGCAGCGTCGGGCGCGGCGGCGGTCCGGCCTTCGCGGCGATTCTGGCCCAGCCCGAAGGCACGGTCGGCGGGCAGATCCGCGTCACCGAACAGGGCGAGATGATCGCGCGCAAGTTCGGCAATGTCGTCACCGCCCACAAGACGCTCGACAGCTTCGCGGCCGCCACCTTCCTGGCGACGGTGCCGAAGCGTGGGCCGAAGACGGCGGCCCATACGGCCGATGCGAAGCTGGAGGAAAAGTTCACGCCTCTGATGGACCAGGTTCATGCGGCCGCCTTTGATGCCTATCGTGGCCTGGTTTATGACGATCCGCACTTCCTCAACTTCTTCCGCACGGTGACGCCGGTGGACGAGGTGAGCAATCTCAAGATCGGCTCGCGTCCGGCTTCGCGCACGGCGTCGGGCAAGATCGAGGACCTGCGCGCCATTCCGTGGGTCTTCGCCTGGTCGCAGACGCGTTTCATGCTGCCGGGCTGGTATGGTTTCGCCGCGGCGGTGCGCGAACTGGCGATCAGCGACGACGTGCTGAAGGAAATGATGCAGTGGGACTTCTTCGAGGTCTTCATCGCCAATATGGAAATGGCCCTGGCCAAGACCGACATGGAGATCGCCGGGCTTTATGCGGGCCTGGCCGGTGAACCGGAAGAGGCGGCGCGCATCTATGCGAAGATAAAATTCGAGTTCGATGATACGGTGGCGCTGATCCTGCGCCTGCGCGGCGCGCCCTATCTGCTCTCGACCCATGAGCGCCTGCGCAACCAGATCGAACGCGCCAATCCGCTGCTGGGTTCGCTCAATCGTTTGCAGGTCTACCTGCTGGGCATTCGTCGCCACGGCAACCGGCACAAGCTGGTGCAACTGGCCATGCAACTGACGGTCAATGGCATTGCGTCTGCGCTGCGCAATACGGGGTGATGTAAGCCATTGACCGTTTTTACGCTGCGCTACCGCTTCGCTGCTTGAGCGCGGCAATGGCATTGCAAGCGCGCTTAGAAATACGGGGTGACCGCCGTATTGATTCCCTCGGCCGTTTCGGTTAATGTATCTACATTGGATCAACGGAGGCGGGTATGAAGGTCGCGCTGGCGAAATGGGGGAACAGCACCTCGGTGCGTATTCCCAGTGCCTATTTATCGGCGCTGAATCTGAAGGCCGCCGATACCGTGGATATGCGGCTGGAAGAGGGCCGGCTGGTTATTGAGCCTGCCACAGTTGAAGATGAGGCCGATCTGGAAGACTTGCTCAGCCGCCTGACGCCGGACGTCATTCAGACCGAGGCCGATTTCGGTGCGCCCCAGGGCAATGAAGCTCTATGAGCGATTATGTGCCCGATGAGGGCGATATCGTTTGGCTGGAATTCGATCCGCAGGCCGGGCATGAGCAGGCTGGCCACCGGCCGGCCGTGGTCCTGAGCCCGCGCATCTACAACGATCGCCAGAGCCTGATGCTGTGTTGTCCGATTACGACGAAGATCAAGGGGCATCCCTGGGAAGTGGTATTGGGTGGAGACGTGGCCAGCGCGGTTCTGGCCGATCAGATCAAGAGCCTCGACTGGCGTGTGCGAAAGGCGCAGAAAAAAGGCGGCGTGACGCGCGAAGAACTGATCCGTGTCCGCAAGCTGGCCAAGGCGCTGATTGGGCGAAGTGTCTGATTTAGGCGTCTTTCCAGCTTGTATCCTTGGGGCCGCATGGCCTATATGACGGCTGCGGGCGCGGCATTTGTGACGCCCGCTGACATTCATTGTTGACCTGCCGGAAAACAGGGGTTATGACAACGCTGTCATGACTAAAGCCCTGGGCACACAGGGCGGGTCACAGGTTCGGAACGAAAAGGTCTCATGTCGGCATCTTCTGGAAGTAATGGCGCGCGCCAACAGGTTTTTGTCCTTGTCGGGGGCACGGGCGATCTCGCAATGCGCATGTTGTGGCCGTCGCTGGCCATGCTCGACCAGGAAGGCTTTCTCGCTGACAATCTGCGCATTATTTCCGTCGCCCGCGAAGACTGCGGCACCGAGGTCTGTGTCGACCGCATCGGCAATGCCGTCACCAGCCGTTTTGGCCAGTGGACGACGCCGGAAGCGCTCAGTCGGTTCCGCAAGCGCATCGTCCACGTCGCGCTCGACGCCGCCCATGACGACTGGGGCTCGAAGCTGAAGGCCGAATTGGGCGACGTGGAGCACCTCGATATCGTTTTCTTCCTGTCGGTATCGCCGTCGCTGTTCAAGCCGATTTGCGAGCACATCGAACGCGCCGGCCTGAACAAGGCGCCCAATCGCGTCATCATTGAGAAGCCGATCGGCCGCGACCTGGCCACTTCGAAGGTGATCAACGATTCCGTCGCCCATGCCTTCGCCGAAGACCGTACCTTCCGCATCGATCACTATCTGGGCAAGGAAACGGTTCAGAACCTGATCGCCCTGCGCTTCGGCAATATGGTGTTCGAGCCACTGTGGAATTCGCAGTCGATCGACCACATCCAGATCACCATTGCGGAAACGGTCGGCGTGGCGGATCGCCTCGGCTATTACGATGAATACGGCGCAATCCGCGACATGTTGCAGAACCACCTGCTGCAACTGCTCTGCCTGCTGGCTATGGAACCGCCCTCGGCCCTGACCTCGGACGCCCTGCGCGATGAAAAGGTAAAGGTGCTGCGTTCGCTGAAGGCCATCACCGCTGAAAACGTGCTGACCAACACGGCGCGCGGCCAGTATGGTCCCGGTTTCGCCGACGGCCATCCGGTGGCCGGTTACGAGGCGGAAAAGGGTTCGCCGTCCAATACCGAGACCTTCGTCGCCATCAAGGCGGAGATCGCCAACTGGCGCTGGGCCGGCACGCCGATCTATATGCGCACGGGCAAGTGCCTGCCGTCGCGCACCACGGAAATCGTCATCCAGTTCAAGCCGCTGCCGCATTCGATCTTCGGCCCGGAGGCTCAGGCCAACCGCCTGCTGATCCGCCTCCAGCCGGAAGAAGACATTTCGCTGACCCTGATGAACAAGGCGCCGGGCCTGACCTCGGAAGGTGTCCATCTCCAGCCGCTCGATCTCAGCCTGTCGCTGATCAAGGCGTTCGACGACAGCAAGGACGGCAAGCCGCCGCGCCGCCGTATCGCCTATGAGCGCCTGATCCTCGATGCCCTCAATGGCAATAATGCCCAGTTCGTGCGCCGTGATGAGGTCGAGGCCGCCTGGACCTGGGTGGATGGCATCATCAAGGCGTGGCACGAGAAGGACATGAAGCCGCAGAAGTACCCGGCCGGCACTTTCGGTCCGGTCAGCGCCTTCAGCCTGATCGAACGCGACAACGGACGCATGTGGAATGACTGAGGCCGCGCACAAGCTCAACGTCTCGGAAGACGTATTAACGTGGAATGCCCATGGCAAGACCGTGACCGTGCATTGCTTCGCCAATACGCAGCGCGCCGGCACCTATATCGCCGATGCCATAGCCGACAGCCTGCGCCAGGCTATTGATGCGCGCACCAAGGCCGTCTGGATCGGTTGCGGCGGCACCACGCCGAAGCCGATCTACCAGCACCTGATCCATGCTGAACTGGACTGGTCGAAGGTGACCCTGGCCCAGGTCGACGAACGTTTTGTGCCGGTCGATGATGCGGCCTCGAACACCCGCATGATGCGCGATGCTCTGGCGCCGGTCCTGGCCGATAAGGATCATTCGGGCATGGCGTTCCTGACCCTGATCCAGGATATCGATGATCAGGACTCTTGCGCCGAAAAGGCGGAAAAGACCCTGCGCGATCTGAATGGCGGCGAGGCGCCTCGCTTCGATTTCGCCCTGATGGGCATGGGGCCGGATGCGCACTATGCCTCGATCTTCCCGCATAATCCCATCAATGCCGAGGTCTATACTACCGAGCGCCTGGTGCTGCCGGTTCTGCCGCATACGGATGGTTCCGAGCCGAAATTGCCACGCATTACGCTGAGCGTGCCGGCAATCAATAATTCGCGCCGCATTCTTTTCTACATCACCGGTCAAGCCAAGCTCGATGCGCTCAAAAGCGCGACCGAGGACACCGACCCCTATACCTCGCCGATCGGCGCGTTTATCGCGCAATGTCCGACCGACGTCGAATTTGTTTGGGCGGGCTAGAGGACTAATATTATGACACAGTTGCATCCCGTAATTGCCGAAGTCACCGCGCGCATCATCGAGCGCTCGAAGGATTTGCGTAAGCAATTCATGGCGCGCGCCGACCGCTACAAGGCGAATGAGCCGCGCCGCAAGAAGCTTTCGTGCGCCAACTATGCCCACGTCGTCGCTGCCTCTTCGGACAATGACAAGTTGCAGCAGGCGCTCGATTCCGTGCCCAATATCGGCATCGTCACCGCCTATAACGACATGCTGTCGGCGCACCAGCCCTATCACGACTACCCCGAAAAACTCCGTGTCATGGCGCGCCAGTTCGGCGCCACCACGCAGGTTGCCGGCGGCGTGCCGGCCATGTGCGATGGCGTGACGCAAGGCCGTCCGGGCATGGAGCTCAGCCTATTTTCGCGCGATGTCATCGCCATGTCGACGGCCGTATCCTTGAGCCACGATGCCTTCGATGCCGCGCTGATGCTGGGTATCTGCGACAAGATCGTGCCGGGCCTGGTGATCGGCGCCCTGTCGTTTGCCCATCTGCCGATCATCTTCGTGCCATCCGGCCCGATGGGTTCCGGCCTGCCGAACCCGGAAAAGGCCAAGGTCCGCACCCGCTATGCGCTGGGCGAGGTCGGCCGCGATGCGCTTCTGGCCGCTGAAATGGCCTCGTATCACTCCGCCGGCACCTGCACCTTCTACGGCACCGCCAATTCCAATCAGATGCTGATGGAAATGATGGGCTTGCATGTGCCGGGCGCCGCCTTCGTCCATCCGAACACGCCGCTGCGCGACGCCCTGACGCAGTGCGCCGTCGAGCGTGCGGCGAAGACCGCTGAAAACTCCAAAAATCCGCATCGCCTGGCCGATGTCATCGACGCGAAGGCCATCGTCAACGGCGTGATCGGCCTGATGGCGACCGGCGGTTCAACCAACCACGCCCTGCACCTGCCGGCCATGGCCCGCGCCGCCGGCGTGATCCTGACCTGGGAAGACATGGACAAGATCTCGTCCGTGGTGCCGCTGCTGGCGCGCGTCTATCCGAATGGATCGGCCGATGTGAACCATTTCCACGCCGCCGGCGGCATGGGCTTTGTTATCAGGGAACTGCTGAACGCCGGCCTGATGCACGCCGATGTCCAGACCATTTGGGGGCAGGGCATGGCGGACTATGCCAAGGAACCCGTGCTGCAGGACGGCGAGGTTGTCTGGCGCGATGCGCCCGAACACAGCCTTGACGAAAACATCCTGCGCCCGGCTTCCAATCCGTTCTCGCCGGAAGGCGGGCTTCGTGAGGTCAAGGGTAATCTCGGCACCTCGATCGCCAAGGTTTCGGCCGTCAAACTTGAGCACCAGATCGTTGAAGCGCCATGCGTGGTGTTCGACGACCAGGATGATTTCCTGGCGGCCTTCAAGGCCAAACAACTGCCGGAAGGCGATTTCATTTGCGTCGTCCGCTTCCAGGGGCCAAAAGCCAACGGAATGCCGGAACTGCACAGCCTGACGCCGTCGCTTTCCAGCATACTCGACGCGGGGCGCAAGGTCGCTTTGGTCTCTGACGGCCGCATGTCGGGGGCATCGGGAAAGGTGCCTGCCGTTATCCACTTGACGCCGGAAGCGGTTGACGGCGGACCGATTGCGAAACTCAAGAACGGGGACGTGCTGCGTGTCGATTGCGTGGCCGGCACCATAGACTTCCTCGGAGATGCCGCCGAGTTTTCACAAAGAACAAATGCTGATCGGCCACCAGAAGCCGACGGCATGGGACGGGAACTTTTTGCGCACATGCGTCGTTCGGTAGGACCGGCCGACCAGGGTGGCGCCGTTTTTTGGTAACTATATGACAAAGCATTTCGAGGCCAGTTCGGTCACCACCTCCTTCAATCGCCCGCTGCGTGGGCTGGTGGGGGATATCGGCGGCACCAATGCCCGCTTCGCCATTGCGGAGCGTCGGGAAGGCAAGACCAGCCTGACCAGCTTCAAATCGCTGGAAACGGCGGAGCACAAGGACGTCTACAAGGCGCTGGCCGCCTATTTCGACATGATCGGCGGCAAGCCGGAGCTGGACTATGCCTGCGTGGCCGTGGCCGGACCGGTGAAGAACGGCCATATCAAGTTCACCAATCTCGACTGGGAAGTCGAGGAGGGACTGCTGGCGAAAGCGACCGGCGCACGCCGCGCCAAACTGATCAACGACTATGCCGGCCTGGCCTTTGCCCTGCCGCATCTCGAAGAGGGCGACACAAAGTGCATTGGCCCGGTAAAGTCGGGCTTTGGCGATGTCCATGCCGTGATGGGTGCGGGCACTGGTTTCGGTGCTTCGGTGCTGGTGGGTGGCGAGTTTGGCCCCTACTGCCTGTCGACCGAAAGCGGCCATATTTCCTTCGCGCCGGTCAATGATTATGAGAGTGAAATCCTGCGGTTCCTGCGCAAGAAGCATGGCCGCGTGACGGTCGAGATGCTGCTGTCCGGGCCGGGCCTGGTCAATCTTTACCAGGCGATTTCCTCGATCCGCGGCGAACTGGCCGAAGACCTGACGCCGGCGCAGATCACTCACCTGGAAGGCGAGGACGCCACCGGATCGCGCTACACGGTGGAAGCCTTCCTCGACATCATGGCTTCGGTGTGCGGTGACCTGGCCCTGGCGCATGGTGCGACCTCGGGCATGTTCATTGCCGGCGGCATTGCGCCGCGCCTGATCAAGCATATTGACGAACTGCGCTTCCGCGCCCGCATGGAGGCCAAGGCGCCGCTGGCGGGTATGGTGGCGGCTATTCCGTCGCGCATCATCATCCATCCGTATGCGGCGCTGCTCGGTTCGGCGAATGCGCTGACGGATGTGCAGATTACGGCTTAAGAGTAGTAAGTAAGAAACCCCACCACCACGCCTTTCAGGCGCGGTCCCCCTCCCCACCACAGGTGGGGAGGTATAAGAAAGCGCTTGTACCTCCCCGGCTTGCCGGGGAGGGGGACCATGAGCGCAGCGAATGGTGGTGGGGTATCTTGCTTTCCCAGAATAAAGGAAACACCCATGTCCACGCATCCCGATGTAGAAAAATTCATGACCATGGGCCCGGTGCTGCCGGTGATGGTCATCCCGTCGCTCGACCAGGCCCTGCCCCTGGCCGATGCACTTATAGCCGGCGGCATCCGGGCGCTGGAAATCACCCTGCGCACCGATTGCGCGCTGGACGCCATCAAGCTGATCTCGAAGGAGCGTCCGGAGGCCGTGGTCGGCGCCGGTACGGTGCTGACGCCGAAGGATGCCGAGAAGGCCGAGAAGGCCGGTGCGAAATTTCTGGTTTCGCCGGGCCTGACCAAGACCCTGGCGCATCAGGAGGTTTTGCCGCTGCTGCCGGGCGTGGCCACCTCTTCGGAAGTGATGAAGGCGCTGGAGTGGGGCTTCACCCATCTGAAATTCTTCCCGGCCGTACCGGCCGGTGGCGTGCCTTATCTGAAAAGCATCGGCGGCCCGCTGCCGCAGGTCAAGTTCTGCCCGACCGGCGGTATCGACGCGAAAAACGCCGCCGATTTCCTGGCGCTCGATAATGTGCTGTGCGTCGGCGGTTCGTGGGTCGCGCCGGCCAAGGCGATGAATGACGGCAATTGGGCTGAGATCACCCGTCTCGCCGCGGAAGCCGTGGCGACGTTTGGCAAGAAATAACTCCAAATCTCTTCATGAGATTTGGTAAGGGCAAGCGCCCGTCCGAGCCTTGCCCTCAAACAGCGAAACGGTAGGGCTTCGCAATGGGCGAGGCAAGCTTGCACGGCAGCGCCAAAAGGGAAAATGGATAAGACCTGAGTGTTGAAAACACTCAGGTCTTATCCATTGACAAAGCTGTCATGACAGACGCAAGCTGATAAGACCAATATAATAAACAAGGCTCGGATTCGAGTGACCCAGATCAAGGCGCCTGCCGCAAAAGAGCCGTCCGTTTCCAGCGCGGTTTCCACCATCAATGACGTGGCGCGGCTGGCCGGCGTATCGATCAAGACCGTTTCGCGGGTGATGAACGATGAGCCGAACGTGCGTGAGGAAACCCGCACCAAGGTGAAGGAAGCCGCCGCCCGCCTGCATTACAGGCCGAACCTGCTGGCCCGTTCGCTGGCCGGTTCGCGCAGCTTCCTGATAGGGCTTTTGTACGATAACCCGTCATCCAGCTATGTCATCGACCTCCAGCAGGGCGTGATCGAACGCTGCCGCCAGAGCGGTTACCATGTGCTCAGCGAGCCGCAGGACAGCCTGGCGCCGGATATCGGCCGGGCGATCGCTTCGCTGCTGGCCACTATCCGCCTCGATGGCGTGATCCTGACGCCGCCGCTCTGCGATATGGCTGTGGTGCTGGATGCCGTGGAAGCGGCCGGCGTGCCCTATGTGCGCGTCTCGCCCTCGCTCTTTCCTGGTCGCTCGGCCCTCGTGGAGATGGACGACACCCAGGCCGCCTACGAAATGACGCAGTTTCTGCTGGCGCGCGGACACAGGGATATCGGTTTCGTGCGCGGTCACCCGGAACACGGATCTTCGCACCGGCGCTATGACGGCTTCATCAAGGCCATGCACGAGGCGGGGGCGGAACCGCATTCGCGCCGCATCGCGCAAGGCTTCAACAGCTTCGCTTCGGGGCTGGAAGCGGCCAAGGCGCTGTTCATGGACGCCGGCAATTTGCCGACCGCCATTTTCGCCTCCAATGACGAAATGGCCTTTGGCGTCATGGCCTATGCCCAGCAGACAGGCGTTCGGGTGCCCGATCAGGTATCGGTGGTTGGCTTCGACGATACGCCGGGTTCGATGATCATCTGGCCGCACCTGACCACGATCCGTCAGCCGGTGACCGACCTGGCCTATGCGGCGGCCGATATGCTGCTGTCACGCGCCTCGGCCGATGAAGACGCGCCGAATTTCAGCGATACGCGTCGGGAATTGCCATTTGAACTGGTGATGCGCGAGTCGGCGAAGGCGGTTTAGAAAGTAAGAAACCCCACCACCACGAGCCATTTGTTGCGCGTCAACTTATGAGTTGGCTCGGTCCCCCTCCCCGCTTGTCAGGTAGGGGGACCGACGCGCTCTTGCGCGTTGGTGGTGGGGTTTCTTGCTTTCTTTGAGGTCTAAATCAAAAAAAACCCGATGAACCAAAAGGTTCATCGGGACTAAAGGCCAGTGCCTTCCAAATAATGCCACATTTAAGAAGGCGCTTTAAAACCACGACAGCGAAACGGCTATGAAAAAGGGAAAGAAACCGGGCCGCATAATGGTTTTAAACACAGATCCCGATCCGAAAATTCCAGAAAAATTCACAGAGCGGGAAAACAGGGTGAGATAGTCATAGCAAATCTGACAACGCTGTCAAATAAATAATGAAAGCAAATATGTTTTTTGACGTAAAACGCCGGATATATTGCGCCGCAACCGTTCGCGTCAAAAGGGATGGTGACTTGACGGGGCTTGATAGCGCTGTCATTAAATCGGGCAGGTCCGGTCGTCACAGGCAGCAAAACGGGCCGGCAAAAGCAGTGACAGGTGGGCGATAACGGGCGGCTTTTTCAGACCGTGCGGCCGTGCTACAGGTCAAAGAAAAAATGTTGTGGAAGAACGACCCAAGGAGCACTCCATTGTCTCATAAATCCTCGCTCAGGCCCGCCCTTATGATCGGCGCAGCAATCGGTGTGTTGTGTACATTCGGTTTTGGTGCGGCGGATATGGCGCAGGCCAAGGCGAAAGCCGCCGCGCATAAAACCGTCAAGAAGAAGAGCGTAAAGAAAAAGGTCGTGGCCAAGGCGCCCGCCGTCATTGCGGTCGATCCCGCCTGGCCGAAGCTGGCCCCGGCCGGCCTGGTCGATCCCGCCACCGAGGCGAAGATCACCGAGATCATGAGCCAGATGACGCTGGAGGAAAAAGTCGGCCAGACCATCCAGGCCGATATCGCCTATATCAAGCCGGAAGACCTCAAGACCTATCCGCTGGGCTCCATCCTGGCCGGCGGCAATTCCGCGCCCGGCGGCAATGAACGCGCCACGCCGGACCAGTGGCTGAAACTGGCTGATGATTACTGGCGCGCGGCGCTCGATCGCCCCACCAAGGCGCCGATTCCGCTGCTGTTTGGCATCGATGCGGTGCACGGCCATTCCAATCTCGTCGGCGCCACCATCTTCCCGCACAATGTCGGCCTGGGCGCCACCCATGATCCGGACCTGATCGAAAAGATCGGCGCCGCCACCGCCGCCGAAATGGCCGCCGCCGGTGTGGACTGGACCTTCGCCCCGACGGTCGCTGTGGCGCGTGACAAGCGCTGGGGGCGTTCCTACGAATCCTACTCGGAAAACCCGGCCGACGTGGCGGCCTATGCCGGCCGCATGGTTGACGGTCTGCAGGGCGTGCGCGGCGGCATGGACGGCATCAAGCCAGGCCACATCATGTCCACCGCCAAGCACTTCCTGGGCGATGGCGGCACGAAGGACGGCAAGGACCAGGGCGATGCCGAGATGAGCGAGGCCGATCTGGCGCGCATCCACGGTGCCGGTTACCCGCCGGCCATCGAGGCCGGCGCGCTGTCGGTCATGATCTCTTTTTCATCCTGGAACGGCCAGAAGATGGCCGGCAACAAGCGCCTGATCATCGGCGCGCTGAAGCAACGGATGCACTTCGACGGCTTCACCATCACCGATTGGGACGCCCACCGCCAGTTGGAAAGCTGCGCCAAGGACGATTGCCCGGAGGCGATGAATGCCGGGGTCGACATGTTCATGGCGCCGGATTCGTGGAAGCCGATGTATGAAAATACCCTGGCCGATGTGAAGGCCGGCACCATTCCGATGTCGCGTCTCGATGACGCCGTGCGTCGCATCCTGCGCGCCAAGATCAAGGGCGGGCTGTTTACGCTGGGCGCGCCGCTTGACCGGCCGCTTTCGGGCAAGTGGGACCAGTTGGGTTCGCCCGAGCACCGCGCCCTGGCGCGTCAGGCGGTGCGCGAATCCCTGGTGCTGATCAAGAACGAGAACCACACCCTGCCGCTCGATCCGGGCGCGCGCATCCTCGTCACCGGTTCGGGCGCCAACGATATCGGCAAGCAGTCGGGCGGCTGGACCATCACCTGGCAGGGCACCGGCAACAGCCGCGCCGACTTCCCGAATGGCGAGACCATCTATGAGGGCATTGCCGAGGCGGTGAAGCAGGCCGGGGGCGTCGCCACGCTCAGCGACAACGGCTTCTACAAGGAAAAGCCCGACGTGGCCGTGGTAGTCATCGGTGAAGATCCTTACGCTGAATTCCAGGGCGACCGCACCAATCTCGACTACCAGACCGGCGACCGCAGCGACCTGGAGATGATCCACAAGCTGAAATCGGCCGGCATCAAGGTGGTCACCGTCTTCCTGTCGGGCCGCCCCCTGTGGACCAACCCGGAAATCAATGCGTCGGACGCCTTTGTCGAGGCCTGGCTGCCGGGCACCGAAGGCGGCGGCATCGCTGATGTCATCGTGGGCGACCTCAACAAGCAGCCGCGTTACGATTTCAAGGGCAAGCTGACCTTCTCGTGGCCAAAGACCGCCAATCAAGGGCCGCTCAATATCGGCACGGTGGGCTATGATCCGCTTTTCCCCTATGGCTATGGTCTGACCTACGCGGATATCGGCGACGTGCCGCAACTGTCGGAAGATTCCGGCCTGCGCAATGAAGCCGTGGTCAATGTCGATACCTATTTCGCTGCCGGCCGCGTAAAGGCGCCGTGGCAATCGGCGGTGATGGACGCTCAGGGCATTACCATGATCAGCGGCGCTTCGGTGGAAAGCGCCGGCGGCAATGTCGCCCAGACGACGGTGGACGCCGACAAGCAGGAATCCGGTCGCTCGGTGATCTTCAAGGGCAATGGCATTGGCGCGGTGGCCATTTTCGGCTCGCCGGTCGATCTCAGCCGCCAGACCACGGGCAAGATGGCGCTGGCCGTCACCTATCGCCTCGATTCCGCGGTCTCCGGCCCGGTCATGCTGACCATGGGCAAGGACGAGAAGACCTATACCTCGCTCGATATCGGTCCGGAACTGAAAGCGCCGGTCGGCCAGTGGGCCACGCTGAAGGTCAAGCTGGACTGCTATCAGGCGGCCGGGCTTGACGTGTCGCAGGTCGGCGTGCCGTTCTCGCTGGCGACGACGACGCCCCTGTCGATCAGCTACAGCGAGATCAAGCTGGCTTCGGACGAGGGCGACGCCGTGTGTCCGGCGAAGTAGGGAAAGAGGAGGGTAATGGCCGGCGGCTGTTACCCCTCCGTCTTCGATGCCTTCGGTATCGAAGCCACCTCCCCTCCAAGAGGAGAGGATTTTAAGAACAGAGCGGCGAGTTCAATCGTCGCCGTTTCACCTGTTGGGATTTCGGGATTGATTCAGCCTAAAAGCTGTGCCAATTGTATGATAATATAAATCACGGGCGTTATCCGACGCGCCCAAGAGGGGAAACATGCCTGATTTAGCTTCACTGCTGCCGGCGAGCAGCTTTCTGAAGAGTCTCGATATCTGGATCGTGCTCTTTTACGCCGTCTCCATCTTCGTCCTGGCCCAGGTCGTCTCGCGCCGCAAGGCGGGCGAGGCGGTCACCTCGAACGGCTACTTCCTGGCCGGCAATACCCTGCCGTGGTGGGCCATCGGCGCCTCGCTGATTGCCGCCAACATCTCCGCCGAGCAGATCATCGGCATGTCGGGATCGGGCTACAAGATCGGTCTGGCCATCGCCTCCTATGAATGGATGGCGGCCATCACCCTGATCATAGTCGGGAAATACTTCCTGCCGGTCTTCCTGCGCAACGGCATCCAGACCATGCCGGGCTTCCTGCAGACCCGCTTCGGCCCGTCGGTGAAGTATCTGATGGCGGTTTTCTGGCTGATCCTCTATGTTTTCGTCAACCTGACCTCGATCCTGTGGCTGGGGGGCACGGCGGTGACCACCGTGACCGGCCTCGATACCCTGACCGTGCTGATCGCGCTTGGCACCTTTGCCCTGCTGTATCAGTTATCCGGTGGGCTGAAGGCCGTGGCTTTGACCGACATCGTCCAGGTGACGCTTCTGGTGCTGGGCGGCCTGATCATCGCCGGCCTGACGCTTTCAAAGATCGGCGGCGAGGCCAATATCACCGGCTTTGTCGATGGTTTCAACAAGCTGCGGGCAAACTTCCCCGACCACTTCCACATGATCCTCGACAAGTCGTCCGAGCATTACAAGGATCTGCCGGGTATCGCCGTGCTGGTTGGCGGCATGTGGATCATGAACATCTCCTACTGGGGTTTCAACCAGTACATCATCCAGCGCGCCCTGGCCGCCAAGTCGCTGCCGGAAGCCCAGAAAGGCATCGCCTTTGCCGCCTATCTCAAGCTGCTGATGCCGCTGATTGTGGTCGTGCCGGGGATGGCCGCCCTGATCCTGGCGCCGGGGCTGCCGAAGCCCGACCAGGCCTATCCGCAGATGATGACCCTGCTGCCGACCGGCCTGCTCGGCCTCGTCTTTGTGGCGCTTACGTTTGCCGTCATCTCGTCGACGGCCTCGAAGATCAACTCGATCGCCACCATCTTCACCATCGATATCGTGGCGCCGCTCAAGCGTGACCTCGATGAAAAGACCCTGGTTATGGTGGGCCGTGTCGCGGCGGTCGTTTCGGTGATCATCGCGGTCATCGTCGCCAAGCCGCTGGTCGGTTCCTTCGACCAGGCCTTCCAGTATATCCAGGATTTCACCGGCTTTTTCACGCCGGGCATCGTGGTCATCTTCGCGCTCGGCATGTTCTGGAAACGCTGCTCGACGGCAGGCGCCTTCGCGGCCGTGGCCGGCGGCTTCCTGATGTCGTGCTTCTTCTATGTGGCGTCATACCTGCATACACATCCGGATTTCCTCGGTTTCAGCAACAGCTTCATGGCGACCACCTTGCCGGACATGCCGTTCATGAACCGCGTCGGCTGGGTCTTCTGGATCGCGCTTGGCCTGTGCGTCGCCGTCTCGCTGGTGGTGCCGAACAAGCGGGAGGTCTCGACGCTCACGCTGGAAGGCGTCAGCTTCAAGACAACCCCGGTGGTCAACGCCCTGGCGATCGGCGTGATTGTGATCCTGGTCGGCCTTTACTGGTACTTCTGGTGACGAAGCGCTGTGGCGGTCTGCAAACCGTCATCTGCCAAGATACGTTCTTACGTATCGTTTTCACGATACTGGCGATGCGGTGCTCACGTACTCAAGTACGCTGCGCTCCGCTTCTCGCCAGCTAACGGTTTTCGACTCATCACAGCGCTTCATCTTCCGTTCGTAGAAATAAAAACAGGTGGCGAGGGGAAACCTTCGCCGCCTTTTTTGTTTACTGGATCGGCTTCCACGATTCGAAGACGGTCTCGCGGGCGATCTTGCCATCCTGCATCTGGAACACATGCAGCAGGCGCAGTTCGATAACAGCGCCGATGGGGAAGGGCAGCTTGGCATAGCCCTTGCCGGTGACCTTGAACTGGACGATGCAGTCATCGACCACGCGATCGTGCGTGGCGAAGCGATCAAGCGGCTGCATGGACAGCAGTTCGATCGAACCGAACAGGGCGCGGTAGTTGGCCTCGATGGCTTGCAGCGTATCCAGCCGCATGTCGCGGCTTGGCATGTCGAGCACAATGCCCTCGGCATAGAGGTTCATGATCGAGGCCGGATCGGTGGCCTCGCCCTTCATATGGGCATCGACAACGGCCAGGTTGATTTCAGCGGCGGTGGGATTCATCACGGCTAGTCTCCTTCAAATAACATCGTTTAGACAGATCGACTGTCTAAATACATATGGACAGATAGACTGTCAATGTGGCAGAACAAAAAAATGAGTAACACCACCATATCCGAAGCCCGCGTCACCCTGGGCTCCCTGTTGCGCAAGCCCTATGAGGTCTTGCAGGTCAAGGTCTATGCCGGACTGGCGGCGCGCGGTTTCGGCGATATTCGCCCGGCCCATTCCAGTGTGTTTCGCTATATCCGGCCGGAAGGGTCGCGCGTATCGGACCTGGCCGAACTGGCCGAAATGACCAAGCAGAGCATGGCCTATCTGGCGGGCAACCTGGCTGATCTCGGTTATGTCACCATTGCGCCGGACCCGACCGATGCCCGCGCCAAGCTGGTCATCCTGACGACGCGCGGCCGCCAGGTGTGGGATGCCTTGGTGGCGCTTAGCTTCGATCTGGAGGCGCAATGCGCGGCGCGGATCGGCACGGAAAGGATGGCGCAGTTGCGGACCATTCTTGGCGAACTGGCGGCGGCAATCGCCGATTGACCCCCTGCCGTTTGCGGGCGTAAGCTACCGCTCAACAAATAAAGCCGAGGGAGGCTGTTATGGTGTCTGTTATGCGTGGCGCGCTGATGAGCGCGGCAATTCTGTCGGCTATTGTTGCGTTTCCGGCCCTGGCTCAGACACCGGTGAAAACCGCCAGCGGGCCGGTATCGGGCATGACGGCCGATGGTGTCGAAAGCTTCAAGGGCATTCCCTTTGCCGCCCCGCCGGTGGGCGATCTGCGCTGGCGGGCGCCGCAGCCGGCGGCGCACTGGACGACCACCTTGAAAGCCGATCATTACGGCCATGACTGTATGCAGGAACCGTTTGGCGGCGATGCGGCGCCGCTCGGCACCGCGCCTTCAGAAGACTGCCTGGTGCTCAATGTCTGGCGCCCGGCGCATGTGGCAGACAAGAAACTGCCGGTGATGGTGTGGATCTATGGTGGCGGCTTCGTCAATGGTGGCTCGTCACCGGCGGTCTATGACGGCTCAGCCTTTGCGAAAAAGGGCGTCATCATGGTCAGTTTCAATTACCGACTGGGACGATTCGGCTTCTTCGGGCATCCGGCCCTGACGGCT
Source organism: Asticcacaulis sp. (assembly GCF_051954415.1). Taxonomy (GTDB): domain Bacteria; phylum Pseudomonadota; class Alphaproteobacteria; order Caulobacterales; family Caulobacteraceae; genus Asticcacaulis. Next base: position 34,612 of record NZ_JBQCHT010000012.1, read on the forward strand.
GAAAACAAAGACGGCGGGCTGCTCGGCAATTACGGCTATATGGATCAGATCGCAGCGCTGAAATGGGTGCAGGCCAATATCGCGGCCTTTGGCGGCGATCCGGCCAATGTCACCATTTTCGGCGAATCGGCCGGCGGCGGCAGCGTCCATATGTTGATGACCTCGCCCCTGACGAAAGGTTTGTTTGCCAGGGCGATCATCCAGTCCGGCGGCGGACGCGGTAATCTGATGGGCGAGCGCCGTTTGCACGAAGACCTGCCCAATGTGCCGTCGTCGGAAACGCTCGGCGTGGCGCTGGCGAAAAAGAACGGCATCGAGGGCACGGACGCCGCGGCTCTGGCGAAACTGCGTGCCCTGCCGGCGGAGACGATCGTCGACAAGCTCAACCTGGCCAATATGACGAGCGATACTTATGGTGGGCCGATGGTCGACGGCAGGATCGTCGTCGAAGACCCGCAGTCGGCCTATCTGGCCGGCCGCTATAACAAGGTGCCGCTGATGATCGGCGCCAATTCGGCCGATATCGGTTTCAACTTCGCCCAGACCAAGGAGGCGGCCTTCGCGCCTTTCGGCAGCCATATCGACGAGGCCAAGGCGGCCTATGACCCGATGGGCAACTTCCCGGTCGAGGTCATCCGCTACTTCATGGGCATGGACCGGATGATGATCGAGCCGGCGCGCTTCGTGGCCTCCGTATTGGCAACACAAGGGGTGCCGAGCTATGAATACCGCTACGCCTATGTGGCCGATTCGATGAAGGCGGAATGGAAGACCGGCACGCCCCACGCCACGGAAATTCCCTATGTCATGGATACGGTCAGGGCCAAGTATGGCGATAAGCTCACGGCGGCGGATGAGAAGATCGCCGATCAGACCAACAGCTACTGGGCCAATTTCGCCAAAAACGGCAATCCCAATGGCGCCGGCCTGCCGGAATGGCCGCAATATGATCCGAAGGCCGATGTGTTGATGAACTTCGCGCCGGATGGCACGCCGGCGGCTATTCCCGATCCGTGGAAGGCGCGGCTGGACGTGACAGCGGCAACGGCGCCCTGACAGTCGTTCAGGTCCGGTTCAGAGGCTGCCCCTATATATCCCACGCAGGCAGATGTTTTTCATTCGACGGAATGTCAGACATTTTGCGTTACAGAAACAGTTCCGCCCTTTAACGGTCGCTTTCACCCGTTATGCGGGAGGGACGAGGATTATACAAATTTCAGGCGGCATAATGCGTTCGACCCAATTCATGACTACGGGCCTTTATGGCCTGATCCTTTGCGGCTGTGTGGCCGGGGCCTTGCCGGTGATGGCGCAGGAGGCAGCGCCGCCTCAGGCCGCGCCTGATGCGGTGGCAAAGCCGGATGAGGCGCCGACAACCACCGTAACCGTCGAGGGCAAGAAGGCGCAGAACAAGATCGACCGCCAGGTCTATGACAATACCAAGGACATCGACAGCCAGACCGGTACGGCGGCGGATGCCCTGAACAAGGTGCCGTCGGTCAATGTCGACCCCACCGGCAATGTCACCCTGCGCGGCAATTCCAGCGTCCAGGTCTATGTCGATGGCAAGCCGTCGGTGATGATGCAGGGCGATAACCGCGCCGGCGCGCTGCAATCCATGTCGTCGGGCGATATCGATTCCATTGAGGTCATGACTAATCCCGGCGCGGCTTTTTCCTCGGAAGGTTCCGGCGGCATCATCAATCTGGTGATGCGCAAGAACCGCAAGCCCGGCACCAGCGGCGCGATCAATGCCAATATCGGTGATGGGCGTTACAATGCCTCGCTCAATGGCGCGCGCAATACCGGTAAATACACGATCAGCGGCGGTCTGAGTATCCGCCATGACCAGCGCCCGAACCGCTCCGGCTCGGTCTCGCAAAATCTGATGAGTGATACGACCACCGAACAGTCGGGCGCCGCCGAAGGCAAGATGGACAATGTCTCGGCCAATGCCGGGATCGACTACAATCTGGGTGAAAACGACTCGATCGGTTCCCAGGTTGCCTGGTCACGCCGGGAGATGGACAATGACAGTCAGGAAACCTATGCCAATTACGGGGCCGATGGCGCCTATCAGGGGGGCTATACGCGGACCTCGCACAATACCGGTCCGCATGATGATTTCAGCTTCGACCTGAACTGGAACCACACCGGCAAGCAGGCCGGCGAAAGCCTGAAGACCGACCTGCGCTTTGGTCGTTCCGTCGGCAATACAACGACGGATGCCACGAACGCCAACAGCGACGGCACAACGGATATCGATAAGCGCATCGCCCAAAGCGACTTCCACAATGCCGTCTTCAGCGTCGATTATGTCCGGCCCTTCGGTGACGCTCAGATGACCACCGGCATCCAGATCACCCAGGACAATAACAGCTTCAGCAACTTCGCCACGGGCAAGAATGCCGCCCTGCTGACCAATGATTTTGCCTATGACCAGACCCTGAGTGCGGCCTATATCACCTGGCAGCAGCCGATCGGCGAAAAGTGGACGGTTCAGGGCGGCCTGCGCGCCGAGGCGCTCGATCTCAATACCGAAAACTATGGCAATCCGGATATAACGACGGACGATACGGCCAGCCACATCAACTATACCAAGATCAGCCCCAGCGCCTTTGCGACCTATGCCCTGAATGACAGCACCAAGCTGCGCTTTTCCTATTCGCACCGCCTGCGTCGCCCGCAGGCCCAGGATCTGAACCCCTTCCGGACCTATCGTGACGAACAGAATGTCAGCCAGGGTAATCCCGACCTAAAGCCGGAAGAGACGGATTCGTTCGAGGCCGGTTACGAAAAGAGCGCAGGCAAGATCAATTACCAGATCCGTGCCTATTACCGGAAGACCGATAACGAAATCACCGATTACAGCTACTACCTGCCGCAGACCGATCCCGATGCGCCCCAGGTGCTGCTGACCACCAAGCGCAATTTCGGCGACAGCCAGTCGGGCGGACTGGAAGGCAATTTCGATGGCAAGCTGACGCAGAAGCTCTCCCTGCGTCTGAACGGCAACCTGGCCTATACCAAGCTGGACGCGGCTTCGCAGACCCGCGATACCGAAGCCACGACCTTGAGCGGGCGTATCAGCTTCGATTATACGGCCACAGCCAAGGATCGCTTCCAGTTGAGCTATTTCGCCCGCGGCAAGCAACTGACCGGCCAGGGCTATCGCGCGCCTTTCGGCATGGGCAATCTGTCCTATCGTCACCAGGTGACGCCGAAGGCGGCGCTGGTCGTCACGGTGCAGGATCCGTTCCGCACGGCGAAATTCAAGACGATCGTCGATACCGATACCATCTACAGCGAATCTTCGCGCAGTCTGCAGGGCCAGGTCATCATGGTCGGCCTCAGCTATACGCTTGGTGGCGCCAGCAGCAACAAGGATGGCGAAGGGCAATGGAATGGCCGGCGTGGCCCCGGCGGGTGGGGCGGCCCTCCGGGCGGCGGTGGCGGCCCGATGTAGGAAACAAGGGCGGAACCGCTAGGTTCTGCCTTTTTCTTTGCATTTTTTCTGTAATCGATTACACCTTTCGGACGATCAAAAAACGGCCGGACGGGGGGCTCTATCCGTGATGGCCCGAAATGCAGGGAATTTGTCATGGATATGATCACCCGGAAAGGTCAGGGCTGGCTCTTCACCACCGCCTTTGCCGCCATTACCGCCACCTCCTTCTGCTTCATTCTGCGTGCGCTGGTCATCGATAACTGGGGCATCGATTTTACCCTGACCGAAACGCAGAAGGGCGAACTGCTCGGCGTCGGCCTGTGGCCGTTTTCCATCACCATCGTGCTGATGTCGCTGTTCATCGACCGCATCGGTTTCCGGGTGACCCTGTGGTTCGCCGCGCTTTGCCATATCATGGGGCTGGGCCTGCTTTTTACCGCCACCGGCTATTGGTCGCTCTATGCCGGCACCTTCATCATGGCGCTCGGCAATGGCGCGGTGGAGGCCGCCGCCAATCCGCTGATCGCTACCCTGTTTGCACATGACAAATCGAAATGGCTCAATCGCCTGCACGCCGCCTGGCCCGGCGGCATGATCCTGGGCGGGCTGCTGGCCATGGGGCTGGACAGCCTCGGCGGCTTTGACTGGAGAATGAAGGTCGGGCTGATGATCATTCCGGTGCTGGTCTATACGGTGCTGCTGATTGGTCGCAAATTCCCGGTCTCCGAGCGCGTCGCGTCGGGTGTCTCCTACCGCACCATGCTGGGCGAGGCGGGGTTCATCTCGGCCTTTATCCTGGCGGCCCTGATCATGCTCGAAGTCGGGCGTGTCTTCGCCCTGTCGCCGGTGGTGTCGTTCGGTACGGCGGCGGTTCTGGCCCTGATCTATGCCTTTTTCGCCCGTTCGCCGGGGCGGCCGCTGTTCATCCTGCTGGTGCTGGTGATGATGCCCCTGGCGGTCACCGAACTTTCGACGGATAGCTGGATTTCGTCGCTGATGACGCCGGAAATGAACAGGCTCGGCCTCGCCGCCGGCTGGGTGCTGATCTATACCTCGGCGCTGGTTTTCGTCATCCGGATCTTCGCCGGCACGCTGATCAAGTGGCTCAATCCGCTGGGCGTGCTGGCCATGGCCTCGGCGCTTGCGGCAGCGGGCCTGTTCCTGATGTCGGGGGCCACCGGCCTGGCCATCCTGGCCGCGGCGACTTTCTACGGCATCGGCAAGAGCTTCTTCTGGGGTACGGCTCTGGGCGTGGCCTCCGAGCAGTTCCCCAAGGGGGGCGCGGTGACGCTGAATATGCTGGCCGGCGGCGGTATGCTGGCGGCGGGCATTGTCGGCTCGGTGCTGCTGGGCGCGGCGCAGGATAATTCGACCCGTGACGGGCTGAGGCTGCATGACGCCACGCACCAGACCACGCTTTCCGAACAGTACCTGACGGAAAGGGTCAGTGTGTTCGGTCGCTACAAGGCGCTGGATGAGGCGAAGGTGGCGGTGGCTTCGGATGCCGACAAGGCTGTGCTGGAGGGACTTTCCGGCAGCGCCAAGAAAGACGCCCTGAAGGAGGTGGCCCTCTTGCCGGTCATCACCTGCCTGATCTTCCTGGGGCTGATCCTGTGGTTCCGCCGCAAGGGGGGATATAAGCCGGTGGTGATTGGTGAGATGCACTAATAATCCCCTCTCCCTCATGAGGGGAAAGGGGGAAATATAAAAGAGAAGATATGACAAAGCTAAGACTAGGCATGGTGGGCGGTGGACCGGGCGCATTTATTGGCCCCGTTCACGGAATCGCGGCGCGGCTGGATGACCGGTTCACCTTGAGCGCCGGCGCCTTCAGCCGCGATGCCGGAAAGAATGCCGCGGCGGGCGAGGGCTACGGCCTGTCGGCAGACCGTGTTTACGCCTCGTGGCAGGAGATGCTGGCTCAGGAAAAGGGGCGGCTCGACCTGATCGCCATTGTCACGCCCAATGACACCCATTTCCCGATCGCCAAAGCCGCGCTGCAAGCCGGTTTCAATGTACTGTGCGATAAGCCGGCGACACTGAACCTCGAAGAAACCCTGCGCCTGCGCGACATCGTGCGCACCAGTGGCAAGGCTTACGGCCTGACCTATACCTATAGCGGCTATCCGCTGGTGCGTGAGGCGCGGAAACTGATCGCCGAAGGGCGGATCGGCAAGGTGCGCAAGATCGTGGTCGAGTACAGCCAGGGCTGGCTGTCGCAGGAACTGCACAACAAGCAAGCCGACTGGCGGGCCGATCCGGCGCAATCGGGCCTTGGCGGCTGCATCGCCGATATCGGCGTTCACGCCTTTCATCTCAGCGAATTTGTCAGCGGGGCGAAGGTCGAAAGCCTTTGCGCCGACCTCGGCATCGTGGTGCCCGGCCGAACGCTCGATGACGACTGCAATGTGCTGCTGCGCTATGAGAATGGTGTGCGCGGCGTGCTGGTGTCGTCGCAGATCGCCGCCGGTGACCGCAATGGCCTGCGTCTGCGCGTCTATGGCGAAACGGGCGGCATCGACTGGAGCCAGGAACAGCCCAACACCCTGACGATCAACGGGCATGATGCACCCACACAGGTCCTGCACGCCGGCACACCTTATCTGACCTACGGCGCACGTGTGCCGGCCGGTCATCCGGAAGGCTATCTCGAAGCCTTCGCCACGCTTTACCGCGATTTCGCCGACGAGATATCGACCGGTGCGCCATCACTGGTGCCGGGCATAGACGATGGCGTGCGCGGCATGGCCTTTATCGAGACGGCCATTCGATCGAGCCGCAACAAAAGCTGGGAGACACTGCTGTGAAGACACTCAAAGGCCCCGGTATTTTTCTGGCGCAGTTCCTCGGCGACAAGGCCCCCTTCAACACACTGGAAGGCATGGCACAGTGGGCGGCGGGCCTTGGCTACAAGGGGCTGCAAATCCCGACCTCTTCGCCGGCGATTTTCGATCTGGAAAAGTGCGCCCAAAGCCAGACCTATGCCGATGAGATCAGCGGGATGCTGGCGCAATACGGTCTGGTCGTCACCGAGCTATCCACCCATCTGCAAGGCCAACTGGTCGCCGTCCATCCGGCCTATGACACCCTGTTCGATGGTTTCGCGCCGCTCAGCCTGCATGGCAGGCCGAAGGCGCGGCAGGCGTGGGCGGTGGAGCAGGTCAAGCTGGGGGCGAAAGCCTCGCAGCGCCTGGGGCTCAAGGCGCACGCCACCTTCTCCGGCGCGCTGGCCTGGCCGTATGTCTATCCGTGGCCGCAACGCCCGGCGGGGCTGGTCGAGGAAGCTTTCGCGGAACTGGGCCGGCGCTGGCTGCCGATTTTGAATGCCTTTGAGGAGGCTGGCGTCGATTGCTGCTATGAAATCCACCCCGGCGAAGACCTGCACGATGGTGCCACCTTCGAGCGCTTCCTCGATGAGGTGGGCGGTCACAATCGCGCCAATATCCTGTTCGATCCCAGCCATTTCGTGCTGCAACAGCTTGATTATCTCAGCTATATCGACATCTACCACGAGCGGATAAAGATGTTCCATGTCAAGGACGCCGAGTTCAATCCCAGCGGCCGGTCCGGCGTCTATGGCGGCTATCAGGGCTGGGTCGACCGGCCGGGCCGCTTCCGGTCTCTGGGCGATGGCCAGGTCGACTTCAAGGGCATTTTCTCGAAGCTGGCGCAGTACGATTACGACGGCTGGGCGGTGCTGGAATGGGAGTGCTGCCTGAAGCATCCGGAAGACGGCGCCCGCGAAGGCGCGCCCTTTATCCGCGACCATATCATCCGCGTCACCGAAAAGGCGTTTGACGACTTCGCCGGTAGCGGCGTATCGAAAGAGTCACTTCGTAATTTGATGGGACTTTGAAATGGATCGTCGTTCGCTCTTGCTGGCCCCGCTCGTTTTGACCGCCGGAGGGGCCATGGCCCAGACCGCTGCCCCTGATACCGCAAAAGTCGTGGCCGGCTGGCCCACGCCTGCGGGCACGATCGATCTGTGGCCGAAAGGCGCGCCCGGCCAGTTGCATCCGGACATGAAGGAGCATGTCGAGGAGACCTCGACCGATCCGGCGATCAAGTTCCGCCGCGTTCAGGGCATATCGAAGCCCCGCATGGCGGTCTTTCCGGCCGAGAACCCCAATGGCGGCGCCATGCTGATCATTCCCGGCGGCGGCTTCTGGTGGAATTATTTCGACCACGAAGGCTATCAACTGGCCGACTATCTCAACACACAGGGCATCACCTGTTTCGTCCTGTTCTACCGGCTGGCCAATGATGGCTGGCAGAATGCCGCCGATGTCGGCACGATCGACGCCCAGCGCGCCATGCGCCTGATCCGCCAGAATGCGGCGCAGTATAAGATCGATCCGAAGCGTGTCGGCGTGGCCGGATTCAGCGCCGGCGGCTTCGTGACTGCCTCGCTGGCTACCCGTCATGCGCAGGCGCTCTATGCGCCGGTCGATGCGGCTGATCAGTTAGACGCCCGCCCGCTGATCGCCGCGCCGATCTACCCCGTCATTTCGCTTGATCCCGCCATTGCCTACGAAGGCACCGCGCCATCGCTCTTCGGTGCGCCGGCGACTGCCGAACAGATCGCCCGCTATGCGCCGGACCACAATGTCGATGCGCAGACCCCGCCGATGTTCCTGACCCAGGCCGAGGATGACACGACCGTGCCGGTGGCCAATTCGATCGTCATGAGGGATGCACTGAAAGCCAAGGGAATCACGGTCGAGACTCATCTGTTCGCCAGCGGCGGGCATGGGTTTGGCATGAAGGCTGATCCTGATCGCCCCTATCACATCTGGCCGCAACTGCTGGTCAATTTCGCCCGCAGCCAGGGGCTGATGGGATAGGGAGAGCGGCCTCAGGAGCCGACTTTACATCGTTTTTTACAGGAGTCGGGTTATCCGCAGATTGCGCAGATTTTTCAGCGCATGACCTGTACCTTTCTGTACTTGAAAGCCGACTGTTTTCGGCGCGAAGCGCCAAGCATTTACGACCACATCCGTGCTCGAAAGCTAACAGTTGCACGCTGAAAAATCTGCGCAATCTGCGTAATCTGCGGTTTTCCTTGATCTTCACTATTTGCCACCAAGCTACCGGGCGTTTCCTCAAAAAGAACCCTGAGCACCATTGGCGGCGCCCAGGGTTTGGACCGTAACACAGGAGGGGATGTTACGGTTTGCGGCGGCGCCTCCTTGAGGGGATCGGATGCGCCGCGCAAAGTCATCAGATCACGCCCGCCTTCACCTGCTTCACGGCATGATCCGCCGCGCGGGCGGTGAAAGCCATGAAGGTCAGGGACGGGTTGACGCAGGAGGTCGAGGCCATGGCGGCGCCATCTGTGACGAAGACATTGGGCGCGTCATGCAACTGGTTCCAGGCATTGGTGACTGAGGTGCGCGGATCCTTGCCCATGCAGGCGCCGCCCATTTCGTGGATCGAGTCACCGGGAATGTGCGGCTTTTCCTCCGCCGAAATATTGATCAGGCCGGCGGCCTCCATCATGGCCCGGCCCTGGCGGACGCCATCGGCCATCATCTTCTTTTCATTGTCGCGGTAGGTGACATTGAACAGGGCCTGAGGCACGCCGAAGCGGTCGACCTTGGTCGGGTGAAGGGTGATCGTATTGTCGAGATAGGGCAGGCACTCGCCGAAGACATTGAAGCCCACCGACCACAGGCCGTATTTACGCAGGCCCGCCTTCATCGATGCCCCGAAACCGACCGCGCTGGAGACACCACGACTGCCGCCGCCCTGGCAGCCATAGCCGCGCAGGAAGTCGGCATCGGCGTCCTGGCCGTCGAGATTGCGGAAGCGCGGAATATAGATGCCGGCGGGCTTGCGGCCATATTCGATCACATCGGCATGGGTGCCTTCGGGCAGGTTGCCGGAAAACAGGGTCAGCATGGGGTGGTCCATGATGTAGCGCCCCAGTTTCCCGCTTGAGTCGGCGAAGCTGCGGTCGCTGCCCGGCAGTTTTGAATTGAGCAGGATCTGGTTCGACGCCATGGCCGAGGCGCACAGGAAGACGATGCGTGAACGATAGGTATGGGCCGCTTGTGTATTTGCGTCTATGGTGCGGACGCCGGTGACGCGCTTCGTCTTCGGGTCGTATTCCAGCGAGGTCACCACCTGGTCGGACAGAAGGGTCAGCCGATTGGTGGCGCGCGCAGCGGGAAGTGTCACGGCCTGGGTCGAGAAATAGGCCCCGAACGAACAGCCGCGATTGCACTGCGACCGGCTCTGGCAGCGCGACCGGCCCTGTTCCGGCTTGTCCTCGGTCATGTTGGCCGTGCGGATCGATATGACCTTGCGGTCGGGCATGGCTTTTTCCAGCCGGTCCTTCAGCCAGGTTTCGGCGACATTCATCGGGTGCGGCGGCTGGAACTCGCCGTCGGGCAGATGAGGCAGGCCCTCTTTCGATCCGGCGATGCCGGCGTATTTTTCGACATAGGAATACCACGGCGCGATGTCATCGTAACGGATGGGCCAGTCATTGCCGTGGCCGTCCCTGCCATTGGCCTCGAAATCCTGCGGGCCGAACCGCAGGGACACGCGCCCCCAGGTGATCGACTTGCCGCCGACAATACCCGGCCGCACCCAGCGGAACTCCGGGCCGTCCTTTATGGCATAGGGGTTCAGGCGGTCATTGTTCATGAAGCCTTTCACCGCCGTTTGACCGGCGCCGCCGTAGCGCGCGGCGTAGTAATCGTCCTCCAGCAGGGCCGGCGGGGTCTGGCCGCGATAGGGCTGTTCCCACGGGCCGGTGCCTTCATAGGTGTAGTCGGCGCTGTGCTCGACCATGCGGCCGCGATCGAGCATCAGAACCTTCATGCCTTTTTCGGTCAGTTCCTTGGCGGCCCAGCCGCCGGAAACCCCGGAGCCGATGACGATGGCATCGAATTCATAATCTGACATGGCTGGCCCTTAAGACGAGAAGACGCGGTTGACTTCGGCATAGGGATAGGCGCCGTCGTAACGGCCTGGCACCGGCAGATAGACGCGCTCGACCGTGCAGCCGATCTCGGAGCTGTAATAGCCGAAGATAACCAGTTGCCGCAGATGCTCGAAACTGTCCGCTGGGGCATCGGGAAGCGTCTGGTTCATGGCCAGGGTCAGTATGGCATCCTGTTGTTCCGGCTTGGTGGTGGCAAAGGCTTTACTATGGGTTTTCCGCGCATAGGCGTCCATGGCGGCAAGCCCGCCCATGACCATGTCGCGCTCGCCTGGCCAGTACCATTCCGACAGCATCATCTCGATAAAGGCCGGCACTTCGGCGGCGATGGCGCCCGGTGTATCGGTGGTGGGGATAATGCGCTCGGAAACGGCGGCGGTAAGTGCGCGCTGATCCGGGGTCATATAGGGGGCAGTGGATTTGAAGCCGGGGTCCATGCCGGCCTGCATGGCGCGGGCGATGGGGGCCACGGCCGCGCCACCGACCATGGCGAGGATGCCGGTCAAAAGGCTGCGCCTGTCGATATGGGAATGGTCGTGGGCCATGCTTATTCCTCCTTATTCGCTTTCTTGGGGCGCCAGTTTGCGCACCCAGATATTGCGGTAGGACACCGCGCTGCCGTGATCCTGCAAGGTGAAGGGCAGGGCGTCGGCGTGCGGATGGTAGGTGGCCAGGGTCCGCCAGTCGGTCTTGCCGAGGATGTCCTGGTGATTCTGCGTCAGCACGCCATTATGCAGTACGGTGACATAGGCGGGTTTCAGCACCTTGCCGGCGGCATCGAAATGCGGACGCTCGAAGATGATGTCGTAGGTCTGCCATTCACCGGGTTTGCGCGCGGCATTCACCAGCGGCGGCTTCCAGGCATAGACGGCCGACGCCTGGCCATCGGCATAGGTGGGATTATCATAGGAATCCAGCACCTGAATTTCATACTGGCCCATCAGGATGACGCCGGAATTGCCGCGCGCCTGCGAGGTGCCGGTGACATCGGCGGGTTCGCGGAATTCGATATGCAACTGGATGTCGCCGAACGCCTGTTTCGTGGTCAGGCTGCCGTCACCATGCGGCCCTTCGCGGTGCGGCACGGTCATGCTGCCGTTGGCCAGGCTCCAGTCCGCCGGCTCGCCGTCGGCGGTGACGAAGGCGTCGAGCGAGGTGCCGTCGAACAGGACGATAGCGTCGGAAGGTGCCTCTCTGGCCGTCTTTCCGGGCGTGACGATGGCAGGGTGCGGTCGCGCCGGATCATGGACGTGCCACTTGCCGCCCGGCAGCATGGGGGTGTCGGTAAAGCCGAGATCACCGGCGAAAACCGGCGAACTGAACAGTAGACAGACTCCGAGAGTCATCAGACTCAAATGCTTCATCGTTTCCATCCCGTATTGCCAGGTCTGTGTTCAGACTCTGCGTCGTTTTATTCCGCCGACTTGATCTTGAGATAATAGACCAGGGCGGCGCGTTTGGCGTCGTCCTTGACGCCGCCATAGGTCATTTTCGTGCCCGGTACGGCCTTCATCGGTGCCAGCAGGAAACTGTTCAGCGTGGCGTCATTCCAGGTCTGCCCGGATGCCTTCATGGCGGCGGAATATTTGAAAGTGGCGGAATGGGCGCCGGCCTTGCTGCCATAGACGCCGTAAAGATTGGGGCCCACGCCATCGGCCTTGCCTTTTTCGATCGCATGGCACGCCTTGCACTGGGCGAAGACTTTTTCGCCGGCGGAAAGCTGGGCGGCGTCAATCGCGGGGGCGGCCTGGGCGGCGAAAGCGGGCGTGGCGGCAAGGATTACGGAAAAGAAAAGACGACGGGCAAATATCGGCACTGAAGGCTCCTGCGACCTGTTCGGGACGAGCGATCATGGCGCACGATCCGCATTTTTCAAAATGGGTAACACGACTTGAAATCGATTACAATAGCGTCAAGCCAAGAGAATCGTTCGCAGGTTTCGGGCTGCGTTTAAGCCTCCGGTGCGGCGGTGCTTTCGCGGATCACCAGTTCATGATCGAGCGTGATATTGACGCGTTCGGTGGTCCCGCCATCGATAATGCCGAGCAGCAATTCCACCGTCTTGCGACCGATTTCGTGCATGGGCTGGCGCACGGTGGTGAGCGATGGCGCGGAAAACCGCGACAGGTGCACATCGTCGAAACCGGCCACGGAGATATCCGCCGGGCAGGTCAGGCCAGCGGCGCGGATGGCGTGGAGCGCGCCGAAGGCCATGTCGTCGCTGAAGCAGAAGAGGGCTGACGGGCGTTTGGCCTGGGCCAGCAACTGCCGGGTCATCTCGGCGCCGCATTCGATGGAATAATCGCCGGTCAGGATGGTCAGGTCATTGCTGCGGCCGTGCTGGTCGGCGCTGGCGGTGACGCCTTGCAGGCGGTCGCGGCTGATCGGGCTGCGCAGGTCGCCGGTGATGACGCCGATGCGGCGGTGGTCAAGGCCATAGAGATGATCCATGACCTGGCGGGCGGCCAGGGCGTTATCGATATGGACCGAGGAGACGCTTAAGGAATCGCTGAATTCGCAGCCATTGACAATCGGCGCCGCCGCGCCCTTCTTCGCCACCAGGTCGTTGAGTGAGGCGGGCAGGGTATGGCCGAGGAAGATCATGCCGTCAGCCTCCTTGCGGCGCAGCAGGGCGGCATAGGCGTCTTCGCTGTCGCCAAACCCGACATCGCCGAGCAGGACCGTATAGCCGGCAGCCAGCGCCGCTTCCTCGACTCCGCGGATGATATGGGCGAAGAAGGCATTGGCGATATTGGGCACGGTAACGATCAGACGCGAGGTCTTGAGCGTGCGCAGCGACTTGGCCATCTGGTTCGGCTCGTAGCCCAGTTGGTCGATCGCGCCCATCACCTTTTCCAGCACCGCCGGAGAAACGTGGGCGTAATCATTGAGCACGCGGGACACCGTGGCGGTGGAGACGCCGGCCAGCCTGGCGACGTCGCTAATGGTCGACATATTCAGCCCTGAAAAGATTCTGTTGCGTCTTCAATACGGCCTTATGCGTTGCGTTGCCAAGAAAAATGCTGAACGGCACGCCGGCACTCGCATTAAACGTCAGGGCGTCATATCGCCTTGCATACCGGATGGATTCGCGCTGTAGTGCCCTAAATGTCCGCCATGACGCCGCAGAGCGCAAAAGGGCATAAATGAGGGGGTTGAGATGTCACGCATTCACCTGGCAGTAGCGGCAGCGGGAATAAGCCTGGCCGCCATGCTTTTCGGCATGGAAAACGCCTGCGCACAGGCGACCACGGAGGTGGTGGTCAAGGGGGCTTTACGGCCGCGCCCGGCTGATGCGCCGCCGCCGATCGATATCTTCATCAAGCGCCCGCGCATCGAGCAGGCGGCCCTGTCCCCGGACGGAGCGCAGATTGCCTTCGTGACCTGGCTTGAAGGCTACCGCGCACTGGTAACCTATCGCGTGGCTGATGGGACCAAGCGGATCGTAAAGCTCAATCCCGGCGATATTTCCGCTATTTCCTGGGCGGATGACGATCATGTGCTGACCTCGACCACGCGCACCGGTCTGCGCGGCACCTGTGAAGGCGCGGTGCAATCCAGCCGTGACGCAGCGTCCAGCCATATCAATCGGCCGGAAACCGATACGACCAAGGAAGGCAGCGCGGCCGAGGCCATGGCACAGCTCTCACTGATGGAATCGCTGAAAACACCGGGCTGCGTCTATTATGGTATCCGTGCCCAGACCGCCGTGACCTCGGTGAATGTGTCCGAACGTGCCGGCACGGATCTGGGCGCGCGTCTGAGCGAATACGCCAATCTGGCCCTCGGCACACCGGAACCTGTCGTGTCGGACGGCAAGGTGCAACTAATCGGGCCCTATCTCGAATTGCGACAACAATCGGTGGGCGGACAGCCAACCCAGCGCGTCTACCTGTGGCGCAGCGATCCGCAAACCGGGCTGGGCAAGCTGGTTGATGATGGCGGTGGCGATCTGGACCGGGAGCATCGTTATGTCGATGACTGGCTGCTCGACAGGCAAGGCAATATCGTTGCCCGGTCGGTCTATAATTTTACCAGGGAACAATTCACCATCGAGCGCAAGGTGGATGGCGAGCGCAAGGTCGATGGCAAGTGGAAGCCGGCGCTGACGCGAAAGATAGACACGCGCGCGACCACCTTCGCGCCCTTCATGGCCGGGCTGGGCCGTGACGGCCAGTCGATCGTGATCTTCGATGCCGAACCGGGGACCAGCGGCGCCGACCGGCGCTTCCATTATTACGAACTGACGGCGGACGGCAAGCTGTCGGCGCCGCTGGAACCGGGCGACGCGACGCGCGACCGGCCGATCTTTAATCCCGAAACCGGACGCCTGGCGGGCTTTGTCCAGACCGGCGAGGCCCCGGAATACAGCCTGACTGATCCGCTTATGAGCCAGCTTTACCGGAAGGCGCAGGACGCGGCGCCGGGACAGGCGGTCAAGGTGGTTTCCACGGCGCGCGATCCGCACCGCATGATCATCTTCGCCCAGGGCGGCGAGGAGCCGGGCGCCTATCATTTCATCGATTTCACGACTGGCAAGACGCTGGAAATCGGTGATATCCACCCGGAAGTGCCATCAGAATGGGTCGCCTCGCAAAAGAGCGTCAGTTACAAGGCAAGCGACGGTCTGCAAATTGGCGCCTTGCTGACCCTGCCGCCGAAACCGGAGCCGAAGCGACTGCCGCTGATCGTCCTGCCGCATGACGGGCCGCAGGCGCATGACAGTCGCGGGTTTGACTGGCTGGCCCAGGTGCTGGCTTCGCGCGGCTATCTGGTGCTGCAGCCCAATTATCGCGGGTCGGATGGCGCGGGACCGGCTTTCATGGCGGCGGGCAAAGGCCAGTGGGGGCGACGGATGCAGTCCGACCTGGCCGATGGCGTGCGTTATCTGGTCGGCCAGGGTCTGGCCGATCCGGCGCGGGTCTGTATCATCGGCAATGGTTATGGCGGTTACGCGGCGCTGGAAGGTGCCACGACGCCGGAGACCTGGCGCTGCGCGGCTTCGCTCGGCGGCATTTCCGATATCGGCGATTATGTAGGCTGGGTGAAGAGCAAGCGTCCCGTGCCGGACCCCGACCAGATCGCCAGCCTGACGGCGGACCCCGAATGGCCGCGCGCCTTCTCGCCCGATCCCGGATCCGTATCGATCGTTACCGGCTATCTGGGTGATTCCTCCGGCTGGAGCGCTCTGTCGCCACGCAACCAGGTGAACGAAATCAAGGCGCCGGTCCTGCTGGTGCATCAGGCCGATGATCGCGCGGTGCCCGTGCGCCAGAGCCGGCAGATGCGGGATGCGCTTCAGGCCGCCGGCAAGGCGGTAACCTATGCCGAACTGCCGGGCAGTGATCATGAACTGACAACCGAGGAGTCCCGGCTGGCGACGGCTCAGGCTGTGGTGGATTTCCTGAAAATCTATAATCCGAATTGAATATCGCGGGAAAAGTGATGAGCGTTACGCTTTGAATTCGGATAGATACGCGGGAAACAGTCTTGCGCACCGGAGGTTTTATGTCAGTCACGTTCTCAGCCGATTTCGATGGCGGCAATATCGAGGTTTTGGGTGGGGAAGGCGGACAGTGGGATCTGGCGATCCGGCCGGATAACGGCTCGCATTATTACCAGTGGTTCTATTTCCGCGTCGATGGCGCGGTCGGGATGGACCTGACCCTGCGGATCACCAATGCCGACGGCTCGGCCTATCCGGGCGGCTGGGAAAACTACCGCGCCCGCGTCAGTTCTGATAATACCGACTGGCTCTGTACCGACACAAGTTATGAAAATGGCGTCCTGACGATCCGGCACAAACCCGCCGGTGATACGGTGTGGTTTGCCTATTTCGCGCCCTTCGACAGCCAGCGCCATCACGCCTTCGTAGAAAAGACGAAGGCCCTGCCGGGCATGACGCATCGTGTACTGGGCCAGACGCTTGATGGCCGCGACCTCGATCTCTTTACGCTCGGCAATGGCGCGGCCAAGGTCTGGCTCTATGCACGCCAGCATCCCGGCGAAACCATGGCTGAGTGGTGGATGGAGGGCGCCGTCGCCTTCCTGACCGGTAATGATCCGGCGGCGATGAGCTTGCGCGAAGCGGCCACCTTTTACATCGTGCTCAATATGAATCCGGATGGCAGCGCGCGCGGGCATCTGCGCACCAATGCCGCGGGCGTCGATCTCAACCGCGAATGGGCCGGGCCGACGATGGAACGCAGCCCGGAGATCCTGTACGTTTTGCAGGCCATGACGGAGAGCGGCGTCGATTTCGCCATCGATGTGCATGGCGATGAGGCAATTCCGCATGTCTTTATGGCCGGTTTCGAGGGCACGCCGTCATGGACTGACGCACGAGGCGCGCTATATCAGGCCTATCTCGATCGCCTGCTGGCGCGCACGCCGGACTTCCAGACCAGGTTCGGCTACGATATTCAGGCGCCGGGCGCCGCCAACCTGGCGATTTCGACCAATGCCGTGGCCGAGCGCTTCAAGGCCATCGCCATGACGCTGGAAATGCCGTTCAAGGATCACGACGATGCGCCGGAGCCGGTGCGGGCGTGGTCAATCGACCGGTCACGGGCGCTGGGCGAAACCTGCCTCAGGGCGCTGGCCGATATGATTGACCAGTTTCAGTGATTAGCGTTTTCCAGCGCCCGCGACACGGCATCCTGAAGGTTCATCTGGAACTTCTGGCCGGCATAGTCCTGCTGGAGTTGTTGTAACTGCGGAATATCGAGATTGATGACCGTTTCCTGGCGGATGTCGCGGTTGTCGGCGGTATTGAGGACGACGCTGCCGATGCGACCGTCGCCCAGATCATGCAGAACGACGGTGCCGCCATTTTCGCCGGGCAGATAGAGCCCTGGTACGGAGCCGCCGAGATTGATGCCTGCGCCGGCGGCGCCGGCGAGTGACCCGCCGCCATCCGTGGTCTCGACTACCCCCTGGTCCGTCCAGGTCAGGTGCGATTGCAGGGCCTGCTGGCCATCGACATAGGTGGTGATGATGGCGCCCAGGCCGAATTCGATGCCTGTGGGGGTGCGCAGGCCGCCGACCTGTTCTTTCAGTTCTTCCGGGCTTAAAGGCGCCACGCTGGCGGTCAGGTCTTGTGCCGGCACGACGGTTTCCTGCGCCACGGCGGGCGCGGCCAGAAGGACGAAGACGAGACTGAGAAGAAGAACGCGGGTCATGACTCTGCTCAGGGTGTGGTGGGCGAGTTGCCGTTAATCATGGTCGATATCTGATAGATCGGCGGCAGTTCGCGGGTGAAACTTGACAGGGAGGCGTCGCCCAGTGGTTGGCCCAGCGGCGCCAGCGCCCAGGGGCTCCATTCCTCATCACGGTTATAGGGCACCTTGGCGGCGGATGAGGCATGGATGGCGAAGATGACGCCATTCCATATCTGTGAAAATTCGGCATTGCTGTAGGTGCGCAGGCCGCCGGCCGGATCGCCGATCAGAACCTTGCCGTTGCGCGCGCCCTTGACGACGACGAAATGGCGGTAGGCGCCGGCGGTCACCACGGCAATGGCGGGCCGGTTGATCTTCACGAGCTGGTCGAAGGTCAGCTTGTAGCCATCGGCTTCGAAGCCACGCGCGGCGAGATAGTTTTTGATATCGAGCAGGGAGAAGCCGACCTTGCGAATTTTTTCCTGATCACCTTTGGCATACATGGCCTTGAAGACCTCGGCCTCGGTCACCGGCATGTTGTAATGATAGTGCAGCAGGGTGGCCAGGGCGGCCGAGCCGCAGCTATAGTCATATTGCTGGCGCACAACGGTGCGGAAGGGAATGTCCTTCATGCTGGTGACGGGCACCGAGAACATCATGCCGCCATCGGTCAGCATGGCCTGGGCGTGCGCGAGATGCGGCGCACCCGAAACCAGGGCAAGGCAGGTGGTGATGAGGGGCAGGGGCTTCATGGTGAAAGACTTTACTAGGGGAGCGGTGCGCCGGTCACGACAACGCTGATACTGCCTTGCAGATTGTTGTTATTGCCGGTGTTGGTAACAAAGTTGCCGACACCGCTGAAGCCGGTCAGCGCATTGCCGGAGAAATTGATGTCGCCGTTCTGGACCGTGCCGGCGACAATGGTGTTGCCGCTGTTGGTGGCACTCAGATCCTGGTTGGTGATGACATTGGTGACGGCCCCTTCGGCGCTGATGCCGTCCAGCTCATCAGGCGCGAGCGGTGTGGGGGTATCGGCGTCCGGCGGGCTAACCAACAGGGGGGTAACCGGCGCCGCCTGGGCAAGCGCCGCAGTCGGTGGCAGGGCCGCCGTCAGGACAAGCATGGCAAGGCAGGTGGGAAGCAGATATTTGGCGGACATGGCTGGTACACTTTCTGAAAGCGGACTTTGAGACACGCGGAAAGTAGAGCCGGGCACGGTGTTGTCGTGCCCGGCGCTCAGCCTATTGACCGAAGCTGATATTGGCGTTCGCTGACAGGGCCGTGGCGGCCTGGTTGATGGAGCCGATGCCGGTATTCGAGCTGGCAGTCTGGACGCCTGAGAAGTTGGCGTATGAACCGCCGCGTGCCACGATATTACCGGTTGTGAGGTTACCCTCCTGGTCCTGATCGGCCGCACTCAGGCTGACGCTGGAGCCGGTCACGCTGGCCGACAGATCCTGATTGGTCAGGCTGATATAGGCGACATTTGTAGAGCTGTCCGTGTTGTTCGAATCGGTGACATTGCCAGAGCCCGAGCTGTCCGCGTTGTAGGAATCGGCAACGCTGGTGTTTGTCGAATTATTGGAATTATCATTGCCGGAGTCGGCCGTATTCGTCGAGTTATTCGAATTGTCGTTGCCCGAGTCGGCAAGGCTGGTATTGGTCGAGTTGTTCGAGTTATCGGTATTGTTCGTGGTATTGCCGGAATCGGCCGTATTGGTCGAGCTGTTGGAATTGTCATTTCCGGAATCGGCCGTATTGACCGAGTTGTTCGAGTTGTCGTTGCCGGAGTCGGCGACATTCGTATTGATTGAATTGTCGTTGCCGGAATCGGCCGTGTTGGTCGAATTGTTCGAATTATCAGTAACCGAGTTATTGGAATTGTCGGTTACGGCATTGTTGGAATTGTCCGTGTTGGTGGTCGTATTGCCCGAATCGGCAACCGACACACCAAGTGTGGCAGAGTTGGTCGAGTTGTCATTGCCCTGATTGGAAGCGTCGGTGTTGGTGGTCGTGTTGCCGGAATCGGTGGCAGTGGCATTGCCGACATTATCGAGCGAGTTGTCGTTATAGGCATTGAGCGTGCCCGTCGAGCCGTCGTCTGCTTCATTGTGGATTTGCGCGTAAGCAGCGCCGGCCATCATCAGGCCAAGGGCCATGGCGGAAGCGGACGCAAGTAATTTGATGCTTTTGCTGGTCATTTGGTGAACCTCGAATTCATGAATTCTGAAGGACCGTCCTTCAGGTCATTAAATCGGGCCGAGCCGGAAAAGTTCCCTCGAAAAGTACCGCTTTGCGTATTTATTTTTCCTTATTAACCAGATACATAGGTGTGTCCAATAATCGCAAAATATTGATTTGCCTTTTGGCTCAAATCAGTATTAGCGCCCTTAAAAACTCATGGGTGCTGCGACGACCATGCGCATATCGGGCGCATCGCTGGTGACCCCGAACTCAAAATTATTGGTCAGGGTCATCCGATCATTCACGCGGTAGGACCAGCCCATCAGAAGGGAGCCGACCTGAAGACTGTTGGACTGCTGAATGGTGGTGCCAATCTGGGTTTTCGTCGGGAAGATGAAGCTGTGGCTGTAGCCGAACGACACGGAGAAGCGCGGATTGAGTGCGAGGCCGAAACCCAGGCTGGCGCTGATGGCGTCACCTGGCTCGACGCGGCCAACCATGGCGCCGCCGATTTCCTTGTTGATGTCGCGCGGTACATTGTGCAGGTAGCTCAGGCTGCCGAAAATGACGCCCGGATCGCTGGGGTAAAGCATGGTGATGCCGCCCTCGATCGCCCAGAACCCGGACCCGGTGGCCAGGCTGGTGGCGACGCCGAACTGATCATAGCCGACATCGTAGGGGCTGAGGCCGGTAGGGGGCTTGATGCGCGCATTGGCGACGAATATGGCGCGGCCGGGGCGGACCTCATTAAGCTGGTAGCGCGCTGAGAATTCGACATCGCCGATCTGCTGGCCATCGAGTTCGGTGGTGCGGTTGATGGTTTCGTCACGCTGCGCCAGCGTGGTGACGCGGTCATGGCGATAAACATAGGGGATGCGTGCTTCCACCTCCAGCCGGCTGGTCAGGCCATAGCGCATGGCAACGGTGGCGACCGCCGAATCACGGTCGGCGTCATTGGCTTCGATCACACCCACCTGGATGCCAGGGACGATTTCGACACCGCGGAAGACCAGGCGGTTGGAACTGGACCGGACATAATCCAGCGACGGCGTGAAGACGAGTTTGCCTTTCGGGGTGAGAACCCCGACATGTTCCGGCAGGGCGGCGACCTCCTCGACCTTTTTGGGCGGCGGTGCGGCCCCGACCGGCTGTTGCGGCAAGGGATCAGGCCGCATGGGTTCGACCTGGGACACGGTCATGGCTGGCGCGCCGGATGTGGAGGCATCCGAACCGGAGAGGGCGCCGGGAGTGGAACTGGGATTTGGCGAAAGGCTGGCATAGGGCACGGCCGTATCGCTCCCCGCCGGGGCATCGCTGCGGCCGGCCCGGATATCGGCCAGCAAGCCATCGCGCTCCGTCCGCAGCCTGTCGATTTCCGCCTGTTGGGTGGCCAGCGTTTTCTGCTGGTCGGCCAACTGTTGTTCTTGTGTGTTCAGTCGGCTTTCCTGAACTTGCAGAGCCTGTTTGATCTCAGCCAGGCGCTGGTCTGTGGCCTGGTCGGCGGCCAGGGCCGGGCGGGCCATAACGAGCAGGCCGGCGCCGGCCATCAGGGCAAGCAAACCGACGTTTAAGGGCGGCGCGTGTCTTTGGGCGTGTCGCATGTGCCTACTCCCCGGAAGGCTGCAGATTCGGGTCGACTGCCTGCGCCCGAAATGGCCTGTGCATGGGGGGCGGAGGTGTGGGCGCTGGGGGTGTGGGCGGCGTTCCGGCAAGCCGTGTCTGATGGGTATCGACACCGTTATCGATCAGGCTGGCCAGCTTTTCCCGCGCCCGGTTGACGCGGCTTTTTAAGGTGCCGACGGGGCAATTTGCCAGTTCGGCAGCCTCTTCATACGAACATCCCGAGGCGCCGATCAGCACGAGCGCGGCACGGGCGTCGGGTGGCAGATGATCGAGCGCGGACAGCATGTCGTTATATTGCAGGCGCCATTCCTGCGAGGGGGCGACGCTCAACATGGCGGCCCAGCGCCCCTCTACATCCGCCACCGTATCGCGCTGCCGCGACAAATCGTGGTAGAAGCAGTTCTGCATGATCTTGTAGAGCCACGCCTTGAGATTGCTGCCTTCCTGGAAGCTGGCGCGGTAACACCAGGCGCGCGTGAGCGTCTCCTGTACCAGGTCGTCGGCTTCGCTGCGTGATCTGACGCGCGTGGCGGCCTGGATGCGCAGGGCCGGGATCAGGGCGATCATTGCGTCACGGAAGCTATCTGGTGAAGTCTGGCTGCCGGGCGAGTCATGTGTCGTCATTTGCGGCGCGTTGCCTGAAAGGGCGATGGATGCCGCGTCACGCGTCGGCTTATCGGCCTGGTCCCTGTTCTGGCGCCAGTCATTAACATCGACTCTCATTGTTCTTCCCGCGTCTTCCTGCTTTTTGGGATTATTACGCGCACAAAATACCTGCCCAGGATGTCGATCGCCGGGTGATTATATTCGGTTCAGCCCATACAAATGGATTTAAGCTGGGTCGAATATTTACTTAAATTGGGTAAACTTCATGTATGCGATACTGTTTTACTAAGTATAACGTGACGCGACTGTGAGTCCGGTATGCTCCGCGGCGGTCAAAGAGGAGGGCGCCGCCTCGGAATAAGTTAACACACCTTAATATAACGCAGTTTCTTTACAAGCGGAAGTCACTTTATTTTATCACAAATTCAATCAAATGGGGTATTTTGTGCCAAGGCGGGATTTTGGTTGGGAAGGGCTTCCTTTTAGCGGCATATCCCACAGGGTGCGTTTAATTTCATTTTGATAGTTGTTATTATAAATTAAAATTATTTCCAAATAAAAATAATTAAAATGGCATAAAAAAATAATGTGCTAAAGTATTATAAATTTATAATAAAATATATTTCAAATACAATATCACTTTTTTTGATTATATATGCTTGTTGCCGCGATTGTTTCGGCGTTCAGGGGCGCTGGTCGCCGGCCTTGCGTCTACATCGATGTGGTTGATACCGCGGGAAGCTGAAATCGTGATCACAATGGGGCGGCGTCAAAAAATAGTCGCCATTCTGGGGAAGTCGGGAAAAAACAAAAACGTGATTGCGCATATATAACGCCTCTGATTGAGTGTTTTGGCGGTAAATTTGCGTCCGCGTGGCAGGCAGGAGCGGGTCTTGAGACGTTTTGTGTCCCGGAATGCAACAGCGGCGGCCCATATGTGGGCATGTGTCCTGGTCTTGCTTTTTACCGGCCTGTCAGGTCCGGCCCTGGCGAAAGCGGAGTGCCCCGTTACCGACCGCGTGCGATTCGCCGGGGTAAACTGGGAAAGCGGCGAGTTCATTACTGCCGTCATGCAGGAGATCATCGAGCGCGGCTATGGGTGCACCACCGAAACGGTGCCCGGCAATACCGTCACGCTGGAACAGGCCCTGGCTAATGACGATATCCAGATTCTCGCCGAGGAATGGGTCAGCCGCAGCGATGTGTGGAAAAAGGCGGCCGATGACGGGAGTGTCCGCGCCATCGGCCACCCGTTCACCGAAGCGCGTGAAGGCTGGTATGTGCCCGACTATATGGTGCATGGGGTGGATGCGTCGGCGCCTGGCCTGAACAGCGTCGGCCAGCTTGCCGATCCACGCTATGTCGCCCTGTTCCGCGATCCGGAGCAGCCGGACAAGGGGCGATTTCTCAACTGCCCGTCCGGATGGACATGCGAGGGCGTCAACAGCGCCAAGCTGAAAGCCTACGGGCTGACCGGCGCCTATGTCGATTTTCGTCCTGGCACCGGACCGGCCATGGATGCGGCTATTACCTCCGCCTATGCGCAGAAACAGCCCATCCTTTTCTATTACTGGTCACCAAGCCCGATCGCCGGCCGGCTGAAACTGGTGCAACTGAAGGAGCCGCCGTGGTCGGCCGCCTGCTGGGCCGATCTGACGAGCCGCAATGGCCGACACACGCAAGGGTGCGCCGCACCGCCGGCCGATGTCGCCTATGGGGTATCGACGCGGTTCGCTACCAAAGCGCCGGCGATCGCCGCCATGCTGGCGAAGGCGACCTTCCCCATTGACGACCTGAACGCCAACCTGGTGCGACGCGCCGATGGCAAACTAACAGCGCGGGCGCAAGCGATGTGGTTCTTGCAGAATCGTCCGGACCTGTGGCGGCAATGGGTGGATGCGCAGACCGCCGGGCGGATTTCGGCCAGCCTGAGGACCGCTGCGCCCGTTGCGAAATCGAACTTCCCGGCGCGGTGGATGTTATCGATCCGCCAGCCGGTCAATGACGCCGTGGCCGGGCTGGTGCGCGACCATGGTGCCGGCTTTCGGGCGATATCCAATGCCGGTCTGAGCGTCATCGTGGCGCTTGATGGTCTATTGGGCGCCGTTCCGTGGTGGCTGTTGATCGCCGTTTTCATGGGATTGACCTGGGCCGGCACCCGGCGGACTGGCCTGACGCTGGCGGTCGGTGGATTGATGCTCGTCATCGGGCTGCTCGGCCTGTGGAGCCTGATGACCCAGACCCTGACCCTGATGCTGATCGCCAGTTTTCTGGCCGTGATGATCGGTCTGCCGGTCGGGATCGCCGCGGCGAAATCGCGCTGGATCAAGAGCCTGAGCCTGCCGGTGCTCGATATCATGCAGACCCTGCCGGCCTTCGTCTATCTCATTCCGGCCCTGATGCTGTTCGGCCTCGGCAAGGTGCCGGCGATCCTGGCCACGGTCATCTACGCCCTGCCGCCGATGATCCGGCTGACGACCTTGGGCATAGAACGTGTCGATAACGAAGCGCGCGAGGCTGGCGATTCGTTCGGCCTGACGCCGTGGCAGAGGCTGTGGCGGGTGGAACTGCCGCTGGCGCGCCCGACCCTAATGGCCGGCTTAAACCAGACCATCATGCTGGCGCTTTCCATGGTGGTCGTTGCCTCGATGATCGGGGCGCGCGGCCTGGGAGAGCAGGTACTGAATGGCATCCAGACGCTCGATGTCGGCATGGGGCTGGAGGCGGGGCTGGGCATCGTCATCCTGGCCTTTGTGCTCGATCGCATCACGCAAGGGTTCGGCGGGAAAAGGGCAGGCCATGATTGAGCTGCGTCGCCTCACCAAGGTTTTCGGCCGCAAAGAAGCCGTAGCGCTGGATATGGCGCGTCAGGGCGCCGGCAAGGCGGAAATCCTGAAGGCGACCGGCTGCACCCTGGCCGTGCGCGACGTGACGATTGATACGGCGGCGGGTGAGGTCTGCGTGCTGATGGGGTTGTCGGGCTCCGGCAAATCGACATTGGTCCGTCATATCAACCGGCTGATCGAGCCGTCAGCCGGTGATATCCGCGTCGATGGTGTGGATGTGCGGGTGCTCGATGCCAGGGCCTTGCGGGAATACCGCCGGCGCCAGGTCAGCATGGTGTTTCAGGGCTTCGGCCTGCTGCCGCATCTCGATGTGCTGGAAAATGTCGCCTTCGGTCTGGTGGCGAGGGGCGAAGACCGTCAGACGGCGCATGATAAGGCGCGGGAATGGATCGCGGCGGTGGGGCTGGAAGGCTATGAAAAGGCGCGGCCTGATGCGCTTTCGGGCGGCATGAAGCAGCGCGTCGGGCTGGCGCGGGCCCTGGCGGTCGAGACCGGAATCCTGTTGATGGATGAGGCGTTTTCGGCGCTCGATCCCCTGACCCGCGCCGACATGCAGGATCTGCTTCAGGGGCTGCAACAGCGGTTGAAGCGGACTATCGTGTTCGTTACGCACGACCTCGACGAGGCGCTGAGGCTGGGTAATCGCATCGCCATCATGAAGGACGGGGAGATCGTGCAGACCGGCACGCCGGAGGACATTCTCACTCATCCGGCGGATGATTACGTCGCCCGGTTCGTGCAGATCAGGCACCGAGGCTGAAAATACCGAATTCCGGCGCCGGGCTGATCCATTGCCGCTCGATTTTCCAGCCGGAATCCGTCGCCAGCCGCGCCAGTGACGCCGGGGTGAACTTGTGCGAATTTTCGGTATGGAAGCGTTCGCCGGCCTTGAAGGCAAAGGCATGGCCGGCGGCGGTCACGATCTGATCCTTGCGCGAGACGAGGTGCATTTCGATACGTTCATAGACCGGATTCCAGACCGCCAGGTGATCAAAGGCGTCGGGATCGAAATTGCCATCGAGTTCGCGGTTGATGCGGACCAGCAGGTTCTTGTTAAACTGTGCGGTGACGCCTTTCGCATCGTCATAGGCTGCGACCAGTGTCGCCTCGTCCTTTACCATGTCGGCGCCCAGGATCAGGCGGGCATTATGGCCAAGTAGCCCGCGTACATTGCGCAGGAAGGTAACCGCATCGGCATGACTGAAGTTGCCGATGGTCGAACCGGGGAAGAAGCCGATCAGCGGCCGGCCTTTCAGGGCGCTGGGAAGTTGAACATCGCTCGTAAAGTCGCCGACCACTGGCGTCACCGCCAGCTTCGGGTACGCAGCCTTAAGGCGCAATGTAGCCTGGCGCAGGGCGTCCTCGCTGATATCGATCGGCACATAACCGGTGATTTGCGGCGCGGCATCGAGCAGCAGGCGCGTCTTGTCGCTGGCGCCGCTGCCGAATTCGACCAGCACGGCGTTGGCGGGGATGTCTGCCGTCAGTTCCGGGACGATGCGGGTGAGCAGGGCCGTTTCGGTGCGGGTCGGATAATATTCGTCGAGCCGGCAGATGGCCTCGAACAGCTCGGAACCCGTAGCATCATAGAAATATTTCGGCGACAGGGATTTTTGTCGGGAGGACAGGCCGAGCACCACATCGGCCGCAAAGCCGTCGTCAGAAACATCGCCAGTCGTGCCGGCGGAGATATCCCGTGCCAGCCGCAGGCCAGACCGCATCCAGCGCTTTTCCGGCGCGAAGAAATTGCGGTAGGTAAGGCGCGCATGGCCGGCGGGGGTGAAGGCGGAGCCGCCGCGCAGCACCATCTGGCCGCTCATGAACTTGCCATTATATTCGCCGACCGCCCCGGCGCCGGGCTGGAAGCCGGGATAGGGCAGGTAGGCGCTGGCGGTCCATTGCCAGGCGACGTCATCCATCTGTTCCAGCACGCCATCGGCGGCCGCGGCCTCCCATTCGGCTTCGGTCGGCAGGCGTGCGCCGGCCCAGCGGGCAAAGGCGTCAGCCTCGTAATAACTGATGTGGGTGACCGGTGCATCAAGCGCGATGGCTTGCAGACCGCGCAGGGTCATTTCCTGCCAGCCATCCTCACTTGATTGCCAGTAGAAGGGCGCATTCCAGCCAAGGGCCTGAACCTGCGCCCAGCCATCGGAAAGCCACAGGTCGGCCCGGCTGTAACCGCCGTCCTGCATGAAGGCCAGCCACTCGCCATTGGTGACCAGCCGGTCACTGATTTCAAAAGGTTGCAGCCAGGTACGGTGACGCGGGGCTTCATTATCGAAGGCGAAGCCTGTGCCTGCGTGTCCGATATCGACCAGGCCGCCGGGCCGAAGTTGGAAACGTCCCGGCCTGCCGCCAGCATCCGCCGGGGTGCGCGGACAGTAGGCCGGTTTCAGCGGCGATTGCGCCAGCAGGTGCAGCACGTCCATCAGGATCAGTTCCTGGTGCTGTTCTTCGTGGGCGATGCCGAGGCGGATCAGGTCTTGAGTTTCAGCCGGCAGATCGGATTGCAGCAGATGGTTCATCGCCTGATCGATATGGGCGCGATAGGCCAGGATATCGGCGAGCGGCGGCCGGGTCAGCAGGCCGCGTTGCGCCCTGGGCTGGCGCGGGCCGAGCGCCTCATAATAGGAGTTGAAGAGATAGGCATAGTCCGGATCGAACAGCTTGTAACCGGGCTGGCCCTTCAGCAGAAAGGTCTCGAAAAACCAGGTGGTGTGCGCCAGGTGCCACTTGACCGGGCTGGCGTCGGGCATGGACTGGACAACCATATCTTCAGGCGAAAGGGGCCTGATCAGGGCCAGGGTATGGGAACGCATTTTCGTGAAGGCGCAGGCCAGCGGCCGGTGTTCGGTCGTTACATCCGGTGTCGGGTAGTGAACGGTATCCATTGGCGGGCCCTTGTTTTGTGGCTGACTATCGTCTGGAAATTATAAGTTTTAAATGAGCAGGTACGCGCTTCCTGCGTTTAAGATGGGCGGGCGCTGGAGACTTGCCAGAGTGCTATTGTTCACTGCTGACAGGTTCTGGCATACCTTGATCACGGTTTTTGATTTCCGGCTGTATTTTTATTCTACCAGGCGTAACGATCAGCGAAAATGCAGGAGCCGCCATGAAAACCTTTGACGCCATTATCATCGGGGCCGGCCAGGCCGGTCCGTCACTGGCTGAACGTCTCAGCGCGGCCGGGCAAGCGGTCTGCGTCGTCGAGCGAAAATTCTTCGGCGGCACCTGCGTCAATACCGGCTGTATGCCGACCAAGGCGTTGGTGGCCAGCGCCTATGCCGCTCATCAGACGCGGCGCGGCGCGGATTTCGGCGTGATGACCGGCGATGTCTGCATCGATATGAAGGCCGTGGCGGCGCGCGCCCATAAGGTAACGCTGGATGCCCGCAGCGGCGTCGAGAACTGGCTGCATGGCATGAAGACCGTGACGGTGATGACGGGTCATGCCCGCTTTCAGAACGCCACCACCTTGCAGGTCGGTGATGAACAGATTTCCGCCCCGAAGATTTTTCTCAATGTTGGCGGCCGGGCGGCGGTGCCGCCGATTCCGAGTCTGGCTGAGGTGCCCTATTTGACCAATAGCTCTATCGTGACGCTTGACCGTGTACCCGAACATCTGATCATTCTCGGCGGCAGCTATATCGGGCTGGAATTTGCCCAGATGTACCGGCGCTTCGGCGCGCAGGTGACGGTGATCGAAAAGGGCGCGCATCTGGTCGCCCGCGAGGATTCGGATATTTCCGAGGCCATCCGCGGGATACTGGAAGACGAGGGCATCAGCGTGCGTACCGGCGTGGATATCCATGATGTGTCGCACGGCGGCGATGGTATCACCGTGCGCCTGTCAGACGGCGAGGTGACCGGTTCCGACCTGCTGGTGGCCACCGGCCGCAGGCCCAATACGGATGATCTCGGCGTTGAGGCCGCCGGCATCAGGCTTGACGCGCGCGGCTACATCGAGGTTGGCGACGACCTGCAGACCAGTGTGCCGGGCATCTGGGCCATGGGCGACTGCAACGGCAAAGGCGCCTTTACCCATACCGCCTTCAATGATTTCGAGATCATCGCCGCCAATCTGCTCGATGGCGAAAGCCGCAAGGTCAGCGACCGGATTTTGGGTTATGCCCTCTATATCGATCCGCCGCTTGGCCGGGTCGGGATCGGCGTGACCGAGGCGGAAAAGGCTGGCCACAAAGTCCTGGTCAGTACGCGGCCCATGACGCGCGTCGGCCGGGCGGTCGAGAAGGGCGAAACCAAAGGCTTCATGAAGGTTGTCGTCGATGCCGACAGCCGGAAAATTCTTGGTGCCGCCATCCTGGGCACCGGCGGCGACGAGGCCATCCACGGCGTGCTCGACATGATGAATGCCGGCGTCGCCTTTGATGTGCTGCAATGGGCGGTGCCTATCCACCCGACGGTTTCCGAACTGTGGCCTACGGTACTGAAGGGGCTGAAACCCGCCTGAGGTTTGCCGAAGACTTATGATCGCGCCGCCGATCCTGTCCGGATATTTATGGCCGGCGCGTTAGGATGGGCCTCCATAAAGGAGGCTGCCATGACTGAACAAAAGAAATCCAACCCGCCTTCCGGCGGCACGCCCGCGCTCGACAGCGACCGCAATACGGTGGCCATTCCTCGGCCGGCCAATGAACTGGATGGCCAGTCGGTATTCAGGGGCCGCGTCGACGAGGAACCCGACGACGACCCCCAAAAGGCCGGCTGATTATTTCGGCAGGACGGCGGTTCCGGTGACGGTCAGCTTGTCGGAAACGGTTTGGCTGAAAGCGGGCTGGCCGCCGCCGAGACTGACAATGTAGTCGCCCGGCAGCACCTTGCGGCTGCCGTCCTGGCCGACCTGCGACAGGGTGCGTGCATCAAGCGGCAGGGACACCGTGCGGCTTTCACCGGCTTTCAGCGACACCCGCGTAAAGCCGGCGAGCACCGGATTGGCCGTGTCTCCCGGCTTGGCCAGATAGAGCTGAACCACCTCGTCGCCATCCTGTTTGCCGCTGTTGCGCACCGTGACGCTGGCCGTGGCAGTATCGCCCGCCTTGAGGGTTTTGGCGGAGAGCACCGGCGTGTCATATGTGAAGCTTGTGTAGCTCAAGCCGTGACCGAAGGGATAAAGCACCTGGCCCTTGAAGTAGCGGTAGGTGCGGCCCTTCATAGAGTAGTCCTCAAATGAAGGCAGATCGGCCACATCGCGGTAGATGGTATAGGGCAGGCGGCCGCCGGGATTGTTCTTACCTGTCAGTGTGTTGGCGATGGCCTCGCCGCCGGCTTCACCGGGATACCAGGCCTGGAGTACGGCATCGGCGTTTTCCGACACCCACGGATCGGAAATCGCGCCGCCGGTCATGTAGACGACCACCAGCTTTTTTCCGGTCGCCTTGACGGCTTCCAGCATCTTTTGCTGCGCTTCCGGCAGGGCGAGCGAGGTACGGTCGCCGCCCTTGAAACCGGGGAAGCTGACGGCCATTTCCTCGCCTTCGAGATCAGGCGACAGGCCGACAAAGGCCACCACGGTATCGCTCTGTTTCGCCGTTTCAACGGCGCCGTCGATCAGGGGCTGGACGGGGGCAATCCAGTCGAGCGACGACGCGCGATCCTCGACCGTGCGGACATATTCGATACGGATATCATGCGGTTTTGTGTCGGTGAATTCATAGGCGACCGGCGCCATGGGCGGTTTGGCGCAGGCCCCGCCGCAATAGGCTTCGTCACGACCGGCGGCAGCGGAAAGTTCCGGCGTCACCACCAGCTTGCCGTCGATCCACACCTTGACGTCTGGCGCCGGCTGGCCAGGACGCGGCGTCTGCATCCGGAAGCCGATCTGGTATTTGCCCGGCGCCGGCGGGGTGATGACGCCGGTCCAGCGGATGCTGAAGCCGAGCGGTTGGAAGCCTGCCGGTGCGGTGCGGTAAAAGTCGAAATTGATCACCGGATCGGTGCGCGTCATCTTCGGTGCGCCAGCGAAGGTGAGGTTATCGAAATACTCGCCCTTTAGGCCGTTTTCGGCGCTGCCGGCAGAGGTTTTCAGGAAGGTCGTCGGCACCGGCGTGCGCATGCCTTCGGTCAGGGGCGCGCCGGCGGCGTAAGAGACATTGGCGGCGCCGAACGCGGTTTTCAGGGCATCGAGCGGATAGGACGGATCGACCGGCGCGCCGGTATAGTTGCCCTCCAGGCTTTGCAGCAGTTGCGCATTCGGGCCGATGACGGCGATCTTTTCCGTGCCTTTCAGGGGCAGGGCATTGCCTTTATTGGAGAGCAGCACCATCGATTCCTCGGCCGTCTTCAGGGCCAGGGCGCGATGAGCGGACGAGTTGATTTCGCTGGCGGGAATCTGGTCATAGGGGCTGCCGTCGATCAGCCCCATGCGGATACGTGCCGCCATCAGGCGTTCCAGCGACACATCAAGATCGGCCTGCGCGATCAGGCCGCGCTGAACGGCTTCCGGAATGGCCTTGTAGGTGGTGCCGCAATCGAGATCGGCCCCGGCCTTGATCGCCGCCGCCGAGGCTGATGCCGCGTCGGGGTATTTCTTGTGGCCGGTCACCATGTCGTCGATGGAATCGCAGTCGGTGACGATAAAGCCCTTGAAGCCCCAGTCGCCGCGCAGGCGATTTTGCAGCAGCGGGCTTTCGCAGGCGGGATAGCCGTCGATGGCGTTATAGGCGCACATCAGCGAATCGGCCTTGCCGTCGACAATGGCCGAGCGGAAGGCCGGCAGATAGGTGTCTTCCAGATCGAAGGGCGAGGCATCGACATTGAAACCGTGGCGCAAGGGTTCCGGGCCCGAATGGACAGCGAAGTGCTTCGGCGTGGCCACGCCCTTGTAGAGCAGCGGATTATCGCCCTGGATGCCGTGGATGAAGCTGACCGCCATATGGCCGGTCAGGAACGGGTCTTCGCCATAGGTTTCCTGGCCGCGGCCCCAGCGCGGATCGCGGAAGATATTGATATTGGGCGACCAGTAGTTGACACCGAAATACCGGTCGGTGCCGGACGGATCGCGGGCCAGGGCGGCATTGTGGCTGGCGCGGCCTTCGGTGGCGATGGCGTCGCCGATCCGGCCCATCAGGGCGGTATCCCAGGTCGCGGCCAGACCGATCGCCTGCGGATAGACGGTGGCGTCGCCGGCGCGGGCCACGCCATGCAGCACTTCGTTCCACCAGCCGTAGCGCTTGAGCCCAAGGCGCGGAATGGCCGGGGCATTATCCTGCATCTGCGCCGCTTTTTCCTCCAGCGTCATGCGCGACACCAGGTCTTTGGCCCGTGCTTCCGGCGTCAGGCTTTTATCGAGAAAAGCGCAAGCGGTGGATACACAGGCATCTGGCGTGGCGGCGTGGACGGGCTGGGAAAGGATCAGGGCGAGGGCCAGCGGGGCGGCGGACGCCAGAAGGCGGCCCGCGAAAGTGACGCGACGGTTCATTGGGCATTTCCTCTGTTTTTTATGGTCTTGGATATGGTTGTGTTAGCGGTATCATCTAAAGCGAAGGATCGTCAACCCATGCCCTCTAATGCCCCGGCGCATAGGGGAAATCGAGCGACTTGTAGTAATCGAGATCGTGTTCCGGTGGCGC
Organism: Asticcacaulis sp.; assembly: GCF_051954415.1. Lineage (GTDB taxonomy): Bacteria > Pseudomonadota > Alphaproteobacteria > Caulobacterales > Caulobacteraceae > Asticcacaulis. The sequence continues at coordinate 67,017 of NZ_JBQCHT010000012.1, forward strand.
AATACCGGCGGGCAGGGGCAGGCCTGATTTTGACTGGAAGTAAGCGATCGACGCATCGCGCCACCACTTGGCTTCGCGCGCCTGAATGCCGAGATTGGCCGAGACGGCGGCAAAGCGTTCCGGATCGACGTAAGGCTTCATGGCTGCCCAGGTGATCTGCATCTGCATCGCCTGTTTCGCGCCCGTGTCGTAATCGGTGACCAGTTCGTCCCACAGGGTGCGGCCGGATTTTACCTTGTAATCCCACGGCAGATGGTGGAACCACAGCAGATAGCGCTCATCCATCTTTTTGGGATCGGCCCACTGTTTGGCGGCGGCGGGGGCGTATTGCGCCAGGGCGTCGGAGCCGGTTTTTGTGCGGTCGAAGCCGATACCTTGCGCGTCAGCCTTGGCGTAGTAGCATGGGTTCCATTCCGGACGGGCGAGATCGCACACCCACGGGCCTGGGCCATAATGATGGCCGGTCGCCATCTGGTGGGCGAGGCCGAGCGGCGTCATGTAATTGGCTGCCGTCTCGCGCGAGGCCATCATCATATCGACCACCGGCTTAACAAAGGCCGGGTCATTGGAGAAGGTCATCTTGACCCAGTCCGTGGCGATATCGCGGCTGGAGGCTTCCGGATCCCAGGCCAGCCGGCCAAAAGCGTACCAGTCGGCCTGGCTGAAATCATGGCCGGTCCAGTTACGATCATCACCGACATTGGAAACCCCGGCCATGCCGGTGAGCGTGTGATGATCCAGCGTGCCGTCGATGATTTTCGCCACGGTCGAGCCCTTGCCTTCGGCATAGGTGTCGGCCTTTAGCGTCTCTTCGTAGAGCGGTCCCTGATAGACAAGATGCGTACCCTGGCCCAAGTATTCCTTGGTGATCTGCACTTCCAGCATCTCGTTGGTCTTCGGCATGGCGCCAAAGAGGGGATGGAAGGGCTCGCGCGGCTGGAAGTCGATGGCGCCGTTCTTGATCTGGAGCAGGACATTATCGGCGAACTGGCCCTCGACCGGCTTGAACTCGTTATAGGCCTGTTTGGCACGGTCATTGGCGTCGTGCTCGGAATAGACGAAGGCGCGCCACATGACGATGCCGCCGTGGGGTTTCAGCGCCGCCGCCAGCATGTTGGCGCCCTGGGCGTGGTTGCGGCCATAATCGCCGGGGCCGGGCTCGCCTTCGGAATTGGCTTTCACCAGAAAACCGCCGAAATCGGGGATGAGGGCGTAGATTTCATCGGCCTTGGCGTTCCACCACGCCTGCACGGCGGGATCGAGCGGATCGGCGGTTTTCAGCCCGCCCAGCTCGATCGGCGCGGTCCAGCGGGCGGAGAGATAGACCTTGATGCCCCACGGCCTGAAGGCCTTGGCAATGGCCGCGGTCTTTTGCAGGTAGGGCGCGGTCAGACTGTCGGCCTTGGCGTTGACATTGTTGAGCACCACGCCGTTGACGCCGATCGAGGCTTCGGCGCGGGCATAGTCGGTCAGGCGCGGATCGACCAGATCGGGCAGGCGCCACCAGTCGAAGATCGAGGTGCCGGCATAGCCGCGCTCGACCGAGCCATTGAGATTATCCCAGTGATCGATGACGCGGAGTTTGATTTTCGGGGCGTCGCTGATATCGGCGAGGGGGGTACGGGTCTGAACCTCGCGCAGGAAACGGAACGCACCATAAAGCGCGCCCTGGTCGTTTCTGGCGCTGATCACGGTGACCGGATGACCATCGATGGTTTGGGCCTCGATACGGAAACCCTCTTCAGGCCGGGTCGTGTCGCCGGTTTGCAGTGCAATGGCGCCATCGATGGGTGCGGTAACAACCGGCGTATCCTGATCCAGCAGGCCATCCAGCCCGCGCTTCAGTTCCGATTTGGCGCTGACAAGGACTGGCGTATCGCCGCCAATAATGGCCGTGGCGTGCGGTTTATATTGCGCAGTATAATCGGCCTCGACCGGATGATAGCGCAGCCACAGATCATAGCCGTCTTCGGCATGGGCTGAGGTTGTGAGTGCTGTTAAAGCGAAAACGACAGCGGCAATCAGACGACGCATGGCAAGTCCTTACAAAGAAACCTTTTCCCAGCGCGGGCAAAGCAGATGAACAACGCAGAAGGCGAGCAGGTACATGACCGACGAGACGACGAAGATCGGTGTGTAATTGCCGCCGGTGGTTTGCAGGATGATGCCGGCGAACTTGGCCATCAGCATCCCGCCGCACGCGCCGGCCAGGCCACCGAGGCCGGCCACGGTGCCTGAGGCATAGTGCGGATAGAGATCGCCCGGCATGGTAAAGAGGTTGGTCGAGAAGCCCTGATGGCCGGCGCAGGCCAGGCCGATCAGCAGCACCGCCCACCACATGTTCGGCATGAAGGTGACGGCCGCCACGGGCAGGACGACAAAGGCCATGATCAGCATGGCCGTCTTGCGCGCCTTGTTGGGCTCCCAGCCGCGTTTCAGGTAGCTGGAGGAGCGCCAGCCGCCGAAGATCGAGCCGATATCGGCCAGCAGGTAGATGGCGACGAGCGGCGGGCCGAAGCCAGACAGCTTGACATCGAACTGTTTGGCGAAAAAGGCCGGCAGCCAGAACAGGAAGGTCCACCACACCGGATCGATCAGGAAGCGGCCGCACATATAGGCCCAGGTCTGGCGGTACTTCAGCATCCGCAGGATGGAGACCTTGTTTGCGGGTTCCTCAACGGTGGTGTCCGACTCGATCCACGCCACTTCGGCAGGGGAAGCCAGCTTGTGGTCGCGCGGTTTGCGATAGAAGATCAGCCACACCACCAGCCAAACCACGGAAAACAGGCCGGTGACGATAAAGGCGGCGCGCCAGCCCCAGGCCAGGGCGATGGCCGGCACGATCAGCGGCGTGACGATGGCGCCGACATTGGCGCCAGCATTGAGGATGCCGATGGCCAGCGCGCGTTCCTTCTTGGGGAACCAGGAATTGGCGGCCACCAGCGCGGCGGGGTAGGTGGCCGCCTCGCCCATGGCCAGGGGCAGGCGCGCGAGGATCATGCCGGTGGTGGAGGTGAAGAGGGCGTGCATCATGTGGCCGGCCGTCCAGATGATCATGGCGAAGCTGTAGCCGGCCTTGGCGCCGATCTTGTCGATGATGCGTCCGGAGATCAGGAAGGCAATGCCATAGACAAGCTGAAAGTAGAAAGCCATATCGGCATAGCCGGTCTCGGACCAGTTATATTGCGCGGCCAGGGTCGGCTTGAGCACAGAAATGACCAGCCGGTCGATATAGGAAATGACCACGGCCAGAAACAGAATGCCGCAAACGATCCAGCGGATATAGCCGGCGGGCTTGGGTATGGCTGTGGCGGTCGTTTCCATGGTATTTTCCTGTATGCGCGGAATTGTCCGCGTCGTTGTTTTTGTTAAGCAAGAAACCCCACCACCATTTGCTGCGCAAATGGTCCCCCTCCCCGGCGGAGCCGGGGAGGTATAAGTAATGCGCTTCTTATACCTCCCCAACTCGTTGGGGAGGGGGACCGCGCTCATTCTTCATGGGCGGGGTGGTGGGGTATCTTACTTTAAGCCTCTTACCAGTTGAACATCGTGCCGTCCTGCAGGCGGTTGACCGGCAGGTAGGCGCGTTTGTAGGGATATTGGGCGGCCTTTTCCTCGTCGATGTCAACGCCCAGTCCTGGCGTTTCCGACGCATAGAGCAAGCCGTCCTTGAAATAGTAGCCGTGCGGGAAGACCTCATCGGTCGCCTCGGTGTGGCGCATATATTCCTGGATGCCGAAATTGGGGATCGAGCGGTCGAAATGCAGGGCCGCGGCCATGCAGACTGGCGAGAGGTCGGTGGCGCCGTGGCAGCCGGTGCGCACATTATATATGTCGGCAAAGGCGGCGATCCGACGCAGGTGCGTAATGCCGCCGGCATGGACGACCGTGGCGCGGATATAGTCGATCAACTGGTTCTGGATCAGCTCCTTGCAGTCCCAGATGGTGTTGAAGATTTCGCCGACGGCCAGCGGAGTCGTCGTATGCTGACGGATCAGGCGGAAATTGTCCTGGTTCTCGGCGACGACCGCATCCTCCAGCCAGAAGGGTCGGTAGGGTTCGAGATCACGGCCCAGCCGCCCCGCCTCGATCGGTGTCAGGCGATGATGGACATCGTGCAGCAGGTGGACCTCTTCGCCCAGGGCCTCGCGGGCGGCTTTGAAAAGGTCAGGCACCACGCGCATATAGGCTTCGGTGTTCCACAGGTTCTCGGTCGGCAGGTCCGCATCGGCTGGCTCATAGAACATCTTGTCCTTTGAGACGCCGTAGGTCGAGGCCAGTCCCGGCACGCCGCATTGCAGGCGGATGGCCTTGTAGCCCTGGGCCTTGTAATCGAGCGCCACATTGACCGTATCCTCTATCGAAACGCCATTGGCGTGGCCATAGACCATCACGGCCTCGCGACTGGCGCCGCCGAGCAATTGATAAAGCGGCAGGCCGGCCACCTTGGCCTTGATGTCCCACAGCGCCATATCGACGGCGGCGATGGCCGACATGGTGACCGGGCCGCGCCGCCAGTAGGCGCCCTTGTAGAGATATTGCCAGATGTCCTCGATCTGGTGGGCGTCGCGGCCGATCAGGCAGGGGATGACGTGGTCCGTCAGATAGCTGGCCACCGCCAGTTCGCGGCCATTGAGGGTGGCATCGCCTACGCCGTAGACGCCCTGGTTGGTCTCGATCTTGAGCGTCACGAAGTTGCGGCCGGGGCAGGTGATGATGACCTTGGCCGACCGGATGACCAGGCCGGACTGACCGTTTTCTGAGCCGCTGGCGCCTGTAGCATTGTTGTTGGGTTCGGCATTGGAGGTCTTGGGGGAATCCATTGGTACACTTGGCCTTTCACTCGCCCGTATCGCTTATATTGGTCATACCAATAATCTATTCTGACCTGATGTAAACCGAAAATGCGGATTCATTTCCTTGATTCCGGCGTCTTGTGTCGAGGGACAGGTGTATGCCTCCAGAGTCTACGTTGTGGCGACTGTGCGCGAGGGGCGTTGTCCTGATGTTATGTGGTTTTCGCGCGTCAGCAGCGTTTCAAAAGCGCAACACATCTGACCAATAAGTGAAAATTCTTCTTATGCAGCGACATGGGCGCGGGAGGTGCAAATTTATAAAAATAAAAATAAACTCAGTGATTTGAGCAGATTTTACTTCGGGTAACGATGTTTTACCTTTCGCGCTTTTAGTGCGACTTATGGCGAAAACGTGATGTTGTTGCGTCAAAATTGGTCAGGCCATTATTGACAATTTCAGACAGGCCAATTACGAAGGCGGCATGTGATCGCTACCAGATTGTGGCGGCGCCAAAGAATTGCACACGAACTGCAAATCCAGACAGGGAAACCATCATGCCAAAAACTTCGGGTCACGCCCGCCATACGTTCAAGGTCGCGCTGCTTGGCGCCACCCTGCTGACCGGCCTTGCCGGCATCGCCAATGCCCAGGACGCCGCCCAGAATGCAGCGCCCGCCGCCGCACCCGCGGATGACAATACGGTTGTCGTCGTCACCGGCTATCGCGGCAGCCTGCTGAATTCGACCTCGGCCAAGAAGCGCGCCACGGGCTTCGAGGATTCGATCTTCTCCGAAGACATGGGCAAGTTCCCCGATACCAACCTGGCGGAATCGTTCAACCGCATTCCCGGCATCACCATTGCCCGCGAAATCACCGGCGAAGGCACAACCATCGCCATTCGCGGCCTGGGCTCCAGCTTCACAAAAGTGCTGCTGAACGGCGCGCCGGTGGCCGTGGCCTCGACCGGTGATGTCAATACCAGCAACACCAACCGCGAAGTCGACCTCGATATCTTCCCGCCGGAACTGTTCACCCAGTTGACTGTCACCAAATCGGCCTCGGCCAGTCAGGTCGAGGGCGGTGCCGCCGGCGCTGTCAATATGCGCCAGGCGCGCCCGTTCGATTTCAAGGGCGACAAGGTCCAGTTCTCGCTGGAAGGCAGCAAGAACAGCCAGGCCGATGACATGGGCTATAAGGGCTCGCTGATGTTCTCTAAGAAGTGGGGCAATTTCGGCGTCCTGGCCGGCGTGGCCTATCAGCACAGCCCGATCAATGCCGAGGGCTTTGAATCGGTCGGCTGGACCAATGCCAGCCTGAATGCCGCCATGAATCCGGCCTCCACCCGCAACAATACCGGCGGCGGCAACTGGACCATTCCGGCCACCGTGCCCGCCAATGCCGGCAATGGCCTGACCACCGGCGCCACCATCGACGAGGCCCTGCTGCTGGCGCTCAATCCCGGCGTCAGCATCGAGGCCATCGACAACGGCATCATCCCGCGCCTCGGCCGCCCCATGCACTATTACGGCTCGCGCGACCGCACCAGCGGCATCCTCAGCCTCGAATACCGCCCGTCCGACACCCTGCGCTTCTGGCTCGACAGCATGGCCGCGCAGAAGGACAATGACCAGCAGCGCACCGACATGAATTTCGTCGGCCGCAGCGGTTCATTCATCCCGCTCAATATGAAGGTCGATCGCTCGGACTGCACCAATGGCTGCGTGATAACCGATGCCACCCTGGCCAATGCCCAGTTCTTCCTCGAATACCGGCCGTTCATCGAAACCAACAAGTTCTATTCGATCAATCCCGGCTTCGCCTGGAACATCAATGATCAGTTGAAGTGGACCTTCGACGCCAATTACACGCACAGCGATTTCCGCCGCGATTCGCCGACCGTCCTCTTGATTACCCCGGCCAGCTCGGGCGTCACGGCCACCTACACCAATCATGACGGCAACCCGACCTTCACCTCCAATGTCGATCTGAACGATCCGGCCAGCTTTGGCTGGGCCGGCGGCCGCCTGAACATCCAGTCCGAGGCGCGGACCACCATGACGCGCGGCTTCCACACCAATATCAACTGGGGCACGCCGGAGTTCAATATGGAGCTGGGCCTGGCCTATGACGACACGTCGCGCCGGATCACGCCGTATGACAATTCCCAAGCCTGGCAAAACGCCGCCTGCGGCAACAATCCGAACGTCTACCTGCCAGGGCCGAATTCGCAGCCGGCCTGCAAGGGCGAGGTCATCACCGACCTGGCCTCGGCCGTTGCCGCGGGCTATCCGGCCTATCCGGGCCTCGGCACCGGCTTCTCTGCCGGTACGCCGGCCCTGGCCTATGGCGGCTCCCTGATCCCGCAGTCCAGCCTGGGTGATTACCTGGTGCCGGGCCCCTACGGCTACGTCAACATCAACTGGGACAAGTTCGCCGCCGATTCTCACTATTACGACTTCCTGGCCAGCGCGCCGGTGGCCGGCGGATCGAACATCAACTCGCCGCGCTCCTTCCTGCGTGAAAAGGTACAGGGCGCCTATATCCAGATCAATGGCGACCGGGACCTCTTCGGTCATCGCCTGCGTTACGATTTCGGCGTCCGGGCGATCACCACGGACCAGATCATCGGCGGCCAGAACTCGATCCCCGATCCGCGCAACACCTCGACCACGCTGGATGGCGCCAAGTACCCCAATATCGTCGTCTTCACCTACAACACGACGCGCTACAAAAACTACCTGCCGTCGGCCAATTTCGCCTACAATATCAAGGACAACCTGATCGGCCGCTTCGCCGCCTCTACCACCATGACCCGGCCTAACCCGTCGAGCATGTTGCCGGGCCTGAGCTTCGGCGATATCTCGGCCTTCAATGGCAGCCTCGGCAATGCGTCGCTGACGCCCTATATTTCCAAGAACCTCGATTTCGGTCTGGAATGGTATACCGGCAAGGAAGGCTATGTCTCGCTGGCCGCCTTCAACAAGCGCATCAACGGCTTCACCCTGAACCAGAACACCCTCTATCCGTTCTCGTTCCTGGCGCAGTACGGCGTGACCTATGAGACCCTGAACCAGTCGCAGAAGGACGCTATCGATCTGCGCGGCGGCCCGTCCGCGGCCCAGGTCAATATCAGCCAGCCGTTCAATGCCAGCGGCGAACTGAAGATTGACGGTCTTGAATTCGCCTGGGTCCAGCCGCTCGACCGCTTCTGGGCGCCGCTGGAGGGCTTCGGCTACAGCACCAACTACACCTATATCAAGCAGAAGGGCACCGGCGCCGCTCCGGCCATCGCGCTGGGCGTTCCGGAAAAGACCTGGAACTTCACGGCCTTCTACGAAAAGAACGGCTGGTCGGTGCGCCTGTCAGATACCTATCGTGACGGTTCGCAGGCGACGCTCGGCAACCAACAGGGCATTGCCGCGGCGACCCTGTTCAACGAAAGCTACGAGCAGCTCGATCTGGCGGCCAGCGTCAATCTGAAACAGGCTTTCGGCTTCAGCCGCGACATGGAGTTGACTCTGAATGCCACCAACCTGACCGACGCGACCCAGACCCAGAACTTCCAGTTCGATGGCGCGCCCAACTACTGGTACAAGGCGGGCACCACGATTTCGGTCGGTATTCGCGGCAAGTTCTAGCCACTTCCCATCCAGGTAAACCTCCCCGCTCTGGTGGTGCGTCTTCTGGCGTGCCACCCTTTTTTTGGATAATGTCCTTGCACAGGAAGGAAACCCCATGACCCGTCTGTTCAGACCTCTTGCCGCCGTGGCCTGCGCCGCGCTTTTATCGACCCCCGCCCTGGCCGCCGATATCCCGCACCTGGCCACCCAGGGCACTACGAAGCAACTGATCGTCGATGGCAAGCCCTTCCTGATCCTGGGGGGCGAATTGGCCAATTCAACGGCCTCCAGCCTCGATTATCTCAATACCAAATGGCCGACCCTGAAATCCGTGGGGCTGAATACGGTCATCGCCCCGGTCGAATGGGACCAGGTTGAGCCGCAACCCGGAAAGTACGATTTCACCGTGCTCGACGGCATGATCAAACAGGCCCGGCAGAATGATGTGAAACTGGTGTTGCTGTGGTTTGGCGCCTGGAAGAACTCGATGTCGACCTATGTGCCGGCGTGGGTGAAGCGGGATTACGCCACCTATTCGAGAGCGCAGGATGACAAGGGGCAGCCGCAGGATATCCTGTCGCCGTTCGATCCCGATACCCTGGCCGCCGATGCCGGCGCTTTCTCGGCGGTGATGGCGCATCTGAAGCAGGTGGATACAGCCCATACCGTGGTCATGATACAGGTGGAAAACGAGATCGGCATGTTGCCGGTTGTGCGCGACTACAGTCCGCAGGCGCAAGCGGCCTGGAACGGGCCGGTGCCGGCCGACCTGATCGCTTACCTGAAGGCACATCGGGAGACGCTGGACCCTTACGTGCGCACGCTGTGGGAAGCCAACGGCCTGAAGGATAGCGGCACCTGGCCGGAGGTTTTCGGCCCCTCCATCCAGGCGCAGGAAGTCTTCCAGGCGTGGTATTTCGCCAGCTTCGCCAATGGCCTGGCGAAAGCTGGCAAGGCGCAGTATCCACTGCCGATGTATGTCAATGCCGCCCTGATCCGGCCAGGCAAGGCGCCGGGCCAGTATCCGAGCGCCGGGCCTTTGCCGCATCTGTTCGATGTCTGGAAGCCCGCGGCGCCCGATATCGATATCCTGGCCATCGACATGTATTTCCCGAACTTCATGGAATGGGCCGATAAATTCAAGCGGCCGGATAATCCGTTCTTCATTCCGGAGGCCAATCAGGCGGGCAAGCCGGAAGCCGGCGCCAATGCCTTCTATGCCATCGGCCAGCTCGATTCGATCAGCTTTTCGCCGTTTTCGATCGACAATATCAAACCGGAGAACAGCGCCAATCTGACGGGGGCCTATGACGTGCTGAAGCAATTGTCGCCGCAGATCCTGGCGGCGCAAGGCACGGGCCGGATGCGCGGTTACCGCCCGCGCGTCTCCTTCGATGGCGTGGTCGATGAGACACCGCAGTCCTTTATACTCGGCGGCTATCGCTTCACGGTCAGCTTCGTCGATCCGTGGACACCAAAGGACAAGCAGGACATCGCTTCGAATGGCGGCCTGATCATCCAGACCGGCGATGACAGTTTCATCGTGGCCGGCAAGGGCGTGGTGGTCACCTTTGAGGACGCGGAAGCGGCCAGGCAGGCCGTCGGCATAGAACAGATTGTCGAGGGGCGCTATGTGGATGGCGTGTGGAAGCCCGGCCGCTGGCTGAATGGCGATGAAAGCCACCAGGGTCGACATCTGAAGATCAATGCCGACGGGTTTGGCATCCAGCAACTGAAGCTGTACAAATTCCGCTGAGGGGCAGGGGCTTTTTGATTGAACGCGGACATGTTAACGATCATATGATTCCGCGTTCATCCTTCATTTTCCGCACCGATGTCAGATTCCAGAAAGCTTTACCGCAAGATCGCCGATTCCATCGCCGCCGAGATCGAATCAGGTCGCTATAAGCCAGGGGACCGGCTGCCGACCGAGCGTGAACTGGCGCTGCAATACGGCGTCAGCCGACCGTCCCTGCGCGAGGCGATGATCGCCCTGGAAATTTTGGGCCTGATCGAGGCCAAACACGGCCTCGGCATCACGGTGTCAAGCAAGAAGCAGCGTGCGCCGGCCTTTACCGATGCCGAGATCGGCGCCTTCGAACTGATCGAGGCCCGCCGTCTGCTGGAAGCGGAGGTCGCGGCGCTGGCTGCCACCCTGATCAGCGAGGAACAGATCGCCGAACTGGAAGCGCTGGTTCAGAAAATGGGCGATGCCGATCCGGTGGCGGCTGAAAAGGCCGACCGCGAATTCCATATCCTGATCGCCCAGAGCACCGGCAACGGCGCCCTGACCACTTGTGTCGAAAATCTGTGGGACTGGCGCTATCATTCGCCGCTGGCGCGCAATGTGCTGGCGCGCGCTGCCGATCTCGGCATGAATGACCGGATTGCCGAACATACCGATATCCTGACCGCGCTGAAGAACCGCTCGGTGGCGGCGGCGCGTCAGGCCATGCACGAACATATGGATCGGGTGATCGAGCACCTGCTGCGCGCTACCGAGATGGTGGCGGTCGAGAACGCGCGCAAGGCCAGCAGCGAGCGCCGCATGGCCGTTGCCACGCGCATGAAGGCGCTGAAAAAAGGGCGCTAAAAGCCTATCGCGCCAGCCAGCCGCCATCCACCGGCAGGGTGATGCCGTTGACATAATCCGAGGCGCTGGAGGCGAGGAAGACCGCGGCGCCGGCCATGTCCGACGGTTGGCCCCAGCGGCCGGCGGGGATGCGTTCTAGGATCGAATGGTTGCGGGCTTCATCGGCCTGGAGGGCAGCGGTGTTGTCGGTGGCCATATAGCCCGGCGCGATGGCGTTGACATTGACGCCCCTGGCCGCCCACTCATTGGCCAGCAGCTTGGTGATGCCGGCAATGCCCGATTTCGAGGCGGTGTAGGAGGGCACGCGGATACCGCCCTGGAAGCTGAGCATCGAGGCGATATTGATGATCTTGCCGGCGCCTTGGGCGATCATGTGCCGGCCGCAGGCCTGGGCCAGGAAGAAGGCTGATTTCAGGTTGAGATCAATCACCGCGTCCCAGTCGGCTTCGGTGAAATCGACGCTGTCGGCACGGCGGATCATGCCGGCATTGTTGACGAGGATATCAAGCCCGCCAAGCTCTGACAGGGTGGTCGAGACGATGCGATCTATCGGTTCGATTGAGGTCAGGTCGGCGGCGATGTGGATGGCCTTGCGGCCCAGTGCCTTGACCGCCTCGACCGTTTTGGTTTCCGTCCGCGTGGAGATAACGGCGATATCGGCCCCGGCCTTTGCGAGCGCCAGGGCGATGCCCTGACCCAGGCCCTTGTTGCCGCCGGTGACAAGGGCGACCTTGCCGGTCAGGTCGAAGAGTTTGCTCATAAAATGTCGTTTCCACTGATAACTTATGGGTGCAGCGTCCGTGACCCTGCTTAGGCCAACTGGCAGATATCAAGCACATTCATGTCGGTATAGTCGAGGTTTTCCCCGCCCATGGTCCAGATGAAGGCGTAGTTGCTGGTGCCGCAGCCCATATGGATCGACCACGGCGGCGAGACCACGGCCTCGTTATTGGCCATGACGATGTGGCGGGCATTATCCGGCTGGCCCATGAAGTGGAAGACGCGGTCATTCTCGCCGAGACCGAAATAGAAATAGACCTCCGAGCGGCGGTCATGCAGGTGCGGCGGCATGGTGTTCCATACCGAACCGGGAGCGAGAATGGTCAGGCCGAGCAGCAACTGGCAGGATTTGGCCGTGGTCGGCACGATATACTGATAGATGACGCGCTGGTTGGATTGTTCCAGCGAGCCGCGCTCCAGCGGCACGGCCTTGTCGATGGAGATCTTGACCGTCTCGTAGCGGGCATGAGCCGGCGTCGAGGTCAGGTAGAAGAGGGCGGGATTGGCGGCGTCATCTGAGGTAAACAGCACCTCGGCCGAGCCCATGGGGATATAGAGGCCATCCTTTTGCGCCAGGTCGTAAACCACGCCATCGACCGACACCTTGCCCGTGCCAGCGCCGACATTGATGACGCCCAGTTCGCGGCGCTCAAGGAACGGATGTCCGGCGGCGGAGGCCGGTTCTGTCTGGTCGGGCAGCTTGACTGTGCCCTTGACCGGCGCGGCGCCGCCGATGACGAAACGCTCGAAATGGGTGTAGTTCAGCACCACGGCATCCGGCGCGAACAGGCCCGTCATCAGGTATTTGTCGCGAAGGTCGGCATTATCCGCGCCCTTCATCATGTCCGGATGGGTGGCGTAAAGCGTCTTGGCGTAGTGGCTGGTACACATGGTCTTATTCCCGTTTGAAAAGGCTTATTCGGACGTTTTCCGTTCGATTCCTCGTTGTTTATGTGTTGTGGTTTGTACGTTTGGTAACCGGTGTCATTTATTTTGGCAACACAATTCTGGAGCAGCGTCACAGGTCGGCCTGAGGCACCCCTGAAGAGCCGCGCACGATCAGGGCCGAGGCCACCGTTATGGCCGGGTCAGTGGGGGAAGCCTTGGTGACGAGCAGATCAGCGGCCATGCGCGCCATTTCGCGGGTCGGCAGGCGAACTGTCGTCAGCGGCGGCGACAGGCGGTCGGCGATCGGCGCATCGTCGAAACCGATCAGGGTCAGATCGCCGGGTATAGCCAGGCCGGCTTCAAAAGCGGCCTTGTAGGTGCCGGCGGCCATTTCGTCATTGGCGCAGATGATCGCCGTGGGGCGGTCAGGCCGGCTGAGAAGGCGCCTCGCTGCGGCATAGCCGGACTCGAAACTGTAATTTCCCGTTTCATCGAGGTCCGGCGCGATGGCGATGCCATGCGCGGCCAGTCCGGTCTCGAAACCGTGCCGGCGGACATGGGCCGAAGGATAGTCAGGATTGCCGCCGATGTAGCCGATGCGGCGATGACCGAGCGCGGCGATATGCGCGCCGGCCTCGGCGCAGCCGATATCATCGCAAGATACGATTTCCCGCCCAATGGAAGTATTGCTATCGCCGGAGGTGCGCGCCGTTACCCGCACGCGCGGTACCTTCAGTTCGTCGAGCAGGTCCAGCAACCGGCGGTCCTCGGCGATCGGCGGCAGGACGATGACGCCGGAGGGCCGCTGGCTTTCCAGAAAGTCGCGCAGTTCGGAAATGAAGGTTTCGCTGTGCCAGGTACAGGGATGGACGACCAGTTCGATGCCCGAACCGCGCAGGCGGTCCAGCGCGCCCATCTGCATGTTGACGATATATTGGGCATTGGGATTGTCGTAGATCAGGCCGATCAGCAGGGCCCGGCGAAAGGCCAGACCGCGCGCCTGCGGATCGGGCCGGAAGCCGATGCGCGTAATGATGTCGGCGATCTCGTCGCGGGTCCGCGCATGGACGCTCGGCGAGTTGTTGATGACGCGCGAGACGGTCTTTTTGGAGACTCCGGCCAGCCGGGCCACATCATTTATGGTCGCCTTCCTGCGACGGCCGAGAAAGGCTTCAATCGTCTCCGTCATCCCGCCTCCCCGGAATTCGCCCCCTTGCAAAGGGCGTTGATTAGCTTTATGACACCGGTTACCATACTATAAGGCGGACGTCACGCATCGATTTCACGCAAGGAGTCGAGCGGGCGGACCGAAGACGGCCGAACCGGCCGAAACAGGGTTTGAAAAGAAGGAAACGCTATGTCTTTCAAAAAGATATTATGGCTGTGCGGCGTCATGGCCCTCGCTGCCCCATTCCAGGCTTCTCTAACCATGGCGGCAGCGCCGGCGACAGCGGATTTTCATCTGAACCGGTCGACCTATGATGTCCTGGGCTGGGCCGCGGCCACCCAGGGCGGCAAGGGGGGGCGCATCCTTCGCGTCACCAATCTCAATGAAAGCGGGCCGGGCTCCTTCCGCGCGGCGGTGGAAGCCGAAGGGCCGCGCATCGTGGTTTTCGAGGTTGGCGGCGTCATCGATCTCGACAGCGCCTCGATCCGCATCAAAAATCCGTTCCTCACCATTGCCGGCCAGACGGCGCCTTCGCCAGGCATCACCTTCATCAAGGGCGAGTTCAACATAGCCACCCATGATGTGATCGTGCAGCATATCATGGTCCGCACCGGCGAGGCCGGCCACCCCACGAAAAGCGGCTGGGAAGCCGATGGCCTCTCCGCCAACGGGGCCTATAATGTCATTGTCGATCATTGCAGTTTCTCATGGGCGACCGACGAGAACCTGTCGGCGTCCGGGCCGCGCTTCAAGGGGGCGGGCATCAGCGAATGGCGGCAGAACACCTCGCATGACATTACCTACAGCCATAACCTGGTTTATGAAGGGCTGGCGAAATCGACCCACGGCAAGGGCGAGCATTCCAAGGGCGGCCTGATCCACGACAATGCCACGGGCATCCTGCTCTATGCCAATCTCTATGCCTCGAACGAGGAGCGCAATGCCCTGTTCAAGGGCGGGGTTCATGCCGCCGAGGTCAATTCGATGATCTATAATCCGGGACAGAAGGCGGTTCATTACAACCTGATCGCCCATGAATGGGAAACCCATCCGTTCGAGACCGGGATGATCACCCTGATCGGCAATGTCTATCGCCAGGGGCCGGATACGGTGACCGCCACGCCGCTCTTCAGCTTAGGCGGCGATGGCGACGTGTCGCTGTACATGCGCGATAATATCGCCGTCGATCCCTATGGAACACCGGTGGCCCAGACCGGCCGCTACACCACCGGTTCGGCGAAAATCGTCAAGGCCCAGACGCCTTATCTGCCGGAGAATATGCCGATCATTCCGGCAGCGCGGCTGGAGGATGAAATCTACGAATCCGTCGGCGCCCGTCCCTGGGACCGTGACGACGTCGATTTCAAGATCCTGTCGGATGTGGCCGAGGGGCGCGGTGAGATCATCGATTCCGAGACGCAGAACTATTACGGCTATCCGAAATATCAGCGCACCGATGCGCCGTTCAACGAAGCCGACTGGAACCTTGACGACATGAGCCCCAAGGCCGGCTGGGCGTCGCTATATGCGAAGTCGGCGCCGAAGCACTGATGCAGGTCATCCGGCTGGCGGCGGGGGCGGAGAATATTTTTGAGTGCATGGATGGTGAATGCATCGCCGTGCATATTCATCATCCGGAACTGCACGTCTATCCAGTGGACAGACCGGCGGCGCGGGTTCTGGTCTGTCCCGGCGGCGGCTACACGCGCCTGATGGCTGACAAGGAAGGCGCGAAAATCGCGGCCTGGCTGGGCGGACTGGGTTATGAGGCCAGCGTACTCATTCATCGCCTCCCTGGTGCCGATGGTCATCCGCACGACATTGCTTTGACCGATGGCCTTTTGGCGCTGGATCATCTGGGCCGGGATTTGCCGCTATTCATTATGGGACTGTCCTCTGGCGGCCATCTGGCTATGGTGTTGGCAAGTCAGAGGGCGGTTGCCGGCGTGCTGGCGGTTTATGCGCCCTTGAGCGGTAATCATCGTGATCATAAGGTGCCGTCGGGTAAGACTGATTTCGCGCCTCCGGAAAAGCAAGCCTTTTACGACGAGTGGCCCGTGGGCCTGTCCGTCATGCCGGACGGTCCGGTTTTCCTGGCCTATGCGCTGCATGATGGCGTGGTCCCCGTCGAAAATGCGCTGCGTTTCATTTCCGCCGCGCGCGACGCCGGCATCGATCTGGACGCGCATATTTTCGGAACAGCGCCGCATGGCTTCGCCCTGCGTCACAGGGATGGAACTCATGCTGCCTGGCCTGATCTGGCGGCGCGCTGGCTTGAGATCAGGTGCCCTGCTGGGTGAAGGGCACCCTGGCGAAGAGCTTGCGCTCCTCGCCACGCGGATCATTGGCCAGTTGCGGCGGCAGGTCCATCAGCATTGTTTCGCGCTTTGCCATTGAATAGGGTTTCCAGTCCGGCAGGGCGGCGGTTTGCGGTGAACCCGTGCGGGCAAAAGCAATGAAGGCATCCGAGAACAGATCGGCCATTTTGCGGGCGTCTGTGCTGTCAGTGGTGATGCTGTCGGGCACGCCGGTGGTGCGGAAAACCAGAGGGATATCGATGGTGTGGGGCGCACCCAGCCGGCCGCCGTCTTTCGGCGTTTGCCAGTCGACCTGATAGGCGTAAGTGACCGCGCCTGACTTTGCGCGGGCCTCCAGTTCCTCGATCGCGCCGCGCCACGAACGTCCGGCCGTGGTGGCGGCAAAAAAGACATCGGACGGCGACATCTGCGGATAAAGCCGGCGGTAGGTATTGATCACCATATAGGGATCGATATCGACGCGGTATTGCGGCGGCAGTTTTGCTGGCAGTTCTTCCCAGGTCAGGGCGAAATTATGCGGATCGCCCCCCAGGAAGGCGCGGGTTTCATCGTGCGTATTGCCGATCATCATCGGTATGTCAGCGGATTGCGCCGGGGCATCGGGCCAGAACGGATGGCGGAACAGGACAGTTTCATCGAGCACCGGGCCGAAGTACAGCCCGCCCTTGCCGATCACCGGATCGGTGGCCTTCAGCGCCGCCACCAGGTCAGCCATGGGCAGGGTCTGCACCTGCGCCAGTCCAGCGGCATCAGGTTTGAGCCCAAGTTCAGCGAGGAAGGTTATGGCGCGTTGGCTGGCGTTGCCGGGGCCTGAGGCGGTGACCTGCTGGCCGCTCATGGTGGTGGCGCGGTGGAACAGGCCCCTGGCTGTCGGGGTCGCCATCATTGTGGCAATCTTGGCACCGCCGCCGGACTGGCCGAAGACCATGACACAACCGGGATCACCGCCGAAGGCCGCGATATTGTCACGCACCCATTCGAGCGCCAGATTGATATCGAGCTGGCCGCAATTGCCGGAAAAGGCCAGCGGTCCCGGCGCGCCTGTGACCTCGTGTTCCAGCCGTGCCAGATAGAGATAACCGAAGGCGTTCAGGCGGTGATTGAGGGTTACCACCACCACATCGCCGCGCAAGGCCAGATTGGTGCCGTCATAGAGCGGGCTGCCGCCGGAGCCGGTATTGTAGGCGCCGCCGTGGATATAGACCATGACCGGCCGTTGCTTGCCCGCGCTGGCTTGCGGCGTCCAGATATTGAGGAACAGGCAGTCTTCGCTTTGGCCGTAAGGATCGGGCGTACCGGCTTGCGGGGCCGCCGCACCATAATGATCGGCGATATAGGGTTTTGTCCACGGTTGCGGCTTTACTGGCGGCCTGAAGCGCGCTTTGCCGTTATTTGGGCCGTTATTTGGGCCGGTATCCTGGCCGTAACGCAGGCCGAGAAAGACATCGACGCCGCTCTTTGACTGTCCAATCACCGGACCGGCTTGCGTCATCACTTGCGGTGTGTTGGTCCTGGCGAGCGCAGGCACGGCCATAAGGCCGGCGGCGGCGCCCATGAACTTCAGGCTGTCGCGGCGGTTCATTGCGCGGCCTGCGGATGGGCGAGGCTCCACTTGGCGTAAGCCTTGAAGACCTTCTGCGGCGCGGTGTTGAACCAGGCATAGCCATTGCGGCGCTCCAGGCTGATTTCGTTGACATCGTCGTGCAGCGTCTTGTCGCGGTCGCCGAAGATCGGCTTGCCGGTGGCCGCCACATAATAGCGCGCCCACAGGTCGGGCGCGCCGGGGCTGGCGATCAGCTTACGGCCCGCGGCCTTATCGCCGCCATCGGTCCAGGCGACATCGTGCAGCGCCACCTCATGCAGCCATTTGACGCCGTCATGCACCGCTGCCACGACCTGCGGCGACGGATCGCGCAGCTTCATCAGATAGACGAGCAGGCTGGCGCTTTCGGCGCTGGAAAGGGCATCGGGCTCGAAATTGCGCGCCGCCACCGGTTGTTCGGTCAGAGCATCATGCTGCTGGCCCCAGACGGTGCGATGGCCATTGACGCGCACCTGCGTGGCCAGGATGCAGGCGATGGCCTTATCACGCGCGGCGGCGGCCTTCTGGCGTGTGGCCTCCGGCACGAAGGCGTAATCGCCATTGCCAGAGGCGATATCCGACATCAGTTCGGCGGCGTGAACCAGGGCGTCGTCATTGAAGGTGATGGCGTCATGATAACCGCCTTCCAGCGGCCAGACCTGCGGCCAGCCGCCATTGGGGAACTGGGCATTGAACAGATAGGCCGCGCCCTTATCGAAAGCGGCGCGGTAGGGCAGGCCGTCAGAGCCGGGCAGGGCCGTGATGACGCGCGCCAGGAACTGGAGTTCGGTGATGGTGGCGTCGTTATCGAGCGTGCCGACATAGTGCCAGTGCTCGTCACGTGCGATATCGAAATCGCCGGGCGCGACGAAATGCGAATTGTTGTCTCCCGCCCACGGCTGGCCGGGTATGCGCAGAGCACCGTCGCGTGACTGGTTCTTGCTCCAGCCGCCGGCCGGGGTCTGGAAACTGACAATAACATCGGCGATATGGCGGGCTTCCGGCGTGGCGTACCATTCAGAAGCGCGATCGAGCGGCATGGTCTTCTCACTGTCGCCACGCATTTTCACAGGCACGAAATCGCCCGGCGTCCCTTCGGCGGCCAGGGCGGCGCGATCGGCGGCCATCTGCGCTATGGAACGATCGAGATAGGTCCGCCAGGCCGGCTGCGCATCCGGCGGCAGGGTGTTGATGCGCTCGGCAGTGATCGCCTGAGCCGCGGTATTGACGCCGACGACTGCGGCGAAGGCAGGGGTAGCCAGGAGTACCGTCATGATGGAAAGGGCAGAAAGGCGTAGTTTCATGGTGGCACTCCTATGGGATAATATACGGACGCAGATCAGGCACGTTTTTGGACAGTTCCTCGCTGACAAGACCGGAAATCATGTCGGCACCCGTCTTGCCCAGGTGCGTATAATCGAAAGCCTGTTTGGCGAAGGCCATCTGATCAAAGGCTGGCGCCGGTGGCGAGGCCGGTGCCTTGGCGGCAGAAATGGTGGTGCCCGTACCGGCAGCCGCCACGACGTCGGGCGGCGGCGGCACCTGGGCCAGTGACATGGCCTGCAGCGGACCCAGCGCCTGCACCACGGCGCGGCTGCGGGCATGGAGATCGACCAGAGGCACATTCATGTCGGCGGCCACCTGACGCGTGGCCGCCGCCCAGGACGCCAGATCGTCATCTAGCTGGCCGTCCTTGAAACTGCGCCGCGTCAGGGGCGTGACCAGCACCGGAATGGCGCCGGCGGCGCGGGCCTCGCTGACATATTGCCGGATAAAGGCGGGAAACTCGGTCTTCAGGTCGGTGGAACGGCCCGGCTTGCCCGGCTGGTCGTTATGGCCGAACTGGATCAGCACCCAGGTTTTGGCATAGCCGCCGGATTTCATCTCGGCCAGGGCGATATTCCATGACCCTTCGGCGCGGTAGCTGAAGCTGGAACGTCCGCCGCGCGCCAGGTTGATACAGGCGGCAAAAGAGGTCAGGTGATCGGCGCAAAAGGCGCCGCCCCAGCCGCTTTGCACCGCCGTGGTCGAATCGCCGACCATTATGACCCTGACCGCGCTGATCTGCTTGGTCTGGGCGCGTGCTTCGGCGTCGGCTTGAGTCAGGGTTTGTCCATGCGCCGTGGTGGCGAGACAGACGAAGGCCAGGGTGGTGAGGACAGATTTCATATCAAAGCGCCCTGTAGATGAAGTTGCGGAAACGGGCCTCGCCCTTGCCGGCGGCATAAAGGCCGGGGCGCAGCATCAGGAAGCCGCCGCGCACATTGTGGTGGTAGCCGGAAACCTCCATGCCGCGATCAAAACGCGTCCAGCTCTGACCGTCCGCCGACGTATGGAAACTGACGATATGACGGTTGTTGCGCACGCGCAGATGCATCCGGCGGCCATGGGGATTGGCGGGGCGGCCGCGCTCGATGCCGTACTGATGGGTGATGAAGGTGTTTTCATCGAACCCCAGTCCGCAATAGAGGCTGGAATCGTAAAACAGCAACAGGCCGGCGCGGGTGCCCGGATCGATTTCGATGTCGCACTCGAATTCATAAGCCAGGTCGCCGGCCACGCACAGCAGCGGCGCGGAAGAGGACGGGGCCTCACCACGCGCTGCCAGGTGGAGGATGCCGTTTTCGCGGCGGATGCGACTGGTTTCATCGGCGGCCGGATTGAATAAGTTCCATTGTCGGCCATATTTGTCGGCCGTGAAATCGTCGGACAACGCAAGGCCGTGCGGCGTGGCCGGACCCGGCAGGGGCTTTTTAATCGGTTGCGACAGGTCGCCGCCGCCGAAATCGAACCAGCCGTCAGCGCTCCAGGTGACCGGCGCCAGCAGGGTCTGGCGGCCCAAGGTCCAGAAGCCATTCTCATAGCCGTGATAAACGCCCCACCAGTCGCCTTTGGGGCCTTCCACGAGCGTGGCGTGGCCGCGCGACCACCATTTTTCTTCGAGCGAGGCCGTATGAACCAGCGGATTGCGCGGATGCTGTTCCCACGGGCCATTGATCGAGCGCGATCGCGCCGCGATGACCATGTGGCCGGTGGGCGGTCCCGCCGTGCCGCCGACCGCCAGGATCAGGTAGTAATAATCGCCGTGACGGGTGACCTTGGGGCCTTCGGGTGAGAAACTTTCGACATCCCATTCCGCCGGATAATGCCACGGGTCATAAACATGCTCCGGCGCGCCGATGGTTGATAAGCCATCATCGGCCAGCCGCACACGGTCGCCGCCACTTAAGTAAAGCCAGCGCGCGCCGTCTTCGCCGACCGCATGGCCGGGGTCGATATGGTCAGGCAGGTTGAGATCGATCGGGTCCGACCACGGCCCCCTGATGTCGTCGGCCCAGATGACCCAGGAGGTGGTCTTGCTGCCGGGTGTCTTCGTCTGCTTTGTCGGGATGTAGAGGTAGTAGCGGCCCTTGTGTTTACAAAGCTCCGGCGCCCAGACAGAACCGATATTGCGGGTCAGTGCCGCCGTTACCGGCTGCCAGTTCACCAGGTCACGCGAATGCCAGATGAGCAGGCCGGGATAGGCTTCGAAGGTCGAGAAGGTCATGTAATAGTCGGCGCCGTCCTTCAGGATCGACGGATCGGGATGGTCACCGGCCATGATCGGATTGAGGAAGGTGCCGTCGCCGAGATCGGCCCGGCGCTGGCCCTCCACGCCACGCGCCGATGCAGGCGAAGCTGCATCGCTGCCAGCGGGCAGGCCGAAGAGCAGGGCACCCAGTCCGGCTGATTTCAGGGCGTCGCGGCGGCTGGCTTTCGGCATGACCTCTCCTTCAAAAACATCCCCGCTCATAAAAAGGGGGCGCCGGATGACTCCGGCGCCCCAGTCATGACAGGAGGAGGGATACGCTTAGTACTTGTAACGCAGGCCGAGATAATACTGGCGGCCCGAGGTGCCGTAGTCGTACAGCAGGTTCTGGGCGGTATTGCCCTGGACCGTGTTGTAGGCAACGTAACGGTCATCCGCTTCGTTGGTGAGATTGATGCCTTCCAGGACCAGGGTCAGTTGGTTGTTGATCTTGTAGGTCATCTGGGCATCGAAGTTGAGGGTCTCGTGCTTGCCCCAGAAATCGGCCGAGGAGCCGGGCGAAAGCTGGGACAGGTAGCCGTCGCGGTACGAAGCGGCGATGCGGCCGGAAAGCTTTTCACCTTCATAATAGAGCGTGGCGTTCCAGGCTTCCGGAGACAGGCCCAGCAGATCGGCTTCGGTCGTCGTCGTGTCGCTGGCACCGATGTAATACTGAATCTGCGATTCGACGTGTGTGTAGTTCAGGATGCCGCCGGTCCGGCTGAGGAAGCCGGGCAGGAAGGTGAACGGCTTCTGAATATTGATTTCAAAACCCTTCAGATCGCCACCCGGCGTGTTGACGGGGGTGGTAACGTCATATTCAACGTCACTGGTCTCGCCCAGGTCGGCATAATTGTAGCCCAGTTCGCTCAGCTTGGCGGACGTGACGCGCGACTGGATATAGCTCTTGATGTCCTTCTGGAACACACCCAGCGTGACCAGCGTGTCCTTGTCCGGATACCATTCGAGCGAGACGTCCATGGTGTTGGCGCGAACCGGATCGAGGTAGGGATTGCCCGTTTTCAGCGTCTTCTTGGTGGTGTCGATCGAACCGCCGCCGGGTGTCATTGAGAGCAGGGTCGGACGCGCCATGGTCTTGGCGGCCGCAAAGCGGACATAGACATTTTCCAGTGGCTCGATCATCACGTTCATCGAAGGCAGCGAGTCGTCATAGCTGCGGCGGATGGTGGTCAGGGTCGGCGCGCCGGATCCGCCGATGTAACCGCTGACAGTGGTCTGGGTCCGGACCTGGCGCGTACCGATATTGCCGCGGAACGGCATGTCGGCGAGCTGGCCCTTGAAATCGGCCTGCACGTAATAACTGGTATCGACTTCCTCGGCATCGCGGTTGCCGGCGAGCGAAGACGAGTTGGTCGTATTGACTGTGAATGTGCCGTAGCTGTTGGTGCAGTTGCAGTTGTAATCGAAAGTGCTGCGGATCTTATCGAGATTGGGGATCAGATAGGTGTTGCCGCCCACCGTCACCGTCTCGGAATAGCCGGCAATATCGGTGTTGATCGCGTCAACGATGGCACCGGAGGCGTCTTCGTCGCGTTTCAGAGGATCACTGGTGAAGCGACCGTATTCCGTGGAGTTAAATTCATACTTCTTGCTGGAGGCGCCGAACTTGATGTCGATATTGTCGGTCAGTTCGTATTTCAGGTCGAGCTTGGCGGTAGCGAAGCTGTTTTCGACCGATTGGGGGCGCAGGCGGATCAGCGAAGCGTCGCCATTGGTCTTGCTGCTGGAATAGGTCCAGTAACAGGCCTGATCAGGCGAACAGCCGGTCGATGAGGTGCCATAGTCGAAGACCGGATGCGTCATGTCCGAATAGTCGTAGCTGTAGCCATCGACATTGTAGGATTCAAACGTGAAGGTCGTCTGTTCCGGGTTGTCCTGCAGCGAATCCGAAGCGCCGATCAGCAGCTTGGAGGTGAGGCGATCACCCCAGTTCTGGTCCCAGGTCAGGTTGAGTTGCTGGAAGGTGGTCTTCAGTTCGTCATAGCGGTGTTCGGCGCGGATATCGACATCGTTGAACGACGCCTTGGTCATGGTGCCTTCGTCGTCGATCGTGTAGTTATAGACGCCCGAATTGGGGAAACCCGCGCCGTTGCGGCTGAAGGAAATGCCCTCGATTTCCCATTCATCGCGGTTGGAGCCGAAGGTAGCGTACATGCCTTCCAGGGTGAACAGGGTGTCGGGGTTTGGCCGCATCTGGAAGGCGGCGGTGATTCCCAGGCGCTCCTGGTCGGTCTCGAAGTGATTGTAGCGCGGAATGCGCGGGTGCAGGGCGTGGCTGATCTTGATCGCTTCCGGATCGGTCAGGACCGGGTTCTTGGAATTGTCTTCGGCCTTGTTGCACTGGCTGGACGAATTGTTGGCGCAAGGCGTGACCGGGATGAAGGTCAGGCCACCGTCGGTGCTGTAGCTGCCGATCCGGCCGGCATTGCCATTGGCATAGGCATTTTCCCAGCGCGTGGTGTTGGTCGAATCCTCGATCACCGTACGCGTACCGTAGGCGACCGAGAGCAGGGCGCCCAGCTTGCCGTCGGCCCAGCGGTTGGAGATCATGAAGGTGCCGCGCGGTTCGGTCTGTTTGGAGGCGTCATTATAACCGGCCTGAAGCGAGCCGGCCATGGTGAAGCCCTTGTAGTCGAAGGGGCGGGCAGTTTGCAGGTCGACCGTGGCGCCGAGCGAGCCTTCCTCGATCTCGGCCGACAGCGACTTGCGCACGGTCAGCGAGTTGAACAGGTCGGCAGCAAAAACGTTGAAGTCGAAGCCGCGGCCGCGATTGGTGCCGCCTGAAGAATCCTTGGAGCCGGTGGTGGCCAGGGCTTCCAGGCCGTTCAGGCGGGTGCGCGAAAATTCCGAATTGAGACCACGCACCGTGATTTGTTTGCCTTCGCCGCCGTCCCGGTCGATCGAGACGCCCGGAATGCGCTGCAGGCTTTCCGCCAGGTTGAGGTCAGGGAACTGGCCGATATCTTCCGACTTGATCACGTCGATCATATCGGTGGAACGCTTCTTCTCGCTGATGGCGGTTTGCAGCGAACCCCGGAAGCCTGTGACGATAACGAGGGTCGAATCATCGGCCGGCGCGGCGGCAGGTGCGGCGGCCGGTGCTGCATCCTGGGCCATGGCGGGCGCCGCGTACAGGCTGCCGGCGGCCAGGGTAATGGCGGCGACGGATGCGCTCAGGGCGAGGGCTTTGGTGAATGTGGACGCAGTTCGGGCGTCGGTCGGTTTCAGCATCGGTTTTTACTCCCCGTTTTGCCAACAGTCCGGACTATCATCCGGCTGTTCGTGTGAATGGAAGGCTTTTGGCCCCCGCTTCGGCTTATAAATTGACACCGGTGTCATCGGATCACGCAAGATCCGCATAACGTCGATGATCAACAACTAGGCATAGAAATTTTAGGCTGACAAGCCCTGCGGCGGCAAAGAATGACACCGGTGGCATTAAAAATCACCGTTCTGTCAAAACTGCGATAATTTTGCCATAGTTGAGTTCATGCTTTTCGGAAGAGGTTATGGTTTGGTGGTCAAACGCACCCCTTCGGAGAGCGCCATCATCAGTGCCCCGACGCCCTTGGGATCGTTGGGCGTGATCTTTTCCGACAGGTAATAGGCGTAAGAGCCGTCCCGATAGGGCGTATTGCCGAGCCCCGCCACGCCGCAGATGCCTTCGAGCGCGGAAGGCGTGACGAAACGATCGCAGATCATCCGCAG
The DNA here is from genome assembly GCF_051954415.1 of Asticcacaulis sp. Taxonomy (GTDB): domain Bacteria; phylum Pseudomonadota; class Alphaproteobacteria; order Caulobacterales; family Caulobacteraceae; genus Asticcacaulis. The sequence continues at coordinate 92,060 of NZ_JBQCHT010000012.1, forward strand.
GGCCGAAAGTCCCTCGGCGGCGGTTTCCGCGACCCTCAGCCGCTCAGCCTTCATCAGGGCATAGGCGATCATCAGCGAGGCCGATGCCTCCTCATAATTGCCTACGCGTCCGCCCTGGTCGGCGACCTGATACCACAGGCCGCCGGGTTTGCGCACACGCCGCAGGGCATCGAGGCTCTCCTTCAGCAGGCGGGCGATGTCGTCATGGCCGTCAAGGCCCTCCGCCGCTTCGCAGACATCGGCCAGGGCCATCACCCACCAGCCCATAGCACGGCTCCAGACGCAGGGCGAACGGCCGGTATCCGGATCGGCCCAGCGTTCGGCGCGCGATTCGTCCCAGCCGTGATGATAGAGGCCGCTTTCACCTTTCAGATGGGCTTCGACGGCGAGGAACTGGCGGATCGTATCAGCGAACAGGTCCGGCTTGCCAGTGGCCCGCGCATAGGCGGTCTGGAACGGCTGGGCCATGTAAAGACCATCCAGCCAGACCTGCCACGGATAGATCTGCTTGTGCCAGTAATTGCCGGATTGTGTGCGCGGATGGGTCAGCAACTGGGAAAACTGCCGGTCCATGGCGCGGCGGTAACGGTCGTCACCGGTCAGGGCATAGAGGCGGGGCAGGATGCGGCCGGCGTGGATATTATCGATATTGTATTCATCCGAATCAAAGGTCGTCATGACGCCTTCCGGGGTGATGCGGTGTTCGGCTTCGGTGCGGACGAAATCGAGCAGGGCGGCATCATTGGTGGCTTCATACAGATCAAGCGCACCCAGCCAGATCATGCCGTCCTCGTAATTCCAGGCCGCCTTGTAGGGCTTCCAGCTTCGGATATAGCCCTCGACAAAGACGGGCACCTGCGCGCCGAAGGCCGACAGAACGTGGATCGTGCCATTAGCCAACTGGAAGGCGCGTTGCAGCGGCGCACGCGTGACGTCTTCGGGAATTTTCGGGATAACGATCACGATACAGACTCCAGGGTGAGGATTTCGCCGTCCTGGCCTTCGATATCGATATGATCGAGGCGGACATGACGGGCATTGCGGATATGAATTCCCTGACAGGCGACGGCGGGGATGGACGCGGCCATATCCGGCGCTTCCGGTGTGACATCGGGGGCATAGCGCACGGAAAAGTCGTCGATAGTGATGCCGTCGATCGGCTGTTCGGGCAGGCCGAGTAGCCAGGCCGCCGCCAACCGGACGCCGGTGCAGCGGATGCGCGTCAGCGTAAAGTCGCCGAGCGAGGGCGTGCCGTCATCGACGGGCAGGGGATTTGTATTGCCAACATAGTCGCTCTTGCCATCGGGATCGCACCAGTAGAAACTGTTGATGACAAAGGGCGTGCCGACGTTCTCCATGCGGATATTGTCGAAGGCGATATTGCGCACAATCGCGTCCTGGCCGCGGCCACGCCGGGTCTTGATGCGCAGGCCGCGATCGGTGCCGGTAAACAGGCAGTCGCGGACCCGGACATCGTAAACGCCGGACGCCATTTCCGAGCCGATGACCACGGCGCCGTGGCCGTCCTGCATATGGCAGTTGGAAATGGTCACGTCGCGCGTCGGGCGCAGGGCCTGTTTCGCCATACTGAGCTTGCCAGACTTCAGCGCGATGCAGTCATCGCCGACCGTAAAGTGAACGCCGGTTATAGTCACACCGGTGCAGCTTTCGGGATTAACGCCGTCGGTATTGGGGCTGTCGGCGGGAGCGGCGATCGACAGATTGACGGCGCGGACATCGGCGCAGTGCAGGGGATGCAGGGTCCATGACGGGCTGCCAGTCAACGTGACGCCTTCGAAGACCAGGTCACGGCTGTCGACGGCATAGATCAGGCGGGGCCGCCAGGCGCAAGCCGCGCCGCCGGGGTGAGCGCCGCGCTCCGGTCGCTTCTCGTAAGCGATCCGATCAGGCGCCCACCAGGTATCGAAACCGGCGCGACCGTCGATCGTGCCTTCGCCGTAAATCATGACATCTTCCGCCGACAGGATATTCAGCAGGCCGGCATGGCAGGCGAGCTGTTCGCCTTCCCATGAACCGAGAAAGACCGGTGCGCCGCCAAGACCGGGCAGGGTGGCCGGCAGTACGGGCCAGGCAGCGATTTCACGCAGGCCGAGGAGGCTTGCGCCAGCCGCCACTTCCAGCCGGGTATGGCTTTTCAGGAACAGCGGGCCGGAGACGAAATCGCCATCGGCCAGCCGCACCAGACCGCCTGGCGGACAGGCGGACAGAGCGGCCTGCAGGGCGCGGGTGTCGTCGCTTATGCCGTCGCCCTTCGCGCCGAAAGCGCGCGGATCGAGAATAGCTGTGAGCGGCGGGGTGTGCGCCGTCAGACTATGGGTCTGGCCGCCGCTTTCCACCTCGACATGGTAGGCCGTATCGCTTTTCAGGTCGCGCAGGGTGAAGCTGTTGCGGTCGGTCGCGGGAGCCTCGACGCCATCCACCTGGACGTGATGCGGCGCGGGGCTGCGATAGCATTGGCCATTGGACATTTCCAAAGCCAACGCGGTCGGCAGGGCGGCGATGACGGAAAGCGTCATCGGATCACGCGCGCCAGTATGGCGTTGATGTCGTCATAAAGTCGCGCGCTTGCCGTCTCTTCGTCGATGACACCATAGCCCTGCATTTCCAGGATATCCTGGAAACCGTCACGCACGCGCGGATGCTCGAACCACGGGCTTTCCAGCACGGTAATCGGCAGCCGTGCCAGTTCGGCCTCGCTGTCGAGTTTCAGGCCGGTCATCATGCCGTCGTCGGTCAGGGTGCGGCGGGCAATGGCCGAGGACGGTACGCCCCGGCTCAGGCCCATGGCACGTACCCCGACCGGATCGTTCATCAGGAAGTTGAGCAGCAGGGCGGTCTCCTGCGGATGCGCCGTCTGGCGGTTGATAGCGAACATCATGGCCGGGCGATAAAGCAGGCCGGCATCCGTGGCGCCGGGGATGAGCGGATAGGAGGCCAGTTCGACATGCTCGCCGGGCCTGAGCGTATCGGTGAACTTGTCGATCGACGAGTTCCACAGATAGCAGCCGGCGAACTGGCCGTTGATCCACGGTCGCATTTCCTGCTGGGCCACATTGCCGAAGGCGGCGCGGACGCGGGCCGCCGGCAGGGAATGGTTGCGCGTCAGCCCGGCATAGAGCCGCGCCATTTCGGCCATATCCTCACGCGTGCAGTTGAGTCGCTTATGAACGTCATCGACCAGCGGCCTGCCAGTTTTCTGCACGATACGCGACCGCGCCATGGCGATGAAATCCTGGAAGGTGCCGTCGATCGGGTAGTAGGCATCGCCCAGGGCCTCCCGCATCTTCGGGCCAGCCGCCAGCAGACTGTCCCAGGAATCCGGCAGGGCCAGGCGCGCCTTGTCATAGGTGGTGCGGTTGAAATAGAATAGCCGCGCCGCATTGCCGACCGACAGGGCATTGCGGTGGCCATTGCGCTCCCCCATGCCGAGGGTGCGGGCGTCATACTGTGAAAAATCGATCTCTTTCGACAGGCGGTTTAGGTCGTAAAATCCGCGGCCATCACGCGAAAACAGCACCTGCCAGTACCAGTTGATCTGCATCAGGTCCGGCGCGGTGTGGCCCGCGATCTGGGTTGTCAGGCGTTCCAGGTGGCCAAGGAAGCCGGTATACTCGCCACGCACTTCGATATGCGGGTAGCGCTGCATGAAGAGATGCAGGGCCTCCAGCGTCGCCTTGTGCGCCGAGGCCCCGCCCCACCAGCTCATGCGCAGGGTGACCTGACGCTGTAGGCCGGGCGCAGTGCGCGGAGAACAGGCGGCTAAGGCGCCCATACCGGCTAAAGCAGTGCGGCGGGTGAATGACGTGCTCATCCTTTCACCGCTCCCGAGGTCACGCCCTCGACGAAGTATTTCTGCGCCACGAAGAACAGGATCAGCGATGGCGCCAGCGCGATGACGGACATGGCCAAAATCTCGTTCCATGAGGTCGCTTCGGTGACGTCAATCGACATCTTGAGCGCCAGCGCCACCGGATATTTCTCGACGCTCGACAGGTAGATCAGCGGCTGCAGGAAGTCGTTCATGCTCCACATGAACTGGAACAGGGCCACCGAAATGATCGCCGGCAGGATCACCGGACAGACGATCAGGGTCAGCACCTGGAACGAGTTGCAGCCGTCCATGACCGCGGCCTCCTCCATATCGACCGGCAGGCTGCGCATGAACTGGATGATCAGGAAGACGAAGAAACCTTCGACCGCAAAAGCCTGGGGGATATAGAGCGGCAGATAGGTATCGAGCCAGCCGAATTCACGGAACATCAGATACTGGGGGATCAGCAGGACCGACTTGGGCAGCAGCACGGTGGCCATTAAAAGCGCGAACAGCAGCTTGCGGCCGGGAATGGCGAAGCGTGCGAACCCGTAGGCAACGATCACCGACGAAATAACCGTCAGGATTACCTTGGGAATGACGATCTTCATAGTGTTCAGCAGATAGGTGGTGAAGGTATATTCGGTCGAGGTTTTCCAGCCCTTCGTGAAGCCGTCCGTCGTCGGATGCGCCGGAATGAAGCCGGGCGAGGCGAAAATTTCATGATTGTTCTTGAAGGCCCCGCCGATCATCCAGAACAGCGGATACAGCATCAGGAAGCCGATGCCGATCAGCAGTCCGTAACGGATAAAGGCGTTTATCAGGGGCAGGTAGCGGCGCCAGCCCTGGCGGGTTGCGTTCTGCATCAGTGCCCTCCTTTATTGTCGCGTTCCTGGGCATAGAAAACCCAGAAGCGTTGCGACCAGAAAGCCAGGGCCGTAAACAGGGCGATGATGACGAACAGCACCCATGACAGCGCCGAGGAATAGCCGAGATTGAAGTATTTGAAGGCTTCCTCATAGATCATCAGCGGCAGGAGGTAGGTCGATTTCATCGGCCCGCCGCCAGTGATGATGTAGGGGCCGTTGAATTCCTGGAACGCCTGGACGATCTGCATGATGAAGTTGAAGAACAGTACCGGCGTCAGCAGCGGCAGGGTGATCATCCAGAACTGGCGCAGGCGGGAGGCGCCATCGAGATCGGCGGCTTCGTACAGGTCTTCGGGAATGGCCTTCAGCCCGGCGAGAAAGACCACCATGGCCGAGCCGAACTGCCACAGGCGCAAAAGGATGATCGAAAACATGGCGGTCGAGGGTTCACCCAGCCAGTTGATTCCGCCGAAGCCCGCGCCATGCAGAAACTGATTCACCAGGCCGTCGCTGGCGAAGACGAAACGCCAGACCACGGCAATGGCCACGCTGCCGCCCAGAATCGACGGAAGGTAAAAGGCGGTGCGGAACAGGCCGATGCCACGCAGCTTGAAATTGAGCACCACGGCGATCAGCAGGGCAAAGGCCAGTTTCAGCGGCACGGTAACAAAGACATAGAAGAAGGTAACGCCCAGCGACTTGCGGAAGGTGGCGTCCGCCCACATGCCGGCATAGTTGTGCCAGCCGATGAAATGGGCATCGCCAAGTTGATCCTGCAACCGCGCATCCGTCAGGCTGAGTATAAAAGAAGCGACGAACGGGAAGGCAGTGAACAGCAGAAAGCCGATGGCAAAGGGCGCAATATAGAGCGACCCCGCGCGGCGGCTGGCATAGATGGAGGCGCCGGACATCAGGAGGCCGCCTTTGCATCCGGCGCATGGCCGAGCGCCAGGCCATCAGCGCTGAAAAGGTGGGCGCGCTGGCCGTCGATGGCCAGATGCACCTCGTCATGCACGCGCAATTCGGCCTCGCCGTCCAGCCGGACGATGATTGGCGGCGCCTCGAAGCCTTTCAGGGCGACATAGGCGAAGGTTTCGCCGCCCAGCCGTTCGATGAGGTTGACATAACCCGATAGCTGGCCCTGACCGGCCGTGGTGAGCGACAGGCTTTCCGGGCGCAGGCCGAGGCTGGCTTCCGCGCCGGAGACGACGCGGGCATTGACGCGCGGCAGGGTGATCGGCCCCTGCGCCGTGTTGATGGTCACTTGATCACGTTCCGCGCCGGCGAGTGTCACCGGCAGGATATTCATGCCGGGCGAGCCGATGAAGGTGGCGACGAAGAGGTTGGCCGGTCGGCGGTAAAGCTCCATCGGCGGGCCGGCCTGTTCGATGCGGCCGCCATTGAGCACCACGATCTTGTCGGCCAGGGTCATGGCCTCGACCTGATCGTGCGTCACATAGACCGAGGTAGCGCCCAGGCGCGCGTGCAGGCCGGCGATTTCCACCCGCATCTGGCCGCGCAGGGAGGCATCGAGATTGGACAGGGGTTCATCGAACAGGAAAACGTCGGGTTCGCGTACCATGGCGCGACCAATGGCAACGCGCTGCCTTTGACCGCCAGACAACGCCTTGGGCAGGCGGTGGAGCAGGTGGCCCAGTTGCAGGGTTTCGGCGACGGCCCGGACCTTGAGCTTTATTTCGGCGCGCGGCATCCCCTTGATGCGCAGGGCGAAACCGATATTGTCCTCGACCGTCATGTGCGGGTACAGGGCGTAGGACTGGAAGACCATCGCCACGCCGCGTTTTGACGGATGGGCGTAGGTGACGTTCTCGCCGGCGATATCGATACGCCCGCTGGTGGGTGTCTCCAGGCCGGCGATCAGGCGCAACAGGGTGGATTTTCCGCAGCCCGAAGGGCCGACGAAGACGACCAGTTCACCCTTCTTGACCTCCAGCGAGACGCCCTTGATGACATCATGGCCGCTGAACGACTTGGTGACCTGGTCCAGGATGACGCTGGACGTATTCACTTATTCCCCGTTTGCTTTTTGTTGCGTGATCCGGCCTTTTGGCCCCCTGGTGATGGGTGATCGGTTGAAATGGAGCCTATAGGAAACCGGTGTCATTTTCAATCGCTATCGTTTTATCGGACCGATTTTATATTTCCATGCCATGCCGTTGGCTGATTTCTAGCTTGCGAAAATTGCCGCCTGGCTTGCTAATCTATGGTGCAATAATACCCAGCCGCGATGTGGGTATTTCACCGCTTGACTGGGTGGAGGCCGGCCGGTGATCGCAATCAGCCCTTAAGCAGCCCTAGGGCTTCGGCCGCGCTCAGCAGCCGCCATTTGCCGGGTTTAAGGTCACCTAGCGTCAGATCGCCCATTTGCGCGCGGTGCAGGGCCTCGACATGGTTGCCGACGGCCGCGAACATGCGCCGCACCTGGTGATAGCGGCCTTCATAAAGCGTCAGGCGGGCGATCTTTTCGCCGGTCACTTCCAGAAAGGCCGGTTTCAGCGCATCCTTTTCGCTTTCCAGGATCAGCGTGCCGGAAGCGAAGATATCGCCATAGTGCGGTTCCAGCGGCCGGGCGCAGGTCACCTCGTATATCTTGGCGACATGGTTCTTCGGCGAGATGATTTTATGCAGATATTCGCCGTCATCGGTGAACAGCAGCAGGCCGGAGGTATCGGAATCGAGCCGGCCAATGGTGGACAGCACCGGCTTGCGTTCTGAAAAGCGGCTGGGAAGCAGTTCATAGACCAGATTGCCGCGATCCTTGAGCGAACAGACATAGCCGGTCGGCTTGTTGAGCATCAGCACCATGCCGAAATCGGGATCGAGCGGCCGGCTCTTGTAGCGGATATCGTCGTGCGCCGTGTCGGCATCCTCATCGAGCCGTTCGCCCACGGCATTGGTGATCGCGCCCATGCGGATCAGCTTTTGCATCTCCTTGCGCGAGCCGTAACCCAGATTGGCCAGTCGCCTGATCAGCTTCATCGTGTCACTTTCGGGCCGACCGCCTTGAAGACCTTGTAGAAATTCGTCTGCGCCACGACCGTGACATGCTTGAAGCTGGCTTCCAGCGTTTCCTCATAGGGCAGGTGGCGATTGGCGACGATCCACAACTGGCCGCCGGAGGTCAGAGCCTTCGCCGCCGAGGTGATGAACGCCTTGCCGACATCGTGGCGATCGGCACGATCCGAGACATGAAACGGCGGATTGCTGATGATGGCGTCATAGGTATCGGGCAGGGCTTTGGTGGCGTCGAGCCAATGCACGGTGGCGCGATCACCATGCGTCGCCAGGTTCAGATTCGCCATCTCGACGGCGCGGCCCTCGGCCTCGATGGCGTCCAGATGGGTAGTGCCGGGGTTTTGTGTCAGCACCTCATCACTGAGATAGCCGAAACCGGCGCCAAGATCGGCGACCTTGCCCTTGAAAGTCCTGGGCAGGTGATCGGCCAGCAGTTTCGAGCCGGCGTCGATATGATCCCAGGCGAAGAGGCCGGGCCGGCTGGTGAAGCGGCCCTCCACTATGTCGCGCGGCGCATCCAGTTTCAGCCATTCGGCCAGCAATGTCGTATCGGTACGGCCATCGACCGTCGCCCAGAAGACGCGGCATTTGTTCTTCGACTGGCTGGAGACATTCCCGGCCAGGGCTTTCAGGTCGCCTTCGATGGTTTTGGCGCCTTCATTATTCGACACCGCCGCCATGACGATGCCGCCCCTGGTGGTTGCCTGAATCGCGCGGGCGAGCAGGGCGCGGCTTTCCTCGCGCTGGCGCGGCGGCAGGACCAGAGTCAGTTCGGCCCAGGCATGGCTCTCGCGCATCTGGAAGCCGGCGCGGATCAGGGCGTCATGGGCCGGCTTGAAGCTCTGTTCACAGATGAGTTTGTCGCGCGATATGTCATCAAGGGCATCCCCCGTTCGGGCGCGCAGGAACAGGGCCGGGCCATTTGCCGGCCAGTCAATTAGGCCGTCTTCAAGCGGCAGGAACAGGGTATCTAGAACGGGATCATTAGGCATGGCGACGCTATCGCACAGAGCAGGCCATATGCCAAGCGCGTCAGGCGGCCCTGGCGTTGAGCCAGCCAATGGCATTGATGGTCTTTTCGAGTTTCTTGCCCTCCTTGGTGAGGGGAATCTCGATCAGGTCGGCAATGCGGTCGTAAAGCTCCTGATAGACCTGCTCGAAGGCGGCGCGACGACCCGCGGCATCCGAGGCTGTCGAGGGGTCCGTAATGTTCCAGTGCGCCGTCAGGGGGCGGCCCGGCAAGGTGACCGGACAGATTTCGCCCACGGCATTGTTGCACAGGCTGATAACCACGTCGATTTTCGGGGCGCCGGGCCGGGTAAACACGCTCCAGTGCTTGACGCGTACGCCCTGGACCGTTTCGAGGTGACGGGCGAGGACTGACAGGGCTTCCGGGCAAGGGGTGCGCTCCGGTTCATCACCGGCGGCAAAGCCGCGATAATCCGGACTGGCGAAGGCATTGAGTATGCCCTTTGCCACCATGGCGCGGCCGGCATTAAAGCTGCACAGGAAGAGGATATTGCGTGTTGGCATATGACTTTTTCTGTACTTCTTTTAAAACGGCCCCTGCCGAAAAGGATATTACAACTGAAAAGCTTAACGGCGCCTCAGAAGACAGGGTTAATAATCCGTTCCCGTCATTTTATCCGGTAAACACGGGCCTCCCACGGGCGCAGGTACGTAGGGGCATCCCTATAGTTGCCGAGACACGGCGTGGTGTCCGGCAGGTCGAAGTCTACGGGCTGGCCGGAAAAATTCAGGACGATCAGAAAGGCGGTCTTGCCGAGTGTACTTTTGAACGCAAAGACCTGCGGATGATCGGGCGCGATATCCTGGTAATCACCATAGACCAGGGCCGGTTCGGCATGACGCAGGGCGATCAGGCGGGCATAGTGGTCATAGATGGCGCGGCCACTTTCGGCATTGATCTCGGTGAAATTCGGGTTGAGCGCGAACCAGGGTTGGCCGGTGGTGAAGCCGCCCTCGGCTGTCCAGGGCAGAGGCATTCGCGCATGGTCGCGGCTGACCTTATTCTGGTTGGCAAAAAAGGCCTCCGCGCTCCATTTGCCGCTGCCCACCTCTTCCTGCCAGGCGTTTTTCGTCCATAGATCGTTGAACTGGTCTATGTCGGTAAAGTTGCGGTTGGTCAGGCCCATCTCATCGCCCTGATAAATAAAAGGCGTGCCCTTCATGGTCAGGGTGAGCGTCGCCAGCAGCATGGCTGATTTTTCGCGCCACTGCGGGCTGTCATCGCCAAAGCGCGAGACGATGCGCGGATTGTCATGATTGCTGAGGAAAAAGGTTGGCCAGCAATGGGTGTCCAGCGCCTGGTCCTGGCGGATAAAAACCGCCTTGAATTCCAGCAGGGTCCATGGCTTCCAGCGGCCATCTGGTCCGCGATCGACCTCCACGGCGGCGAATTGGAAGATCATGTCCAGTTCCTGACGGCGCTCATCGATGAGTTTCGGCGTGTCTTGCAGCGTCACGCCAAAGGCTTCACCGACGGTCATGACATCGTATTGCGACAGCACTTCGCGGTTCATTTCATGCAGATAGTCATGCACATGCGGCCCGTTGGCATAGACATATTGCGGTTTGGCGCGGAGATCTTCCGGCAGGTTCGGGAGGGTTTTATCCTTTGAAATGAAAGGGATGACATCCATGCGGAAACCGTCAACGCCCTTGTCGAGCCAGAAGCGCATAAGGTCATAAACCTCTTTGCGCACGGCTGGATTATCCCAGTTGAGGTCCGGCTGTTTCCGGTCGAACAGATGGAGATACCAGTCCCCGTCTTCTCCCTGCGTCCAGGCGGGGCCGCCGAAGATCGAGGTCCAGTCGTTGGGCTTTTTGTCACTCCAGATATAGTAGTCGCGCTTCGGATTCTCGCGTGACGACCGGCTCTCGACAAACCACTGGTGTTCATCGGACGTATGATTGACCACCAGATCGATGATCAACTTCATGCCGGCCGTTTTGATCGCTGCCAGCAGGTCGTCGAAATCCTGCATGGTGCCAAATTCGGCTCCGACCTTTCGGTAATCGCGGATATCATAGCCATTATCGGCATTGGGGCTGTCAAAATGCGGTGACAACCAGATGACATCGACGCCCAGGCCCTTGATGTGGTCAAGCTTTTCCAGGACGCCGCGAAGGTCGCCGATGCCGTCGCCATTGCTGTCATAAAACGAGCGCGGATAGACCTGATAGACGACGGCTTCCTTCCACCAGCGTTTGATATAGCCGTTTGGAGTGGTTTCTGACATGGGCGGGCTTTCCTTATGCAGCAGTAAGAAGCCCCACCACCACGCCATAAGAATGGCGCGGTCCCCCTCCCCATCAAAGATGGGGAGGTATAAGAAAAGACGACCCTATACCTCCCCGACTTGTCGGGGAGGGGGACCACGAGCGAAGCGAAGTGGTGGTGGGGTTTCTGACTTCAACACACTCTGGCCGCAAAAATCCCCTCTTGCAATGACGGATAAAAATATGCATATAGGCCGCGAGACGGCTGGGCGGAGGCCTCGCCAATCTGGTCAGGGCCGGAAGGCAGCAGCCACAACGAATTCACCTTCGGGTCAGTCGTCTCACCTCGCTTCGCTCGGTTCGTTTCCGCTCAAGCGCCACCATCCTTTAATTTAGAAGAATGGGCTCCTCGCAACGGCTGGGGCGGCTCTTGGCCTGGCCTCAAGCGCCGGATGGCTTTCCTTCTTTGCTGACAATTGCGCCTGTTGAAGAATCGCGCATTGTGATGACGTCTGTGCAAAAAGCCACTATATAGAATTCATGTCCGAACATCCCGACCTTGACGATCCATTTGCCGCCGCGGAAATAGACCTTCCGGAGCGCGATGAGAACACGGACGACATGTTCGGTGGAGCGCCAACACCGGCGCCCGTTGCCGTGGCCAAGCCGATCGAGAAATCCGAAGCCTACACGGTCCTGGCGCGCAAATATCGCCCGCGCACCTTCGAGGATCTGATCGGCCAGGAGGCCATGGTCCGCACCCTGACCAACGCCTTCTCGGCAGGCCGGATCGCCCATGCCTTCATGCTGACCGGCGTGCGCGGCGTCGGCAAGACCACGACGGCCCGCCTGCTGGCGCGCGCGCTCAACTATGAGAGCGACACCGTCCATCAGCCGAGCGTCGATCTGTCGGTCATGGGCGTCCATTGTCAGGCTATCATCGAAGGCCGCCATATCGACGTGCTCGAACTCGATGCCGCCTCGCGCACCGGTGTCGATGCCATGCGCGACCTGCTCGAATCCGTGCGCTATGCCCCGGTCGAGGCGCGCTACAAGGTCTACGTCATCGATGAAGTCCACATGCTCTCCACCGGCGCCTTCAATGCCCTGCTGAAGACGCTGGAAGAGCCGCCGCCCCACGCCAAGTTCATCTTCGCCACGACTGAAATCCGCAAGGTGCCGGTCACCATCCTGTCGCGCTGCCAGCGTTTCGACCTGCGCCGTGTCGAGCCGGAAACCCTGACCCCGCATCTGGAAAAGATCTGCGCCCTCGAAGGCGTCAAGATCGAGCCCGATGCCGTGGCCCTGATCGCCCGCGCCGCCGAAGGCTCCGTGCGCGACGGCCTCAGCCTGCTCGATCAGGCCCTGGTGCAGAGCGAAGCCGGCGAGACGACCAGCGCCGAAGTGGTGCGCGATATGCTGGGCCTGGCCGATCGTTCGGCGACTCTGGGTCTCTTTGAAAACATCATTTCCGGCCAGATGAGCGAGGCCCTGCTGGCTTTCCGCACGCTCTATGGTTTCGGTGCCGATCCGTCGCAGATCATGGGCGACATGCTGGAATATGCCCACGCCACCTCGGTCGCCAAGATCCTCGGCGCCGATGCCACGCGCCTGCCCAAGGCGCAGGCCATGCGCGTCACGGCGCTGGGCTCGCAGCTTTCAGCCGGCACGCTCAGCCGCCTGTGGACATTGATGCTGAAGGCGTTCGAGGAGTTGCGCCGGGCACCGGATGCCTGTGCTGCCTTTGAAATGGCGCTGGTGCGGCTGTGTTATGCCGCCGACCTGCCGGGACCGGAGCTTCTGATGAAGCGCCTGCAAAGCGGCGAACCCCTTGTGCTGAATGGGCCCGGCGGCCTTCCCACGCATGGCGGTGGCGGCGGAAGTGGTGCGACCGCTGTTCAGATGCGTCCCGTTCAGCAGGCCCTGCCCAGTCCGCAGACCTTCGAGGAGGTGCTGAAGCTGATTTCTGACAAGCGCGATATCGGCCTGCGTGTTGATGTCGAGCGCTTCGTCCGTCTGGTCGCTTTCCGGCCCGGCGCCATCACCTTTGAGCCCGCGCCCAATGCGCCGGGGGATCTGGTGCGCAAACTTTCACTGAAACTGCGTGAATGGACCGGGCAGCGCTGGCTGATCGCCACCGAAGGTACGGGCGGCGCGGAATCGATCATGGAACGCGACAACCGCGAACGTGACGCGGCGAAAGCGCGTTTGCAGGCCAATCCCTTTGTCTCCAAGGTTCTGGAGACCTTCCCCGGCGCCGAAATCACCGCTGTGCGCGCCAAGCCGAAACCCGTGGTGAACACCATCGAGCCCGTCGTGCCCGAAGATGAACGCCCAGACATCGATAAGGAAAATGACTGATGGATTTTGCCGCCATGATGAAGCAGGCGCAACTGGTGCAGCAAAAGCTGCATGAAGCGCAGGCGAAAATGAGCGAAAGCACCGTGCAGGGGTCCGCCGGCGCAGGACTTGTAAAAATGGAATTGAAGGGCTCCGGCGATATGTCGGCGCTCACCATCGACGAAAGCCTGGTGACGCCGGGCGAAGGCGAGGTGCTGGCCGATCTGATCCGCGCCGCCCATGCCGATGCCCGCCGTCATCTCGATGCCCTGAATTCGCAGGTCATGGCCGAAGCCGCCAAGGATCTGGGGCCCGGCGGCGGTTTGCCCAATATGCCGAAGTTCTTCTGATAAATGGACAAAGCGCCAATCCCTTCTTATACCTCCCCGACTTGTCGGGGAGGGGGACCAAAGCGCTCTTGCGCTTTGGTGGTGGGGTTTCTTGCTTTCTTTGAGTGCGTCTAATGGTCTCCGGCGCCGGTCCTGAAATCGAACGCCTGACGGCCCTGTTGTCCAAGCTGCCGGGGCTTGGGCCGCGTTCGGCCAGGCGGGCGTCGCTTGCCCTGCTAAAGCGCAAGGATCAGCTTCTGATTCCCTTAACGCGCGCTATGCAGGACGCCGCCGACAGGGTCGAAACCTGTCGCATCTGCGGGCGGCTTTCGACACAGAATCCCTGTCCGACCTGTACCGATCCGGCGCGCGACCAGACCATGATCTGTGTAGTGGAGGAAGACAGCGCCCTTTGGGCCATGGAACGTGTCGGGGCCTTTACCGGCACCTATCATGTGCTGGGCGGGCTGCTCTCGGCGCTCGATGGTATCCGGCCGGAAGATCTGCGGCTGGATGGTTTGGTTCAGCGTGTGCGCTCAGGCCGCGTGCGCGAGATTATCATGGCCCTGCCGGCGACCGTCGAGGGCCAGACCACGGCGCACTATATCGCCGACCGCCTGAAATCATTCGATAATCAGGTGGAAATCACTTTCCTGGCGCGCGGTGTCCCGGTCGGCGGTGAGTTGGATTGGCTGGACGACAACACCATCGCCCATGCTTTAAAAAGCCGGCGTTAGGTCGCAGCCAGAGCAGCTTTTTGTTCACGGTTCTTCATCAGAAGATAAACGATCACGCAGCCAACCAGTTTGCTGAGGATCGAGGCACCGATGGCCCAGATATTGAATATGCCGGGTTTGGCTGCGGAGGCCATCAAGTAGAAAACAGTCGTATCAATTGGTGATCCTATTGCAGCAGAAATAAAGACGCGCTTTGAAAGTGGTAGCTTTAGGAAGGTAAACAGTGCCCAGTCTACGGTTTCTGAGATGGCAAAGGCAACAGCACTAGCGGTTGCGATTTCCGAAGGAGACGTAAAATAAGAGGCGGAAATGCCGACGATCAGCGGAATAAATATCCAATGGCCTACTTCGCGTTGAGCAAAATCTCGTACCACTAGAACCAGTCCCGTGACGATCGCCATTGGTGTCCATTCGCCGTGATCGGGCAGGGGGACGGTTGGGACGGCGCCCCAACACCAGTTGATGAACGGGATCAGGAACAGATAGAGATAGGTCCAGGGCGCGCGGCCGGTAAAAGCTTTTCTGGCGGCCGCTTTGGCGTCGATCATATGTGCCCCTTCCATTGATTGCGCGAACTGTAGCAGTGAAATAGAACTTGCCAAGTTCGTTTCGGGAAGTTAGGAACATAGCATGAACATGTCAATGCTGAGTTTGCTGGCCGTTTTGCTCGTTGCCGCGGTTTTTGCCGGGGCATGGTTTTTGTCGCTGGCAGAGGCGAAGCGCCTGCGTGCGCGCAACGAAGACCTGGCCGACCGGCTGACCGATGTGATGGCCGAGCTTTCGGCGGCGAAGGAGCGGGCGCGCAACCTCGAAGACGCGAAAGCTGCCATGAGCGAGCAGTTCCAGTTGGTGTCGCACCAGGCCATGCAGGCGTCATCGGATTCATTGCTGAAGCGGGCCGAGGAATCCTTTGTGGCGCGGGAAAAGCTGGCGCTGGAGCGGATGAATTCGAGCCTCAAGCCGGTATCCGAAACCCTGACGCGTTTCGAAGCCCAGGTGAAGGCCATGGAAGAGGCGCGCTCGAAGAACAGCGGGGAACTGGAACAGCAGATCAAGCATCTGTTGAATGCCTCTGACCAGACGCGTGAAGTGACGCAGAAACTGGCCAACTCCCTTCGACGCGGCGCCGGCGTGCAGGGGCGCTGGGGCGAGGAGACCCTGCGCAATGTTCTGCAGGCCGCCGGCCTGACACGGTTCGATTTTATCGAGCAGCAAAATCTCGATACCGACGAAGGCCGCCGCCGTCCGGATGTGGTGGTGCGGATGCCGGGTGATAAATCGAACGGCGTGTTCGTCATCGATTCCAAGGTGAATCTCACCGCCTTTCTCGATTCGATGGATGCGCTCGATGACGAGGCGCGCGAAGCCGCCCTGCAGCGTCATACGCAGGGCTTGCGTGCCCATGTCCGCGATCTCGCCGGCAAGGCGTATTGGGACCAGTTCAAGGATCAGTCGCCCGATTTCGTCGCCCTGTTCATTCCGGGCGACGGCTTCCTGGCGGCGGCGCTCGACCGGATGCCGCAACTGATGAACGAGGCCATGGACAAGAAGGTCATCATTGTCACGCCCACCACCCTGTTCGCCCTGTGCAAGGCGGTGGCCTATGGCTGGCGGGTCGAGGACCAGATGAAGAATGCCTCGCATATCGCCGATCTGGGACGCGAACTCTATAAGCGCCTGTCGGTCATGGGCGGTCATGTCTCCGATGTGGGGACAGCGCTGGGGCGTGCGGTTGACAAGTACAATGCCTTTGTCGGTTCGCTCGATAGCCAGGTCCTGACCCAGGCGAAGAAGTTCGAAGAGTTGCAGGTTGAGCACCAGGGCAAGCCGGTGCCCGAACTGCCACCGGTCGAAGCCCAGCCGCGCGCTTCTAACAAGTTGAAACTATTGGAATCGACAGAGGGTGATGCGGCCAAACTTGATTTTTAAAGCGCCCGCGATTACATCACCCTTATGGCTATACGTGAAATCATTACAGTTCCGAACCCGCTTCTGAAGCAGGTGTCCAAGCCCGTCGACAAGGTGGATGACGCCTTGCGCGAGCTGATGGATGACATGCTGGAGACCATGTACGACGCGCCGGGCATCGGCCTGGCCGCTATCCAGATCGGTGAACCGGTCCGGGTGATCGTCATGGATCTGCAGGAAAAGCCGGAAGGCGCGGCGGACGATGCCGAGCCGGTTAAAAATCCGCGCTATTTCGTCAATCCGGAGATCATCTGGAAGTCGGAAGACACCCTGCCTTATGAAGAGGGCTGCCTGAGCATCCCCGAAATCTATGACGAGGTGCAGCGTCCGGCGCATGTGAAGATTCGTTATCTGAACTATCAGGGCGAGCAGGTCGAGGAAGAGGCCAAGGGCCTTTTCGCCGTCTGTATCCAGCACGAGATGGACCATCTTGAAGGCGTTCTGTTTATCGATCACCTGTCGAAACTCAAGCGGGACAGAGCTGTTACCAAGGTGAAGAAATTGACTCGCGCGGCATAAGGCTTGCCCCCAAAGTCAATTGAGCTTAGACCTCGCCGCATTACGATACGACGAGGTTTTTCTTTATGCGTCTGGCTTTCATGGGTACGCCCGAATTTGCGGTAAAAGCCCTGGCCGAACTGGTGGCCAGCGGTCATGAGATCGTTTGTGTCTACAGTCAGCCGCCGGCGCCGAAAGGACGTGGTCAGGTGCTGAGCCCGTCGCCAGTGCATAGCTTCGCCCAGAGCCTGGGCATCGAGGTCCGTACCCCGAAATCGATGAAGGCGTCCGATGCCATTGCCGAATTCCAGGCCCTGGATATCGATGCCTGCATCGTCGTCGCCTATGGCCAGATATTGAAAAAGGAAGTGCTCGATCACCCGCCTCTCGGCTGCTTCAATCTCCATGCGTCGCTGCTGCCGCGCTGGCGCGGGGCCGCTCCGATCCAGCGCGCCATCATGGCAGGCGATACCCATACCGGTGTCGAGGTCATGCGCATGAGCGAAGGTCTGGATGAAGGCGCGATCATCCTGACCGGCCGTGAGGAAATCACCGCTGAAGATACGGCCCAGACCCTGCATGACAAGCTGGCAACGCTGGGTGCTTCGCTTTTGCCGGTCGCCCTGGCGGCTATCGAACGCGGCGGCGCGGCCGGCCAGGAACAGGTCGGCGAACCCACCTACGCCAAAAAAATCACCTCCGAAGAGGCGCGCATCGACTGGAACCGCCCGGCACGCGATCTCGATTTCCATATCCGTGGCCTGTCGCCTTTCCCCGGCGCGTGGTGCCTGCTCCAAACACCTAAGGGCGAGCAGCGCCTGAAAGTGCTGATGTCGCGGCTAACCGACGAAGCCACCGGCGAAACACCAGGGACGCGCCTTATTGGCGGATTGAAAATCGCCACCGGCGGCGGCGTTATCGAACTTCTGCGCGTTCAGCGCGAAGGCAAGGCGGCGCAGGATGCGGCTGATTTCCTCAATGGCGCGGCGCTTGAACCCGGCGATATACTGCTCTGATGCCACGCTATAAATGTCTCGTTGAATATGATGGCCGGCCGTTCAACGGCTTCCAGGCGCAGGGCGACCAACCCAGCGTACAGACAGCGCTTGAGGAAGCCATCTTCAAATTCAGCGGACAGCGCCTGCGTCTGATCGTGGCCGGCCGCACCGATACCGGCGTCCATGCCACCGGCCAGGTGGTAACCTTCGATCTCGAAAAGGACTTCCCGGCCAAGGTCGTGCGCGACGCCATGAATGCCTACCTGATGCCGAAACCGGTCTCGGTGCTGGCGGCGGAAAAATGCGACGATGACTTTTCCGCGCGCTTTTCCGCCACCGGCCGGATGTACCTCTATCGCATCCTCAACCGTGAAGCCCCGCCGGCGATCGACCAGGGGCGCGTCTGGCATGTCAAGAAGCCGATCGACGTCGCGGCCATGTCCGGGGCGGCAAAGGCCCTGATCGGTCATCATGATTTCACGACCTTCCGCTTTATCGGCTGCCAGGCGAAGTCACCGATGCGCACGCTCGATATCGCGCGGGTAAAGCGGATCGGTGAGGAGATCCATTGCGTGTTCGCGGCGCGGTCTTTCCTGCATCGCCAGGTACGCTCCATGGTCGGCACCCTGGTCGATATCGGCACCGGGCGTTATCCGGTCAGCTATATGGCGGACGCTCTGAAGGCGGCGGATCGGGCGATCTGCGGTCAGGTGGCCCCGGCGCACGGCCTCTATCTGACCCACGTCACCTATGAAGAAGAGCCGAACTTCGAGAAATACGCCTCGATCAAGGCCGAATAGGCATCGGTCAGGGCTTCGAGATCGGCCACCGAAACGCACTCGTTGATCTGGTGCATGGTCTGGCCGACCAGCCCGAATTCGACGACCGGACACAGGTCGCGGATAAAGCGGGCATCTGATGTGCCGCCGGTCGTCGAACGGTCGGTCTCAAGGCCCAGCTTCGCCTGGATCACATCGGCGATCAGATCGACGAACGGCCCCGCCTCAGTCAGGAAAGCTTCACCGGAAATGGCGGTCTGCACCTCGATTTTCGCGCCTGACCGCGCCGCATGTTC
This sequence comes from Asticcacaulis sp., assembly GCF_051954415.1. Taxonomy (GTDB): domain Bacteria; phylum Pseudomonadota; class Alphaproteobacteria; order Caulobacterales; family Caulobacteraceae; genus Asticcacaulis. Next base: position 110,985 of record NZ_JBQCHT010000012.1, read on the forward strand.
CGCCGCCAGCGATTCGAACCAGGCTTGCAGTTCCGCGCCGGTATGGGCCGGATTAAAGCGGATATTGATGCGGGCGCGGGCGTCCTGCGGGATGATATTTGAGGTCGCGTTGCCGGTATCGATCGTGGTGATTTCCAAATTCGAGGGTTGAAAATCGGCATAGCCGTCATCCAATACCCGGCCTTTCAACGCGCTGAGCAGATCGACCAGAACGGGCAGGGGATTCAAGGCGCGCTGCGGGTAGGCGACATGACCCTGCTTGCCGCTGACTGTGAAGGTGGCGTTGACCGAACCGCGCCGCCCCACCTTGATCATGTCGCCCAGTTGCGCCGAGGACGACGGCTCACCGACAATGCAGTGATCGATGACCTCGCCGCGCTCTTTCAGCCACGGCACCACGCGCACCGTGCCGTCCTTCGCCACGCCTTCCTCGTCGCCGGTGATCAGGAAGGAGAGCGATCCTGCCTGATCTGCGCAACGAGAGACCGCCGCAATCCAGGCGGCGATCCCGCCCTTCATATCAACCGCGCCGCGGCCGATCACCGCGCCGTCATGGATTTCGGCGCCGAAGGGATCATAGCGCCACAGGTTACGCGTGCCGACCGGCACGACATCGGTGTGGCCAGCGAAGCAGAGATTGGGCGAGGCCGTGCCGCGGCGGGCATAAAGGTTCTCGATCTCGCCGAATTTCAGCCGGTGACAGGTGAAGCCCAGATCCTCCAGCGTGCGCTGCACCGTATCCATGGCGCCGGCATCGGCGGGGGTAACGGAGGGCCGTGAAATCAGCGCCTGAGTCAGCGCGACAACGTCGAGATTTTTAGATGCATTTGCCATGCCCTTGCTCTAAGACCCTTTGTTGACCGGGGGAAGACTCAAATTCGAGTCGTGTCTGCATTTCTGAAGGCTTTACAGTGACTGCGCCTGCCGAACCGCCCGCCATCGACCTGCCGCCGCTTGAGGAAGACAATCGGCATCCGCTGCAAATTCCCGATTTTCGTGCCTTCTGGACTTCGCGGCTGGCCGGCGTGCTCGGCACCTCGGCCCAGAGTGCAGCCATTGCCTGGCAGGTGTATGAAATCGCCCGGCGCACGCAAGGGGTGGCGGAATCGGCGCTTTATGTCGGGCTGATCGGTCTGGCGCAGTTCATCACCCTGTTTGCCTTTACCCTGCCGGCCGGGATCGTGGCCGACCGGCATGACCGCAAGAAGATTGTCGGCGTGGTGTTGTTCGCGCAGTTGCTGCTGTCCCTGGCCTTCTTCGCCTATTCCTTTATCCCGCATCCGCCCTTCTGGGGCCTGTTTGCCCTGAGCGCCGTTCTGGGCGCCTGCCGCGCCTTCAGCGCGCCGGCCAGTTCGGCCATAGGGCCCATGCTGGTGCCGAAACACATCCTGCCCAAGGCGATCGCCGTCAATTCAATGGCCTTCCAGACCGGGCTGATCGTCGGGCCGGCCCTGGGCGGGGTTCTGGTCGGGTTTTCGCCGCGCTTCGCCTATGGCTTTTGCGCCGGTCTTTGCCTGATCGCCGCCCTTCTGATCCTGACCATCAAGACGCCGACGGCGCCGGATGCCCCGTCCGGCTCCAAGATGACCATGCTGAAGGAAGGCATGGCCTATATCTGGTCGAACAAGGTTATCCTCGGCGCCATTTCGCTCGATCTGTTCGCCGTTCTGCTCGGCGGCGCGGTGGCCCTGATGCCGATCTATGTCAGGGATATCCTGCACGCCGGCCCGCAGACGTTCGGCCTTCTGCGCGCCTCGCCGGCGATCGGCGCCATCATCACCTCGTTTATCCTGTCGTGGTCGCCGATCCGCCGCCATGCCGGGCCGTGGATGTTCGGCGGCGTGGCCATTTTCGGCATCTCGACCATAGTCTTCGGCCTCTCTGAAATGATCTGGGTGTCGATCGCGGCCATGATCGTACTGGGCGCGGCCGATATGATCAGCGTCTATGTCCGCGGCACCCTGGTGCAGATCGTCACGCCCAACCATATGCGCGGCCGCGTCGCTTCGGTCTCCTACCTGTTTATCGGCGCGTCGAATGAACTGGGCGAATTCGAGACCGGCGTCATGGCCCGCCTGATGGGACCGGTCAATGCGGCGCTGTTCGGTGGCATCGGCTCGCTGATCGTCACCGGGAGCTGGATCAAGCTCTTCCCGGCGCTCTGGAAGGCCGATCGCCTGGAATAGTTTATTCTGCCGCGGCAATACTGGAGTTATAGGCGTAGGTTTTCCAGTCCGGCGTATAAGAGTCATCTGCCTGGTTGCCCCAGACAGTCCAGTTTTTACGCTCCCCGCGAGCAAAAAGCTCCAGATAAGGGCCGGGTGAGCAGGCTTCTATCAAATCGTACTGTTCATCGGGCTTGCGGCTATGTTCGCGTTTACGGGTTTGGATCATATTGACTTGCGGGCCGAGTTATTCAGGCAACGCTTATAATGGCCACGACTCATAAACGTAAGATATCCATTATCTCGAAGAATCTGTACTTTCTGCCGAATCTTTTCTTTGATATGGCTGTTGTCTGGGTGTCTTTCGCTCAAATATTTTTCGTAGCTATATAGCTCTTCAAGAGAAAAATTACTTTTACCGATGTGATCTATGCAACTCATTACGTCCAAAAGCCAATTTTTTGAGGTGCCTGCTTTTTGTTCGGCTAAAAATCGTGTCGAATTCCAGTTTTCAATGACATCTTTATAGTTGATTATTTGGTTGTTTTTTACATAGTGAATGCGACCTGCATCCGGTACTAAGCCAATCAGTATATTGCAACCAATCCATCCTGCTCTTCGAGCGGAAAGGGATAGTGGTTTTCGTTTCTCTATGATATTGGGAGTAAAAAAATACTTTGGGATAACAAAAAAATTTTCTACTCCCCAATCCGATTTGCGATATTGCAATACAAATAGGTTGGGATTTGTGTCGCTTTCCAAACGATTTGTGAGTGTAAAGTATGCGCCGTTTACAATCTTAGGGCCAATTTTACCATTTTTACTTTTTAACTCAAATTCTTCAATGCAACATAAGCAAGTGAAGTCACAAGCTTTCTTGTTGTTGCTTTCAGATTTTAGCTTGTTGCCGCAACTGGGGCAAAACATAGCCTCAGCTACCCACGCTTCAGTTTTTAAACGTGCGATTTGGGTTGAACTGGAGTAGCGGGATATATCAATTTCGGTAAGATAATAAGACATGCTGTCAAATTCATGAGAAACATATGCTAGTTATGCGATAGTACGATAATTGGAGATATTGCTATGCGTGTTAAATATATATGTCGCTTCTGTCACTCGGAAAATATCCTTAAAGATGCTTACGCCCAATGGGACACAAAAGCCCAACAATGGGTGCTGCACTGCGTATACGATTACACAATATGCGATGAATGCGGCGCAGAAAGCTGCGAGGAGATAGCTGTATAAGACTCAAATATGCAGAAATTTATTCTATCATTTTGGATAAGTTATTACTGTCTTTCTCAAGCAATAAGTATTGAGCTACCTAATAGTTCTCCTACCGCGTGCCGCGCGTGGTGGTGATGGCCGATCGCAGCGGATGGCTGCCATTACGCAGGGGGCTGGTTTCCGTCTGGGCCAGGGCCTGGGGCTGGGCCGCATCGGTATTCATGTCGAAGCGGAAGCCGTTGCTGTCGGTATTGGCCAGCGCGCCGGTCGGGCTGGCCTCGGCCTGGGCGATCATGGTGTCGATCTCATGCTTGCGCGCGCGGAAGGCGACCAGGTCGCTGCCGACCAGTGTGCTCGATTGCGGCACCTTGGCGCCCTTCGGATCGATCGGGTGGTGGTTCTGCCACACCTCGAAATGCAGGTGCGGACCGGTCGAGCGGCCGGTGGTCCCGACATAACCGATCACCTGACCCTGCTTGACATGCTGGCCGGGGCGCACGGCAATGGCGGACATGTGGCCGTAGCCGGTTTCCCATTCCTTGTTATGCGCGATGCGCACCCAGCGGCCATAGCCACCCCACCATTTCGCATCCATCACGACGCCATCGCCGGCGGCCTGGATCGGCGTGCCCGAAGGGGCGGCAAAATCGATGCCGGTGTGCATCTTCATGAAACCGACAATCGGGTGGAACCGCATTCCGAAGCCTGACGAGGTGCGCGCGCCATAAACCGGCGTCGCCAGCAGGAAGCCTTTGATGCTCTTGCCGTTTTCATCATAATATTCGGTGGAGTTGGTACCCTTGGGGGTAAAGGAATAGAAGCGGTCGACGCCGCCCTTGGCCTGGATTTCGGCATAGAGCAGGTTACCGGCCTCGACCGTGCGGCCGCTCTCGGTCACCTTGCGGTCGAAGACCAGCTTGAAGGTATCGCCGGACTGGATGTCGCGTTCGAAATCGAGCTTGTGGGCGAAGAGTTTGACGACCTGGGCGGTCAGGGTGGGGGTGGCGCCCATGGTGGCGGCCGAAGTGAACAAAGAGCCGCTGATCGTGCCGATGGCGACGCGGCGTTCGTCGCGCACGGCCTCTTCCAGAGCGCGCAGGCGCATCTGGCCGTCGCGCGAGGTGGTGAGCGTCAGTTGCCGGGCGGGGCCGGTGCGGACGGTGAGGCCCAAAAGCTGCGCCGGGCCCGCGCCTTCTGACGGCTTGGCGATGGCGGCTTCCAGGGTCAGGCCGGCCTTGATATCGGTAATGTTGAACGATTTGGACAGCAGGCTGACGGCGGCCTTGGATTCATCCGGGGCAACGCCTAAACGAATAAGCGCACTGGCCAGGGTTTCGCCGGAGCGCACCGATACCGGCACATCGACCGGCTGTTCGTAACCGGGGCGCGCGGCGGCTTCGGCATAGGCCTGGGTTTCCAGGGCCATGGCGGCGGCCGGGTCCATGGGCTGCACCGCGCCGTTCATTGGCTGGACCACCTTCCACAGCAGGGTGCCGACCGTCAGCGCGGTGGCCAAGGCGAAGACCATTGGCGTCAGTCTGACAGGTTGGCGGCGGGGATCGAGTTGGGCCATGGGTACGCGAATTCGTCCTGTTTTAGCGGTAGGCGACGGCTCTGTTTCAGATGCCGGCGGACTAAAATAGCTTTGCTTAAAACCGTCATCCGTCGGTCAAGCGGTAGACAAGACTCGTAAAAGACAAGGAACATGCCTTGAGTCTCAAAACAGTGGAAGGCCCTGCTTACGCCAAAAAAAGGCGAAAATGAGGCGATTTTGCCCCGGCTGCCAGCCCTGTCCGCGCAAGAAATTACCTTGTTATCCTTAAAATCCTGCTTAAAAGATATTAACGAGGTCTTAACGCGTTAACCTTTTGTGACGGCCAGGCGTGCCCTGTGTGGATAACTCTTTCATAAACCTGCAAAAAACAGCACAAATCGATTTTGGGTCATAAAAGGCGCCGGTAATCGGCGGATATGCCGGAATTTCGGCTAAAACGGGCCATAGGCTGCAAAAGAAAATCGTTGATATCCACACTTTTTAAAAAGGTATGGTTCATGATGCGTTACAAATCCCGCAGGCGAATGCCGCAGAACAACAAGACCGATTGATGAGCCCAACCTCCCCGTCAACCTCCCTGTCTGATGAAGCCCTGTGGTTTCCGGCGCATATGAGCACCGGGGACAGCTTCTCGCGTCCGACAGGGATCGATGGCGCGCCACCGGAAGATGACATCGGCCTGCCGGGGCGGCGGCCTTCCGGCAAACGCGGCGGCGGCTCTGGCGGCAATTTCCGCGCCGCAAGCTGGCTGTGGATCACATTGTGCGGCGTCACCGCGCTCGGCATTGTCGGCGTGGCCGGCCGCAAGGTCATCGCGGAATCGGTGGCCGAAAGCTGGCTGAAAGGGCAGGGCGTCACCGCCCATGTGACGATCGACAAGTTGTCGCTCAGCCATGCTTCCGGCAGCGTGCTGATCGGCGATATGAAAAAGCCGGAAATGTCGGTCGGCGGTTTCGATGTAGATTATGCCCTGACGCCCTTCGCCGGCAACGGCCTGCCGCTGGCCCGGATCAAGGCCCTGCATATCACCCGGCCGGTCGTTGCCATCTCCATCAAAGACGGCAAGCTGAAATTTGGTTCGCTGGACAAGGTGGTGCAGGATGCCCTGTCGGCCAAGCCGTCCAATGCGCCGCCGCCGGAAGAAATCGTCGTCACCGATGCCGATATCCGCCTCAACAGCGACTACGGCCTGCTGAAAGGTCATGGCGGCTTGAGCCTGCGCAACGGCCTCCTGACCCTGCTCGACCTGAAACTGCCGGCCACGCACCTGACCGGCACGCTCGGCGCCGGCGACCTGCGCGAAGGCCGCGTGACGGCGCATTCGGTCAATACGGGCAAGAATGGCGACCAGTTGCAGGTCAGGGCGCACCTGGTGGGCGATAACTGGACGGTGAAGGGCGGCGGCAACCTGGTCGAGACCATCGGCGCCGAGGACCAACGCTTCCATGCGCAGAATGTCGTGCTCGATCTCGACAGCCATCTGCCGTATCGCCATTCAAAATCTGTCTATGAGGCGTTTAGCGGCGCCATAGATGCGGCCATTACCCTGACCGGCGACGAGGTGATCAGCGAAGGCACCAGGGCCGATGCCTTCGAGGCTCAGGTCGGTTTTGACGGGACGCTTAAGACCACGGAAAAGGGCGTCGCCTATTCCGGCAAGGCCAGGCTGGACGCCAGCACTGATCGTCTGCAATCGGGCGGGATGCAGGCCGAAACCCTGCGTGTCGCCGGCGATGATCTGACGCTCAATACCGGCTTTTCCAGCGAAACCGGCCTGGCTTTCAATCTCAATGGTCCGGTGACCGGCGAAGCCGGCCGGTTCACACAGGGCGATCTGTCGGTCCAGGCGGCGCGCCTGAACCTGACCGACCTCAGCATGGCCTCCGATGATGACGGCGCCAAGGCGACCTTTACGGGCGGCATGACCGTGGGCCACCTGGCGCAGGGCACCGATCTGTCCCTCGACCAGACGACGCTGGCGCTTGATGGAGGCGCCGAGGCGGGCGCGGATCATGGTCCATGGGATGTGACGATCAAGAGCGATATCCGCTCCGATCGCGGGCGTTACAGCGGCCTGGCTGCAATGGCGAAGGACCGCGCCGCCGCCCGTGCCGAAGCGGCCGGCAAACCGCCGATCCCCGGCGCGCCAGATCCCCTGCCGGCGGACGCCATCTTCACGCTCGATCAGGCGTTCCAGCGTTTCGCCCTGCGCATCAGGGGGCTGAGCCTCAGCCTGCATGGCGATGCCGATACCCCGGCGCAGATGGCGCTGCGTGTTCAGGGCGCTGACGCAACGCTCAATGGCGGCGGCAAGGCGACCCTGGTGCCGCATGGCTCGAAGCCTCTGATCGCCAGCGGCCAATCCGGTGCGGCGGGTATCGCCCTGACCGGCGACGGCCTGCCGCAGGTGGCGCTGGGGCTGGATGGCCTGGCGCTGGATGACAAGGGCATCCTCTCCGGCGGCTATACCCTGGCGGCGCAGTTCGATTTCGATCCGCTGCAGGGGGCCAAGGTCGATGGTCACGGCCGCTTCAATACCCTGCCTGGCGGCGGTTTCAACGTCACCCTGGCGGACAGCGCCGCCTTTACGGCGGCCTCGGCGCAGATCGGCGACAACCTGACCGACCTGTCCGGCACCATCGTCCAGACCGGGAAGTCGTTCCTCGTCTATACGCCGCAGGGCTGGCGCGTCACCGGCGCCTACCGCGATCTCGCCCTGACAGCCCCCAATGTCATCGTCAAACTGGCCGGCGGGCAGGGCGATTTTCAGGCTTACAGCCTGGGCGATGGCCTGGGGTACAAGGCGACGCTAGCCGGCGCCACCCTGACCGATGGTGTGCCGGCCGACCAGACGCGTTTCAATCCGTTGCTGATCGATGGCGCCATCGCGCAGGACCGAAAGGCCACGACCGGGCGCTTCTTCGCCTCTACCCCCTCGACCAAGGGGACGGATGACAAACCACTGCGCATTGCCGCCATCAATCTCGACAGCGATGTGGCGAGCGGTGCGGGCAGCCTGTCTTTCAAGACGCTCGACCTCAATTTCGTCCCGACCGGCCTGCAACCGGTCTATCTGTCGCCTGTGGTGGCGGCCGTTTTCAGCCGCGACGTTACCGGCCCGATGAGTTTCGACGGTGCGTTCAACTGGACCAAGACCACGAGTTCGAGTGGCGGTGTGCTCAATATCGGCGTCGGCGATTTCGTGGCGGCTACCGAGAAAGCGCCCTATGGCGTCGGCATGAGCTTTTTCGGCGCCACCGGCCCGTCGCAGGGGCTGACCGGGCAGATCGTCTTCGATTCTCTGGCGCCGCTGCATACGGCGCCGGGCCAGACCATCCGCCTGGCGCAGACGAAGCTCGGCGTGCCCCTGACCGATCTCGATGTCCGCTTCCAGATCCTCGGCGATCACATGGCGCTGGAGCAGGCCACGGTGGAAAGCCCCGGCGGTCCGGTCCGGCTGGAGCCGACCGATATCTGGTTCGATGCCAAAAAGCCGATCACCGGCGTCCTGGCCTTCGACGGGCTCGATTTCGGCAAGGTGGTCGCAGCCTCCGACCTGAATACCAGCATGAGCTTCAAGGGTAACCTCAGCGGTCATCTGCCCTTTACCTACACTGAGGGGCATATCGCCTTCGCCAATGGCACCATGACCTCCGATGCGCCCGGCCAGATTTCGATTTACCGCACCGCCGTGACCGGGGTGAATACCGCCACCGGTTCGGTGACGACCGACGCACCGCCGGCCACTGCTGCCATTGCCAGCCAGAACGCCCAAGCCGCCGCGGCCGCCGATCCTAATTTCAATCCGTTCCAGGACCTGGCCTTCCAGGCGATGGAACACGTCGCCTATGACCAGATCGACGCGCGCCTCAATTCGATCGACGGCGGCATCCTCAATATCAATTTCCACATCAAGGGCTATTACGATCCGCCGCAGAAGCAGAAGGCGAAGATCAGCCTGATGGACTATATCAGCGGCAAGTGGATGCAGAAGCCGATCAAGCTGCCGTCGAAAACACCGGTCGAGCTCTATCTCGAAGTGCCGGTCAATCTCGATGAGGTGCTGACCGATCTGGCGGCCTTTTATTCCAACACGGCCCAGAAACCGCCGCAATAGCGTTCCGGTGGTCTGCAAAAGGCCGTCTGCCTGCGATACGGTGCTCACGTATAAAAATACGCTGCGCTCCGTTTCTCGCCAGCCAGTCTTTTTCGACTCACCGAAAGCTATTGCGCCGGAACCGATGTCGGACGGGCGTCCGTCCGGACAATCTCGACGATGATATCGCCGGCCTTCAGGCTCTGGGCCGCGCGTTCCCAGTAGCCGTGGATGCGGCTGCCGCGCGAAATGCGCAGCCCCATGCCGGTGGTGATGTCGCTCAGGGATTTGCCGATTTCCCTGGCGGTCACCTCGCGTTCGCGCATGACCACCTGACCATCGGCCGAGGCGAGGTCGGCGATGCACTCGGCGACATGCCGGCCTTCGGAGGCGCGGGCCAGCAGGTGGCCGCCCATGCTGACCGGATTGATGATGTTGTCGGCGCCGGCCTGGCGGATCAGGTCTTCGTTTTCGGTGGCGCGCACCGTGGCGCTGATCGGCACGGTCGCGTTCATCTGGCGGGCGCTCAGCACGATCAGGACGGTGGAGTCGTCGCGGTGCGTGGCCACCATCACGGCGCGGGCGGTCTTTATGCAGGCGGCGTCCTGGGTGGCGTTATAGGTGGCGTCGCCCTCTATGCCGGTCACGCCGCATTCGATGGCCTGGGCGATGCGCGCGGCATTGCTGTCGACCACAACTATGTTCTGCGGTTTCACGCCCTGGCGCAGCAGTTCGCCGACCGCCGCCTCGCCGGTTGAGCCATAGCCATAAACGATGATGTGATTTTTCAGGCCCTTGCGGATCATGCGCGTCCGGATCTGCTCCCAGGTGCTTTTCAGGGCCAGAGTATAGGCCGTGCCGAAGAAGATTATCCAGATAAAAAGCCGCACCGGCGTGACCACGAAGGTATCGAACATGCGGGCACGGTCGGTGACCGGCGTGATATCGCCATAGCCGACCGTGGTGACCGTGATGGCGGTGAAATAGACGACATCGCTGAACGACACCACGCCATCGGTATTGTCATGCAGGCCCTTGCGGTCGAGCCAGTGACCGGTGAGGGCGATGCCGAGCAGGACCAGCACCAGAACGCCTCGCAGCCACAGGGATTGCCAGACGTTCAGGCGGGGTTTCTGCCGGGCGATGATCGGCGCGGTGGTCGCGTCGTTTTTCAGCATCTGTGATCTTCCGTGGCCCCTTGTCCTGTGTGTGGCAAAAGGGTGTAAAATGTCGAGTCAAAATATCCGTTTCGTTCAGCCACGGTTCAGCCTATATCTGGCTATATGGGTATAACGGTATTTACAGCTCGGAATTGAGGGAGCCATTTATGAAGAAAGCGATAGCGGCGATAGCTTTGGGGGCAGGTGGCATCATGCTCATCGCCTGCACGCCCTCGGTCAATGTCAATGTCAACCTGGCGCCCATCTATGCCAAGCTTGATGTCAATGTGAAGGTCCAGCTTGACCAGGACGTGAAGGCCCTGATCCAGCAGAACCCCGATCTGTTCTAAGGTTAGAAAGTGAGCACTCTCATGAAAAAGACCTCTTTGTTTAAAGCCGCTGTAGCGGCCCTCGCCATGGCGTCTTCCGTTGTTGCGGTCAGCGCCGTTATCTCCACGCCGGCGGCCGCCGATGTCGCCGCCTCGAAGGCGATGGTCGATGCCGCCAAGGCCAAGGGCACGGTCGGCGAGCGCAATAACGGCTATCTCGGCTTCGTGTCGGGTTCCGGCGATGCTGCCACCAAGGCCGCCGTTGATGAAATCAATGCCGGCCGCAAGAGCGTCTACGGCCAGGCGGCGGCGAAAAACGGCGTCTCGCCGGAAGCTGCCGGCATCTCGGCCTATGCCAATGTCATCGTACCGAAGCTGAAGGCCGGCGAGTATTACCAGGATGCCAGCGGCAACTGGGTGAAGAAGTAAGACATCACCCCTTGATGAGATGAAAAGCCCTCCTACACGGAGGGCTTTTTTATGCGCGTTTATCTCTCCAGGCGTTTACGCCTGACAAGCACAAAGTGCGCCCGAGCTGTTGCGAGGTAGCCTTCGCGGCGCTTGAGCGAATTAACTGAATATCTAGTTTTCCCCGGCACACTTCGTGCATGGCCCCAGCCGTTCGCCTGTTTGGGCGTTATTTTTAAGGACAACATTGTTCTTTTGGGCCGTTCTTTTCGGAGAGTGGCAGCGAGAAGGCCGGAGACATGAACGATCACCTCAAACCCCTGACGAGCCTGCGGTTTTTTGCCGCCTTTTGGGTGGTGCTGTACACCTATATCCACGAACTGAGCGGTAATATCGGTTTGGGCTTGATCGAAAAGGGATATCTCGGCGTCGATCTGTTCTTCGTGCTGTCCGGTTTCATCCTCTCCTATGTCTATTTGAATGGCTTCGGCGAAGGCCGTTTCAAATACGGACAGTTCGTTATCCACCGGCTGGCGCGGGTCTATCCGCTGCATATCGCCACCCTGCTGTTTACCCTGCTTTTGATCGCCGCCGCCGCCATCAAGGGCGTGACGCTCGATGAAAACGCCGCCAACTGGGCGGCCCTGCCGGCGCACCTGACCCTGACCCAGGCCTGGGGACTGGCGCCGACCGCCTCATTCAATCATCCGTCCTGGTCGATCTCAGCCGAATGGTTTGCCTATCTTGGCTTCCCGGCGGTGGCATATCTCGCCTGGCGTCTGCGCGAGCGCCCGATTCTGGCGGTATCGCTGGCGATTCTTTTCCTGGTCGCTGTCAACCTGATCTTCGCCGCCTTCGCCGGCTTCGAACTGACGAACGCCACCTTCCAGTGGGGCGCCCTGCGTATCGTCCCGAGCTTCCTCTATGGCAGTGCGCTTTACCTGGCCTGGCGTTCCGGCGCGGTCGCCAAATCGGGCGTGGCGCTGATCGGCACCGGCATTGCCCTGCTGACCGTGGTGTTCTCGACCTCCTTCGGCCAGTCGGATATCCTGACAGTCGTGGCCCTGGGCCTGCTGGTCCTGTCGATCTCTGGCTTGGCTCAGAATGAAAAGGGCGTCCTCTCCGGCAAGACCCTGGTTTATCTCGGCGAAATTTCCTTCGCCACCTACATGATCTATGTGCCGTGGAAGTGGGTATATCTCAAGGGCGTCAATGCGCTGCTGGGCACCGATCACGCGCCTCTGCCGTTCCTGTGGTGGCTCGCCGGCCTGCTGGCCCTGGTGCCGCTGTCGATGCTGGCGCATCATCTGGTCGAGCGTCCGTTCCGCAAGATTGTGCGTCATTATGGCGAACGTCTTCACGGCGCGATCACGCATTCGTGGGTTAAGGAAGGTTAATTTTTGCGCCGGATGGGCGAAAAAGTATTTGAAAATTAATTTTTCTGATGTAGCAAAGACACAGGACGAATAGTTAATGAGTGTGTTGCGTGCAGAAAAAGACCCTTTCGGCGATTGCCTTTGCCCTTCTTGCCCTTTGTGCCGCCGGCTCTGCCGATGCCCGCACGAAAGCCCATAAAGCCAGCAAAGCCAGCGCTGTAAAGGTTGCCGCTCAGAAGACGCCTGCCGGTTCCGCCTACCTGCAATGCGTCACCTTCGCCCGCCAGTTCACCGGAATGCAGATCTTCGGCGATGCTTGGACCTGGTGGGAAAAAGCCACCGGCCGCTATGAAGAGGGCAATACGCCCAAGCCCGGCGCCGTTCTCGTCTTCCGCTCGCAAGGGCGCATGAAGCTCGGCCATGTCGCCGTCGTTTCCCAGATCATCACCGACCGCTATATCCAGGTCACCCACGCCAACTGGTCGCCGATCAATGGCCGCCGCGGCCAGGTGGAAGACAATGTCAACGTCATGGACGTGTCGGAGGCCGGTGACTGGTCGAAGGTCAAGGTGTGGTATGGTCCGTCGAATGACCTCGGCACCACGGTCTATACGACCTACGGCTTTATCTACCAGGATCCGTCGCAGGTCCGCATGGGCGAACACGTCACCACGATCGCCCAGCCGGAAGCCGCCCCTTCGACCGCCCGTCCGTATCAGCAGATCGCCTCGGCCAATACGGATGACATGCCGGCCGATCTGAAAGCCGCCCTCAGCCCTGCCGGCAGCAAGATGACCGCCAAGCCGGTGACCGTCGCCGCCCATGTTAGCGGCAAGCCCGCCGCCGAACTGGTGGCGCAGATCGATTCGGATAAGGCCGCTGCCGGCCATGCCGTCGCCAAAAAGGCAATCAAGCCGGAGCCCAAGTCGGCGAAGGCGAAATCAAAGGCCCAGACGCCCAAGGCCACGGCACGCAAGCACACACACAAGAAGTAGGCTTTACGCCTTACCCCTTTGCGGTTAATTATGCCGCCTGATCAAAGGGATATCGCGCGTGCTGACACTCCATTCGCAGGGATTTCACGTTGCGGCCGAGGCCGGCGACTTTGATCCGCATACGACCTGGGTCGACCTTTTCAATCCCTCCCGCGATGAAGAACTGAAGCTGGAAGCCCAGCTTGGCGTCCTGTTGCCAACGCGCGAGGACATGGACGAGATCGAGACGTCCAGCCGGCTCTATATCGAGGATGGCGCCGCCTTCATGACGGCCCAGGTGGCGTTCTTCGGTGGATTGTCGCAGTTGCAGTCCGGGCCGGTGACCTTTGTCCTGACCGGCGGCCGGCTGGTGACCATCCGCTATATTGAGCCCGCCTCGTTCAAGATTTTCGGCGATCAGCTTGAAAAGCAGCCTAGCCATTGCGCCGACGGGCCTACGACCTTCCTCAATCTGGTCGATCTGATCATCGACCGCACCGCCGATCTGATCGAAAAGACCAGCCACAGTATCGACGACCTGTCGAAGGAGGTCTTCACCACGCGCCGTCGCACCAAGCTGGAAACCGTGCTGATCCGCCTGGGCGCGGCGCAGAACGATATCGCCAAGGTGCGAGATTCGCTGGTGTCGCTGGCACGGCTGACCGTCTTTGCCGCGGGGCTGGAGCGCCAGATCGTCGGTTTCCGCAAGACGACGGAACTCAAGGAGTTTCACGATCGGCTGCGCACCATGAGCCAGGACGTGGCCAGCCTGAACGATCATTCAAGCCATGTCTCCGGCCACATCGCCTTCCTGCTTGATGCGGCCCTGGGGCTGATCAATGTCGAGCAGAACAATATCGTCAAGGTGATTTCGATCGTCTCGGCCATCTTCCTGCCGCTGACCCTGATCGCCAGCATCTATGGCATGAATTTCGACCACATGCCGTTCCTGCACCAGCCCTATGCCTTCGAGGCCGTATGTGCGTTGATGATCACCATCATCATCGGGATGCTGAGCTACTTCAAGGCGCGCCGCTGGTTCTGATTAGCTAGCGGGTCTCGCGGGTATATCCGGCTGGTTTTCCGGCGCCGGATTTGACTTCAGATCGCGGATCAGAGTTTTCATCTCGCCGATTTCCCTGACCTGGGCCTCGATGATGCCGTCGGCCAGTTTGCGCACGCGCGGATCTTTGATATGCGCCCGTTCACTGGTCATGATGGCGATGGAATGGTGCGGAATCATCGCCTCCATATAGCCGACATCACTGACCGTCGCCTGGCTGCGCACCAGCCAGAGCGAGGCAGCGAACAGCACACAACTGCCTGCTATGATCAACCCGTTCAGCCGCTTGTTTTCATACATCGATCCCATGAAGACCATCATCACGGCCGCCATGGCCGATCCCATGACGACGGTCATCCACAGACGCGTCTGGCTGAACGCGATGTGATCCGCCTGATAGGTATTCAGATACATCATGCCGTACATCAGCACGGTGGATACGCCGACCATCGCGGCAAAGCGGCCATAGGACATGGTCATAAGCGGGCTCCTAAAAAGCCCCCGTGATAGACCCATGCGGAGTTCGATTTCCCTGCGAAAGGCCGCCTGAAATCATCAGTATCCGGCAAGTTCAGGCGCGTTCCGCCAGCATATAGTTGCAGCCCTTGTCGATGACATGGTCAGTGACGGCTTCCAGCATCCGGGCACGGGTCAGATCGGCGCCCGTCAGATTGGCATGGCTAAGATGGACGCGGGAGAGGTCACTGCGCATCAGGCGGCCGCCGCCCAGGTCGAGCGGGCCGAGATTGGCGCCGGTAAGGTTGGCGTGAGTCAGTTTCGCGCCGATCAATCGTGCGCCGCGCAGGTCGGCACCGGAGAGATTGCAGCGGCGCAGATCGGCATTGATCAGGTTGGCGCCCTGGAGCTCGATGCCGCTCAGGTCCAGCCCGAAGAGGACGGCGCCATCGGCTTCCAGCATGGTCAGGACGCGCTTGCGCAGGTCACCGGCCAGGCGGAAATCGACGCCGGAAAGCACCTGACGGCTGCCTTTCGCCCCGCCGGTTTTCGCCCAGTCTTCGTGCAGGGCGACAAAATCGCGCAGAGGGCGCTCGTCGATAAAGACCTCTTTGGGCGTGTCCAGTGTGCCGGTGGTATCGGCTTCGCGCAGATTGCAGCCGGAGGTCTGTGTCTCGACCATGACGGTGCCGCTCAGATCGGCCCCGCTGACATCGGCGCCATTGAGATCGGCCCCGGTCAGGTTGGCGCCGCTGAGATTGGCCTTGCGCAGTTTTGCCTGTGACATGACGGCCCCGGCCAGGTTGGCGTCCCGGAAATCGGCCGCGACCGCCTGCATCCCGTTCATGCGCGCACCGGAAAGGTCGGCGCCGTTGAAAATGGCATGATCCAGTTCGCCAGCCCGCTTCTCATGCTTCATCAGGCGCAGGCCCTGCTTTTCGTCCTTGAAGGCGATCATGCCTTCGCGCAGGTCGGCCCCGATCAGCGAGGCGGCGGTCAGGTTAGCGCCGCGCAGGCAGGCGCCGCGCAGATCGGCACGATCGAAGCGGGCAAAACGCAGGTCGGCATTGCGCAGGTCGCAGCCATAGAGATTGGCGCGGGTGAAATTGGCATCGCGCAGGGAGGCGCCATACAGCCGCGCCCCGGTCAGGTTGGCGTCGCTGAGGTCAACGCCTTCCAGCTTCATGTCGGTCAGGTCGATATAGGACAGATTGGCGATCCGCCCGCCGGCCTTGCGCAGCTTGAACAGGGCGTGGGCTTCCAGGATATGACGAAGCGAGCCCTGGTCGAGCATTTGCAGCGTAGTGGACATGGTGGCCTTGAAGCGCTTTTTCGAAAAGGGTGACCCGTGCGAATCGCATAACGGCGATTTCGTGATCTCACCCGCCTTGTGAATCAGTGCGCGCGCCGTGGCAAGACCGTTGTGGAAATTTACAGCGCAGCCGGAAGTGCGATCACGTTGTTTATGCTGTCAGGCTGACTGTCTCTGGCGCGATCTGCGACAGTCGCGGGCCACCTTCAGGCGTCGTTCTGGCACGCCTGGCACAGGCCGCGGGCTTCCAGGGTGATGTGGCTGACCCTGAAGCCGGTTTTGGCGGCGCGGGTTTCGACATCTGCCACATTGGGAATGGCGATTTCCTCGCTCTGGCCGCAGCATTCGCACAGCAGGAAACCGGCGGTGTGCTTATGGTCGTGGGTGTCGCAGGCCACAAAGGCGTTCAGGCTCTCGATGCGATGGATCAGGCCCATCTGTTCGAGGAAGGACAGGGCGCGATAAACGGTCGGCGGCTTGGCGGCGCCTTCGGGGTGAAAGCGGTCGATGACATCATATGCCTTGATCGGCCCGTTGGCTTCCAGGATCAGCTCATAGGTGCGCAGGCGGGAGGAGGTCATGCGCTCGCCGGAATCGGCACAAAGCACCTGCGCCGCCTCAAGCCGTGCCGCGCGGGCATCGGGCGTCGGGGCATGGTCGTGATCGTGGGTGTGTGCGCAGGCATGGCTCATACGCAGAAGGTAAGAGGACTCGGCCGATTTCGCAAGCGGCGCCCGAGGTGTAATAATGTAACATCGGCGCTTGACTCCTGTAATATTATTACATAACAAATACCGCAGCGCAATAATCTGAGGTGTCCATGTCTTTCCCGAAATCCGCCCTTTTCGCCAGCCTGTCCCTGATCGCCCTGACCATTGCCGGCGTAGCCCGCGCCGATGATCCGACGCCGGCCACCGATGACAAGCCCACGGAAGTGGTTGTGACGGGTTCCGGTTACCGGATTTCCAAGGACGCGCTGATGTCGCATGTCGATATCCTGACGCGCGACCAGATCGACCAGAAACCGGCGGCGGGCTTAGGCGATATGCTGGCCTATCTGCCGGGTATCCGCTCCTCCAGCTTCGCGCCGGGCGCCAGCCGTCCGATGATCCGCGGGCTGGATGGCTTCCGCGTGCTGGTGCTCAATAACGGCATGGGGGTGGTTGATGTGTCGGCCCTGTCACCGGACCATGCCGTGCCGTCATCGCCGACCGAGGCGAAGCGTATTGAGGTGCTGCGCGGACCTTCCGCGCTCGCCTATGGTGGCAATGCCATAGGCGGGATTGTCAATGTGATCGATGACCGCATCCCCGCCGTGGCGCCGGAAAAAGGCTACGAAGGCACGGCCACGCTGCAAGCCTCGTCCGTTGATCAGGGGCTTCAGGGCGCGTTCGATATCAAGGCCGGGAAGGGGCCGTGGGTCTTCACCTTCGATGCCTTCCGCCACAAGACCTCCGACTACAGCATCCCCGTGCCGGCCGAAACCCTGGCCTATACCGAGGCGAACGGCCTGCCGGCCGATACCAGCGACAAGCAGCACAATTCCTTCCAGGATATGAAGAATGTTGGCGGCGGTGTCAGCTATGTCGGTGATTTCGGCTATGTCGGCCTGAGCTACAAGAAAACCGACTATCTCTACGGCACCGCCATCGATTCCGATGTGTCCATCGATTTGCACCAGACGCGCTGGGATGCGCGCGGCGCTTTCAACCTGAACTGGGCGGGCTTCAACCGCCTCGATGCCTCGGCCGGTTATTCCGACTATAACCACGCCGAGATCGAGGATGGTGCGCTGGGGACGCAGTTCCTTTCGAAAGGCAGCGAATTCCGCACCGCCCTGATCCGTGACGGCCAGGGTAAGTGGAGCGGCACGGTGGGGCTGTCGGGCCTGAAGCGCGACTTCGAGGCGATCGGCGAGGAAGCCTTTGTGCCATCGACCACCACCAAACAGGCCGGCATCTTCACGCAATACCGCTATGATGATGGCGCCTGGGGGCTGGAAGGCGGCGCCCGCGTCGATGACACGCATCTGACCTCGGCCGCCACCGCATACGACAAGGATTTCAATACCCTGTCGGCATCCTTAGGCGGCTTCTACCGACCGTCGGACCACAGCTTTGTCGGCTTGAGCCTGACGCGGTCAGAGCGGGCGCCGTCCGATGTCGAACTGCTGGCCGATGGGCCGCATGGCGGCACCGGGCAGTTCATCATCGGCGACCCGGCTTTTCGCACTGAGATCGGTTATTCGCTCGAACTGACCGGGCATGTGGTGGTCGATCATGACAACCGCTTCGCCATCGACGCCCATGTCTACACCAGCCATTTTGACAATTTCATCGACCTGCGGCCCACTGGAGCCGTGCAGGACGACCTGCCGGTCTTCCGGTATATCCAGACCAATGCCGATCTCTACGGCGTGGAAGTCGAGGCCAATACGAAGCTGTTTACGCTCGGCTCACAGGCCATCGCGCTTGATATTGCTTATGATTACGTCCATGGCCAGACGAGCATCGGGCCAATCATCCGCATCCCGCCGCAGGCCCTGACCCTGAAGCTGGAAAGCAAGGGCGGCAAGTGGGATTCTTACTTTGAAGTCCGCGGCGTCGACGCCCGTAAGGAGCGTCTGGCGGCCTTCGAGACCCCGACCGATGGTTATGTCACCGCCAATATATTTACCTCGTACAAGATCCGGCCGGATACCTCGCTGTTCGCCGAGGTGCGCAATATCGGCGATGTCGAGATGCGCGAGGCGACGAGCAGTACCAAGGACGCGGTGGTCGATCCTGGCCGCAACCTGCGCGTGGGGCTGGTTTATAATTTCTGAGGTCATGTAAGGAGGTAAGCAAGATGCCCCACCACCACTTCGCCTTCGGCTCGCGGTCCCCCTCCCCAACAAGTTGGTGAGGTATAAGAAAAGGAAATCTGCTCTTACCTATACCTCCCCGGCTATGCCGGGGAGGGGGACCATCGAACGCAGTGAAGATGGTGGTGGGGTTTCTTGCTTGGAATCCTGTGCCATTTTCGCGCAAACACCCGCCGGAAGCTGAAAAGCCTGGGGCCGTTTCCCGCAAACCGTCACGGCGCTTGCCGGAAGCAAAGGGTTGCGCTAGAAGCGAAGCTCCTTTTTTCTTCTAACCTTCTTTAAAGCGACCATGGCACAAGAACAAACCAACGATGCGACGCTCACCGGAAACGTCCTTTTCTACAAATCCCCGGAGCCGCTGAGCCCCGAAGCGCACGCCAATATGGGCATCAAGTCGATCCCGGCGCCGCACGCCTTCGTCGCCGAAACCAATGTCGTGCCGCTGACCGTGGCCGAATTTCCCGCCGCCTCTTTGAGCTTCCCGATCGTCTTCATCGGTGAAAACTACATGCCCGTCGCGGCCATGGGTCTTTCTGCCGGCCAGAACGTCTTCGTGTCGCCGGAAGGCGTCTTCAAGTCCGACAGCTACCTGCCGGCCTTCGCCCGCCGCTATCCGTTCGTCTTCGCCAATGACGAAGGCCAGGAGCGCATGATCCTGTGCGTCGATACCGGCGCCGCCATGGTGGCCAAGTCGAATCCCGACGTGCCGTTCTTCGAAGCCGGCAAGGCCACGCCTTACGTCGAAAACGCGATGCAGTTCTGCTCGGATTTCGAAAACGAGCGCCGCCGCACCGAAAGCTTTGTTGGCCTGCTGCGTGAACTGGACCTGCTGGCCGCGCGCGAAACCCTCTATCGTCCGCAAAATCCGGACGGCACGCCGGGCGAGCCGCAAAAGATCGCCGAATATTTCGCCGTCGATGAAAAGAAGCTGGGCGAACTGTCCGGCGACAAGCTCGTCGAACTGCGCGACAATGGTGCGCTGACGCACATCTACGCGCACCTGAACTCGCTGCTGGCCTGGGACAAGCTGATCGCCATGACGATCGAGCGCAACAATGCCCAACCGGCCGCCAACGCCAACTAAGCTTTACGGCTTTGTGAAAATGAGAAAGCTCCGGTCGCAAGGCCGGAGCTTTTTTTAACTGTTATTCGGAAGAGTTTGAAACCACGAATTCACACGAATGAACGACCAGTTTCCCCATTTATTCGTGTGTATTCGTGTTCATTCGTGGTTCGTCGCCTTTAAACCGGCGACCGGCCTAATCAATCGGCGCTTTTGGCAGGCGCTGGAATACCGACCGGGTCAGGCAGGAAAAGACCAGCCGCCCGGCTTCATCGAGCACATCGTTCTGGGCGATGACCACACCCTTGGTGTCGCCCACGGCATCCTTGCCCATAACCGTCAGGCGGCCGCGCAGCAGTTCGCCCGGCGGCGGATTGCGCGACCAGCGCAGGGCATCGACCGCCAGGCGCTTGGTCTGCGGCCAGTGCGAGGCGGCTTCGGTTTCCAACTTGGACCACAGGGCGAAGATCAGCGCATCCGGTACGCCGTCATTGACATCCCAGGTCGGCGCATAGGACTTGCAGAACGCCGCCAGTTCCTCTTCGGAAATGACCCCCGCGCCGATGGAAACACTCTGACCGATATAGAGATCATCGAAGGCTGCGGGCATTGGGGTATATCCAGATAAAGCCAAAGAGGGGTTGTTCATAACTGAGTTCACATTGATATCAAACACCAAAAATTGCGTTACCGGGGCGCGGCCATAGGCCATGTCCGTGTTGATTATTGTGCCCGCCTATGGTTTGGTCGCGCGACGCCACCACAGGACAGTTATGAGTACGACCGAGCCCAATGTCATCGAGGATGAGCCCTATCAGGGCCTCTATCGCGGTGAGGCGAATTCCGCCTTCAAGGGCACGACCGATGGCCGTCTGCCCGATCGCTTCGATCTGGCTGAAATCCTGAAAAAGACACGCGAGGCGCAGGGGCTTTCGCTCGCCGAGGTCTCGGAAATGACGCGCGTGCGGCGCGCCTATCTCGAAGCCTTCGAGCAGGCGGCTTATGACGTTCTGCCGCCGCGCGCCTTCGCCATCGGCTATGTCAAAGCCTATGCAAAAGCGCTGGGGCTTGATGAGGAAACCCTGGCGGATATGTACAAGCGCGAGGTCTCTCCAGCGGCCACCAAGCTTCACGCACCATCGGGTGCGTCGCTCGATGATGTCAACAAGCCCAATTACAGGCTCTATATCGGCGCGGCGGCCAGTCTGGTGGCTGCGATCGTCATCTGGAACGTGGTGCAGCGCCAGCCCAGCATCAGGTTCGGCAATGGCGGCCACGAGGCGCAGTTCGGCAATTCGTCCTGGGCCGCCGGCGTCCCTAACATGCTGAATGGCGCCATTTTCGTGTCGCAGCCGCAGCCGGCGCCGCGCGACCAGGACGTGCCGGTGCCCTATGTGACGCCGGGGCTGGAAGAAGGGTTCGCCTCCATAGAGGCCGCGCGAAACGCCAATTCCGCTGCGCCGGTGCCGGTCAGTGACGTGCTGCAGATGCGCAAGGCGTTCAATCCGCGGGGCGCGGTCTATGGCGCGGCCCCGGAAAACTCCGCGGTGACCATCCAGGCCACCAAGACGGTCAATCTGGTGGTGCGCGATCCGGCGAACGGCACGGTCTATTTCGCCCATTCCATCGGTGCCGGCGAAGCCTATCGCCTGCCCGAAACCGACCAGCAGAATTTACTGATCGATGTGTCCGATGTTTCGGCCTTCGAGATGTATTACAACGGCGAATATGCCGGGACGCTGGAAAGCGCAGTCACGCCCGTCGGCCGCATCAATGCGCGGGCCGCCCAGCTTTCTGACGCGCTCGACCAGAAACAGGCCCAGGCGGGGGAACTGGCGGGCGCGCCGCGCGCCACCTCTGCACCGATCGCCCCGCTGACGGCGGAGAAGCCGAACGGGCCGATCCCTTACCTGCCCAGCCAGCGGGCGGCGGCGTCCGAAAGTCCTCCCGCGATTGAGCCGGACAGCCAGTAATATTATTTGAAATTCCGGTTGTGACGAACGACCCGCATCCTGATATAAGGCGCCATTGATCCGCTCAAGCGCCGCGAGGCTCCTCGCATGGGCCCAATGGCGTTTTTTGGCGGGCGCTTGCCCTAGCCAGCTCAAAGAGCTGGAGAATAATGAGATTCAGTAGTTCATGGACAGCCACCAACCTCACGACCATACACACGTTCGCCCGTGGCGGATGATCCAGCGCCGGCCGAGCCGCAAGATCATGGTGGGCAAGGTGGCCGTCGGTGGCGATGCGCCGATCAGCGTGCAGTCCATGACCAATACCCTGACCTCGGATGCCCAGGCGACCCTGCGCCAGATCGCGGCCATGGAAGAGGCGGGTGCCGATATCGTGCGCGTATCGTGCCCGGATGTGGACTCAACCGCGGCGCTGAAAACGATCGTCGACAACGCCAATGTGCCGATCGTGGCCGACATCCATTTCCACTACAAGCGCGCCATCGAGGCCGCCAAGGCGGGCGCCGCCTGCCTGCGCATCAATCCCGGCAATATCGGCTCGCCCGATCGCGTGAAGGAAGTGATCCAGGCCGCCAAAGATTATGGCTGCTCCATGCGTATTGGCGTCAATGCCGGTTCGCTGGAAAAGGATCTGATGGAAAAGTACGGTGAGCCGTGCCCGGAAGCCATGGTGGAAAGCGCGCTGTTCCATGCCAATATCCTGCGAGATCACGATTTCCATGAGTTCAAGATCTCGGTAAAGGCGTCGGATGTTTTCCTGACGGTCGCCGCCTATACGGCGCTTGCCGACGCCATCGACTGCCCGCTGCATATCGGGGTGACCGAAGCGGGGCCCTTGCGTACCGGCACGATCAAGTCGGCGATCGGCTTGGGGAACCTGCTGTGGGCCGGCATCGGTGATACCCTGCGCGTATCGCTGGCCGCCGATCCGGTCGAGGAGATCAAGGTCGGTTTCGACCTGCTGAAATCGCTTGGTCTGCGCCATCGCGGGGTCAATATCATTGCCTGTCCGTCGTGCGCCCGCCAGGGATTCAACGTCATCGATACGGTGGCGAAGCTGGAAGAACGCCTGGCCCATATTGCCAAGCCGATGTCGCTGTCGATCATCGGCTGCGTGGTCAATGGGCCTGGCGAGGCGCTCTATACCGATGTCGGCTTTACCGGCGGGGGCGCGGGCTCCGGCATGGTCTATCTGGCTGGTAAGCCGGATCACAAGCTCAGCAATGCCGACATGATCGAACATATCGTCGAACTGGTCGAGGCCCACGCCGAAAAGCTGTAGCTCGGGGGTATTCCGCGCGAAGCGGACAAACCTGATTATTCGATACACCGGCGATAGCGGTAGCGTGCGGTTGCCTCGAATATCTGTGTAATCTGTGGATCAAAAAAGAACGTCTAAGCGAGTCTTGGCGTTGGAAAACAGAGTATCCACAGATTACACAGATATTCCTGGTAATTTCGCGCTACCGCTATCTTCGGAGCGCGTCTAATTCGTCTTAAGACATCCGTGGCGTCATCTTGATCGCCTTGGGTGCCACGTAACCCTCTTCGTCGATAATCGCCAGCTTACGCTCGTTCTTCATCATCTCGTCGATGGCGCCAGAGGCGACCGGCTTCGAGAACAGGTAGCCCTGGATGATATTGCAGCCCGTCTGGCGCAGGATATTCTTTTGCGCGCGTGTTTCCACGCCCTCGGCTACAATGTTCAGGTTCAGGGCCTTGGACAGCTTGACGATGGCGCGTATAACCGCCTCGGCTTCCGGATCGACACCCAGGTTGGAGACAAACGACCGGTCGATCTTGATCTTGTCGACCGGATAGCGGCTGAGGTAACCGAGCGACGAATAACCGGTGCCGAAATCGTCGAGCGCGATGGTAAAACCCATGTGGCGCAGGTCGCGCAGCACCATCTGGGTGGTGTTGTCGTCATTGAGCAGCACACCTTCGGTAATCTCGATTTCGATCTGCTCGGCGGTTGTTTTTGTTTCCGACAGCAGGCCCTTGATCGTGGCCAGGAAGCCCTGATTGCGCATCTGGGTGGCCGAGACGTTCACCGCGACCTTGAGGCCCGGCCAGCGGTGCGAATCCTGCATGGCGCGGCGCATGATCAGGGTGCCCAGTTCGTTCATCAGGCCGCATTCCTCGGCGAGCGGAATGAAATAGGCGGGCGAGACCGGGCCGCGCGTCGGGTGCGTCCAGCGGCACAGGGCCTCGACGCCGACAATATGGCCGAAGTGATCGACCTGCGGCTGGTAGACGACGTCGATATCGCCGACATGGATGGCTTCGCGCAGGCCGGTTTCCAGCGTCTTGCGCAGCTTGATGGTGGCGTCCATCTCGACTTCGAAGAAGGCATACTGACCGCGGCCGAGATCCTTGGCGCGGTAGAGGGCGAGGTCGGCCTGGCGCAGGGCTTCGGCGGGATCGATATCGCCATCACCGATCAGGGTGACGCCGATCGAGCAGGAGGAAAATACCTGGCCGGATTCGAGGTTGACCGTACCGGTCAGCCCTTCGAGGATGCGCTTGGCCAGCGATGCGGCCGAAGAGCCATCGGTATCGGTCTGGATAATAACGAACTCATCGCCGCCCAGGCGCGCCAGCGTATCGCCGGAACGGATCATGCCGGTGATCTTGTGGGCATTGTGGCGGATCAGTTCATCGCCGGCCAAATGGCCCAGCGTGTCGTTGACATCCTTGAACCGATCCAGCCCGATGCACATGACCGCGACGTGCCCGCCCTGGCGCTTCAGGCGCTCGGTGGCCTGGTTCAGGCGATCAGCGAACAGGGTGCGGTTGGGCAGGCCGGTCAGGTTGTCATGCAGGGCCATGTGTTTGGCCTTGGCTTCTGAGGCGATCAGCCCCTGCGCGGCGCGCTGGCTCTGGTGCAGCAGGACGAGCGCGATCAGGCCGAGACCAAGCGAAATCATCAGGACCGGGCCGAGCGTGCGGATGAAGAGGGTATGGCCGGGGGTATCCGGCATCCAGGTCAGTTCCGCAAGCACCTTGCCGTTGTCATCCTTGAAAGCGACCAGCGCCGAGCCTTTGGGGCGCGGCTGGCCGGGATGCAGCAGCCTGATATCGGACACCATGTAACGTTGCGACAGCGCGATCAGTTCGTCACTCGACAGTTCGTGCATACCGATGGCGACAAACGGCTTGTATTTCAGCAAGGGGGAATCGGCTTTGTCGGAAAGCAGCAGGCTGGCGCCCACAACATAGATATGGCCATTCATCGCCATCAGGCGGCCGGTATGGTTGCTTTCGGTCGTGGCGGGTAATCCGCGGGCGCGGCGGTCTTCATAGGTCTGGCGCAGCCCCGCCACCAGACTGCTGGTCTGGCGCGCGGCGCCGGCCAGGCGGGCGATATCGGCCTCCTTGCCGTTCTGGTAGGCGAAGACGACCTCGCCCTTGTCGTTCAGCAGGAGGTTGGACTCAAAATTGAGGAAATTGTTGAAATAGTCGCCAATATTGCTCTTTACCCATGTGTCGTCATATTTGACGGCGGTGCTTTCGACCGCCTTGTCCCAGATGGTGATCGGCGTCATCAGTTGCGAATGGTCGTCCGCCATCTGGTTGAGGCCCAGCATGACGAGCTTTTCCTCACGGGTGCGCGACATATGGTCGGCTTGCTCGGCCCATACCCACAGACTGCCCACCAGAGCACACACGGCCACGACCACAATCAGGGCCATGGGCGCCAGCAGTTTTAATTCGCCTGAACTACGTTTCACCAGGTCCTCATTCTGAGGTGAGTTATATGTCAGGGTAAGGTTACTGTAGATATCTTAAATTAAGGCAAACATCGGCCATTTTTATTTAAACGATTATTAAGAATTCTGTGCCGGAAAACAGGATAAAATAGATGGCCGCATCCTTGACGAGCAAGGTTTTGCGCGTCACGACCAGAGCAGTTGAAATCTTAATTGGGTAACGCGGTTATGAAATTATTTGTCAGTTCCACATCCGTCTTTGTACGGAAGGTCCGTGTTGTCGTAAGGGAAAGAGGGCTGGCAGCGCGGATCGAGGAGGTATCGCGTCTCCCGGTGGAGGCCGCGCCGGATCTGGTAGCTGCCAATCCGCTGTCGCAGCTTCCGGCCCTGATCGATGATGACGGCGTTTGCTGGACCGACAGCGGCCTGATCAGCGCGTGGCTGGCGACGCAAGGCGAGGGGCCGCGCCTGCTGCCCGACTATGGCACCGATGACTACTGGCGGGTCAGGCGCGTGGAAACCGTGGCCGCCGGTCTCAACGAGATGATGGCCAAGATCGTCTATGAAAACCGCCGTCCGGAAACCGAGCGGTCACCCTTCTGGCTGGAGCGCTGGGAAGATAATCTGAAGCGCGCCTTCGCCGTGGCCGATGGGATGTGTCCGGACGCGAATGTTTTCGACATGGGAACCCTGACTCTGGGTGTGGCGGCAACATTTTGCGATTTCCGCATGGCCCATCTCGACTGGCGGGCCATTGCGCCGCGCGTCGCCGCCTTGCAGTCCGAACTGGAAAAGCGGCAGAGCTTCATTGATACCTATCCGAAATAGGGGTACAGCGACCTTCTCCCGCCCTGCGAAGCGGGGAGGGGGGACCACGAAGTGGTGGGAGGGGCTTTCCCTGCCCCCTGTTTTGACGAGAGAGAACGCTTGATACACCTTCCCGACGCCAAGCTGGCCCAGGTCATGGACCGCTTCCAGATGATCGAAGCGCGCATGGAATCCGCGACCGATGGCGCCGAGATTGTCAGGCTGTCGAAGGAACATGCCGAACTGAAGCCAGTCTTCGACGCCGTGACCCGCCTGCACAAGGCGCGTCAGTCGGTGCCCGAACTGGAAGAGATGGCAGCGCTGAATGATCCCGACCTGTCGCCCCTGGCGGCCGAGGAACTACAGGATCTGAAGGCCACCCTGCCGGAGCTGGAGCATGGCGTGGCCCTGCTGCTGGCGCCACAGGACAAGGACGTCAACGCCTCGGCCATTCTCGAAGTGCGCGCCGGCACCGGCGGTGACGAAGCCGCGCTCTTCGCCGGCGATCTGTTCCGCATGTATAGCCGCTATGCGTCGGCGCAGGGCTGGCGCGTTGAAATCGACAGCGTCTCCGAAGGCGAAATGGGCGGCTACAAGGAAATCATCGCCTCGGTGACGGGCGAAGGCGTCTTCGGCAAGCTGAAGTTCGAGAGCGGCGTCCACCGCGTCCAGCGTGTGCCGGCCACTGAAGCCGGCGGCCGCATCCATACCTCGGCGGCGACCGTGGCGGTGCTGCCGGAAGCGGAAGATGTCGAGATCGAGATTCTCGACAAGGATATCCGCATCGATACCTACCGCGCCTCCGGTTCCGGCGGCCAGCACGTCAACAAGACCGATTCCGCCGTGCGCATCACCCACCTGCCGACTGGCATCGTGGCGACATCGTCGGAAAAGTCGCAGCACATGAACCGCCAGATCGCCATGCGCAATCTGAAGGCCCGTCTCTACGACATGCAGCGCACGGCGCTCGATACGGCGCGTTCGGACGCCCGCAAGTCCCAGGTCGGCTCCGGCGATCGCTCGGAACGCATCCGTACCTATAACTATCCGCAGGGGCGTGTTTCGGACCACCGCATCAACCTGACCCTCTATAACCTCCCGCAGTTCATGGAAGGCGATATGGACCAGATGATCAATGCCCTGATCGCCGAGGATCAGGCCGAGCGGCTGGCCATGCTTGAAGAGGAGCTGGGATAGGTATAGGCTTGCCTGACTTGAAGGGAAAAGTGATGACGGTCAGGCAGATTATATTTGGATTATATGCGTTTTTGCTTCTTGCGGCAGCCCTCTTTCTGGCTTTGCAGGATCAGAATTTCTGGCCATTTTTGTTGATCGCGTTGCCTCTCGGTATCAATGTACAAAAAACACCAAGGTGGTGGACATATCTTTTGTATGTTCTTTATTTTGTAATTATTGCCGTTTTTGCGATGAAGTTTTATCTCACCAATCCGGTTGATTGGCATCAGGTTCTTATAACCAATTGGGACGTGACACTGCTGGTGCTTTACCTGCCTGTTATGTTGCTGGCCTGGTTTGGTTATGAAAAATGGCGGGCAGCCAAAGGTAAAAACTGATGTCCAAGTCTCTGCTGCGCAAAGTTCTCATCCTGTGGGCCATGCTGCTGATCGGTCAGTTCCTGCTGGCGGCGGCGGTGATCTATCAGAGCCTGATGACGGGCGTGCCCTTGCTGAATGCCCTGCTCAGTATGCAGCCGGTTCTGGCCGGCGCCAGCCTGATGCTGTTCCTGATCACCTGGTTGCAGTATAAAAACCGGCCATGAACAAGGGCGTCATCTCTGCGCTCCGGCGCCATCCGGTTAAGGGTTTCACTCCGGAGCCCGTGCCGGAGGCGCTGCTGTACCCGGATGATTTCTTTCCGTTTGACCGGCTCTATGCGCTGGAAGCCGGCCGCTCCGGCTTTGATGTCAAAAATCCAGTCACTATCTCCAAGATGAAGTTCGCCGTGCTGGCGCGCTTCGCCGCCGTAGCGCGGCTGCGCACCCGCTATGATGAGGTGGATGATGCCTTCGAGGTGACGGACGAGGACGGCAAGTCGTGGGTCTTCGACCTGGCTAGTGAGGCCGGAAGTCATTCATTGGCGCGGCATATCGAGACCATTCTGGCGCGTCACGAAGATTATGACCCAACCGCCTTTCCGCTCAACCTGCTGCGCGCGCCGGGCTGGGACGAGGTGCATTCGCACTTCCGCTTTACCGATTCCGGCAAGGGCTTCGTCTCCTTCCTCAATCTCAACAGCCTGCGTGACCTCGGCCAGCGCATCGGCCGCGAGCTTGATCCGTTGCGGCTGCGCGCCAATATCTGGGTCGAAGACCAGACGGCTTTCGAGGATCACGATTGGGTAGGCAAACATATCCGGCTGGGCGAGGACGGGCCGGAATTCGAGGTTCTGAAGCCTATCGTCCGCTGCGTCGCCACCCATGTGAATCCGGAAACGGCCGAGCGCGATATCGATATCTGCGAGGCGCTGTGGCAGAATTACGGACACCGTGACTGCGGCATCTATGCCCGGATCATCAAGGGCGGAACGGTTCGGCCCGGCGACGTATTGCACCTGTATTAAACTCGCCTTATAGCCTTCCGGAGCTTCTACAGACCGGAGATACCTTATGCCTACACTCGTCCTGCTTCGCCACGGCCAAAGCCAGTGGAACCTGGAAAACCGCTTCACCGGCTGGGTCGATGTCAACCTGACCGTCGAGGGCGAAGCCCAGGCGACACGCGGCGGCGAACTGATCAAGGCCGAGGGCATCGAGATCGACAAGGCGTTCACCTCGGTCCTGACCCGCGCCATCCGCACCTGCAACCTGGCTCTGGAAGCGGCCGGCCAGTCGTTTGTGCCGGTCGTCAAGGACTGGCGCCTGAATGAGCGCCACTATGGCGGCCTGACAGGCCTCGACAAGGCCGAAACCGCCGCCAAACACGGCGAGGACCAGGTCAAGATCTGGCGCCGCTCTTACGATGTACCGCCGCCGCCGCTCGAAGCCGGCAGCCTCTATGATTTCAAGGGCGACCGTCGCTATGCCGGCGCCGACCTGCCCGATACCGAAAGCCTGAAAACCACGCTCGACCGCGTCATGCCGTTCTGGACCGGCGATATCGTGCCGGCATTGAAAGCGGGCGACACGGTATTGGTGGCCGCCCACGGCAATTCGATCCGCGCCATTATCAAGTCTTTGTTCGATCTGTCGGACGAGGCGATCCTGGAAATCGAAGTCCCGACCGGCAATCCGCTGGTAGTCAAGCTGGATGATAACCTGAAGCCGGTGTCAGTCAAATACCTCGATCAAGCCCGCGCCAACCCGCTGCCGGAAATCAAGTGACGATAGAGGCTGACATTGCCGTTATGAAACAGGCGCTCCGGCTGGGTTTGTCCCAGGCGGGGCGGACCTGGCCCAATCCGGCGGTCGGCTGCATCATCGTGAAAGATGGCAAGGTGATCGTTGAGGGCGCCACGGGCGATGGCGGGCGTCCCCATGCCGAGGAAATCGCGCTCGATAAGGCGGGCATGACGGCCAGGGGCGCCACCGCCTATGTCACGCTCGAACCCTGCGGCCAGCGCTCCAATGGTGGCTGCTCGTGCTCGCAGAGGCTCGTTGAGGCCGGCGTGGCCCGCGTTGTCTATGCCTGCGATGATCCGTCGCCCTTCGCCTCGCATATCGGCGTAGAACGCATGAAAGCTGCCGGGATCAGGGTCGAATCCGGCCTGCTGGCGGGGGAAGCCGACGGCCTGATCGCCCCGACCGCCTACTATCACCGCACCGGCCGGCCGCTCGTTCAGGCCGATACGCAAGGGCAGGGCTTCGACGCCGTATTCGCGCCTGAAAGCGATGATCTGGAAGCCGAACTGGTGGCGTGGGCGGGCCGTGGTTACCGCCATCTGTCGGTTCCGGTCGGGTCTGACCTGGCGCTGGCGCTCGTCGCATCAGGCTTAATGGCTGGATAACCCAAATTTTTAAGGTTTTTGTGGAAGACTGCCTGTCCTGATATCGAGGAAAGCCCGTCCGCATGACCGCCACCGCCGGCGATACACGCTACACCAAGCTTAACCAGACGCAGGTCGACACGATCTGCACGAAGCACGAACGCCTGCGCGCCATGAAGCCGGGCGGGGCGCGGGCAGTCTTCGCGTGGTGTGACCTGTCGGGCCTGAATCTCTCCGGCCGCGTGCTCAATGATGCCGATTTCACCGCCGCCATCCTGATGGATTGCGACCTGACCAATACGGTGCTCGATACCTGCAATCTCTATTGCGCCGACCTGCAACTGGCCAATCTCAGCCATGCCTCCATGCGCCGGGCCGACCTGCGCGGCGCCTCATTACGCGGCGCCAACCTCTCCGATTGCGACCTATACGAAGCCGACCTGCGCGAAGGCGCCCTGGCCCTGCCGGATAAGCAGGCGGGCTTATCTTACGTCGAAATCTCCATGCGCTCATCGGAAGCCACCTATGCCAATCTGCGCGGGGCCAATCTGGAGCGTTCCAAGCTTTCCGGCATCCAGGCGATGAAGGCCGATTTCACCGACGCGACCATGAAGTCGTGCAAGCTGATCCGCGCCAATCTCAAGCAGTGCATCATGGACAATGTCGACCTGGCGGGGGCCGATCTTTCCGGTGCCGACCTTTCCGGGGCCTCCTTGCGCGATGCCGTGCTGATCGGCGCCAAGACCGACATGTGGCGGACTTCCCAAACCGACATGACCGGTGTGCTGACCGACAAGCCGCAGGGCACGGATGTCACCAATCTGCCCTATGGCCAGATGCTGCGCGATCATGCCCTGTGGGTCGATACGCTCGGCAAGGAAGGCACACCTTCCAAATTCGATAATGCCGACCTGCGTGGCCTGGGCTCGATCAAGGGGCTGAACCTGGCGGCGCTTTCGGCCAAGGGCGCAGTTTTTTACGGACTGGACATGCGTGGTGTGCAACTTCAAGGCGCGCATCTCGAAGACGCCGACCTGCGCAACTGCAACCTGGCCGGCGCCGATCTGCGCGGCGTGCGCATGGCGCGGGCGCGTCTGGATGGCGCCAATCTCGAAGGCGCCAATCTCGGTGCGCTGAAGATCGACGCCACGCGCTTCCTGCCGGCGGATCTGCGTGACACCCGTATGCGCAATGTCAATTTCACCGATTCCGACATGAAACTGGCACGTCTCGATGGCGCGGATATTTCGCGTTCAAATCTCCAGGGCGCCATGATGAATCTGGAAGCGTTGGAGCATACCACCTGCGTGGCTCTGCGCGGACGCATCGCCTCCTGACATAAATTGGCAGTATGATGCGTAAGATGTCTCCAGCATTGAGGAGACTGTCATGACTGTCAAAGGAAGCTGCCATTGCGGCGCCACCCAATTCACCATCGATAAGGCGCCGGAAACGGTCACGCGCTGCACCTGTTCGATCTGCAGCAAGCGCGGCGCCTTGTGGGCCTATTACACGCCGGACCAGATTGTTTTCGACCCGGCCAATGATCCGGCGAAGGACAGCGAATATCGCTGGCAAAGCCGGATGGTGGGGCTGCATTTCTGCAATGGCTGCGGGTGCACCACCTATAATGTGTCGCCGAGCTGGGTCGATTACAAGCCGGATTTCGACCATCCGCAGATCGCCATAAATGCGCGCCTGCTTGAGGGTTTCGACCTGGACGCCGCCCCGGTCCAGGTTCTCGACGGCCGGAACCTGTGGTGACGCGCTTCTGGCTGGCCGTAGCCTGTGGTGAGCATGTCCGGCGTGGGCGGGCGGAAGGCTTCATGCAGGTCAATCACGGCAACCTGGGACCGCTCAAGCGCATGAAGGCGGGCGATGGGATCGTTTATTATTCGCCTTCGGAGAAGATGGGCGTGAAGGACGGTTTTCAATCCTTCACCGCCATTGGCCGTATCCGGGAAGGCGAGCCATACCAGGGATATATGTCGGAGGGTTTCCAGCCCTTTCGCCGGGATGTTGAATGGTCAGAGAGCCGCGAGCAGCCGATCCGTCCCCTGCTGGGCACGCTCGACCTGACAAAAGAGCGTAACTGGGGGTATGCTTTGCGCTTCGGTCTGCTGGAGCTCAGCGCCGGTGATTTCGCCGTGATCGGCGCGGCGATGACGGGAGAAAAAGATGGCCTGTAGTGAACCGGTGTCGCTGCGCATCCGTGATGCGCTGGGCGCGGCGAAGATCACGGAAAAGCGGATGATGGGCGGCCTGGTTTTCCTGCTGAACGGCAATATGCTGGTCAGCCACAGAACGCTGAAAACCGGTGAGGAGCAGTTGATGTTCCGGCCCGGCCACGACAATGAAGCCGAAGCCCTGGCTATTGCCGGCACGCGGCCGATGATTCACGGCGGGCGGCGCATGACGGGCTTTATTTTCATCGATGAAGCGGAGTGCCCGCCGCCGGTGTTCGACCGTCTGCTGGACCTGTCGCGGCACTTCGTCGAGACCTTGCCGGCAAAATAAAAGACCCCCGGCTTGTCGCCTGACCGTCAAACGCCCGAGGGATGGCAGGCGGAGATCAGAGGGGCCGGGGGTCTTGGGCGCGGTCTACCGTCAGGGAACCGCGCAACACACACTTTAGTTGACGCACTTTTTAATCTGAAAAGTGCGTTACACTTTTCAGAAAGTGCTTGAGTTTGGGGAGCAACAGGAGGCGTGCCCGAGACGCCTATCTCAGGCACGCGGCAGAGATTACTCGGCGGCAGTCAGGACCGGCGCGGAGTCGTTGGTGTTGGCCGTCTTGATGGCGATGGTCTTTGCCTTCTTGGCTTCCGGCACTTCAAGCTTGAGCGTGATCGAGAGCAGGCCGTTGGCGAGGTCGGCTTCGGTCACTTTGATATGATCGGCGAGCTGGAAACGGCGCTCAAAAGACCGTTCGGCGAGGCCGCGATGCAGGAAGGTGCGGGTAGCGGCATCATCGTCCTTCTTGCCGGTGACGGTCAGGACATTTTCCTTCACTTCGATATTGAGCTGGTCGGGGCGGAAGCCGGCGACAGCCACTTCGATGCGGTAGGAATCTCCCTGGTCTTCGCCTTCGGCAGCCGGCAGGCGCTCGATATTGTAAGGCGGCCAGCCCGGCGCCGTATCGGTGCGGGCGGCGCTGTCGAGCAGGTTGACCAGACGATCAAAGCCAACGGCGGAACGGTACAGGGGGGAAAAATCAATTGCGGTACGCATAGGGCTCTCCTTCAAAAAGCGAGACATTACGGGTGTGCAGGCGCGCTGCTTCTTAATCCGTAAAGGTTTGATTTGGCTCAACATCTACACCCCCAACTGGGCGGTGTTGCTAAACCAGAAGGCCCGGTATCGGCGCCTTCGCTTTATGATTTGGTAGCGACTTTCTGCTGTTCAAGGGTCAGGTGCGAAAAATCTTCAGCGATTTCTTTCGCGGTCAGCAGGCTGTGGTGGTGGTCCTCTTCCGCGATCAGGCGGATGGCCTCCAGCGCCGCCTGACAGCCCATGCCGGCGGCCGTTACGGCCTGGCGATAGACATCGTCGGTGACATCGCCGGCGGCGAAGACGCCCTTGATCGAGGTCTTCGGTGTGCCCGGTTCGACGACAAGATAGCCGCCTGACTTGGTTTCCAACTGGCCTTCAAACAGTTGCGAGGAAGGCGCATGGCCGATGGCGATGAAGACACCGTCGAGATCAACGACGCGGTTTTCGCCCGTATTGACGTCCTGCAGGCGCACACCTACCACGCCCGCGCCGCCGAATTCATTGGTCTCGCCCAGGATTTCATCGATGGCGACATTCCAGATCGGTTCGATCTTCGGATCATTGAGCAGGCGCTCGACCAGGATCTTTTCGGCGCGCAGTTGCTCACGGCGGTGGATCAGATAGACCTTGGCGGCGAACTTGGTGAGGAACAGCGCTTCCTCAACCGCCGTGTTTCCGCCGCCCACCACGGCCACCACCTTGTTACGGTAGAAGAAGCCATCGCAGGTGGCGCAGGCCGAAACGCCGAAACCCTGGTAGGTCTTTTCAGATTCGAGACCCAGCCACTTGGCCTGGGCGCCGGTGGCGATGATGACCGTCTCGGCCAGGAACTGCGCGCCGCTCTCGGTTTCCAGCAGGAAGGGGCGCTTCGACAGGTCAGCCTTGGTGACAATTTCGCCGATGATTTCGGTGCCCATATGGACGGCCTGGGCCTTCATCTGGTCCATCAGCCACGGGCCCTGCACCACCTCGGCGAAACCGGGATAGTTCTCCACGTCCGTGGTGATCGTCAACTGGCCGCCGTCCTGCGGGCCGGTGAAGATGACCGGCGACAGCAGGCCGCGCGCCGCATAGATGGCGGCAGTCCAGCCGGCGGGGCCGGTGCCGATGATGGCGCAGCGAAGGGGACGGGGCTTGGACATGACGGGAACCTGCGGAATCGGAAAAGTTAACGGCCATTAGATAGGTAGTGATGCGGCGAATGTCATCAGTAATTGCAGGCTGGCGGCGCTTTTCAACACCTTGTTCTTTTCCGAAACTTTGCAATCTGGCCGCCGAACCATATCCCAAAACCTTTTTGGGCAGATTAGGCTTGTCCTAAATCCGCGGGCTGTTCGCGGAGGTCATGAAAGAGGTGATATCATGCAAGAACAAGGCATTGGCTGGCTTCTGGCCATTATTGTAGGGGCGGCCGCCGGCTGGGTCGCTGAGCAGATCATGAAGTCCAACCAGGGGCTTCTGATGAACATCATCCTGGGTATTGTCGGTTCGATCGTCGCCAACGCCCTGTTTTCGATGGTCGGTATCGGTTTCGGCGGCGTGATCGGTTACCTGATCGCCGGCATTATCGGCGCCTGTATCCTGATTGCGCTCGGTCGCATGATGCGGGGCCGACACGTTTAACTTAAACGTTTCAGCCCTTATAAAGCAGCCGGCGAAGAGTGAGAGCTTCGTCGGCTGTTTTTTTGGTTATTTCCGGCTGTGATACATATCCAGCAGGTATTCGGCGGCACGGCGGGTTTCATCGAGCGGCGGATAGGGGGCGCCGGCCAGCGAGCCGTTAAACGGATGGGTAATGCCCTTGGCGCGCAGGGTCTCGTGAAAATCCTCGAATTTTTCCCCGGAACCGAGAGAGCGCCGTTCCAGGCTGAGGATCTGGATCGGCTTGCCGGTAGACGCGGCTTCGGTGACCATATTGACCGAATCCTCGGTCACCAGGAAATGATCGGCGGCCTTGAGGAAGGCGAAATAGGGATTGTCGCCCAGACCGTCATAGATAATGCCGGGCAGGTCTTTCAATATGTCCTCGATTACGACGCGGGCTTCCAGCGGCGTGCGGCGGGATACCGTCAGCAG
Source organism: Asticcacaulis sp. (assembly GCF_051954415.1). Taxonomy (GTDB): domain Bacteria; phylum Pseudomonadota; class Alphaproteobacteria; order Caulobacterales; family Caulobacteraceae; genus Asticcacaulis. The sequence goes on from NZ_JBQCHT010000012.1 coordinate 146,819, forward strand.
CACTGAGCCCTTGGCTTGGGTAATGGCCGCATGAACCTCCTCGGCGAGTATCCGGGCATGGGCGGCGTCGAGGTCATAGGCTTTCGACCGCCCGCCGATCAGGACGGCGACGCGGGGCTTCGGCAGGCCCTTCAGCTTGTTGCGCCACGCCTTGAGGCCGTTGTTCAGCTTCGTGGCTTCGATACGGTTAGTGGAGCCGATGATCGACAGGACATTCCCGCCTTCGACATGATCATGCTCGGGGGCGATAACTAGATCGAACGCCTTCAGGTTATGGCGCGGATCCTGGAGCTGGACCACAAAGGTCTGTCCTTTGGACCGGGCCCGCATCCGGCTGCTGTGCGGAATGGTGGCGCGGCCCGCGGCAATCCAGATATCCGGCCAGGGGGCATCCAGCGTATCGCTGCCAGGGCTTAACATTCGGTCAGGCATGATCTTGAGCGCCGAGGGCAGGCGGTCAAACAGATCGTTGTAACGAATACGTTTCTTGATGATCTTGGCCGGGCTGATCCGCGCCACGGCTTCGGCCAATCCCAGAACCTGGTTTTCAATGCCCGCCCGTCCATCGGACACGGCCCAGATTATGAGCGGCAGAGGCATACCTCACTCCCATCCTCACACGGCCAGGCCGGGCGATTCACGATAAACGTCAAAAACGTGCGCGGACCTGATATTGACCAGATCCGCGCAAGCCGTTGTGTTCATTGCAGCGCAAAAAAGCAAGACCTTATTGGTCCCGCATTTCCGTCAGAGCCATTCAACCTTGAGAATTTCGTACGCCTTGACGCCACCGGGGGTCTGGACCTCCACGACATCACCGACCTCCTTGCCGATCATGGCGCGCGACAGCGGCGACGACAGCGAAATCTTGCCCGATTTCACGTCGGCCTCATGGTCGCCGACCACCTGGTAGCGGCCTTCTTCCTCGGTGTCCTCGTCGATCACGGTGACCGTGGCGCCGAACTTGATCTTATTGCCGGAAAGCTTCGATACATCGATCACCTGGGCGCGGCTGATCTTGTCCTCGATCTCGGCGATCTGGCCTTCGATCCAGCCCTGACGCTCCTTGGCGGCGTGGTATTCGGCGTTTTCTGACAGGTCGCCATGGGCGCGCGCTTCCGAAATGGCGGCGATCACGCTCGGGCGCTCGACCGACTTCAAACGCTTCAGTTCATCGTCGAGAACCTGGTAGCCCGCGACGGTCATCGGCACTTTTTCCATGTGCGATTAAAATCTTTATTCCGCCCTGAGGAATGACAAAAATCCTGACGTCGGTTGAGGGGGACAACAACCGGTCAGGACGAATACTTTCGATGGTGGGCTTGTTCGTTTCCTGCTGACGCAGTGCACAAAACGAAACCGGCAGCCCTTATAGTTCTATTTGCCGTGATTTAAAAGAACTTTTGCGGGCTGCCGGTTTATCGAATGGATTCAGCCGGCCAGCGGCGCGGCGGGCACCGGCGCATTCGGATCGACAAGCTTGATGTCGATCAGCTTGATGCCGAGGGCGCGGGCATCCACCGGAATGGCGGCAGCGGCCTTGGCGGCTTTGAAGGCGGCGCCGCGACCGGTGAATTTTTCCGCGGCTTTCGTGGCAACGACCTCTTCCTCATCCTTCGCCGGCTCCTCGACCAGGAAGCGGATCCGGAGGTTTTCGCTGCGCAGGGCCGAGGCCGGCAGGGGCAGGGTATTGAGCGTGGTGCGGTTGGTGAGATTGACCTCGCCCACCTTGACGCCGTTGACGAAGACGCTGACCAGGACCGGCTGGCGGCTCTTGGCCTTCATCGTCATGTCCAGTTCCTTGGGCTTGGGCGTATCGAACTGGACGTGTTTGATCGGGATACGCAGGTTGGCCGCCGGGCCCTCGCTCCACACGCCGTCATATTCCGGGCGCGACCAGTTTTCATCAAGCAGGCAGGTGCCCTGATCCAGCCAGCCGAAGCGGACCTCCGAACGAAGCGGCGACCATTCGGGCTTCGGCAGGTCGATATGGCTGTCCTTTGGCGGGATGATCCACACGCCGTCAAGCATCCGCAGGCGCGGCCACAGTTCCTGCGGTGCATCGCACTGCTTCAGGAAGACGAACAGGTGGTCGGACTTGACCTCGCCGCGCTTAAAGGCGTCCATGCCGGCTTCCTGATTGGCGATCTGGATCAGGTTTTCACGCGCCGCATACATGGTATTGACCGGCTTGACCTGCGAGGTGGCGCGCCAGGTCAGTTCATAGAACAACTTGTCGTTCATGTGCACATTGGCGGGGTAGAAATCGATGCCCTTGGCGGCACTGACCAACTGGTCCCATTCAGGGCTCGGCGTCTCGTAGAAAATCTGGTCGGAGGCGGCGAGTTGCGTGGCCTGGCGCATGGCTTTGGACATGCCGGAGATGTCATAGGCCTGCACGACCAGAACCAGCGGCAGCAGGATGGCGATGGTCTTCGGACGGCTCTTGAACAGGACCACAAGGGCGGTTGCGACCAGCAGGTAGGTGATCGGCCAGGTCAGGCGGCCGGACGCACGCAGGATGGCGGCCGGATTGCGCAGTTCGTCGGGCAGCCTGAACCTCCAGATGTCGTAGCCGTAGAACTGCGCGTGATTGGAAGTGGCGATCAGCAGCAGCAGCAGGAAGGGAATGGTCAGGGGGCGCAAAGCGGCAATGAAGCCGCGCGCCGCTTTCGCTTCCGGGGTGGTAATGTAGAGCACGATGGCGGCGATCACCAGCACGATCAGGCCGAATCCGAGATACTGGTAGCCTTCAAAGGACTGCCCGCCATCGAGCGGCCACGCCTTGAGAATGGTTGAGAACTCCGGTTTGACCGGATTGAACCAGCCATCGAGCGGGAAGGAATAGTAGCCATAGCCGCCGGCGCCGGGGCTCATGCCCTTGTTGAAGCTGCCGCCGATATAGAGGGCCAGCACGGCCAGGGCGAGCGGCGGGATGGCGCGGATCACGGCGTCGAGCAGGGTTTTCCAGTCGGCGGTCAGCTTGAGTTTGCGCTCGGAAAAATCCGCCTGGACGCCGCCGAAGAAGCGCTTGATGCAGTCACCGCCAAATATGGCAGCGATCATGAACAGCAGATAGGGATGGACCATGCCGGTAACGAACAGCAGGGCCGACCAGCCGAGCATTTTTTCGCCATTACGGAACCAGCTCAGGACGAAACGCCAGCCGGAACCTTCGGGCAGCCTGTCGTCCTTCACATTGATGAAGAGATGGAAGCCCCACAGGATCAGCCACTGGGCCACCAGGGTATCGTGGCGCATCCGATAGTAGAGCATCGGCAGGGCGGACAGGGCGATCGCGCCGCCGAGCGCGGTCCACCTGCCGGGCGCGTGCGGGCGGATCAGCTTGTAGGCGAAGGTGAAGTGCATCACCACGCAGAACAGGAACCACGGGCCGATATACTGGAAATTATCCGGCAGCCACTGGCGGAAAGGCTTGAAGATAAAGGCAAACAAAGGGTTTGAGTCGGTCGAGAAGATGGTGTTGCCGACCGGCGCACCCAGAAGCGTCTCGTGGTTGAAGGTCGACCAGGGCATCCGGCGCCAGGCGTTCCAGCCCAGCACATGCTGGCCCCAGTCATGCTCCATCAGCCAGCCGATGCGCGTCGGGTTGACTACATTGACGTCGAAAAAGGCAGCGAACAGCAAAAGCGGCGCAATCACGCACAGGCCACGATGCAGGCCGGTCCAGACGGCGGGCGGGGTCTGCCTGAGGGCTTGCATGAGTTTCGCGTATAGCTGGCCGGGACGGAGCCAATTCGGCAAGGTCATTGTGTCTTGTACTCAGATTAAGGTAGGGCGCGGGTGTGCAACAATCGTGCCTTTGCCCAAGCCGCATGACTTTTTTGCGGCAATAGAAGGCGCGGCGGTCGCAATTTTTTGCAGCGCAATCATAGCGCATTTGCCGCAGTTCACAAGCATGTGAACGGTTGACTTTTTGTTACGGGCGACAGCGGGTCAGATGACACCGGAAACGAGCGCCGCCGGCGGCAGGGCGTCCTGAGAGGCTTTGGCCGCGGCTTCGGCCAGCTTGCGGCGATAGTCCTCAAGCGAACCGTAGCGCTGAAAACCGTGCATATTGATGGCGTTGACGTTCAGTTCGAAGTGGATGGCCTGATCGTCCGGGGACAGATGATCGAAGAAGGTCTTCTGCGCCTGGGCCGGCGGCGTCTGACGGGCGATGGCGGCATTGATGGCGGCCACCTCATCCTGCTGGATGGCGGCTTCGCGCTGGCCGAGATCGCTTTGATCCGTCAACTGATGAAACAGGCGGGCATTCTTCGAGTCGATGCCACGCAACTGCCCGCGCGCCGCCAGGCCGCGCAGGGCCTGAATGGCTTTGAGGCGCTTATCCAGTTGGGTGCCGGCCTCGGCGCTGCCAAGGAAGGCCGTCAAAGCATTGAACTGTGCCTGATTGAGCGAGAAGGCGGTGGCGTAGCGGTCACTCTGTAGGCGTTCTGGGGGCAGGCGTTCCGGCGCGGCCGTGACCGGCTGCACGCGCAGCGGCGCCAGCGAGGCATTGACGGACGGGACGGGGGTGACTTCCATGAACCTGACCTCAAAAACAATGGATACCTGCGCATCCGCCCGCGATTTTAGAATATCAGCCTTAAGGGCTTTTTAAGAGACCGGCATTTTTTGACCGGGGCAACCGGCAAGGCAGTGAACGATTGGGGCTTGCGCGACCGCAGGTTTAGGTTAGCGTGCATTCATAAAAATGGGAGCGATAACATGCTAAAGAAAACAACTTTCTTTCCTTTTGCCCTGTCCCTGTGTCTGGCCGGCCTGTCCGCATCTTTTCCACTGGCAGCTCAAGCGGCAACGGTCGCGGCGAATGCACCGGCCCAAACCAACAAACAACGGCTCATTGTGCTCACCGATGTCGGCGCCGACCCGGACGATACGGAATCACTTGTCCGCTTGATGCTCTATTCAAACGAGATCGATATCGAGGGGCTGATAGCGACCACTTCTGTCTGGATGAAAAGCACAGTCAATCCGCAGTCCGTTCGTGAGGTGATTGGCGCCTATGGTCAGGTCCGGGATAATCTGCTTTTGCATGAGAAAGACTATCCGCAGGCGAACGACCTGCTCTCGCTCGTCCGTCAGGGGCTGCCGGTCTATGGCATGGCCGGTGTCGGCGAAGGCAAGGATTCGCCCGGTTCTGACCGTATCATTCAGGTGTTGCAGGAAAAGGACGACCGCCCGGTCTGGGTGACCGCCTGGGGCGGCACCAATACACTGGCCCAGGCGCTCTACAAGATAAAGCACACGATGAGCGAAGCCGAAGCTGCCAGGCTTATCGCCAAACTCAGGGTCCATACCATTTCCGACCAGGACGATACGGGCACATGGATCAGGACGAATTTCCCCAGCCTGTTCTATATCGTCAGTCCCGGCGATTATGGTGCCTCAACCTGGATAGCGATCAACTCGGTCATTCCCGGCATAGACAACACAACCATCAGCAATAAATGGCTGGCGGACAATATCCAGCAGGGGCATGGCCCGCTGGGCGCCATTTATCCCGATGTCGGCTATGGCATGGAAGGGGACACGCCCTCCTTCCTGTCACTGATCCCCAACGGACTGAATGATCCGGAGCATCCCGACAAAGGGGGCTGGGGCGGCCGTTATGAACTCTACAAGCCGCAGCCCTATGCCGATGCAGCGGGGAATATGCCGGGCGGCGTGCCTTATGTGCCGGAAACGCGGCCTATCTGGACTAATGCGAGTGACGACTATGCGCCGCCGGAAATGGGGGAATACAACCGCGCCATACATTTCGGCACGAAGACGTTTTCAGGCAACAAGGTCAGCCTGTGGCGCTGGCGGGACGATTTCCAGAACGATTTCGCCGCGCGCATGGCGTGGACAACGAAACCGTTCAATGAAGCGAACCATCCGCCCGTCGTGCGACTCGATGTGCCTGAAGTCCTGACCGTGAAATCCGGTCAGGGCTTCGCGCTCAGCGCCAAGGGAACGACCGATCCCGACGGCGACAGCCTGACCTATCTCTGGTTCCAGTATCCCGAAGCCGGCACCCTCAAGACAATCATGAAAATGTCCGCGGAAGACGTTCAGGGCGTCTGGGTGGAGGGCACGACCGTCACCCGGCCGGAAACGACGGAATTTATTGTTCGCGTAACGGACAAGGGTACGCCGCCCCTGACGCGCTATAAACGGGTGACGGTGAAAATCCAGCCCTGATCAGTTCATGAACCCGCGGTGATTTTTGAGGATCGCCGCGGGTTCATACCGTCAGGCATAGGCCTGGATCGGGCGGACATCGAGCCCTTCATTGGCGCCGGACTTGATGGCGCGGGTGGCGGCCACGGCGCCCGATGCCGTGGTGTAGTACGGGATCTTCTGCATCAGGGTGGCGCGGCGCAACGAGAACGAATCCGCCAGTGACTGTTTGCCCTCTGTGGTGTTGAAGACCAGGTCAATCTCGCCGTTCTTGATGGCGTCAAGGATGTTCGGACGGCCTTCCAGCACCTTCTTGATCGGCTCGATATCGAGGCCCTGGGCCTTCAGGTAATCGGCAGTGCCGCCGGTGGCGACGACCTTGAAACCGAGGTCCAGAAGCGTGCGGATCGACTCGACAATGACCGGCTTGTCCATGTCCTTGACCGAGACGAAGACCTTGCCCGATGTCGGCAGCTTCACACCGGCGCCGAGCTGAGACTTGGCAAAGGCGCGCGAGAAGGCGTCCATCATGCTCTCGCCGTCACGCACCCAATCGAGGCCCATGACCTCGCCGGTCGAGCGCATTTCTGGCCCAAGCACCGTATCGACATTGGCGAAGCGGGCGAACGGGAAGACGACTTCCTTGACCGCGACATGGCTGTAGTCGCGCGGCTTGAGATCGAACGAGGCCAGGGTTTCGCCCGCCATGATCTTGGCGGCGATACCGGCCAGGGGCTGGCCCAGGGTCTTGGCGACGAAGGGCACGGTGCGCGAGGCGCGCGGATTGACTTCGAGCACGAAGATTTCCGGCGCGTCCGAATAAGGGTGCAGGATGGCGAACTGGACGTTCATCAGGCCGCGCACTTTCAGCGCTTTTGCCAGTTCGATGGTCTGGCGCTCCAGTTCTTTCACCGTTTCCGGTTTGAGTGAGAAGGGCGGCAAGCTACAGGCGGAGTCGCCCGAGTGGACGCCGGCCTCTTCGATGTGCTCCATGATGCCGGCGACGAAGACATTGCCGGACCCATCGGCCAGGGCGTCGGCATCGACTTCGATGGCGGCCGAGAGATACTGGTCTATCAGCACAGGGCTATCGCCCGAAACCTGCACGGCTTCGCGGACATAGCGCGCCAGTTGCTCGTCATCGCGGACGATTTCCATGGCGCGGCCGCCGAGCACATAGGACGGGCGGATGACGATCGGATAGCCGACCTCGTGGGCGCCCTTGAAGGCTTCTTCCGGGGTGCGGGCAATGGCGTTGACCGGCTGCTTCAGGTCGATATCGCGCAGCAGGTGCTGGAAGCGCTCGCGGTCTTCGGCCAGGTCGATGGCGTCCGGCGAGGTGCCGAGGATGGGGATACCCTCGTCTTCCAGCGCCTGGGCCAGCTTGAGCGGGGTCTGGCCGCCGAACTGCACGACCACGCCGCGCAGGTCGCCCTTCGATTGCTCGACATGGATCAGTTCCAGCACGTCTTCGGCCGTCAGCGGCTCGAAATAGAGGCGGTCGGAGGTATCGTAATCGGTCGAGACGGTTTCCGGATTGCAGTTGACCATGATGGCCTCGATGCCCATGTCCTTGAAGGCAAAGGCGGCGTGGCAGCAGCAATAGTCGAACTCGATGCCCTGGCCGATCCGGTTCGGACCACCGCCTAGGATGATCGCCTTGGCGCGTTCCGAAGGCTCGGCCTCGTTTTCCGGCACCTGGCCGAGCGCGCCCGATTCGTAGGTCGAATACATATAGGCGGTCGAGGAGGCGAATTCGGCGGCGCAGGTGTCGATGCGTTTGAAGACCGGGCGAACATTGAGTTCCTGACGGACTTTGCGGACTTCCTTCTCGGTCTTGCCAGTCAGTTGCGCCAGACGCTTGTCGGAGAAGCCCATGGCTTTCAGGCTGCGGAACGCCTTGGCCGAGGTCGGCAGGCCGAGCGCGCCGATCTTGGCTTCTTCCGAGACAATGGCCTCGATCTGGCGCAGGAACCACGGCTCGTATTCGCAGGCGGCATGGATGTCCTCGACCGACAGGCCGTGGCGGAAGGCCTGTGCGATGACGCGGACGCGGTCCGGCGTCGGGCGGCCCAGTTCGCGGATGACGGCATCGCGGATGGCGTCGGGATTTTCAGCAGTCTTCACACCGGCAATTTCGACTTCATCGAAGCCGCTGAGGCCGGTTTCCAGGCCGCGCAGGGCCTTCTGCATCGACTCGGCGAAGGTGCGGCCGATGGCCATGACTTCACCGACAGACTTCATCGAGGTGCCGAGCAGGGGCTCCGAACCGGGGTATTTCTCGAAGGCGAAGCGCGGAATCTTGGTGACGACGTAGTCGATCGAGGGCTCGAACGAGGCCGGGGTGGTCCTGGTGATGTCGTTCTGCAATTCGTCGAGCGTGTAGCCGACGGCCAGCTTGGCGGCGATCTTGGCGATCGGGAAGCCGGTGGCCTTGGAGGCGAGCGCCGAGGAGCGCGATACGCGCGGGTTCATCTCGATAACGATCATGCGGCCGTCGCGCGGATTGAGCGCGAACTGCACGTTCGACCCGCCGGTCTCGACGCCGATCTCGCGCAGCACGGCCAAGCTTGCCGAACGCATGATCTGGTATTCCTTGTCGGTCAGGGTCAGGGCGGGGGCCACCGTGATCGAATCGCCGGTATGAACGCCCATCGGATCGACGTTCTCGATCGAGCAGACGATGATGCAGTTGTCGGCGGTATCGCGCACCACCTCCATCTCGTATTCCTTCCAGCCGACGATCGATTCCTCGATCAGCACTTCGCTGGTGGGCGAAAGGTCGAGGCCGCGTTCGACGATTTCCTTGAATTCTTCCTGATTGTAGGCAATGCCGCCGCCGGTGCCGGCCAGGGTGAACGACGGACGGATAACCGCCGGCAGGCCGCCAATGGCTTCGAGACCGGCCACGGCCTCATCCCAGGTGTGGGCGACTGCGGACCTGGCCGATTCGAGGCCGAGTTTATCCATAGCGTCGCGGAACTTCTGCCGGTCTTCGGCCTTGTCGATAACCTCGGCCTTGGCGCCGATCATCTCGACATTATACTTTTTCAGAACGCCGGCGGCGTCGAGCGAAAGCGCCGTATTGAGCGCGGTCTGGCCGCCCATGGTGGGGAGCAGCGCATCCGGGCGCTCCTTGGCGATGATCTTCTCGACGAATTCGGGGGTGATCGGCTCGATATAGGTGGCGTCGGCGATGTTCGGATCGGTCATGATCGTCGCCGGGTTCGAATTGACCAGAATGATGCGGTAGCCTTCCTCGCGCAGGGCTTTACAGGCTTGTACGCCGGAATAATCGAACTCACAGGCCTGGCCGATCACAATAGGGCCTGCGCCGATAATGAGAATGGACTTGATATCTGTGCGTTTGGGCATCTCGGTCTTTCGTAACACAAGGCGCAACCTTGCCAGTTGCGCAAAATTAGAGCGGGCTGTGAGTCCACAGTCCGGTTAAAAAAATCGCGCCGCTTCGGGCGCTGCATGTTTTATGGCTAAGCGGGTGCTTTAGAGCCTATGTTCCCGCGTTGCAACCCTTGAATCGAGAATCTCGGACCGATCATCACGATGTGAAGATATGTAATAACGGGAAACATCGGCACGGCCGCTGATGCCGCAATTCAACACCCGTCCCGTAATGGTTAACGTGGACTGGCAGAGCCAGGGGATTGGTGTTAAGACTTTTGCAACCTGCGCGTAAACTTAAGGGGGGCTGCATGAAACCGGCCGCTGTACCTGTACTGAGTGCGTGTGCTTTCCTGATACTGGCTATTCCGGCTCTTGCGGCGCAAGGGACGCGGAGCTGTGGCGCCGGCGCAATCCGGGCCGCGGCGGCGAAGCAGGTCGCCCCGCGCCTGGTCGGCTGCCGTTATGATGACGTGGCCGTGCCCCTGGCCCAGTATTTTGCTATTTTCCCCGCCCTGACCAAAACGCCGGGCGATGACGCCTCCAGCACCATACTTCAGCAGACCCCGGCGGCCGGTGAGCCGCTGACCGCCGGCGGACAACTGGCCCTGCAGGTCTCGGTCGGGCCGGCGCGTGGGCCGCAAACCGCCGAAACGTCGGCCATTTCTTCTTCAACGGATTCGCCTTCAACGGAGGCGCCAATGACTGAAACACCTGTAATTGAAACACCTGTGGCGGACGCTCAGGCCGACCTGCCGCCACCTGTTCAAAAAGCGCCGGTCGAGGATGCCGTTCCGGCGGCTTCTGCCGAGGCCCCGATGGCCGAACCCAAGGCCGCGGAGGCGCCTCATAATGTTCCGCCGAAATTCGCCTGGCCGAAACTCTCCCTGCCCAAATTTGACCTGCCCAAATTCCACCTGCCTGAAATCACTGTGCCCAGATTGACCTTCCCGGCCTACCTGCTGCGGCCCGGTCTCGCCTGGGCATGGATCGGCACGGCCCTGGTCGGTGTCCTGCTGTTTTTCGTCTGGCGCGGGCGCCGGCCGCGCTCGGAAATCACCTATGACCGGGTGCCGCAGGTCAGTGCGCGGTTCGTCTTCGGACCCAGCCGCCTCAGCGCCAGCGGGCCGCTGGTCATGGAAAGCGGAGTATCCCCATGACGCTGACGACTGAAACACCTGCCGGCGCAATCTGGTTCGATGACCTGATCGATGCGGACACCCGTGCCGAGATTGAAACAGAGGTCATTGAGGCGGCGAACCGGGATCGCGTTCTGCGCGACCTCATCCTGACGACGCCCATCCTGCGCAGTGCCATCCTGCGGGCCGTCAGGACGGCCTTGCATTTCGATCCGCTGGCCCTGCTGGCCGATGGCTGGTGTACGGCGAAGGATATCCGCGCTGCCTGCCGTGAAGGCGCAAAGACGGACGCGCCGATTGTGCTGAAACTGTCTTCCCACAGCATTGAACGTGATATCCATCCGGCCATCAAGGTGACCATCGGCTTTGAGAAGAGCTTTGACCTGGATGTCGGGCTGGGGCTGGCCGGGACATTTGACGGCATTGCCCTGACGATCCGTGACAGCCGGCTGGAATCGGTCGGGGCCGGCACCTGTGGCCTGGCCCTGCTGGTGCGGGTGGCGGGTCGTCCGGTGATCAGCCGCGATATCAAAATGCTGGACCTGCCGGCGGAATATCGCTTTGCGCAGCCGCTGGCGCTCAGATAGACTGACAGTTTTCAGAGAAAAACATGCGAAAGCCAGCCTCTGTAGATAGCCTGACCGAATTCGGTCGCGTGCGGTTGTCTAAATCGTTCTTTATGCGGGATTTTCTATTCTCAGATATTGCGGCGATTCATGGTCTTTCCAATATCCCTTATGATCCTGATTTGGCCATCAAGGCAGGAAAGAAGCTATGCGCAGACCTGCTTGAACCCTTGCAAGAGACGTTTGGGCGCGTTGCCGTACGGTCGGCCTATCGCTCTGAAGACGTCAATCAATTCGGCAATGAAAAAGGTTATAATTGTGCCAGCAATGAGAGCAATTATGCCGGTCATATCTGGGACAGGCTCGACGCAAATGGCCATATGGGAGCGACAGCCTGCGTAATCGTTCCAGCCTTTTGGGACCGGTTTCAGCAGGCAGGCGACTGGCAGAAGCTGGCGTGGTGGGTTCACGACAATCTGCCTTACAGCGAACTTGAGTTCTTTCCGAAGTACTGGGCGTTCAATATCAACTGGAATGAAGCGCCGAAGCGTCGAATTTACAGTTACGTAAACCCGAAGGGTTGGTTGACAAAGCCCGGCATGGAAAACCATGCCGGGGATCACAGCGCACATTGGCGGGATATTCTTTAAGCCGAAACCTTGGCGGCGCGCATGTTCTGGGCAAAGCGCTCAAACAGGTAGAGGCTGTCCACCGGACCGGGCGAGGCTTCCGGGTGGTGCTGCACCGAGAACACAGGCTTACCCGTCATGGCGATACCGCAGTTGGAACCATCGAACAGCGAAACGTGGGTCTCGACCACGCCTTCCGGCAGCGAGTCGCGGTCTATGGCGAAGCCGTGGTTCATCGAAACGATTTCGACCTTGCCGGTGGTCTCGTCCTTCACCGGATGGTTGGCGCCGTGATGGCCCTGGCTCATCTTGATGGTCTTGGCACCCAGGGCGATGCCGAGCATCTGGTGGCCCAGGCAGATGCCAAAGACCGGAACGCCCGACTTTACGAGCTTCTGGATAACCGGCACGGCGTATTCGCCGGTGGCGGCGGGGTCGCCGGGGCCGTTCGACAGCAGGACGCCATCCGGCTTGCGGGCGAGAATGTCTTCGGCCGAGGTCTTGGCGGGCACGATCTGCACCTCGGCTCCGATGTCGACGAGGGCGCGCAGGATGTTCTGCTTGACGCCATAATCGATAACCACGACCTTGAATTCTTTCTTGGTGCCGTCGCTGAAGCCTTGGGGCCATTGCCACAGGTCGGTGGTGTAAGCGGCCTGTTGCGTCACCGTGGCGTCGATGGCGAGATCGAGGCCGCCGAGGCCCTTCCATTCGCGCGCTTTCGCCTTTAGGGCTTCAAGATCGAAGACGCCGGAGGGCGAATGGGCGATGACGCCATGCGGCATCCCGTGTTCACGGATTTTCTTCGTCAGAGACCGCGTATCGATGCCGGACAGGCCGACGACGCCGCGCTGGACCAGCCAGTCATTGAAGGACAGGGTCGAACGCCAATTAGCTGGCGGGGTGGGGGCGTCGCGGAAGATGGCGCCCTTGGCAGCACGCTTGGGGTCGTTACCAAGTTGTTCGACATCGTCGGCATTGACGCCGACATTACCGACGTGCGGGAAGGTGAAGGCGACGATCTGCTCCATATAGGAGGGATCGGTGAGGATTTCCTGATAGCCGGTCATGGCGGTGTTGAAGCAGACCTCGCCCAGCGCATCGCCCGTGGCGCCGCACCCGAGGCCCTGATAGACCGTGCCGTCCGAAAGAACCAATACGCCCGTGCAACCTTCCAGAAGTTCAGTTGTCATGGCGTATCATCTCCTTTTTGAAACAAGCAGCGCCACCCGGCGCGCAAACGGCCGGACACATAGGGGGCGAGGGCCGAAAGGTCAATTGTTAATGACTAAAAAGACATCACGATTCCGCGCCTTTTGTAAGAAGGTGTGTAACACGGCATTGACCTCTTAGTTCCAAATCGGGTCTAAGGCGGACATGGAAAGCGTTGCTATCTCCCTGTTTCTCTTGCTGGCCGTCGTGGTCAGCGGCTGGCTGTCGCGGCTGTCGCCCCTGTCCATACCGACGCCGGTGGTGCAGATCGCGCTGGGCGCCGTTATCGCGCTGTCCACCGGCGCCGCGGTTGACCTGGAGCCGGACGTCTTCTTTCTGCTCTTCCTGCCGCCGCTTTTGTTCTATGATGGCTGGAAGATCCCAAAAGAGGGCCTGTTCCGCGACAAGGGCACCATATTGCAGCTTGCCCTGGGGCTGGTAGTTTTCACGGTGGTGGGGCTCGGCCTGTTCATTCACTGGATGATCCCGCTGATGCCTCTGGGAGCCGCCTTTGCCCTGGCGGCGATCCTGTCGCCCACCGATCCCATAGCCGTTTCCGCCATATCGACCAAGGTGCCGATCCCCAAGCGGCTGATGCACATTCTTGAAGGCGAGTCCTTGCTGAATGACGCGTCGGGCCTGGTCTGTATGCGTTTCGCGGTGGCCGCTGTCGTGACCGGCAGCTTCTCGCTGGTCGATGCCTTCGGTGCTTTCCTGTGGCTGGCCATCGGCGGTTTGGCCATCGGTATTAGCGTCACCTGGGTGGTGACGCGCGTAAAGGGGCTGATTTCGCGCCGGATCGGCGAGGAGGCGGGGTCGCAGGTGCTGATCAGCCTGCTCATTCCCTTCGGCGCCTATCTGCTGGCCGAACGCCTCCATTGTTCGGGCATCCTGGCCGCGGTCGCCGCCGGGATCACCATGAGCTATGCCGAGCAAAGTGGTCAGGCCCTGGCCGATACGCGCGTCCGCCGCAATGCCGTCTGGGACATGATCCAGTTTACGGCCAACGGCATCATCTTCGTGCTGCTGGGCGAACAGTTGCCGAGCATCGCCTCGCGCGCCGCCCATGTCGTCCAGTTTACGGGCCATACCGATCCGCTGTGGCTGATCGTCTATGTCGCCGCCATCAGCTTTGCCCTGATCGCCCTGCGTTTCCTGTGGGTGTGGGTGGCCCTGCGCTTCACCCTGTTCCGGGCGGTGCGCAAGGGGCTGCCGGTGCAGCGGCCGAGCCTGCGCCTGATCGCCGCCACATCGCTTGCAGGGGTGCGCGGCGCCATAACGCTTGCCGGTGTTCTGACCATTCCGTTTTTCGTTGCCGACGGCTCGGCCTTTCCGTCGCGCAACCTGATCATCTTCCTGGCGGCGTCGGTGATCGTCGTTTCGCTGCTGCTGGCCAGCATCGGCCTGCCATTCCTGCTGAAGAACCTGAAACTGCCGCCGGAACCGAAGGCCCTGGCGGAAGAAGACAATGCCCGCGCCGCCGCCGCCGAAGCGGCCATCGAGGCGATCGAACAGCTTCAGAAAGCGAAGAGGGTGGGCCGCAACGAAACCGAGCTTTATGGCGAGGCCGCGGCGCGGGTGATGGAGGTTTATCGCCGCCGTATAGAAAAGCAGGGCCTGCAGGGTGAGGCCGTATCGCACCTGCGTAAGCTGGAGGAGATCGAGCGGCAACTGCGCCTGGCCGGCATCCGCGCCGAGCGTGACGTCTATTACGAACTGAGCCGGTCACGGGAACTGTCCGACGAGATATCCCGGCGGCTGATCCGAGAGGCCGACCTGGCCGAGGCGCGCCTGACCGGCAGCTAGGCCGCAAGAGTGGCGATAATGCCTTCCAGTTGCTCGAACTGCTCGCCGAACCCGCTTGTCGCGCCGGAGACCATGGCCTCGTCGAGGGCTTCCTTGGACGGATAGAGATCGTGCCAGACGAC
The DNA here is from genome assembly GCF_051954415.1 of Asticcacaulis sp. Lineage (GTDB taxonomy): Bacteria > Pseudomonadota > Alphaproteobacteria > Caulobacterales > Caulobacteraceae > Asticcacaulis. The sequence goes on from NZ_JBQCHT010000012.1 coordinate 161,884, forward strand.
CAGGGTCTGGCCGTCGCGTTCCTCAAAGGTGACGGTGGTGATGGCGCCTTCTTCGTCACCTTCCTCATTGGTCCAGACGATGCGCGCGTTCGGCACCACGTCGAGATACTTGCCGAAGAAGGCCATCGGCTGTTCCATCGAGGGGTGGCTGATCACCAGGCGATAACTGCCGCCTGTGCGGACATCCATTTCGCAGGACAGTATGGTCATGCCGAACGACTTTGGCGTCCACCAGCGCCGGAACAGGTCGGGATCACTCCATGCCCTGAAGACGACATGGGCCGGGCCATTGACGGTCCGCGTGATGACGAACTCGCGGTCGGAGACACGTTCCGCGGTCGTAGGATTATTTTGCGTCTGGCTCATTGTTTAGCTCCCTCTGTTTCAATTCTTCGACAATCTCATCCAGCGCTTCGAACCGCGCGGCCCAAAGCTGCTGATACCGTTCGATCCAGGCGGCTTCTTCCGCCATTTTGCGCCGGCCCAGCTTGCAGGTCCGCACGCGGCCGACCTTTTTCGTGACGACAAGGCCCGCCGCTTCCAGAACACTGACGTGCTTTTTCATGCCCGTGAGGGTCATGTGGAACCGGTCGGCCAGATCGGTGATCGAGGCGTCAGACCGGCCAAGCTGTTCCAGCACCCCGCGCCGGGTGGGATCGGAGAGCGCGGCGAAAGAGCTATCAAGAGGGGGTATATACTGAACCATTTGGTTCAGTATATACCCCCTAAATGAACGACACGCAAGGGGTAAGGCTGAGTGCGGAATTCGGGAAGGGAGTGCTTTGCTCGGGTAAATTTAAGAAGATCACGGAAAGGCACAGAAAAAGACGGAAACACACGAAATATGAGTTTTGCGCTAATCCTGTGCCCGAAGGGCTTTCATTTGCGTGTGCCTAAGCAATGGCGTCATGAAGGCGCTTCGCGCAGAAGGCGTCACGCAAAGAATTCCGTGTCCGTCCGTCTTTTTCCGTGCCTGTCCGTGATTCCCTTATCCAACTCTAAACCTACCGCACGGTCGTCCATGGACGGCTGAGCAGGACGGCGCAGGTAATCAACCCCACAAGTGAATAGGTTTGCGGGAAATTGCCCCACAATTCGCCGGTATCGACCTTCACGTCCTCCGACAGCAGTCCGGAATGGGTGCGACGCGCCAGCATGGCCTCGAACAGCTCCCGCGCCTCCTCGGTGCGGCCCATCAGGTGCAGGGCCTCGATGTACCAGAAGGTGCAGAAGTTGAAGGCGGTTTCCGGTTCGCCGAAATCATCCGGCTCGACGTAGCGGTAGAAGTTGTCGCCCTTGCGCAATTGCCGTTCGCATTCCTTAAAAGTGGCCACGCACCGCGGATCATCGGCCGGCAGGAAGCCCAGTTCGAATAGTTGGAGCAGGCTGGCATCGACCTCCTCGCCACCGAAGGAACCGGTGAAGATGCCGAGTTTCTCGTTCCAGGCCTTTTCCTCGATCGCCTTACGGATGATGCCGGCGCGTTTGCTCCAGAAGCTGCTGCGGTCTTTCAGGCCGAGCGACAACGCCACATTGGCCAGCCGGTCGCAGGCCGCCCAGCACAGCAGGGCGGAATAGGTGTGGACGCGGGCGATGGTGCGGAACTCCCACAGGCCGGCGTCGGGCTTGTCATAGACGGCAAAGGCGCGGTCGCCGACCTTTTCTAGGGCGTGGAAATCGGCCACCGTGCCGACGCGCAGAAAGCGGGCATCAAAGAAGGATTGCGTCAGCGGCAAAATCATCTGGCCGTAGACATCGTGCTGGTGATGCTCGTAAGCCTGATTGCCAACGCGCACCGGCCCCATGCCGCGATAGCCTGTCATATCGGGGGCGATGCGCTCGGTCAGGTCGCTTTGCAGGGACACGCTGTAAAGTGGTTGCACATGGCCGCCGGCGGCCTGGTCGGTCAGGTTGCGCAGGTAGACGAGATAGCTTTCCAGCATGTCGGCGGCGCCCAGCCGGTTTAGCGCCCGCACCACATAATAGGCGTCCCTGATCCAGCAGTAGCGGTAATCCCAGTTGCGGCCGGTATTGGCGGCTTCGGGGATGGAGGTGGTCATGGCCGCCACGATGGCGCCGGTGTCATCGTAGGAGCAGAGCTTTAGCGTGATGGCGGCGCGGATCACCGCCTCCTGCCATTCCAGAGGGATGGTGAGGGTGCGCACCCAGCCCTGCCAGTAGGCGATGGTGGCGCGCAGCATGTGCTCGGCGTCGGTCAGCACGTCATTGGGGTAGGGCTCGTCCGGACCCAGGTGGAAACCGAGCGGGCCTTCCAGCCGAAAGGTCTGGTCTTCTCGTAAGTAAGTGAGGGGCGCATTGGTGGTCAGGCGCATCACCGCCGGGCCGCATTCATAACGGATGTGGCTGGAGCCATAGGTGGCGGCGCCGAGGTCGCGTCCCCAGTTTCCGGTCGGGGCCATGCGGATACGGATGCGCGGCGTGCCCGAAACCGGCCGGATCAGGCGGTAAAAGGCCCATGGCTTGTAGGTGCGGTTGAGATGATGCAGGCGCGGAGCGAAGTCGATGACCTCGACCACGGCGCCGTGACGATCGCGCATTTCGGTGCGCAGCACGGCAGTATTACGGATATAGGCTTGGGTGGTTTCGTTGACATCGGCCATCTCGACACTCCAGAAGCCAGCCTCTTCCGAGCCTCCACAAGCCGGTTCCAGCAGGGCGGAAAAGACCGGTTCGCCATCGATGCGCGGATAGCAGGCCCAGACAAAGCGACCCCGGCGGTCGATCAGGGCGGTGGCGGCACAGTTACCGATGGGGGAGAGGTCGAGATTGGTCTGTTCAGGCACGAGAGCACTTTCCGAAAAGTGTGACGCACTTTTCGGGTTAAAAAGTGCGGTAGAGCTAAAAATTCAGAGCGCCGATCTGACACAGTCAGATTGGAAAACGCTCTGAATAGCTCCGGGCAATATATCTTGATACGCGAATGGGCATTCGCAGTGATCACAAAACCCCTCACAATCGATCACAGAAACGCGAGGTCGGTTGAAAAGAGTTTCTCATGGGTGTTAGGTTGATAGACGCATGGCTATACGGCCTCAAGACGAAAATATTGTCTTTATGGAAATTTTATTTTCCATATTCATCTCAATAATCTCAATAAATATTCTTATTTTGTCACAATTGAGGCTGGGCTGTACTTTGAAAACGATGGTCGGCGAAGGTATTTGCCGTGTCCATCGGCGTTAATGAAGTGGAACGGGCTAATGAATATATGCAAAGTCGTAAACGGCAGGGTGCTGCCCGGATGACGGTCGCCACCAAGATCAACGCCCTGATGCGCTGCGCCCTCGATGATATCTCCCTGTTTCTCGATCTCGACGGCACATTGGCGCCCTTTACCGACATGCCGGAAGCGGTGGGGCCGGATATTGCCCGCAATGCCCTGATCCGCAACCTGGCCATGCGCCTGGAAGGCCGGCTGGCGGTCGTCAGCGGCCGGCCGATCGCAGATATCGACCGCATCCTGGAAGGCGTGGTGCCGGCCGTGGCCGGCAGTCATGGCCTGCAAAGGCGTGATGCGCGGCTGGACATGATCGTGGCGCCGATCCATTCCGGCGTGGCGCAGGCCCGGCAGGAAATCGCCACCTTCGTGCGCAAATATCCGGAACTGCATGTCGAGGAAAAGCCGCTCAGCGTGGCCCTGCATTACCGTGCGGAACCGACCCTGGAGCCGGTGGTCGATGTCTTCGCCGAGGATCTGGCGCGTCGCACCGGCCTCAAGCTGCAACGCGGCGTCATGGTGATCGAATTCCTGACCCCCGGCATGGACAAGGGTCGGGCGGTGCGCGCCTTCATGGTCGAGCCGCCCTTTGCCGGCACCCGGCCGGTGTTCGTCGGCGACGATCTCACCGACGAGGACGGCTTCCGCGTCGTGCGCTCTTTCGGCGGCATCGGCGTGCTGGTCGGGGGACTGCGCGAAACCTTCGCCGATTACCGCCTCGGCAATGTGGAGGCCGTCCATCACTGGCTCGCGCGCGGGCTGCAAACTGAATGTCTTGAACTGGAGACCGCCATTGAGCCGTCTTATCGTCGTATCTAACCGCGTCAATCCGCCGGCCGATCCCGGTGTCGGCACTGCCGGCGGCCTGGCCATGGCGCTTTCGGCCGCCCTGCGCGAGGACAAGGGGCTGTGGTTCGGCTGGAGCGGCCACACCGTCGAGCCCTATACCGGCCAGTTGTCCATGCAGGTGGTCGGCGGCGTCACCGTGGCCCTGCTCGATCTCGATACCCAGGACGAGCAGGAATATTACAACGGCTATGCCAACCGTACCCTGTGGCCGCTGTTCCACTACCGGCCGGATCTGGTGAACTATGAGCGCAGCTTCGATGAGGGCTATGAACGGGTCAATACGCGCTTTGCCGAGACCCTACTGCCGCTGATCGGACCGGATGACATCATCTGGGTGCAGGACTATCACCTGATCCCGCTGGGCCGCGAACTGCGCAAGCGCGGCGTGAAGAACCGCATCGGCTTTTTCCTGCATATCCCCTGGCCGGCGCGGCGCATCCTCTCCACCCTGCCACGCCATGCGGAATTGGTTGAATCGATGTTCAGTTATGACCTGGTGGGTTTCCAGACCGAGGATGATGTCGAAGCCTTTACCGATTACGCCATCCATGACGCCGGTGCGGCGCTGGAAAAGGACGGCGTGATCAGTGCTTATGGCCGACGCATCCGCGCCCGCGCTTTCCCGATCGGCATTGACGCCACGGATTTTGAAGCCACGCTGAAAAGCGAACGCGCCGAACTGTTCTACAAGACCATGCTGAACAGCCAGGCCGGCCGCAAGATGCTGCTGGGCGTCGACCGGCTCGACTATTCCAAGGGGCTGGAGGAACGCTTCACCGCCTATGAAACCCTGCTGGCCAATAATCCGGGAATGCACGGGCACCTGTTCTTGTTGCAGATCGCCACGCGGTCACGCGATGAGGTGGACGCCTATCAGGATCTGCGCGGGCGGCTCGATAACCTCTCCGGCAAGATCAACGGCGCCTATGCCACGGTCGACTGGGTGCCGCTGCGCTATGTCAACCGCGCCTATCGCCGCGACGAACTGGCCGGCATCTACCGCGCCGCTGATATCGGCCTGGTGACCCCCCTGCGCGACGGCATGAACCTGGTGGCCAAGGAATATGTGGCGGCACAGGATCCGGAAAATCCGGGCGTGCTGGTGTTGTCGCAGTTCGCCGGCGCCGCCGAGCAGATGAAGGAGGCGCTGATCGTCAATCCGCTCAGCCGCGAGGATGTCTCAGAGGCCGTGCATCGCGGCCTGTCCATGCCGCTGAAGGAACGCAAACGGCGCTGGGAATCCTTGATGGAAAACGTGCGCAGAAATGACGTCTCGCGCTGGCGGGATGATTTCGTCGCCTGCCTGAAAACGCCGATCACCGAACTGGCCGGGGTGGAATAGGCGCGGCTATTGCGAGGATGAACTCTCAGAGGCGGCGCTGTCCGAGGAAGCGCTCATCATGTTCATTCCGCTCATGCTGCCGGAGGGGCACTGATCCATAGCGCCGTGAGCGGCCGGCATGTCGCTCATATGACTCATGCTGCTCATGCCCATGCTCTGGGACATATTATGATCCATGCCTTGCCCCATGCCTTGCCCCATGCCTTGGGCCAGGTTTTGGGACATGCTGCCGCAGGCCATCATGGAACTGCTGGTGCTTGAGGCGCCGGCGCCCTGCGTATTCGCAGGGGGTGGTGTTTGCGTCTGGGTGAAAGCGGGCAGCGCCGCCACGCCGGTGAGAAAGGCAGCCGTGGCCGCCAGGGGCAGAAAGGCTTTCATGGGAAATGTCCTTGTCGGGAAACGCGGTCAGGCGACCGCGCGCGGGAGCCTATGCCTCCCCTTGTAAGGACGTGCATTCTTTGTCGGGTGTTTAAAGTAAACGGAGTGTAAAAACGTCGTTATCTTGCCGTGGCGCGCAGGCCATAGGGGCCGTCCACAATATCGCGCCCCCGCCGGGTCAGTTTCACCTTGCCGTAGCTTTCGGACATATCGAGCACTTTCGTGACCCCGCCATTGCCTTTCCAGCTCCAGGTGATCCAGCCCGTGCTTGTCTCCTGCGCCACCTGCATCAGGTGCAGGTGATCGACGGCATTGCCGTCCTCGACCAGTTCGCGGTCGCCGAATTCACCGAGCAGGAAGGGCACGCCCTCTGCGCGCAGATCGGCGATATTCCGGTCGATCTTTTCCGGTGAATTCCATGGTTTGTTATAGGCATGGACCGAGACGATCAGGTTGTGCAGCGGGTCCAGGGCCTGAAGAGTCTTGCCGCGCCCTTCCAGGAAGCTGCCGGTCGCCTGCCCGCAATCGGCGGCGTCAATCACGATCGGCGCGCGATAGCCGCGCGCGCGCAGGGCGCGGACCAGGTCGGTATAGGTCGCCATGTAGCCGGCGTAATTGTCTTTTGAGGTGCCCCATTCATTGGCGATATTGAGCATCAGGTACGGCTGATATTTTCGCTCGTTGAGCACATCGGCCCAGCGCGTCAGCCACAGGTCGCGGGTGTCGCGGCGCAGGCGGGCGCTGTCGGTGCCGCAGGTGATGTCGCTTTCCCAGTAAAAGACCATGACCGGCAGCTTTCGTCTGACGGCGGCATCGAGCGCCTTGCGCAAATCTTTCGCCGAGGTGTTCCGTCGCAGTTGCAGGCGGATGATATTGGCGCCGGTTGAGGATATGGCCCTGATGGCCGGCAGGGCGGCCTTGGGGTTGTCACCATATTGCAGATTAATGCCGCGGGCGATGAAGGGCGTACCATCGGGTCTGAGGATGTCGCTGCCTTCGGTATGGAAAACCGGCGCCGGGGCCTTGTGCAGGGCATCAAGGGCCGATTGCAGGGTGGTGCAACCGGACACCGTCAGTGTCAGGCAAACCGCTGCCATAGCCTTGATCCAGTGTTTTACCGCCATTTGCAGGTTCTCCGCGTCACCCGCAGAATGGCGGCAAAAGTTTGCCAAGATGATAATATCTGTTCTTCATTTTGGCGGCGAAATGCCTATATAGGCCGGTGCGGTTCGATGATCATTTCCTGGAAGAACTCAAGACGCGTCTGCGGCCCTCGGAGGTCATAGGCAAGAGCGTCAAGCTGCGCAAGAATGGCCGCGAATGGGTGGGGCTTTCGCCCTTCAGCAAGGAGAAGACGCCGTCCTTCTACGTTAATGACGAGAAGCGTTTCTTTCATGATTTCTCCTCCGGCAAGCACGGCGACATCATTTCCTTCCTGCAGGAAACCGAGCGCCTGAGCTTCAACGAGGCGGTCGAGAAACTGGCCGCCGAGGCCGGCATGGCCCTGCCGGTCGATACCCCTCAGGCCAAGGCGGCCGAGATGAAGCGCCGGTCCCTGACCGACTGGATGGACTTGGCGCAGAAGTGGTTTGTCGCGCGTTTACAGGACAAGACCCCCGCCGCCCAGAATGCCCGTGATTATCTCGAACGGCGCGGGCTCTCGAAGGAAGATATCGTTACCTTTGGCCTGGGCTATGCACCGCGCGATCGTACGGCGCTGAAAGACGCGCTGATCCAGCGCGGCGCAAAGGTTTCCGAACTGGTCGAATGCGGCCTGCTGATCGAGGTCGAGAACGGCTCGGCCCCCTATGACCGCTTCCGCGACCGGCTGATGTTCCCGATCGAGGACCAGCGCGGCATCGTCGTCTCCTTCGGGGGGCGGGCGCTCAATCCGGACGACAAGGCGAAATACCTCAACGGACCGGAAACGACCCTGTTCCACAAGGGCCAGATGCTGTTTGGACTGCCCAAGGCGCTGAAGCTGCTCGGCGCCCAGGAAAATCACGCCGAACTGGTGGTGGTCGAAGGCTATATGGACGTCATTGCCTGCCAGCGCGCCTATGTGGCCGCCGTGGCGCCGCTCGGCACGGCCCTGACCGAGGAGCAGATCGATATCCTGTGGCGCCGCCATCCGGAGCCGACCCTGTGTTTCGATGGCGACAAGGCCGGGCAGCGTGCCGCCTCGCGCGCGCTCGATCGTGCCCTGCCGAAGCTCAAGCCCGGCCGCTCGTTCAAGGTCTGCCTGATCACCGGCGGCAAGGATCCGGACGATGTGCTGCGCGAAAAGGGGGCGCTGGCCCTGCGCGAGGCTCTGAAGGAGACGCGGCCGTTCGTGGAGGTGTTGTTCAGCCGCGAGGCGGAAGCCGAGCCGCTCGATACGCCGGAGCGCAAGGCCGGTTTCAAGAAGCGCCTGCGGGCGCTGGCGGCGCAGATCGAGGATAAGGATCTCGCCGAAGCCTATCGCCAGGATCTGCTGGAGCGCTATGACGCCCTGATTGCGCCTCAGCGGCAAGCCGGTTTTCAGGGGAAGGCCCCGTTCGTGCCAAACGGCGCGTCGGCTGCCCCGCGCAAGCCCTGGCAACCGGGACAGAAGCGCGAAATCTATATCCCGCCGGCGATGGAGGAAACGCGCCGCGCCGCCGTTAATCTCTCCGCCGCCCTTGATCCGACGGCGGCCAGTCTGGCGCAGGGCCTGGTCGATAATCCGGACTGGATGCTCGACCAGGTGGAGGGGCTCGAAGCCTATGGGTTTGGCGACGAGGCGCTCAATCCGCTGGCCAAGGCGCTCATCGCCCTCAGTTTTCAGCACGAAGGGCTTGACAGGTCCGCCTTGAGTCGCCATCTGCAAAAGCAAGGACTTGGTGCATTGTTAAGCGAGATACAGAAGGCGGCCCTAAAGAGCGGCGCGCCATTCCTCTCACCGGACATATCTTCAGCTGATGCCCATGCCCGCTGGTTACAGGCGTTCAACGCGGTCTCGCGTTTGACGGCCTTGGACCGTGCGCTTAATTCGGCCCGCGAACAGGTGGGGACAGAATTTTTTTCACGGCTCAAGCTCGAACGCGATGCCCTGCGGAAGTCCTTGAGAAGCGGACAAATCTGGCAGGACGGCGACGAAAGCCCAACCTAAAAAGCATGAGAAGTCATGTGGTTAAGCTTTCATTCAGACTGTTCTTAATAAGACACATGAGCGGCTCCTGAATTTTCAGGCACGTTGCGGAGACCCATATGAGTGTGACAAAATGAGCACGGCGACAGAAAAACCTGAAAATGAGGCTTCGTCCGACGGTCCCTTGCTCGACCTGACCGATTCCGCGGTCAAGAAATTCATCAAGGCGGCCAAGGCGCGCGGCTACGTCACCATGGACGAGCTGAACAAGGTGCTGCCGTCGGAAGAATTCACCTCCGAGCAGATCGAAGACACCCTGGCCATGCTCACCGAAATGGGCGTGAATGTCATCGAGTCCGAGGAAGAGGCGTCCGAGGGCGGCGAGGTTGTCGTCCGTGAGGAAGCCGGCGCGGTGGTCGAAACTACCAAGACCTCGAACTATGACCGCACCGATGATCCCGTGCGCATGTATCTGCGCGAAATGGGCTCGGTCGAGCTTCTGAGCCGCGAGGGCGAAATCGCCATCGCCAAGCGCATCGAGGCTGGCCGCGACACCATGATCCGTGGCCTGTGTGAATCGGCCCTGACCTTCGAAGCCATCATGATCTGGCGCGAGGAACTGGGCTCCGGCCGCATCCTGCTGCGCGAAATCATCGACCTGGAAGGCACCTATGGCGGTGGCCCGCAGGAAGGTCCGCCGCCGGGCGCGCTGGGCGAAGACGGCGAAGAGATCGAGGAAGTGATCCAGCCCGGACCGCGTCCGCAGCGTTTCGTGCCGCCGGTCATCAAGATTCCCGATCCGGAACCGGTCAAGCCGGAACCGAAGCCTGAATCTAAAGCCGTCTCGGAAAAGGTCGTCGAGCCGAAGAAGTCCCGCGCCGCCGGTGATGAGGACGATGACGACGATTACGTCCCGATGGACGAGGAAGAGAAGAAGCCCGAATCTGAGGAAGAGGAAGAGGACGACTTCGACGATGGCGCCGGCCCGTCGGTTTCGGCCATGGAATCGGAACTGCGTGAAGGCGTGATGGCGACGCTTGACGCCATTGCCGGCGAGTTCGAAACCTATCGCCACACCCAGGAAAAGATGCTGACCGCCAAGCTGGAGGGCCTGCCCCTCGATCCGGCGGACCGGGCGGCCTATGACGAGGTGACGGCGACGATCACCCGCCACCTCAAGACGCTCAAGCTCAACAACCAGCGTATCGAAGCCCTGGTCGAGCAGCTCTATACCATCAACAAGAAGCTGATGGGGCTGGAAGGCCGTCTGCTGCGGCTGGCCGATTCTTACGGCATTTCCCGCACCGAATTCCTGACCGCCTACTATACGCGCGAACTCGACCCCGCCTGGGGCGATAAGGTGCGCGACATGGGCATCCGCTGGCAGAAGTTCATCGATAATGACGGCCCGGCGATCAACCGCATTCGCGGTGAAGTCACGCAACTGGCCACCGATATGGGCGTGGCGGTCGATGACTTCCGCCGCATCGTCGGCACGGTTCAGAAGGGCGAGCGCGAAGCCCGTCAGGCCAAGACCGAAATGGTCGAGGCCAATCTGCGCCTCGTCATCTCGATCGCCAAGAAGTACACCAACCGCGGTTTGCAGTTTCTCGACCTGATCCAGGAAGGCAATATCGGCCTGATGAAGGCTGTCGACAAGTTCGAATACCGCCGCGGTTACAAGTTCTCGACCTACGCCACCTGGTGGATTCGTCAGGCGATTACCCGCTCGATCGCCGACCAGGCCCGCACCATCCGCATCCCGGTCCACATGATCGAGACGATCAACAAGATCGTCCGCACCTCGCGCCAGATGCTGCATGAAATCGGCCGCGAGCCGACACCGGAAGAACTGGCTGAAAAGCTGGCCATGCCGCTGGAAAAGGTGCGCAAGGTCCTGAAGATCGCCAAGGAGCCTATCTCGCTGGAAACCCCGATCGGTGACGAAGAGGACAGCCACCTGGGCGACTTCATCGAGGACAAGAATGCCGTCCTGCCGATCGATGCGGCGATCCAGTCGAACCTGCGCGAAACCACGACGCGGGTTCTGGCCTCGCTGACCCCGCGTGAGGAACGTGTGCTGCGGATGCGTTTCGGCATCGGCATGAACACCGACCATACGCTGGAAGAGGTCGGCCAGCAGTTCTCGGTGACGCGCGAACGTATCCGTCAGATCGAGGCCAAGGCCCTGCGCAAGCTGAAGCACCCGTCGCGGTCGCGGAAGCTGCGGAGCTTCCTCGATAGCTAATGGGGTTTGGGGCCTTCGGCCCCAAGTCTTCGTCTTCCCAAAGAAAAACCCGGTCCAAAAGACCGGGTTTTTCTTTGGGACAAGGCAAGATTCATGGGGTCACGGACCCCGGGGGCGCCGAGCCAAACCTCCTTCGTTTCAAGGCGCATGTGTTTCCACATTGATCCTTTATGGCAAACTGTCATGATTTACCCCAACGCAGGGGGGCGCCTGCGGAGTTCTCAGTGGGGTTCAGGGGCATATGCCGCTCAGCAAACTTTCGCCAGGCGAGCAGGCTGATTTTTTCCGTCTCGTGCTCGATTCGACCGTCGAAGGCGTCTGCACCCTGGATCGTCAGGGGCGCATCACCATGTGCAATGCCGCCTTCCTGCGCATGTTCGGCTTTTCCGAGACCGATACCGTCATCGGCACCGTGCTGCATGACCGCATTCACCACCATCATGCCGATGGCAGCCTTTACCCCCTGGATGATTGCCCGCTCTATCGCGCTGCCTTAAGCGGTGATGCCTGTCATGTGCCCAATGAGACCTTTTTCCGCCAGGACGGCACGTCATTCCCGGTTGAGTATCGTGTCCAGCCGCTGAAAAGGGACGGGGGCATCACCGGGGTGATCAGTACCTTTGTCGATATCAGCGAGCGCGTGGCGCAGGCGCAAAGCCTGGCGGCCATGCAGAAGGTGGCCGATTCCACGTCCGACCGCCTCAGGCTGGCGCTCGCTTCCGGCGCGGTGCTCGGCACCTGGTTCTGGGATCTGCCGCGGCAAAAGGTGACCGGCGACGAAGGCTTTGCCCACACCTTCGGCATCGATCCGGCCGCAATGGCCGAGGGCGTACCTTTTGAAGCCATAGGTGCGGCCGTTCACCCCGATGATCTGCCCGGACTGATCGTGGCCGTTGAAAAGACGATGGCGTCGGGTGAGCCCTGCGTCATCGATTATCGTGTCCGCAAAGGTGACGGCTGGCGCTGGGTCAATGCCACCGGCAAGGCGGTGCTGGATGACAACGGGCAGGCGATCAACCAGTCGGGCATTGTCATCGATATAGATGACCGCCGGCGCGCCGAACTGGCGCTTGATGAAAGTCATCATCAGTTGCGCATGGCGCAGAAGGTCGGCGGAATCGGTGTGTTTGCGGTTGCAGCCGACGCCGACGAACTGACCGTTTCGGAAGAATTCTGCACCATTTTCGGTCTCGACCCCGCCCCGGTGGTGTCGCTGAGCGCAGTCGCCAGTCTGGTCCTGCCGGAAGATGCCGGGGCGCAGTCGACAGAGAATGACCGCGCCGAAGGCACAACGCCCTCGGAAACCGAATACCGCATCCGCCGGCCCGATGGCGAGGTGCGCTGGATATACCGCCGCGCTGAATTCATCCGCGATGGCGATGGCCGGCCATCCCATATGGTCGGCATGGTGCAGGATATCACCGCTCGCAAGACGGCCGATCTGCGCCTGAAGGAAAGCCAGGCGTACCTGAACCTGATGCTGGAAAGCGTGCAGGATTACGCCATTATCTCGCTCGATGAGGCCGGGCGCATCATGCTGTGGAATTCCGGAGCGCAGAAGATCTTCGGCTATAAGCCGCAGGACGTGATGGGCAGCCATATCGAGGTCATATTCACGCCGGAGGACCGCGCGCACGGCGCGCCGCGCACCGAACTGGCCATGGCCGCCACAAATACCCGCGCCTCGGATGAGCGCTGGCATCTGCGTCAGAGCGGCGATCGCTTTTATGCCTCGGGCACCATGGCGGCGATGTATGATGACGAAGGCCGCGTCAGGGGCTTCATCAAGATCGCCCGCGACATGACCGCTCAGCAGCAGGCGCAGGAAGCCCTCCTGGAAGCGCGCAACGCCGCCGAGGCCGCCAATATCGCCAAGACGGAATTCCTGGCCAATATGAGCCACGAAATTCGCACGCCGATGAATGCCATCATCGGTCTCAGCACCATCCTGTCGAAAAGTCAGCCCCTGACGCCGCGCCAGATGGAATATATCCGTACCCTGTCCAACAGCGCCGACAGCCTGCTGGCCCTGATCAACGACCTGCTCGATATTGCCAAGATCGAGGCGCGGACGGTCGAACTGGAGCACATCCCTTTCAGCCTGACCCGGCTGATGCAGGAGGTGGCCAGCATGATGGCCGTGTCGGTGCGCGACAAGGGCCTGACCTTCACCGGCGATGGCGAATGCGTCGAGGAGCGCATGTTCATCGGCGACCCGACGCGCCTGCGCCAGATCATCGTCAACCTGTGCAGCAACGCCATCAAGTTCACTGAAAAGGGCGGCGTCCATGTCGGCATCACCTGCCATCCGTCTGCCCTGCCGGATAGCGAAATGGTCTGCATTTCCGTCACCGACAGCGGCATCGGCATCGCACCGGAAAAGATGGAAACCATCTTCCAGAAGTTCGTCCAGGCCGATACCAGTATCAACCGCAAATATGGCGGCACCGGCCTGGGCCTGGCCATTACCAAGACCCTGACGGAGATCATGGGCGGCAGCATCTCGGTCAGGAGCGAGGTGGGGGAGGGCTCGGTCTTCGAGGTCTGCATTCCGCTGAAGATCGCCACCAGTGACCAGGTGAACCGGACGGAATATTCGATCCACGCCATCGTCGATAATACGGTCGAGGCCCATGTCCGGCCCCATGTCCTGCTGGTGGAGGATTACGAGCCCAATATCCTGGTCGCCACCACCTTCCTGGAAGATTTCGGCTACTATGTCGATGTCGCCAATAATGGCCAGGAAGCCTTCGAGGCGGTGCGGAAACGCGCCTATGTGGCGGTCCTGATGGATGTGCAGATGCACGGCATGAATGGCCTGGATGCCACCCGCCGCATCCGCGAATGGGAAGAGAGCGAAGGCCGGCCGCGCGTCCGCATCATCGGCATGACGGCCCATGCCCTGGCCGGTGACCGCGAGCGCTGTCTGGCAGTGGGGATGGATGATTACATCCCCAAGCCCTTCCGCCCGGAAGAACTGCGCCGCAAGATCGAACAGGGGCAGGTGGTTTAGGTCTTGTCGGGCATTATCAGGGACGCCAGCGGCACAGGCTGCAATATGTCCGCGTTTGGCCCGAAGGAGACATTGGTGTTTCGTCGCGGCGCTTGAAAAGCGGAATTGGCAATGAGCTGTCTTTCCGTCGCAAAATCTACAGGCTAAATAAATGGTGGCCTCATGGACCATGCTGCCGAATTAAGTCTGACCGCGATTTGATATCTTCGTTAAAACGAATCAGCTCATGAACCAGTAGATAATATGATTTGCGGGTCATATTCTTCCCATGGTAGAATTTTGGTGTTGAATCGAGGTTGGCGTGAAAAAGTTCACTGAAAAAGTATTTGAAGCCCGCCCGCATGCGAAGGACTTGGATGCTGCAACTATTGGTGAGCGCTTAAAAGAAATCCGGAAGATCGCTGGCGTAACTCAAGACGAGTTAGCGGCTCGGTTACGGATAGGGCAAACAGCACTTTCCAAACTCGAGAAACGCGATGACATTCACGTTTCAACTCTTAAAGGCTATATCGAAGCCCTCGGTGCTACTTTACGCATTGACGCACGTTTTAGTGACCCAACAACTATCGTCCGCTTTGTCCAAGAGTCAAACTACGCACTTGAATCGGTCGATGAAAATCAGTTAGTTTTGCCACTTATCGGTGAGGATCATTTTCCTGCGCGCCGTGATGTAGTATTCAGTATCAAGCCGCAATACTCGGAAAAAATCCTAGATGGAAAAAAGACGGTTGAGCTTCGCCGCCGCTTCCCAATCGACACGCCGGCAGGCACAAAGGCGCTCATCTACTCTACTAGCCCGACAAGGGCTGTCACTGGCATCGCCCAAATTGACGAAGTCCTTAAGGGGACTCCTTCATCCATTTGGAAGAACTTTTCTACTGAGGCTTGTATCGCCAAAGATGATTTCGACTCCTACTTCGCTGGAGCCGAGAATGGTTTTGTCATTAAGCTTTCACACGCGACACCGCTGTCCAGACCATTCGAACTTAATGAGTTGCGTGAACGATTTAATTTCGAACCTCCGCAATCATTTCTCTACGCCACACCCAAATTACGAGCCGCACTCCTGAATGAGTCCGCCCAAGCTCCTCATTGATACTAATGTCTTTATCGGCTTAGAGGACCCCCGCGAGGTTCCTGCCAATTTCGCATTGTTGACAAACCTTGCGGCGAAGTTTCACGTCGGGATTTATGTCCATGAGGCGGCCCGAGACGATATTGCTCAGGATAAAAACAAAGAGCGGCGTGCAATTTCGCTCAGTAAAGTCAATAAATTTCCGCTAATTGCCAAAGTGCAGGGGCTGACCAAGTCATCCCTCGAATCGGATTTCGGCCCGCTTCCAAAGCATAATGATATTGTCGACGCCACGCTGCTGCACGCCCTTCGTCTTGGGGTCATCGACTTTCTAGTTACTCAAGACAAAGGGCTACACGACCGAGCCCGCAATTATGCTCCGGCCCTATCGCGTCAGGTGCTATACGTTGTCGATGCCGTTTCTTGGCTAAGAGCAACTTACGAAGACGTCATCGTACCGCTGCGATATGTGGATGAGGTTGAAGCCCACACGATCCCGCTTGCCAACCCAATATTTGACAGTTTGCGTGAAGGCTATCCTGCGTTCGATGGCTGGTGGCAGACAAAATGCGTGCGAGAGATGCGTAAATGTTGGACAGTTTCTGACCCCGATCTCGCTGGCATTGTTGTTCGTAAAGAAGAGACAGTTCAAGACACCAAGGCCACCCTACCGGGGCAGAAAATTCTAAAGGTATGTACCTTCAAAGTACGCCCGGAGAGCCGAGGCACAAAACTAGGCGAATTATTGCTGCGGCAAGTACTTTGGTACTCCCAAGCCAATAATTTTGACGTGGTCTATTTGACAACCTTCCCAGAACAACAGGCTCTGATCGACCTCGTCGAATACTACGGATTTCAAAATACGACGACTGCCGCAGATGGGGAAATGACCTATGAAAGGGCCATGACACCGGGCCATCCCGCCTTCGTTCCCGATAAGTCGTTGTTCGACGTAGCCCGAACCAATTATCCCGCCTTTTATAGCGGCCCCAAAGTTCAGGCATGTGTGATTCCCATCCAAGAAGGTTATCACGACATCCTCTTCCCGGAACTGAAAAGAGTCCCGCAACTCGACCTGTTTGGGCTAGATGGCGGTGGCAGTGGGCCTCGACGACCAGGGAACACAATTCGCAAGGTTTATTTGTGCCGCTCACCAAAAGTTCTCACTCAACCCGGCACCGTCCTGATTTTTTATAAAGGCTCTTCTCACTATTCCCCGAGCCAAGCGTTGACCACAGTGGGCATATTCGAAGATATCACACTCGCAACGTCAACAGCAGAACTCATGCGCATGACGGGCGGTCGTTCTGTTTACTCAGAACGAGATTTGACAGCATGGAATGCAACGCAAAGCAGTCCAGTGAAGGTTATCAACTTCTTGCTCGCAGGACATATAGTGCCGCCATTTCCGCTGCAAGAATTCGTCAACGCTGGCATTTTCAGCAGTCACCCTCAGTCCATAACGACACTCCCCCAGGAGCACTTATCGACAATCTTGGAGCGCTTGAGTCTCACGCTGGAGGAATAAATGGAAGTAATCGCATTAATTGGTTTGTCCGGCGTTGGTAAATCGACCGTATTGGCAAACCTGGCCACGGAGGTCGATTTCCTACATTTACAAGCCAGTCAGTTGTTGAAGGATGGGTTCGCCCGCCAAAAATTGGCTCCCCCATCCTCGGAGGAACTGAGACTTGGCGAGGTAGTAAACAATCAGCGGCTTTTGATAGATTCTTTCCATGCCGCAACTGGTACCACGGCGAAGCTTGTAATTTTGGACGGCCATTTATTGATCGATGGCAAAAGCGGTATCACGGAAATACCCGCCACGGTCTTTGCAGATATTGGTGTGTCGAAATTGATCTTCTTATATGCTCAACCTGAAGCTATCGCAGAGAGGCGCAACAAGGACGTTGAACGTCTGCGGCCGACGCACAGCATATCTGAAATTGCGTCGCATCAGGCTCACGAGATACGTCTTGCCTCTGAGGCAGCCGTACAACTTGGCATCCCATTATTGATCTGCTCAAATCAGGACAGGGCTCAGATGGTTGCGTTTTTAAGCATAAGTAAGCGATGACTGAGGGCTCCACACTTGACGCACATCGGAGCGGCCTTCCACCGAACTCAGGCAAGAGCCAGAATTCGGTTTCCCCAAATAGTCCGCTTTCGGGCGTGGATGATCCCTGACCTGTCTATGTCCGGAACGGACGCAAAGCCGACCCGTCAACACAGATGTAAGTCAGTCCTTCGGGAGGGGCGGCTGAACCGGGACGTGCAGATACCTGACGCCCTTGCCGCGATCGGCCAGATGCGCCCGGCCGACCTCTGTAAAGCCCAGCCTGTCGTGAAAGGCATCGGACGCCGGATTGGGCGGGTCGTAATTGACCTCACAGACCATGCAGTCATGACCGGCCGCGCGGGCGGCGGCGAAAACGGCCTCATAAAGCTGCCGCGCCAGGCCCTCGCCACGCCGGGTGGCGCTCACCGCCACGCGGTCGACATAGACGAACCGGGGATAGCGCGCCTTGAACCACAGGAAATTCGGGCTGTCATAGGGTGTATCCTGGTCGCAGGCGATCACCAGTCCGCAGCCCTCATCGATCGTGGCGGCGAAGAAGGCACTGCCGATCAGGTGCTCCAGCCTGTGCCGGGACAGCGAAGACAGTTCCGTGGCGTGATCTTCGTTCAGCCGGTGCAGGGCATCAAGAAGCGGGGCTGGCAGGGGCGTGGTCAGACGATTAAGGGGCATGATATCCTCCATACCCGTAAGCCTCTCTAACGGGTAGCGCCAATTTATTTGATTTGTCTCCGGCGGCGGGGGCTTTATGGTGCCGGCTCACGAAAAGCTCAGCCTGCACGGGACAGCCCTCGCTTCATGACCCAGTTCGACCTGCCCGCGTACCTGACCAATCTGGTTTCGGGCATCCATATCAATCCGCTCTATTCGCTGTCCGGGCTGCTGGTGGGGATTCTCGTCGGCCTGACCGGCGTGGGCGGCGGCTCGCTGATGACGCCGCTTCTGGTGCTGCTGTTCCATATCCATCCGGCCACCGCCGTCGGCACGGACCTGCTCTATGCCTCAATCACCAAGGGCGTCGGCACCGTCATTCATGGTTTCAAGAACACCATCAACTGGATGATTGTCGGCCTGCTGGCCCTGGGTTCCATCCCGGCCACGGCCGCCACGCTCTATGCCATCCACCACTTCGGCAAGTCCGACGCCGTTTCCTACATGATCACCCATGTGCTCGGCTACGCCCTGTTCGTTACGGCCGCCATGCTGCTGCTGCGCGGCCTCATCCACAAACTGGCGAAGAAGCGCCAGGATAAGGCGATCGAGGAACACAAGCCCCTGCATACCGGCCGCCGCGCCTTCCTGACCGTCCTGACCGGGCTGGTTCTGGGCTTTCTGGTGTCGCTGTCCTCGGTGGGCGCCGGCGCGCTGGGCGTCACCGCCCTGATCCTGCTCTATCCGCAATTGCCGACGGTGAAGATCGTCGGGTCCGATATCGCCCACGCCGTGCCGCTGACCTTCCTGGCCGGTCTCGGCTACTTCTACATCGGCAATGTCGATTTGAGCTTGCTGGCCTCGCTCCTGACCGGCTCGATCCCCGGCATCATCATCGGCTCGATGTTCGCATCGAAAGTGCCGGAAAAGGTGCTGCGCGCCCTGCTGGCGGCAGTGCTTACGCTTGTCGGTTTCAAGCTCGTCACCGCCTGATATCGTCTCCCGGCAGATTCCGCTTGTGACGCCGCGGATTACCGTTAATCTGTGGTTAACGGTCATTGGCGACCGGGCTGGGGGGCTTATGCGCGTATTGTCAAACATCATGGCCGGACTAGCGGCGCTGGCGGTAGGCTTTTGCGCCCTTCCGGCTCTGGCTGCGCCGCCGGCCAGCAGCAGTGGCACCGCCGTCGCCATCATGCAGGCTACCGCCGCCACACAATCCGGTGATTGCGCCGCCGCCATGGCGCCGCTCAACCAGCTCTGGCATGACCCCTATCTCGAACAGAACGATCCGAAACTGGCGGCGCAGTTCCGCTTCCAGTTGATCGCCTGCACGGCCCAGACCCAGGGCATACCGGCCGCCCTGGCCCTATCCGCCGAAAACGTCACTCGCGCCTATGACATCAATGCCTATGACCTGCACATCTTCCTGCAACTGATCAGCGGCAAGGGCGATGACGCGACCGCGACGCTTAACGCCGCCCTGACGCAGTTTCCGGCCCAGGCGCCGGACCTGACCGATATGAGCGTCATCGGCGTTCTGATCGCCAACCGCGAAAGCCACCCGGATGTTGCTCAGGCCGTGCTCAACCGCCTGGAGGAAGGGCGCTGGCAGATCCATGACATTTCCGGCCGGCCGCTGATGGGGCTTTTGCGTCTCGAAGGTTTGCGCACCTCGGTCAAGGTGGGCGATACGACCCATGCGGACCTCTATCGCACCGACCTGAAAAGCGATGCGCCGTTCTACATCGTCAGCCAGGGTGATGGCGATATCAGTCAGGCCGCCGTGCCCGCCGAACCGGTCCGACCGGTGCTCAACCGCGAGATCGAAGAGGTGAAAGCGGTCATCACCGCCAATCCGGCCAATCTGTCGGCGCTGGCCTATCTGATGCACCTGGAAATCACCAATGACCAGAATGCCCTGGCCCTGACCCAGCTCGGCGGTATTCTCGACCTGGTTGACAAGTACGGCCTGGACAAGTTTTCGTCGCCGGACGCTTATCCCGGATTGCTGACCACGCGGGCCGAGCTTTATGCCCGCACCGGACGTTTCCTCGAAGCCGGCGCGGCCTATGAAGCCGGCGCCAAGGCCCTGGGGCCGGAAAAATCGACCGACCTGTTGCTGTCCTATATGAATTTCCTCGTCGATCGCGGGCAGGATGCCGCGGCCCTGGCGATCAAGGACCGTATCACCGCGCCGGATGCCGCGCAGCAAGCCACGCTGGCCATGACCGAAGCCTGCGCGCGGGCCTATGGCGGGGACAAGGCTGGCTTCGCGGCGAGCATGGCCGCCCTGACCGGACAAAACCTGATGCAGGTCAAGCCGTTCCTGTGTGCCGGCGACAGCGACAGCGACAGCGCGGCGAAGATTCTGATCGCCGCCATGACCGATCCGGCGACGCGTGACACCATGATCGCCTTCATGCAGGATGGATTGCCGCCGATTTCCGTCAGCAACCGCGACGATGCCTTTATCGCGGCCTTGCTGGCTTTGAAAAAACGGCCCGATGTGCAGGCGGCGGCCGAGGCCAGCCACATCATCATCCGCCCGTGGCCGGTTAGGTTAAATTAGGGACTCTCTTAATCCCCTCTCCCCACATGTGGGGAGAGGGCGGGAGCCGAACGAAGTGAAGGCGACCGGGTGAGGGGCATTTTCTTAGGCGGACACTCTCCGCCGCCCGACATTCTGCGGGTCTTACCGCGTCGTCGTTTTTGCTCCGCCTATTTCAGCCCGCACCAGATATCGACCGGCTTTTGCTGTGCCGTCTTCACATAGTCCTGGAAGACACTGCACCCGATGCGGCCGGACGCATCCGTCACGGTAATCTGCACCAGCGGCGCGCTGCCGCTGATATTCTTTACCTGGTCCTTTGGCATACCTTTCCCGGTCATACGCACGGTCTGATCCGTGGCGCTGACCACCACCTCATCCGTATCGAATTCGATGACGCCGGCCGCCGTGGCCTGACTGGCGGTTTCGGGACGCGGCAGACCGTAATAGCGGGCGGCAATGGTCACCTGCTTTGCCTGGTCTGCGACTTCCGGCTTGATATGCAGGGCGATATCATAGGCGAAATCGACCGGTTTCGCGGCCACCGGCGGTGGCGTTTCGGCCGGCTTAGGTGAGCATTGGGTCAGGGCCAGCGCCATCAGGCTGGCGGCGATGATCTTCCAGGACATGGCGCCCTCCTTTTACGGCATTCTTATATGTTCAAGCCAAATTGCGAACGCCGCTTTTATACTGTATTGGCGCAGGTGTCACAATTACGGTCCCTAGTGGCATCGTTTGGAATTATCTGGAGAAAGCCAATGTTCAAGCCGGTTCTCGCATTAACTCTCGCTGCCCTGGCGCTGGTCGCCTGCAGCCCGTCAAAACCGGCCGGCGACGCTGGCTCAGCCGCCCCTGCCGGCGGTATCTCCGGTGCCGGCGCCACCTTCCCCGCGCCGGTCTATGCCGCCTGGGCCGAAAAGTACAAGACCGAGACCGGCGCAACCCTGAACTATCAGGCTATCGGTTCCGGCGGCGGCATCAAGCAGATCGAGGCCGGCACGGTCGATTTCGGCGCCAGCGACAAACCGCTGAAAGCCGAGGAACTCGACAAGAACGGTCTCTACCAGTTCCCGACTGTGATGGGCGGCATCGTGCCCCTGGTGAACCTGCCGGGCATCGAGGCGGGTAAGCTGAAACTGAGCGGCCCGCTGCTGGCCGATATCTTCCTCGGCAAGGTCACCACCTGGAACGACAAGGCGATCGCCGCCCTGAACCCCGGCGTTACCCTGCCGGCCCTGCCGGTCACCGTGGTCCACCGTTCAGATGGGTCCGGCACCTCCTTCCTGTTCACAACCTATCTGTCCTCGCAATCGCCGGAATGGGCGTCCAAGGTCGGCGGCTCCGACGCTGTCGAATGGCCGACCGGCATGGGTGGCAAGGGCAATGACGGCGTCGCCGCCTTCGTCAAGCAGACCGTGGGCTCGATCGGCTATGTCGAATATGCCTATGCCAAGAAGAACGGCGGCACCTTTGCGCTGGTGAAGAACAAGGCGGGCAACTTCCCGCAACCGGCGGCCGCTTCCTTCTCGGCCGCCGCCGCCAGCGCTGACTGGGCCCATGCGCCGGGCAACTACATGCTGCTGCTTGACCAGCCGGGCGCTGACGCCTGGCCGCTGGCCGGCGCCACCTTCATCCTGGTTCACAAGACACAGACCGATGCCGCCAAGGGTGCGGCGGTGCTGAAGTTCTTCGACTGGGCCTATAAGTCCGGTGATGCCGATGCCGGTTCGCTCGACTATGTGCCGATGCCGGATACGGTGAAGACCATGGTCCGCCAGCAATGGTCGACGGTTCAGGCCGGTGGCAAGCCGGTCTATACGGCGCAGTAAGTTCGCGCATTCCATAACAAAACCCCGCGATCACCGATCGCGGGGTTTTTTATTTTCTCCTCCCCTGCGTAGCGGGGGAGGTGGCGCGGCGAAGTCCGCGACGGAGGGGGCTGCTTCCTGGCTTCAAGAGGCCCCCTCCGTCTCGACGCGCTACGCTTGCCCGCCACCTCCCCCGCACGCTGCGCTACAGGGGAGGAGAAAGTCAGACCAACCCCGAACCCGTAATCCTCAGCACCGGCGTAAAGGTCGGCTTCGCGTCCGGCAGTTTCACGCTCAGTCCATCCATGCCGAGCTCGAATTTCAGGGGTTCGGCATAGCCCAGAAGTTCGACTTTTTCGATTGTCCCTTTTCGCTGCGGCGATCCCTCGGCCATCGAATAGACTTGGACGTACCCGTTCTCCGGCCAGTCCTGCACCAGCGCATACAAGGCGCCGGCCTTGGTGGTGAAGCGGATGTCCTCATGGCTGAACGGCTTGGCCTTGTGTTCATCCATGTCGCCGGCCGCCGGCGGCGCAAACGGGCCTTCGCCGAAGATATCCCACGGACGGGTGGCGAAGATCGCCTCGCCATTGACTGCCATCCACGCGGCCATGTCGGCCAGGATCGCCTCTTCCTTCTCGTCGATCGAGCCATTGCCGCGCACCGGGATGCTCAGCAGCATGTTGCCGTTCTTGGAAACCACATCGGCGAGGCGCTGGATAACCTCCTTCGCCGTCTTGTAGCCGTTGCGCTCATAGAGCGGCCGGTCATAGTGCCAGTTGCCGATGCAGGTGCAGGTCTGCCACGGGATTTCGCGCAGGCGGTCGGAGTAGCCGCGCTCGACATCCTCAGTAATGGCCTTGCGCTGCAGGTCGTTCAGGCGCTTGCCGGTGGCCACCACGTCCAGCTTGCCGTGCCACTTGTAGCTTGCATTGTAGTAATAGGCCGTGGCGTCAAGGCCGGTCTGTTCCAGCGGCAGGGTGGTGTTGTCGAAATAGACGAGATCGGGCTGGTACTTGTCGACCAGGTCCTGCTGGCGCAGTGCCCATTTCTTCACAAAGTACGGATCACCCGGCGGCACGGTTTCCAGCCACTGGCCGGAATGGCTGTCGTGATAATCCTGCATGGCTTTGATGGTAGTAATGCCATCTGGCGGCACCATATCGCCTTCAGGCCCGACATAGAGTTCATGCGGGTCATAGCCCTCCCACCACTTGCCCTTGCCGTCTTCCTTCTTCACGCGGAAGGCGTCATAGCGCAGGCCACGCGCCGGCCCTTCGGCATCGTAGCCAAAGGCGGTCGCCCACCAGTGCCAGGCATGGGCGCCGTGGTTGGAGACGCCGAAGCGCAAGCCTTGCGCCCGCGCCGCCTTGGCCCAGGTGCCGACGACATCGCGCTTGGGGCCCAGCTTCGTGGCGTTCCAGCTCTGATATTTGGAATCGAACATGTCGAAATTGTCGTGGTGATTGGCCAGCGAGACGAAATATTTCGCGCCGGCCGCCTTATAGAGCCCGATCAGGCGATCCGGATCCCACTGGTCGACCTTCCACTGGCCGATGAACTCCATGAAACCGAACTGCGCCGGATGGCCATAGGTCTTGATGTGATGGTCGTAATAGGGATTGCCCTGCTGGTACATCTGGCGGCCGTACCAGTCACCCCATTCGGGCACGCACTGCGGGCCCCAGTGCGCCCAGATGCCGAGCTTGGCATCGCGGAACCATTCCGGCGTCTGGTAGCTTTCGGCCAGTGATTCCCATGAGCCCTTGAAAGGCGCCTTGGGCGCAGCCTCAGCGGCGGCGGGGGCGACAAGGGCGGCACCGGTCGCGGTGGCCAGTAGGTGTCGGCGGTTCAGTTTCATTGGCTGACTTTCAGTTCGAACGGCACGACGGGCTGGTCATCGCCGCTGTAGAGATTGGTGAAGGGCGCATCCGACCAGGCGTAGCGTACCTTAATGGTGTCCGGCGTATTGGCACCTTTCAGCACGACGCGGCTGCCATCGGCCACGGCGGTTACATAGCGACAGGCATCCTTCGCGTCGCAGGTCTCGAAACCAATGGCGGTGTCGGAACTATAGGTTTTCAGGCCGCTGTCGGCGTAGCGGAAATTGACCGTCAGGTCGGCGCCGGCGCGTGTCACCGAGGTCGCTTCCGGCCCGGTCGGGGCAACCGCCTGTCCGAAGACCAGGTTATCGACCGCGCGGGCGGCGCGCAGGCCGATGATATTCTTCTGCGTCGGGTGGATATCGCTGCGGTCGCCGAAATCATAGCTGACGATCAGGGCGGCGTGCGGATCGGCATCCACGCTCAGCCGCTGGGCCTCGCGCAGTTCCGCCCAGTGCGAGACGCCGGGGGCAGTCGAGACCGAGCCATAGCTCGAAAGCTGCACGATCAGCATGGGCAGGTCGGGCGCCGAGAAGCTCTTGCGCCAGTCGGCCATCAGCATCGGCAGCAAGGTGCGGTATTCCGTGGCGGCATCGGCATTCGATTCGCCCTGATACCAGGCCGCGGCCTTCACTGAATAAGGCGCCAGCGGGGCGACCATGCCGTTATAAAGGGTGTTGAGGCTGGTCGGCACATCCCAGGGGGCTGCGGGAATGCTCAGCCCTTTTGCCGCCATGCCGGTCTTGTAGGTCCAGTCGGTGGAGAGCGGAATAGCCTGGCCATCGCTGGTCTTGACGAAGCGCATGTCGGGCGTGCCGGTCAGGCCGTTACTGCCCAGCACGCGCAGGACGATGACATTTTCGCCGGCCTTGAAGACACCTGGTGCCACCTTGTAATCGCGCCACACCCAGTTGATGCCGCCGCTGCCGACCCACTGGCCATTGACCCAGGTGGTGTCGAAGGTATCGATGGGGCCTAGCGTCAGTTCATTGGCTTTGGCGGCCTGATCGGCGGTCAGCGTCACGCGGCTGCGCAGCCAGACCACGCCATCGAAGCCTTTGAGATCGGCGGCATCGCTGTCCTTCCAGCCGCCGGTGGCCTTCAGGCGCGACCACGAAGAATCGTTGAAGGCCGGCGAAATCCAGGCGCGCTGGGCCTTGGCGGATTTGTCATGCGCGTCCCACCAGGCTTCCTGTGCCTTGGCGTGGGCGGCCTGCGCCTTTTCGGGGTTTTCGCCATACTGCGCTACGGCATCGACGCCAGCGGTATAGGCGGGAAGGGTGCGCAGGGCGGCGGGGCTGATCCAGCTCTGGATCGTGGTGCCGCCCCAGTCCGTGCCGATAAAGCCCACCGGCACCTTGTGTTCCTTTTGCAGGGCCTTGCTCATATAGTAGCAGACGGCCGAAGCCTCGCCTGTGGTGTCCGGCCCGGTTACTTTCCAGGCGGGCGCGGTTTTCAGGTCATCGCGCGGACTGGCGGCGCTGTCCTTCTCGATATTGACAAAGCGCAGATTGGGATTGGCCGAGGCGCCGATCTCGCCCCAGGCACCGGTCGAAAGCCTGGCAGGAAACTCCATGTTGGACTGGCCTGAACAGAGATAGACGTCGCCGATCAGGATATCGCTCAGCGTTGTCGTTGACTGGCCGTCGGAAACGGTGAGGGTATAGGGACCACCGGCGGTGAGCGCGGGCAGGACGGTCTTCCACTTACCATCAGAGCCGGCAGTGGCGGTGGCGGTCTGGCCGTTGACACTGACGGTAAGCGCGGCATTGGGCGCGGCGGTGCCCCAGATATTGACCGCCTGATCGCGCTGGATCACGGCGTGGTCGCCAAAGATGCGGGCGAACTGCGGCGCGGTTTGCGCCTGAGCCGCGAAAGGCAGAACGGTCAGCAGGCCCGTGGTTGCGACCAGGGTGATGATTCGGCGGATATCGGGCCTCATGGCGGGCTCCCCTCACTATATTATGATTGCGGCGCGCTCTTACCGGCGGCCAGTGTCATAGCGTCAAATTATGGGCCGGTTTTCAAGTATTTTCTGCGCGAATTTTTCGTTTGCCAAAATATTTTCATTCGTGAAATTTGATGAATTCGGTTGCCTCGGTGACCGGTTTTGCTCATTTATTTGCCAAGTAAGCGATTGCATCCTATAGATTCGCAAATAACGGAATAGAACGGGGTACTGAGTTTGGCGCGCAAGGTCGGTCGGCGAGGGGGCAATATCGTCACCATTCATGATGTGGCGCGCCATGTCGGCGTCTCCCCAATGACGGTGTCACGGGTCATCAACGGCGAAAAAAACGTACGCGAGGAAACCCGCGCCAAGGTAATGGCCTCGGTCGAGGCGTTGAACTATTCGCCTAACCTGGCCGCCCGTTCGCTGGCGACGCAGGATTCGGCGCGCATCGGCCTGCTCTACTCCAATCCGTCCGTCGCCTTCCTCAGCGAGTTCCTGCTCGGCATTTTGTCGGAAAGCTCGCAAAGCGGCGCGCAGTTGCTCATTGAGTCCTGCGAAGGCCCTGAAGGCGCCACCGCCGCCCTGGAAAAGATGAAAGCCGCCGGCTGCGATGGCGTCATTCTGTCGCCGCCGCTCAGCGATTCGACGCGGGTCGCCAAGATATTGCAGGACATGAAGATGCCCTTCGTCGGCGTCGCCATGGCCCGGCCCGACCCGAACGTTTCCTGCGTCACGATCGATGACTTCAAGGCCGCCGCCGCCATGACGCGCCGCCTGATCGAACTGGGTCACCGCGATATCGGCTTCATCAAGGGGCACCCGAATGCCTATGCCAGCCAGATCCGCTATGACGGCTTCGCCGCCGCCATGGAAAAGGCCGGCCTGAAGATCGATCCCGGCCATGTGGCGCAGGGCTATTTCACCTATCGGTCTGGGTTCGATGCCGCCGAGCGGATGCTGAGCCAGAAGGTGCGGCCCACGGCCATCTTCGCCTCCAATGATGACATGGCCGCCGGCGCCGTGGCTTCCGCCCATCGCCTGGGCCTGGAAGTGCCGGAAAAGCTGACGGTGGTGGGGTTCGATGATACGGCCATGGCCTCCAGCGTCTGGCCGGAGCTGACGACCGTACGCCAGCCGATCTCCGACATGGCCGGGTTGTCGGTGCGCCTGCTGCTCGACCAGATCAAGGGGCACCGTTCGGGCCGTCCATTCGAGGCCGTGCGCGAGGTCCGGGACTTCTCGCTGATCGAGCGTCAGTCGTCCGCCGATATCGGAAGCGCTTCCAGTTAAGTTGCGCGGATAAAATTATATTTATGGGCAGGAAATAGTGTATTTCTGCTTGACATAAGGGGCTGTCTGCCAGATTGGTAGCGCTAACAAACAGGCTGTGACCTGCGAAGGTTTAATGACGGCTGTAAACGGGTAGAGAAGATGCGGATGAGGTCATCCGCCCAAGCATTGAAGGATTTAGTGAGATAATGCCTGATTTTCTGCCTGTGGACTGGCGTGAAGCCACCCTCATCGGCCGCATCGAGACCGCCGATGGCCCGACGCCGATCATGATCAAGAATGGCGAAGTGTTCGACATGTCGCCGATCGCGCCGACCGTTTCGCAATTGCTGAAGGTCTGGCCGGAGACCGGTGTCCCCGAAGGCGGCCTGCCGTTCGGCGGTTTCGAGGATTTCGAATTTTCCAAAACCTGGACGAAGGACGGCTCGCCCGCCCATCGCACCGGCAACCAGCTTCTCTCCCCGATCGACCTGCAATGCGTCAAGGCCGCCGGCGTGACCTTCGCCGTCTCGGCCGTCGAGCGCGTCATCGAAGAGCGCGCCCGGGGTGATGCCGACAAGGCCCAGGCCATCCGTAACGACTTGGCCGAACGCGTCGGCGGCGATATCCGTTCGGTCAAGCCGGGCTCGGAAGCGTCGGCGCGCCTGAAAGCGGCTTTGATCGCCGACGGCCTGTGGTCGCAATATCTCGAAGTCGCTATCGGCCCGGACGCCGAGGTCTTCACTAAGTCGCCGGTACTGTCCAGCGTTGGCTGGGGTGACGAGGTCGGGGTGCGTTCGGATTCGACCTGGAACAATCCGGAGCCCGAAGTGGTCATGATCGTCACACCGGAAGGCCGCGCCGTCGGGGCGACCCTGGGCAATGACGTCAACCTGCGCTGCTTCGAGGGCCGCTCGGCCCTGCTGCTTGGCAAGGCCAAGGACAATAACGCCTCGTGCGCGCTTGGTCCTTTTATCCGCATGTTCGACGACAGCTTCACCATCGATGACGTGCGCTCGGCCGTGCTTGACCTCAAGATCGACGGGCCGGAAGGCTACGAACTGGTCGGCCGCTCGACCATGAGTGAGATCAGCCGCGATCCGCTGGACCTGATCGGTCAGGCGATGAGCGAGCACCATTATCCGGACGGCTTCGTCCTGATGCTTGGCACTCTGTTCGCGCCGACCCAGGACCGTGATACACCGGGCCGCGGCTTTACCCACAAGGTGGGCGATGTCGTCAAGGTGTCGTCGCCGAAGCTTGGCTGCCTGGAAAACCGCGTGACGACCTCGAAGGACGCGCGCCACTGGAATTTCGGCATTGCCGACCTGATGCAGAACCTGGCCGACCGCGGCCTGCTGAAGGCGCGCAAAAGCGAACAGACCCATAAGAAAACCGCTTAAAAAATACCTGAGAAGATACCTCCTGCAAAAGTGAGTACAGTCCCTATGACTACCCCCGCGCCGTCTGCCATCTATCCCAGTCTCAAGGGCCGCAAGGTGTTGATCACCGGCGGCGGCTCCGGCATCGGCGCGGGGCTGGTCACCGGCTTCGTCCGCCAGGGCGCGATTGTGCATTTCATAGACCTCGTCGATGATGTCAGCGCCACGCTCGATACCGGCGTGCTGGGCCAGAAGCCGGTCTTCCACAAATGCGACCTGACCGATACGCCTCTGCTGGAAAAGACCCTGGCCGCCATCCTGGCCGATGGCCCGGTCCACATCCTGCTCAATAATGCCGCGCGTGACGACCGTCATTCGCTGTCCGAAGTTACCTCGGAATTCTTCGACGCCAATATCGCCGTCAATCTCAAACACATGGCCATGTGTACCCGCGCCGTAGCGCCGGGCATGAAGGCGGCTGGCGGCGGCGCCATCCTCAATTTCGGTTCGATCTCGTGGCACCTCGGCCTGCCGGATCTGGTGCTGTACGAAACCGCCAAGGCGGCGATCGAGGGCTTCACCCGCGCCCTGGCCCGCGAATTGGGCCCGGACAATATCCGCGTAACCACCATCATTCCCGGCAATGTGAAAACCAAGCGTCAGGAAAAGTGGTACACGCCGGAGGGCGAGCGCCAGATCGTCGAGGCGCAGTGCCTGCCCGGCCGTATTGTGCCGGAAAACGTGGCGGCCCTGGCCATGTTCCTGGCCTCGGACGACGCCGCGCTCTGCACTGGCCACGGCTACTGGATCGACGCCGGCTGGCGGTAAACGCTTTAGATCCTCCCCTCCTGGAGGGGAGGTGTCGCGGCGATCGTCCGCGACGGAGGGGTAACTCCGAAAGGCTGATCATGACCGATCTTTCAGATTCTACGCTCTTTCGGCCCACCTGCGTCTGGGATTTGAAAGCCACCCTTGGTGAAGGTCCGGTCTGGTCGGCCAGGGACCACGCCGTCTGGTTCGTCGATATCAAGAAGCAGCACATTCACCGCTATGATGTGACCGGTGGCCACCAAACCTTCAATGCCCCCAGCCCCTGCGGCTTTATTGCCCCCAAAAAAAGCGGCGGTTTCATCGTCGGCTGCAAGACCGGCCTTTACGATTTCGATCCCATTTCCGGCAATTTCACCTTCCTGACCCATGTCGAGCCCGGCCTGCCTGGCAACCGCCTGAACGACGGCTATGTCGATGCCCAGGGACGCCTGTGGTTCGGCTCGATGGACGACGACGAAAATCACCCGACCGGCAAGCTCTATCGCTATGACGCGCGCGGCCTGAAAATGATGGACGACGATTACGTCATCACCAATGGTCCGGCGGTCTCGCCCGACGGCAAGACCCTCTATCACAACGATACCCTGAAAAAGATCATCTACGCTTTCGATCTGAGCGCTGACGGTCATCTGTCCAACAAACGGGTCTTCGCCCAACTCGATCAGGACACACGGGCCGATATCTCCAGCCCGGTCTGCTATGCCGGTGAGTTCGAGCGCCACAGCGAACACGGCGATGGCTATATGGACGGCCCGGTGGTCGACAGCGCCGGCAATGTGTGGAACGCGCTGTTCTTCGGCTGGGGCGTCAACTGTTATGCGCCCGATGGCCGCCTGATCCGCCGCGTCAGGTTCCCGGTTTCAAATGTCACCAAGATCGCCTTCGGTGGCCCCGACCTCAAGACCGTCTACGCCACCACGGCCGCCAAGGGGCTGAGTGCGGAAGACCTGCAAACGCAGCCGCTGGCCGGCGGATTATTCACTTTCCAGACCGATATCGCGGGCTTGCCCCAAAATGAAATTATGAACGAGATCAGCCATGTCTAAAAGAATCCCCGCCACGCCCAATGGCCGTTTCCGCTCGCAGGACTGGTTCGAAGCCCCCGGTCATATCGACCTGGCAGCGCTCTATCTTGAGCGTTTCATGAACTACGGCATCACGCCCGCCGAACTGCGCTCCGGTCGGCCGATTATCGGCTTCGCGCAATCCGGTTCGGATATTGCGCCGTGCAACCGCATCCATCTCGAACTGGCCAAGCGCACCCGCGAGGGCATCCGCGATGCCGGCGGGATCTGCATGGAATTTCCGGTTCACCCGATCTTCGAAAACTGCCGCCGCCCGACTGCCGCCATCGACCGCAATCTGTCGATGATGACCCTGATCGAAATCTTGCACGCCTACCCGATCGATGCCGTGGTGCTGACCACCGGCTGCGACAAGACCACCCCGGCGGGCATCATGGGTGCCACCGCCATGGATATTCCCGCCATCGTCCTGTCGGGTGGACCGATGCTCGACGGTCACCATGAAGGCGAACTTGTCGGCTCCGGCACCATCATCTGGCGGTCGCGCGCCAAGCTGGCGGCTGGTCAGATCACCGAGGAAGAATTCATCGATCTCGCGGCGGCTTCCGCCCCTTCAGCCGGTCACTGCAACACCATGGGCACGGCCTCGACCATGAACGCGGTCGCCGAGGTCATGGGGCTGTCCCTGCCCGGTTGCTCGGCCATTCCGGCGCCTTACCGTGAGCGCGGGCAGATGGCCTATGAAACCGGCCGTCGCATCGTCGAAATGGCCTATGAAGACCTGAAGCCGTCGAAAATCCTGAGCCGGGCTTCGTTTACCAATGCCATAGTTGCGGTGGCGGCCATGGGCGGCTCGACGAATGCCCAGCCGCATATCATCGCCATGGCGCGCCATGCCGGCTTTGAACTGACAGATGCCGACTGGATGCAGGCGCACGATATTCCGCTGATCCTCAACATGCAGCCTTCGGGCAAATATCTTGGCGAGCGTTTCCACCGTGCCGGCGGCGTGCCCGCCATCCTGGCCGAACTGCTTGACGCCAGATTGATTGATGGCTCTGCCGCCACTATCACCGGCAAGACGATCGCCGAGAACAATGCCGGCAAAAACAGCAAGGATCGTGAGATGATCAAAACGGTCGCCGATCCGATCCTGGAACGCGCCGGATTCATGGTACTGAAGGGTAATCTGTTCGACTGCGCCATCATGAAGACCTCGGTCATCTCGAAGGAATTCCGCGACCGTTACCTGAGCGAACCGGGCAACGAAAATGTCTTTGAATGCAAGGCGGTCGTCTTCGATGGCTCGACCGATTATCATAACCGCCTCAATGATCCGGCGCTCGGTATCGATGAGCGTACTATCCTGGTGATCCGCGGTTCCGGTGTGGTCGGCTGGCCGGGTTCTGCCGAGGTGGTCAATATGCAGCCGCCCGACGCTCTGCTGAAACGCGGCATCACGTCGCTGCCGACCCTGGGCGATGGCCGTCAGTCGGGCACCTCGGATAGCCCGTCCATCCTCAACGCCTCGCCGGAATCGGCGGTCGGCGGCGGCCTGGCATGGCTCCGTACCGGCGATATCATCCGCATCGACCTTAACAAGGGCACCTGCGACATGCTGGTCGAGCCCGATGTTATCGAAACACGCAAAAAGGACGGCTTGCCGCCGGTCCCGGAAAGCCAGACGCCCTGGCAGGAAATCTACCGCGCCACGGTATCGCAACTGCACACCGGCGGTGTGATGGAACCGGCATTGAAATATGCGAAGATCGCCGAGAAAATGCCCCGGCATAATCACTGATAAATCAGATGTATGGTGGTCAAATGTTGGTGACAGGATCAGTGATTACGCCAGAAGGTAAAATGCCATAACCATTAAACAGACTGAAGGGATGGTGCGGTGCGTCATCCCTTCAGTATTGTTAGCGTTAACAATTTTCGCGTGTAACCAGGCGAGTTTTCGCCTAAGTTATTAGATTATATCGCTCTTTTCGGTCGATATGCTTGCGCAAAAGCCAAGAGCGAATTAAGCTTTCATTAAGCGTGCCTATAACGCCGGACACAGGGAAAGATCCGGCGAGGGCGCGTCAGGTTAGGGAAGGCGGACATGTCGTCCGCTCACAAGGGAGTTTTAGGGGTATGTCCTCAACAACCAAGTCCGTGAATATGGGACTGGTCATGGGTCTCGCCATCGGCGCGGCCCTGGGCGGTCTTTTGTTCGGTTACGATACCGCCGTTATTTCCGGCGCCGTCGAAGCCATTGATCACAATTTCGTCCAGCCGCGCACCGAACTGAGTGAACTGGCCCGCAACGCCATGACCGGCAATGCCGTCGGCATCGCCCTGTGGGGCTGCTTCCTGGGCTCGCTGATCGCCGGGCCTCTGGCCACCGCCATCGGCCGCCGCACGGGCATGATGATCGCCGCCGTGTTGTTCTTCATCTCGTCGATCATGGCCGGCTATCCGGAACTGGGCCTGGGCCCGATCGGCGGCATGGGGCCTGACGCGCTCACCCCCTTCATGGTCTACCGCTTCCTCGGTGGCTGCGCCATCGGCATGGCCTCGCTGATCTCACCACTCTACATCGCCGAAATCGCTCCGGCCAAGCAGCGCGGCCTGCTGGTCACCTTCCAGCAGATCGCCATCGTCGGCGGCATGTTGCTGGTCTATTTCGTCAACCTGAAGATCGGTGAAATGGGCGATGATGCCTGGGTTCTGGCCACCGGCTGGCGCCACATGCTGGCCTCCTGTGCCATCCCGGCCGCCCTGTTCTTCCTGGCTGCCTTCTTCATGCCGGATACACCGCGCTGGTACGTCATGAAGGGCCACGAAGAAAAGGCGATGAAGCTGCTGACCTCGCTAGATGGTCCGGAAGTTGCCCAGAATACAATGAGCGAAATCAAGGACAGCCTCAAGGAGCATTCCGGCAAGCTGTTCTCCTTCGGCGCCGGCGTCATCGTGGTGGGCGTCCTGCTCTCGGTCTTCCAGCAGTTCGTCGGCATCAATGCCGTGCTGTACTATGCCCCGCTGATGTTCAAGAACATGGGCTCCGGCACCGATACGGCCCTGCTGCAAACCGTCATCGTCGGTGCGGCCAATGTGCTGTTCACCCTGGTGGCCACAGTCACCGTCGATCGCTGGGGCCGCAAGCCGTTGCTGATTCTGGGCGCCCTGATGATGGCCGTTTCCATGGCTCTGCTCGGCTATTTCTTCCAGACCCATACCGAAGGCACGGCCCTGCTTTACGCCGCCATCTTCTATATCGCCGGTTTCGCCCTGTCGTGGGGACCGGTGGTCTGGGTGCTGCTGTCGGAAATGTTCCCGAACTCGATCAAGGGACCGGCCATGGCGGTTGCGGTCGCGGCGCAGTGGATCTCCAACTATATCGTCACCGCCTCCTTCAAGGTGGTCGATGGCGATACGGCGATTAATGCGGTCTTCAATCACGGCCTGAACTATTACGTCTACGCCGCCTGCTCGGTCCTGGCCGCGCTGTTCGTGTGGAAGTTCGTGCCGGAAACCAAGGGCAAGACGCTGGAGGCCATTGAAAGCCTCTGGAAGAAGTCATAAACTTTGGTATACGATTGGTGGGGCGAGGTCTTACAGGGCTCGCCCCATTTCATTTTAAGCGACGAAAGATAAAAAATGCTGCGCTTAAGCTCCGGCGATACCCTTCTCGACATAAACCCCGACGTGGCTGGTAGCATTTCGCGCCTGGTCCGTAATGGCGTCGATGTCATGCGGCCAACGCCGGAAGGGGCCACAGACGCCCTGCAAACTGCCTGCTTTCCGCTGGTGCCCTTCTGCAACCGCATTCGCAACGGCAAGTTCGTTTTCGAGGGCCACAAGGTTCAGCTATCCCCTAATCTAGGGGACGGTCACCCGCATCCCCTGCACGGCCAGGGGTGGCGCCAGCCGTGGCGGGTGATCGAGGCGACCGCATCGCGCGCCGTTCTGGGCTATCACCATTTCGCCGATGAGTGGCCGTGGGAATATGAAGCAACCCTGATCTACGAACTGCGCGCCGATGGCCTGCGCGCCTTCCTCAATGTCAAGAACCTCTCCAGGGCCACCATGCCGGTTGGCCTCGGTTTCCACCCCTATTTCAACCGAAAGCCGGACTCGCGCCTGAAGGCGGCGGTGGATGGCGTGTGGATTTCCGACGAGGAAACCCTGCCGCGCAACTGGCACGCCGGCGTGCTGAAAAAAGACTGGACGCATGGCGATACGCTGGCGCACGAGATAACCATCGACAATGCCTATACCGGCTTCAAGGGCCGTGCCGAAATCCACGAGGGTAACCGCCTGACGCACACGATGCGCGCCTCACCGGACTGCCACTGGCTGCATGTCTTCGTACCGGTGGAGGGTGATTATTTCTGCATCGAACCGGTCAATCACATGCCCGATCCGTTCAACCAGCCGAATTCGGGCCTGAAGTGCCTGAAGCACGATGAAACGGCGATGGTGTGGATGGATATCACCTTCGCTTAAGGCTTTACCACCGGATAACTGATGATCAGGGTCAGGGGGGCGTCGCCTGTCTGGGTGATGCCGACATTGGCGCCGGAGTAGAGATAAGCCATCATGCCGGCGGTCAGGCGTTGGGTCTGGCCGTCCGAAGTGACTTCGCCTTCACCGGATAGCACGTAATAGACCTCATCGTGATTGATGACATGGAGGCCAATGGCGGCACCTTTATGCAGGCTGCGTTTGCGGAACTCCATGGTGCGCCCGGCAACGGTTTCGGTCAGGGGCGAAACCGTGCTCATGCCGATATGGCCATGTGGTGGGGGCTCGTCACGTTTGACCCTGGCTTCATCGATCACGACCATGGCAGAGGCCACGGTGGCGCTCAGGAAAAGGCTGGCTAAAACGGACATGCTGACATCTCCTCGCGGGGCTTGCCCCTAGAGCACTTTCCGAAAAGTGTGACGCACTTTTCGGATTAAAAAGTGCGTCAAAGCAAAAAATTAGAGCGTCGATCCGATTCAATCGGATCGTAAAACGCTCTAGTTGATCCAGCCGCCATCGATAATATGGATCTGGCCGGTGGTGAAGCTTGATTCATCCGAGGCCAGGTAAAGCGCCAGATTGGCCAGTTCGCTGGTGCGGCCGAGGCGCCCCATCGCCTGGCGGGCATTGAATTCGGCATAGGCCTTGTCGAAATCACCGGTATCGCGCAGGCGTTGCAGCAGGGACGGCGTCTCCACCGTGCCGGGGCAGATGGCGTTGCAGCGGATGCCGCGCGTGACAAAATCGGCCGCCACCGACTTGGTCAGGCCGATCACGCCGGCCTTGGTGGCGCCGTAGGCGAAGCGGTTGGGCACGCCCTTGATCGAGGAGGCGACCGACGACATGTTGATGATTGAACCGCCGCCCACCTTCAGCATGTTCGGCAGGATGGCGCGGATCATGCGGTATTGCGCCGTTACGTTGAGATTAAGCGCGAACTGCCATTGATCCTCGTCGCACTCCAGAATGGTGCCGGCATGGACGACGCCGGCGCAATTATAGAGCACGTTCACTTCGGGAAATTCGGCAGCGATGGCCTTGACCGCCTCGGCACTGGTAACATCGAGCGCGCGCGTCGTGGCGCCCTCAAGCCCGGTCAGGGCCTCGGCATTGATGTCGGTGGCAACAACTGTGGCGCCTTCCTTCAGGAAGAGTTCGGCCGTGGCGCGACCAATGCCCTGTCCGGCGGCGGTG
The DNA here is from genome assembly GCF_051954415.1 of Asticcacaulis sp. Lineage (GTDB taxonomy): Bacteria > Pseudomonadota > Alphaproteobacteria > Caulobacterales > Caulobacteraceae > Asticcacaulis. The sequence goes on from NZ_JBQCHT010000012.1 coordinate 198,276, forward strand.
ATCAAAGCGGTCTTGCCGGTTAAACGTCCCATGTCTGGTGCCTCATATTCAAAAGGAAACGGTTCAAAAAACTATCTGGCCGTCCGTAAGGGCAAACACGCCGGACCAATGGGATCGAACGCCTTGTAGGTCAGGATAAATTCCTGGTGGCCCATCTGTTCGCTCAGGGATTGCTCGCCGGCGGCGACACGCAGCACCCGGTCGGTGATCTCGGCACCGACCTCATCGAGCGTGGCGCGGCCTTCCATGATGCGGCCGGCATCGATATCCATGTCGCCCGAAAGCTTGCGGTAGGTTTCCGGATTGGCGCAGACCTTGATGACCGGTGAAATGGCCGAGCCGACCACCGAGCCGCGGCCCGTGGTGAAGAGCGTCAGGTGTGCCCCGCAGGCGATCATTTCCACGATTTCGGCATTGTCGGAGATATTCGGGAAGCCAAAGCGCGGCTCGCCGTCGGGCACCACATCTAGCAAATAAAGCCCGCCGGAGGGCGGCACATCGCCCGGCTTGATGATGCCGCAGATCGGCGCCGAACCCGACTTGGAATAGGCGCCCATCGACTTCTCTTCCTGGGTCGTCAGGCCGCCTTCGGCATTGCCGGGCGCGAAGGAACCGAAGCCCATGACGGTGTAGTATTTTTCGGCCTTGAGTACCGAGGCCTCCAGTTCGGCGCCCAGTTCCGACGTGATGGCGCGGGAGGCCATGATTGTCTCGCAGCCGACTAGTTCGCCGGTTTCCTCGAAGATGCAGGCGGCGCCGGCGGCGCCCAGGGTATCGAAGGCCCGGCCAACCGCCGGATTGGCGGTGATGCCGGAGGTGCCGTCTGAGCCGCCGCAGATGGTGCCTATGACCAGTTCAGAGACGTTCATGTCGCCGCGCGGCGTCTGTTTGGCGATGGCCTGGATGCGGCGGACAGCCTCGACACCCTTGCGGATGGTTTCCAGCGTGCCGCCCTCGTTCTGGATGACATAGGTCTCAACCGGGCGGCCTGAGGCTTCGATGTGGCGCTTCAGGGCCTCACGGTTGAAGCTTTCGCAGCCGAGCGACACCAGAACCGCACCGCCGACATTGGGATGGGTGCACAGGGCTTCCATCATGTCATAGGCATAGTCGTTCGGATAGCAGCCGGGGAAGCCGATCAGATGGACTTCGCTGTCGTCGCACTTGCTGACAATCTGGCGCGCCACATGGTGGGCGCATTCGACGAGATAGACGACGCAGATGACATTGCGGATGCCCTTGCGGCCGTCGGGACGCAGCCAGGCCCGGAACGGTTTATCAGTGACCATGACCGGTGACCTCGCGCGTATGACTCTTGATATAATCGCTTTGCATATTGTGCATGTGGATGTGGGCGCCGCGCGCGGCATCGGTCTTCATCGAGCCGATGGGGGCGCCATACTTGATGATCTTTTCACCGGCCTTCAGATCGCGGCGGGCGATCTTGTGGCCGACCGTGATCTCATCGGGGAGAACGACAATGTCGCCATCGAGCGTGATCGACTGGCCACGGAAGGCGTGCTGGCGGCAGACCAGCACATTGTCGTCCGGATGGAGCAGGATGAAGGGGCCGGTATTCATGACAGCACTCGTGTTTTCGGTATGGGCGCGCGGTCGTGCAGCAGCCCCCCGGTTTTAAGATCGTCCCACAGGGCGGACGGAATATCCTGCGCCAACAGGGCCACGTTGGCGGCTACCTCGGCGGCGTCGGCCATGCCGGGAATGACGCAGGCCACAGCCGGATGGGCGAGCGGAAATTGCAGGGCGGCGGCGGCGAGCGGCACATCGTGCGCGGCGCAGGCTGCTTTCAGTTCCGTGACTCGGTCGCAGATTTCCGGCGGCACCCGACCATAATCATAATGATCGCCACCTATCAGTATGCCGGAATTGAACGGGCCGCCAACGATCACGGAGACGCCTTTCGCTTCGCACAGCGGCAGGAAGCTATCAAGCGCCCCCTGTTCCAGCAGGGTATAGCGGCCGGCCAGGAGCACGACATCCAGGTCGGCATGGGCCAATACCTCTTCGCACACCTGCCATTCATTGACGCCAAGACCGATTGCTCCCACCAGCCCCTGGGCCTTCAGATCCTGCATGGCGCGCAGGCCACCGTCCAGAAAGGCTTTCATATGGCCCGCGGCGTCGTTGCCATGCGTAACCGTGCCCAGATCATGGGCCAGCAGGATGTCTATCTTTTCAAGCCCCAGGCGTTTCAAACTGCTCTCGAAAGACCGCATGACGCCGTCATGGCTGTAATCGAAGACGGGCTCGAACGGGTCGCCATCGATGAAGCCGTGGCGTTCAGTCCCGGCCGGAGACGGCGCGATCGGTGTCAGGACACGGCCAACCTTGGTGGAAAGGGTGAGGGGAGGCCGGCCGGCAAGTGACTCTCCGAGGGCCTGGCCGACGCGGCGTTCCGAAAGCCCCTGGCCATAGTGCGGTGCGGTGTCGATATAGGCGATGCCGCTGTCGAGCGCGGCCCGAAGGCAGGCCTGCGCCGTATAGTCAGGAATGGCACGATAGAGATTGCCGAGCGCCGCGGCGCCGAAGCCAAGCGCCGTCACGTCGACGGAGGTCGAGCCCAGCCTGCGGCGGGGAAGGGGGTACGCGGTCGTCACTTTGCGGCGTCTGCTCTGGTCTGTTTAAGTTTGAAATTGTTCTTATATGTGAAATTAATAACGATAGCGCCGCCCCGAATCAAGGGCTATCCGCCGAGTGTCTTGCTTAAAGTTTTGGCTGTGGCCTTCAGGCGCACCAAAGCGTCATCGAGGGTGATGCCGTCCTCGATATGAATCCACGGCATGGTCAGGGCGGCGATGACGCCAACATCATTGATCACGGGGCAGGAAATATCAGTGATGCCGTCGATATAGCTGGAGGGGGCGGAAAAATGACCCTGGGCCAGGGCCTTGTCCGCCTGGGCCTCAAAGGTGGCCCATTCGTCGGGCGACAGGCCGGGCTTAAGCAGGGCGCGCCACTGCTCGCGGATCTTCGGCTTCTGGAAGGCATAGATCAGCAGGCCGGAGGTCGAATGGGCCAGCGGCCGCTGATAGCCGACGCGCACCGAGAAGCCGACATCGCCCGGCGCCTCGATGCGGGCGATGACCACCATGCGGTCATCCGAGGCGATGGCGAGGTGACAGGCCTGGCGGGTCTGGTCACTCAGGGATTGCATCAGGGGCAGGGCGCTGGCCAGCAGGTTCTGGCTCGGACCACGCGAAATACCGAGCGAAAACAGCTTGTTGGTCAGCTCGAAGCCTTCGCCGCTGGCCGACATCCCGACATAGCCGCGGATTTCCAGCACCTGCACCATGCGGAACAGTTCGCTGACCGACCGGTCCAGCCGCGCCGATATCTGCGACAGGGTCATGGGCGACTTGGCGGTGGCCAGGAGTTCGAGGACATCGAGACCTTTTTCCAGCGCCGGGGCGCGGTATTTGCTGGTGGCTTTATCCGACATTGTATGACCTTACAGTTTGTAGAATCGGCGGGCCGTTTCGCCCATAATCGCATTCTGTGCGGTTTCGGGTTTGCCGTCCAGCCAGCGCAATGTCCAGTCATGCCAGTGGCGGTAGCTGTCTTTCAGCAGCACGACCGGCCAGTCCGAACCCCACATCAGGCGATCGGCCCCGAAGACAGCCAGCAGATGATCGGCGCAGGGCACGAGAATGTCTTCCACCTGCTCGCCGGCCATCTCGGTCAGCAGGCCGGACAACTTGCAGGTAACATTGAGATTTGAGGCCACGGCGGCCATTTCCTCGCGCCACTCCTTCATCCCGTCTGGATCGCCGAGTGGCGGTTTGGCGCCATGATCGATCACGATGCGCAGGTCTGGATACAGGCGCGCCAGTTGGCCGATAAAGGGCAGGTGCCGGGTATAGACAAGCGCATCGAAGGTCAGGCCGTGCCCGCTCATGGCTTCCAGTGCCGGCCGGACATCGTCGCGCAGGATCCAGTCGTCCTGAGCCAGGCCCTGGAGCATGGGGCGTAGCCCCTTCAGTTTAGGCTGTCGCACAAGATAAGCGATGCGCTGCGGGGCGTCCGGCGCGGCGAGATCGGTCCAGCCGACCACGCATTTGATCAGCGGCGTGGTGGCCGCGACCGCCAGCATCCAGTCGGTATCGGCATCGGAGGCTTGCGACTGCACCAGAACGGTGCCGGTGATTTCCAGCCCCTCGCAAGCGGCGGCCAGATCATCTGGGATGAAATCGCGGTAGATTACACTCAGATCGGGCGTCGGCCATTCGTGACCGCTTTGGCCGATCCGCCACAGGTGCTGGTGGGAGTCGATAGTCATCAATGACCTTTGGTCATGTCGACCTTTGCCGATTTCGAGCCGAGGCCGTAGAGCGCGATCACCACGAAACAGGCCAGGGGCACGAAAATCGCCGTCTTGATGTGGCTGATGTCGGAGATATAGCCCATGGCGGCGGTCAGGACCGCGCCGCCGATGATGCTCATGACCAGCAGGGAGGCGCCGGTTTTTGTCAGGATGCCTAAGCCCCGCAATGAGGTGGCGAAGATGGTCGGGAACATGATCGACATGAAGAAGGAGGCGGCCACCAGGGCATAGAGGCCATTCTGTCCGCCGACCGTTGCCGCGTAGGCGGTCAGGGCGATGTTGATCAGTGCAAAGGCGCCCAGCAGCTTCGTGGCGGGAATGACGCGCATCAGGGCCGTACCGGCGAAGCGGCCAATGGCGAAAAGCACCAGTCCTGCGAACACATAGTCGGCGGCCGCCTTGTCGGTGATGCCGATTTCGCTCTGGGCGTACTTTATGGTGTAGCTCCAGATGCCGACCTGCGCGCCGACATAGAAGAACTGCGCCATTACACCGGTCAGGAAGTGGCCGTGCTTCAGCAGCCCCGTCAGGGCCTGTCCGGCGGAAATCTTCGCGTCTTCGGCGTCATGCGCCGCCTTCGTGGCGGCGGCCGGGAACCGGCTTAAGCCCACCAGCACCGCCCAGGCCAGCACCACGCAGCCGATGGCGATGTATGGCATCTGCACCGCCTTGGTTTCGCGCACCAGATCGGCGGTGGCATTCATATGCTCAATGCCTGAAAGAATAAAGGTCTTGCCGACCCAGATGCCGGCCAGAGACCCCAGCGGATTGAAAGCCTGGGCCAGGTTCAGCCGGAACGCCGCGTGCTTTTCGTCTCCCAGAATGGTCATCAGCGGATTGGCGGCGGTCTCCAGGAAGGCCAGGCCGGCGGCGATAACAAACAGGGCGCCCAGCAGCCAGGGATATTGGCGGATTTCCGCGCCGGGATAGAAGGAGAAGGCGCCAAGGGCGAAGATGATCAGCCCGGTGACGACAGCCGCCTTATAACCAAAGCGCCGCATCAGCAGGCCGGCGGGAACGGCCATCAGGAAATAGCCAAGATAGAAGGATTGCTGCACCAGGCTCGATTCGAAATCGGTAAGGGTGAAGGCTTTCTTGAATTGCGGGATCAGGATGTCGTTGAGATTGTTGGCCATACCCCAGAAGAAGAACAGGGCCGTGATCAGTATGATCGGCCAGAGGGCGGCGAAACCTTTGGGGGCTTTGGTCTCTGAGGTATCTGGCGTCGAATCCATGCAGCAATGTCCCTGTATTTTCAGCCTTGCAGGCCCGTTATGATGTCATTTAACATCACATATGAATCAGAACGTCAAATATGAAATTTCGTGAACCATTTGCGCTTCAAGACGTTCGCCTCTATATACTCAGACAAAATTGGGAAACGCTTTATGCCTGCTTCACTTGAAAAACGGGTCTATGCCCTCGATCTGAAAGACGATCCGGCGCTGATCGAGCGTTATAAACAATGGCACGCGCCTGGTCAGGTGCCGGCCGCCATCAACGAGTCGATCCGCAAGGCCGGCATCGAGGCGCTGGAAATCTATCTGGTTGGCAATCGGATGTTCATGATCCTGACGCCCGGCCCGGACTTCGATCCCGTGGCCAAGGCGGCGTCGGATGCGGCCAGCGAGGACGTGCAGAATTGGGAGACCCTGATGTGGGACTTCCAGCAGGCCCTGCCATTTGCCGCGCCGGGTGAGAAGTGGCTGCCGATGGAACGGATTTATTCGCTCGCCGAGCAGAATTAATTATACTACAATTTACAATCGAACGCGGCCACGCTAAAGGAAGCCGCAAAGACGACTTAAGGAAACGCGACGATGGGACTGTTTGGCAAGAAACCTTTGAAGATTGGCCTGATCGGGCTTGGCAAGATTGCCGTCGATCAGCACATCCCGTCGATTCGCGGCAACAAGAACCTGGAACTGGTGGCCGGCTGCTCGCCGCACGCCCGTCCGGAAGGCATCAACGCCTATCCCGACATGGACGCCATGCTGAAGGCGCACCCGGAAATCGAGGCGATCGCCATCTGCACCCCGCCGCAGATCCGGCATGAAATCGCCAAGGCGGTCATAGCCACCGGCCGTCACGTTTTCCTCGAAAAGCCGCCCGCTGCAACGCTGGGCGAGGCCGAAGGCATCAAGGCCCTGGCCGCCGCCAAGGGCGTCTCCCTGCTGGCCTCGTGGCACTCGCGTTTCGCCCCGGCTGTCGAAACGACGCGCAAGTGGGTGTCCGAGCGTCCGATCAAGAGCATCACCATCCACTGGAAGGAAAATGTTCGCCAGTGGCATCCTGGCCAGAAGTGGATTTTCGAGGCCGGCGGCATGGGGGTCTTCGATCCCGGCATCAACTCGCTGTCCATCCTGACTCGTATTCTCAAGGATGCGGTGATGGTCAAGAAAGCCGACCTGCACATCCCGGTCAATTGCGATGCGCCGATCCAGGTCGAGATGGACATGCAGACCGAGGCCGGTTTCCCGATCCGCGCCGAGTATGACTTTCTGCAAACCGGCATCCAGACCTGGAGCATCTATGTCGAATCGGCGGCCGGCGAAAAGCTGACCTTGTCTATGGGCGGCACGGAACTGGAGATCGACGGCAAGACCCTGATGAAGGAAAAGGAGGCCGAATATTCCGGCCTCTATGCCCACTTCTACAACCTGATCCAGAAAAAGGAGTCGGACGCCGACTTCTCGCCGCTGCGTATCGTGGCCGACGCCATGCTGCTCGGCAAGCGCATCGCGGCGCCGGAATATATTGAGTAAAAAGTCATCTGATGATATAGGTATTACCCGGTCATACCTGCGATGGTAAGGGCTATACCTGTTCAACTCACCGGATGGCGCCTATGGCGGATACCTCCACAACCAGCCTCAAGCTCGACAACGGCATCAAAAGCCGGCTGGAGGCCCTTGCCAAATCGCGTCAACGCACACCGCACTGGTTGATGCGTCAGGCGGTCGAGCAGTATATCGAGCGCGAGGAGCGGCGCCAGCGGGCAGTGGCCGAGATCATGCAATCCTATGCGGAATATCAGGCAACAGGTGAATACGTCAGCGCCAGTGACGCCGATGTTTGGCTTGATCAACTGGAAGCCGGATCTGTGATCGAACCGCCGGCGGCGGTTTCGCCGTCCCGGTGATGCGCGACCTGCGCTGGACACGGCGCGCGCTCTGGGATTTACACAGGTTGCACAGCTTTCTTGCTGCCAATAACCCTGATGCCGCCAGAAGGGCGGTCGCCAGCATACGCCAGGGCGTACGCATTTTGGCCAGCCATCCCGAAGCAGGCCGTCATCCGGACGATCTGCCTGAGGATGTGCGGGAATGGCCGGTGCCGTTCGGACAGTCAGGATATGTCGTCGCTTATCAAACGACTGACGAGGCTGTGATTATTCACTCTGTGCGTCATATGTTTGAGGCGGGTTACTGATCCGGCGCGCCACCATCACGTAAAACAGCAGCAGCACCAGCGGTGCCATCGGCAGATGCAGGTTCAGCGCCAGTGAGCGGGCGAAGAGCGGCAGGACGAAGACCGTCAGCGCCAGGGTCTTTTCCCATGGCCGGAAGCCGTCTTTCAGGCCGCTCATGACCAGCCAGCCCAGCGGAATGGCGCTGAGCAGCAGGTCGTAATCGAGCATGAACGGCGACATCAGCAGGGTGGCGGAGACCATCAGCGCGGCGAGCGCAAAGCGATCCGGCTTGAACCGCCAGGCGATAAAACCGGCCGAAACGATCACGCCCAGCGCCAGCCCAATCTGCGCGCCATAGGCCAGCCCCAGCGGCAGGTTCCACACTCTAAGCGCGGCGAACAGGCTCTGCATTCGACCGGGTGAGACCAGCCCGGTTTCCAGTGTCCGGCGCGCCAGTTCGCTGTTGTGCCAGAAGGTGAGATACCCCTCCGTTCCCACCAAACCCCAGGCCGCCAGGCTCAAGCCCGCCGCGCCCGCCGCCGCGCCGGCAAAGGTTTTCCACCGCCCGGAGGCGGCCAGGACGAACGGCAGGGCCAGGCCCAGTTGCGGCTTGATGACCAGCAGGCCGAGGATGAGCCCGGCGATAAATGGCCGGCGATCAAGTAGAAGGCAACCGCCCAGAAACAGCGCCGTGGTCAGGGCGGCGTTCTGGCCGTTGCCGATATTGATCCACAAGGCCGGGAAAGCCAGCAGCGGGATCAGGCCGATGGCCACCGGCGCCTGTTGCCGCAACCATTTCCGGGCCAGCGCCACGGTGGCAGCCGTTGTACCCGCCAGCCACAGGCACAGCGACACGCCATAAGGCAGCAGCGCCAGCGGTGCGCAGACCAGCAGATAGGCCGGTGGATAGAAAAAGGCCCAGTAGCCCAATTGCCGCCCGAAAATGGCATCCTGCGCCGCCTGATGAGCATACGGATCCCAAACCTGCGCCGCATGGCCCGCCAGGACCAGTTTCGAGGCGGCGTAAAAGCTCATGAAATCGGTGCCCAGCGGTTTGCCGCCGGGATCGATACCGCCGCGTGCCAAGCCGATCCAGACGACAAAGCCAATGACCTGTGCCGCGAACAGGATCAGAGTGTAGGCCCGGATCCGCTTCCGGTCCAGCCAGTCGGCATCCCTGACAAAGGCGAGGAAACGACTGATCATCAGGCGGCACAGGCGGCAGGCAGGGCGGCGGGAACGCTTTCAGCGGTCCTGATGCGCCGGATGACAAACGCGAACACGATCAGCAGGAGCAAGGGCGCCATCGGCAGGTGCGCCACCAGGGCCAGCTTGCGCGCAGCGAGCGGAAACAGGAAGACCAGCAGAAGCAGCAGTTTTTCCCAGTTGCGGAAGCCGTGCTTCGCGCCGGTCAGCACCAGCCAGCCCAGCGGCAGGGCGGTGACCAGCAGGTCGTAATCGAGCAGGAAGGGCGTAGCCAGAACCGTGGCCGAAATCGTCAGCGCGCCGAGCGCCAGACCGGTGGGGCGATAGCGGAAGGCGGTATGGCCAGCCAGGGCAAGCACGATGGCGGACAGCGCCCCCTGCGCGACATAGGCGGCGGTCATGGAAGCGCCCAGCATCCGCAGGCCGGCATAGAGGCTCTGCATCAGAGCGGGATCGACAAGCCCCTGGTTCAGCACGTCACGGGCATAGGCGCTGTTGGTGAAAAAGGCCGCATAGCCCGCTGTCCCCATAGCCAGCCAGGCCAGTCCGCAGAGGCCCAGCGCGCTGAAACCGGTGGCGAAGAAGGTCCGCCAGCGTTTCGGTTCAGCCAGCGCCGCGCCGCCGAGCACAAACGGCAGGGCCAGGCTAAGTTGCGGCTTTATGACCATCAGGCCGAGAATCAGCCCTGCCACGATCGGACGGCGGTCCATCATCAGGAAGCCGCCGGTCAGGATGGCCAGGGTCACGGCACCATTCTGGCCGCAGCCGATATTGATCCACAAGGCCGGAAAAGCCAGCATCACCACCAGGGGCATGGGGCCTTCCGGCCGCACGCGGCGGAAAAAGGCGCGCAGCAGGCCAAGCGCCAGGGCGGCCGTGCCGGTCATCCAGCTAAGTGCCGCCCAGCCATAGGGCAGAAGCGCCAGCGGCCAGCACAGCAGCAGATAGGGCGGCGGATAGAAGAAGGCGAGATAGTCATGCGGCCCATGGAAAAGGCTGTCTTCGGCCTTGGCATGGGCGGCGGGGTTCCAGGCATCGGCCGGATGGCCGGACAGGGCCAGTTTTGAGGCGGCATAGAAGCTGGTGAAATCGCCGCCCAGCGGGTCCGGGCCGGGGGCAATGACGGCGAAACGCAGCCAGAACCACAGGGCCATGAGGAGGAAGGCGACCAGGCCCATCAGGCTGTAGACGCGTCCCCGTTCGCCATTCAGCCAGTCGGCGCGGCGGAGCGCATATATAAGGCGAACTGGCGACATGAAAAAGGCTCCGGAAATCTGGTTTCCGGAGCCTAAAGCGAAAGCTTTGATTTAGCGTTACTTCTCGCTGTCGTCGAATTCGGCTTCCTGCGCATTGGTGCGCGAGACGCGGGCGACGCGCAGGGAGTTGGTCGAGCCCGACTTGCCGAACGGCATACCGGCGACGATGACGATATCCTGGCCGGGCTCGGCTATGCCTTCGGAGCGCGCCAGCTTGGAGGCGACAGCGACGGTTTCGGTCATCGAATGGGTGATCGGCGTCAGGATGGGATGCACGCCCCAGGTCAGGGCCAGGCGGCGGGCGGTCTCGACATTCGGCGTCAGGCCCATGATCGGGGCGGTCGGGCGTTCGCGGGCGACGCGCAGGGCGGAACTGGACGAATTGGTCATGGCGGCGATGGCCACTGCGTCGATGGTCTGGGCCACCTGGCGGGCGGCGGCGGCGATGGCGCCGTTGGTGGTCTTTTCCGGTTCCGGGCGGCGGCGGTCGGTCAGGTTGCGCCAGCCGTCATCGGTTTCGACGCGGGCGACGATTCGGTCCATGATGGTGACGGCCTCGACCGGGAACTGGCCGGCAGCGGTTTCGGCCGACAGCATGACGGCATCGGCGCCATCGAAGACGGCGGTGGCGACGTCGGAGGCTTCGGCGCGGGTCGGCGTCGGGGCCGAAATCATCGATTCCAGCATTTGCGTCGCCACGATGACCGGCTTGCCGGCGGCGCGCGACGCCTGAACGATGCGCTTTTGCGCCAGCGGCACCTCTTCCGGCGGCAGTTCAACGCCGAGATCGCCGCGCGCCACCATGATGGCGTCGGACAGGCGGACAATTTCATCGAGATTATCGAGGGCCTGCGGCTTTTCCAGCTTGGAGAGCACCCAGGCGCGGCCCTGGATGATTTCCTTCGCCTCAAGCACGTCTTCCGGACGCTGCACGAACGACAGGCCGATATATTCAACGCCGCGCGACAGGGCGAAAGCCATATCCTCGCGGTCCTTTTTCGTCAGGGCGGGGATCGGCAGGACCACGTCTGGCACATTGACGCCCTTGCGGTCGGACAGGCGGCCGCCATTGACGACGACGGTTTCCAGATGATCCTCGCGCACATGGGTGACGCGCAGTTTCAGCTTGCCGTCATCGAGCAGCAGGTGCGAACCGATCTGGGCGGCCGTGATGATTTCCGGGTGAGGCAGGTTGGCGCGGCGCGAATCGCCCGGCGTCGGGTTGAGGTCAAGGCGGAAATTCTGGCCGTTGGTCAGCACCACGGCGCCGCCCATGAAGCGGCCGACGCGCAGTTTCGGTCCCTGGACATCGGCCAGGATACCGATCGGGTGTTTCGATTTGGCTTCCAGATCGCGGATCAGGTCGATATTGCGGCCGTGGTCTTCGTGGCTGCCGTGCGAGAAATTGAGCCGGAAAACATCGGCGCCGGCCTGGAAAAGCTGGGCCAGCATTTCGGCATTGGAACTGGCAGGGCCCAGGGTGGCGACGATCTTGGTTTTACGGCGGCGAAGAATTTTCAATTCACATCTCACGGATTAAAGGCAAATCCGGGGTTTTCCGCCGGATTGCCGGGCGCTGCCTCTATGGCATTTTTCGCGTGCGACAAAGCCTCTATTCTCCCGCCGGGTCAAGTTTAATTTTATGCTGCGCCGCAAGGTGTGACAGCGCTGTCTAAGTTTATATTTCTGTTGAAAAATTGTCATACTTAAACGGCGGCAAGGCTTATTCTTCGCCCGGATATCGTTTTTTCCTTTTACGATAAGGTGGATCGCTCGCCGGAAAGGTGCTGCCACTTGTCAGACAATTATTTTGAATATACCTCTGTCATCGGGTTGGAGATGGAATTGCTGCACCGCGCAACGTTTTTCATTTGCCAACACCGCAAAAACACGTTTTTTGCAATTTGATTTATTTAACCGGTGAGGGCAGCTTGCGCGCACTTCACCCATAACAGTGCAACAGGCAGGTCATATGTCCGACTCTTCATCCGCAGCGCCAAAATCGGGAGGCGGTGGCCTCTTACTGGCGGTTATCTACGTCACATGCCTCTTCTTTATCTGGGCCTTCGTGACCAACCTGATCGACCCGCTCGTCAAGAGCATGAAGGTCATCTACACGCTCACCGACTTTGAAACCCAGCTCAACCAGTTCGCCTTCTTCATCGCCTACGGCATCATGTCGATTCCTTCGGCGGCTTACCTGGCCAAGAACGGCTACGCCAAGTCGATCGTGCTCGGCCTCGTCGGCATCGTCGCCGGCTGCCTGATCGCCTGGTCGACCGCTTTCTCGCATAACTTCATCACCGTCCTGCTCGGCCTGTTCGTTGCCGCTTCGGGCATCACCCTGCTCCAGGTCGCGGCCAACCCGCTGATCGCCTCGATGGGCGATCCGAAGGGTTCGCACTTCCGCCTCAACCTGTCGCAGGCTTTCAACTCGATGGGCGCCTTCCTGGGCGGCATCTTCGGCGCTAAATACCTGCTCAAGGGCGACCTGTTCATTCCGGACGCCACGATCACCCAGGCGATGAAGGATACGGGCCTCAGCTTCGTCACCAATGTCTACCTGCTGCTGGCGGTTGTTTTTGCCGTCTTCACTCTGGCCGTCTTCCTGGTGCGCAACACCATCACCCACCACGCCCCCAAGATGGCCGAACACGCCGAATCGCCCTTCTCGGCGCTGAAGTCGAAGTGGGCCAATCTCGGTTCGCTTGGCATCTTCCTCTATGTCGGCGCTGAGGTCTGCGTCATTTCCGGCATGATCTTCTTCCTTGAGCAAAAGCAGATCCTCAATGTGCCCTCGCAGGTCGCCGGCTTCGTCGGCCCGGTCTTCATGCTGTTCGCCATGTTCGGCCGTTTCGGCGGCTCGGTCCTGCTGCGCAAGTTCAAGGCCACGTCCATGCTGGCCTTTGTCGCCACCTGCGCGTCGATCCTCTGCCTGATCGTCATCGCCACCTATTCGATGCCGGCCACTCCGCTTGGCGGCACGGTCGGCCTGCCCAGCGACAACGGCGTCTTCAATGCGCCGCTGACCACAGGCTTCATTCCGGGCTGCGCCGCCATCCTGATTGGCCTGTTCAACTCGATCATGTTCCCGACCATCTTCACCATCACGCTCGAACGCTCGACGGCCCCGGCCTCGGCCACCTCCGGTCTGATGTGCATGGCCATCTGCGGCGGCGGGTTCATCTCGATCCTGTACGGCTTCACGGTTGACCAGCTTGTGGCGCATTTCCCGATCGGCGCGCGTTCGCTCGCTTTCGGTGTGCCGCTGATCTGCTACCTCTACGTTCTGTGGTTCTCGCAGGCTGCCAAGAAGGCCCATGTCCACGTCATCGAAGAAGGCGTGAGCGTCGGCCACTAAACACCGAGGCCGGAAATAAAGCCCCTGAAAATGCCTGCCCGGCATTTTCAGGGGTTTGCTTTTTCTATTAAATAAAATAAAAATAAGAAAAACCGGGGACGAGACAAAAGACATGTTGCATATCGGCGTTGATTTCGGCGGAACGAAGATCGAGGCGGCGGCCCTGTCGCCCTCCGGTGAGTTCCTGGCCCGGCACCGGGAGCCGAACCCCGGCAATTATGACGCCGCCCTGACCCTGGTGCGTGATCTGATCGCCAGCGTCGAATCCGAAGCCCGCGCTAAACAGCCCGGCCTCGGGGCCAAGACCATCGGCATAGGTTCGCCTGGTTCGGCCTCGCCGCGTCACGGCCTGATGCGCAACTCCAATTCCACCTATCTCAATGGCCGGCCTTTCAAGACCGATCTCGAAGCCGCACTTGGCCAACCGATCCGCCTGGCCAATGACGCCAACTGCCTGGCCCTTAGCGAGGCCAAGGATGGCGCCGGCGCCGGCGAGGCCAATGTCTTTGCCGTCATCATCGGCACCGGCTGCGGCGGTGGCGTGGTGGTCAATGGCCATCTGGTCGAGGGCGCCAACGGCCTGGCCGGCGAATGGGGACATATTCCGCTGCCCTGGCCCCTGCCCGAGGAAAATCCCGGCCCGAAATGCTGGTGCGGCCTGCATGGCTGCCTGGAAACCTGGATTTCCGGCTCCGGCTTTGCCCGCGATTTCCATGCCGTAACGGGCCGCTCGCTAAAGGGCGAGGAGATTATCGCCGCCATGCGTGCAGGTGATGCCGAGGCCGACGCCTGTTTCGACCGCTGGGTGCGCCGCCTGGCGCAGGCCCTGGCCGTCGTCGTCAATATCCTCGATCCCGACGTGTTTGTCTTTGGCGGCGGCATGTCGAACGTGCCGGAAATGTATGAGCGCCTGGCGTCGCGCATAGAACCGCTGGTCTTCACGGATCGCTGGGAATCCAAATTCGTGCCCGCCAGATGGGGTGATTCGTCGGGCGTGCGCGGCGCGGCCTATCTCTGGGCACAGGGCCACTAGGGTGAAGGCGGGGCTGGCCGGGCTGTGTCTGCTGGCGGCGCTCGCGGCCTTTCCCGTTTTCGCTCAGCAGCCTATGCGGGGGGGCGATGGCCGCTACCGCATGGTCCTTCCGGGAAAAGCGCCATCGAAACCGGTTCAGCCTGCGCTACCGCCGCCGGTCATACGTTCTGCGCCGTCCGAAAGCGGCCTTGTGGCGCCTAAGGTCGAAACACCGGCGCCGATACCTGCCGGTCCGCAGCCCGATGTCATCGTGCCGGTCACCGGCGGACAGCTTGGCGGCGAGGCGTGGCAGGACGGCACATTCGCCTTCAAGGCCGTGCCGTTTGCGAAACCGCCCGTGGGCGACCTACGCTGGACCGCGCCGCAGGATGTGCCGGCCTGGCAAGGCGTGCGTTTCAGCAAAACCAGTGCGCCCGGCTGCCTCCAGGCCGATTACGGCTGGCAGACGAAAATCTCGCAGGCCAGTTCGGAGGACTGCCTCTATCTCGAAATCCGCACGCCTTCGCTGAGCCACGAGGCGAAAAAGCCGGTCATGGTCTTTTTCCATGGCGGGGCCAATCGCGCCGGGGCGGGCGAGGGCACCATTTCTTCCGGCCTCGGCAGGCGCGATGTCGTCATCGTCACCCTGCAATACCGGTTGGGCGTCTTCGGCTTTCTGTCGCATCCGGCCCTGACCGCCGAGCAAGGCGGCGCATCGGGTAATTATGCCCTGATGGACCAGATCAAGGCCCTGCAATGGCTGCGTGATAATATCGCTCGTTTCGGCGGCGACCCGGAGAATGTGACGATCTTCGGCCACAGCGCCGGCGGGCAGGATGTCGGGCTGATGCTGGCCTCGCCGCTGGCGCGCGGGCTGTTCCAAAAAGCCATAAAGGAAAGCGGCACACCGCAGTTCGGCTTCGCGCCGCGCACTTTGGCGCAGAACGAGGCCCTCGGCATCCGGCTGGCTGAGCAGTTCAGCAACGATCCGGCCGACAGCGCAAGGGCTCTGGCCGACCTGCGCCAGGCGCCGGCCCTGGCGCTCCAGCAGGCGGGGGACAAGCTCTCTCCGCCGATGGAGGACGCCAGCTTTATATGGGACCAGGCGACGATCGATGGCCATGTGCTGCCGAAATCGCCGGCGGAGATTTTCAGGGCCGGCGAGGGGGCGAAGGTGCCGCTGATCATCGGCGTTTCCGCGCGCGAACTCATGCTGGCCGACGTCAGCGCCTCGCTCTACGGCGCCATCGCCACACGCTTTGGTGAAGACCGTAGCAAGGTGCTGCGCTTTTATAAACTCGATATCGACAAGACCCCGAAGTCCGATCCGGTACTGGGGGATGCAGCGATGCAGCTTTCCACCGATCTCATGCTGCGCTGTCCGGCTGACTGGATGGCCCGTCAGATGACGGCTGCCGGGCAGGCAGCGTGGCTTTACCAACTCGATATCGATGCCGACCCGAAAGCCGATGTGCATCATGGGTCTGAACTGAACTTCGTCTTCAATGACCGCCCGGAAGGCGTGAAAAAAGATCGCTGGCCGACGCTGATGGATTACTGGGTGCAATTTGCCAAGACGGGTGATCCAAACCGCAAGGGCCTGAATGACTGGAAATCTTATGGCCGTAAAGGGCGCTATATCGAATTCACTCGCAAGGGCAGCCGGATGGAGGACGATATGCGCGCCGATATCTGCGCGTTGCTGGATAGGCCGTGACATTTCTCCTCCCCTGCAAAGCGGGGGAGGTGTCGAGCAAGCGCAGCGCGTCGAGACGGAGGGGGGCAAACCTGTGGAATGCCCCCCTCCGTCAGCGACACCGGCTCTGCGAGCCTCGCGCTGCCACCTCCCCCGCTTTGCAGGGGAGGAGAAGCAAAAGGGCTTGGAAAACGCAGTGAACTGTCTTTACATTCATCGGATGACCTCAAACCTTCAGACCTCAGACCTATCCGGCCGCATCGACGGTGATCATCACGAACTGCCGGTGCGCATCTATTATGAGGACACCGACTTTTCGGGTGTCGTTTATCATGCCAACTATCTCAAATATTTCGAGCGCGGGCGGTCCGAATATATGCGCCTGATCGGTGTCCATCACCATCAGTTGGCGGCGCTCGATGAGCCGCTGGCCTTTGCCGTCAGCAGCATCAATATCCGTTATCTGAGCCCGGCACGCATCGATGATCTGGTCACCGTCAAAAGCCGCCTGATCGCGGCGCGCGGCGCCAGTTTCACCCTCGATCAGTGGGTTGAGCGCGAGGGCCAAAAGCTCGCCGAAGCCCAGGTTCAGGTCGTCTGCATCGATCTGAAAGGCCGCCCGAAACGCCTGCCGAAAGACCTGCAAACCGCCATCAAATTGCACGTAGCGGGTGAAAAGGCGCTGTAAAAGCGCCTTTTTCTGTTCCGACGCCATAGAAATGTCGCCAATTGTCGGGCATGGTACCCAAACTTCTTTGTATCAAGCATTACAGATTCACTATTCGTCTTAACCTAAACACCGAGGATGCGACATGAGCGCCAGTTCCGCCGCCAGCTCAGCTACCGACAGCCTTCCCGGCGCCCTGAACTTCCTTCAGCTTTTCCTGCACGCCGATATCGTGGTCCAGGTGATCATGGTGGGGCTCGCCCTGTCCTCGCTGTGGTCATGGGCCATCATCATCCAGAAGACCGGCGCGCTTAATCGCGTCAACAAGGAGGCCGACGGCTTCGAAGGCGCGCTCAATTCCGGTCGCGCGCTCGATGATATCGCCGCCACGCTGGGCACCCAGCCGAAGGAACCGTTCCAGAAGCTGCTGGTCGCCGTCACCGCCGCCTGGAAGGACTACAAGGGCAAGTCGTTGAGCGCTGCGCAGGGCGATTTGCTGGTCGCCCAGGTTGACCGCGAAATGAACCACATCATCGCCAGCGAAGCCGATACGATCGAAGACGGGCTGAGCATACTGGCGGTCATCGCCACGGCCTCGCCGTTCGTCGGACTGTTCGGCACGGTCTGGGGCATCATGAACGCCTTCTCGGCCATTGCCAGCCAGGGCGACACCAACCTGACCACCGTGGCCCCGGCCATTTCCGAAGCCCTGTTCGCCACGGCCATGGGCCTGTTCGCCGCCATTCCGGCCTATATCGCCTTCAACCTCTTCAACTCGAAGGTGGCGCGCTTCACTTCGCGCATGGAAGGCTTTGCCGACGAGCTGATGGTGTCGCTCACCCGCCGCCTCGGCGACAAGCTGGGAGGCTGATCCTATGGCTATGGGAGGTTCAGGCCACGGAGGGGGCAGCCGCCGCGGACGCCGCACGCGCCGCCGTGCCGCCCTGTCGGAAATCAACGTCACGCCGATGGTCGATGTCATGCTGGTACTGCTGATCATCTTCATGATCTCGGCGCCGCTGCTCAATTCGGGTATCAAGATCAACCTGCCAAAGACCGAGGCGGCTGCGCTCAAGGATGAGGGCGAGCCCGTCACCGTGTCGATCGACAAGACCGGCCAGCTTTACGTCAATGACGATCCGGCCAGCTATGACCAGGTGGCGCCGCGCCTTCTGGCCATCACCCGCGGCGATACAGAGACCCAGATCTATGTCCGGGGCGCGGGCGAGGCGAGCTGGGAGTCCGTCGCCCGTGTGATGGGCAAGCTGTCGTCGTCCGGCTTCACCAAGATCAGCCTGGTCACCGATACGATGGGTAAGGGTTCGGGGGGCAAGCCCGCAGCACCAACGGTCGCCGCTGAACCCGAAAGCGTGACCCCATAGACGCATGAAGAAATTCGGACCGTCCTTTCTCGTCTCCCTTCTGCTGCACGTCGGCCTGATCCTGCTTGCCTTGATCAGCCTGCACCTGACGCCACCGCCGCTCCAGGTAGCCTCCGTGCCGGTGACGATCATTTCCGACATGCCGAGCCGCCAGATGGCGGAAGCCCCGGTCGATGACCTCGCGGTCAAGACGCCGGAACCGATCCCGCAGCCCGAACCCGTACCGCCACAGCCGGTCCCGACCCCGCCACAGCCCGTGCCGGAACCGATCAAGCCGGCAGCCAAGCCAACGCCTGCGCCACCGAAGCCAGCACCGGTCCCGCCCGACAAGAACGGGCTGAAAAAACCGGAGCCGCCGGCGAAGAAGCCAACACCCGCCAAGCCGGCGCCCAAGGCCAAGCCGCAGGACGACCTCCTGAGCCGTCTGGCTGCCACGCCCTCCCAGGCGCCGACCCGCCGCGCGCCGTCAGCGAGCACGCAGAAGACGACCGGCGCGTCCGCCTTTGGATCCGGCCCGGCCGATGCCGGCCTGAAGACCGAAATGAATGCCCTGACCCAGCGCCTCAACAAGCTGTGGCTGCTCAATTGCGATGTGCCGGGCAGCCAGAACGTGGCGCCGGAAATCCGCTTCACACTTTCGCCCAATGGCCGTGTTACCCAGGGGCCGGAGTGGGTGAACAAGCGTAATGACCCGGTCTGGCAGGCGGGCGCCAATCTCGCCCTGGCCGCTGTCAACAAGGGCCAGCCCAATGCGTTTACCGACCTGCCGGATGGTCTCTATAACCGTCCGCTGAAGATTATTTTTGATGCCCGAAAGGCCTGCCAGGGGCGCTGATGAGCGGCCCGTCCCGACCAAAGGAGCGAACATGAAACTGATGAAAACAATTTTGGCGGCGGTGTCCGGCGCGCTGATGCTGGTGTGCATCCCCGCCTTTGCTCATGCCCAAGATGAACTGACCGGCACGGTCGATCAGGGCAATATCCAGCCCCTGCCGATCGCCATTGCTATTGGTGGTAATGACGCGTCTGGCGGTGATCTCGGCAACAAGATTTCCAAGGTGGTGATGAACGACCTGGAAAGCTCCGGCTATTTCGCGCCTATCAATCCGGCGGCCTTTATCCAGCAGAATCCCGATGTTGCCGTCCAGCCGGAATTTGCCGCGTGGAAGACGATCAATGCGCAATATCTCAGCAATGGCCGCGCCTTTGTCGATTCCGACGGTCGCCTTCAGGTCGATTTCCGCCTGTGGGATATCTTCTCGCAGAACCAGCTTCTGGGCCAGTCCCTGACCGCCACGCCGGAAAACTGGCGCCGCATCGCCCACAAGATCGCCGACGCCATCTATGAAAAGCTGACCGGCCAGGAAGGTTATTTCGACACCCGCATCGTTTTCGTGGCCGAGAGCGGCTACCGCACGGCGCGCATCAAGCACCTGGCCATCATGGACCAGGATGGCGCCAACCCTTCCTACCTGCCGGTGGCCGGCAACAATACCAAGGTGATGACGCCGCGTTTCTCGGCCGACAGCCAGGAAATTGCCTATATGGCCCTGACCGCCGACAGCGCCCGTATCTATATCTATAACCTCGAAACCGGCCGTCAGGAGGCCGTGGGCCAGATCAAGGGCATGGCGTTTGCGCCGCGCTTCTCGCCCGATGGCTCCAAGCTGGCCTTCTCGGTCAGCCAGGGCGGCGCCACCAATATCTATGTCATGGACTTGCGCACCCGCTCGATGACCAAGCTGACCAGCGGTGGTTTCATCAATACCTCGCCGTCCTTCTCGGCCGATGGCTCCACCATCGCCTTCACCTCCGATCGCGGCGGCTCGCCGCAAATCTATCTGATGAACGCCTCGGGCGGCAATGTGCGCCGGATAACCTTTGGCGGCGGCTCCTATTCCACGCCGGTGTTTTCGCCGAAGGGCGACCAGATCGCCTTTACCAAGCAGTCGGGTGGCCGCTTCTCGATCGGTGTCATGGATGCCGGTGGCGGCAATGCCAAGCTCCTGACCTCCTCCTATCTCGAAGAGGGGCCGACCTGGGCGCCGAATGGCCGCTACATCATGTTCTTCCGCGAGAGCCAGGGCGGCAACCCGTCTCTGTGGATGGTCGAGGTCACCGGCCGTGTCGAGCGTGCCGTACCTTATCCCGGCGGCGCCTCGGATCCGGCCTGGTCGCCGCGGTTGAAGTAGGCGGCTGGAACAGGGCGCAAACTTTGTAATTATAAGCTGTGTAAGGATTGGGCAACCATGTCCACAAACCGAAAATTCATCGGATTTGGTGTAAAGCGGTCGTGAAATTGCCCAATTCCGCCGCAAGATGGAAAAAACATCCAGTTCTCTGGAAAAATGACAACGCCCGTTTGACAAAAGTTAACAGCCATATCATCGTATCTTTATAAGTTTTGTGCATAATCCCGTCACAGAACAGAGATATGTTCAGCACATTGTATTGAAATGAGAGGATTCAACATCATGGTATCGACCAAGTCCGTAGCAAAGTTCGCCGTAATGGCCCTGGTTATGGCGTCTATGGCGGCCTGTACCAGCAAGCCCAAGCCCGTCGTTGAGCCGACTCCGGCTCCGGCCCCCGAGCCGGCGCCGCAGCCGGTTCCGCAACCGCCGGTCGCCGAAGCGCCGCTGCCGGGCATCGTTCCGGGCTCGCAGCAGGACTTCGTCGTCAATGTCGGCGACCGCGTCTATTTCGACACCGATTCCTCCGACATCCGCTCTGACGCGCAGGGCATTCTGGCCGCCCAGGCCGCCTGGCTGGTCCGTTATCCGCAGGTCAATATCCGCATCGAAGGCAATGCCGACGAACGCGGCACCCGCGAATACAACTTCGCCCTCGGCGCCCGCCGCGCCCAGGCCGTTTCGGACTTCCTGGCCGGCAAGGGCGTCGCCGCCAGCCGCATCTCGACCATCTCCTACGGCAAGGAAAGCCCGATCGACAACGGTTCGGGTGAAGATGCCTGGGCCAAGAACCGTAACGCCCACACCAGCCTGACCTCGGGCGCCCAATAAGGTTCAAACCGGCCTTATCCGTCGGTTTTTGGATTGAAACTCATGCCCTCTGGCCGTAAGGTCAGGGGGCATGATGCGTTTCAGGGGGCATCCGTTCCCGGCGCTGTCACACCTGTTCAGTTCGGCCCCGTTGGCCGCCAGTCAGTTCGCGTATTTCTGATATTTCCCGGTCAACTGCCTTCGGCTTGCGCATAGTCGTTGCGGCGGGTTGTCCGCCTGTTTTCAATCGATTATTGGGGAGCTGTTCCATGACATTCAATTCCATCCGCAAATCCGCGGCCGCCGGTGCGGCGATCGCCGCCGTGCTTGGCTTGGCCGTGACTGAGCCAGCCTTTGCCCAGGCCAAGGCCAGCAAGGCGCAACAAACCCAGGACAAGATGATGGCCGGTCTGCCGCACTGTTCGGCCAAGCTCGGCACCATCTCGGTCGTCAATGGCGATGACCCGTCGGGCTGGACCAATAACAGCCTGGCGGCGCCGCAAAAGCTGCTCAAGGTCATCGTCCAGAAATCCGGCTGCTTCTCGCTGGTCGATCGCGGCGCCGGCATGGACGCGGCGCAGCGTGAGCGCGATATCGGCGGCAGCCTGGGTCTGCAACGCGGCTCAAACATGGGCAAGGGCCAGATCAAGGCCGCCGATTTCGTGCTGGTGGCGGAGGTCGGCAGCGCCGATTCCAATACGGGCGGCGGCGGGGCCGCTGGCCTCTTGGGCGGTTTGGTCGGCGGCCGGGCCGGGGCCATCGTCGGTGGCTTCCGCACCAAGAAGAGCGAGGCCGATGTGGTCCTGTCGCTGACCGATGTGCGCACATCCGAGTCCAATTCCTTTGAAGGCCATGCTGCCAAGAATGACCTGAGCTGGGGCGCCGGCGGCGGTATCGGCTTCGGCGGCGCGGTCGGCGGCGGCTACGAAGATACCGACATCGGCAAGATCGTGACCCAGGCCTTCATCGTCGCCTATGCCGAAATGGTCAATAATCTCGGCGGCATCGATGTCGGCGGCAAGGAAGCGGCGCCGAGCCGCAGCTTCACCGTCCAGACCGCGACCACCCTGCGTTCGGCGCCCAATACCACGGGCAAGGTCATCCGTGCCCTGCCGGTGGGGCTGACAGTTTACCCGACCGGCAACAAGGACGGCATGTACTGGGAAGTGGCCGACGACAATGACAATGTCGGCTGGGTGAAGAACGACAGCCTGGCGGCTTCGCAGTAAGCGCACGGCGCGCATGAGCTATATAAAGGGCGCGGCCGCAAGGCTCGCGCCCTTTATTTCGCCAGATGCAATTTAGGGTTTGCGTCTTATTTCAGCCTGACTATGTTGTTAGTTATAAGATAATTCCCTGGTTTTTGAGTAAAAGGGCGATCTGCACATGACGGATAGTAATATGACCCGCCGTGGTTTGCGAATGGGCTTACGCGGCAAGATGGCCGCCGGCCTGTCCATTCTGGCGCTTTCCCTGCCCTTGACGACGATTACCCTGTCGGCTTTTGCGCCCGCTGGTGCTCATGCCCAGATTTTCGGCGACGAGGATGATGAGGAAATCCCCGGACAGCAGCCGACCGATAACACGGTCTGGGACGCCAAGAAGCTGCAAAAGCTGGATCGCAATGTCCGCAAGCTGGAACGTGCGGTTTCGCGCGTCGAAAACAAGAAGGGCGCGCCGCCGATCCTGATCGAGCCCGATCCCGAAGTGGTGGCGCTCCAGGCCACGGTCGACAGCCAGGCGCGCAAGCTGGACCAGCAGGCCGGCTCGATCACCACCCTGATCGGCCAGGTCGAGGAATTGCAGCACCAGAACCAGTTGATGCAGCAGGCGCTGACCAATCAGACGGCCCGCATGGATACCCTGACCAAGCGCGCTGATCTCGCCGATGCCCACATCAAGGATCTGGAGGCGCAACTGGCGCCGCCGCCGCCGCCGCCGGCTTCGACTGGCAGCGCCCAGGGTGATTTCGACCAGGCGTTCAGCCTGATGAGCTCCGGACAGACGGATGATGCCGGCCGCGCCTTCGAAGCCTTCACCACGGCCTGGCCGCAATCGACGCAGACGCCGGAAGCCTGGTTCCGTCTCGGGCAGGTCCGCGCCATGAAGGGCGATCCGTCCGGTGCTGTTTCGGCCTATGCCACCTCGCTCAAGGGCTGGCCAAAGACGTCGTGGGCGCCGGAAGCGACCGTCAGGCTGGCCCAGGCGCTGAATGACAGCAATCGCCCGGCCGATGTCTGTGCGTCGCTGACCCAGTTCGACAAGGTCTATGCCAAGCTGGCCACCAATGAGATGCGCAATCAGGCCAAGGTGCTGAAGGACAAGAACAGGTGCGGGGCGGTTTAAGCGCCGCCTTGCCTGCTCCGGCTTTTATTCAGGATAAATTCCCAGACTTCGCGGCCCGTCTCGATGGTGACGGGGCAATCGGTGTGGCCGTTTCCGGTGGGGGCGATTCCGTGGCGCTGCTCTATGCGCTGGCAGCCTGGAACAAAAGGCCACTGGAGGTCTTCTGCGTTGATCACGGGCTCAATCCCTTAAGTCCGCAATGGACACAATCGGTGGCCGATCACGCGGCGCGCGTCGGGGCCGGCTTTACCGTGCTTTACTGGCAAGGCGAAAAACCGGCCACCGGCCTGTCTGCGGCGGCGCGTCTGGCGCGGCACCGCCTGCTGGCTGAGGCCGCGCGGGAAAAGGGCCTGTCCGTGCTTTGCCTGGCCCATACCGCCGATGATATCGCCGAGGCCCAGGTCATGCGCGCACAGGGTTCCAATGTCGGTGCGCCGAAAATCTGGGCGCCGTCGCCGGTCTGGCCGGAAGGGCATGATATCTTTCTTTACAGGCCGTTTCTCGATGTGCGGCGGGAAACCTTGCGGGCGTATTTGCGTGGCATGGGCGTGACTTGGATCGATGATCCTGCCAATGACAGTCCGCACTCCTTACGGGCGCGGACACGGAAGGCCCTGCATCAACAATCCGTTGATCTCAGTGCGCGTGAAGATGAAGCCACAATAACGGCCGGCGGGCTGCGCGATTTGCTTTATCAGCCCCAGGACCTAGCGCCTTTAGGCATGATCGCTTTCAGGGCGGAGGCATTCGATGCCCTGCCGCGGGAAATGGCCCTTAAGCTTCTAGCGGCGGCGGAGGTCTGTGCCGGCGGCGGTGACAGACTGCCGCGGCGGAACAAGATCGCGGCGCTGTTGGAAAACCTGTCTTCAGCCGGTCCCCTGAACCTGGCCGGGGCACGGATCGTCCGACGGGACGGTCTGATCACTCTCAGCCGGGAAACGGGCGATATCGGTCGCAACCGGTCCGGCGTATGCACACTGAATGGAACGGATGCGGCGGTCTGGGATGGCCGCTTTCTTGTCCGGTCGTCGCAAGCGGGCGAGGTCGTCGCCTCCGGGCGGGTGCGCGGTGATCTGACTGAGGCTGACAGGTCCTGGCTGATGCGCCTGCCGGCGGACTTGCGTGGCACTCAGCCGGTTTTTGTGCCGGCCGCTCAAAACAATAATCAAAATAAATATTTGCTGACAAACCCGGCCTTAAGACAAGGGGCGTATGGTGCCATTACGGCCCGGTGTCTGGTCGGATCGCGCTTGCGGGCCGCCCTGGGATTGATCACGACGGAAAGCGCTGTAATAAGCGCAAAAAGCGATTGCGTTTTTACACCAATAAATGGCGTGTAGCGAAACCGCCCGGCGCGTCCTATATGGTAGTAAAGCCTCATGCCAAAAAGTGGATTGCCGCTTTTTGGATAAACATGAGGCGTCTGATTATGTACGAAAACCCCGTGGAGGGGCGCCCGTTTTCAAGGGCCTTATTGAGGATAGACATTGGCATGAACCTGAAGTCCATGGCGATTATCGGCGTGATACTGGCTTTTCTGCTGGGCATTTACGTGGTCATGAACACCAACGCCCGTGGCCTGGTGAGTGACCCGAACAAGCCGGTCGAGATGATTTATTCCGAACTGGTGGCGAATGTGAACGACGGCAAGGTGACCGAAATCGTCATCCATAATGACGAGGCCGCCGGCAAGACCGCCGATGGCAAGAAGTTCCATGCGGTGGTCGGTTTCGATCACAAGGATCTTGATGACGCCCTGGCCCAGAAGAAGGTGCCGACCAAGAAGGAAAGCGGCAAGACGTCGCTGCTGATGAATGTCGTCACCACGCTTTTGCCGGTCATCCTGATTATCGGCATCTGGATCTTCTTCATGCGCCAGATGCAGGGCGGCGGTCGCGGTGGGGCCATGGGCTTCGGCAAGTCCAAGGCGCGCCTGCTGACGGAACACAAGAACCGCGTCACCTTTACCGATGTTGCCGGCGTGGACGAGGCCAAGGAAGAACTGCAGGAAGTCGTCGATTTCCTTAAGGATCCGTCGAAGTTCCAGAAGTTGGGCGGCAAGATTCCGAAAGGCGCCCTGCTGGTCGGCCCTCCGGGTACGGGTAAGACGCTTCTGGCCCGCGCCGTGGCCGGTGAGGCGGGCGTGCCCTTCTTCTCGATCTCCGGCTCGGATTTCGTCGAAATGTTCGTCGGCGTCGGCGCCTCGCGCGTCCGTGACATGTTCGAGCAAGCCAAGAAGAATGCGCCGTGCATCATCTTCATCGATGAAATCGACGCCGTCGGCCGTCACCGCGGCGCCGGTCATGGCGGCGGCAATGACGAGCGCGAACAGACGCTCAACCAGTTGCTGGTCGAGATGGACGGCTTCGAGGCCAATGAAGGCATCATCATGATCGCCGCCACCAACCGTCCGGACGTGCTCGATTCCGCCCTGCTGCGTCCCGGCCGCTTCGACCGCCAGGTGACGGTCTCCAACCCCGACCTGACCGGCCGCGAAGCCATTTTGCGCGTCCACATGAAGCCGGTGCCCCTGGCCGTCGATGTCGATGTCAAGGTGATCGCGCGCGGCACGCCGGGCTTCTCCGGCGCCGATCTCGCCAACCTGGTCAATGAAGCCGCGCTGATGGCGGCGCGCAAGGACCGCAAGCTGGTCACCATGCGCGATTTCGAGGACGCCAAGGACAAGGTGATGATGGGCGCCGAGCGCAAGTCCATGGCCATGTCGGAGGAAGAGAAGCGCAATACCGCCTACCACGAAGGCGGCCATGCCATCGTGGCGCTCAAGACCCCGCAGGCCGATCCCGTCCACAAAGCGACGATCATTCCGCGCGGCCGGGCGCTCGGCATGGTCATGCAGTTGCCCGAAGGCGACCGCTATTCGATGAACTTCACCCAGATGACCTCGCGCCTCGCCATCATGATGGCCGGCCGCGTGGCCGAAGAAATCATCATGGGCAAGGACAACATCACCTCGGGTGCCTCGTCGGACATCCAGGCCGCCACGCGCCTGGCCAAGTCGATGGTGACGCGCTGGGGCTTCTCGGACAAGCTCGGCTTCGTCGATTACAAGCAGGGCGAAGATGAATACGGCGCGCTCGGCCGCGATACCTCGGAAGCAACGCAGCAGATCATCGATGACGAGGTCAAGCGCCTGGTCAATGACGGCTATGAAGAGGCCAAGCGCATCCTGCTGGAAAACCTCGATGGCCTGCACCGCCTGGCC
Source organism: Asticcacaulis sp. (assembly GCF_051954415.1). Lineage (GTDB taxonomy): Bacteria > Pseudomonadota > Alphaproteobacteria > Caulobacterales > Caulobacteraceae > Asticcacaulis. The sequence continues at coordinate 225,181 of NZ_JBQCHT010000012.1, forward strand.
AAGACACTGCTCGACCTGGAAACCCTGACCGGTGATGAAATCGCCAAGATTCTGAATGGCGAGGAAATCGTCCGCGACGAGGAAACCGGCGTGGCAATCGAACTGAGCGCCAATTCGGCGGTGCCGGAAACCGAAACGGCCCCGACCGCGGTTCCAGTGATCGCTGAATAGGTTTTCCGGATATATATGTGCTAAAGGCAGGTGGGAGCGCATCCCGCCTGCCTTTTTCTTTGGAGTCCTGTCATGCCTGTTGATTTTCCCGCCGATGAAACCGGCGATGTCCTGCGCGCCATGCAGGCCGATGGCGACGATCTCTCCGTGGCGCGCGATATCGATTTCTCGCTGCTGTTCGGTGATGAGGAGTCGGCGAAAGCCTTCTGCGTGATCTTCGCCGAGAAGGGCTATGAGGTCGATTATGGCCCGTGGGAGATCGACCACGACAATGTCACAGACCTCAATTTCGGTAAATGGAATGTTCAGGTCGTTCACCACATGGTGCCGGATCACGCCGCCATCACCGCCTTTGAAGCGGAATTGCAAGAGGCCGCCGCGCCGCTTAACGGCCGCAATGACGGCTGGGGGTGTTTCCAGGTGAATGAGGTCTGACCCATGGCTGGTCACCGCATCTACGCCATGCGTTTTGCCAGCGTCTATCCGCACCTTGTCGCCAAGGCGGAAAAGAAGGGACGCAGCCGGGATGAGGTCGACGAGATCATCTGCTGGCTGACCGGTTACAGTCAGGCCGAGCTTCAGCAGCAGCTCGATGCCGGGACCGATTTTGAAACCTTCCTGACGGCGGCGCCTCGGCTGAATCCGGCGCGAAGCCTGATTACCGGCGTCATCTGCGGTGTTCGCATCGAGGATATCGAAGAGCCATTGATGCGTGAAATCCGCTATCTCGACAAGCTGATCGATGAACTGGCCAGGGGGCGGCCGATGGCGAAAATCCTGCGGAGTCCCTCATGAGCAAGCTTATACTGGCAATGAATGTCTCGATCGACGGCTATGTCGATGATCTCGCCGGCACACTGGTGATGGGGCCACCCGGCCCTAAGGTATTTGAGTTCTGGACAGCGACCGTGCGGGATCAGGCGGCGGCGATCTATGGACGGCGCATGTACGAGCTTATGCGGTACTGGGACGAAGACCGGCCGGAATGGGACGCGCAATTGCGGGCGTTTGCCGATGCCTGGCGCAAACTGCCGAAATGGGTGGTATCGCGCACGCTCACGGAGGTTGGTCCGAACACTACGCTTATTTCCGGCGACATCGCGGCGCAGGTCCGCGATCTGAAGGCACGCATCGATGGTACGATCAGCGTGTCCGGCCCGGAACTGGCCGGCCTGATGACCGGTCTGGGGCTGATCGATGAATATCACCTCGTCATGCGGCCCTCTGTATTGGGCCAGGGCAAGCCGTTTTTCCATACCGTGCCGCCGTCGCTGCGCCTGATTTCCAGCGCCAGGATCGACGACGACACCCTGCATCTGGTTTACGCAGCCATTAACTAGGGCGTAAACCCATAAACGGGATTCCCATTTAGAACTGATCGTGATTCAAGGCTTCCGGTGAACAGGGAGCCTTTTTCATGACGCGTCGCCGCTACGAGTTGACCGATACAGAATGGGATGTCATCGCGCCTTTGTT
>NZ_JBQCHT010000013.1:0-36182 GCF_051954415.1 Asticcacaulis sp.
CTGGCCGATACGGTCAACGCCGCCCTGGCGCGCTCAGGTTTCGACGACCAGCGCCAGGCCTTCCGCCGCCATGTCGCAGCCTTGCTAAAAGATCATCTATACGCCTATGATCCAATAGATACACTCGCCATACTGACACATGCGGATATGGTGGAAGAGATAGACCGAATCCTGGCGCTGGGGCGAGGCTGAACTCCCTCGTTCGATTTAGCCCAGCACCGGTTTCAGGGAATTGGCCGCAACAACAGCCACTTGAGGATGCGCCGCCAGGCTGCGTTGCTTCCGGATGGTCATCATTTGAGATGGCGACCGCCAGTTGGCATGATCCGAGGCTGCCGTCCAGATACCGCCGGCTTCACGCACGATCAGGCCGCCCGCCGCTTCGTCCCACACCCTGGCTTCGACCGAGGCTACGGCCGCGAGCCCACCGCCAGCGACAAAACAAAGATTGAGCGCCTGGGCGCCAAGATTACGGATCTTGCCTATCTTGCGCATGGCGGCGTAAGAATCGGCATGGCCGGCCACCAAGTCATCTAGCAGGCCGGTGGACAGGACGATCAGTTCGCTGGGCTTTGTTTGAGACAGATCAAGCTTCACGCCATCACGAAAAGCGCCCTGCCCGCGCGCCGCCGAATAGATGACGCCATCGGCCACGGAAGCCACAGCGGCAATGCGCGGTCCCTTCGTATCGACCAGAGCCACGGATATACCGACAAACGGGATACGGCACATCAGGTTCATCGTGCCGTCGATCGGATCGACGATCCAATAGCCGTCGAGTTCGCCCGTTTCCTCGACCGCGCGTTCCTCGCTCAGCACCGGCGTGTCCGGCGTAAGTGCCGACAGTTTTTCAGCCAGAAAGGCATCTACGGCTAGGTCGACATCGGTGACATAGTCCTGCGCCGCCTTGAAATCCGCGCGGCTGGGCGGCGCCTGGCGTGCCAGAGTCATGGCCTCGCGGAGTATAGCTTCGAGCCCCGTCTGAATCGTTTTGTCGTTCATCTAGGCTTCCAGAACACTGGCAGTGAAGTCAAGCACGACCTCGTCATTGAATAGCACGCGCACATGCGAGCCCGGATCGAAGGCGATGCACTTGGTAATGCCGCCGGTCGCCACCCAGTCACCGGCTTTGGGATGGAAACCGGTCTCTGCCGCCAGGGCGCGGAAATCATCCAGACACGCCTGGGGCGTGGCCACCAGATCGGCCAGGGTACCGACCGAGGCCGCTTCGCCATTGATTTCCAGCGTAAAGCGGGCCGTATCAATGGCACCAATGGTTTCCACCATACGCTCAGCACCAAGAAGCAGAGCACCGGCCGCGCAGCGGTCGGCTACCAGGGCGGCCACGCCGGCTTCGAGCAGGTTGGTGATCGGTGACGACGGCATTTCCAGGCAGACACACCAGGCGTCGAAACTCTTGCCATCAGCGCCGATGCGCAGCGCCACCTCGACCTCGCCCTTGATCTCGAAGAGCGGGAATCCCGGCGCCACGGATGGTTGCGACAGGATTTCCGTGCGATCAATGGCGCCGAAATAGCCACGCGTGACATTGAATGCCGCCTGGCTGCCGAAATTGGTGCCGCCGAGCTTCCACGCGCCCCAGCGTTTAGGCTCGCGGCCAATTTCCACGGCCATTCCAGCATAGGCATCGGCCAACGACGCGGGGGTGGTATCGCCCCCAAGCGCCACAGCACTGAGGGGCGATCTTTCCTGACGCAGATAGGTCACCAAAACCTACTTCAGTTCGTAAGCGCGGGTTTCATAGACCGACTTGCCAATGACATAATCGATCGTACCGGTCAGCCACATGCCATGCAGGTTTTCCACCACGTTGTAGGCATCCGAATCGGCCCAGAAGGCGATGTCGGACAACTGCTTCAACGGGTTGTCGCTCGAACGGCCGGTGAAGGAAACGACCTTCAGGCCGCGTTCCCTGGCATATTTGGCAGCATTGACGACGGAAGGCGAGGTGCCGGACACGCTGATCAGGACGACCACGTCATTATCGTCTGCATAGTGTTCGACGGCCTTGGCGACCCAGTGATCGAAACCGAAATCGTTGGCAAAGCAGGTCATCAGGTTCGGATCGTGGAAGGTGACGCCACGAACCTTGCCTTGCTTGGTGAAGTCGGTGGCACCGTGCTCGGCGCATGAGGCCGAAGCGCCATTGCCGGAGAACATCATCTTGGCGCCATTGGCGCGCACCTGAAGTGCCAGGTCGGCGAATTTCTGGATATTGGCGGCCACTTCGGCATTGTACATCAGCTTGGTGTACTGTTCGAAATAAGGGGCCAGGAAGGCATCGGCATTGGCCGGGGCAGCGGTATCAGCGGACATGGGTATCTCCAATCTTGTTTATTATCAGGCGTCGGCGTCAGCGTTGAGACGCGAATAGAGTTGTGGTGCGGTATGTTTTTCCTGGGCATAGACGGCATCGATGACGCGCATGACGCGCAGGGCGCTTAAGGAATCGCCGCCATGACCTTCGGGCGCGCCGGTCCTGATCCAGTCGGCGAAAATCTGCGCTTCGCGTTCCCAGCTCGTATCCGTCTCGAAGGTTTCGGAGGATTCTTCCGCCCAGGTGGCGGCCGGCGCATGGCTGCGATTGCGCGCCACGACAAGCTGTTCGGCGCCATAGGAGTTCGACGACGTCTTGAGGCCGTTGAGCACCATATAACCGCGCTCCATGAAGACTTCGAGCGAGAACAGATGGCGCCATTGAACCATGGTGGAATGCAGGGAGGCCGCAAGGCCGGTCTTCGAATTGCGGAACATGGCGAAGACATTGTCCTCGATGCCCGGAATATTCCAGTATATGCTGGAGACCATGGCCTGGACCTCGTCGAATTCGCCGCCGAGATACATGAACAGGTCGAGCATGTGGATGCCCTGATCGAGCAGGATACCGCCGCCGGCGAGTTTCGGATCGGCGCGCCAGGTGCTGAGATAGTTCTCATCGACCGACTTGCCATAACGACCGCGCATCCACAGGATGCGGCCATGATCGCCTTCATCGACGATCTGGCGCATCTTGACAGCCGCGCCGTGGTGGCGGTGGTTGAAACCATACATCAGCACCTTGTTGGCCTGGGCCTCGACCTTGCGGATTTCCTCGACGCCGGCGGCATTGAAGGCGGGCGGCTTTTCGCACAGGATATGCTTGCCGGCCTTGAGGGCGCGAATGGTCATTTCCTGATTGAGCGAATTAACGCAGCAGATAAAGACGCCGTCAATGGTCGGGTCGTTCAGAATGGCGTCAACGCTGTCGACGCGCAGATCTTCCGGCACCGGATCCGGGCCAAAACCGTAAATGGCCACGACTTCGCCAATGCCGGTCTTTTTCACCGCCTCGTGACGAATTTCCCCCATCTTGCCGTAACCGATAATTCCAAATCTCATTCTGCCTCACAAAAACTATCACGCAGCCAAACCGCGCTCACCTGAAACGAGCGAATATTACGGTTCAGGCCCTGCAAAAAAATCCCCCACACCAGGGCGGTGACTGCGGCACACCGCGCCTGACCACCTTCGGCCTTCCAGCGTTAACGTAGCTTGCCATCAGGTGCAATTCGTTTTTCAAAAAAGTACAACCACGAATGAGGGCTTGGCACGTGCTGAGGTCTTGCCGATACCCTGTTGCAATTGCTACATTTTTTTAACACGTCTCAGCGATCAGATCTGGCAGGTCCATTCGCTGGAAGATCTCCAGCCGGCCGCCACGCGTCGCGTTGACGATGCGACCACCGTCCAGTTCAAAAGCAATGCGGGCATTCAGAAAGCCTGTTGCGATGTCCGCCCAAGATGGCGGATGCCAGGGCCTGTCGCCACGGTAGTTGGGGATAAAGTGATTGCCGTCATTGACCGCCATCACGCCCCCGCCCCCAAGATCGTCACTCAGCACCGTATTGAAACTGTAATCCATGCCGTAGAGCCTGATGTCGCGCAGTCCCATGTACCAGGCCATTTGCAGCGCCACGAAGACCGACGAACCGCCTACAGACACAAAATGTGCGGGGTCAGTGGAAAAGACCGGCAGGGCGCTGTTTCCGGGCGTCAGGGCCACAAAACGCCCCCGCAGGTGCGACAGAGCCTCACGCGGACGGCAGAACAAGGGCAGACCGCTTGAGCGTTCGATTATTTCCTGACCGAAATCATCGACCATCTGAGCATCGGCGGAAACCACATAGTCTTCACGCAGGGGATGGTCCGCATAACTGAGATAGAACCGGTTGAATGCGAAGACCACATCTCCGGTCGGGATCGCTTCAAGGTCTTCAAGCCGGACGCTCGGCCCGTTGCCAATAATCCATGCGGCTCTCCCGCGGTGTATGTCTCTCAGGGCCGCCAGTTCGCGTGCAGGTCGATGCGGCCCTTTCAACTGAACCCGCGACAAGGTCAGCGGTCGCTGCACAGGCACAGGCACCCCCGGCGCTATGGGTGTGATCCATATCCTGTCGCCAGGCAACTTGTCATGCGCCGGCTGGATATCCCGATCCGGCAGGGGTATCCGGAAGGGAATGGCGCTTAATGACAGGTCGGCCAGGCTGCACCCCTCTGCCATATGGGCCTGGCCCACGATCGCGCCCTGACAGGTCAGTTGCCAGTCGCTCCCGGCTCCCGCCCCGACCCAGAAGGCACCGCTGATCTCCGCCCCGTCGAGGGCGAGGGCCGCCACTTCAAGCCCCGCCAACTGAATGGCATCGCGCCGAATGACCTGTTCTTCTACACAATCTGCCCCGCTGTAATGCCGGATCGTCAGGCTGAGCGGCAATGCTTCCGGCGCGCAGATCGTTGCCGCCCTGGCTTCGGGGCCGGAAGACCGAACCCTGGCCAGTTCGGCGCTCTCATCTCCCAGTACCCGAACCTCATCAACCCCTTCATCAAGAGCCACACGGATCATCAACAATCGGGCGGCGGCGTTGTAAGTGACCTGCACCGGGGAAGGCGGTGCCGCCGGCTCAGATCCTGCTGCATCGTTTGACGGAGGCGCCGTTACCAGCGGTGGTTCCTCTGGCAGGGACGGCAAGGACGTAACGGAATGACTTGAAATCAATTTATAGAGATGTCGCTCGATGCGTTCGACGAATGACATACCCGATGTCTGCGTTATCTCCCGCACATCACCCTGATAAGGCTTATACACCATATGAAGCAGAATGGGCGCCCCGCCGCCGGATTCATCATCGATCGCGTACTGATCAATACCGGCCACATCAATCAGCGCCCCATCCATCCGGTAGATATCCAGTTTCAGGCGTGAGGCGCTGGCCTGCTCAGGCGATATGGCCAGCCAGACCGACCAGGTTCCCCCGTTCTGGACCGGGCAACTGAACACCAGGGCATCATTGAGACGAAAGCGGGCGTCAGGCGCGGCCCCCCTGCCCCAGATGCGCAATATGCTGGCCACGGGACGCGCCAGGAACGTCCCGAAAAGGCGCGGACACTTTACCGGTGCGGTCATGACAGGACGCCATTCCAGGCCGGTCAGGCACAGGGCGAGGGTACGACGATCCGCATTGAATCCAAGATTGTACGGGACATCCGCATCCGGAAATTCCAGTCGCAGCGACTGGCCCGCCAACAGCATATCCGGGGGAACAGCGACACATCGTTCCGCTTCCTGCGGCAGGATCAGTTCGGCCAGTTGCGTTTTTCCGGCAAATAAGCGAACCCGCTGGCGATGGGCGAAGGTCTGCCCATCGATCGTAAGCATCGCCGGAACATTGGCATCACCCAGTTTAAGCGTCGCGCTGGTGCCGTCATTCCACAGGCCGACATCCGAAGGGGCCGCCCAGCCGCGCCCCAGAATCTGCACCGGATGCGCGCCATCAATGAAGGACCAGCGTTTGCCCGCCAAGACTCAGCTCAATCCGGCCGCAAGATTATCAAGCGTCACCTGGTGGACATACTCGACGGCGCCAACGCAGTTGTTGCCGTTATGCGAGCCCAGGACCACATTATCCATGGCAATGAATGGGCTCGTCAGAGGCAGGGGCTCCTGCTCGAAGACATCGAGCGCCGCACCGGCAATGATGCCCGTCTGAAGCGCGGCGATCAGGTCGGCCTCCTTCACGATAGGACCGCGCGCCACATTGCACAACAGGGCCGATGACTTCATCTTCGCCAGAAAGTCCGCATTGATCATGCCGCGGTTTTCCGGCGTCAGGGCGCAGGCGATACAGACGACATCAGCCTGCGCGGCGATCTCATCGACACTGAGCGAGTCCTTTGAGAATGGATCATGATGGATGACCGTCATGCCGAAGCCCGCCCCCAGTTCGCCGATGCGACGGCCGATGGCACCATAACCGATCATGCCAAGCGTCGATCCGTTCAGTTCGCGGCCACGCGGCTTGGGCCATTGCCCGGCGCGGATGGCGCGGTCGACCGTGCCAAGCTGACGATTGGCCATCAGGATCAGGCCGATGGCATATTCCGCCACAGCATGGGCAAAAGCGCCCGGCGCATTCTTTACCGGCACACCAAGTTCGGCGGCAGCCATGCGGTCGATGCTGTCAATGCCGGTGCCCCACTTGGCAATGACCTTCAGCCGCGGCAGGGCCTTTTCGAGCACTTTGCGGGTGATCTGATCATCACCAGCCAGCCAGCCGTCGATCTCGCCTACCAGGTCAAGACAGGCCGCCTCGTCGAGGAACTGGCTGACCGTGGCCCAGACCGGCTCATACCCCATTTCCCTGAGCTTTGCGTCGAAACGCGGACGCTCGTTCAACATCATGATGTTGCTGATCAGGACACGGGGCTGGGTCATGGATTCGCCTTACTGGAATGAAATCTGCCGCCTTATGCCATTCCTTTCCACCTTATTCCAACCCCAAAAGTGCGCCTTCTTCCGGCAATTAGCTTGACCCCCGGCATACACCGCCCAATTATGCGGCCGTCTGCCAGAAAGAAACAAATGCCCCTTCTCTCCCTGCCCTATACTGAAGCCGAGGCGCGCCTGCGCGGCAACCGCGAACACGGGCGCTGGTGGTTTGCCGATCATCTGGCGCCTGAACTGCGCGCGCTTGGCGCCAGCGAAAGGCTAAAAGAGCCGGTATTCGCCCCGCTTATCAAGCCGAGCTTTTCTTTCACCGGCAGAGAGACCCTTTTCACCATCGGCTCCTGCTTCGCGCGCGAGATCGAGGAAGCGATGAACGCTGACGGGATTGACGTGAGCAGCCATCCGGAAATCTTCAACCAGTGGGAACCCAAGGTGCCCGCGGCTGTTTCCGGCACAGATGAGCGAATCTACCGGATGGGCGTCGTAAATAAATACACGATCCGCACCATGGTGGAGGAATTGCGTTGGGCGGCCCAGGCCGCACCGGTCGAAGACCATCCCGCCATTCAGGAGATCGCGTCGGGCCGGTTCGTTGATCTCGCGGCCCATAATATTCTGGCCGGAGAAGACAAGGCCTCGGTTCAGAGGCGCCGCCAGGAGATCAACCGTCTGATGCGCGGCGCCTATACGTCCGATCTGATTGTTGTGACCCTCGGCCTGGCCGAAGGCTGGCGCGACACAGAGACAGGCATCAGCCTGGTGGACAGTCCGATAAGCTTCAAATCGGAAAACACCGGGCGGTATGTACTCGACGTCCTGTCCTACGCCGATCATATCAATGGCCTGCGTGAAATCGCAGCATTATTGAATGCCCACGGTAAGCCCGGCTGGCGCATGTTGCTGACTGTCTCCCCCGTCCCCTTCCTCGCCTCCTATACGGGCGACGATGTGATTATCGCCAACAGCTATTCAAAAGCCGTCCTGCGCGCCGCAGCCGAAGAATTCGCCAGGGAAAATGAACGGGTCGACTATTTCCCAAGCTTCGAGATGGCCAATTATTCCGATCCCGCGCTTGTCTGGGAGTCGGACCGCCGCCATGTCACAAGGCCTTTCGTCGGCGAAATAATAAGCGCGTTCAAACAGGCCTATCTTAAATCCTAGGCTGTCGGATTTCTTCATTCAGGCGCCGGGCGATCAGACGTTCATTGTCATCCGAGTGATGGAACAATGCATCACCCCAGCGATGATTGTGCTTGGCAACAAGTACAACCCGCGGAATGGAGAGGCAAGAAGCGTGCGTCCGGCGGGCCGGTTCTTCATAGATCATATCCAGCAAACGATTACAGAGCTCCACCATATCAAACATATGCTGTGGAACAATTGCCCCCCGGTTCGGTTCGGCTTGTCCAGACCGTATCACTCACCACCAGGCGCGGCATATCTGACAACTGCTCGCAAAATGCCGGCAGGTTCTGTCGGGTCATTTCCAGATATGCTTCTCTATGCGGCGGCACGAAACGAGTAAACGGCCGGACAGCCTTTTTTGGCAACATGGCCCTGAAAGCGCTTGAATAACTGAAGGCGCTTGCATTTGTGAGGGCCAGGCCGAAACGTTCGTCGATAAAATCAAGGACGACGGCATCGGCATTAAAGCCAGTTTTTCGCGCCGAAAATCAGGATATTACGTTTTCGCTCAGCCATGCACCGGTCCGATCCCCGTCTTTGATCTATATAAGCGAACAGGAAGTAAACAAAAACTGTCCGCCAATCTCAAACGCACCTAAGCCCATTCCAGAGCCTGGCGGCGAATTTCCTGGACCAAAGCCTCACCGAGTTCGACATTGCCGTGATTTTGGTCACCTTCCTTTTCAAGACGGTATTCATTGCGCGTGAAACCTTCCGAGTTGATGCATGCCTCAGGCAGGAACACAATTGGCACGCCGCGCTTTTCAAGTTCGGCCTTTATGATAGCACGATACTGTCTGTCTACATTCGCAACCGTCTCAAGTCCAATGGACATCAGTATTTCATGGTGCGCAAATAGCCGCGCCGCTTCATAAACAAAAACGCGAACTCCTTTTTCGGTCAGTGCCGTAATGAAGTCTAGCGCGGGCTTCTGATATTCGAGCACAGCTGTTTTGAAAAGCGCTCGCGATACCGGCACCTTGCTTCCCCAAACGTCCGGCAGCGAAAATATCTTCCACGATGTATTTGCCGTCAGGCCCAGGGAGTAGAATGGCGCCCCAATACCGACATAGTCATAGCTCTGCTGGCCTTTTGAGAATGTCAGGCTGGGATAGGAAGCACTGATCGTTACCACCTCATCATTCCTGACCGCAAAGAAACGCCCAAGCATTTCCCGGCCGGCACCAATCGGCAAGACCTTGAGACTAATATCCTCAAACGAACGACCTTCACGCTGGCGGCGATCCAGCGCCAGTTTTAGAGCGACGCATTGCGAGTTGCCCGTCAGCAAAATCCGTTTCATCGTCCGTCTCCGAATGCCGCCAGCAGTTCTTCGTCACACTTGACCTCGTCCCTGCTCCCGGTTGCCACCTGCGCCGGCACATCTGAAACCTCAGCGTTTGCGGCAATCGGCGGATGTTCCCGGAAAAATTGCTTCATCACATGATCGACACCGACAGAGGCAACCGTTCGCATATCACTATTGTAAAACTGGGAACGCATGGGCACCGACGAAATGATCTCAAATGACGGAAAGTAATCGACCCATTCATATTTATCCGAAAGCGCGCCAGCGACCGCCCGCAAAACAGATTTGGAATAGGATGTCGCTGAGATGACATTTGACGCGGTCGCGGTCGCCATCAACGGCACAGGGCTCACCGTCAGGATGAATTTCATATCCGGACGAATCCTGCGTACCTGTGCAAAGAAACGTTCCATGTCCTGCATGATTTCCGGATAGGTCAGATTAACGAACTCATGCAGGTCGGGATCGAACTCTCCGCCAGCGGTGCCCGGACATACTGGGAAGACAGTCCCATCGCTTTTCAGCGCCCAGGTTTCCGTGAGGCCGAGCGTGAAGACAAAGATCTGAGTTGATTTGAAAAGACGCAGAACCGCTTGCAAGTGATAGTCACGGTGCGCTTCCAGTTCAGCGACGGAAAAGAAAGGCTCTGCTTCGATGGTTGGGCGGAAAGCGTCGACAAAACCCCCATCTTTTTGCCACACATGCTCCGGACGATGTTCGATTTCACCCATGGCGCGCTGAAGCAATTGCAGCAACTGCCGTGAGGTGTATATGTTGCCATACCGGGCCGAATACATATTGTAGCCATAGTCCAGCCATTTCTCCTGCGGCAGAAACTGCGGCGGACGCTCGACATCATTAAAATTAAAGCCGTTCTGCCGAAGTTCACGACCAATGTGCTGGGCAAAACAGCTACCTGCGGCGGCAATTCGCGCATCGCCTATCGGAAATTTGCGAGTGTACCACTCACCGATTAAAAGCGGGTGCGTGCTTTCTACCGTTTTCCGCCAAAAGGCCCTGGCCGGTTGAGTGGAATAGGGATGTTTCATCGGCGCGCTCACAAAATTCAATTCTTAAAAACGCTATCATGGAAAAAAGACTTCGCCAATGATGGCTGTACCGGGAATATCAGACACCATTTCGGATTGACAATGCCCCTTCTTTCGACTGGTGGCTAAATCCGATAAAGTCCATTTTCGACATGCTGCCGCCCACTTTTAATTCAGGGTCACGCAAGAAGACGGCTGATCTGTCAGGGAATAACAGCCTGCAGACGGTCTGCAATCTCCGTCTTAAAGGGCTGCGGCATCATAGTTCTCTCATGACGCCCAAAGCCGCGTGCTGCCGATCCGGGGTTATGCAAAAGATGATGGTTCACGATTGGCCACCTTACCCCGTGGCCACTATGCTGAAACGTTAATGTCTATCGGTTCGTTTTTCGCAGGCTCGGCATGACGAGAGATAAGCTAATGCTCCTGAACGATGCCTACAAATCCAGTCCATAGACCGAAAAATCGATTTTGCGACCGCCTGAGAAAAAACTGGCCAGAAGCGCGGCCTCCGCCGGTTCCATCTTCGGACTGCGCCCCAGTACATATGGCAGCAGGAGATAGGGCGGCGCCACATCGTCATTGGCGACCTTGCTGAGGTAACGTTCGGCGGCCTGGGTGACAATCATATCCGGCCTGACCATGGTTACCACTTCATCGTGCCAGAAGCGCGTGCGCAGGAAGACGATATTGCGATACAGCGTTGAGAGGATCGGCAGAGCATTGTAAAGATAGGAGTCACCAAAGATCAGCAAGGTTGAATCCAGCAAGGATTCCGGATTGCGGCAGCACACGATACGGCCGTCATTTACCGATGCCGTAAAATTATGCTCGATTCCATTCTCGATCCGGATCGTCCTGGCCGGCCACTTCGGACGGCGGGTCATCTCCGACTGCTTGGGTTCGAGCTTGCGCCCGAGGTCGCCGGCAAAGTCTTCATCGACAGTCGTTACCGCGGCCATCATATGGCCAGATGCTTTTTCAATAAGCTCGGGGCTTACACCTGCCTTCTCAAGCATGATCTCGCCAATTCGAAGCATCCCGGCCCATGTCCAATGGGTGTCCGTCCGAAAATAGGAACGGCCATGCATATTATGCTTTAGCTGCTCTGCGGGATAAACCACATCCGCCGGGGAAACCGCGCGGTAATAATCGAAATAGCAGCGCGCATCTTCGACCGGAAAAGCTTCGTCATATACGCGAAATTTTTCTGGCGCGATCAGGTGCATATAGGGGCAGCCCGCCGCTTTGGCTTTCTTGCGGCGTGACATTACGTTGGCCAGAAAATTATTGACGGAATCGGTCGATGGCCGAACCTCTCCGGTAGCCACCTTCAGAATCTGATGCCCACCGCCTGCCAGAAACAGCTCGCCATCCGCTCCGATCAGGACATCATTGGTGACCGTTAGCATAAATTTCCCCGTCATCCTCGCCCCTTAAAGCACTTTAATGCCCAGGGATTCCCGCCTCTGCAAAATTGATATAAAGCAATATCAAACGCGCCCCATTACGTCTTCATATATGGCTTTTTCATGGCACATTTGCAGGCATAAATTACCGCAATGTAACCGTCAGGAATAATAGAGTTTTGTCTCGATGAAGTTCATCAAATCCGACATGACGATATCGTCGTTTAAATGCGCACAAGCATAATCAAACGCTTTTTTCTCAAGGGCTTCACGTTCTCGCTGATTATTCAGAAGGTTCGCAATATCAAAGTGCATTTCGTCCGAAGATGAAACGATCAGCGCTCCATATTCGATCGCGTCTTCGAGACCGCGCGCCCCCTCCGGTGTAGCCACTATTGCCTTGCCGCGCCCCAGCGCCTCGATGGTCTTTACGGGAATACCCGTGCCGAACAGGACAGGATTAATAACCAGTTTGGCATTACGGTAATAATCATTCAGGTCAGCCACCATCCCCAACAGCTTGACGGAAGCATGGACGCCACCGGTTACGGCTTCACAAACCTTGCCAACGACCATGAGTTCTGCCTTAGGCACGATATCAAGCACTTTGGGCCATGTATTTTCAATAAACTCGTTAATGCCAAAATTATTCGGTTCGTAGTTGTTGCCAATAAATAAAACCGAAGCCGGCCCTGTATTATCCGCCTCCATTCGCCGGGCTTCGACCCCGACCCCAGCCAGAACGACCTTTTTAGCGCCCAGCATTTCAACCAGATGGTCTTTCTCATCACGGCTGATGGCAATAACCGACGATGGCCCTGTAAGGGCTTTGACCTCTTCGTTATGACTGACGCTGAATTTTTCCAGCACAGGCACTGCTCGATTGCCAAACTGATCGCGGGCTTTACGGAACTGTTCATAACGCAGGGATTGGACATCGATTGTATCGAGCAGACCAATGGTCCCCGGCGGCAGCAGATCGTGCAGTTCAAAGCTCCAGATATATTCGGTAATCACTATGCGAGGTTGCAAAATCTCCAGAAGGGCGGCCGCCGAACCGTTGAAAACCGAATCGGCACGGTTGAAGATACCATCGTTCTTATTGCTGTTCCCACGAGGCTTCTTGAGCGCTTCATCGAGCCAGGTCGCAACCTTGGCTGCATGTGATGATTTGCCGGGCGCCTTGAGCCGCTCGACCAATGCGGCCGCCAATTCCTTACGAACCAAATTAGTTAGCATCAGGTGCGCATCACAGTACGGCATCAGTTCGCGGTACACATCGGCGGAAGCGGTAAGTTCCCATGGCTCGCTTCGATCGATCAACGCAGTGGCGTAGCCGGCGTTTTTGAAAGAACGCAGCATCGCCTTTACACGTTCATTCCCCCCCCCTGTCGTGCAGATTGATCCCTGAAGTACGATACAGACCAGCGGAACGTCGAAGTGGCGTGGCGCCGTGTTATGTTGAAGATAGGCTCGCAGGATTTTTTTTGTGTCCCTGCCGGAGAGGGCGCCTGGCGCGGTGAAGACCAGTTGATCAGCAATAAAACCCCACTCCCCGGCCATCGCTTCGCCATCGTCGCCTGACAAGGTATAGGTCAGCTTCTGGGCTGGGCCAACTACACCATTTACAGTCTGAATCGAAAGCCAGTTCGTCGTCTCGTTCCCATCAGGCGCTCCGGCTATTACCAGAGGCTTCGGATTGCCATAGGTGCGTTGTGCTGTTGCAATTTGTAAATGGCTGAGCGGCTGCCGCGACTGATGCCTGCCCCAGACCATGAAGGTTGATGAGCGCTCGTCAAAGAAGCAAAGCGTCATCTCGGCATCCAGCACCTTCACCTTCTTTGACGGGAGGTTGAAGTTCAGAAGGGCGTCACTCTTGTTATACAGCGTCGCCACAGCCTCACAGGCCGTAAAATCGGCCAGTGGGCCATCCGAAAAAGCATCCTCCAGGCTAAGATTATAGCTGAAAGCAGTAGCCGACACATCGCGGAAACCAAGTTTGCGCGTCAGTTCGGAGTCCTGCCTAAGTTCCGGGAAACCGTAAAGCCGGTGCCCACCGACCGACATTTCAATCCCTGTTACCGCTTCGTAGGCCCGGAACCATCCCGCAACCGTAACCTTACCATTCAATCGATCAACGACTACGCTCTCAAGTGCGCCGCGGGCCGGATTAAAAAGAATGTTGTCGGTCTCGACCGGCAGCTCAATTGAACTGTCATCAACGAAGCGGGCCAACAACTTCATGTCGGTGATATCTCCCTCACCGACAAAGGGCACGGTCGCTTCAAAACCCGAATGCAAATTCCGGCCCATCGGCGTCCGGTTGTCGATATCATCCCGATAAACAAAATGATTTTCTATCTTCACCTTGTTACCCGACGCCAGGCGTAGTCCCATGCCCATCAAAGGGCGATCGGGCAGATAATAACCGCCTATCGTCAGCAAGCGGCTGGGTCGGTCATACGCCAGATATTCAACCTTATAAGTCTTGTCACCCAGTACAGATAACGCCCGGACGGTTTTCGCCAGGCTCTCGCCTTCCAAACCGAGAAATTCCGCCGTCACCTGAGTTGGCTCCGCGCCCTCGGGCAGTTCCACACGCTCCATAACAAAGCGGAAGGCGTTGTCGCCCTCGCCCAGTTCGAATTTCGTAGCAATATCCTTGCGGTAAGTATTGAGAGCGCCTTCGTGCACCACGGTGCCGTCATTCAGCAGAATGCGAACCTGCGCCGTAAGGTCGGGGCGGGATATCCAGCCGCGCACGAGAAGCTGTCGCTGTCCCGAATGATAATTGGCCTCGCTTATGGCGGTCTTTACGGACACAGGTGTAGAAGATGTCATTTAGAAATCCGGCTGGTCAGGCATGTGATCAACAAATATCAAGCTTAGCGCATACTGCCAAAGCAGACGTTCACTTTTATGAAGGCTTTAAACGAAAACCAGAGTGGAGCGCGTTTCCATTTAAGCACTTGCACTCTAGGCGAGATCTTCAAGACGAATACGGGGAATTTTTTCGTCAACCAACGAACAGCGTGAAACAACCTTCAGGTCAATTCCCTTACCCGCCAGCCAGTCGTACCAGTCACCGCTGACAGCCGCACAAGCATCAACTTCATCAGGTATGATCCTTGGCTTATTGTAAAGGACACCGTTATCGTGCAGAAATTTATTGCGTTCGTCGCGGCCGGCGATAGCCTGGGATTGCGCCAGTATCTTGGTCTTGCGCGGGTCCGGCCGGTCATAAAAATGAGGCATGACGGTGGTGTTCTTTACACCAACGTCCCAACCCAGGGTGACAATTTCCTTGACCCCCAGATGAACGCCTAAATAAAAACCCAGTTCGTAAAGCACGCCTGGCCCCCAGGGGCGGTCAAGCTGCGCATCAAAGGTATAGTCATCAAAATTCCTGGCCCTCGCCAATTGCTGAGACAACTCGCTCGGCCTCGGAATATTGAGTGATATATCGTGTTCGCCAAAAACTTTCGGATCAGCCGCCGCCTTTTCATAAACCACCAGAGGGCGGTGTTCGGAAAAGTCATACTTCTGGTAGTTCCATGTATTGAGAAGCAAATAATCCATTATGCCCGGCGCATAAGGAAAAGCCTGCTTGATGGCAATGACGGTCTCATCCTTGAGCAGGCCAGTCAGTTCTTCCGGGGTATATTCTGAAAGAGACGGCCCGCAGGCAATAATAACGCAGCGCCCTCCCGCATTGCGGTTTTTCAGCGCATCCATTTGTCTGGCGGGCGATCCGAGCGCACGAATGGCCTCTACTTCAACCGGTGTCATTTTTGCGGCTTTGGTGGCAGTTGTCATATCCATCCTCTTTTTGCGGGTGCAACATAGCTATGGCCGACAATATTGAGCAAGCCTTTTTTCTCATAAACGCCAAGGCCTTCCATATCGGCTATTTTTTGGCAAATCCCGCAAAACGGAGAAGGGACGCCCAAAGATGCTTGACGCCACTGCGGGAAATGCGGGAGAGACAAAAGGGGCACCGACGGAGTTACGCATGGACCATCCCTTTCTTTCCGATGAAACCGCCGAAAAAATGAAAGATATTGGCGCGGCGGAAGAGCACTATAATGCCATGCGCATGTGGATACGTTACATGGAGCCAGGGCGGGCGGGAGAAATCATCACCAAGGCGCAGGAGTGGTTTGATACCCGCCCTGCGATCAGCTTCTGGGACTTCATGCGACCGGTTGTGGTGACCAGAAACATCCTTCTTGTGCCCCGCGGCATGAACGTTTTGTCGCCTAAAATGGTGCCTGAACTCATGGATGAAATCCTCGTTCGCCAGGAATACTATTTCGACAGCGACAACAAGGCTCCCTATATCATAGACGCCGGAGCGAATTTTGGCTTGGCAAGTTACTATTTCAAACGCCTGTTTCGTGACGCCCGCATACTGGCGGTAGACCCGGCGCCGGAAATTGCTGCCGTATACCGCTCAAATGTCGAACGACAGCAATGGCAGAATGTAGAGTTTCTGGAGGCCGCCATCTGTGCACATACGGGCAAGGGTGTACTATCCGTCCAGGACGATGAAGATACCGCCTCCACCTTGGTCCTGTCGCGGGCCAAGTCGGGACATCGTACTGTAGATGTCAGTCTCGTCGCCCTTGATGATTTGATTGACCGCTCCGTCGATATGCTGAAGATAGATATCGAAGGCAGCGAAACCGTTGCGCTGGAGGGCGCGGCCAATTCCCTGCGCCGCATCAAGTATATTGTCTGCGAATGTCATACGTTAAGCAATGGCAACAGCACATTGCTTCCGGTTCTTAATGTACTCAACGACGCCGGTTTTAACACCATGGTGTCGCGGAGTCCGTGGGCCGAACGCAATCGCCGTTTCCAGCCGATGCGCCATATTCAGCGCCCTCCCTCCTATACAATTTACGCCAGGCGTAACGACTAGGTTGTGAAGGCGATCGCATAGCCATGCTCGCCAATACGGGCTGCCGGCAGAACCTTACAATCCGCCTCCTTAGCCAGACTCGCTTCCAGCACCCGACGCTTTGTCTCTCCAGATACCACCAGGGTCAGCAGTTTCACTTGTGAGAAGGCGGCGCGCCCTAGCGTCAGCCGCGCATGTTTGTGCGGTGCCGTTTCCGGAACTGCGGTAGCGAAAATGTCCGGATCAGTGATTTCCGGCCGGTTCGGGAAGAGGGAAGCAAAGTGCGCGTCTTCACCAATCCCGATAAAACCCGCCGATACCGGCCATGCTGCCGATTTCAGAGCCGCTTCCCAAAAGGCCAGCGCAGCCACGGGCGCGATGCTCGGCCCAAAGCCAAGATAATGCAGCGACTTTTTCGCAGCGGCAAAAATCTCACGCACCATGCCTTCGGTCGAATCGGGGTGATCAACCGGCACCAGCCGTTCATCACTGGCAAAAACGACGATACGTTCCCAATCCAATTCTGCCGCCAGAACCCGCGGCAAAACCCGACGCGGCGTATTGCCGCCTGAAATCATGAAGCTGATACGATCGGGCGTCGCCTTCAGTGCTTCGGAGAGCGCCTCGGACAGTGCTTGAGCGCATGCCGCCTCTGCCTCCGTTGCACTCGCTGATCGTATGATTTCAAGCATGCGTTTAGGCGCTCTGTCCCTGAATAATGATCGGATAAAGCGCTTTCGCGATATCGAGGTCTTCCTGCGTCTTGATGACGTGTCCCGCCATGCGCCCCACGCTGCTGTACCCAACCCGCCCGGCATAGGTGGCGCAACCACCATTTTGCGCAGCCGCCAGGAAAGTGGTGCGCCGCCAGGCGGTCACTGCCCATACGATACGGCGGACCGGTCGCAAATCCTGACTGTTCGTCTTTTCGGCGAAAGTGAAATTGACCGGTTGCCCGTCATAAACGCATTCAAGATTTTCATCGACCACACTCATCAGGGCATCATACCGGTCCGTCTTCATCTCGGTGACAAAACTCTTTACGTCATCTACCGATAACAGAGGAGCAATCGAATGCACCTGGAACAGATAATCGCATTCGTGCTTTTCAAGAAACTCGCGCACAAATTGCTCGGATGTGGCGTTGTTATTACCCAGTTCTTCCGGACGCTGATGGAAGTTCACGCCTTCGGCCTCGGCGATCGGTCCGAAATCCGGGTGCTCGGAATTGACCCATATCTCATCAAACAACGCCGTAGCCAGGCATTTACGGATGGCGTGGACGATCATCGGCACCCCATCGATCAGGGCCAGGTTTTTCTTGGCAAGACGCTGACTGCCCATGCGGGCTGGAATCATGGCGATGCTTTTCATAAGGGGCTCCGTTGCAAATCAGGTTGTAATAGAGGCTTTGCGGCCTGTGTTTGGGTTACTTCCAACTTTTATACCATTTCCCGCTCAGGACGACCTCGACCAGTTGATCTCGGCTTTGCGCCCAGGTAAGCCACGGCATGCCGGCCGAACGCGGCGCGCGATCCTCTGCGTGGAGGTCAAGCCAGGTTTTCAGGTGTCCGGCCAGGCCAGCGGCGTCATGGGCGTCGAAGAAGCTGGCGCGCTCACCGGCCACCTCGCGGAAGACCGGCAGGTCGCGCGCTATAATGGCCAGGTCGTGCCGCGCCGCCTCGATCAAAGGCAGGCCGAAGCCCTCGCCTTCCGAAGCCGCGATAAGGGCGTCGGCTTTATCATAAAGCTTTTGAAGAAACTCGTCTGAGGCATTTTCCAGCCAGAACAGCCGGTCATGGCGATGGGGGTGATCGCGCACCTGACTGACCAGAGCGCCGACATGCCAGCCGAGCTTGCCGACCAGCACCAGATTGGCATCCACGCCTTCCGCCCACAGGGCATCGCAGGCGTCAATGACCTGGGCATACCCCTTGCGCGGTTCCAGGGTGCCGACCATCAGGAAGGTCGGGCGTTCGCGCATGGCCTGGAACACCGATGTCGATTCCGGAGGCAATCCTGTAGTCGGACGCGAGCCTTCGATATCGGCACCCAAGTGAAACCAGCCGAGTTTCAGCGGGCGATATCGCTGCGGGCCGTTCGTTTCCAGCCATTCCACCGTTTCGTCGGCAACCGCCTTTGAAATGGCAATAATGCCATCCATCTCAGCCAGGGTCTTCAGCC
This sequence comes from Asticcacaulis sp., assembly GCF_051954415.1. Lineage (GTDB taxonomy): Bacteria > Pseudomonadota > Alphaproteobacteria > Caulobacterales > Caulobacteraceae > Asticcacaulis. Next base: position 18,821 of record NZ_JBQCHT010000013.1, read on the forward strand.
AGTTCTGGTGGGCATCCTGCATTTCCACCGCGAAGAAAGCCGGAAGAACGAGCGGCAACAGGTCATACACAACAAAATGGACTTCCACGCCCATCCGACGCCACTCGCGGTAAACCTCCGCCTGGCGCATGACAACGATATGCTGGAGATCCAGCCCCAGAAAAACATCACCACTACGTACTTCGACGCAGATATCTTCCGCGTCGGGTGACTGGCCCTGAAAAGCCTGCATGAAGCGCGTCGCATAGCGGTACCCCTGCATCTCCGTACCGGCATATACAGGCCGCACCACGAACCCTTGCGGTGGCCGCGCCACAAGTTCACTAAGGATGCTTCGCACCACGCGCTGAATGCCGGTGCGACTGTCCTGGGTCGCCAGTTCCGAGATATCCACCAGCAACTGACGCGGCGCGGGCGTCGGAAAGGTTTTGGCGAGCCCGGCAGCGAGATCGACAAATGCGATGGCCTCCCGATCGGCGCGACCAGCGAAGTGCTCGACGGCCGCTTCGACAACGGCTTCCGGCGTTGGCGCGGCTTCCGCCGGTTTCGCCGCATGAAGCGATTCAAAGGCTGCGATCGCTTTTTTTGCTGTAACGTCCCAGGAATAGTCTGAAGCGCGTCGGAGCCCGCTTTCGGACAGATCGGCACGAAACGCTTCATCCTGAAGCGCGACCTGCATCTTGGCAGCGATGGCGTCGACATCGTAGGGATCGAACAGCGCATCCTGGCGTCCGACGATTTCCGGCATACTCGTCAGGCTGGATGCGATCACGGCGGCGCCGCACGACATTGCCTCCAGAACCGGCAGGCCAAAGCCCTCGTGCAGGGAAGGAAATACGAACAGGGTGCAGAGATTATACAGCTTCAGAAGGTCATCATCGCTGACACGCCCGGTGATGATCACATCCTGTCCTGAAAGTCCAAAACGCCGGGCCTGATCGGTGAACGCATTGAAATGCGCGTCCGGCAATTTGCCGACAATCACAAGCTGATGATGGCTTCGGACAGTCTCCGGCAGATGCGCCCAGGCTTCGATCAGCCGCAAATGGTTCTTGCGTTCATCGGTGGCGCCCGAATACATCACCAGCTTGCGTGACAATCCAAGACGACGGTACAGATCGGCTTTTTCATCCGCGCTTATCTCGACCGGACGAAAGCGGTCATCGACCGCGGCGCCGATATTGACCGCATCTTCCGGACGCGTATTGAGCAGGCTGATGGCTTCATTGCGCGCCGATTCCGAAATGCACAGGAGACGGTCAGCCTGGCGCAGATGGTTCAACCGATCGCGGTAAAAAGGCTCGAATGCCGGGTCGGGATGCGCGTAACCGCTGTCCTTCAGCAGCGGGATCAGGTCATAGAGCGTCACCGCCGTGGGCACCGTCCAGGGCGTGCATCCCAGGCTGTGAACCGCGTCGTCACCGAAGCCCTCGAACAGGCTGGAGATATGCACCACATCCGGTGCCAGCGACGCTATGAAAGCCTCCCGCAGCCATTCCGCGGCATAGCGCCGCCCTTCATTGCCCGGATGGACGGAATCAGTCGGGGCAGCGGCGTGCCACACATGAATATGCTCACGCGGCAATAAGTCCGCGAAAGCGGCGCGGATCGGCTCGATTCCATCCTTCAGCATACCGTTCAGTACGAGATGCACCTCATGCGTACCGCAGTTGCGGACGATGGCTTCGGCCAGGGACAAACTGTAACGACCGATGCCACGTATCCGGCTTTCGCCCTGCACCCCTTGAAGATCGAGGACTATGCGCATCAGATCCCTTGCCCTTTAAGCGATGCCGCCCTGGCGCGAAGCCGGTAATATATTGATTGAGCCGAAGGCGGCAGACTGGCCAGCCGCTTCAGATCGCCGATTTGAGCGTTCAGGCTGTCAGGCGTATCCTTTTCCGCTTCGCGTCCCGTAATTCCCCCCTCCAGCCGCGCCAGCACCTGCTCGAACCCCTGTCCCATCCGGTTCTCAAGACGGGCATATCGCCGCGATCCGCCGATCCAGCCCAATCGGTGAAACAGGATGCGCTCCAATCGACGGAGCATTTTCCCTATTGCATTCGGCTGCCTCACCGCAAAGGGCGTTCCCCCGCGTTCTGCGTAACGCCGCCCCTCTTCAGACGCCGCCAGATCCTGAATAATCGCCCGCCGGTCTTCACCATTACGCAACAGGGGCAGATAGGTGCGCAGGGCGGTTTCATCCGGCGTGCGCCCCAGCAGCGTCTTGTAGGCACACCAGAGGAAGCGCTCGTCATAGAGAGCCAGCAGGTCTTCCATTGTTTCGGCGGGTCTGATTTTTTCCAGTCGGGAGACGGTTTTCATATGGGCTGTCTTAAGGCGCTTCGATCATCCAGCGCAAGGTATCGCCCAGTTCATAGGCCGGCAAATCGAGCGCCAGCGCTTCCAGCCGGCGGCGATCCCCCTGCAACACCCTGACCTCATTGGCGCGGACAAAGGCGGGATTGACCCGCACCTCTATCTCGTGGCCGGCAATGTCGCAGGCCATGCGGATGACCTCTTTCAGAGTGTAGGCCCGGCCAGAGCAGATATTGACCGTCTGGCCTGTGGCAGACGGATTTTCGATCAGCCGGCGATAGGCTTCAGCCACCATGCGGACATCGGAAAAATCACGCGCGACATCGATATTACCCAGTTCGATGGTTTCGGCACGGCGACGAATATGGCTGACGATCTTGGGCAGGAGGAAGTTTTCGCCCTGACCGACGCCGGTGTAGTTGAACGGCCGCGTCACAATGAGCGGCAGACTGTCACGATAGAGGGCCGCCATATATTCCATCGCCACCTTGCTGACGGCGTAATCATTGGCAGGCGCCAGCACGGCGTCTTCCGATATCGCCCCCGGCGTGGCATTGCCATAGACATTGGCGCTGGAGGCCAGCAGCACGCTGTCGGGCCTGTGGGTCCGCTTCAGCGCTTCGAGCAGATGACGCGTACCGATCAGATTTGTCGCATAGATGGCGTCGGCATCACCATGCGCCACGAAGCTGATCGCCGCCAGGTGCATCACGGCATCCGGGCGCGTTTCAGACATAATCGCTTCAAGCGCCGGCTGGTCCATCAGGTCGGCGCTGTAAAGCCCTGCGCAATGGGGGAAATCGGCCGACGGCATATCACGCCGCGTCAATCCGATCACGCGGTAGCCCCGCGCCGTCAGATCACGCGCCACATAACCGCCGGTGAACCCATCCGCGCCCGTTATCAATACCGTCTTGTTCATCAGCCTGTCCTCGATCGACCCTGGTCCGCACCTGTCACCGGTGCGGTACGGTCAGGCCGGAGACTGCGTTCTTGCGTCTTATCATCGCGGGTTTCAAGCGCTTTTTCCGACTTTCCGCGATTGCCGACCGTACAATCCAATACCCCACCCGTGTCATACAGACGTGAAACTCAACTATATGGATATGCACACCTATTCATGACTGACAAATACCGCTCATACAAAATCTGTTTGATATTTTCGCCGGAAAATGTTCGCACCTGCGTTAAGAAGGGCAGTAACCAAGAGGCGCCTGATGTTTAAAACTGTACCTACCGTGATTGCTGCCGCGCTGATCGGCACGCTTTGCCTTTCGGCCTGTGCCAAAAAGGATGACGGCGGCGCGAAAGGCGCGCGCGGGCCGACACCGGTAGGCTATGTGGTGGTCAATACCCAGCCGCTCAACCTGACCCAGGAACTGGCGGGCCGGACCTCGGCCTACCTGGTCTCCGAAGTGCGTCCGCAGGTGGGCGGCATCATCAAGGCGCGGCTCTTTACCGAGGGCGGGCAGGTTTCGGCTGGCCAGTCGCTCTACCAGATCGATCCGGCCACATATCAGGCGGCCTATGACAGCGCGCTGGCGCAACAGGCCCAAGCCCAGGCCAATTACGATTCGGCGAAGCAAAAGGCCGACCGCTACACCCAGCTTATCAGCATAAAGGCTATCAGCCAGCAGGATTACGACGACGCCCAGACGGCACTGAAAACTGCCGCCGCTACCCTGGCCCTGCAAAAGGCGGCGGTCCAGACCGCCCGCATCAATCTGAACTACACCAAGGTCGTCTCACCCATTTCCGGCCTGATCGGCAAGTCCACGGTGACCCCCGGCGCGCTCGTCACCGCCAACCAGACGACCGCTTTAGCCACGGTGCAGGATCTTTCCAAAATCTATGTCGATATCACCCAGTCGGCCTCCGACCTGCTGAAGCTCAAGCGCGCCCTGGCTTCCGGAGAACTGGGCGCGCCGGATCATGCTGATGTCACCCTGACGCTCGATGACGGCTCGACCTATCCGCTCACCGGCCGGCTGGAATTTTCCGATGTCACGGTCGATCCGGCCACTGGCTCAGTGACGCTGCGCGCCGTCTTTGCCAATCCGCAGGGCCTGCTGCTGCCCGGCATGTTCGTCAATGCCCGCATCGTCAAGGGCACGGTGTCGCAGGCGATCCTGATCCCGCAGGGCGCCGTGGTGCTGGATCCAACGGGCGGGGCCAGTGTGCTGCTGGCCGGGCCCGATAACAAGGCGCACAAGCAGGCCATTACGCTCGGCCAGATGCAGGGCAATCAGTGGCAGGTGCTGAATGGCCTGAAGGCTGGTGACAAGGTGATCGCCGAAGGCGCCATGAAGCTGAAGGACAAGGGCGACATCAAGGCCCAGCCGATCAAGCCCGCTCCCAACGCTTCGGAGCAATAGTTCATGTTGTCGCGTTTCTTTATCGTCCGCCCCATCTTCGCCTGGGTCATCGCCATCGTCATCATGCTGGCCGGCACCCTGGCCATCTTCACCCTGCCGGTCGAGCAATATCCGAAGATCGCCCTGCCGCAGGTGACGGTTTCGGCCACCTATACCGGCGCCTCGGCCAAGGTGGTCGAGGATTCGGTCACCCAGGTGATCGAACAAGGCATGACCGGGCTTGACGGCCTGAAATACATGACCTCGACCTCCTCGACGGGTTCCGGGTCGGTGACCCTGGTGTTCGAGGCCGGCACCGATCCGGATTTCGCCCAGGTCCAGGTGCAGAACCAGGCCAATTCGGTAATACGCCGCCTGCCGACCGACGTGCAGCAGCAGGGTCTGCGCGTCAACAAGGCATCGGGCTCCACCCTGATGGCTATCGCCCTCTATACCGAAGACGACAGCCTGACGAATGCCGATCTCGCCGACTGGATCGCCTCCAATCTCAATGACCCGATTTCGCGCATCGAAGGCGTGGGCGACACGCGTGTCTTCGGCTCGCAATACGCCATGCGCATCTGGCTGAACGCCGACAAGCTGGCCAGTTTCAGCCTGACACCGGCGGATGTCATCACTGCCATCCGGGCGCAGAACACCCAGGTTTCCGCCGGCAATCTGGGGGCCGATCCGGCAACGCCCGATACCGCGATCAACGCCACCATCACGGCGCAATCGCAATTACAGACCCCGGCGCAGTTCGAGAACATCATCGTCAAGAACAATGCCGCCGGCACGCCGGTCTACCTGCGCGATGTGGCCCGCGTCGAGTTGGGGCCGCAATCCTATGGCAGCATCGCCCGCATGAACGGCCATAAGGCTTCGGGGATGCAGATAACGCTTGCCACCGGCGCCAATGCGCTCAAGACGGCCGATCTGGTCAAGGCCAAGATCAAGGAACTGGAACCCTCGTTCCCGGCCGGCGTCAAATACGCCATCCCCAATGACTCGACGGATTTCGTCAAGCTGTCGATCGAAGACGTGGTGAAGACCCTGATCGAAGCCATTGTGCTCGTCTTCGTCATTATGTTCATCTTTCTGCAAAACTGGCGCGCCACGCTGATTCCGGCCATCGCCGTGCCGGTCGTACTCCTGGGCACGTTCGGCATCCTGGCCGTCTTCGGCTTCTCCATCAATACGCTCACCATGTTCGGGCTGGTGCTGGCCATCGGCCTGCTGGTCGATGACGCCATCGTCGTGGTCGAAAACGTCGAGCGCGTCATGCACGAAGAGGGCCTGGGGCCGCTGGAAGCGACACAAAAATCGATGGACGAGATCACCGGCGCCCTGATCGGCGTCGCTTCGGTGCTGGCCGCCATGTTCGTGCCCATGGCCTTTTTTGGCGGCACGCAAGGAATCATCTATCGCCAGTTTTCGGTGACGCTCGTTTCGGCCATGGGCCTGTCGGTCCTCGTCGCGCTTGTGTTGACCCCGCCCCTCTGCGCCACCCTGCTGCGCCGCCCGAAGCCGCATGAGGGCATCACGGTTGCGCCGGAAGGTGCGGAAGAAGAAGACGTGAAGGTCAAGGGGCTGCTCACCGGCTTCAATCGCGGTTTCCAGGTCTTCGCCCACCGCTACCAGAAATCGGTCAAGGGCATTATCCGCAAGCCGGGCCTGTTCATGCTGGTCTATGCCGGCATCATCGCCGCGGTCGTCGGCCTGGCCATGACCCTGCCGACCTCCTTCCTGCCCGACGAAGACCAGGGGGCGCTGATGACCCAGGTCCAGTTGCCGGTCGGCTCCACCACCGACAAAACGGTGGCCGTGCTCAAACAAGTCCAGGAGGTCTATCAGAAAGACCCGTCGGTTGCCTATGTCTTCACCATCGCCGGCTTCGGCGGCTCCGGATCGGGGGGCAACCAGGGCATGGCCTTCGTCCGCATGAAGGACTTCAAGGAACGCCACAGTGACGACATGAAGGTGTTTGCCCTCGTCGATCGCGTCAACAAGCAGTTCTCCAAAATCCACACGGCCCGCGTCTTCCCGGTCATCCCGCCCGCCGTGCGTGAACTGGGCAATGCCTCCGGCTTCGACTTGCAGTTGAAGGATGTCAGCGGCGTGGGCCATGAGGGCCTGGCCAATGCGCGCGACCAGCTTGTGGCGGCAGCGGCGAAAGAACCGATCCTGCAAAACGTCCGCGCCAATGTGCAGGACGACACCCCGCAACTCAAGCTCGATATCGACAATACCCGTGCCGGCGCCATGGGCGTGGCGGTCTCCGATATCAATTCGCTGCTGGGCACCGCGCTCGGCGGCACCTACGTCAACGACTTCATCGATCGGGGCCGGATCAAGCGCGTCTATGTCCAGGGAGACAGCCAATTCCGCAGCCAGCCGGAGGATATCAACCGCTGGTTCCTGCGCAACAGTGACGGCAACATGGTCCCCTTCTCGGCCGTCGGCTCGTCGCGCTGGACCTTCGGGCCGCCGCAACTGCAACGCTACAATGGCGCCGGTTCGATGGAGATCCAGGGCACGGCCGCTACCGGTCAGTCCAACGGCAAGGCCATGGAAAAGATGGAAGAACTGGCCGGCCAGTTGCCCCCCGGCATCGGTTACGAATGGACCGGCATCTCGCTCCAGGAAAAGGAATCCGGTCAGCAGGCCCCGGCACTCTACGCCCTGTCCGTGCTGGTCGTCTTTTTGCTTCTGGCCGCGCTCTATGAAAGCTGGTCGATCCCGTTCGCCGTTATCCTCGTCGTGCCGCTGGGCGTGTTCGGCGCCCTGCTGGCCACCTGGTTCCGCGGGCTCGACAACGACATCTATTTCCAGGTCGGCCTGCTGGCCACCATGGGTCTTTCCGCCAAGAACGCCATCCTGATCGTCGAGTTCGCCAAGATCCTGCACGAGGAGGGCCGTACCCTTCTTGACGCCACCCTGGAAGCCGTCCGCATCCGCCTGCGCCCGATCGTCATGACCTCGCTGGCCTTCACTTTCGGCATCCTGCCGCTGGCCCTGGCCAATTCGGCGGGTTCGGCCTCGCAGCACGCCATCGGCACCGGTCTGATCGGCGGGGTGCTTTCGGCCACCTTCCTGGCCATATTCTTCGTGCCGCTGTTCTTCGTGCTGGTGCAGAAACTGTTCCGCATGGATAACCTGCCACAGGATATCGCCGCCAAAAAGGAGGGCCGCCAATGAGACAGCTTATTTCACTGCTGGCTCCTTCTCTGGCGCTTTCCCTGGCGGTTTCCGGCTGCACAATGGCGCCACGTTATGAACGCCCCGCGCCGCCGGTCGCCGCCGAATGGCCGGTGGAGTCGCCGGTTGCCGCCAATGCGCCGATCCGGTGGCGTGACCTCTTCACCGATCCGCGCCTGCAATCGACCATCAGTCTGGCGCTGGAGCAGAACCGCGACCTGCGCGTGGCAGCGCTCAATGTCGAGAAGGCCCGGGCACAGTATCGCATTGCCCGCGCCGACCTGCTGCCGGCCATCGACGCCTCGCTCAGCCACCCGCGCAGCGAGAACGGCCACAGCTATACCGCTGAACTGGGGCTCAGCGCCTATGAGGTCGATCTGTTCGGCCGCGTCCGGTCGCTGAAAAACGCCGCCATAGAGAGCTTCTTTGCTGAGCGGGAGAACCGCAACGCCGTGCAGATCAGCCTGATCGCTGCCGTGGCTTCCCAATGGCTGACCCTGGCCTCGGACCAGGACCAGCTTCGCCTGGCGCAGCAGACCCTGGCCACGCGCAACGAGGCCCTGAGCATAGCCGAAGGCCGCGCCCGGATCGGCGTATTGAGCGATCTCGACCTCGCCTCTATCCAGGTGCTGGCGCAAACCGCGCGCGCCGATGTCGCCCGCCTGCAAACCGTCATCGACCAGGATAAAGCCGCCCTCACCCTGCTGACCGGCGCGCCCCTGACGGCCGACCTGTTGCCTGATGGTCTGCAAACCGGTCAGGTGGCAGACGCCCTGCCGGTCGGGCTGCCGTCCGATGTCCTGCTCGATCGCCCGGACGTTCTGGCAGCCGAGCATGACCTGAAAGCGGCCAATGCCAATATCGGCGCGGCGCGAGCCGCCTTCTTCCCGCGCATTACGCTGACCGGTTCGACCGGCTCGTCCAGCCCGGATCTCGACGGCCTGTTCAAGTCCGGCAGCGGCACCTGGAGCTTCGTGCCGTCGATCTCGGTTCCCATATTTTCCGGCGGCGCCAATATCGCCGGGCTGAAGAGCGCGCAGGCCAGCCGCGACATCGCGGTCGCCCAGTATGAAAAGGCGATCCAGTCGGCCTTTTCCGAGGTCAGCGATGCCCTCGCCGTGCGTGCCCGCATTGATGAACGCCTGAACGCCCAGACCGCCGCCACGGCCGCCGCCCAGCGCAGTCTGACCCTTTCCCAGGCCCGCTATGACAACGGGGTGGACAGCTACCTGACCCTTCAGGACGCCCAGCGGACACTCTATGCCTCGCAACAGACCCTGATCAGCCTGCAGGCCCTGCGCGCCACCAATCTCGTGGCGCTCTACAAGGCGCTGGGGGATGACGGGAGCCTGTAATAGGCTCCTTCATTTACACGGATTTTTGACATTTCACGGCTAAACTGATGCGGACATCACCTCCGAGGCGGCCATGGAACTGAAAATTACCCGGATCGGCAATTCGCTGGGCGTCATCCTGCCGCGCGACCTGCTGACCCGCCTGAAGCTCGACAAGGGCGATTCCGTGTTTCTGACCGAAACGCCGGAAGGTTATCGCCTGTCGCCCTATGATCCCGTCTTCGCCGAACAGATGCAGACAGCGCGCGACCTGATGAGAAAACGCCGCAACACCGTTCACGAACTGGCGAAATAGATGCCGTTCGTCCTGATCCAGGAAGGGGTGATCGAGGCGATACAGGCCGAACTGGCGGCCGAACACGGCGGTCGTGAGGGCCTGCGCGAACTCAGCCCGATCCGGATGATGCACGCCCGCGCCCATGCCCTCAATGACAGCACCGCCACCGACCTGGCCAGCCTGGCCGCCTGTTATGGTTATGCGCTGGCCCATGACCAGCTTTTTCATGACGCCAATCTCTCGACCGCTCTGATTGCCACGGAGCTTTTCCTGTCACTCAATGGCAGCCGGCTCGGTGCCGACGACACGACCTGCTTTCTGGGCTTCACGGTCGTTGGAAACGGCGAGCTAAGCGCCGAAGCTTTCGCAAGCTGGATACGCGGTCATATCGCGCCTCAGGCAATGGTTACGGCTTAATCACTGTATTTCGTCCGACAAGTTAACATCATTACAATCATATTGCGCCATACTCACTGACATATGCCTGTAAAAACGGGCATGGAAGCGCTCAACGACCGGTAAAATGCCGGCGGCAATTCGGTGGTATAAATGTATAGAATTCTTTACTGCTTAAAGGATCAGCATGACTGGAAGCTGGTCTTTCTGGCCGCCGCCGTCTGCATTTTGTCTTCTGTTGTCGCCGTCCTGACCATTGAACGCGCTCAGTCCACTTCCGGCGCACAGCGGATGCACTGGGTGCTGACGGCCGGCGCCGCGGGCGGTTTCGGCATCTGGGCCACGCATTTCATCGCCATGCTGGCCTATAAGGCGGGCGTCACCACCGGTTACGACCTGCGCCTGACCGTTTTATCGCTGGTCTGCGCCATGGGCATCACCGCCGGCGGCATCGAGGTCGGCATCAGCCGCGGTTTCAGGTATTCAAGCTTCGTTGGCGGCGCGGTGCTGGGCGCCGGCATCGCCTCGATGCACTATCTCGGCATGATGGCGCTGGACCTGCCCGGCCATGTCGTGTGGGCGCCGGACCTGGTTGCCGTGTCGATCCTTCTGGGGATTGTCTTTGGCGCCATCGCCATGTGGACCATCAATACCTCAGGCCAGTTCCGCTGGGCTGCGCGCCTGTCCCCCCTGCTGCTCGTCCTGGCCATTGTATCACACCACTTCACTGCCATGGGCGCGGTCACCGTGCAGCCTGATCCGGCCCGCACGGCCAGCGGGATGATGCTGTCTCCCGGCTCGATGTCCCTGACCATCACCATGGCCGCCATCGCCGTCCTGACCCTGTGTGCCTTCGCCGTCATTTCCGGCCGCAAGCTCGATCTGATGCGCGATGAAAGCAACCGCCGTTTCCGTGTTCTGCTGGAGGGGCTGGAAGACACCGCCATCTTCCTGCTCGATCCGCAGGGTCGCGTCACCGACTGGAATGCCGGCAGCGGCCGCAATAACGGCTACCCCGTCGCGGACATTACCGGCCGGATCTATGCCGATGTCTGCGCGGTCGATACCGATTTCCCCGCGCGCTACCGCGAGGCGCTAAAACAGGCCGAGCTTGAGGGCCGCGCCGAACTGGAAGGCCCGGCCCGCCGCGCCGATGGAAAGCTTTTCTGGGGCCAGACCCTGCTGCGCGCCCTGCGCGACGGCGAAGGCAAACTGCTGGGTTTCGCCAACATCACCCACGAAATCACCGAACGCAAGGCGGCGGAAGACGCTGTGAAAACCACGGCGCGCAACCTCGATGCCGCCTTGTCCAACATGCCTATGGGCTTGTGCCTGTTCGACCGCAACGAACGCCTGATTCTGGCCAACCGTCGCTTCATCGCTTTCTATAAGCTGGATGAGAACCTTGTGCAGCCTGGTGTCAGCTTCCGCACCCTGCTTGTCGCTATTTTGAGCCAGCGCGATGATGGCGCCCCGGACGACAGTGTCATAGAGGCTTTCCACGCCCGTCACCGGGAACTGATCGCTCTTCCCGGCGGCGGCACCTTTGTCTCGGACTATTTTCCGAATCACGTCATGTCGATTTCACACAGGCCAATGGCTGATGGTGGATGGGTCTCGACCTTCGAGGATGTCACCGAGCGCCGCGACTCTGAAGCCCGCATCCAGCACCTGGCGCGCCATGATGCCCTGACCGGCCTGCCCAACCGTACCCACTTCAACGACGCCTTTGAAATCGAACTGGCGCGCGCCGCGCAGAATGGCGAATATCTCGGCATGGTGGCCTTCGATATCGCGCAATTCAAGGAAATTAACGACCGCCTCGGCCACGAGGCCGGCGACGAAGTCCTGAAAAAACTGGCCACGCGACTGGTGGATCACGCCCATGTCGACGGCCGCCTGGTGGCGCGCTTCGGCGGCGACGAATTCAATTCCATGCGTCGTTTCAAGCGTCTCGAAGACCTGCGCGAGGCGGTACAGAAGCTTTATGATTGCACCTGCGAGCCTATTCGTATCGGCGACGAGGATATTGTCCTCACCATCAATATGGGCGTCAGCATCTATCCGCAGGACGGACAAACGCGGGAAGCCCTGCTCAACAATGCCGATCTCTCGATGCAGCGCGCCAAGACGATCACCGGACGATCGCTGTGCTATTATGACGCCGCCATGGATGAGGCGGCGCGCGAGCGCAATGCCATCGCCAAGGATCTGAAGCGCGCGCTCAAGGATGAGGAATTCCGGCTGTTCTACCAGGTCCAGCAATCGGTCGTGAGCGGAGAGATCACCGGCTACGAAGCCCTGATCCGCTGGAAACATCCGGTGCGCGGCTTTGTGTCGCCCATGGATTTCATTGCCGTCGCCGAAGAGAGCGGCGCCATCATCGAGATCGGCGCCTGGGTGCTGCGCACGGCCTGCCGCGAAGCTGCCGGCTGGGGCAATGACCTCAAGATCGCCGTCAACCTGTCGCCGGTCCAGCTCAATGATGCCAGCCTGATCGAAACGGTCCGGCAGGTGCTGGTCGAAACCGGCCTGTCACCTTCGCGCCTGGAACTGGAAATCACGGAATCGACCATTATCGGCGACAAGATCCACGCCCTGCACCAGTTGCGCCAGATCAAGGCCATGGGCGTCACCATCGCCATCGATGATTTTGGCACCGGCTATGCCTCGCTCGATACGCTCAACTCCTTCCCGTTCGACAAGATCAAGATCGACCGCTCATTCCTGATGGAGGCCGACAAGAGCGCCCAGGCGCGCGCCATTGTCCGGGCCATCCTGGCGCTCGGCAAGTCGCTGGAAATACCGGTACTGGCCGAGGGCGTCGAAACCGAGGCGCAACTGGGCCTGCTGCGCGAAGAAGGCTGCGAGGAAGCACAAGGCTACCTGCTCGGCCGCCCGGTGGAATTCATCAGCGCGGTTAAAGCCGCCTGAAGCAAATCAGCGAGCGGCCTGACAAAGCCAACGCTATGCCGCGAACAACTTTATCAGTTCGGGCTGATGGGCGTTGTATGCCTTAAGGAGATTTGCGTTTTCCGGACGCCTGTCGACAATGGCAGCAATCTTTTCGGCGACGCCGGCGGGCGGGGCCTGACGCTGGGCCTGGATGAACATGCGATTGTAATGATCGAATTGCCCGGCCGGCAGATCCATGGCTTTCAGGAAATAATCCCATCCCCTGGCAAGATGGCGGCGGCGGATCAGGCGTAATCCGGAATAGAACAAATAGGCCGTACTCAGTCGCCGGCCATCACGGATGAGGGAGCGGTATCCCTTTCCCGTCGCCTTGCCATCGATGGTTTCGAGAACCACCTTTTGCATCAAATGCGTATCTCCGAGGAAACGAAGAACCTCATTGTCGACCATGGGGAACAGCAGTGGGGTAATTTTGGCGCCCGTCGCCTGGATCAGCTCAAAATGCTTACGATCTATTTTTTGATATGGATCGTAAGATATATAAATCTTCGCTGTCTTGGAAATCTGCGACGCCATGTCATCCATGATGGGCTCAATCAATTGCCGTTCATCCTTCCAGCGGTTGTCGAATGGCACCTTATCTACCATCGGCGAAAACTGCGGCACAAAAGCTGTAACTCCGGTGGCGTTTAAAGGGCCGGAAAAAGCAAGGGCAGCATACCCTCCCATGCTCGTGCCATAGGTCACACGATGTTTATATATCGCCGCCGCGTGAGCCACCGCAGCCAAGGCTTCAGGCAGATCCGGAGACTGGTACCAGTTATTGACGCTGGTCTGGATGTGAATGGCGTCTATTTCATGCGACCGCAAGAATGATTCGCCGAAATTTCCTCTCTGAAACCCAGATTCAGATTTTTTTCCATGAAAACATATAACCACCTTACTTGAAGGCGATTTGTCTGTCCGAGATATATAAACGCGGATATTGCGTCCATAGTATAGAAAAGTGTTTGGTTTAGCGCTCATAGACTTACTGGTCCGCGCCAAAACGGCGCAATACGACGGCCCTTTATAGTTTCACTGACTTCGCACAACCTAGCAAGGTCCCGTCTGCGCGGCAATCGCTTAAAGCCGTCAGTTTTCCCGGAATGTTTTCCACAGCGACTGGTTCAAAGGCTCCAGCAGATATTGCAGCAGGGTTCGTTTGCGTAAAGGTACCACCACCTCCACCGGCAAGCCGGGCTTGAGGACGTCTCTATCCTTCATGATCCGGTTCAGCGTCGCGAGCGTTTCCGGACTAATTTGAATGCGTGCAATATAGAAGGACTTATTCGCCTCCTTGTCGCTGAAACTGTCGCCGGAAACATCGAGGACGCGCCCGTTGAGGATCGGCACATCACGCTCGTGCAGTGATGTAAAATGGACCTGCGCCATCTGTCCGGGTCTGATGTCATTACCATCCTTGATATCAACCATCGCCTGAATAACCAGGGGTGTGGCATCAGGTACAATATCCGCTACCTTTTGCCCCGGCGCGATAACACCACCAACGGTGAAGACGCTAAGTCCCATGACTTTGCCGGTAGCGGTCGCCCGAATGTGCAGACGATCATAGCTCGTGCGTGCGGCCTGCAACTGGGGCTCCATAGCCTTGAGTTTGGATTGGGTGTCACTCAGATCGGAAATCGTCTGATCAAGAAACTGTTTGCGAACGGATACGGCCTGAAGCCGCGTCTCACCAATCTTGGCTTCAGACGCGGCGATATTGGCGCGCAGAGCCCCATAATCGCCTTCCAGACCGGCTATTTCCTCCTGGAGCGAGCGCACCCGTGTCATCGGGGCATAGCCTTTGGCTTGCAGGTCTTTCACACCAGACAGTTCGTCCTTTGTCAGGGATTGCCTCTGAATATTGGATTTGGACTGCTCTTCGTAACCCGCAATCCCCTCGCGTGTTTGTTCAATACGTTGATCGAGCACCGACAGTTGGGTCCCCATGTAGGTACGATTGGCGGCCAGTTTACTGCGCTGGAGGTTCGCGGCGCTGTTAATCAGCGGCTGATACTGCGGGCCAAAATCATCCAGCCCGGCGGGTATGGCCAGGTCACCACCACCCGATTGCTCAGCCAGCAGACGCGCCTCCTTCAGTTTGAGGTCTATAAACTGCGCGATCAAGGCATTGGCGGTGGCCTCGGTCTGATCCCCGGCCAGATCGACCAGAATCTGCCCCTTGACAACATGATCGCCTTCCCGGACGTGCAGGGCCGAAATCACGCCGCCCTCCCTGTGCTGCACTTCCTGACGATTGCCCGTCACCACGATGGTGCCACGCGCATTGACCGCCGCATCGACGCGCGCCAGCGACGCCCATCCCAAGAAAATGATGAAGAAGGCAACTACGACAAACAGGCCTTGAGAAATATCCGGGCCCGGATCATCGAGGCCTGTTATATCTGCGGCCCGGCGGTGAAACGGATTCCACCGTGAACCTTTTGGCGGCATCGGAGCGTGTGCGCGAATGTCAAAAGCCATTAGTTCATCCCCGCCTTGCCGCCGGCGATGGGCGCCAGACTGGTCTGGCCGCGCTGCCTTGTGACGGCCTCAGCCCATTGCTGCGGCGTGCCGAAGAACTGCACCCGACCATTGGCCAGCATGAGGAGTTTTGATGCCCGTTCAAGCACACTGGTGCGGTGGGCAATGATGATGACACTGCCGCCGCGCTTGCACACGGCAGCCATGGCCTCGATCAAGGCGATTTCACCGGCGCTGTCAAGATAGGCGTTTGGTTCATCCAGCACCAGAACGGCAGGATCACGATATAGCGCCCGCGCCAGCGCCACCCGTTGCGCCTGGCCGCCGGAAAGCCCCTGGCCGCTAAGACCAAGCACTGTGTTATACCCCTTCGGCAGTTGCAGGATCATCTCATGCACCCCCGCCAACTTTGCCGCAGCGACAACCGCTTCATCAATCCCGGCCGCGTTGCCATCAGCAGCCGTTTCAAAGCGGCAGATATTGTCCCGCACGGTGCCGCCGAAAAGCGTCGAATCCTGCGGCAGGTAACCGATATGCCGCGCCAGCTTTTCCGAGTCCCAGTCCCGCCGTTCGGCGCCATCAAAGCGGATAGTGCCAACCTCGTAGGTGTCCGCCCCGACGATCAGCCGCGCCAAGGTTGATTTGCCAACGCCGCTTGGCCCGGCAACCCCCACCAACTCCCCTGGCAATACCCGCAAACTAATCCCTTGGAGAATAAAAGCCTTCTGATCGGGATGCGGAACGGTCAACCCGTCGATCTCAACCAATCCCTGAGGCGCAGGCAAGGCAGTCAGCGGCGTGGCGCCATCGTCTTGCTCGTTCAAGGCCCTGTCAACCGCTCGGAAGGCGTTGTAACCACGTATCAGACTGCGCCATGAGGTGATGACCTGCTCCATGGGCGTAAGCGCGCGTGACATCAACAGTGACGCGGCAAAAATGGCGCCCGCCGAAATCTGCTGATGTATAGCCAGCCACGCCCCGACGCCGAGCGCGACCGATTGCAGGAACTGGCGGATGAATTTCGACGCCGTGCTGTAGCCGCTGACACTGAGGCTGGCCTTTATCTGATCGTCAAGCGCGCCATGACGCTCCTTCAACTGGACTTCGACCAGAGCGCGCCGCATACCGAGTGCGCGCACAACATCAGCCTTCTGGCTTGTGGCATCCTGCCGGGCATAAGCCGCCGCCATGGTCTCGGCCGAACGGGTGACAAACTGATAGGAGGCCCGTTCACTCAACCAAGTGACGATCGCCAGCAGAAGACCACCGGCGACTGACAACCAGCCGAGAAGAGAGTGAAGATAAAAGGCCAGACCCAGAAAAATGACGATCCATGGCAGATCGAACACGGCCGTCATGCCCTGACCACTCAGGACTTGCCTGAATGCATCGAACTCACGCAGCAGAGTGGTGTTGGCCATCCCTTTCTTCATGGTGCCGCGCGCATAAAGATGATTGAGCACTTCACCGGCGAGGATACGGTCAAGACGAACACCCGACCGCATTAATAACCGGCCACGCAGACTGTCGAGAATAGACAGGGTTGCCAGTGACACCAGCAAAATCACCGTCAGATAAACGAGGGTCATTACCCCGCCCGTCGGCACCACACGCCCATATACCTGAAGCATATAGAGCGTCGGGGCCAGACTGAGCACATTGATAAAGAAGCTGAATACAGCCGCATTAGTGAAATGCAGGCGACATTGCGCCAACGCCCGCCCCAATGTCGGGTTGACCTTAAAGCGGGTTAGCATATGGATCATAAAAGCTTCTGTGATTTAACGAACCTAATCACGGCAGGTTTTATTCCCCCCGCTTCGCCACTATAGCTGCAATTGGCGCTTTTATCACGCATTTACAATCAAACCGTGTCTACCACGTTATGTGGCTTGTCACGTCTGCCTTATTAGCACCGGTAAGTGTAATCACATTTCCACCGCCGAGATCTATCACCGTATCAGCGCCCACCTGGGTAATGACTGCCGTCGCCTGATTATAGGCATGCAGGTTCAGGC
>NZ_JBQCHT010000014.1:0-23066 GCF_051954415.1 Asticcacaulis sp.
CTTCGCGGATCGCGCGGCCCCCCCCCCCGCCACGCGGGTTGGCCCACGGCCCTGCAGTCCAACGCTCAGCACCCCCCCCGGTTGGCGGGGTGGGGGACCGCGCCCGAAGGGCGTGGTGGTGGGGATTCTTACTTTAAATAATCATCTATCCCCGTCGCCGCCGCTTCGGTTCCGGCGCCACATGGGCCTTGATCGCGTCCAGCATCAGTTCCATGCCTTCATGAATATCTGCCGCCATCGAGGTCTTGACCGTCTCGGCATCGCCGGTTTCGAGGGCACGGATCATGTCCTGGTGGTGATCCTTCGGCAGATGAACCGTGCCCATGCGACCGAAAACCACGCGCATGAAGGGCCCGACCTGGAGCCACAGGGTCCGCGCCATATCATAGAACAGATCGGCGTCGGCCAGGCGATAGATCGAGAAGTGGAAATCCTGATTGGCCTGCATATAGGCCGCCACATCCCCCTTGCCGAGCGCCGTCATCACCGCCGCGTCATCCTCACGCAGGCGCTTGATAACATCCTTCGTCACGCGCGGCGTGGCCAGCCGCGCCAGTTCTGGCTCGACCCACTGACGGGCCGTCATCAACTGCATAAGGCGCTTTTCGGTGAGATCCGGCACACGCAGGCGCTTGTTGGAAGGCTGCAACTCCAGCGCCTTTTCGGCGATCAGCCGCCGCACCGCCTCACGCACCGGCATGGGCGACACGCCGAGGTTTTGGGCAAGGGTGCGTAAGCTGACCGGCTTGAGCGGCGGAATCTTGCCCTGGATCAGGGCTTCGGACAGGGCCTCATAGACCTGATCGTGAATCTTCGCCTCGTTCAGGCTGCCACCGGACACGCTTTCCAGACTGACAACGACCATTTTACCAAAACCTCTTTGCGGCCCCATTGCATGAAGCCCAATTTTGTGATCACACTTCGGCGATCCCTAAACCCAACCTAACACAGTTCATTCCGGATTCGTAATGAAACTGCCGTACTCGCTATCGATATCTGTGTGAACCTGACATGAACACGCCGTCCACGCTTGAAAACTTCTGGATGCCCTTTACGCCCAACCGCGCGTTCAAGGCTAAACCCAAACTGCTGGCCAGTGCGAAGGACATGCACTACACCGACGTGGACGGGCGCCAGATTCTTGACGCCACCTCCGGCCTGTGGTGCGTCAATGCCGGGCACGGCCGGGCGAAAATCACCGAGGCGATCCAGAAACAGGCGGCGGTGATGGATTTCGCCCCCACCTTCAATATGGCGCATCCGCTCGCCTTTGAATTCGCCGAGAAGCTGGCCGGCATCCTGCCCGGCGACCTGAAGAGGGTCTTCTACACCAATTCGGGCTCGGAATCGGCCGATACGGCGCTGAAAATCGCCCTCGCCTACCAGCGCACCCGCGGCCATGCCTCGAAAACCCGCCTGATCGGCCGCGAACGCGCCTATCACGGGGTCGGCTTTGGCGGCATTTCGGTGGGCGGCATTGTGCGCAACCGCATGTATTTCGGCTCGCTGTTGACTGGTGTCGATCACCTGCCGCATACGCATGGCGTCACCGGCAATCTTTTCACCAGGGGCATTCCGGAACACGGCGCCGACCTGGCCGATAATCTGGAACGCCTGGTCGCCCTGCATGACGCCTCGACCATCGCCGCCGTCATCGTCGAGCCCGTGGCCGGCTCCACCGGCGTTCTGGTGCCGCCAAAGGGCTACCTCCAGCGCCTGCGCGCCTTGTGCGATAAGCACGATATCCTGCTGATCTTCGATGAGGTGATCACCGGCTTTGGCCGCCTGGGCGCGGCCTTCGGCGCCGATTATTTCGGCGTGACGCCCGATATCCTGACCATGGCCAAGGGCATCACCAATGCCGCCGTGCCCATGGGCGCCGTCGCCGTTTCCAACCGAATCTACGATACCTTCATGCAGACCGCTGACGCGCCGATCGAACTGTTCCACGGCTATACCTATTCCGGCCACCCGCTGGCCTGCGCCGCCGGCATCGCCACGCTTGATGTCTATGCCGGGGAAGACCTGTTCAAACGCGCCAACGACATGGCGCCCTACTGGCAGGACGCCGTACATAGCCTGCGCGACGCGCCGCACGTCATCGATATCCGTAATCTCGGTCTGATTGGCGGGATTGAGCTGGAATCACGTCCCGGCGCCCCGACCGCCCGCGCTCTGGAAGTCTTCGACCGCTGCTTCGACAAGGGCCTGCTGATCCGCGTCACCGGCGATATTATCGCCCTGTCCCCGCCCCTGATACTGGAGAAGGCGCACATCGACCAGATGGTCGAAACCATCCGCGCGGCGCTGCAGGAAACGGCCTAAGCCGCGCCGGTCAACCCTTTCGCGTCCAGCACAACGATCAGGACAAAAAAGGCGGTCGTCGCCGCGACATTAAAAACGCCTGCCGAGACAAAGCGTTTCACCAGAACGAAACGCAGGCAAAACAGGCAGACCACAAAGCCGATGCTGATCTGGCCAACAGCGCCGCCCCTACCAAGCTGCATCACTCCGCCCCACAGGAATGCCAGGGACAACAGCCAGTAAAGCCCGGCGCATATCACCTTGGCGGAATGCCATACCGCCTGCAGAAAGAGCATGTCCCTACCCTTGTTTTTGAACAGGAATTGTCTCTAGCATGGCCTTTAAGGCACAACAAAGGGTGCTTTATTCATATTGTGCCTTTATATGGTTGTGCCATTAATTCGGCCCAAAGCATAAGTGTTGCAGCTCTAAACGGAAACCTGATGTTCAACTTTTCCAATCAGATCGAAAATGTAAAATCAGCCCTGATCGGGCTTGTGCTGTTGCTCGCCACGGCGATTATCGGCCTGATCTGGATCAGTATCGGCCTCTTTACGCTGGCGGTGAGGCTGCTGGGCGATCTGTGGGGACCGCTGGCCCTGGGCGGTCTTTTCCTGCTGCCGATTGTTATTTATCTCGGCATCAAGGCCCTGCCGCATAACCGGGAAAAGCGCCGCCAGTCGCTGATCGACGAAGCCTTCTCGAAATCGACCGTCGGCAGCATTTCCAACCTCATCGACAGCCTGTCGGCCACCTCGCCGGTCCTGGCGACCGTGGCCGCGATCGTCGCCGGTTTCATGGCCACGCGGTTCCCGCAATACCTGCCGATGTTCTCGCAGATCGTCAGTTCGCTGGCCGAAGAGTTCAAGCTGCACAAGGTACGCCGCGCCGAATCGAAGGTGCGCAAGGCGCGCGCCGAATATGAACGCAGCGCCAATCCGACGCCGCCGGACGTCGAGCCGGTGGTTAAGCGCCGCCGCCGCAAGAATGATGATCCCTACGCGGACATGTAAGGACGAAAAAGCCCGGCGAATGATCCGCCGGGCTTTTTAAATGGGCTGGTTAGAAGCCTAGAGGTCTTCCTTGAGGATGGCCATCTCGAACAGATAGGAACCGGCCTCGTCCTCGTCGACATAGACCACGCCGACAAATTCATCATCGATGAACACCTCGGCGGAATCCTTCTGCTTGCGCGGCTTGATTTCAAGCCCCTTGGTCTTGAAGGTCTTGAAAAGATAGTCCTGAACCTTGGCGATTTCGGCGGGGGTCATGATTGGCCTCAGAAATTAGAATGCGGTTGGCGCCATCCTCGCGCCCGATAGTGCGCAAACTTAAGCACAATTCGCCGGGCAAGAGGATAAAATTTATGTGTGGCGAGCTTTAAAGGCTGCGGCAAAGCGGCGCAAACGCAAACGGCCTGTTGTCCCCACTATTTGAGTCCTGGCCGTTTTTTCACACTTAAATCGAATAATCGAGGTCGATATCCGGCATGGTGTGGTCCATCTGGCGGGCCGGGTCTTCGCAGGTCTTGCAATTGACCAGTTTCGCCGGCACGCCCGCCGCCGTACAGTGGGCCGGCACGGGCTTGAGCACCACCGAGCCGGAAGCGATCTTGGCATAGTCGCCGATGACGATATTGCCGAGCACATTGGCGCCGGCGCCCAGCAGCACGCCCTTGCCGATCTTGGGGTGACGATCGCCGCGTTCGGCACCCGTGCCGCCCAGGGTCACGCCTTGCAGGATCGAGCAGTCGTCGCCCACCACAGCCGTTTCACCGATGACAATGCCTGTGCCGTGATCAAGGAAGACGCCCTTGCCAATGCGCGCCGCCGGATTGATATCGATCTGGAACAGTTCCGATACGCGGCTCTGGAGGAAGTGCGCCATGGTCTGGCGGCCATCCTTCCACAGGCGATGCGCTACGCGGTGGATTTGCAGGCTGAGGAAGCCCTTGAAGAACATGAAGGTTTGCAGATAGCCCTTGGCGGCCGGGTCGCGCTCATAAACGGCCTGCAAATCAGCCTGGGCAAATTCGACCAGGGACGGATCAGCGTCGTATGCCTTGGATACCAGTTCGCGCAGGGTCATGCCGCGCAGGGTATCATCGCCCAGCTTGCGGGCGATCTGATAGCTGAGGGCGCTGGCCAGGTCGTCGTGCGACAGGATGGTGGAGTGCAGCATCGAGGCCAGGCCGGGCTCCTCGGCGACGGCATCGCCGGCCTCCTGACGCAGGCACAGCCAGATCGGCTTGTCGTCAGGGGTTATGACCTCGAAAACCTGTGCCATGAAAAGCACCTCCTTGAATAGTCAGGCAAGTATAGCATTTCGCAGATGCGGCGGCAAATCACCGCTCACCGCCATATGGTGTACCCGCAATACACTGACAACGGTTAAGCCATCACGAACCTGGCCTTTTATCACGGCTTCGAGCAGGGCTTTAAACGGCACACGGGCATACTCGAAGGCTTCGGTTTCGTCCGGCGCGGTGTCGCTTTGGCTGAGGCCGGTGGCCAGAAAGCAGACGGCCACCTCATTGGTCACTGAATTGGACATGTCGAAGGACAGGATTTCACGCAGGTCCGCCGCCACCAGGCCGGTTTCCTCGCGTAACTCGCGGATAGCGGCCTGGCGCGGGTCTTCGTCATGCGGCCCGCCGCCTTCGGGCAGTTCCCAGCTATAGGCGTTGACGGCAAACCGCGCCTGCCCGACCAGAGACACCGTGCCGTCATCATGCAGCGGCAGGACGGCAATGGCACGGTTGGCGAACTTCACCAGGCCATAATGCGCCGTATTGCCCGTCGGCGCGATAACATCGTGGCTTTCGACGCGTATCCACGGGTTCTGAAATATGGTTTCTGAAGTCACGCTTCGCCAATGCGGGCGGGCAGCGGCGCGCGCTTCGCTGTCCCAGGGCGGTCGTTTGACTGTTTTATCCGGCACGGGACACCTATATGGTCAGGGCAGATTCGCTTTTGAAAGCCATAGCATGACCTTACCTGATTTTGATCGCGTCCCCATCGAATTCGGCCAGCCCGTACCGCAAAAGAAGTCCGTTGAGGTGCTGGATGCCCTGTTCCATCGTCGCAGCGCGCCGGCCCCGACGCTCGGACTGCCGGCCCCCAGCGAAGAGGAAATGGACCTGCTGATCCGGATCGGCTTTCGCGTGCCTGATCACGGTAAGTTGGGGCCTTGGCGAATTGTGCGTTTTACAACCAATAGCAAGGCCAGGTTGGTCGAAAAGCTGAAAACCCTGGCCGAAAGCCGCGACGACCGCCAGGCCGCGGGCGCGCTGCAAAAGCTCTCCATCCCGCCTGAAGCCCTGCTGGTAATTTCCAGCCCGGTCTTTCCGTATAAGAAGCCATTGTGGGAACAACAGCTTTCCGCCGCTGCGGTCTGCCAGACCCTGCTGATCGCCGCCGGTGCTCTGGGTTACGGCGCCAACTGGATCACCGACTGGTATTCATATGATGACGAAGCAAAGGCGCTGCTCGGCCTGACCGAGGGCGAAAATGTCGCCGGCTGGATTTTCCTCGGCACGCCCCCCGAAGCGCCGTTAGAACGTGAACGCCCGGATTATGATAGTCGGGTTAGCTGGTGGGAGGGCTGATCAAAAGTGGTCGTGTAGCTTCGTCGCTGAATTTGGCCGGTTCTTAAAAAATGTAACAACGACAACAGCAGCTATTAGGCTGGCTATAAACCAAGCTAGTAAAGATAAATAATCTGGCAGCTTTTGTGCATAAAAATGAGCCAGCCAGTATCTCGCCAAACCGGTTTCCGCCAACCTATAAGCAATTATAAATATAGGAATAAATGTAAAATGAACTCTCATTGAGGGAGCAGTTTTAATTCGTTTCGCACGCCATTCGGCAAATCCCCAAATCGGTAAAAGACCTGCGAATGCCTCACTAGAAAATTGGGAAATAACGGCAACGGATAGAGGCAGCCTAAACACATCCGTTAACGTGATCGCCGTTTGATAAGCTATCGTTATGCCCACACAGAGCAATATTGCGTAGAGTAGAGTTATTAAACTTCTTGACCAGAAATTTCCCCAAAGCCCCCTCACCGTCTTTTACCCCCGGCCACGATAGGTCGGTACGCCAAACTCCGGCACATAGACGCCCTTCGGCGCTTCGCCCGTTTGCCAGAAGACATCGATCGGGATACCGCCGCGCGGATACCAGAAGCCGCCGATGCGCAGCCAGCGCGGATCAAGCAGGTCTTTCAAACGCTTGGCGATATAGATGGTGCAATCTTCATGAAAGGCGCCATGATTGCGGAAGCTGGTCAGGAACAGCTTGAGTGACTTCGACTCGACCAGCCAGTCGCCCGGCACATAGTCGATGACCAGATGGGCAAAGTCCGGCTGTCCGGTCACCGGGCACAGAGAGGTGAATTCCGGCGCCGTAAAGCGCGCCACATAGTTCACATCCGGATGCGGATTGGGTACGCGCTCCAGTACGGCCTTGGCGGGATCATCGACAGGACGGGCATCGCCGCCCAGTTGGGTCAGGTTATCGGTGTAATGGCTCATGCGCTGGATATAGACATTGCCGGCATTTTGGCAAGCCCAACGCCCCTCCGTCAGCGACACCAGCCCTGCGGGCTTCGCGCTGCCACCTCCCCCGCTCCGCAGGGGAGGAGAAAATAACTTTACGCGAACGTCAATTTATGGTGAGTTGCCTCCAAAATGTCTGGCATTTTGGCAAGGGCGACCGCCCGCCCGAGCTGTTGCGAGGAGCCATGCGGCATTTGAGCTACAAAAATGAGGAAACATGATGGCCGTCCCCGCCTTGCTTGCCAAGAACCTGCGCTTTCCGGCGGTAGCCGCGCCGATGTTCCTCGTTTCAGGGCCGGAATTGGTCATCGCCACCTGCAAGTCAGGCATGATCGGCACCTTCCCCGCGCTTAACCAGCGTACCTCGGAAGGCTATGCCGAATGGCTGACACAGATCAAGGCGGCGCTTGGCCCGGATGATGCCCAGTACGGCGTCAACCTGATCGTCCACAATACCAATACCCGCCTGATGGCCGACCTGGCTATCACCGCTGAGCACAAGGTGCCGCTGGTCATCACATCGCTTGGTGCGGTCAAGGATATTGTCGATGGTGTCCATGCCTATGGCGGCGTGGTGTTTCACGATGTCATCAATGCCCGCCATGCCAAAAAAGCGGCGGACGCCGGCGTCGATGGACTGATCCTGGTCTCGGCCGGCGCCGGCGGTCATGCCGGCAACCAGCATCCCTTTGCCCTGATCAATGAAATTCGCCAGTTCTTCAAAGGCACCATCTTGCTCTCGGGCGCCATGTCGACCGGGAGGGATGTCGCCGCTGCCCTGATGGCCGGGGCTGATCTGGCATATATGGGCACGCGCTTTATCGCCACCGAGGAAGCCCGCGCGGCTGAAGCCTACAAGGAGATGCTGATCGAGACGACGGCAAAAGACATCACCTATACCGACGCGATTTCCGGCATCAATGCCAACTTCCTGACGCCCTCCTTGATCGCCAACGGCCTCGATCCGGCAGCCGCTAAAGACCCGCACCACAAGATCGATATGGCGCATGAACTGAACACCGAAGCGAAAGCCTGGAAAACCATCTGGTCCGCCGGCCAGGGCGTCGGCTCGATTCACGAAGTCCTGCCGGTCGCGGATCTGGTCAGTCACCTCAAGAGCGAGTTCCACGCCGCCAGCGAAGCCTTTGCCGCCAAGGCGAAGCTGTACGGGCTTTAAGACCTTCTCCTCCCTTGCGAAGCGGGAACCTTCGCAAGGGAGGAGGAAGATTAACTGAAAACGCTCAAAGCCTGTTCGATATCCGCTATCAGATCGTCCGGATCTTCCAGCCCAACATAAAACCGCACCGCCGAGCCTTGCAGATAGGGATCTGGCTCATTGCTCAGGCGCGCACGGCCACGGATTTGCGGTTCGGAATTGGTGGCCAGGCTCTCATAACCGCCCCAGCTAAAGCCGAGGCCGAACAGCTTGAGCTTATTGAGGAACGCCTGCGAGTCCTTCTCACCATTGCCCTTGAACAACGCCATGAAGAGGCCGTTGGCGCCCGAGAAATCGCGGTTGAAAATCTCGTGGCCCGGATGGCTTTCCAGTGCGGGATGGACCACCTTCAGCACTTCCGGGCGGTCGTCCAGCCATTTGGCGACCTTCAAAGCGCTATCGCCCGATTGCTTCAGGCGCAGGTGCAGGGAGCGGATACCGCGCGAAGCTAGATAGCTTTCATCAGCCGAAGTGAAGAAGCCCCACGCCTTGATAGTGTCGTGCAGCCCCTTGGCCAGCTTCGGGTCATTGACCGACACCGAACCGATCAGCACATCGGAGTGCCCGCCGACATATTTGGTCAGGGCCTGCATGGAGAGATCAACGTCATGGGCCAGCGGCTTGAACAGGACGCCGGCGCCATAGGTATTGTCGCACAGGGTCAGGATGCCGCGCGCCTTCGCCAATTTGGCAATACCGGGGATATCCTGAATATCGAAGGTCAGCGAACCGGGGCTTTCGACATAGATCATCTTCGTTTGCGGCGTGGCGAGGGCCAGCACCTCTTCCGGTGACAAACGCGGTTCATAGTAGCGCGTGATGACGCCGAAGCGCTTCATCTGGGTTTCGAGGAAGCGGCGCACCGGGCGGTAGCACGAATTGACCACAAGGATTTCATCGCCGTCCGAAAGGAAGGCGAACATCGGCAGGGTCAGGGCCGCCAGTCCCGACGGCAGGATAAAGGCTTCCTGCGCCCCTTCCAACTCGGCGATCAGCCGGCAGAGTTCGTTCTGTGTCGAGAGGCCATCCGTGCCATAGGTCGGCTTGATGTCGTCATTATAAAGCACTTCCGCATTTTCGAACAATACGGTCGAGCCGCGCTCCACCGCCGTATTGACGGCGCGACGGGAGTTCTGGCGGCCCAGCGTGGCGCTGGTCAAACGCGTTGTTTCTTTGGGCAGGTTTGGCATGGCAAAGCACTCAAAAGGCGGATCCGTATACGATCCTCTTCAACCGCGAAACGCCCCCCAGCGCAAGCCATAAGAACTGAGGATACCGGTCAGTTTCCCTGATCATTGTTCACTTCAACAGGAAAAATCATCCGTACTTTGACTATTTTCGGTTTTAGGCATCATAGTTAACGCAGGACGCGCAGCCGAGGTGCTGCCGGCCAGCTGCCGAGAAGACCGAACACAAGACCGATGACGCCTATCGCAACCTGGTCATTCTGAATGAAAACGGCGGGGGTGGCGACACGAACAAACTTGTCGCACTCAACAGAAGCCCGATGAAACGGCGCATTATTATCTGCGGGCCGCAAAGAATGCTCGATGCACGATGGGGTAGGAACGAAGTCCCTCCGCTTCATGCGCCCCGGATCAATTTGTCAGGATCGTTGCGTCATTTGGCGCTTTCCTCACCTACTCCCAGAATTCCGGCTGTTCGGGGATACGGTTGAAGGCGATCTTGGCACCGACAAAGCCATGCATTTTGGTGCGTGGTCCAATCGTTATCGCATCCTTGCCAAACTTTTGATTGAGCGCATCCAGCGCCGACAACAGGTTCATATGGCGGCCATCTTCCTCGCCGTCCGGTGTCCAGCCGAACAGATCCGGCTTCGCCCCGGCCTCGATCAGGTGCAGGCAGGTAACGACAATCTGCTTGACGCGCGGCATCTTCAATTTGCGCGCACATTGCGCCCACAGATCGTCTGACGCTTCCAGCATACGAAAACTGTCCGATGTCACGGTAAAGCGGGTGGCCGCCTCCAGCCGCTCGCCGCCGGCGCCACGCAGGTAAAGGTGCAGGCCGCCGCATTTATAGCCCATGCGCCGCAGCCGCGAGCCGCACTTGGCCGTCAGCCGCCGGGCGACACCGCGCGCATGTTCAACCGGCCGCAGTTCCTGCGCCAGCACATGGCCATGCGTGATGCTGGCGCGCGTTGTCTCGATTTCCGGCGGATCGACGCCATGCAGCGCATACCAGAAGTTTTCCCCCATGATGCCGCGCCACACCTGCCGCATCCGCGACGGTGACATCTCCCATAATTGCCGGACGGTCTCGACACCGGCCGCATTCAACCGCGTCTTCATCGACCGCCCGATACCGGCGAACTCATTTATCTCCAGGCCAAGCAAGGCCCCCGGCAGTTCATCCTGGCGCAGCACGGTCAGGCCCAGTGGCTTCTTCATATCTGCCGCCGTCTTGGCCAGCAGGCGCGACGGCGCGATCCCGATGGAGGCGGTCAGGCACTCGCCGACGTTTTCCAGAATGCGCCGCTGGATGCGATGCCCCAAGGCCCGCGCCGGCGCCTCCAGTTGCTGCGGCCCCATCAGCCGGCACGCCACCTCGTCGATCGAGCAGACCTTCTCGACCGGGATAACATAATCGATCTGCGCCAGAATTTTGTTGTGCAGTTCGACATAGCGGTCGGGCCTGGCCTCGCGGACGATCAATCCGGGGATGCGCTCCCGCGCTTCCTTCACCTGCGTGCCGGTCTTGACGCCCAATGCCTTGGCTTCCTTGCTGGCGGCAATCGCGCAGGTATAATCCGACATCACCGGCACCACGATCACCGGCCGGTTTCGGATCGCCGGTTCGTCCTGTTGGGCGCAACTGGCGAAATAGGAATTCATGTCGAGATAAAGCCAGCGCAGATCGCCGCCATCTTTCCATCGGGGATCAAGATCCGTCATGTCAGCCTTCTGCGCCATTAACAGAACATACCAAGAACATTGGCATTGAGTCAAGCCAACCCGCCATCACGCACTTGCGATAAAGAAACTGTCGCAATCGATGGCAAATCATTTATAACCGCCGTCATGGCCAAACCCGATACCCGCATTGCGTCCACGGACGAATCCCTGCTGTCCGAACCGGATGACCTGCGCCCCGCCGAGGCAGACGCCAAAGAAGACGATCCACGCGACACACGCACCTTTTTCCGTGGCCGCCTGCTGGGCAAGGTTCGCGCCTTCCTGAATGAAAATGGCCCCCTGGCCGCCATGTTCGCCGTGGTGTTCGTCAACCTGGTCGGCTTCGGCATCGTTGTGCCGCTGATGCCCTTCTTTGCCCAGAGCCTGAACGCGCAAGCCTGGCAGGTGACCCTGATGTTCACCACCTATTCCCTGGGCCAGTTCTTCGCCGAACCCTATTTCGGCCGGCTCTCCGATCGCATTGGGCGCAAGCCGATCCTGATCGTCACCACGGCGCTAAGCGTACTTTTCTATGTATTGCTGGCCTTTTCGCCCAATATCTGGATCGCCATCCTGATCCGCTTTTTCAGCGGGCTCAGTTCCGGCAATATCTCGACCATACAGGGCTATGTGTCGGACGTGTCACCGCCGGAAAAGCGTTCCGGCCGCATGAGCCTGATCGGCGGTGCTTTTTCGCTCGGCTTCATCATTGGGCCTTTCATCGGCGGCATACTGAGCCATGAAACCGCCGCCGGCGGCAACCAGTTCCGCCTGCCGCTGATGGGGGCCGCGCTCCTCTCCGCCCTCGCCTGCCTGGGCGTCATGATGTTCATTCGTGAAAGCCGCGAGCGCCGCACCAAGGTCGAGGCGGCGCAACCGCATATTCTGAAGACCGCGCAGGAAGCCCTGCAAAGCCCGGTCCTCGTGCGCCTGATCCTCTCGACACTCTGTTACATGATGGCTTTTGCCGGTCTGGAATCGACCTTCGGCCTGTGGGCGGAGGCGCGCTTCCACTGGGGGCCGAAGGAGATCGGCGCCATCTTCCTGCCGCTCGGCATTGCTGCGGCCCTGATGCAGATGGTCTTCATGCGGCCGCTCACGCGCCGTTATGGCGAAAGCAGGGTGCTGGCGGCCGGTCTGTTTGTCTTCGGACTGAGTTTTGCGCTCCAGGGCATGAACCATATCGGCTGGCTGATAACCCCTATCATCATGCTGGGCGCGCTCGGCCAGGCGGTCATCTTCTCCTCGATCTGCGCCATTATCTCGCTGTCGACCTCGCCGGACAAGCAGGGCGCCATGCTGGGCCTCAATATGTCGACCGGCGCCATCGCCCGCATCA
Source organism: Asticcacaulis sp. (assembly GCF_051954415.1). Lineage (GTDB taxonomy): Bacteria > Pseudomonadota > Alphaproteobacteria > Caulobacterales > Caulobacteraceae > Asticcacaulis. The sequence goes on from NZ_JBQCHT010000014.1 coordinate 12,333, forward strand.
CCGGCCCGATGATCGCCGGTTATGTGTTCAGCCTGTTCGGGCCGGATGCTTCGGTATGGATGGGCGCGGTGACCACCCTGCCGGCCGCTCTGCTGGCCCTGCAACTCGGCAAATATCAAAAGCGCGGGGCGAAGCATGTCTGATTTTGAAGCGGACTGGCGGCGGTTTCACGGCAATACTCAGCCTGTCGGGCATCTGTTGCGCGAGGCCGAGGGCTGGAACCTGACGCGTTTCCACTTCCTGCCCGATGACCGTCGCCTGGCCGCCGATCATGACGAACTGCGCAGCCTTCTGGAACGCTACAACCGGGTCGCCACGGCCACGCTTGGCGAAGAGGCGCCTTGCTGGCTGTTAGTCCTGCAATCCCCCAACCAGGACCGCCGGCTGGGCCAGCGCCTGGAGCGGATCAAGTCGCGCTACAGCCTCCAGCCCGGCTGGTCGTTCTTCAATGCCACCGACAATCTCAGCTACCAGGTCTGCACCGGCGAAGTCACCTGGCGGACCAATGGCTTCAATCGACTGCTGCTTCATGTCTACCAAACCGAACTGTGGGATGTGATGTGGATGAACCGGGAGACCGGCGCGGTTTTCCGACCCTATGACGCCGGCGCCGATATCTCGCAGCCGACGCCGAACGACCTGATCGCCCGCATCTCCAGCTTCTATGGCTGGATGCCGACCAATGGCCACGGCTTCATCCATTTCAACGCCGCTCAGATGGCGACGGCCAAGTTCCAGGTCACCAAGCCCTGCGCCGAGGCGATTCAGAAAGTCATCTCGGCGGAGAAGAAATAAAGACTCCGCTTGCACTGACAGGCCATTTCCTGTAGTGCTCCGCCTTCCTACCGACCCGACGGGCCAAAAGGCATGCCTTGGCGGGTCTTAATCTCTCTACGCTCTCAAGCAGCGGAGCGGTAGAGCACTCAAAAAGAGGGCGGCTTTAATCCAGCCGTACATGAAATGCCCAAGCTGAAGACCAAGTCGGGCGCCAAGAAGCGCTTCCGCATCACTGCCTCTGGCAAGGTGAAGGCCGGCGTCGCCGGTAAGCGTCACCGTCTGATCTCTCACAATTCGAAGTACATCCGCCAAAACCGGGGTACCGAAGTGATGTCCGGTCCGGACATCGTGAAGATCAAGTCCTACATGCCGTACGCCTAAGGAGACAGTGAACAATGGCTCGCGTTAAAAGAGGCGTCACTTCCCACGCCAAGCATAAGAAGGTTTTGAAGCTCGCCAAGGGTTTCTATGGCCGTCGCAAGAATACCATCCGCACCGCCAAGGCCGCCGTTGATCGCGCCGGCCAGTACGCTTACCGCGACCGCAAGGTCAACAAGCGTAACTTCCGCGCCCTGTGGATCCAGCGCATCAATGCCGCTGCCCGCCTGGAAGGCTTCACCTATTCGCAGTTCATCCACGGCCTGAACGTGGCCGGCATCGACATGGACCGCAAGGTTCTGTCCGATATCGCCATGCACGACGCCGACGGCTTTAAGGCCGTCGCTGAAAAGGTGCGCGCGGCTCTGGCCTGATTGCAGATCGGTCCTGAACAAAAGAACCCCGCACCTTTACCGGTCGCGGGGTTTTTTATTTCCCGAAGCAAGATACCCCACCACCGCATCTAGCCAGCAAGCTGGCGTCGTGCGGTCCCCCTCCCCGACAAGCGGGGAGGATCGAGAAGAATAATCGCGTTACTTGTACCTCCCCGCTTGTCGGGGAGGGGGACCATAAGCGAAGCGCAATGGTGGTGGGGTTTCTTGCTTACTTTAATTGCGTCCGTCGCCTCTTTCGCCTAAACACACGCATCCTTTGTTCAAAGACAAGACCATGACCGCCTATACCGACCTCCAGACCGAAATCGAAGGCGAGATCGCCGCCGCCTCTGACCTCAGCGCCCTTGATGCCGTGCGCGTCTCGGCGCTCGGCAAGACCGGCCGCATTTCCGGCCTGCTCAAGACCCTGGGTTCTCTGCCGCCGGAAGAACGCAAGACCACCGGCGCGGCCATCAATGCCGTGCGCGATGCCATTTCCGAAAAGCTGGAAGCCCGAAAGGATGTGCTCGAAGCCGCCCATCTGGCCCAACGTCTGGCGAAGGAGCGCATCGACCTATCCCTGCCCTCGGCCCCACGTCCCAAGGGCGGCGTCCACCCGACGCTTCAGGTCATGGACGAAATGATCGCCATCTTCGCCGATATGGGCTTCGAGGTCGCCGAAGGCCCGGATATCGAGGACGATTTCCATAACTTCACCGCGCTGAACTTCCCGGAAAAGCATCCGGCGCGCGAAAGGCACGACACCTTCTTCTTCAACCCTGGCCCGGATGGGACGCGCAAGCTGCTGCGCACCCATACCTCGCCGGTGCAGATCCGTTCGATGATTTCGGGCAAGCCGCCCTTCCGCCTGATCGTGCCGGGCCGCGTTTTCCGCTGCGACAGTGATCAGACCCACACGCCGATGTTCCACCAGATCGAAGGTCTGGTCATCGACAAGACCGCCCACATGGGCCATCTGAAATGGGTGCTGGAAACCTTCATTTCGCGTTTCTTTGAAACGGACAGTGTCACCACCCAGTTCCGTCCGCACCACTTCCCCTTCACCGAACCTTCGGCGGAGATGGATGTGCGCTGCTCGTGGGAAAAGGGCGAACTCAAGGTCGGCACCGGCGACTCGTGGCTGGAAATCCTCGGCTGCGGCATGGTTCATCCGAACGTACTGCGCGCCTGCGGCGTCGATCCGGACGAATACCAGGGCTTTGCCTGGGGCATGGGCGTCGATCGCCTGACCATGCTGAAATATGGCGTACCGGACCTGCGCGATATGTTCGCCGCCGATACGCGCTGGCTCCAGCACTACGGCTTTAGCGGATTCAACGCGCCGAACAGCGCTTCCGGCCTCTCCTAAGATTTAAAGGCAAGGAGGCGCGCCTCCTTGACCTCGAAACAAAAGATCAGAACATGAAATTCTCGCTCTCCTGGCTTAAAGACCACCTCAAGACCGACGCCACCATCGATGATGTGGCCGCCGCCATGACCATGGCCGGTCTCGAAGTCGAAGACATCCACGATCCCGCCAAGGCGTTGAAGCCTTTCTCCGTGGCCAAGGTCATTGAAGCCGCCCGCCACCCGAATGCCGACAAGCTTCAGGTGCTCCAGGTCGATACCGTCGACGGTCGCAAGGAGATCGTCTGCGGCGCCCCCAATGCCCGCGCGGGCATGACCACCATCTATGCCCCGATCGGCGCCTATGTACCCGGCCTCGGCGTTACCCTGGTCGAAAAACCGGTGCGCGGCGTCGTCTCCAACGGCATGATGTGCTCGGGCGCCGAACTGGAACTCGACAGCGATGCCGATGGCATCCTCGACCTGCCCGATAGCCTGGCCGTCGGCACCCCGGCCGCCGAGGTCTTCGGCGCCGAACCGGTGATCGACTTCGAAGTCACCCCCAACCGTCCCGACTGGCTGGGCGTTCATGGCATCGCCCGCGACCTCGCGGCCACGGGCCTCGGCACCTTCACCGAGAGCATGATTGCTCCGGTGGCCGGTAAGTTTCCCTCATTCATTACCGTAAAGGTCGATGGCGACGGCTGCCGCCACTTCACCGGTCGCGTCATCCGCGGCGTCAAGAACGGCCCCTCGCCCAAGTGGTTGCAGGACAAGCTCAAGGCCATCGGTCTGAAGCCGATCTCGACCCTGGTCGATATCACCAACTACCTCTCCTATGACCGCGCCCGCCCGCTGCACGTCTATGATGTCGCAAAGCTTTCAGGCTCGGTGATCGAGGCCCGCCTCGGCCATCATAACGGCAGCCACGATGAGCAACTGATCGCGCTCGACGGCAAGACCTATGATATCGGCCATGACATGTGCGTGATCGCCGATGCCGATGGCCAGCGCCCGATCGGCCTGGGCGGCGTCATGGGCGGCGAAAGCACGGGCGTGGATGACAGAACCACTGAGGTCTTCCTTGAATCCGCTTGGTTCGATCCGATCCGCATCGCCCAGACCGGCCGTACACTCAGCCTCAACTCCGATGCGCAGTATCGCTTTGCGCGCGGCGTAGACCCGCTTTTCACCCGCCCCGGCTTAGAGCTGGCCACGCAACTGATCCTTGATCTCTGCGGCGGCGAAGCCTCCGAAGTGGTAGAAGCCGGCGCCCCGGTCGAAGGCCGCGCTGCTGTCACCTTCGATCCCGCCTATGTCGGTCAACTGACCGGCCTTGACGTCCCGACCGACAAGATTGCCGAGATCCTGAGCGCTCTGGGCTTTGGCGTCACCAAGGGCGCCCCGTGGACCGTCGCGGTTCCCTCATGGCGCCGCGACGTGGATGGTAAGGCTGATCTGGTCGAGGAAGTCGCCCGCATCTACGGCTTCAACAAGATCCCGGCCACGCCGCTGCCGGTAGTTGGCTTGCGTCCCGGCGGCGTGCTGACCGGCCAGCAGGCCAAGGCCCGCATCGCGCGCCGCGCCCTCGCCGCGTTTGGCTACAGCGAAGCCGTCACCTGGTCGTTCATGCGCCAGGACTGGGCGAAGCTGTTCGGCGGCGGTGATGACACACTCGTCCTCGCCAACCCGATAGCCTCGGAACTGAACTGCATGCGGCCGTCTTCTCTGCCGAACCTGCTGGAAGCAGCCGGCCGCAATGCCGCGCGCGGCTTTTCCGGCGTGCAGCTATTCGAGATCGGCCCCATCTATCAGGGCCTGGAACCGAACGACCAGAAGACCACCATCACCGCGATCAAGGCGCCGGACAAGTCGCGCCACTGGCAGGCGAAAGGCGAAGATGCCTTGTTCGCGCTCAAGGGCGACTTGCTGGAATTGCTGGAAGCCATGGGTGCGCCGGTCGCCTCGCTGCAACTGGTTCAGGGCAATAACAATGGCTGGTGGCACCCCGGTCGTTCGGCCCGACTGCAACTCGGCCCGAAGCAGATTGTTGCCGAATTCGGCGAACTGCATCCGGCCGTGCTCAAAGCTCTGAACCTAGATGGCCAATACGTCGGCTTTGAAATCCGTCTCGACCTGCTGCCCTCGCCCAAGGCGAAATCCGGCAAGTCGAAAGGCGCGCTGACCATCTCCAACCTGATGCCGCTGACCCGCGATTTCGCCTTCCTGCTGCCGGCCGAAGCCGCTTCCGGTGATCTCGTCCGTGCCATCAAAGGCGCCGACAAGATCCTGATCGGTGACGCCCAGGTGTTCGATGTCTATACCGGTGCTGGCGTGCCCGAAGGTCAGAAATCGCTGGCGGTCGAGGTTACCCTGACTCCGACCGACAAGACCCTGACCGAGCCGGAAATCGAGGCGATCAGTGCCAAAATCATCGTGGCGGCCGGCAAGATCGGCGCGGCCTTACGCGCATAAGCGAACCTGAATCCGCTTGCGGACAAGGCCCCGCAGGCGGATTTCCGTTCACATTTCTGTTTTTAGGAGAACGCGGTTCCCCCATTTAGGAAAACGTTAATAACTGGCCAACATAGCTTTGTTTCGCACCTGAAACAGTTACAGCATCTTGGCGAGGGTAAAAGACGTGGATTTCCAGGATACGCGCCCGGCAGCACACCCAGAAACCCGAGATGAGCCTGTAGTTTCGCTGGAAGCGGTACCGTCGGGTGATACCGTTCAAAGTTCGTCCCTGCCCGGCCTGGGCCTGCTCGGCGCCCTGTCCGTGGCCCTGGCCGCCTGTGGCGGCGGAGGCGGCGGTGGCGGCGGCGGCGGCGGCGGAAGTACCGGCGGCGGCACCACGCCCACGCCGGTTAATTACAACTACGCCCCGGCCGATGCCGCCCGCTTCCTGCTGCAGGCGCAGTTCGCCTTCAAGGACGCAGACCTCGCCACACTGAACTCAAAAGGCTACGACGGCTGGCTGACCGCCCAGTTTAACGCGCCAGTCAGCCAGACCGGTGCCCAGTGGCTGACAGCCCAGGGTCATGGCACACCGGATAATAATGGCAATTATTTCGACGGCAATCCCGGCGACTTCATGGCCTGGCGGATGCTGATGACCGGCGACGACCAGTTGCGCAAGCGTTGCGCCCTGGCCGTGTCGGAAATGATGGTCGCCTCGCTCAATTCGATCGACGGTTTCTGGCCGCCTTATGTCATCGCCGGCTATTGGGACATGCTCAACGCCAATGTATTCGGCAATTTCCGTACCCTGCTGGAAGAGGTGACGCTCAACCCGGCTATCGGCAAATTCCTGAACACAAAGGGCAACCTCAAGGAAGATCCGGCGACCGGCCGTGAGCCCGATGAAAACTATGCCCGCGAGGTGATGCAGCTTTTCACCATTGGCCTGTACATGCTGAATAATGACGGCACGCCAAAGACCGACCTGCTCGGCAACAAGACCGAGACCTACACGCAATCGGACATCAGCAACCTGGCGCGTGTCTTTACCGGCTACGACTGGGATTTTTCAAAAGTCACCTGGCAGAGCGGCTTTGAAACCTATGATATCCCGACCACGGAATTTGCCAGCGCCCGCATGGCGCTTGATCCGAACGAACACTCCATGCTGGAGGTCAAATTCCTCGGCGTTACCATTCCGGCCAATACGCCAGGCAAGGACGCGCTGAAAACCGCGCTGGATACCCTTTTCAACCACCCGAACGTAGGCCCCTTCTTCGCCAGACAGATGATCCAGAGGCTGGTCACTTCCAATCCGTCACCGGGTTACGTGTCGCGCGTCGCCGACAAGTTCAACAACAATGGCGCCGGCGTGCGCGGCGATCTGAAAGCCGTCTGGCGCGCCATCCTGCTGGATGATGAAGCCCGTACCCTGCCGACCAACACCACCGCGGGCAAGCTGCGCGAACCTATGATCCGCCTGGCGCAGTTCGCCCGTACCTTTGATATCTACAGCACCACCGGCAAATGGGGCATCTACGACCTGTCGAGCGCCGACTGGGGCCTGGGCCAAAGCCCGCTGCGCTCACCCTCGGTATTTAATTTCTTCCGTCCCGGCTATGTGCCGCCGCAAACCGCGATAGCGACCGCCGGCGATGTGGCGCCGGAATTCCAGCTCCACAACGAAACGACGGTGGCGGGCTTCATCAATTTCTTCACCTCGGTGATGCGAGACGGCTATTACGACGTCAAGCCGGACTATACCGCCATGCTGGCCAAGGTGACGGATTCGCAAGGGCTGCTCGACTGGATGAACCTGCACCTGAGCGCCAACCAGGTTTCCCCCGCCACCATCGCCCGGATCAAGACGGCGATCGATGCCCGGCCAATTACAGCGACAAGCACGGACGATAACAAGCTGGACCGCATCTGCAACTGCGTCCTGCTGCTGATGACCTGCCCCGAATACCTGATCCAGAAATAGGAATTCATATGTACAATAACCGAATTCCCGATCTCAACCGTCGCGCCTTCATGAAGCGGGCGGCCGCCGTTGCCGGTCTGGGCGCCGCGGCACCCATGGCACTCAATCTCGCCAGTGTCGGCGAAGCCGCCGCCATGGATGCCACCGACTACAAGGCTATTGTCTGCTGCTTCTTCTACGGCGGCAATGATTACGGCAACACCGTCATTCCCTACGACTTGCCAAACTACGATCTCTACAGCGCCATCCGCGGCGGAGCGGCTGGCCGCAAACGCGGTGGCGTGGCACTGGCCCATAGTGAACTGGACGGCACAGCTCTGACCACCCTGACGCCGCAAACCCTGACCAATAATATCCAGTACGCGCTCGCCCCTGAACTGACTGGCGTGGCCTCCCTGTTCAATTCGGGCAAAGCGGCCGTCCAGCTCAATGTCGGCCCTTTGGTGGTGCCCCTGACCCTGGCGCAGTACAATAGTGGCAGCAAAGCCTATCCCCTGCCACCCAAGCTGTTCTCCCATAATGACCAGTCATCGGTCTGGCAATCGCTTGGTTCCGAAGGCTCGACCGTTGGCTGGGGCGGGCGCATGGGTGACCTAGCCCTGTCATCCAATGGCCAGAGCCTGATGACGTGTATCTCGGCATCGGGCAATGCGGTGTTTGTTTCCGGCAACAACACCCTGCAATACCAGATCAGCCCGGATGGCGCGATCGCCATCTGGCCGACCAAGGGCTGGGTCTTCGGTTCGGGAGAAGCATCCAACCTGCTGAAGGAACTGATTACCGAACCGCGCACCCATGTCATGGAAAATGCCTTCAATGCCGTGACCAAGCGTTCGATCAATATGGAAACTATAGTCAATGCGGCGCTTGACCCGATCACCCTCACGACGAGCTTCGACCAGACCAACTATCTGGCTCAGCAGTTCCAGATCGTGGCCAGGCTGATCGCCGCACGTAACGCGCTCGGTACCAGGCGCCAGGTGTTCTTCGTCTCCATGGGCGGCTTTGATAATCACGACGGCCTGATGACGGACCATCCCAAGCTGATGGCCAAATTCAACTCGGCGGTCACCTCTTTCTACAATGCCACGGTCGAACTGGGCGTAGCCAACAAGGTCACCACCTTTACGGCATCGGATTTCGGCCGCACCCTGGCCTATAATGGCGATGGCTCCGATCATGGCTGGGGCTCGCACCACTTCGTCATCGGCGGCGCGGTCCGTGGCGGGCAATATTACGGCACGGCCCCGCATATCTCGCTGGAAACCGACGATCAGGTCGGCCAGGGGCGTCTTCTGCCATCGACATCGGTGGATCAGATGGCCGCCACCCTCGGCAAATGGTTCGGACTGTCGGGTTCGGAAATAACGTCAGTCCTGCCCAATATCGGCCACTTCGCCACCAGCAATCTGGGCTTCATGGGTTAACCCCAGTTAACCGCATCTTTAAAATTCGCCTTAAACTTTGACGCGCATACTGTGGATATGTCCGCGATCAGCACAGCCACAGCCGGGATCATGTCCGCCACGCAGCGCTTCGAGAAAGCCGCCGCGAGCACGGCCCGCAATGCCACAAACGGCCAGGATATATTGAGCGACCTGGTCGACCAGATCGACTCGCGCAACGCTTTCAAGGCCAATATCAGCGTCATCAAAACCGCCGATGAAATGCTGGGCAGCCTGCTCGATATCAAGACCTGATAACTTCCTGACCAAGCGTGTTCCCTGCCTGAAACTTAAAAAGCCCGCCGGAGTATCCGACGGGCTTTCTTTATGTTCGTTGAGAGACGATCAGTAATCTTCGTCTTCTTCCGGCTCGGAGCGTTTGCCGCCGCCGACACCAAAGACGTCCTCGACCGACAGGTCGGTCTTCTTGCCGTAGGGGCTGTCTTCTTCCTCTTCGAAAGCGGGCTGCACGGTCACGGCCGGCTTCAGCGACGGATCGTCGAGCGGAATGCCGAGCTTCTCCGCCTGCTTGCGCTTGGCTTCCGCACCCTTGCGGACGGCGGCGTCGAGTTCAATCTGGCCGATGAGGCCGAGTGTCACCGGGTCAACCGGCTTGATATTGGCCGAATTCCAGTGGGTGCGCGCACGGACCTGCTCGATGGTCGACTTGGTGGTGCCGAGCAGCTTGGAGATTTGCGCGTCGGTGATTTCCGGGTGGTTCTTGACGAACCACAGGATGGCGTCCGGGCGATCCTGACGGCGCGACACCGGCGTATAGCGCGGGGCCTTCTTGGAGGGCTTCAGCAGCTCGGCGTGACGCGACACCAGGGCCTTCATGCGGTACTTCGGATTTTCCTCGGCGCGGGTCAGTTCCTCGCGGGTCAACTGGCCGTTGGCAATCGGGTCGGCACCGCGGATATCGCGCGCCACTTCGCCATCGGCAATGCCCTTGACTTCGAGCGGATGCAGGCCGCAGAACTCGGCGATCTGGTCGAAGGCCAGCGAGGTATTGTCGACGAGCCAGACGGCGGTCGCCTTCGGCATCAGGATATCGGACATAGGCTTATCCTTTATTTGAGGGGGCTGTGCCCCTCCAGAAATGGCTACGCCCGGCCTTTTCGGCCGGGCGCGGGTGTTGTGGGGGATGGTATAGAGCGATTTTAAGCCGAAGGGAAGCCTGTTTGACACATCCTCTGGCAGAGGCGCGGGAACATGCCTATGTAACTGGCCATGAGCGACCTGCCCGTGCCCCACATCGACCTGACGCCTCTGTTTTCGGCTTTCGACCTGATGCCCGAGCGGCGCGGAGACTGGTGGCTGGTCGATGGTCTCTACCCTGCGATTCGTGTTCAGAGTACCGGCCGCGTCATGACCATTGACCTCGCCCTGACCGAGGATCTGCGGATCAGCGAGACCTATGCGGCGGATGAGGCCCTGTCCCTCTTCCGCGAGGGCGCCCTCCCCCTGCTGCTCAGCGCCTTCTGGGGGCGGCACAATCCCGGCCAGGTCACGCGCCAGATTATCAAGCGCGCGGATGGCCCGTGGCAAATCCTGACGGGCCGCTACCTGCGCCAGGTGGAGACCGGCGAACGGCCGCCGGTGCCTTACCTGTTGTTCGGCACGATTGAGACATTTCTGAAAGACCAGCCCCTGGAAGGCGATATCCATTGGCTGTCCATTGGTGTCTCGGTCGATGAAGACGGCCCTTATGCCGATATCCGCCTCAATGGCAACCGCCAGCCGGAACTGGAAGCGGCCGTATGCGCGCTCGACTGGTTCCATGATGGCCGGGATTACAAGCTGCGCTTGGCGGTCCTGGTGATGCAGTCCTAGGGCGTAAACCCATAAACGGGATTCCCATTTAGAACTGATCGTGATTCAAGGCTTCCGGTGAACAGGGAGCCTTTTTCATGACGCGTCGCCGCTACGAGTTGACCGATACAGAATGGGATGTCATCGCGCCTTTGTT
>NZ_JBQCHT010000015.1:0-45024 GCF_051954415.1 Asticcacaulis sp.
AACAAAGGCGCGATGACATCCCATTCTGTATCGGTCAACTCGTAGCGGCGACGCGTCATGAAAAAGGCTCCCTGTTCACCGGAAGCCTTGAATCACGATCAGTTCTAAATGGGAATCCCGTTTATGGGTTTACGCCCTAAGTAAAAGTCCGTTCATCGTCCCCTCCCGATTTAATGATTGCCCTCACTTCTTCTGCAATTCGGCCTTGAAGGCATCGAGGCTTAATGGACGACCAAGGAAGTCCTGGATCAGCGCATTGGCGTCTTCCGAACCGCCCGGCTCCAGCACCAGCTTGCGGTAACGCAGGGCGGTCTCCTTGTTGCGGATGCCGTCGGCCTCGAAGCGCGTGAAGAGATCGAGCGCGATCGCCTTCGACCAGACATAGGTGTAGTAGATCGCCGAGTAACCATCGAGATGGCCGAAGCTGGCATAGGGGTGCGTGCCCGCCACCGGCGGATAAAGCGCATAGCGGCTGAGTTGATCATCGAACTGCGTGCTGAGGTCGAAATCCGGCTTGCGATTATAGAAGTTGAGCGAGATAGCCGAATAGGCCAGTTGCGTCTTCCACATGCCCGGCTCACCGAAATGACGGCCGGCATTCATCTTATGCACCAGATCTTCGGGGATCGGCTCACCCTTGTCGTTCGAGGCGAAGCCTTTCAGAGTGTCGTAATTCCAGGTCCATTCTTCGAGCAGTTGCGACGGCGCCTCGATGAAATCCCATTGCAGATTGCCCATGGATTGCACACCGTATTCGGTATGGCCGGAATACATGGCGTGCAGCAGGTGGCCGAACTCATGCAGGAAGGTGGTGACATCCTCGTGGTCCATCGGGCCCGAGGCCGGGAAGTTGCAGATCAGGGCGCCGACCGGAATCTGACGCCCTTCGATGCCGGTGCGGATCGGGAACTGGGCGGCATGATTATACTTGCCGTCGCGCGGGCTCATATCGAGATAGAAACGGCCAACCAGTTTGTTGTTATCATACAGCTCCCAGGCGGTAACCGACGGATCCCAGACCGGCGTGTTCCATGGGCGGATGTCGGCGTTAAACAGATCGCCGACCAGCTTGAAGATGCCCATGCGCGCCTTGTCGAGCGTGAAATACTGGCGCACCTCGGCGGAATCGACGTCGTACCTGGCCTTGCGCAGTTTGTTCTCGAAATAGCTGCGGTCCCAGCGCTGAAGGTCAGTGATGGTGGGGTCAACGGTTTTGGCGAAGGCCAGCAGTTCGGCGTAATCGGCATCGGCGCCCGGTTTGGCGGCGCCATTAACATCATCGAGGAACTGCGCCGCCCGCTGGGGATTGCCGATCATCTTGTCGGAAGTAACGAGCGTTGCGTAATCAGGATAGCCCAGCACCTGCGCCAGTTCATAGCGCTTTTCCAGCAGGGTTTTCAGCACCGCCTCATTGGCCGGCCAGCCGCGATTATTGAAGGCCGAACTGACCTTGCGGCGCGTCTCGCGGATATCGGCATAGTCGAGGATCGGGAACACGTCGGGATAGGCGAAGGTCAGATGCACCAGGCCGTCGGTGCCCGGCTTGTGGGCATCGATATAGTCCTGCGGCAGGCCCTTGAGTTCCTCCGGCTTCAGGGGAATATCGCCCTTGTCATCACGTATGTTCTCGGCGAACTTCAGGCCGGTTTCGGTGATCTCCTTCTGGAGCTGCGTCACCCTGGCACGCGTTGCCTCATCCTTGTCGACGCCGGACAGCTTGTAATTGGTCAGCATCTTGTTCAGGGTGAAGCCGGTCTTCTCATCCAGCCCATTCGCCGGGATGGCAGCCAGACGATCATAGATCGGACGCGACAGCGAGACCCTGGTGCCAAGATCGGACAGCTTCGGGATACAGTCTTGCGCCGCGTCGCGCACCGGCTTGAGCGGGCTGGTTTCCGAAATAAGATACATCTCGCTGCCGCCATCGGACAGGATCAGCGACAGGCTGTCAAAGGCCGCGAAGTCATCGGCAATGGTCGCCTGACCGGTGCGGGCCTCCAGCGCGGTCTCCGCCTTCGCCGCCAGGGCCAGGGTCGCGTCGCAGCGCGCGTTGACGGCTTGCGGCGTGGTCAGGGTCAGCGGCAGTGGCTTGAGATAGGCTGTGACCTCATTATCCAGCGCGGTCGGCGCCGCGAACACATGGGCGGGGATAGCAGTGCCGGCCAGCAGCGCGGCCGCAAAACTCAGGTGCGTACTCAGGCGAATGAATGACATGAAAGACCCCTTAGGCATGAACAGGGTCAAAGTGTTAACGCGGCAGTTCCATACCCGCAACCCTTATTGATGCTGTGTCATCCGCACCATGGACCAGTCATAGCCAAGCGCACGAGTACGGGCCTCGATAGTATTGCGCGTCAATTCGTCAGGCTGGGCGGTGCGGCTGAGTAGCCACAGATAACGACCGGAAGGCTCGCCGACGATCGACCATGAATAATCATCCGCATGGTCGAGCACCCAGTAATCGCCGACATAAAACGGGCCAAAGAAGGAAACCTTGAGCTTGGCATTATCGCTGCCGGGCACAATTTTGGCCTTGCCGTGCGCCGTCTTGACTGGACCCGTCACGCTGCCCTTGCGGCAGGTGTTGATGACATCGATCCCGCCGTCGTCGCGCTTGCGGTATTCGGCGGTCACGCCTTCGCAGTCCGTCTCGAAGCGGTTCTCATAGCGGCCGATCTCGTACCACAGGCCGATGTAGCGCGTGGTGTCGACCGGCTTGGCCGGCTGCGGCACCGCCGGGTTGCCAACGGGGCCTCCGGACACAAGGCTGGCGCAGGCGGTCAGGGCCAGGAAAGCGCCGCCGGCCACGGCGAGCGGAAATATCAGGCGATTGGGCTTCATCACGACTCTCCGGATTATGCAGTCGGGCGAAAGGTCCGGTTTCCGCAATAAATATTCAATGTGGTCTATTCACCCTTATCCGGCAGGGTAAAGCTGAACACGCTGCCCTCGCCCGGCTTGGAGCGCAGGCTGATGTCACCGCCGCACAGCCGAACGAACTTGCGGCAGGTCGAAAGCCCGATGCCCGTGCCGATATAGTCGTCGAAGCTATGCAGGCGCTGGAAGACCTGGAAGATGCGTTCGTGGAATACCGGATCGATGCCGATGCCATTATCCGCCACATCGAAACGCCAGAATCCTCTCTCGGCCTTGCCTTCCCTGCGCGCCGAAACGGTGATTTCCGGCGTTCGGCTGCCATCCTGGAATTTCAGCGCATTACCGATCAGGTTTTGCAGCAATACCCGCACCAGGGTGGGGCTGGTCCTGATCACCGGCAGGCTGGCGGCGGTCACCCGCGCCTGCTTTTCAGCAACGATATCGGCGAAATCGGGCATCAGCCCGTCAAAGACCTTTTGGCAATCCACCATCTCCAGCTTCACTTCTTCGCGGCCGATGCGCGAAAAACCCAGGATGTCGCGGATCATCGTCTGTACACGGACGGCATTGTCGCGGATGTATTCGGCATAGCCCAGGGCGGTGTCGTCGAGTTGCCCGGCCACGCCCTCGGCCAGCAGGCCGGCATAGGCATTCATCATGCGCACCGGCTCCTGCATGTCGTGCGAACAGACATAGGCGAACCGCTCCAGTTCCTCGTTCGACTGGCGCAGATTGGCGTTGAGTTGCAGTATCTGCTGTCGCTGGGTGTAAAGGTCGAGATAGACCTTGACCTTGCTTTTCAGGATATCGGAATTGATCGGTTTGAAGATGTAATCGACGGCGCCGATCTCGGCGGCCTCGGTGGCGAAATGGTCTTCCTTGCTGATGGCCGTCACAAAGATAATCGGCACCGTCTGCATCGATGGCCGCGTTTTCATCAGGCGGGCGGTCTCGAACCCATCCATGACCGGCATCTGGACGTCAAGCAGGACGATGGCGAAGTCCTCCTTCAGCACCAGGTCGAGCGCCTTTTCGCCGGAATCAACCGTGGCGATGGCAGCACCCAGAGGCTTCAGCAGGGCCTCGGTGGCGAGCAGGTTTTCCCAGCGATCGTCAACGATCAGGATTTTCGGTTTGGCCACGCGAAGGCCATCCTGGGCGTCACCGCGAAGGCTGTTCATTGCGCTCATTGGCCCTCTCACCAGCACTTTTGGACTTAAAAGTGCGTCAAAACAAAAGTCCGAATCGCACCCCGGCTTGCGGTGGCTCCGCGCAGACTATGCTACCGCAACCTGGCGGTGAAATCACAATTTGGTTTTCATGTCGTAAGGCGTAATTCGGGTTGTGATAGGCTTGCCTCATCGCAACACACAGCGTGCGACCGCACGCCGCCGCCAATGCGGCGAGCCTGCGCGGCCTCTGAGCGCATTAAGCAAAAAGGGCGTCGATATCTACCTGGTTCGTTTCCGGACCGTCCAGCGCCGGCCCGTTGAGCAACAGGTTCTGTGCCCGGATTTCAGCCGCGGTCAATTCGGCTGCGGCCACTTCCTCGCCGATGCCGACCACGGCGGCCAAGTCGGCCACCCGCGCTTCGATCTGATTCAGCAGCCGCACGATTTTGGAGATGCGCTGGCCGGTAATATCCTGGAAGGCGCAGGCTTCGAACATCTTCATCACCTCGTCGGTGATGCGTCCCGCCAGTTGCGGATCGGCGGCATCGAGCGCCATCACGGTTTCCGCCGCCGTCATGATGGTGTTGGTGGCGCTTTCGGTATCCTGGGTGATCGCCGCCAGTTCGGCGCCGGCATCGGAGAAGGCGCCATGGGGGTTCAGGTCGCTGATTTCGGCGCGCGCCTGGGCGATGGAATCGGCGATCGCCTGAAAATCCTGCGACCGGCGGGTATCGAGTTTCAGGTAGAAGCTGTGCAGCAGGCCGACCAGGGTTTCGGAATGCTGCATCAGGTCCATGAGGCGGGACAGGTCACCGTCGGGGTCCGGACGGCGAAGGGGGGTACGCGGGGACATGGCGGGCTGTCTTATTCGGCAACCGCCGCGGCACCGGCGCGTTCAGTCTGCGCCCAGTAGGCATCGACATCGCCGCAGACCTGTTTCACGTCATCGAAGTAAAATGGCTTGGGCAGAAGGAATTTCACACGGGCGCGACGCGCCTTATTGAGCGCCGTGGCGCCGGCATCGGGATTATTGACCTGGCCGGCCGTCATGATGGCGATCGGCACATCCGGGGCATGTTCGCGGTAGATATCGAGATCGTCGAGCGTGTTGTGGCTCTCGATGAAGACATCCAGCACCAGCAGGTCAAAAGTTTGCGCGCTGAGCTGGGCCAGCGCTTCCGACATATCGGTCACGCAGACGGCCTCGTAGCCGGCGCGCTGGAACATTTTACTGATAATGATCGCCTGGGTCCGGCTGTCTTCCAGTATCAGCACCTGTCTCGCCATAACTCGCCCCTTGCACTCTAAACGTATACCATTAGAGCGGGTAATGCCTAATATATGGTTAGGGGCGCGTATAACATCATACAAAAAAGCGGCCCCGCACTTCATGCTTGGGGCCGCCTTCCAACCAATCACTTAAGCCGGTATGGTGAGACGAAAATTATTAGCTGGCGAAACGCGGAGCGCAGCGTACTTAAGTACGTGAGCACCGCATTCCTAGTATCGTGAAAACGATACGTAAGAACGTATCTCGCCAGATGATGATTTGCAGTCCACCAGAACCGCTTAAGCGCGCTTGGCTTCCGCGGCGGCCTGTATGGCCAGTATCTCATTGGGCATGACCTCAACGAAGGCTTTCAGGCTGTTGTCCCAGTCATCGAGAATGGCCTGGGCGCGCGGCGACAGGGTCTTTTCGAGGTGGGTGGTGATCAGTTCCTTCAGGCGGGCCACATTTTCATCCGGAACGGTGCGCAGTGTGATGCCTTCGGGGTTGATATACTGGGCGAAGGTCTGGTCCGGATCGTAGACATAGGCGACCCCACCGGTCATGCCCGCGCCGAAATTGGCGCCGGCCTTACCGAGAATGACGACTTCACCGCCGGTCATGTATTCGCAGCCATGCGCGCCGACGCCTTCGACCACGGTGGTCGCACCCGAGTTACGGACCGCAAAGCGCTCGCCGACCGTGCCTGCGATATAAAGCTGGCCGGAGGTCGCGCCATAGAGGATGGTGTTGCCGGCCAGGGCCTGGTTCTCCTGCCAGACCTTGGGACGAACGACGATGGTGGCGCCGGAAAGGCCCTTGCCGACATAATCGTTGGCCTCGCCGATCAGGTTGATGGTCAGACCCTTGACGGCGAAGGCGCCGAGCGACTGGCCGACCGAGCCCAGCAGTTCGAGCTTGAGGTGGCCTTCATCGAGCGTGTTGCCATACTTGCTGACGATATGGGACGAGGTGCGGGTGCCGACGGCGCGCATGGTATTGCGCACATCGTAGGTCAGTTGCATCTTTTCCTTACGTTCCAGCATGTAGGCGGCATCACGCACGATCTGGGCGTCGAGCGTATCGGCCACTTCGTTGATCTCGTCATATCGCGTGATGGTGGCGCCCGGATCGAGATCAACGCGGACCAGCAGCGGGTTCAGGTCGAGGTCGTCGAGATGTGCCCCGCCGCGCGACACCTGCTGGAGCAGGTCGGTGCGGCCCGTGGCTTCACCCAGCGAGCGCAGGCCGAGCGAGGCCAGGATTTCACGCACTTCGCGGGCGATGAAGGTGAAGAGGTTGATCACCTTGTCCGGCGTGCCGGTAAACTTGGCGCGCAGGCGTTCGTCCTGCACGCAGACCCCGACCGGGCAGGTGTTCGACTGGCACTGGCGCACCATCAGGCAGCCCATGGCGACCAGCGAGGCCGTGCCGATACCGAATTCATCGGCGCCGAGCATGGCGGCGATGACGATGTCACGGCCGGTGCGCATACCACCATCAGCGCGCAGACGGATCTGGCCACGCAGATTGTTGAGCGTCAGCACCTGATGGGCTTCCGACAGGCCGAGTTCGAACGGCAGGCCGGCAAACTTGACCGAGGTCAGGGGCGAAGCGCCGGTGCCGCCGACATTGCCGGCCACCAGAATGGCGTCAGCCTTGGCCTTCGCCACGCCGGCCGCGACCGCGCCGATGCCCGACTGAGACACCAGCTTGACGGTGACGCGGGCACGCGGATTGATCTGCTTCAGGTCGTAGATCAACTGGGCCAGGTCTTCGATCGAATAGATGTCATGGTGCGGCGGCGGCGAGATCAGGCCCACGCCCGGCGTCGAGTGACGCATACGGGCGATGAACTCGGTGACCTTGAAGCCGGGGAGTTGCCCGCCTTCGCCGGGCTTGGCGCCCTGGGCCACCTTGATTTCGATTTCGCGGCACTGATTGAGATATTCCGCGGTGACGCCGAAACGGCCGGAAGCGATCTGCTTGATCTGCGAGTTCGGATTGTCGCCGTTCGGACGGCGGTGATAGCGTTCCGGGTCTTCACCGCCCTCACCCGACACCGAACGGGCACCGATGCGATTCATGGCGATGTTCAGGGTCTCGTGAGCTTCGGGGCTGAGCGCGCCCAGCGACATGCCCGGCGTGACGAAACGCTTGCGGATTTCGTTGACCGATTCCACTTCCTCGATGGCGATCGGAGCGGCCTTCGATTCCCAGGCGAGCAGATCGCGCGGGCTGGTGGGGGCGGTCTTGGACATGCCGGCGATCAGGGCCGAGTACTTCTTGAAGACCTCGTAATCGTCACGCGTCGTGGCGTCCTGCAACAGGTGGATCAGCTTCGGCTGGTAGTAGTGGGTCTCGCCGGCGGCGCGCATCTTGTAGAAGCCGCCGATCGGGGTGACCGGCTTTTTCGCCCAGGCATTGAGGTGCAGCTTCGCCAGCTTCTGTTCGATGCCGCTGAGGCCGATGCCGGAAATGCGCGAGGTCACGCCGGGGAAGTATTCCGCCACCAGGGCGCGCGACAGGCCGAGCGCCTCGAATTCATAACCACCGCGATAGGAGGAGATGACCGAAATGCCCTTCTTGGCCAGAATCTTCATCAGGCCGGCCTCGATGGCCTTCTTGTAGTTTGAGAACGCCTTGTGCTCGTTGAAGCCTTCGTAACGGCCCTGGGCCAGGCGTTCCTGAAGGATTTCCAGCGTCAGATAGGGGTTGATCGCTGTGGCACCGACGCCGACCAGCACCGCGAAGGTGTGCGGGTCCATGGCTTCGGAGGTGCGGACGATGATCGACACGAAGGAACGCAGGCCCTTTTGCACCAGCCGCGAGTGAACGGCGGCGGCGGCCAGGATCATAGGCACGCCCATTAGTTCGGCGGACAGCGCCTCGTCGCTGAGGACGATCATGCTGGCCTTGTCCTCGCTGACGGCCTTGACGGCTTCGTCACGCAGGCGCTCCAGGGCGGCCTTGAGACCGGCACCAGGCAATGCCTCTTCTGCCGGCACCGCAAAGGTGCAGTCCAGCTTGGCAACATGGCCGACATTCTCGAACGTCACCATGCGTTCGTACATCAGGGTGCTGAGGAACGGGCTTTCCAGAACGAAGACATCGGTCTGGGCCTCGTCCTCGGCCAGGATATTACCGAGGTTCTTGAAGCGCGTCTTGAGCGACATGCCCTGCGACTCACGCAACGGGTCGATCGGTGGATTGGTGACCTGGGCGAAGTTCTGGCGGAAATAGTGGGCCAGCGGACGCCACTGCTCGGAAAGCACGGCCAGCGGCGTATCGTCACCCATGGAACCGATGGCTTCCTTGCCGTCCTTCACCATGGCGTCGAGCACGGTATCGAGGTCTTCCAGCGTGAAGCCGGCGGCGATCTGGCGGCGGTGCAGTTCCTCACCGTGATAGGCGCGTGGCTCCGGCCCCGGCATGATCAGCGGTTCCAGCTCGACCATGTTTTCCAGCCAGCCCTTGTAGTCATGCTTCTGGGCCAGGGCGTCGATGATCTCATCCTCGCCGTAGAGCTTGCCGCCTTCGAGATCGACCGCGATCATGCGGCCCGGCGCGATGTGGATGCGGCGCGCCACGCGTTCCTCGGCAACGCCGGTCATGCCGGCTTCGGAGCCGACGATCAGCAGGCCGTCCTTGGTTTCGGTGACGCGTAAGGGGCGCAGGCCATTGCGGTCCTTGCCGGCGATGACCCAGCGGCCATCGGTAGCGCAGATGGCGGCGGGACCGTCCCACGGCTCCATCACGGCGTTGCAATAGGCGTAAAGCGCCTTGTTGGCTTCGGAGACCGTGGCGTCCTTGGCGGTGGCTTCCGGGATCAGCAGGGCCTTGGCCATCGGCGCGGAGCGGCCGGCGCGGACCAGCAGCTCGAAGACGTTATCGAGCGCGGCAGAATCTGAGCCGCGCGGCTGGATCACCGGTTTCACGTCGGACGCCTGGTCGCCGAAGGTGGTGGCGGCCATGCGGATCTCGTGCGACTTCATCCAGTTGATGTTGCCGCGCAGGGTGTTGATTTCGCCGTTGTGCGCCAGCATCCGGAAGGGCTGGGCCAGGCGCCATTCGGGGAAGGTGTTGGTCGAGAAGCGCTGGTGGAAGATGGCGACCGACGAGGTGAAGTCCGGATCCTTCAGGTCGAGATAGAAGTCATCGACCGACTCAGCGCGGAACATACCCTTGTAGATCAGGGTCTTGGCCGAGAAGGAACACAGATAGAAATCACCGAGATTGGCTTCGTCGACGCGCTTTTCGATGCGGCGGCGGCAGAGGAACATAGCGCGTTCCAGTGCCTCCCCTTCCAGACCTTCCGGCGCGGCCATCATGATCTGTTCGATTTCAGGGCGCGTGGCCGAGGCGCGTTCGCCCAGTTGCGTCACGTCCACCGGCGGCTGGCGCCAGCCATAGAGATAAAAGCCGGAACGCAGGATTTCGGATTCGACAATGGTTCGCGCAGTTTCCTGGGCGCCCAGATCGGTGCGCGGCAGGAAGACCTGTCCGACGAGGATCGGGCCGGAACGCGGCTTGTGGCCGATATTTTCGACCTGCTTGCGGAAGAAAGCCTGCGGCACATTGATCATGATGCCCGCGCCATCGCCCGACTTGCCGTCGGCATCGACCGCGCCGCGGTGGAACAGGGCCTTCAGCGCCTTGACGGCCAGTTCGACGACTTCGCGCTTTTGCGAGCCGTCGATCGAACAGACGACACCAACGCCACAGGCGGAGATTTCTGACGCCGGATCATAGGCGTGGGCCTCGATAAGGCGGGCGCGCTGATCCTGGTAGTGCTTGTAAGAATCGAATTTGGTCATGTTATTCCGCGGCTCCCAGTTGGAGCTCTTCGTTGGCATTCGCCGGGACAAGGAGTTCGGTTTGCAGATAATGATGAATGTCGGCGGCCGCATCCTGGCCTTCGCGCACGGCCCAGACGACCAGCGACGCACCGCGGACGATATCGCCCGCCGCGAAGACGCCATCGACCATGGTGCGGAACTCGCCGGCGTGGACCTTGATCGTGCCCCAGCGTGTCACTTCGAGCCTGGGCTCGTTGAACATCACCGGCATGTTTTCCGGCTCGAAGCCGAGGGCCTCGATGATCAGGTCGGCCGGCAGGTCGGATTCGGCGCCGGCGATATCCTCGATACCCTGGCGGCCCTGCGCGTCCGGCGTGGTCAGGCGCATCCGCTGGATCTTCAGGCCGGTGACCGTTTCGGCGTCTCCCAGCACGGCCTTGGGGGCCGACAGCCACTCGAAGCGGACGCCTTCTTCCTCGGCATTGGCCACTTCACGGTCGGAACCCGGCATATTGGCGCGGTCACGACGATAGACGCAGGAGACCGACCTGGCGCCCTGGCGGATGGCGGTGCGCACGCAGTCCATGGCGGTATCGCCGCCACCGATGACCACAACGGTCTTGCCCTTGGCATCGAGATGCGCCTCGGCGGCCGGCTCGACTTCGTAACCGAAGCCCTGGCGGTTCGACATGGTGAGGTAGTCGAGCGCGGCGACCACGCCCTTTGAGCCGCAGCCAGGCACGCTTAAGGCGCGGCCCTTGTAGACGCCGGTGGCGATCAGGATGGCATCGTGCTTTTCACGCAGTTCCTCGAAGCTGACATCATTGCCGATATCGCAGTTCAGCACATATTCGACGCCCGAAGCGGCGAGGCGATCAGTGCGGCGGGCCACGACGTGCTTTTCCAGCTTGAAGGACGGGATGCCGTAGACCAAGAGGCCGCCGGCGCGATCATAACGATCATAGATGGTGACCTTGTAACCCAGGGTACGCAGACGATCGGCGGCGGCAATGCCAGCCGGACCGGCGCCGATGATGCCGATCGATTGGGCACGTTCGACTTCCGGCTTGATCGGCTCGATCCAGCCGTTTTCAAATGCCATGTCGCCGAGATAGCGTTCCACCGAACCGATGGTGACGTTTTGCCAGCCGGATTGCTCCAGCACGCAGGAGCCTTCACACAGACGATCCTGCGGGCAGATGCGGCCGCAGATTTCCGGCAGGGTGGAGGTGGCCGATGACAGTTCCCAGGCTTCCTGCGGACGGCCTTCGGCGGTCAGGCGCAGCCAGTCGGGGATGTTGTTCGACAGCGGGCAGCCATGCTGACAGAAGGGCACGCCGCACTGCGCGCAGCGCGACGCCTGGTGCGACGCCTGTGTCGGTGTGAAGTCGGCATAGATTTCATTGAAGTTGCCGGTGCGTGTCTTCGCATCGGACTTCGCCGGCGTCTTTTTGACTTCAATCACGAAACGGTTCGTATCCATCTCACTACCTTCTTACTCGAAGCGACCCGCTAAGGCCCGATACTCTCAACAGAGGGTGCTAAAACGCAAAACCCCGGCAAAGAAAAGTTCAAATCTTATATCAGGCAAAGGTCTGTCAGGTTTTTTACCACAGATGACATATTTGCCGCGATGGTATCATTAGATACTTGTAGCTCAATCGCCGCATGGCTTCCCTCGCATCAGCTCGGGCGGCCACTTGGCCTTGCCGAAACGCGAGCGTTTCGGAGGTTGTTCTTCTGCACATCTATACCCTGACATGCAAACCCCCTCGGCTGATCCCGTGGCCGCCCCGCGTGGGGTGGGCCTGAAATCAATCACGAGGGGGAATTTCAATCCGGCTTTTCAGCCTTCTGATTATCCGTGCAGGGTCTCCCCGTGCTGTGATTGATCGAGGCCCTCGATCTCCTCTTCCTCTGTTACGCGAAGGCCTGTTGTGTATTTGCAGACCATGAGGATGAGGAATGTAAGCACCGCGCTCCAGCCGATGACCACCACGAGGCCGAGCAACTGTTTGAGCACGCTGGCGCCGGCGCCGGCCGGATTTATGTCTGTATTGGCGAAGACCGCTGTCAGGAGCGCGCCGGTAAAACCACCCACGGCATGGACGCCGAAGGCATCCAGGCTGTCGTCGTAGCGGAACATGTTCTTGACGTAGGTCGAGCCGAGATAGCAGATCGGACCAGTGATCAGGCCCATCAGCAGGGCGCCGCCCGGCGTGACGAAACCTGCCGCCGGGGTAATAGCCACCAGGCCGGCGATAAGACCCGAAACCATGCCGAGCAGGGTCGGCTGCTTGCGCTCGAACCATTCCGGAATGATCCAGCCGATGGCACCGGTCATGGCGGCGACGATGGTATTGAGCATGGCCACCGAAGCGCGGCTGTCGGCCGCCCATTCCGAACCGGCATTGAAGCCGATCCAGCCGACCAGCAGCATCGAGGCGCCGATCATGGTATAGCCCAGGTTATGCGGCGCCATGTTGTCGCGGCCGAAGCCCTTGCGCTTGCCGATCACCAGACAGGCGACCAGGCCGGCGACACCGGAATTGACGTGAACCACCGCGCCGCCGGCGAAATCGAGCACGCCCATCTGGCCAAGGAAGCCGCCACCCCAGACCCAGTGCGCCACCGGGGCATAGACCAGCACGCTCCACAGGGCCATGAAGACGCAGAAGGCCGAAAACTTCATGCGCTCGACGATCGAACCCATGATCAGGGCCGGAGTGATGATGGCGAAGGTCATCTGGTAGGCGACCCACAGATATTCCGGCAGGTTCGGGGCGGCCTTGTAGGCCGTATCGAGCCGGACGCCGTTCAGCAGGGCAATATCGAAACCACCGATGATCTTGTTGAGGAAGCTGCCATCCGCGCCACCGCCGACACCGAAGGCCAGGCTGTAGCCGATGAAGATCCAGATCACCGAGGCGATCACCGACACGGCGACCGACTGGGCCAGCACCGACAGCAGGTTCTTCTTGCGCACCATGCCGCCGTAGAACAGCGCCAGGCCCGGCAGGGTCATGAACAGGACCAGGCAGGTGGCGACAATCATCCAGCCGGCATCGCCGCCATTCAGGTTGAGCGCAGCCTGATGCGCCAGCAGAACGGGCTTCGCCGCCTCTGCCGTTGCCGCCGCTGCACTGACCTGCCAGATTGCCATGTCACATCCTTAGAAATTCAAAGCTTTACCCAACACACCGCAGTCCGGGCACGGACAATGTCCGTGTGTTTGCACACGCGAGATAGAGGGTATTTTTTGTCCATAGCGGAAGATTGTCGGGATTAAAAGACAAATTTTTCCCGCGCGCCTGCAAAATTTGAGAAATTTTACGACCACACGACAAAATACCGCTTCCGGCCGTCATATTGCCCGCCAGAGACAGCAATCTGTCATTTACCCCTTGAACGATAGCACTGCGGCGACAATTTCATCCTGCGTCGCTTCATCCAGATACGGGCTGAACGGCAGGCTGATGACGGTCTTCGACTTGGCCTCCGAGACCGCCAGATCCCCGGTGCCCGAGGTGAACATGCTGTAGCCCGGCTGCTGATGCAGCGGGATCGGATAATAGACCGCCGAGGGCACACCCTTTTCCCGCAGGTGCGCTTGCAGGCCGTCGCGGTTCTCGTGCTCGATGGTATATTGCGCCCAGGTCGAGACATAGCCCTCCTTGACGTGGGGCACCGAAATCACCTTGCCGCCGAGCAGGTCATTATAGCGGGCGGCAACTTTCTGGCGCAGCGCGATTTCCTCGCCGAAGATGGCCAGTTTCTCGACCAGCACCGCCGCCTGGATGGTATCAAGGCGCGAGTTCATGCCGATACGGACGTTCAGATACTTGGCTTCATGCGTGTAGTTCATCGTCGCCGCGTCGGTCGGCGTGGCGCCGCCGTGGACGCGGAACGAGATCAGGCGCTCCAGCAGGGCATCGTCATTGGTCACCACCGCGCCACCATCACCATAGCAGCCGAGCGGCTTGGCCGGATAGAAGCTGGTGGCGGTGGCCACCGCCCATTCCAGCGATTGCTTGCCATTGATCGTGCCGCCGAACCCTTGGGCCGAGTCGCTGATCAGGTGGATGCCATACTTTTTAGCGATAACCGACAGGGCCGGATAGTCGGCCGGCTGGCCGAACAGGTCGACGGCGATGATGGCGGCGGGCTTCAGGCGGCCTTCCTTAATCACGGCCTCAATGGCAGCTTCCAGCTTCACCGGATCGATATTGTAGGTGTCGGCCTGGATATCAACAAACACCGGCTCGGCGCCGGTCATCGGCACCACTTCGGCGGTGGCCACAAAAGTAAAGGCCGGCACGAAGACGGCATCGCCTTTGCCCACGCCTAAACCCAGCAGGATCAGTTCGATGGCGTCGGTGCCATTGGCGCAGGAAAGGGTGTGCTTCGATTTGGCGAAGGCCGACATATCAGCCTCGAACGCCTTGACTTCTGGTCCCATGATATAGGCGCCGTGCTTGATCACCTTGAGAACGGCGTCCTCGATCTTCGCGCCGATACGTTCGCGCTGGATGCCGAGGTCGATAAACGGAATAGCCATGGGAACACGCCTCAATAACTGCCGCGCCGGATTTCGGCGTCACATGCGCTTTACCAGCATATAAAAGCAATGCACCTCAAAAGGCGTTTCCCAAGGTTTCAATAAATGGCCGCCAATAAAAACGTATACGATTTTACTTGAAGCCGTCACGGAGCGGCGATATAGAGGCAGCGCATCAAGAGCAGGCCAAAAAGAAATACGGTCCGCGCCAACCTGCCTTCCCCGGCAAGGTGGCAGCCTTCCATAAGGCGATGCGGCCGATGTCCGGCAACGAAACGGGACTGTCTTCACCTCCCTTTCGAGACTCCTGTTCCTAAGAGGACCAGACCTTGAACGCGCGCACCCTTTTTACCGAACCCGATGATCGGATGACCGCTGAGTTGGCGGGGCATCTGCATCACATCATCACCCTGACCGCGCTTGAACCCCTGAATATTGAGGCGCAAATCAAGAGGCCCTTCACCAGATATAAACAATCGCGCTTCGCCGATACATTTCAGTATCGCTTCCGCCTGACGGGCTTGACGCCGGGAGAAGCGCGGCGCATGACCGACCGGCTTGCCGCCCTGCCGGTGGTTGCGGGCGCTCAGGTCGAGCACATGATATTTTCAGAATCTTCGGCCCGCGCCGGTGACAAAGCCCTATTGTCTGACTATATAGAGGCGCACAACACCCCCTTGTGAGCGCTAACATAACGGCCTATAGAGCCGTCCCAGTGCTTTTAATAATGCCACACACATCCCTCAGGAGAGCTTCGGCCATGACCACTAAAGGCAATCTGATCAACGGCGAATGGGTCGTCATCGACAAGACCTTCAACAATATCAACCCCTCCGACACTAACGACATCATCGGCACCTATTCAACCGCCGGCGAAGCCGAGGTCAAGGCCGCCATTGACGCCGCCCGCGAAGCCTTCAAGACCTGGCAGTTCTCGACACCGCAACAGCGCTTCGACGTGCTTGACAATGCCGGCACCGAAATCCTGGCCCGCAAGGCCGAGCTTGGCGCGCTTCTGTCGCGCGAAGAAGGCAAGACCCTGCCGGAAGGTATCGGCGAAGTCACCCGCGCCGGCCACATCTTCAAGTTCTTTGCCGGCGAAGCCCTGCGCGCCCACGGTGAAGTGCTCGATTCCGTCCGTCCGGGCGTCAAGGTGGAAATCACCCGCGAGCCGGTCGGCGTCATCGGCCTGATCTGCCCGTGGAACTTCCCCATCGCCATCCCGGCCTGGAAGATGGCTCCTGCGATAGCGTTCGGCAACACGGTCGTCTGCAAGCCGGCCGAACTCACGCCCGGCTGCGCCTGGGAACTGGCCGACATCCTCAACCGCGCCGGCCTGCCCAAGGGCGTGCTGAACGTGATCTTCGCCCGTGGCTCCGTCGCCGGCCCGCTGCTGATCGACGGCTGCGACGCCATCTCCTTCACCGGTTCGGTCCCAACCGGCACCCGCGTCCGTGACCAGGCCGTCGCTAAGGGCAAGCGCATCCAGGCCGAAATGGGCGGCAAGAACCCCGTCGTCGTACTCGATGACGCCGACCTGAACGTCGCCGTCAATTCGGTGCTGAACTCGTCCTTCTTCTCGACCGGCCATCGCTGCACGGCGTCGTCGCGCATCATCGTCACCGAAGGCATCGCCGACAAGTTCGTCGAAGAACTGGCCAAGGCCGCCAGGGCCATCAAGGTCGGTGACTCGCGCGCTGACGGCGTCCAGATGGGCCCGATCGCGTCGCAGGAACAACTGCAGATCGCCCGCGACGCGGTCGCCAAGGCCAAGGCCGAAGGCGGCGTTGTCCTCTCCGGCGGCGAAGACCTGACCTTCGGCACGCCTGGCTACTATTACGCCCCCACCCTGATCGACAAGACCACCCCGGACATGGCGATCAACCGTGAAGAAGTCTTCGGCCCGGTCGCCTCGGTCATCCGCGTCAAGGATCTGGAAGAAGCCATCAAGGTGGCCAACGACACCGAATTCGGCCTGTCGGCGGGCATCTGCACCACCTCGCTGAAGTCGGCCGAGACCTTCAAGCGCCGTTCAGAAGCCGGCATGGTCATGGTCAACCTGCCGACCGCCGGTGTGGATTACCATGTGCCGTTCGGTGGCCGTAAGGGCTCGTCCTATGGCCCGCGCGAACAAGGCGCCTATGCGAAGGAATTCTACACGATCGTGAAGACGGCTTACCAGTTCGCCGGCTAAACCGTCCGAACACGGATAAAATGAAAGCGGTCCCGAAAGGGACCGCTTTTTTTATGGTTTCACAATCGCGCGCCACCTCAGGTTACACTTTACAGGCATTGCAACTCTCCCTTAAATACACTCATTGTCGCAGACAATCTGGACTGGGGGAAATCGTGCATACCATTGTAAAATCACGCAGCCTGTTAGTGTGGCTGTCTGCTCTGACCTGCCTTCTGACACCACTTACAGTTCGGGCCGCCGACTGGGTGCAGGCGAAATCGGCGCATTTCACCGTCTACAGCCAGATGGGCCCCTCAACGACAGAAGCCTACCTGCGCAATCTGGAGCAGTACCGCTTTATTCTGAACAGCTTCTACGGTTCCCAGGATATGGAAAGCCTGCCGCCGCTCCGGGTCTATCTGCTGACCAGCCGGCCAGCCCTGACCACTATTCGTCCTGACTTGCCATCCGGCGCCGCTGGCGTCTTCATTTTCGACACCGAAGGCACGTCTGCCATGGCCGTCTTTCCCGACCGCCTGGTATCGACGGCCCGTGATGCCCTGCATCAGCCGGAAAGCACCAGCCAGATCATCCTGTTTCACGAATACGCCCACGACTTCATGTACAAACACGACCTGGAACGCTATCCGCCATGGTTTGTCGAAGGCTTCGCCGAATATTACGGCACAGCGCGCCTGCATGACGATCAGGTCGCCGTTGGCCTGTTCTGGAGCGATCGCGCCCGCACCCTGAACGGCTTCAGCTCGATCCGCTATGACAAGCTACTGCGCAGCGCCACGTCCTGGCAGGGCAATAGCGCCGATACCGAAGCCTATTACGCTCAATCCTGGCTGCTGACCCACTGGATTTTCGCCGCGCCGGAGCGCATGACGCAGTTCCGCGCCTATCTCAAGGCCTATCGCCAGGGCGAAGATCCGGCAAGCGCGTTTGAAGCCAGTTTTGGCCTGTCGATGAAACAGCTAACCTTCGAACTGAACGATTATTTTCATAAAATGCCGGCCAAGGTTTACGCCATCAAGGACATGCCCGAGCCGGTCATCAAGACCACGTATCTGCCGGCATCTCTCAACAAGTTGCTTCTGCTCGACGCCGGCATAAGTTCGGGCCTGCCTTCCGAACAGGTTCCGAAGACTCTCGCCAACATTCGCCGCGAAGCCGCGAAATTCCCGGATGACGACGCGGCGCAACTGATATTGGCCCGCGCCGAGGTCATAGGTGGCGATCCGCAAAAAGCCATTGCCTGGCTGACGCCTTATACAGCCGCGCATCCGGCCGATGCAGAAGCCGCCTTCCGGCTGGGAGAAGCTTATTATCGCCTCGCTATCTCCGATGCGACAAATGAAGCCGACTTGTCCGGCGTCCTGAAAAAGGCGCGCAAGGCGCTGGGCGCGGCCTATAAGGCCGATCCGCTCAATGCCTCCGCCCTCTATTACCTGTCCCTGGCCGGCTATGACCAGCTCGGCTATCCGGATGACAATGCCCTCAATGCCGCCATCCAGGCCTATAATCTTGAACCCGCGGTGTCAGCTTTCGCCTTCCAGGCGGTCTACCTGCTGATCCAGAAAGATCGGGTGTCGGATGCCGCCGATGTCCTTCAGGTCATCGCTGAAAATCCGCACGGCGGCGAGGGCGCCCGGCACGCCACGGCACTGCTGAAAGCGATCAAGGACGGCACGCCCCATACCGATCTGGTGAAAATCATGTATGATCCGGCGCCGGCCGACAGCTAGGCCACCGAGGTTTCGGCTGCGGTTTCGCGCCGTTGTATAACCTCCGCCAGCGGTTTCGGGCGGCTGTAGAGATAGCCCTGCAGATACTGACAGCCCGCTAGTCTGAGCAGACGCGCCTGGTCTTCGGTTTCGACACCTTCGGCTGTGACCGAGATATTCAGCGCCTGGGCAATCGCCACCGTGCCGGCCACCAGCGCCGCCGCCTGCGGATCGCGGTCCACCGTGCCAGCCATCGACTTGTCGATCTTGATCTTGTCGAAATCATAGCGCTTCAGATAGCCGATGCTCGAATAACCCGTGCCAAAATCATCGAGCGCCATGGAAACCCCCAGCGCCTTGAGATTACCGATGGCGGCCACAGCCCGCGCCGGATTTTCGATCAGATAGCCTTCGGTCACTTCCAGTTCGAGGCGGTCGGTCGGGAAGCCGGTTTCTTCCAGGGTTTTCGCCACCTTGATCTCAAGCTCCGGATCACGGAACTGCGCCGGCGACAGGTTGACGCTCAGGCGCAGGCCCGGCACATCGCGCAGGTCATTGCACGCTTTTTTCAGCACAAACTGGCCGAGCGGATGAATCAGCCCACTGGCCTCCGCGACATCAATAAACTGATCCGGCATCAGCGCGCCTTCCGGGCGGCGCGGCCAGCGCACCAGGGCCTCTACGCTGCTGATCGTGCCGCTGCGCGCCTCGACAATCGGTTGGTAGACGACATCGAACTCGTCCGCCTCCAGCCCCTTGCGGATACCGGCCTCGATGGCGGCCTTGCGCAGGCGCTCGGCATCCAGCTCAGCGTCATAAAGCGTGATGCGGTTCTTGCCGGCGCTTTTCGATTCATACATCGCCATATCGGCGCGACGGAAAAGTTCCTGGCTGCGCACCGTTTTGATATCCGCCGCGGCGATGCCGATACTGGCGCCCACCTGCAAACTGCGCTCACCGATCCGCACCGGTTTGGCGAAGAAATCCAGAATGGCTCTGGCAAAATCGAGGCACGGCTTCATGGCCTCCGGCCCGGTCAGCACCATGGCGAATTCGTCGCCCCCCATGCGCGCCAGCAAAGCGCCTTCGGGCATGATGCCCTTCAGCATGGCCGCCACGATCATGATCAGCTTGTCGCCGGTGGCATGGCCATAGATGTCGTTGACTTCCTTGAAACCGTCGAGGTCGAGATAGACCACGGTCTTATGCACCGGGCCACGGCCGGATTTCGCCTTCTGGACCAGTTCAAACAGGGCGCGACGATTGGGCAGGCCGCTCAGCCCGTCGGTCAGGGCGAAACTGCGCGCCAGCTTTTCGCTCTTGGACAGGCGATACAGTCCGAAGGCGCTGGCGGCGGTGAACAGCAGGATGAGCAGAGCCGTGACCAGGCCCACCTTGCGGATGCCCCAGGCGGCGGCGCGGGCCGCTTCCATGCCGGGCTTGCGCGCGCTCCAGGTCAATTGACCGATATCACCGGCGGCGCTGCGCAGCCTTTTCGCCGGGGCCACGGCTTCGCCGGAAGCCGCAAGGCGCAGATTGGCCAGTCCGAAGGTCGTACCGATGGGTTTCAGGAGGGCCGGGGTCAGGTGGCGGGTCATCACCAGATAGCGCCGGGTCGTGCCCAGACTGGCAATGCCGGAATCCGAACGGCGGATCAGGCTGATGCCGACAATGGCCGGCCCCTTCCAGGTTTCGGAGAGGCCGACCACTACACGTTCGCCTGACGAAATCTGCGACGGATCCGCCTTGACCAGGGTATTGAAGCCGGCGCCGAAGCGCGCAAGGCTGCCGCCGGGATAGGGCTTGCCATCGATATAGCCCCACAGAATCCGATAATCCGAATCCAGCACAAATGCCCCATCATAGGCGTTCCGGTCGCTGGCCTTGTTGCCCCAGGTCGAATAGAGCCAGTCCGGCTCAATGCCCTTGTTGTAGATTTCCTCCTGGCCGCCATTCCATACGGCATTGTCGGTCAGTGTGGCGGTGAGATTGTCGATGGTGGTGGTAATGGCGGCCTGCGCGGTTTCCTCGGCGCGGCGCGTATCCAGTTCATTGGTCTTCTCAGCGACCATGCCGAGCGAGGAATGCAGCAGAATAAGGATCGCCAGAAGCAGGCCAAAACCCGCCGCAAATACCAGCCCGAACAGGGTCCGGGCCTTCAGATTCATCACTCCGTGCAATAGCTTCTGCATTTGCGCCCCACTGTGAAGGGGTGCATCATGCGGTAAAATCGTGAATTTCTTCCTTACGCGGACGGTAAGGTAAGCACTTCGCCCTCTGGTGCCCCGCGGTGCAGGCGATCCGGCAGGGGCTGGCCTTCAGGAATGAATTCCATCGCCACCGAATTGAGGCAATAGCGCAGGCCGGTCGGGCGCGGGCCGTCTTCAAACACGTGGCCCAGGTGTGAGTCACAACGCGCGCAGCGGATTTCGATCCGGGACATGCCGTGCGAACGGTCGACAATATTGCGGATGTGATCCTTATCTATGCCCTGATAGAAGCTCGGCCAGCCCGAACCGGAATGGAACTTGGCATGGCTGTCGAACAACGGCAGGTCGCACAGATTGCAGACATAGGCGCCTTCTTCTTCATATTCATCGAACTTGCCGCAGAAGGCCGGCTCGGTGCCGGCATTGAGCAGGATACGGCGGGCTTCCGGATCGAGCCGCGCGGCCAGTTCCTGCTTTTGCGCATCGGTCGGCGGGGTGAGATCAAAGCCAAGGGCAGATTTGGTCATCAGATATCTCCTTCAACCCCTATATACGGTCTCTTCGCCCCACCAGTTACGGTTATCTTTAAATTTCCTGCGAAATTCCGCCCAGTGCGCCGCCGATTGCTCGAAAATATGCAGGTCGTGACGGATGCCGTCCTTAAGGGTATGATCCTTTAGCACCCCGACCGCGCGATAACCATTGAAGGCTTGCAGGCGCACCGTGCGGTCATTCCACGCCACCACATGATTGACGATCTTGTGCAGCCCCATAGTGAAGAAGGCATGATTGAGCGTGCCGACGAAATTGTAGATGGTCAGTTCCTTAGGTGCCTCGGCATCACCGATATAGACACCGATTTCACCAATGCCGGATTGCTGGTCGGTCACCGTAATCGAGGCATAGCCGACATCGCGGCCTTCGATCCGGATGATGCAGTGCTGGTAATCTTCGCGCGCATTGCAGCGCTCGATCCACGCAACCTGGCGCGCGATATCGTAGGGCACATCGGTCAGCATATATTTTGTGATATGCGGCGCCGTCCGCCAGTCCAGCAACAGACGGGCATCATCCGGCGTGATCCGGCGATAGGACAGGAAATCATACACGGCGCAAAGCCTCCACGATACGTTTCGGTCCCAGCCCATCGACCACGGCATGACCCTTGCGCGCAATATCCGCGCGGGCGGCCGGATCATCCATCAGCGTCTTGACGCGCGCGCCCAGATCATCGGGCAGACCCGCGCGGGCATCGATCACCGGGAAAGGACAGGCCTTTAGCGCAGCCGCCTGATTGTCGTAAACCACCAGAACCAGGGCGGGCAGCCCCATGGCCGCCACCTCACCGACACTGCCGCCAGCCGCCGTGATCACAAGGGCACTGCCGGCTAACACATCGGCTACGCTTTCGGGCGAGGCAAACACCTGAATATGTTCGCGGTTTTGAGCCAGCCTGACCAGATCATCCGTATGCTGATTGGCCGGGCCGGCAATCAGACGAATATCAATGTCCAGCAGTGCCGCATGAACGGCTTCGGCGCAGCGCGCGGTCAGTTGTGTCGGATCGCTGCCGCCGAACATGACCGTAATCGCCGCTCCACCGGCGCTTCCCGCCTCAAGAAACTCCCTGCGGATCAGGGCATAATCCGGCCCCAACAGCAGCCTTGCCTTCGTTTTGCGTTCGTATTCAACCGGCCGTGCCGCCTGAGCGGGATTGATAAGCAGATCGCAATCGAACTGTTCCAACGCATTGAGATCATCAATTACAGCCACCCGCGCCGCTTTTCTCTGCAGCGAGATATAGTCTTCGCTTGCCGCATAGCTGTCGATCAGCACCCAGTCCTCCCCCATCAGGCCCACCGCGCCCCGGGCCATGAAATCGGCCGTGCTGCCCAGGGCGCCATCAATGGCCACGCCCTTCGCACCAATCTGCACCAACCGCGCGCTCACTGCCGCGCCCAACTCATTGAGCAGAAACGTCACCTCAATGCCCTGCGCCCTTGCTTCCTGAGCAATGGCGAAACAGCGCATGAAATGGCCCATGCCGATCTGCGATGAGGCTTCGGTGCGGATGAAGAGGCGCATCTACGCCACCCGGATAATATCGTGACAGGCCGGCGCTTCGGTCTGCCAGACCGCCGTGGCCCAGGACCAGCCAACACCGAAGCCGCACAACAGAAAGGACATATTCGGCTGGGGCCGTATCCGGTTCAGGTGATCGCAGATGGCCAGCGGGATCGACGCTGAAGACGTATTGCCGAAATCGCGCACGGCATAGACCATCTGATCGTCGCGCGCCTTGATCTTGTGGCCCAGGGTCCGGATCATCATGGCATTGGCCTGATGCAGGATCACATGATCAACGTCCGCGATCGTCCGTCCCGCCGAGGCCAGGGCACGCTCGATCGACGGCGCCACCTGTTTCAGAGAAAAGGCCATGACCTGGGTGCCGTCCATAAAGAGTTCAGCCACCCCCGGCTCGGCGAGGCCGCCGGTTTTCGAGATCAGGTAAGGCGCGCCGGAGCCATCGGAGCCAAGGTCAAAAGAAATTAATCCGCCTTCGGACAATTCCAGCGCGGTCACCGCCACGCCATCACCAAACAGCGGCGCCAGAGAACGGTTGCTGTCGGAAATCATGTGGGTGGTGATATCGCCGGTCACCAGCAAGGCCCGGAAAATGCCACCCGACTGCATCAGGGCGTTGGCGACCGAAAGCCCGTAAACATAACCCGAACAGCCCAGGCCCAGGTCGAAAGCCGCCGTCTCTTTCGCCAGTCCGAGGGCATTCTGCATGACGCAGGCTGTGCTTGGCAGCGGGTAGTCAGGCGTTTGCGTCACCACGATCAGCAGGCCAATGGTTTCGCGCGCCCAGTTGAGCTTTTCGAGCAGGACTTCCGCCGCTGCCACGCCCAACTGGCTGACCGTATGACGATCGGCCACCGGCCGGCGCTCGATCCCTGTGGCAGCGATGATCTTGGCCATGGTTTCCGCGCCGAAGCTGGTCGCCAGGTCGGCGTTTTCACTGACGGCCTGCGGCAGGGCGGTAACGATGCCGCAAAGCTTCGGCGCACGGGCGGTAAAGCTGACCATTACGAGGTAAGCCCCCCATCGACCACCAGGGTCTGACCGGTAATGAAACCGGCCTCTTCCGACAGCAGGAAGCGGACCAGGTGGACGATATCCGCCACTTCGCACAGCCGGCCCAGCGGCGTGCGCCGGACGATCTGATCGAGCTGCCTGTCATCCAGTCCTTCGGAAAGCCGTGTTTTCATATAGCCGGGCGCCACCGAATTGACAGTAATGCCGACGCGACCGACCTCACGCGACAAGGCCCGCGAAAACCCATCCAGCCCGGCTTTCGACGCCGCATAAGCGGTCAGGCCGGTATAACCGCGCAGGCCGGTGATGGAGGATATATTGATAATGCGGCCCGGCTTGCGCGTCTTCATCATCTGGCGCAGGGCCGACCGTGCCAGGCAGATCGCCCCGGTCAGGTTGACCTGCAAAACCTTTTCGACATCGCTGACCGGAAGCGTCGAGAGGATGCCCTCGACCGACATGCCGGCATTATTGACCACGCCCCACAGACGATGGCCTTCAAAGGATTTCACCGCCGCCAAAACGAAGGCTTCGATCGCCGCCGTATCGGCCATATCGACGTCCTGCCAGAAAAACCACTCGCCATGAACCGCCTTCAGCGCCTGCAAATCGTCGCCAAAGGTCGTGCTGCATCCGGCCACGCCGTAACCCTGAGCCAGCAGGTCGCGCGCCAGGCCCAGGCCCAGGCCGCGGCTGACTCCACTCACCAGCACCCATTTGCGCGACGCGTCAGTCATGACCATCACCGAAAAGCGCCGCCAGTTCGCCGGCCGTGTGGAAGAGGACAAACCCCTCAGCAAAGGGCGTCAGACCGGTCTTTTCCTCCAGAATGACAACGAGCGTCGCCAGATCGAGGCTGTCGATATCTAGCGGCCCATTGAGCAGCGGCGTATCGGCAGTGATATCGCCGGTGGCCGCGCCCTTGTCGATCAGGATTTGCGTCAGTTCTTCACGGATGAGGTCGAGAGCGGTCACGGCAGAAAGTCCTTGAGATGTGCAATAACGGCGGCGGGTGCCTCCATATGCGGCAAGTGGCCGGCGCCTTCAATGAGATGAACCGGCGCGGACGGGGGCAGACGATGCGCCTCAGGCATGGGGATCAGTCGGTCATGATCGCCCCACAATATCTGGACAGGGCAGACCACGCGAGACCAGTCGAACCCTTCGGGCGAAAGCGCCAGACCATAGATTTTCGCATTACCGAGTAGCGCTTTCAAGGCGTCATTGCGCCCCGGATCGGCGACGGCATTCGATAGCGAGGCCGTCAGGGACGCGCCCA
Organism: Asticcacaulis sp.; assembly: GCF_051954415.1. GTDB lineage: Bacteria > Pseudomonadota > Alphaproteobacteria > Caulobacterales > Caulobacteraceae > Asticcacaulis. Next base: position 25,168 of record NZ_JBQCHT010000015.1, read on the forward strand.
GCGACTGCCCTTTTGGCCCCAGCAGATGACGGGCCAAGGCTTCGGCGTCACCCTGATTGAGGAAGGCGTCCAATGTTTCGTGATGAAACGCGCCGCCCAGGCCGGCCGGTGAAATCAGCGACAGGGATTTCACGCGCGACGCATGGCTGACAGCGAAGCCCAACGCGATTTTGGCCCCCATGGAATGGCCGATCACATGCGCTTGCTTCACGCCCAGCACACCAAAAGCTTCATCCAGCCAGTGGATCATAAACGCCAGGTCCGCCGCCCCGACATCGGGCGTGCTTCGACCATGTCCCGGCAGGTCCAGCGCGAGCAGACGATATTTCGCCACCAGCGGCACCAGGCAGAATTGCCAGGTCAGGAGGTCGGCGCCGAAACCATGGACGAAAACCACGGTTTCGCCCGCCGGATTGCCCATTTCGAGATAGCCGAGCGCCCCATGGCTATGTGTTTCGCTGATCGACAGCGATATCTTGCGCGAGGGCTTGATCGGCGAAACCGCATTCACGCCAGAAACCCTCCGTCTACGGATAATATCGAGCCGGTGATCCAGCGCGAGGTGTCGGCCAGCAGGAAGGCGATGGCGGCGGCAACGTCATCCGGCCGGCCCAGGCCCAGCGGGTGCATATCGACCACGCGTTGGAAATTCTCTTCGGAGAGGATGGTGCGAAACTGGTCCGACATCGGCGTATCGACCATGGCCGGGGCCACGGCATTGACCCTTACGCCATCGCGCACCAGTTCGACACCCAGCCCCTTCACCGCCGAAACAATACCGCCCTTGGAAGCCGCATAGACCACATTGCCGGGTGCGGTTTTCAACGCGGCAGAAGACGAGCAGTAGACCAAGGAAGCCGGTGAGCCATGACACGCCTTGAGGCGAAAGCCTTGCGCCAGCATCAGGGCCGCGCCAAGATTTTGCGTCAGCACATCCATGACGAAATCGGGCTTCACTGCCTGGATCGGTCGGGTGGCCTGTACGCCGGCGCAATGGGCGATGCCGTTTAAAGGACCAATTTCGGCACATAGTGCCTTCAGCCACGGCACTATGGCGTCAAGGTCAGCCAGATCGAACAGGCGGCCGATATGGACGTCGCCTTCGAGCGCCGCCAGGGTTTCATCCAGGCGCGCTTGGTTGCGGCCGGAAGCAACCACACGCGCACCTAGTTTCGACAGATAGATGGCCGTCGCCCTGCCTATGCCACTGGTGGCGCCGGTAATCAGGATAGTACGGCCAGCCAAAGACATGGGGTTGAAACCGGTCATATGACGCCCTTCATGCGCTTGGCATACGCCTTCTGAAAATGCGCGATGCGTCCTTCCAGTTCACCCAGCACCGGCGGACGCTGCGGCGGTGCATCGCGGGTGCCCAGTTGCGCGGTGGCGCAGATATCGCGGTCCTCATTGCGCACCTGTTCAGAGAAACTTTTCAAAGAATCAATCACCATGCCGCGCGCCGCCCGGCCATTGTTCTTCGCCAGCCACGAGGTCGAATGGATTCGCAAGGTCTGCGGGCCAGTCGGCTCGAAGGTCTGGAAGGTCAGGAAGGCGCCGGCCGAAAAAGTGACGACAATATTAGGGAAGATCAGGAAGTTGCCATATTGCGGATAGCGCTCTGATGCCTCCAGTTTGATACTTTTCGCTACCTGGCCCCACCATTTCAGCGAACGCTCCTTAAGATTGCCGACATAGCGGCTGTGGTCGCCATCAGTCGAAATCTTCAGGTCGATGCTGAGGATCAGTCCGAAGCTGTCGGCATGGACCAGCGGTACGTGATAGCCCTCTGCGGCATTGTCCATGCCCAGCTTCCAGTTGGCCGCCCAGTCATAGCTTTCCTGCTCGAACTGATCCGGACAGATGTCGCTGACGTGTTTCAGATCATCATAAAAGCTGCCGAGAAACTCGGCCAGCGAGGGCCCGCCCGGTTTCATCCGCACAAAGACGAAATGGCCGACGGTTTCCAGTTCATAGGCTTCCAGCGCCAGCCGGGTCTTGTCCGTTTCATCGAAACCGAAGCTCTGATTATTGAGCGGAATGCCGATCGGCTTGCCTGCCCCGTCATAGGTCCAGCCGTGATAGGGGCATTGCAGGACGCGATTGCCCTTGCCGCACTGGATCTTCGAGAAGCGGTGCGAACAGACATTGCGGAACGCTTTCAACGCGCCGCCGAAATTCTGCACCACGATTGAATGCGGGCCGATCTGCGCCGTGATGAAATCCTTGTCGTTTTGCAGGTCATGCACAAAGCCGACGCACAGCCAGGACGGCCTGAAGACATGATCGATTTCGGCGGCGAGCACATCCTCGCGCCAGTAATGATCCGCCGGTATCTGGCCAAGCCGTTCCTGGTACATCAGGCCAGTTCCACGACCTGCGGCGCCGGTATCGGCCCGACCGTCATCTTGATGGCGCTCCACGACCAGCCGACGCCAAAGCCCATCATCACCAGACTTTGCGGTCTATCGAACTTGTCGGCCAGTTTGGCGGCGATGGTCAGCGGGATCGAGGCCGAGGAGGTATTGCCATAGGTCTCCATGGCGATCGGCACCTTGTCTTCCGGCAGCCCCGACTTCTTGCGCAGGTGATTGAGCATGAAGACATTGGCCTGATGGAACAGGACATAGTCGACCTCATCGATCGTCGTGTTGGCCGTTTCCAATATGCCCTTCACCAGCGTCGGGACATTTTTCAGGGTGAAATTGAAGACCTCGGTACCGTTCAGATGCAGGCGCGACTTGCGGTACAGTGCCTCGGCCTTTTCCGGCGGGTGCGGCTCTTTAGGCGGCAGCAATGGATGCTTCAAACCACCGGCTTCAACCATGATATGGGCCGCGCCGGAACCGTCCGTGCCGAAGACGCCAAACATCTCATCCGCCTTCGGATCAATTTCCAGCGCCGTGGCCGAACCGGCATCGCCAAATAGCGGAATCGTCGCCCGGTCACCTTCCAGCAGCTTGGACGTCGAGACATCACCGGCCAGGACCAATGCGCGCGCCGGACGGCCAGAAACCTTCAGCGTCTGCATAAGCGAGGCGGCGGTCCACAGACCATAGGCATAGCCCGAACAGCCGAGATTGATATCAAATGCCAAGCACGAGCCAAGCCCCAGCCGCGATTGCAGGGCGCAGGCCGTGGCCGGAATGACGTAATCCGCGCTCTGCGTCACCATGATCAGAACATCGATGCTATCGCGCGCCCAGCCGAGTTCGTCGAGCAGGCCATCGGCGGCCTTCTGGCACAGGTCGGAGGTCAGGATATCCGGGCGGGCGATGTGACGCGAGCGCACACCGATCGAGCCGATCAGGCGTTCGCGTTCGGCTTCATCGGGGATCAGGTTTTCAGCGGCCAGATCGCGCGTCTCGGCCGGCACGCAGGCGCGAATACCGCGAATACTGACGCCTTTCATTGTCGCTTCGGTCATGACCGCTTCCTCGATTACGCAACGCTTATCGGTGATTCGCTTTGGCGCCACCAATCACAACCTGCGCATCAAGAATTTAAGGGAATATTGACGGAATCGGGATTTCCTTAAGGCCAGTATATCAGGAGCACACCATGGATAAGCCCGCCTTCTTCGCCGCCGTCGCCGAAATCCTCGAAGCCGATCCGGCGGGCCTGACCGGCGACGAACTGATCAGCGATGTCGGCAACTGGGATAGCCTGTCGGTCATCTCCTTCGTGGCCATGGTCGACAGCGACATGGATCAGATTGTCGATGGCGAACAGCTCAAGGGCGCCAAAACCCTGAACGACCTGGCGGTCCTGGTCGGCCTTTAAAGCCATGAAGCGCGTCGCCATCATCCCGGCGCGCGGCGGCTCGAAACGCATTCCGCGCAAGAATATCAAGCCCTTCTTCGGCCGGCCGATGATCAGCTATTCGATCCGGGCGGCTTTAGAGTCCGGCCTGTTCGACAGCGTGGTCGTCTCCACCGATGATGAAGAGATCGCCGAGGTGGCGCGATCCTTCGGCGCCGATATTCCCTTTATGCGTCCGGCAGACCTGGCCAATGATCATGCCGGCACCGGCGCCGTGGTAATCCACGCCCTGCAATGGTTTGCGGAACACGGCATAACTTATGACGCCGCCTGCTGCATCTATGCCACCGCCCCCCTGATCGATCCGGAACGCCTGAAAGAAGGCTGGGAAAAACTGCAAGGCAAGCGCTTTGCTTTCAGCGTCACCTCGTTCCCCTTCCCGATCCAGCGCGCCCTGCGCCAGACACCCGACGGTAGCGTCGATATGTTCTGGCCGGAAAACCTGACCAAGCGCTCGCAGGATCTGGAACCCGCCTATCATGACGCCGCGCAGTTCTACTGGGGCTGGCGTGATGCCTGGCTGAACGGCGAGATCGCCTTCTCGCCCATTTCAGCGCCCGTTATCCTGCCGCGCACCCAGGTGGTGGATATCGATACGCCAGAAGATTGGGAAGTCGCCGAAGTCACCTATAGGGTTTTAAAGGGCGGTTAGGCAATCTGTGGTAGTTTGTTGCTATGACACAAACACCGCAAAAGCTGGCCGTCTATATCGATGGTGATAATATACCCCCGCAGTTAGCTATTACCGCCTGGCGAAAGCTCAGCGTATTGGGCACGGCAAATGTGCGCAATGTTTATTGCCGTGAATCCAATGTTACCAACTGGCAGGAATCCCGTGCGCGTTATGCCCTGCAGATAAAACAGCAGCCCGCCTGTGCATCAGGAAAGAATGCCACAGACATCGCCATGGTCATTGACGCACTCGACATGGCGCAGACGTACCTTGTCGACAGCTTCTGTATTGTTTCTTCCGATAGCGATTTCACACCACTGGCCTTACGTCTACGACAAGGTGGTTTCAAGGTTTATGGTTTCGGAAAAGCCAATACGCCGCAGTCGTTTCGTGATGCCTGTACCCAGTTCGAGTGTCTGGAATCTGCTCCAAAAGAATCTGAAAATAAAGCCAAGGTGGCAGCAAAAGTCGCCAAACCGAAAGCGGGTTAATACTCCGTCTCGCCGCCGCCCTGAGCAAACCCCGGCAGACGCAGATTGTATTTGATAGCGCAGGCGCGCAGGGCAAAGGCGGCGAGAAAGCCGATGATCGCCGCCAGCCAGAAATCGCCCCCCATCAGTTTCAGGCCGGCAAAGACGGCTGCACCCAATAACGCCGCCGTGATGTAGATTTCTCGGCTCAGCAGCAGGTTCGGCTCACCCGCCAGCACATCACGGATAATGCCGCCGAAGCATGAGGTCAGCACCCCCATGATGACTGCGGTGAAAGGATGGACGCCCAACCCCATCGCCTTGCCGGTCCCTACCACCGCATAAGCCGCCAGCCCCACGGCATCGAGCCACAAAAGCGCGCGGAAGCGCCAGCCGCGTTTGGCGAAGAACCATACGCCTATCGCCGCCGCCAGGCAGGCCATGACATAGCCCGGCCGCTGCACCCAAAACACCGGCGCACCGATCAGCAGATCACGCATGGTGCCGCCGCCAACACCGGTGATGGCGGCGAAGAAGCCGAAGGTGACGATATCATGTTTCTTGCGCGCCGCCGCCAGTGCGCCGGTCATGGCGAAGACGGCCACGGCGGCGTAATCGAGCCAGAAAAGGGCCAGAGAAATCGGCGAGGTCAGGGTATCCATGACCTCGCCTTATCATATCTTACCAGTGACGCCCATAGCCGTAAGGGCGGCCGCGATAATGATGGTAGCCATAGCGATAGCCGGGGCTGCTGGAGAAAAAGACAGTGACATAGCCGCGCGGCGGGGGCGGCGGCGCGTAATAGCCATCATCATAGGCATAGTAGGCGTTCTGGTAGCACTGGACGCTATCCGACCCGACGGCATTACCGAGCAGACCGCCCACCATGGCGCCGCCGATGGTATTGCCGCCGCGGTTCCAGCGGTTGGACAGGCCGTTGCCGACCACCCCGCCCAGCACGGCGCCGACAATGGTGCCGGTGGCGCGGGCGCTGGCCTGGCGCTGATAGCAATAACCTACGGGTTCGCGGCCTTCGCGCACCGGCGCCGGATACCCACTATCGCGCGCCTGATCAGCCCGTCCCTGCTCATAGGCGCGGCGCAGTTCCTGCTGGCTATAGGGCCGCAGAGTGTCGCCTTGCCTGTCGTTTGTTTGCGCCAGCACCGGCTGGGCCAGCATCAGGCCCGCGCCCGCAATCAGACATGTGTTTGTGATCAGGGATTTCATCGACGCTTTACTCCGCTCTGTGGGCTCTTCTTTACCTCAAAATTATGTTCGGTGCATGGCCAAAAGCTTGACCGCATGACCTCAGAGGTTCAAGCCTGCGTGTAGCCAAGGAGCGCGTGAAATGTCCGAAATGAAACCCGTCATCGCCCTGCACAGCGCCTATCGTGACGATATCGGCGACCTGGTGACACGCCGGCCGGTGCCTTCGCGGCAACTGAACAATATTGGCGCCTTTCTCTTCCTCAATCACCACGGCCCGCAAACCTATGCGCCGAATAATCGCGGGCTGCCCTTTGGCCCGCATCCGCATCGCGGCTTTGAAACCGTCACCTTCATCCTGGAAGGCGATCTGGCCCACCGCGACACCGGCGGCCATGAGAGCATCATCCACGCCGGCGGCGTGCAGTGGATGACGGCCGGCAGCGGGCTTGTGCATGAGGAGGTCTCGCCGGAAGCCTTCAAGCGCTCAGGCGGGCCGATGGAAATCTTGCAGCTATGGATCAATCTGCCGGCGCGGCTGAAAATGACCGCGCCGCGCTATACCGGCGTGCAGAAGCGCGAAATCCCGACCAGTGAGGCCGATGGCGTGACGCTCAACCTGATCTCCGGTCACTGGCGCGGACTGGATGGGCCGATTGAGTCGCTCACCAGCGTGTTCATGTCGACGCTGGAAATGAAGGCCGGCGGGCGGATCAGTTTTGATAATCTCGAAGGCCGCGATGTGTTTCTCTATGTCGTGCGCGGCGATCTGGCGGTCAATGGCACCGATGTGCCGCACTGGAATCTGGTCGAGTTCGGCAATGGCGGTCTGATCGATATCGAGGCGGTGAAGGACAGCGTGGTGCTGTTCGGTCATGCCGACACGATCAACGAGCCAATCGTGGCGCATGGCCCATTTGTGATGAATACGGTGCAGGAAATCCACCAGGCCTATGCCGATTCGCAGGCCGGGACGTGGGGGTACGCTCTCCTCCCCATTTCTCAAATGGGGAGGTGGCATTTGCGGAGCAAATGACGGAGGGGCGCGGCTCAGAAATTGAAGCGGGTGCGTTATGGCAGGTTCCGGAAAAGCGCCCCTCCGTCAGCGACACCAGCCCTTCGGGCTTTGCGCTGACACCTCCCCATCGCAAGCGATAGGGAGGAGACTATGCAATCATATCCATTGCCAACGGTTCGCCGCGCGCCAGATCGCGGCTGGCGGTCTTGCCGATGACGTTCCAAAGCTGCGAGGGCGACAGGCCCAGCCCCGGACGGATTGAGCGGATATTGTCATTCGTCAGCACCTCGCCGGCCTTGATATCCTTCACCACATAGAGCGAACGGCGGAAGGTTTTTGAGCCCTGCTCCGTGCCAAGCGTCTCGTAATGGACGCGGCCGAGCGCCTTCCAGGCATCCTTGCAGTCACGCACCAGGGCCGTGAATTCCGCTGGTTCCAGCGAGAAGCCGGAATCCGGTCCGCCATCGGCGCGAGCCAGGGTAAAATGTTTCTCGATCACGCAGCCGCCCAGCGCTACCGATGCGACCGACGCGGCAGTACCAAAGGTATGATCAGACAGACCGGACACGCAGCCGAACTTATTGCCGAGGTCCGGCACGGTGCGGACGTTGGCATCGGCGATATTGGCCGGGTATTCCGAGACGCAATGCAGCAGGATGATTTCGCCGGAGCCGAACTTGCGCGCGGTCTGTACCGCCGCGTCGATTTCACTGGCATTGGCCATGCCGGTGGACATGATCATCGGCTTGCCCTGCTGCGCCACATAGGCGACCAGCGGCAGATCGACCAGTTCGAACGAGGCGATCTTGTAGGCCGGCGCCCCTAAGCTTTCCAGAAGGTCCACCGCCGTATTATCAAACGGCGAAGAAAACAGTGGCACGCCACGCTGTTTCGCCCGCTCGAAAAGCGCCGGATGCCAGTCCCAGGGCGTATGGGCTTCCTGATAGAGATCATAGAGCGAATAGCCGTCCCACAGTCCGCCCTTGAGCTGGAATTCCGGCCGGTCGGATTTCATGGTGATGGTGTCGGCGGTATAGGTTTGAAGCTTGATGGCGTCACAGCCGGTATCGGCGGCGGCATCGATCATCTTCAGTGCGCGATCGAGCGAGCCGTTATGATTGCCCGACAGTTCGCAGATAATATAGGGCTCGTGATCAGCGCCGATCTTGCGGCCGGCAATCGTGACTTCAAGACTCATAATACTTCGCTCAGGGCTTGAATGACCCTCGCGGGGTCGTCATCCGCCATATCAGCATAGAGCGGTAAAGAGAGTGTGTTCTGATAGAAGCGGTCGGCGCCCGGCAGCTCGCGCTGGGCAAGCGCGCGGGTCTGCCAGTATGGCTGACGATTGACCGGCGCGTAATGCACCTGCGTGCCGATGCCGCGCTCGCGCAAACCGGCCATGACGGTAGTGCGGGTCGTACCAAGGACAGCAAAATCGATATTCACCGCAAACAGATGGAAGACGGTATCATACTCGGAATATTTCCAGTTTACCGGAATATTCGCTGAAGCCAGCGCCGCCTGATAGGCCGCCACCAGCGCCTTGCGCCGGGCGGCAAATTCCGGCAGGCGCTTCAATTGCGACAGGCCAAGAGCGCAATTGATGTCCGGCAGACGGTAATTATAACCCAGGCACTGCTGCTCATAGACCCATGGGCCTTCATCCCCCTCACCATCGTAACGCAGGCCGACAAAGTGCGCCGGATCACGCTCAATTCCGTGCGAACGCAAGGCCCGCAGCCGACGCGCCAGCACCGGATCATTGGTGGTGATGGCTCCGCCCTCACCGGTGGTCAGGGTCTTGACCGGATGGAAGGAAAAGCAGGCAGCCGTCGAGCTCTGGCATGAACCGACCGGCCCTTGCGGCCCCACCGTGCCGATGGCGTGGCAGGCGTCCTCGATAACAAAGGAGCCATGCTCCTCGCACACTTCCCGAATATGTGAAAGATCAACCGGCCGGCCGGCATAATGGACCGGAATGACCCCGCCCAGGCGATGGCCGTGATAATCGCGCTCCAGAATCTTCAGCGCGTCATCGAAAGTCTCATCAGTCATCAGGCCGGTGACCGGATCGACATCGGCGAAGATCACCGACGCGCCGCAATAGGCCACGCAATTGGCGGAGGCAGCAAAGGTAATGGCCGGCACAATGACGGCACAGCGCGGCGACAGTTCCTCGCTCATGACGGCCAGATGCAGGGCCGCCGTGCCATTGGCAACCACCACCGCTTCCTTGGCGCCGACCGTCTCGGCAAGGGCCGTTTCAAAGCGTTCGACCATTGGCCCCGTGGTCAGGAAATCGGACCGCAGGGTCTCGACCACGGCCTCGATATCGGCCTCGCTGATCGACTGGCGGCCATAGGGGAGAAAGGTCATATTATCGCCTTTTTACGCTATCGTCTGTAGCTCCCCCCTCTCCCCATGAATATGGGGAGAGGACGAGAGACGAGCTTCCGAAGTCGATCGGGTGAGGGGCTGTGGTGCCCTAGAGCCGCCATGAGTTGAGAAGAAGCCCCTCACCCGGTCACCCGCGCCGCTTTCGCGGCTTGCTTCCCGTCCTCTCCCCGCTACGCTGGGAGAGGGGGAAGAAAAATCTTACTGTCGAAAGCCATATGCAATGGCTCTCTGTAAACTGGTGAGGACAAAGAGAACCAACTGTCATCCTAAGTACGCCTGCATCATAGCCCTGATGCCGTCCGCGTCCAGACGCTCCTCATTGTTATCCGAGGCATAGGAAAAACCTTCCGGCACCTTCTTGATACCGCGCACCTTGGCAAAGCTCTTGCGGGTATATTCGGCGAATTCCGGCTCAATGACGTAACGATCGTCCAGTTCATAGGTCGAGCGGGCATCATCAGCCGAGATCATCATTTCGTGCAGCTTTTCGCCGGGGCGGATGCCGATGACCGCCTGCTTCGCCTTCGGCGCCATGGCGGTGGCCAGGTCGGTGACGAGCGTCGCCGGGATCTTCGGTACGAAAATCTCGCCGCCTTGCGTCAGTTCCATGCAGGACAGCACAAAGGCCACGCCCTGATCGAGCGAGATCCAGAAACGGGTCATGCGCGGATCGGTGATCGGCAGTTCGGTCGCGCCCTTTTCCAGCAGACGTTTGAAGAACGGCACCACTGAACCGCGCGAGCCGACGACGTTGCCATAACGCACCACGCAGAAACGTGTGCCGATATCGCCCGACATGTTATTGGCAGCGACGAAAATCTTGTCCGAAGCCAGCTTGGTCGCGCCATAGAGATTGATCGGCGAACACGCCTTGTCGGTCGAAAGCGCCACCACCTGTTTGACATGCGTGGCGAAAGCGGCGGCCACAACATTTTCCGCGCCGTTGATATTGGTGGCGATACACTCCGAAGGGTTATATTCCGCCGCCGGCACCTGTTTCAGCGCGGCGGCATGGATGACGATATCGACCCCGCGGAAAGCCATGACCAGGCGTTCACGGTCGCGCACATCGCCCAGGAAGAAACGCAGTTTGGAGAGTTGCAGCTTGTCGAAGCGCTCCTCCAGTTCGTTCTTCATCTCATACTGTTTGAGTTCATCGCGCGACAGGATGATCACCTTGCGCGGATCATAGTGCTCCAGCAGGGTCTGAACCATGCGCCGGCCGAAGGAACCGGTGCCGCCGGTGATCAGCACGACCTTGTTCTTGACCGGATCGGTCTGTGGTGAAAAATCACGATGAATAAGGTCGGTCATGCAGCCCTGCGATTGGTAATCCGGACATTACCCGTCCGTGGCCCGCATGTTGCCTTCAGCCGGTTAAAGGGGCGTTAAGCATGTTTCTTAATGCAGGTTAACTGCTTCTAATTGCCCCGTTACGGCTAAGCCGGCATGATGTGGCGAAAATAGTTGGCTTTTGAGCACTCGACGCGAAGTGTACTGAGGTACACGAGGAAGAGCGCGCAAAAAGACGGCTATTTGCAGACCATCAGGGCGAGCTTAGTAACCGCCAACCACAGGCAATATTTCGCCCGTGATATAAGAGGACATCTGCGCCGAGGCGAGGAAGACATAGGCCGGGGCCAGTTCCTCCGGCTGGGCCGGGCGCTTCATCGCCGTCTGGGCACCGAATTGGGATACCTCATCCGGCGTCTTGTCGGCCGGATTGAGCGGCGTCCACACCGGTCCCGGCGCCACCGCATTGACGCGGATACCGCGTTCGAGCAACTGACCGGACAGCGCGCGCGTGAAGGCGTGAATGCCGCCCTTGGTCATCGAATAATCAACCAGGGAAGGGCTGCCCTCGATGCCGGTCACCGAGCCGGTATTCACGATCGCCCCGCCATAGGGCAGATGCTCGACCGCCGCCTGGGCCATCTGGAAATAACCGTAGAGATTGGTTTTCAACGTCCTGTCGAATTGTTCTTCACTGATGTCTTCAAACCGGGCGTGAAGCTGGAAGGCGGCATTGTTGACGAGCACGTCCAGCTTGCCGAGCATGGCCACGGTCTGCGCTACGGCCTCGCGGGCAAAGGTCCGATCCGACACATCGCCCGAAATCAGCAGGCAGCGCCGCCCTTCGGCTTCCACCAGGCTGCGCGTCAGTTCGGCATCCTCATGCTCATCAAGGAAGACAATGGCGACATCCGCGCCTTCGCGGGCATAGAGGATGGCCACGGCCCGGCCAATGCCGGAATCACCACCGGTGATCAGCGCCACTTTTCCTTCCAGTTTTCCGGAACCTTTATAGAAGGGGGCGTCGTATAAGGGCTTTAGCGCCATATCAGATTCGCTGCCCGGCTTGTCCAGCGTCTGATCCGGCAGGGGCGGCTCCGGGTATTTGCGTGCGCCAGCCTGCATGGCCTTGTGCGGCTTTTCGAGCGGATGGTTTTTGTCGGTCTGGCGGCGCTCCGCCTGCAGGGCGCGCTGGACGGCGGCGGTATCTTCCGCCTCGTCCTGATAATCGAGTGGCGTCATGGGTTACATCACCTAATTGCTAGGCCCCTGCCCGCCGCTCATTAAGACCCGGTGAACATCAAAAATCGATCAGGCAGTACGCCTAAGCCGCCATACATCGCGTAAGGCCCATACATCTTTAAGGGCCTGCGGTATGAGCCACCACGGCTCGATGAAGTAGCGCTCGAAGAGACGCTGCGGCTCGTGAAAGAACCTGACGAGCCACTCGATACCCAGCCGACCGGTCCAGCGCGGCGGGGTATACACGACGCCGGCCTCGTAATCGAAGGCCGCCCCCACCGGCAGGATGACGCAGTCAGGCATATGATCGAGATTGTTGAGTATCCAGGTTTCCTGACGCGGCATTCCCATCCCGACCAGCAGAACATCCGGCTTCTTGTCCCTGAGATCGGCCAGCAGCAGCGCATTGGCCGGGCCATTGATATCGAAAAAGCCGGTGTGCAGGTCGAGATGCACCTGCGGATAGCGGGCCAGGATTGCCGCCTTGGAAGCCGCATTGTGCGCCGCTTCACCACCCACATGATAGACCCGCCAGCCGTTCTTTTGCGCCAGTGCCCAGAATTCCTCGCGGAAATCGAGATAGGTGCAGCGATGGGTACGCGATACCTTGTGTCCCATCAGTTTAGCCCAGGCGATCATCGGCGTGGAATCGATCTCGATCAGGTCGGCCTTATCGTAAAAGGCGCGCATGTCGGCGCGGCGCTGAAACAGGTACAGGCTGTGCAGATTGTGATTGGCCACGATGGCGCGCGCTTTCGCGGCCACCTTACGACCGACGAAATCCATGACATCGGCCGGGGTGATCACATCAACCTCGGCGCCCAATAAGAACAGGCGGCACGGTTTATCCATGCCGCCTGTCTTACAGGACTAACCTTGATATTCCTTCAAAGGAGAAGGTAAACAAAGTGCTCCGCGCTTGCGCGGCAAGGGCGACCGCCCGCCCGAGCCTTTGCGAGGCAAGCCATGGGGGGCGCCTAGTCCGGCGCTTGAGCTATGCTAAGCTATTCCACCGGGCGCAGGGTGATTTCGACGCGGCGGTTCTTGGCACGACCTTCCGGCGTGGCGTTGCTGGCGATCGGCTGGGTGTCGCCGGCGCCGGCAATATATATGCGCTCGGCCTTAACCTTCTGGCCGACCAGATAACCCGCCACGGCATTGGCCCGGCGCTCGGAAAGCTCCATATTGCTGGCGGCGTTACCGGTGCTGTCGGCATGGCCGACCACGTCGATATAGGTCGAGGGGTACTGGTTGAGGATGACGCCGACGTCATTCAGCACTGGCATAAAGCTGGACGACAGGTCAGCACTGCCCGACGAGAAGGTGACATCACCCGGCATGTTCAGGATGATATTATCGCCCGAACGGGTGATATAGACGCCGCGGCCTTCCAGCTTGGCGCGCAGATCCTTGTTCTGGCGGTCCATATAGGCGCCCACGCCCGCGCCAGCCAGTGCACCGATACCGGCACCGATGACAGCATTCTTGCGGCGGTCATTCTTGTTGGACAGGGCACCGAGCACCGCACCGGCGCCGGCGCCGATCAGCGCGCCCGACTTGGTATTGCTGCTGGTCCTGACGCCATTGCTGGTATCGACCGTGGTACAGCCGGCCATCAGGAAGGCCACACCGGTCAGGGCCAGGATCATTTTACGACCGGACAGATTAAAACGACGCATGAATAAACTCCTCAGATGAATTAGTGGCCTGATTACCATCCCTTTCCGGGCCTGAAAATCAGGGCAGCCTCCTATCCATGACATAGCCGGGATAAGGAGGTTGAATGAAACACCGCGCGATCTCATTAGAAACCTGTAAAGCACTCAAGTCTTTAAAAGATCGCGGATTAAGCTTTACTGATCGCCATCTGAACACAGGATGAAGGCGGCTGTGTGACGCCATTAACCTAAACCGCCTTGCAGCGCCAGACTGTCTTGGTTTCCGGCGCCATGGTCAGGTAGGACTGGGACAGAGTCCGGATGCGGGCCAGGTTTTCACCCAGTGCCGCCAAGGCCCCGGCATCGGCATTGGCCGAACAGCGCAGCGAACCGAGCGCGGCCTTTTGGGCCACGAAGGTCTTATACTGCGCAGGATCGATGCGGTAATCATAGCGCGTGAACAGGGTGCCGTCGGCCGTCAGTTCCATGCGCGCCGCCACCGGATTGGCATCCCCCGTGGTGAAACGCAGCAGGTTGCCGTCGGCCTGGCGTTCATAGGGCGTGCGGCCATTGACGCAGGCATGAACCAGGTCGAAATCGAATTCGATATGGCCGGCATCCGGCAACGGGTTGGCGGACATCGATTTGTCGACATCGCACGACATATGCTGGATGGCGGCGGTCGCCACGGGCGCGGCCACCTTCGGCTTGCTCAGGCGGCTGTCGATCTCGCGTTCCTTGATCAGGAAGCCAACCACGGCCACGATGATGATCAGGGCCAGCGCGATCCAGCCCCAGGGGATCGGATGCTTGATGCCGGGCAGCTTGACGCGGTCATGCGGCACCCATTCCGCCTTTGCCTTTTCCGGCTTCGGCGGCTTTACCTTTTCCGGCTTGGCGGGTTCGTCAAAAGCGGTCGGCGCCAAAGGCTCCTTATTGTGAATCTCGGTACGGTGACGGATTTCGCGGCGGATAATCAGGCCAATCAGGATCAGGACCAGCACGGACAGCACGATCATGGCGCCCAGTTGCCAGATTTCCATAGCGGCGCGGTCGGCCTCGGCCTTCTTCTGCTCGGCCAGGCGCTGAACCTGGGCTTCGGCGGCGGCGGCAAGCACACGCGACAGGGCGTCGTCCTTGACGATCTCGTCCTCGCTCTTGGCATAACAGGGCGTGGTCACTACGGTGGGAGTGACGCTGGCCGAGCTCAGGAAGCTATTCAGCGCTGAGACATGCGTGGCGACATACTGGCCGGCAGAGACATCGAGATTGCCCGCGGTCGAAACGGAAGAGGGCGCCGTCCAGGTATTGACGCCCACCACCTGGCCGCATTCATTGAGCAGCGGCCCGCCGGAATTACCGTGATTGATCGGCGCGGTGTGGAACAGGGTCTCGACGCGGCTGCCATCCGGATTGGTGGAGGCAAACAGCGCGATGGAGCCTTGCGTCACATAGGCATCGGCCGGCTCCAGCAGGGCGGTGCCGGAGCGGTTCAACAGGTGATCCGTCACGTCCGGGTAGCCCATGGTGACGACGCGTTCGTTTTTATAAGGCGTCAGATAGAGCTTGAGCGGCGGCACCTTAAGGCCGGGCGCCGCCAGCAGGGCCAGGTCGCCTTCCACCCACTTCTTTACCAGTTGCACCGGCTGGTAGGTAGCGCCGGAGTCCTTATGCGGCACGATATAGATATCGGCGCTCGACGCCTCAGGCGGCACCTCGACCACATGGTAATTGGTGACGATATAACCGGGTGCGACCACGAATCCGGAGCCCATGCCGACCGTATCGAGCGGCACGCCGCCATAGCCGCGATAGACGACCAGTACGCGCACCACCGACTGTTCGGACGTTTTCAGCGCCTTGGTGGAATTGACCGGCTGGAGATCGCTGTCGACCAGATCAGACAGGGACTGGTTGGCGGAGGATGAGTCCTGGGCGGCGGCCAGGTGCGGCAGGACACACAGAAGTGTCGTGACAGCCGCCAGCAGCGCCGCCGTGCCCATCACCCATTTCCGCATGTGGCGCCCCGCGCCCGTACCCGAAAACACTGAACTTTGCCTTATAGCCGAAACAAAACACCACGGTCTCTTGCGAGTCGCGGCAACTTCAAGGGTCATAACCGAGTTTGTGGCAAAAATCACCCCTGCCGACGCGCTTATTCTCGGTTGTGGGATTTTGAGCGCATCCCAAAAAGTGTCACGCACTTTTTGGATAAAGATGCGCGTCGCAATCAATTCTTGGCTTCTGTTTTGATCCCAATGGAACGAAACGGAAGCCAAGAAACGAATTGCCTGAAAAGGCAGTTGCGGATTAAGAAGAGCCTTAGATTTCCTCCCCGCAAAGTATCCGACATGCCCGATTCCGTTATGCCGCCCGTTTCCGCCATACCGCCCGTGCCTCTGGCGCTTTACGGGACTGATTTCGCGGCGTTTTCTGAAAGTTTAGGTGCGGCCTTCGAGCGCTATGGCTTTGCGGTTCTGGGCGGTCATGGGCTTGATCCGGCTCTGCTGGAACGTGCGCTTTCGGCCACCAAAGCCTTTTTCGCCCTGCCGGAGGAAACCAAGCGGAAATACAAGACCGGCATCGGCGGGGCGCGCGGCTATACGCCCTTCGGCATCGAAACCGCCAAAGGGGCGACGCACCACGACCTGAAGGAATTCTGGCATATCGGACGCGAGCTTCCGGCCAGTCATCCGTACACGGAATATATGCCGCCGAATGTCTGGCCGCAGGAGATCGCCGACTTCCACGCCAGTACCTATGCACTCTATGAAGCGCTCGACGCCCTGGGCAAGAAGGTGCTGCGTGCCATCGCCGTCTATCTGAAGCTCGACGCGGATTTCTTCGAGGCGCCGGTGAAGGCGGGCAACAGCGTCCTGCGCCTGCTGCACTATCCGCCGGTGACGACGCCGGGTGAGTCTGTCCGCGCCGGGGCGCATGGCGACATCAATGTCATTACTCTGCTGCTGGGGGCCGAAGAGCCTGGCCTGCAACTGCTTGATCGTGACGGCCAGTGGCTGCCGATCACCCCACCGGCCGATTGCATTGTCTGCAATATCGGCGACATGCTGTCGCGCCTGACCAATGGCGTTCTGCCGTCCACCCAGCACCGGGTGATCAATCCGGGCGAAGCGCGCAAGGATTTCGCGCGTTATTCGACGCCCTTCTTCCTGCATTTCGAGCCGCCCTATGTGATCGAAACCCTGCCGAACTGCATCACGGCCGAGCATCCGGATTTGGGTGCGGAGCCGATCACGGCGCAGGATTTCCTGATGCAGCGGCTGCGGGAGATCAAGCTGGCATGAGCGATCCGATTGTCGAAAATTTGGAAACAGCGTTTAGCCTCTTTTTGAATGGGATATCCGAACCTGACTCCAATGTATTAAGTATTTCACTTTCATCGGGGTGCTTATCAGATGATACCGTTGTCGATCCCAACATAAACGCACCTTGCAGAGCAGTAGAAGTAACAGAAAAAAGCCAGCACTTTGAAGTCTCTTTCGAGACTTATGTTTTCTATGCGATCATAAATGAGTCACATGGATTAATTGAACCTGATGCGATTTTTACTGGAAAGAAAATTCGAAAATATGAACGATCAAACTTGTTGGAAGCAGTAGAAAAAATCAGTTGCCCCTACGATATTTTTGGCGAACGCCCATTAAAGCATTTTGAAATACTAACCGAAAATCATCTGGTTAATGTTCTAAGCTATGATGACCCGCAGATCACGTTTCTAACTCATCCTCTCCATCAAGCTTTTAAAAACGCGCAAGTCTGGCAGAGATCGTAGCTTACGGGGCGTGGGGTCCGCGCCCCCACAAACCTAACCTTGTTCCAAAGAAAAACCCGGTCTTTAGGACCGGGTTTTTCTTTGGAAAGAGAGAAGACTTGGGGCCGCAGGCCCCAAACCCCATAACTATATCTCACCATCCCAGCCGCATTGCTGGTCCTTGTTCTGCTCTTCCAGCCAGGCATTCAGCGGCGCGAAGTAATCCATGATCGCCGTGGCATCCATCTCCCGCTGGCCGGTAAAGGTTTCCAGGGCGTCCGGCCAGGGCTTGGATTGCCCCATTTCCAGCATGGCGTTCAGCTTCTCACCCACCGCGCGTTCGCCATAGATCGAGCAGCGATGCAGCGGCCCCTTCCAGCCAGCCTGTTCGCACGCCGCGCGTTGGAACTGGAATTGCAGGATATCGGCCAGGAAATAGCGCGTGTAAGGCACACTGGCCGCCACATGATACTTGCCGCCCGGATCGAAGGCCGATTCCGGCCGCGGACCCGGCGCCTGGATGCCCTGATATTTGCGCACCAGTTCCCACCAGCGCTGATTATACTGCGCCTCGGTGATCTGACCGGAGAAAACTTCCCAGCGCCAGCGGTCGATTTCCAGCCCGAACGGCAGGAAGGCCACCTTTTGCAGCGCCATCTTGAGCAGGTAGGGGATATCCTCGGATTCACCCGGCACCTTATCCAGCAAGCCGATCTGCTTGAGATAGGTCGGCGTCACCGAAGACAGGCCGATGAAATCACCGATCGCTTCGTGGAAGCCGTCATTGGCGCCGTTCTTGAACAGGAAGGGCTGGTCCATATAGGCGCGCTGATAGAAGTTATGCCCCAGTTCGTGGTGGACCGTATAGAAGTCCTCGCCATTGACCTGGGTACACATCTTGATGCGCAGGTCTTCGTTATTATCGACATCCCAGGCCGAGGCATGGCAGACCACCTCGCGGTCGCGCGGCCGGGTAAATTGCGACCGCTCCCAGAAGGTCGACGGCAGCCCCTTGAAGCCCAGCGAGGTATAGAAGTTCTCGCCCGTATGGACCATTTTCAACGGGTCGTACTTCTTCTTCACCAGCAGCTTGTCGAGGCTGTAGCTGGATTTTATCCCTTTCGGCGCCACCACATCATAGATGTTCGACCAGTCCTGCGCCCACATATTGCCGAGCAGGTCGGCGCGGATCGGGCCGGTCTTCGGCTGGACGGCATCGCCGTATTTTTCATTCAGCTTGCGGCGCGTATAGCAGTGCAGGTTCTTGTAGAAGGGCGCGACCTGGGTCCACAGCTTGTCGGTCTCGGCGGCGAAGGCGTCCGGGTCCATATCATAGCCGGAACGCCACAGGGCGCCGGTATCCTTGAAGCCCAGCCCTTGCGCGCCCTTGTTGGAAAGTTCCGTCAGCTTGGCATAATCGTCCTTCATCGGCGCGGCTATGCTCATCCAGCCTTCCCACATGGCGCGGGTGGTCAGCGGATCGCGCGATTTCGCCATTACGTCCGAGGCGTCGTCGAGATTATAGGTCTTGCCCTTCCAGATGAACTTGCCGGTCGAATAGGTGGCGCCCAGCTTGGCGGCTACGGCCGACAATTCCTCCGCGGCGCCGGGCTCGGCCGCCGCCGGCAGGGTTTGCGAAATCCGCAACAGATCCAGCTTGCGGCGCGTCACCGGATCGGCATCGACATCATTATACTGCGCCGATTCCATGGCGTATTTGACCGTGGCCTCGTTCAGGGCGGCATCGGCCTTGGTCTGGAGCCACTCGCTGTCGAAATTGATAAAGGTCGCGCCTAGCCATTGCGCGCGCTGATCATATTCGTTGAGATCGGCCAGCTTCGCTTCAGCATCGGTGATAAAGGCCGTGGCCTCTTCCGGCGTCGGCTTGGCCGGCATGGCGGGGGTCAGCGGCGCAGGCTCGACCGGCACGGTATAGGCGCCGGTGTTACCCCCCAATACCACCGCAGGCGCGGAAGGCGTTGTCGTGGTGGCGCACCCGGTAAGCAAGGCCACACAGGCCGCAGACGTCAGCAGATACTTCATGACCAGTCCTCCCAGTGGTTAACAATCGCAGGGAAGGCTATTTGGTTGCAAGCGTCAAGGTCGAATGGAAGTTAAGATAGGTCATCACTGGTTTGGTCATCATCATTCGATTCCATCGCCAACCTAGGCCGTAGACTCATAACGCTTTGATCCAGATTCTGGTGGCGACGATCTTTACGGCTGCCAGAAAATTCAGAGGGTTTTTGTCGTAGCGAGTGGCAATACCTCTGAATTGCTTGAGTTTATTGAAGAAGCGTTCGACC
>NZ_JBQCHT010000016.1:0-51488 GCF_051954415.1 Asticcacaulis sp.
GTATCCATACCGATCCTTATAATATTATCCATTTTAGGTCCTCCCAATGAGTTCGGAAATCATAGACCTGTAGGCCTTGAACTCCGAATGTGATTGAGAAGCCGTCCACACCAACACATTGGCTATTTCACCGCTGCATATGGCTTGCGAGAGTGCCGTCATTTGCTGGATACTGGCTTTAACCTTATCCTGAATGGGTTGCAGAGTGGACGGGTCATAGTCGTTCTGGATCAGCTTGTCATGAAGGCTTGTAAGTTGCTGGTCAGCCGTAGTTACTGAAAGCGAAGCGTTTTTGGCCAGATCGCAGGCTTTTTCAGCGTCGCTGGTTGCCAGGTTGATGGCGTCTTGAGCGTCCTTGCCGGCGGGAATAAGGTAGGTATCGGCAATGGTTTTGACCTCTATCTGAGGATCAAAGCCAGGCTGTGCTTGTGCCATCGGTGTAAGAAGGGCTAATGATGTAAACGCCCACAACAGAGCCATGCCGGTTTTGATGATTGTCATATTTCCCCCCAATTTTTGCCGACCCTAGCGTCGGTACCTAATACTGACAAGGATTGATTTATTGGGCACAGTTCCACTTTGTGGCAAAAGTGAAACTGTGCCTTCGTTACGCTATCCCTTTGCTACGGCTATATCGATTTCCGAGCCAAGGGCACGGAATTTTTGCGACATATCCGCCATGCCGTTTTCTATGTCGGCGCGTTCGTTATCGGTCAGGGTGGCGGAGTAATCCCGCACTTCCTGGCTGATCTTCATCGAGCAGAACTTCGGCCCGCACATCGAGCAGAAGTGCGCCGTCTTGTGGGCTTCCTTCGGCAGGGTCTCGTCGTGGAAGGCACGGGCGGTTTCCGGATCGAGCGCCAGGTTGAACTGGTCCTGCCAGCGGAACTCGAACCGCGCCCGGCTCATGGCGTCGTCCCAGGCTTGCGCGCCGGGATGCCCCTTGGCGAGGTCGGCGGCGTGGGCGGCGATCTTGTAGGTGATCACGCCGGTTTTGACATCGTCACGGTTTGGCAGCCCCAGATGTTCCTTGGGCGTGACATAGCACAGCATGGAGGTGCCGAACCAGCCGATCATGGCCGCGCCGATGCCCGAAGTAATATGATCATAGCCCGGCGCGATATCGGTGGTGAGTGGCCCCAAGGTGTAGAAGGGGGCTTCGCCGCAGGTTTTTAGCTGCTTGTCCATATTGGCCTTGATCTTGTGCATCGGCACATGGCCGGGGCCTTCGATCATCACCTGGCAGCCCTTTTTCCAGGCGATCTGCGTCAGTTCACCAAGCGTTTCCAGTTCGGCGAACTGCGCGGCGTCATTGGCGTCGGCAATCGAGCCGGGGCGCAGGCCGTCGCCTAAGCTAAACGACACATCATAGGCGCGCATGATGTCGCAGATCTCTTCAAAGTGCGTGTAGAGGAAGTTCTCCTTGTGGTGCGCCAGGCACCACTTGGCCATGATTGAGCCGCCGCGCGATACGATGCCGGTGACGCGCTTGGCCGTCAGATGGACGTAAGACAGGCGTACGCCGGCATGGATGGTGAAGTAGTCGACGCCCTGCTGGGCCTGTTCGATCAGGGTGTCGCGGTAGACCTCCCAGGTCAGGTCTTCGGCCACGCCGTTGACCTTCTCCAGCGCCTGGTAGATCGGCACGGTGCCGATCGGAGCCGGGGAGTTGCGGATGATCCACTCGCGGATATTGTGGATATTACGGCCGGTCGACAGGTCCATGACATTATCCGCGCCCCAGCGGATGGCCCAGACCATCTTTTCGACCTCTTCTTCCATCGAGGAGGTGACCGCCGAATTGCCGATATTAGCGTTGATCTTGACCAGGAAATTGCGGCCGATGATCATCGGCTCGACTTCGGGGTGGTTGATATTGGCCGGAATAATGGCCCGGCCGCGCGCCACTTCGTCACGGACAAATTCCGGCGTCACGTAATCGGGGATGGAGGCGCCAAAGTCTTCGCCGTCGCGGATGACCTCAGCGGCCTTGGCGCGGCGCAGGTTTTCGCGGATGGCGATATATTCCATTTCCGGCGTGATGATGCCGGCGCGCGCATATTCATATTGCGTGACCGATTTGCCGTCTTTGGCACGCAGCACCTTCGGCAGGTTGGGGAATTGCGGGGCCAGGGCGCCTTCGGAGACATTGCCGTTGTCTTCTGGCTTCACTTCGCGGGCCTCGATATATTCGACATCGCCACGATCCACGATCCACTGTTCGCGCAGGCGCGGCAGACCCTTGGCGATGTCGGGCGTGAAGTTTTCATCCGTATAGGGACCGGACGAATCGTAGATGGTCACCGGCGGTTCGTTGGCGCTTTCGTGCAGCGCTACCTCACGGAAAGGCACGCGGAGTGCCGGAAAGCGGACGCCCGGCTCATAGACCTTGCGTGAGCCCGGAATAGGGGAATTCTCGACCTTGATAGGCTTCTGGATGACAGGTTTATTCATTATGTCCCTCGCAAATTAAGAGGGATCATGCGCGCAGATTGCGGGCGCTAATTGTGTTTAGCGTATCCAACTCCCTTCGCCGGCATGACCCGGATCAGGTTCGGCGGGTTTGAAGGACTAGACCCTCGTCTCAGCCCGCCTTTACGCGCGGACACCCCGGTGAACTGCGGATGAGCATAGGCGGAATGAAGCTGGGGTCAAGCTGTTTTATTGTGATGCAGTTTTGTAAGGATTAATAATTCCATAATTATTTTCCAGAACACTTTCAATAATTTTTATGTTACTGGCCATTTCGGGGAATATAGACCGAATCAGGTTTCTTAATTCATTGATTTTCATATTGTTATAAATGTCACCTCTGGAAAATGATAAAATATTCATTAGTATAATTTTTTGTGAATTAATAGTATTTAAAAATCTTCTTATAGAATTAAGTGCCATGACAATATTTTCATTACCTTTTATAATTGAATATGATTCAACCATAATTCGATCTATCATTTCCATATTATAAATGTCATTTATGAAATAATTGTCTGGCACGTTGCAGTGCGCGTATAGTGAATCTCCAATATGTCTGAGTTCAACTACCATAAGAGTTAATTTTTCTCTTTTTTCCTCATAATTATTCATTTGTTGCCTGACACTCTTCAAGTGTCATCTGGGTGCAATCGGCACCTTGGCGTTTCCAAAATATTCGCTCGTCTTGAGGGGTGGGAAGATGTGGGCGTCTAAGGCTAACAGGAATTTCAAAAACGTAGAGTAATTTTTCTGAATTTGGGGCGGCTATTATTTTAGGTCTGGGTACAGTTATGTCAGGGCTCGCCTTCAATTTTGCATTGAATTTGCCATATAATTCTTTGTCGGCGTCAATTCCAATAATTTCAAAATTAGCATGGCCACTATCTTTGATTCCAACAATTATGAAGCCTCCAAAAGTATTTGCAAATGCGCAGCAAATTTTCGTAAGATTTTTTGTATCTGGCAAATTGAATTTGAAATCATGTCTGTCGCTTTCTGAGCTCCCGGCAGTACACAAATATTTTATATTTTCGTATGACCAGTCATCTAATTTTGTAGGTATCATGCTTTGCTCACTATGCGCCTGTGCTTCCAATTTTATAGATTGTAGCAACGTAAGTAATTAAGTCATTTTATAAATGAATATAGTTAGTGCCTTAGGTCGACGGGCTTCGCCGATTGCGCCGTGGCGGTCAGGGCCTTCATCCGATCGATGACCGTCTGGGCCTCGCGTTTATGTACGTCCGCCAGGCGGGCCGTATTGATGATCGAAAGCGTCAGCCCGTAAACCGGCGTTGAGTCGGTGATGTAGACGTCGTGATCGTCATTGCCCGTCAAATCCATCACGGCATAGACGATCACGCCGCACCGGTCGGTTTCGCCGGGTGCCGCGGCCGAAGTATCATAGGCGCGCGCACCATAACGATCGGCGTAGATCGCCTTCAGTGGCCAGTTGCTGTCCAGTCCGTCATAGGCGTATTTCGACACGCAGTAGGTGGCCGGAGCCGGCTGGGCCGAAAGGGCCCGGTAAAGCGTCATGAAGGCCGGGGTGCCGGCTTCAATCGGGGAGGGGACGGTGAAATTGGCGTCATTTAATCTGATCCGGGTCGAGAGCCCATCCGGCGAGGCCTGCAGGGACCAGGCTTCCGGCTGCAGGGGCGTCTGTCCGTCGGGATAGACCCACGCCACCACATTGCGATAAACAAAGGACGGTGTCCCGAACTGGTTGCGCAGGGGATCGAGGATGACATTCATCGGCTGCGGACTGGGGTGATCCGCCAGCGGAGGGCGGCCGCTGGCATCGAGAGAAGGGCTGTCGGTGAAGCGTTGCGAACGTATGATCGCCGCCACCGTGCCTTCGGGCGCATATTCGACACTGAGAAGATTTTCGTCCTCATGGCCGATGCCGGTGCAATGCAGGCAGAAGCGGGTGGTTTTCAGATAGGGGCGCACCAGTGAGCGGATTTCGGCGCTGTTTTCCGGATTGGCCAGCCAGGCATTGACGCCGAGATAGTCCGGGCTATAGGCGGCGCCTTTCCGGTAGGCTTCCCAGGCCAGCAGGCGGGCGCCGATTTCTATGCTGCCGGGGCTGTAGGTCTGGCCAACCGCCTGGGCCTGGATGCGGACCTCGCCGTTTTCCGAGGCGCACAGGGTGTCAATCACCTTGCGGCGGTTCATGCCCAGTTCGATGCCGCGGATGGAGATAGGCGCGGGCGGAGTGGCGTCGGGCGAGATGAAGAGGCAGGGCTCCTTCTTCATCTCATCGATATAATAGGGGATGGTGCCGACATTTGCCGAAGGGGCGGCTGCCGAGCCTTGCGCATCGTCCTGGCGCTGGCTGGCCTCCTGAAGCACAGGACTGA
Organism: Asticcacaulis sp.; assembly: GCF_051954415.1. Taxonomy (GTDB): domain Bacteria; phylum Pseudomonadota; class Alphaproteobacteria; order Caulobacterales; family Caulobacteraceae; genus Asticcacaulis. Next base: position 4,839 of record NZ_JBQCHT010000016.1, read on the forward strand.
CCGAAAGGACACGGCGCAGGAAGCGTTGCTCTACGCCTGCCATGAGCACCGCCTGGGCGATGACCGTGCGGTGGGTGGTTATTTCCTGGGCGTGGGTAAGGGCACTGTTTGGGTCGGTCCCGCTGTAATTGACATGTTCGGGGTCGATCTGCGCCAGCAGGCCGTTCTCTATGGATATCCGGCGTTTCAGTTCCTGGAGGTTGGCCTTGCGCGCCTGGGCAAAGACCGCCAGGCGCCCGAGTTGCCCGGACTCGCCGGATGTCAGTATGGTCTTCAGTTCGGTGTTCAGCCGTTCGTTTTCCGCCTTGAGCTTGTCCTTGAACGCCTGGCGGGCCGCATCGGGCATCTTGCCGAGGGTGGCGCGGGCGAAGGCCATTGCGGAGGCGGGATTTTTGACCACGTCTTCCGGTGGGCTGCGGGTGTTTCCGCAGGCCGAAAGTGAGGCACACACCAGCGACAATATAATCAGGACCAGAGGTAATCTGGAACTCGAAATCATGGGCATAGCTTCCCCGGCCACCCGGTTTCACCGGTCCGACAATGACGGAAATGTCTCGAAAGGCGTGTGTTTCTGAACGCTTCGGGAAACCTACTGCAAGGGCGGCGTTTCGGCAAGGTTTACAACGAAGTATCGTCGCCTGTTCACTTCCTTTTGCAAAGTCCCTTCACATTGGCGTCGGCATCGCTACATCTTCGGGAACTGTCACCAGAGAGGTTTCCATGCTGCCGTCCGTTCCCGTCACTCACCACCGCCAGTCCGGTATAGCCGATGATATCGATTTCGAGATCAAGGGGCAGGAACTGCAGTTCGTAGAGATTGAACTCGATCCAGGCGAAAGCGCCATCGCCGAAGCCGGCGCCATGGTCTGGAAGGATGCCAGTGTCGGCATGACCACGGTGTTTGGCGATGGGTCAGGCCAGCAGGGCGGCGGCTTCATGGGCGCGCTGCTCGGCGCCGGCAAGCGCCTGATCACCGGCGAGAGCCTGTTCACCACCGTGTTCACCCATAATGGCCGCGACAAGGCCCGCGTGGCGTTTTCGGCGCCGGTGCCGGGCGCCATCGTACCGATCAAGCTGTCGGATGTCGGCGGACGCCTGATCTGCCAGAAGGACGCCTTTTTGTGCGCCGCCAAGGGCGTGTCTCTCGGTATCGCCTTCCAGAAGCGGGTTATGACCGGTCTGTTCGGCGGCGAGGGCTTCATCATGCAGAAGCTCGAAGGTGACGGCTGGGTATTCGTCCAGTTCGGTGGCATGGTGATCGAGCGCGAACTGAAGGCCGGAGAGGAACTGCACGTCGATACGGGCTGTGTCGCGGCCTTTACCGATACGGTCGATTTCGACCTGATCCAGGCTGGCGGGGTGAAATCCATGCTGTTCGGCGGGGAAGGGGTCTTCTTCGCCCGCCTGACTGGGCCGGGCAAGGTTTGGGTGCAGTCCCTGCCGTTCGCACGCCTGGCCGGACGGATAGGTGCAGCCATCGGCGGTGGTGGTCCGTCGCGTGGTGAGGGCTCGGTCCTGGGCGGCCTGGGGGATCTGATCGGCGGGAATAATTAAACGACAGGCCAGCCGGGGTGTCCTGCGGCGGCAAGTCTGTTAAGAATAAGGTTTATCTGATTCCAGAACCTTACCCATGACCGAAATCTCCGACCAGGACGCCTATGACCCGCTCGTGCCGGTGCCCGAAAATAAGCGCACCCTGACCCTGCGCGACGCTTTCTCGCTGTGGTTCTCACTGGGGATCGGCCTGCTGGTGCTCCAGGCGGGCGCCTATCTCGTCCCCGGCCTGTCGCTGGCCGAAGGATTGCTGGCTATTATTATCGGCAGCGTGGCCGGGGCGGTATTGCTGGGGCTGGCCGGCGTGGTTGGGGCCGATACCGGCCTATCTACCATTGGGAGCTTGCGCCCGACGCTGGGCGTACGCGGCGCATCGGTGGCGGCGATCCTCAATATCATCCAGTTGGTCGGCTGGGGGGCGTTCGAGATCATCGCCATGCGCGACGCCGCAAATACGCTCTCGACCAACGCCTTCCATTTCACCTGGCCAGTCTTGTGGACGCTCGTTTTTGGCCTTGCCGCCACCGGCCTGGCCTTTCTGGGGCCTCTCAGTTTTGTCCGCCGTTTCCTGCGCCACTGGGGCATCTGGCTGTTGCTGGCGGGGGCGGCCTGGATGACATATGCCTTGCTGGCCGACCATAACCTGGCGGAGGCTTTTGCTCGTAAAGGCGACGGTTCAATGTCTCTGGGTGGCGGTATCGATCTGGTCATTGCCATGCCGTTGTCATGGCTACCCCTGATCGCCGATTATGCCCGCTTCGGCAAGTCTCCCGGCGCGGTCTTCAAGGGCTCGACCCTTGGCTATCTGCTGGCCAATATCTGGTTTTTCGCGCTCGGCGCCGCCTATGCCCTGATGGCGGTGGGCAATCCGGATCAGTTGCTGCTGTCGGCCCTGGCGACCACCGGCGGCGGGCTGGCCCTGCTGCTGATCCTGATCGACGAAACCGATAACGTCTTTGCCGATATCTTTTCGGCGGCCACATCACTCGGCAGCCTGCTGCATTTTCGCATTCGCCATCTGGTGATCGGTTTTGGTGTCCTGTGTACGGGAATCGCCCTGTTTGTGCCGATGGCCGAATTCATGAGCTTCCTTTACATGATCGGTTCGGTTTTTACGCCGCTCTATGGTGTGCTGCTGGTCGATCACTTCCTGATCCGCAAGCGTCAGGTGTCGATGTTGGATATCAGTCGCATCAGTGGCGTCTATCGGTTCAGTTATGGCGTGCATGTCAGCGCCTTTGCCGCGTGGGCGGCCGGTATCGCCACCTATTACTATGTCCTCAGCCTGCTGCCGGCGTTGGGCGCCACACTGCCGGCCTTCTTTATCTCCGCTGTCACATATTGGGCGCTGGCAAGGATGTTTGGAAAGCCGGCCTAGAGATAAATGACAGCCGAAGAATCCTGACCGGCCAGGATCTGCTGTTTCAGTGCATCCATCTGCAGAGCCAGGCGATGGGCGTCGAGCGGTGAAATGGCTTCCTTGGCGCGCGGGAATATCTCGCCTTCTTCCTTGGCGACATGGTGTTCGATGGCGAATTTCAGTTCGCCGAACTTTTCCATCCATTCCTCGCTGCTGATCGAAAACCGGTCCAGCACATGGAGCAAAGCCCTTATTTCATGGTGCTCGTGTTCGGAATGTTCGAGCTTATCGTTCATTTCCTGGGTCGGGATGGCGTGTTCGAGGGCGGCGTAGAAGGTGCGCTCTTCGGAATCGCTGTGCGCAGACAACTCGGTTTTGATCTGATCGAACAAGGTTTGCCTGACCGCTGGCAGCCGGATTGACATCAGGTCGTCCATCAGGCCGGACAGTTTGCGATGATCGCGGACGATATAGGCGTAGATATCCATGGCATGCGCTCCTTTATCCACAGGAGGATGCGACCGTGGGAATAGTTTGAAAATGCGGGTTTTGCCTTTCCTTGCAAGGAATGTGTAAATAAGAAGCAGGGCGTTTGCGAGATATTTCCACAGTTGTGGAAAATATTAACCCTTGGGGCGTAAGTTTACCTGCGCGGCAACTAGTGCCATGCGGGGAACGATGCAACGCCAATGCTTGCCCTGATCTTCAGATTTATCCTTATTGCCGGCAGCAGCCTGATCCTGTCGGGCTGCAATCACATCGGCCTGTGTACGGAAGAGCAGGTCGATACGATTGACTCACCGACCGGTCATTATCAGGCGGAAGTCATCAACAAGGATTGTGTGTGGGGCTCGCCGGTACAGGAGGTCTTTCTGCGCCGCACGGAGGGGCTGATGAATGGCCGGACGGCCGTGGCAATCTTCGATTCCTCAAACCCGCATAAACCGGTGGACTTGGCGGTCAAATGGCGGGGCGAACACCGCATCGTTATTACCGCTCACGGGGCAAAAGTCTGGTCTTTCCAGCCCAACTGGCGCGATGTGCGGGTCATGGAGCGTTAATTCGCGCATACGTATTCAGCTTCCCAAGCCGCGGGCGAGGTGCCACCTTGCGGCACAGAATAAAAATAAAAGGGAGCTCAATCATGTCTATGAAGCATATCGCGCTATGCGCCGCCGTATCCATACTGGCCCTGGCAGGCGCCGCCCAGGCGGAGATAGACGTCTCGCCGGTGGCTGTGGAAGCCAAGGCCAGCGCCCTGCCAAAGGACTGGAACAAGACCGCCGCTTTCATGGAAATCTTCGTCCGTTCCTACAAGGACAGTAACGGCGACGGGGTAGGGGATTTCAACGGCCTGACCTCGCAGCTCGATTATCTGCACGAACTGGGCGTGACTGGTATCTGGCTGATGCCAATGATGCCCAGCCAGGATGGCGACCACGGTTATGCCGTCAATGATTATCGCGCCGTCAACCCCGATTACGGCACCATGGCCGACTTCGAGCACTTCGTGCAGGAGGCGCACAAGCGCGGCATTGGCGTTATTCTCGATTTCGTCGTCAATCACTCCGGCAGCGGCAACGCCATTTTCCAGGACGCGGCGAAATCGAAGGCCAGTCCGTACCGCGGCTGGTATGTTTTCGCCGACAAGAACCCCGGCTGGTACAATGAAAAAATGCGCGGTGTCAGCGGCGCCTATTATAACGATCCGTGGAAGCCTGTGACGAAGATCGTGCCCGGCGGGGTCGGGCTCTATTATGGTGTCTTCTCGGATTCCATGCCGGACATGAACCTGAAGAACCCGAAGGTGATCGCCTATCTGCAGGACACCATGCGTTTCTGGATGAACAAGGGCGTGGATGGGTTCCGGCTGGATGCCGTCACCATGCTGATCGAGGATGGGCCGAAAGCCTATTTCAACAATCCTGCCAATCCCGGCATCGTGGCGAAGCTGCGGGAAGCGCTCGATGACTATGACAACCGCTACATGATCTGCGAAGCCTCGGAAGGGGCGGACATGTATGTCAAGGCGTGCAGCGCCTTTGCCTATGGCGTGCAGGGATCGATTATCGACAGCGCGAAAAAGGGCGCACTACAGGCGCCACTGGTCAGGCAACTTGCCAATCCCAATCGGGATCTGATGCCGCTGGCCCTGCAAAGCCATGACGCCTATGTCGGTGACCGGCTGATGAACCAGTTCGGCGTCAATAATCCGGCAGATTACAAACTCTCCGCCGCCATCTCGATCCTGGCCTCGGCCACGCCCTTTGCCTATTACGGCGAGGAAATCGGCATGAGCAATGGCGGCGTGTTCAACGACCCCGGCATCCGTTCGCCGATGAGCTGGACCGGATATCCGCGCACCGCGGGCTTTACCACGGGTAGGCCTTACCGCGACGTGGCGATCAATGTCGCCAGCCAGAATGTGGCGATCGAAGCAGGCGACCCGAATTCGCTTCTCGAATATTACCGCGCGCTCTATACGCTCCGCCGCGATCATCCGGTTTTCGGCACGGGCGAAATGTCGGTGCAGTCGAAGGCCGGCGATCCCGCTTTGGTTTTCACGCGCAGCAGCCCGAAGGATAAGGTGGCCGTGATGGTCAATCTCTCCGATGCGCCGCAAGCCTTAAGCGCCACGGTGGGTGAGGGGCGGTTCGTCCAGTCCCTGCATGTGGTGGGAGAGGTGCCGGCCGCAGCGGTCGCCAGCGAAGGCGGCAGTCTGACAGTCGTGGTGCCGGCCAAGACGGCCTGGGTTTTTACGAAAAGCCAATAGGCGCAGGGCGCATTACAAATTGTTAAGGTGACGCAAAAGCGCCGTCAATCCGCCGCAAACGGGTTGACGGCGGCTTTGTGTCATGGCCAGTTTGTTGCAAAATTTACCGGAGCGCTGCCCCATGACACGCGTATCATTCAATCCTCTTAAAACCCTGCTGAAATCCACCGCCGTCGCTGCCGTGTCGGTTGGGCTGATGGCGGGTGGTATCGGCATTGCTCATGCCGCCTACACACCGCCGGCCAATCCTGTGTCGATCGACGACCTGGCGCGCTACGACGAGCTGACCGGCGTCACTATTTCGCCGGACGGTAAGCACATCGCCGCTCTGATTGCGGTAAAGGACCAGCAATGGCCGGTCATTTCGATCTGGAATGCCGATGATCTCAGCCAGAATCCGGTGTGGATACCCTCCAAGACCCAGCGCATTATCGCGGTCGATTTCTTCAGTAACGACAAGATATATTTCATCACCGAACAGCCGATCACCGGTGGTGACGGCAAGCCGACATTTACCAACAAGCTCTACTATTCCGACCTCGAAGGCCGCAAGATCGAGGAGCCCTTCAAGATGACGGGCACACTCAACAAAGACGTGCGCGATTCCCTGGAGCGTGGCATCTCGGCAACCATTTTCAACCGCAATCTCTATGATAACAGCAAGGTGCTGATGGAAACGGTCAATCCCGATGATTTTGCTCAGAAAATATTTGAACTCGACACGAAGACCGGCAAGACGAGAACCATCGCTCTCGGTTCAACCGAATTCAACTATTTGGCCGCCGGCGTCGATCTCAACACCGGCGAACCGTTGATAAGGGAACAGATAGACGCCGTGAGTGGCGAATACTGGTATAAGGTCTATATCAAGGATAAGGCTAGCGGTCAGTGGGTCTATCATGCGCCATTGAGCTACAAGGTGGCTGAACGTAAAAATATTACCATCCTCGGTTTCGACACCGATCCAAACCAATTGGTGATTTCGACCAATATAAACGGCGATCACAGCGCCATCTATGATTACGATATCAAAGCGCAGACGTTCTCAGCGGAGCCTCTGTTTGCCAATGACAAGTACGATATCAACAAGGTCAGCTTCGCTATTGACCGTGCCAACAAGAAAACGGACATCTTCGCGGTTGCAGTCGAGGGGCCGGATACCATTGTCAGCTACCTTGATCCGAAATGGGCGGCGGCGCAAAAATCGATAGAAGCCAGTTTCCCTGGTAAAAATGTACACTTGACCATCAACCGCGACACTTACCAGATGGCGGTTGTTGAGGTTGAATCCCCGGACTTTCCACCACAATATTACCTGTACAAGAATGGCAAGCTGCAATCATTGGGCGGCGCCAAACCTTGGATCGATCCAAAGACGCTGGGTAAACCGGAATTCGTCACCTACAAGGCGCGCGACGGCCTTGAAATTCCGGCCTTCATCACCTATCCGCCGGGCTGGACGCCCGATCAGAGACCGGTGCCGTTGATCGTCCTGCCGCATGGCGGCCCTTGGGCGCGCGACGAACAGACTTGGGACATGACCGGCTGGCCGCAATTTTTTGCTACCCGCGGCATCGCCGTCATCCAGCCCCAGTATCGTGGCTCGGAAGGTTGGGGAGACAAGTTGTGGAAGGCCGGGGATAACGAGTGGGGCCTGAAGATGTCGGACGATAATGATGATGCCGCCGCATATATGGTGTCGCGCGGTGTTGCCGATCCGAAGCGTATGGCGATCATGGGATATTCCTATGGCGGTTTCGCGGCCATCGCTGCCAGTGTACGACCGAACAGCCCTTACAAATGTGCCATTGCCGGTGCAGGCGTTTCCAGCCTGCAACGCATCGGCAATCTGTGGGGAGGTAGTCATGTTCAGCGGGATATCCAGGGCCATACGGTCGATGGCATGGATCCGCTGAAGAATGTCGACAAGGCCAATATACCGATCCTGCTGTTCCACGGAGACCACGACCGCCAGGCCGATACCGAGCATTCCCGCATGTTTTATGCGGCCATGAAAGCGGCTGGAAAGGATGTGCAATATACCGAAATCAAAGGCATGTGGCACACCTTGCCGTGGCATGTAGAGTGGCAGGAGCAGAGCCTGGGGCTGATGGAGGCTTTCCTGAAAAGCCCGAAATGCGGCCTGATCAATTAGGTATTTCAGCACTACAAACATGAACGATTTGTAATATATCGCCCCTTTACAACGCACTGTTTTGCCTTGTGTTTATTGAAGTGCGGCAAAGTGATCACACAATTACTTATAAGTTTGCATTGCAAACATTTTGTTATTGCGTCGAAATTGTGACGGGATAGTGTTCGTTCAGGTCCGGGGACCATACACAATGGAGCTTTTTATGTCGAAATCGACGAATTTGACGCGCAAATGGTTGCTGGCCGGCACCATTCTGACCACGCTGTATGTGGGGGTGCCGGCTTTTGCCCAGGATGCGCCGCCCGCAAACGACACGACAACTGCCCCCGCAGCCCCGGAAGCCGCGCAGGCCGATGAAGGCACGACGGAGGTTGTGGTTACGGGGTCTCGTATTCGGAAGTCCGAATTCAATTCAGCCGCTCCCGTCCAGATCATCACATCGGAACGTTCGAGTCTTTCCGGCATGATCAGCGCTGCCGACGTACTCCAATCTTCGTCGATCGCGGCTGGTGCAGGTCAGATCAACAATACCTTTACCGGTTACGTAGTGGATGGCGGGGATGGTGTGAACACACTCTCCCTGCGTGGCCTGGGCGCGCAGCGCTCGCTGATTCTGATTAACGGCCGTCGTATGCCGCCTGCCGGCGTCAGCGGAACCGTTGGTGCGGTTGACTTGAATTTCATACCGCAATCCCTGGTGTCGCGTTATGAAATCCTCACCGACGGCGCTTCGTCAATCTATGGTTCCGATGCCGTCGCCGGCGTGGTCAATATCATCACGACAAAGAACTATGACGGTCTGCACCTGGAAGCTTCGGGGTTAAAATCCGAAAAGAGCGGCGCCGATAGCTACAGCGCCAGCGCCATGTGGGGCAAGAGCTTTGACAAAGGCAATATCCTGGTTTCCGGCGAATATTACGAGCAAAAGCCGCTGTACCTGTCCGATCGTCCTGGCCTGGCTTGCCCGCAGGATTACTATTATAACGCTGACGGCAGCCGCGCAGATCTGGTAGACGTAAATACTGGCAAATATAAGTGCTATAACGCCAACGGCCTGGCCCAGAACGTCGTGATTGATGCTTTAACCGGCCGTTACTACCGTTCCATGCCGGGGGCGGTGACTACGGTTGGTATACCCGGCATTCCTGATTTCGAATCCGTTACGAAGAATTCGCAAATCGATTTTGATCCCCAGGAAGCGCTCGATTCTACAGCGTTTTCGCCGGTAAAGCGCTCTTTCCTTTACGCGCAAGGCAATTATCGCCCCGACTGGATGGGGGGGGCAGAGCTCTACACCGAACTCATGTGGGGACGCCGCGAGTCATCGCAATCGCAATACGGAGAGCTCTTCCCGTATTATTCCGATTACGCCTCGGTCAACCCATTCCCGACCATTGCTCAGCCGATTGCCTTGCATAAGTTTGTCTCGACGCAAAAGGTCGACTTCACCCGTCTCCTTGGGGGCGCGCGCGGTAATATAGGCAACTGGAACTGGGATGCTTATGTGTCGCATTCAAAGAGCGACGGAACCTATGCCGGTACCGCTATCTATGCAGATCGCGTAAACTGGGGCACCGGTTTTGATCAGGTGAATTTCGATTATATGGATCAAAATACGGGCGATGCTTGCGGCACCGGTGCGCCGGCGGGTTGTATTCCGCTCAATCTGTTCACCAATGACGCCCTGACCAAGGCCAAGCTCACACCTGAAGAAGAAGCCTGGTATTTCACCCAGGACGTTGGCAAGACTGTCTATGAACAGAACATCGCCGAAGCCACAATCACAGGTGATCTGTATCAATTGCCGGCCGGTGCTCTGGGCGCAGCATTTGGTGTCAGCTTCCGGGAAGACAAGATCGATGACTTGCCGGGGGAACTGTCGCGTTCCGGTAATTCCTATAATCAGTCTTCGGCGGGTGAAACAAAGGGCACCGACCATCTGTCTGAAGCCTTCTTCGAACTGGAAGCACCGGTGGTGCGCGGCAAGAAGTTCTTTGAAGACCTGACCCTCAATCTTTCGGGCCGTTACAGCAACTACAAAAGTGTTGGCGGTTCCGGCACCTATAAGGTTGGTTTCAACTGGGCTGTCGATAACATCTTCCGCGTTCGCGGTACGGCAGGAACATCGTTCCGTGCGCCGGCTCTCTACGAACTGTATCTGAATGACCAAACCGGTTATCTGAATCAGTTGGGTCTCGACCCCTGCATCCGTTATGATGACACCGATGCCGTCACGGGCCGCCCGAAGGTCAGCCCAACCATCAAGGCCAACTGTCTGGCGGATGGCATTCCGGGTGATTATGATGGCGCCAATCCATCTGCTGTCATCACGACTCACGGTGGTACCGATCTGGAGCCTGAAACCTCTTATGCCACCACGCTTGGTTTCGTTCTGACGCCGCCGAGCACGGGCTTCAAACTGGCGATCGATTTCTGGAAAATCAAGATCGCCAACCAGATCAGCTCCAGTGGTGCGGCTGTCGTGGGCGCCTGCTATGCCAGCGTCGATTTCCGCTCCAAGCCGGGCTATTGCGATCAGTTCGTCCGTGATATGGACCCGCTTTCGCCGACCTATCATTCGATCCTCACGATCGATGGCAGCTATCGCAACATTCCGACAGAAGCCAGTGCAGGTATCGACTTTACGGTCAATTACGAGCATGAGTTCAACTATGGTACTCTGTCGTCCGACGCTAAATTCACGTACTATAAGTACGACAAGATTCAGCTTTATCCGGACTCGATCATTGACAACTATACGGGGCTGATCGGTCAGCAACATTGGGCGGGTGACGTACAGACGCGCTTTACGCACAAGGACTGGACCCTGGCCTGGACATTCAACTACATCGGCAATGCCAGCAATATGGGTTTCCGCAACGAAACCGGTAATACGGGCGGCAACGTCTCTTACGCCCCGAACGCTACCTATGCGGCTTCGGTTCCGCCCTTTGTCACGCATGATCTTGAACTGCGTTATCGGGCGAAGACCTTTGAAGTCATTGCCGGTGTCAATAACCTGTTTGACAAGTATGCGCCGATTATCGGTTCAGGCGTCTATGCCGGATCGGCAAGCCGTTTTGGCAATTATCCTTTCGGAAGCCAATACAGCACCGGCATCATCGGTCGTCAGTTCTATCTGAATGTCTCGAAGGACTTCTAGGTTCTGACAGATCAGCTACAAGAGAAGCGGCGAGGGTGACCTCGCCGCTTTTTTATGCGCAAAAAACGGCGGGCCGAAACCCGCCGTTTTCGTTTGAGCGGCAGTCGCTGCGCCTACAGCACGCCCAGCATCTGCGCCACCAGCGGATGGCGCACGATGTCCTTGTCCTTCAGGCGGACCACCTCGATGGTCTCGACCGTCTCGAACTTGTCGGCCACGTCGGCCAGGCCGGAAATGCCCGGCAGCAGATCTGACTGGTGCGGATCGCCGGTGACGACCATGGTCGAGTTCCAGCCCAGGCGGGTCAGCAGCATCTTGAGCTGGACATAGGTGCAGTTCTGCGCCTCGTCGATGACCACGAAGGCGTTATTGAGCGTGCGGCCGCGCATATAACCGACCGGGGCAATCTCGATCAGGCCCTCGGCCATCAGGGCCTTGACGCGCTTCATGCTGAGGCGGTCGGTGAGGGCGTCATAGAGTGGGCGCAGGTAAGGCGCCAGCTTGTCCTCCATATCGCCGGGCAGGAAGCCGATCGATTCGCCGGCCTCGACGGCGGGGCGGGAAAGAACGATGCGGCCGACTTTGCCGGCTTCCAGTGCTTCCACGGCCTTGGCAATAGCGAGGTAGGTCTTGCCGGTGCCGGCGGGGCCGAGCGCCAGGACGAGGTTCTTTTCATCGATGGCCGCCATCAGGGCCGCCTGGCCTTCGGATTTCGGCTTGATGGTCTTCACATAGGATTGGTCACGTTCTTCATTGGCCGGCGACCAGCCGTTATTGATGCCGGCACCATGCACATTCATACGGCGCACTTTCGTATCCGGCGCGAATTGCTCCGCATCCAGATTGCCTTCGCGCATGAAACGTTTGGCGGCTCGCTTGGTCATGGTGGGCTCCTAAAAAAGAACATGAAAAAAGGCGACGCCGGAAGTGGCTCGCCTTTGTGTACGGGATACGCGGTTGGGGGAGGAGATTCGGCAGCCGCCGGAAGGGGCGTAAGAGGGGCCATCATCGCCGTGGGGCGGTGGAGGAGAAGCAAGGGATGAAAACGCAACCCGGACTGCCACTGTTAAACCTCTAAGGCTGGAACCTTCAAGTCTGATGCCGATCACGGAAAGGGCGTACTGATTCCCCTGCCTGTGATGACGCTATCAGATTCGCCGAGCTTGGTTAGCGATATCTTAATTGAGCCGATCACTTTCATAATTTCGCAAATGCGTCATAAAGAACCAATCAGAAAGGGAAGCGGTCATGGCCATCTACACACTGGGAGGCAAGACGCCGAATCTGCCGGCGGACGGCCGTTTCTGGATCGCGCCCTCGGCCGATGTAATGGGGGATGTGACGGTTGGGGAGGACGCCAGTATCTGGTTCTGCGCCGTGGTGCGCGGGGATAACGACCCGATCACCATCGGCGCGCGCACCAATATCCAGGATGGCGCCGTGCTCCATTCGGATGACGGCCTGCCCCTGATGATCGGTGATGATGTGACTGTGGGCCACAAGGCGATGATCCATAGCTGCGAGATTGGGGATAACAGCCTGATCGGCATCGGCGCCGTGATCCTGGCGCGGGCGAAGATCGGGAAGAACACTATAGTCGGTGCGGGCGCCCTGGTACCGGAAGGAAAGGAATATCCTGGCGGTGTTTTGCTCATCGGCCAGCCGGCACGGGTGGCGCGTGAATTGACGCCGGAGCAGATCGGCAAGCTGACCCACTCGGCGGCGCATTATGTGCGTAACTGGCGGCGCTTCAAAAGGGGTCTGAAGGTTGTCCCTTGACTTTGGATTTTACAGTTCCATGTCAGAGGGATAGGTCCATCTGAAGGAGTTGCCATGCCGGCCCTGATCTGCCCTGTCTGCCAGGGATCGTTTCGTGAAGTCATCCGCGAAGGCATACTGATCGATATCTGTACCCAATGTCAGGGTGTCTGGCTGGACCGTGGCGAGTTGGAAAAGCTGATTGCCCTGTCGAAGGACGACCGGGATATCCCTCTGCCGCCACCGGCGCAGCCGCGCGCCCGGCGAGAGGACGAGTATGACAGCCGCTACGAGGGGCGTGACTTTTCGCATCGGAAGAAAAAGAAGCGCTTCGACTTTGGCGATATCTTCGATTTCGACTGACCGCTCACTATCGGAACAGGCTGAGCACCCATGACTGGGACTGTGCGGAGAACGACAGCATCTGAATGGCCAGTTGCTGCCTGACCTGGAGGGATTGCAGTTTCGCGCTTTCCTTCGCCAGGTCGGCATCGACCAGATTGCCGATCCCGGCGGTGATCGTATCCTGCAACTTGCCGATAAAGGTCAGGTGATTATCCAGGGCTTTTGACGACGTGCCGAGCCGTGCCAGGGCGGCTGAGACATTATTGATCGAGGAATCAAGCGTGCTCAGCAGAGCCGAAGCCGAGGTGGCGGTCGAGAAATCGGCATTGGCGCCGAGCGTCACGATCGAACCACCCAGCGACATGTTCTGCGCGGCTACGGTCAGCCGGCTGGTGCCTTCGGCATTGGCCAGGGCGGCGATGGAGGTTTTGGAACCGTCGAGCAGGTTGATGCCATTGAAGCCTGCGGTGGCCAGCGTCTTGGTGATCTGGTTGCGGATGGCGACGAAATCGTTCTTCACGGCGCTGCGGGCGGTGGAATCGAGCGAGGTGTCTGAGGCCGCCAGGGCCTTTTCCTTCAACTGGGTCAGCAGGTCAGACACCGACTCCCCGGCGGTCATGGCAACATCGACCACGGACGAATTGCGGGAGAGTGACTCTTTAACGGCATCAAGCGAGGAAACAGTGGAGCGCTGGCTCTGGGCGATGGCCCATGTGGCCCCGTCATCCTTGGCGCTGGCCACCTTCAGGCCGGTCGAGATACGGTTCTGCGTCGTCTGAAGATCGCGGTTTATGGCGTTCAGATTCTGCAGGGCAATCATGGCCCCGATATTCGTGTTGATGGAGTTCATTTCTGAACCTGCGCTGCGATGACATTCTGTCCAAGGCCATCATGCCACGACAGGGCTAACGGAGGTTAAAGATCAGGAAATAAATCAGGCACTGAAGTTAAGTTCTGGCGCGCGCTTCCTCTATGCCCTTGTTGGCCAGTTGGTCGGCGCGTTCGTTCAGTTCGTTGCCGGCGTGGCCCTTGACCCAGATCCACTTGATCTTGTGCGGCTTCGCGGCGGCATCGAGCCTGATCCACAGGTCGTCATTCTTTACCGGCTTCTTGTCGGCGGTCTTCCAGCCGCGCGCCTTCCAGCCCCTGATCCACTCGGTCATGCCCTTCAGCACATACTGGCTGTCGATATAAAGCTTGACGTCGCAAGGCTTTTTCAGGGCTTCCAGCCCGGCGATGGCGGCCATCAGTTCCATGCGGTTGTTGGTGGTGCTGGGGTCGTAGCCGTATAGTTCCTTCTCGTGCAGGCCGGACATCAGGATGCAGCCCCAGCCGCCGGGGCCGGGATTGCCTTTGCAGGCGCCATCCGTATAGAGGGTGACATGGGCGCGTTCGGTCATGCTCAGGCGACGGCTTTGGGCAGCTTGAAGGTGACCGTCTCCCGCACGCCATTGTTCTCGATCACCTCGGCGTCGAAACGGGCGGATATGGCGGCGACCAGTTCTTCGATCAGGTTTTCCGGTGCCGAGGCTCCGGCGGAAATGCCAAGCGTATCGACACCGTCAAACCATGACCAGTCGACATGGCTTGCATCATCAACCAGATAGGCGGCCCTGGCGCCGCCGCGCAGGGCTACCTCGACCAGTCGCTGGGAGTTGGATGATTTGGCTGAGCCGATGACCAGCACCAGGTCGCAGTCGGCCGAGACTTGCTTGACCGCTTCCTGACGGTTGGTTGTGGCGTAGCAGATATCTTCCTTGTGGGGCACCTTGATCTGAGGGAACCGCGCTTTCAGGGCGCCGACGATCTCGGCCGTGTCATCGACCGAAAGCGTGGTCTGGGTGACAAAGGCCAGGTTATCCGGATCGACCGGTGTAAATTCGCGGGCCTGCTCGACCGTTTCGATCAGTTTCACGGTCCCTTCGGGCAGTTGCCCCATGGTGCCGATAACTTCCGGGTGGCCGGCATGGCCGATCAGGATGATCTCGCGGCCTTCACTATGGTGACGCTCGGCCTCGACATGAACCTTGGAGACCAGCGGGCAGGTGGCGTCGAGATAGAACATCTGGCGGTTCTGCGCATCCGCCGGCACCGATTTCGGCACGCCGTGGGCCGAAAAGACCACCGGGCGATCGGGCGGGCACTGGTCGAGTTCCTTGACGAAAACGGCGCCCAGGCCCTTCAGGCGGTCAACTACATGCTTGTTATGCACAATCTCGTGGCGCACATAGACAGGCGCGCCATAGCGCTCGATGGCGCGCTCCACAATCTGGATGGCGCGGTCGACACCGGCGCAGAAACCGCGCGGCGTGGCGAGATAGACTTTCAAAGGGCGGACAGCGGAGCTCATAGGGCTCACATAAGTCTTTTCGGCGGATTTGGGAATATGCGTCTCCAACTACTGCAAAGCAATCGTTGGCAAGGGCGACTGCCCGCCCGAGCCTGATGTGAGGAAGCCCGCCCAGCCAGACATGTATCAAGAGGGCATATCAATGGTGAAGCCCGTCCGCCGCACTTTGGCCGCAAGTCCTCCATAAAACCCTTTGAAAAGTGATTTCAAGACGCTACACATCCGTTAAGGATGCGCTTCGCTTAAAAGCCGCTTCATCCATCTTATTCGCTGTTGGGGAACTTCACGCCTATGTCAGTTGTTATGCGCCGTATTTGGGCCGGGGTTTGCCTGGGTGTGCTCCTTAGTGGTTCAGCCGGTGCCGCCATGGCGCAGATGGGCGGACGTGGTGGCGACGCTGACGACGACCAGCAGGCTGCGGCCGATCGGCAGAAAAAGGACGAGGAGTGGGGTAACCGCTCGCTGAACCTGAAAAAGCGCAAGGCAGAGGGGGCGTGCCCTTACGTCAAGGTGCTTTATGATGCCGCGCGTTACCACCAGTTCAAAAATGATGTGCAGACGACCGCCGCCGCCATGTGGACCGGCGAAATCAACGGCATTCAGTCGGAATGCGCCTATCAGGGCACCGATCCTATCCAGGTCGGGATGGATATCAGCTTCTCGCTCGGCCGCGGGCCGCAGGCGGAAGGCCAGACCAATGTCTATCATTACTGGGTCGCTGTCACAGAGCGCGACAAGACCGTGCTGGCCAAGCAGGAATTTGAACTGCCGGTCACCTTCGCCGAAGGTCAGCAGCGGGTGGATGTCAATACGCGCCTGGAAGGCATCTATATCCCGCGCAAGGACATCACGATTTCGGGTTCGAATTTCGAGGTGCTGATCGGTTTCGATGTGACGCCGCAAATGGCCGAGTTCAACCGCGAAGGCAAGCATTTCCGCTATGTGACGCCTACCGAGCAAAAGCCGGCGCAATAAGCGTCTTGTTTTAGGTGCGGCGAGACCCTATTACGGCGGAAGTTTTCCCCGGATACCACCATGCCTGCCTTTACCGAAGCCTTCATCGAGTCCCATGACTTCAAGACCGAGCTGAGCGCCAGCACGGCCTCTGCCTTTGTGGCGGAAGGCTTCGATGCCTCGGCCGGGCGCGTGAATGCTTCGGACCGACCTGACCTCGCCGATTTCCAGTGCAATGGCGCGCTGGCCGTCGCCAAGGCCGCCAAGGCCAATCCCCGCGAGGTGGCGACGAGGATCGTCTCGCATTTCGATGGCGATGCCCGCCTGAACAAACTGGAAATCGCCGGGCCAGGCTTCCTCAATTTCACCCTGTCGCACGGCGCCTTGTCGGATCGCGCCAATGCCCTGGCGGCGGATCCGCGCATCGGTGCGCCGAAGGTGGCGCAAAAGCGCAAGGTGATGATCGATTTCGGTGGCCCCAATGTGGCCAAGGAAATGCACATCGGCCACCTGCGCACGGCGGTGATCGGCGAAAGCCTCAAGCGCACCCTGCGGTTTCTCGGTGACGAGGTCATCGGCGATGCCCATTTCGGCGATTGGGGCCTGCAAATGGGCCAACTGATCGTCGGGCTCTCCGAAGAGCAGCCGGACCTGCCGTATTTCGATGCGGGCTTCACGGGGCCATATCCGGCGGAAACGCCGGTGACCCTGGCGGATCTTGGCCGCATCTACCCGAAATCGAGCGCGCGCATCAAGGCGAAGGACGCGGCGTTCCTGGCCGCCGCCCGCAAGGCCACCAAGGAACTCCAGGACGGCCGGCCAGGCTATCGCGCCCTGTGGCAGCACTTCGTCGTGGTCAGCCGCGAAGCCCTGAAGCGCGACTATGCCGCGCTCGGCGTGGAATTTGACCTATGGTACGGCGAATCCGACGCCGATCCCTATGTCGAGCCGATGATCGCCGACCTGAAGGCCAAGGGACTGCTGGTTGAGGACAATGGCGCCCAGGTGGTGCATGTGGCGCGTCCCGGCGAGACCCGCAAGAAGAAGCTGGATGATGGTTCGGTGGTCGAAGTGCCGAGCCCGCCGCCCTTGCTGGCCGTCTCGTCGGAAGGCTCGGCTATGTATGGCACTACGGACGTGGCTACCATCGTGCAGCGCCAGAAGGAATTCGGCCCCGATCTCAGCCTTTATATTGTGGATCAGCGTCAGGCCGAGCACTTCGAGCAGGTCTTCCGCACGGCCTATCTCGCCGGCTATGCGCAGGAGAGACAACTTGAGCACGCCGCCAATGGCACCGTCAATGGCCCCGACGGCACCCCCTTCAAGACCCGTGATGGCGGCACGCTCAAGCTGGGCGACCTGATCAGCCAGGCCGTCGAGAAAGCCAATGCACGCCTGCATGAGGCTGGGCTGGGTGAGGGGCTTTCGGAAGCGGCCTTTGCCGATACCGCGCACAAGGTGGCTGTGGCGGCGCTGAAATTCGCCGAACTCAGCAATCACCGCCTGACCAACTACATTTTTGACCTGGATCGCTTCATGAGCTTCGAGGGCAAGACCGGGCCTTACCTGCTCTATCAGGCGGTGCGGATGAAATCGATCCTGCGTAAAGCTGGCGAGCAGGGCCTGGCCGCTGGCTTAATCACCGTGACCGAGCCTGCTGAACGTGAACTGGTCCTGCTGCTCGATGGCTTCGATAATGCCTTGAAAGAAACCTATCTCAAGCGCGCGCCGAATATCCTGGCCGATCATGTCTACCGTCTGGCTCAGGGCTTCTCGAAGTTCTACGCCAATTGCCCGGTGCTGGTGGGCGAGGATGCCGCGCTCAAGGCTTCGCGCCTGGGGCTGGTCAGCCTGATCCTGCGCCAGCTCGAACTGGGCCTGGACCTGATGGGGCTCAGCGCACCTGAACAAATGTGAGAAATCTCCTCCCTACGAAGTGGGGAGGAGAACCGCGAAGCGGTGGAGGGGCGCCCCTCCGTCGCGGACAAGCCGCGCCACCTCCCCATCACGATGGGGAGGAGATTGCCATGGCCAAACAAACCTGCTGACAAACGCCCGTAACTGAGGTTTATTGTTACCAAGACGTTAACGGGCGAGCTTTGAGTATGTCTAAAAGGCGGGAGACAGCGACGGGAGGCGGGTGGTCTTTGCCCTTCTTCCGCAAGCGCGCCGCCTTCTATTATGACGGTTTCAATCTCTATCACGCGGTTGATGCCTACAAGCGCCCCTATCTCAAATGGTTGAATCTAAAAGCTTTAGGTCGCGCCATCGCGCCGAAATCAGAGGTGGTCAAGCGCGTGGTCTGGTGCTCGGCATTCTCACCGACCAGCCGCTCAAAACTGCAACGCCACGAGGATTACATGAAGGCGCTGGTGGGGCAGGGTGTGATCTGCCGTATGGGCCACTTCATCCACGCCATGGATGGCTGCAACAGTTGCGGCCATAAATGGCAGATCTCGGTCGAGAAGCAGGGCGATGTCAATCTGGCGCTTTCCATTGCCGCCGATGCCGAAGACGACCTGTTCGATGTCTGTTACCTGGTGACAGCCGACGGCGACCATGCCGCCACGGCGCGCTATCTGAAAGAGCGGTTTCCGAAGAAGAAGCTGGTGCTTGTCACGCCGCCGGGACGCTATCATAATCGCCATATCGAACGCATTGCCGACGAATGCGTCGAGATCCAAACTCACCATCTGGAGGCGTCGCTCTTGCCGGAAATGGCGAAATACAAACAGCGCTTCCTGGGACGCAAGGAAGTGGTGCCGCGGCCGGAACTCTATGATCCGCCGCAGGTGCGCGTCAAAAGTCATCTGAAGCTTATCGTCAATAATGGTTAAACCGCTTGAGAAGGGTCTGTATGACCTGCTGGAAACCCGCCTGTCGCCGGAGTGCCTGGCGGCTTTCAAGGCGCGCGGTGATGATGCCTGGGTGCTGGGCGATCTCGATGATGATTCCACGACGGACTTCTATATCGATGATATGCTGACCCTGCTGGCCATTCATGGCGTCAAACCGCCGGCGGAACAGAAGGTCAGTCCGTTCTGGTGGCTGTGGCCGGACAAGTGCCTGGTATACAGGGATTTCACGGTGGGTGAACTAAAGGCGTTGGCCAAAAGCAAGGTCTGGCCGGCAGATGCTTATTCTTACGAGCCGATTCCCTTATCGCAAAAACTGACCAGCCTGACGGTGATGCTGGTTCTGGCCGGTCTGGTGATAGGGATTGCAGCCTTGTTGGTGTTCTGGCTGGTGCATTGGCTGCGTTAATATACTTTAGCTTGCGAATATGGATCTGACCATGTAGTGCACTAAAAGTGATCGCTTTTGTGCACAGCTTGTGGATAAATGTGAATCGCCGCATTATATCCACGTATAAGATCCACGAATTATCATACGGGTCGTGATTTTCAATTTAAACGATAGGAGGTGCAGTTTGGTTAGTTCATTAGCTGTCGCCAATACGTTTATCGATGAATTTGGCGGTCAATTTGGTATCCAGCACATGAAGCTACAAAAGCTTGTGTACTATAGTCATGCTTGGTGGTTATCTGCGGAAGCAGAACCATTCCTAAATGAACGCCCGCAAGTTTGGAAATACGGTCCTGTTTTTGGTGACCTATACCATAATCTTAAGGGGTTCGGTTCTAGGCCAATCACTAGCATGCAAAGTGGCGGTCGCTTTAATGATGTGCCTGATCGTATAAGCGAAGACAATAATGAGCTTATGCCATTAATCGAATGGATTTGGGCTCGATACGGTGGCATGACTGCGGAAGAACTGTCAGAACGCACTCATAGAACTGGTACACCTTGGAGAATAATTGCCGAGCAAAACCATTTTAGGGTGCCTAAAGGTAAGGTCATTGATGACCAGACTATCAGGACTTGCTTTTCTGGTGATCCATCAGAAATCCTCAAGGTGCAGTAATGTCTGTGCCTTGGGGGAACTCTGACGATTCACAAGAATTTGTCGATCTGGATGAAACACCGACTCCCGAGGAAGAGAGCGAGGAATTTAAGACGCCAGATGAGTTGAAAATTGAGGAAATTAGAGCTTCCCGCCTTAAGAATAGTCAATTTCAGGATGATATGAAGGCGCGTAGAAAATTTGCAAACAGAGCGTTTGGTATCACAATATTTTGGCTGATTGCGCTGGTAGTTTTTGTCTCTTTGCAATTTACAAAATTTTTTGGCTTTTCACTGACTGAAGCAGAATTTATTACTGTTGTTACTACAACAACGGCATCTGTCTTTGGTTTCTGGATGTTAGTGGGAAGCTATCTTTTTCGTAGGTAATTTCCCTCCCGCCTTGACTCTTAACTCCGCCTAACGCACAAGCGAAAAGACTCGCGGGAGAGAGTGTGACGCTCACACCGCCGAAGGCGCAACCGCCCCGGAAACGCTCAGGCAAACGGACCGCAAGACACATTAAAACGCTGGAAAGTAGAACCCAGGAGGTTCTCGCCGAAGGAGCAAATCTCTCAGGCTAAAAGAGACAGCGGGGGCAGAACGTATTCAAACCGTCTGCGAGCCCCCATGTCTGAACACAGTGATTCTCTGAAAAATACGCCTCTGTTCGATCGCCATGTCGCGCTAGGCGGGCAGATGGTGCCCTTTGCCGGTTATAACATGCCGGTCAAGTATGAAGGCGTGCTGGCCGAGCACAAGTGGACGCGCGCCGAGGCCGGTCTGTTCGACGTGTCGCATATGGGCCAGGCGCGCCTGAGCGGTGAGGGCGCCATAGCCGTGCTCGAAGCCTTGACCCCGACCGATTTCGCCATCCTGCCGCAGGGCAAACAGAAATACTCCCTGCTGCTCAACGAAGAAGGCGGCATTCTCGATGACTGGATGGTGTCGCGCCCGACGCCTGAGGGTTTTATGCTGGTGGTCAATGCCGCCTGCAAGGACCAGGATTTCGACATCATCGCCGACTTTATCGCCAATGACGAAACCGGCGCTGACGTCGAGTTCGAGGTTCTGACCGACCGCGCCTTGCTCGCCCTGCAAGGCCCGAAGGCCAAGGACGTGATGAAGGAACTCTGCCCGGCCGCCACTGAGATGTATTTCATGGAATGCGGTACGTTCCAGCTCCTGGGCGAGGTCGCCTATATCTCGCGCTCCGGCTATACCGGCGAGGACGGCTTCGAGATCAGCTTCCCGGCCGCGCGCGTCGCCGACCTGTGGGACGAGCTGCTTTCCAACCCCATCGTTAAGCCGATCGGCCTCGGCGCCCGTGACTCTCTGCGACTCGAAGCCGGTATGCCGCTCTATGGCCATGAAATGGACGTCAGCTATACGCTGGCTGAGGCCAATCTTGGTTTTGCCATGAACAAGTCTCGCCTGGCGCGTGGCGATATTCGCGGTATTGACCGCCTGCGCGCGCAACTGGACGGCCAACTGGACCGTGTCCGCGTCGCCATCCGTGTGCTCGAAGGCCCGCCCTCACGCGAAGGCGCCAAGATTCTCAGCGAGGATGGTGCGGAACTGGGCATCATCACCTCCGGCGTGCCGTCGCCTTCGCTCGGTTACTCGATCGCCATGGGCTATGTGCCGCCGGCGTCGTCCGCCATCGGCACCAAACTGAAACTTGAAACCCGCGGCAAACCTTATGCCGCCGAAATCGTCTCATTGCCGTTCGTTGCCAACGGCTATCACCGCAAACCCAAAGCATAGGGATTAGTCTTATGAAGTTCACCAAAGACCACGAATGGGTCAATGTTACTCCCGAATCTGGCGGCAATGAAGCCTTTGTCGGCATCACCGCCTACGCCGCCGAAGCCCTGGGCGACGTCGTCTTCGTTGAAGTGCCGGAAGTCGGCAAGGTCGTGAAGACCGGCGACAGTTTCGCCGTCGTCGAAAGCGTCAAGGCCGCGTCGGACGTCTACGCGCCGGTGTCGGGCGAAGTGATCGAAGCCAATGACCTGCTGTCGTCTTCGCCGGAAACCATCAATGCCGTGCCGGAAGCCGGCGGCTGGATCGCCAAGATCAAGCTGGCCGATGCTTCCGAACTGGATGCCCTGATGGATCGCGCCGCCTACGAAGCCTATTTAGCGACGCTGTAATTTACGGGGGAATGCCCTTTCCCCCTCTCCCTGCTTGCGGGGAGAGGGTGGCTTGTTTTCAAGCCGGGTGAGGGGCTGAACGCCGGTGGAATCGCCCCTCACCCTAACCTCTCCCCTCAGGAGGGGAGAGGGGACTTAAGTGCAGGATTTGTAATGAGATATCTCCCCCTGAGCGCGAATGACCGCGCCGCCATGCTGAAAAAGATCGGCGTTGACAGCGTCGACGCTCTATTTGTCGATGTGCCGGAATCGGCGCGCCGTTCGGGTACAGTCGACCTGCCGGCGTTCGCCGGTGAACTGGAAGTCGAGGCGCAACTGAACGCCTTCGCTGCCCAGAACGTCAGTCCTGCCAAGGTGCCGTTCTTTGTCGGCGCCGGCGCCTATCGCCACCATATTCCGGCGACGGTCGATCACATCATCCAGCGTTCTGAATTCCTGACCAGCTATACGCCCTACCAGCCGGAAATCGCGCAGGGCACATTGCAGGTGCTGTTCGAATTCCAGTCGCAGGTGGCGCGCCTGACCGGTATGCCGGTGGCCAATGCCTCGCTCTATGACGGCTCGACCGCCGCCGCCGAAGGCGTGCTGATGGCGACCCGCGTGACCAAGCGTAACAAGGCCGTACTGTCGGGTGGCCTGCACCCGCACTACCGCGAAACGGTCGAAACCCTGGCTCACGCTGTCGGCATCGAAACCGAAGCCTGCGCTGTCGCCGTCGATAACGAAGCCGATGTGCTACAACATATCGACGCCAACACTGCCTGCGTGGTTGTCCAGACCCCGAACGTTTTCGGCACAGCTACCGATGTTACCGAGATCGCCAAGGCGGCGCAGGCCGCCGGCGCGCTGCTGATCGTGGTCGTTACCGAGGTCATGTCGCTCGGCCTGCTGAAATCACCCGGTGAAATGGGCGCCGATGTCGTGGCCGTGGAAGGCCAGTCGATCGGTGTGCCGCTTTCCTACGGCGGTCCCTATGTCGGGCTTTTTGCCGCCAAGGAAAAGTACCTGCGCCAGTTGCCGGGCCGCCTGTGCGGCGAAACCGTCGACGCCGATGGCGAGCGCGGTTTCGTGCTGACCCTCTCCACCCGCGAACAGCATATCCGCCGCGATAAGGCGACCTCGAATATCTGTACCAATTCAGGCCTTTGTGCGCTGGCCTTCAGCATCCACATGAGCCTGCTGGGTCAAACCGGCCTGACGCGCGTCGCCAGGATCAATTATGCCAAGGCCCATGCCACCAAGGATCAACTGGTTGCCGCCGGTTTTGAAGTCGTGACCCCGCGTTTCTTCAATGAATTCACGGTTAAACTGGCGAAACCGGCTATCGCGGTGGTCGAAGCCCTGGCGGAGAAAAACGTCCTCGGCGGCGTGCCGTTTGCCCGCCTGCAAAACGAACCAGATTTTGAGAACCACCTGATCGTCGCCGTCACCGAAACCGTTTCGGATGCCGATATCGCCACACTTGTTGCCACGCTTAAGGAGGTCGCCCAATGAGCATGAATAATGTTGGTCGCCCAAGCGCCCCTGAGATTACGGTCGAAGCCACCTCATTCAAGACCCTGCTCGGTGGCCGTGGCCTGCTGCAATCCGAAAAGCTGATCTTCGAAAAGGACGATTACAGCCGCACCGGCGTCGATTTCGCTGCTATTGAGATCGACGCGTCTGACCTCGACGGCCTGCTGCGTGATGACCTGTCTCTGCCCGGCCTGACCGAGCCGGAAGCCATGCGCCACTATGTGCGCTTGTCGCAGAAGAACCACGCCATCGACCTGGCGCTTTATCCCCTCGGTTCCTGTACCATGAAGCACAATCCGCGCCTCAATGAGAAGATGGCGCGTGTGGCAGGTCTCGGTGATATTCACCCGCTGCAACCGGTTTCGACCGTGCAGGGCGCTCTGGCCCTGATGGATACGCTGGCTCATTGGCTGAAAACCTTGACCGGTATGCCCGCCGTCGCCCTTACGCCGAAAGCCGGCGCGCATGGCGAGTTGTGCGGCCTGCTGGCCATCAAGGCGGCCCACGAAGCCAAGGGGCAGGGGCATCGCCGCACCGTTCTGGTGCCGACCTCGGCCCACGGCACCAACCCCGCCACCGCGGCTTTCGTCGGCTACACCGTCAAGGAGGTGGCCCAGACGGCTGATGGCCGCGTCGATGTGGCGGATCTCGCCTCGAAGCTTGGTCCGGACGTCGCCGCCATCATGGTGACCAATCCCAATACCTGCGGTTTGTTCGAGCGCGATATCGTCGAGATCGCCCGCGTTACCCACGAAGCCGGCGCTTATTTTTATTGCGACGGTGCCAACTTCAACGCCATCGTCGGCCGTGTTCGTCCGGGCGATCTGGGCGTTGATGCCATGCACATCAACCTGCACAAGACCTTCTCGACGCCGCATGGCGGCGGCGGTCCGGGCGCCGGTCCCGTGGTGCTGTCCGAAGCTCTGGCGCCTTACGCGCCAAAGCCGTGGGTCGTGGCGGGCACCAATGGTTTTGACATGCTGGAGCATGACGAGGGTAGTTCTGCCGCCAATTTCGGCCGTATGTGTGCCTTCCACGGCCAGATGGGCATGTTCATCCGCGCCCTGACCTATATGCTCAGCCACGGCTCGGACGGTCTTCGTCAGGTCGCCGAGGACGCCGTACTGAACGCCAACTACATCAAGGCCAGCTTGCAGGATCTGATGAGCGTGCCGTTCCCTGAAGGGCCGTGTATGCACGAGGCCCTGTTCGATGATGCCTGGCTGGAAGGCACCGGCGTGACCACGCTCGACTTCGCCAAGGCGATGATTGACGAGGGCTTCCACCCGATGACCATGTACTTCCCGCTGGTCGTCCATGGCGCCATGCTGATCGAGCCGACCGAAACCGAATCCAAGGACGAACTGGATGGCTTTATCGCCGTGCTGCGCGCCCTGGCCGAAGCGGCGAAAGCCGGCGATGTGGCCCGTTTCAAGGGCGCGCCCTACCTGGCCCCCGCCAAGCGCCTGGACGAGACCCGTGCCGCTCGTGCGCCCAGACTCTCCTACACATAGCCTAAGCTTACACTTAAGGGCCGGCTAACCACTTTTTATCGCGCGAAAGGCGAAGATGGGATGGACTTCCGACGAGGTCCATCCCATCTTTATATCATGACAGTGTTCTTCAAATTGCTGATGACAGTGCTGGGTGTAGTGCTGATGGCGGTGGGAGTGGTAATAACGCCGCTGCCGGGGCCATTTGGCGTGCCCATCATCCTGCTGGGCCTGATCATCCTGCTGAGAAGTTCGATGTGGGTGAAACGGCTGTTTGTCAAACTTGTCCACGCGCATCCGAAGCTGCTGGGGCCGTTGCGCGCCATGCTGCGGCCGGGCGCCAAGGTGGTCGCCATGCTGTGGCTTCAGGCCCTGCGTCTCGAACGCCGTGTTCTGCCAAAGGAGCGACGCTTTCTCTATCGGTTCCGCCATGACCTGAAAGCGATCCTGCGCAATCGCCGTCCGCGTCCAAAGCCGGCCGCCGCGCCGGCTCACAAGCCGCGCAAACTGCTGTCATATTAAGTGATGGCCAAATAACGATCTGTGGCAGGTCGCCGCATCGTTTCTTGATCTCAGTCTCCCTATATAGGTGCCAAGGCCGCTCCTGAGGCGGCCAATAATATGTGGCACAAACAAAGGCGGGCGCATTTCATTCCGGAAAGCGCCTGGACGGGAAAATGGCGATACTGCTGAAACTGCTCATGAGCCTGGCCGGCATGGTGCTGATGGCTTTCGGGGTTGTCCTGGCGCCGCTGCCGGGACCGGTGGGGGTGCCGTTCGTCCTGTTTGGCCTGATCCTGTTGCTGCGCAGTTCGATGTGGATCAAGCGTCAGTTCATGCGCCAGGTCAGGGCGCATCCGCGCTGGCTCGGTCCGGTGCGCGCCATGCTGCGGCCTGGCGCCAAGGTGATTTCGCTGGTCTGGCTGCAGGGGTTGCGCGTCGAGCGCGGACTGATGCCGCGCCGTTTTCGCTTCATGCAAAGTTCGCGTCAGGGGGTAAAGCAGGGCGTGAAATCGGTTTTCAGGAAACGGCCTGCACGCGCTTCGGAGGACGCAGCCTGATACCTGGATAACGCAGGGGAAATTAATTTTTCTCCATATTCACCGGATATTCAGGACGAGCCTTTACATTGCCGTATTGCCTCTCCATATGAGGCCAAGGACGTTATGTTGCGTCGCAAAAAATTTAGAGTTGATGGGGCGTGACAAGGCGTCCAGATAAGCAAAATGTCGAGTGAAAATGGCGCTTCCGCGCCCCAGAAATCATTGGTTTCCGCCAAGTCCGGTCCGCGTGACTGGAAGGCGAAGGCACGCTCGGTGAAGCGGGCCGCCAAGCGCTTCTCGAAGAAGGCGCTGGGCTGGATCATGATTGCGCTCGGCTTTGTCTTCCTGGCGGCGGGCTTCCTGCTGATCATCATTCCCGGTCACTACTTCCTGATCCTCGTCGGCCTGATCATGATCCTGCGCAATGCCTTCTGGGCGCGCCGCCAGTTCATCCATCTCAAGCGCCGTCACCCCAACTGGGTCATGCCGCTGCGCAAGCTGCTGCGCCGCAATCCGCAGGTGGTTTCGATCTTCTGGCAGCAGGTTCTGAAGTTCGAGCGGTTGATCCTGAGGGGGCGCGGTCAGTTGGTCGGCATCCGCCGTCGATTTCTCCGCAAGCCGCGGACGGTCTAAAAACAGCAAATGATTTGAAAGCCCTCCGCTCGCCGGAGGGCTTTTTTGCTGTTTTGAATTTTCATGTTAACCTTTTCCTATGTTACCGCGTTCAGGCGGTAATGGGAGGGGAAAATGGAACCTTATATTCGCACCTTGATGATGGCGTGGCCTTGGGATGTTTTTGGCGGCCTGACCATCGTGGTCAAATTCCTGGTCATGATTATGCTTGCCGCCGGGGCAATAGCAGTGATTGCCGCCTTTATGCGCAAGCTGGGTGGCGGACCTCGCTCAGGTCTGCTTACAGCTATGGGGATTGTTGGCCTTGCCGCCGGGCTATTGGGTGCAGCCTATAATGGGCTGAATTCGTATATTGCCTATCAGATGGTCAAACCGGTGCGTTTCATCGTTGTATTCCCATCCGTTATCGAAGCCGCCTATGTCCTGATTTTGGGGCTGATCATCTGGGGAATATCCCAATGGGGCAATGCCGGATCGAAACGCATCTGACGCCGGTCGCTGCCGATTGAATCCTTATATCGGTGAGCTTTATGTCGCTTCCGGACAAGGAGTGATGCGTGGCATCAGAATCAAACAAGGTCATATTCGCCGCCCTGATCGGCAATATCCTGGTGGCCATCACCAAGGCTGTGGCGGCGGCCATGACTGGCTCTTCGGCCATGCTTTCCGAGGCGATCCACAGCTTCGTCGATACCGGCAATGAGGTATTGCTGCTGTATGGGATGCATCGCTCGCGGCGCAAGCCGGACGAGGCCCATCCGCTGGGCTACGGTCGTGAGGTGTACTTCTGGAGTTTTGTTGTCGCCTTGCTGATCTTTGCGGTCGGGGCTGGGGTGTCTTTTTACGAAGGCATTGTCCATCTGCAAAATCCGGAACCTATGGAGCGGCCGCTCATCAACTATATAGTTCTGGGGCTCTCGCTTGTGTTTGAAAGCGGATCGTGGTGGGTGGCTGTCCGGTCCGTGCGGGCGGATAAGGGCGACCAGAGCTATCTCAAGGCCATTATCAACAGCAAGGATCCACCGAAATTCATGGTCCTGCTGGAGGACAGCGCGGCCATGTTGGGCATCCTGATTGCGCTGGCTGCCACATGGGCTTCGGTGACCTTCCACGAGCCGCGCTTCGATGGAATAGGTTCGCTGCTCATTGGCCTGGTGCTGGCGGCTGTGGCCATTTTCCTTGCCAGGGAAAGCAAGGAACTACTGATTGGTGAGCGCGCCGACCCGGCTATGCAGGAGGGTATTATCCGCCTTGTCGAAGGCATGGACGGCGTCCTGCGGGTCAATGGCCTGCTGACCACCCATATGGCGCCTACGGAGGTGGTGGCGGCGCTCAGCCTGGAGTTCGAGGACGGCCTGACGATCACCGAGGTGGAGCGCATTGTGGCGGATATGGAGGCCGCCATCCGCAAGACCTATCCGGAAATCACCTCCTTATTCGTCAAGCCCCAGACGCCGCAGATTTACGAGGCTGCTGTTGCGCGCATAGAAAAAGGCCCGGAACCGTAGTTCCGGGCCTTTGATCTGTTCTCGCTTTAAGCCGCTTAGTTGAAGCGGCCTTCGAGTTGGCCGATAGCTTTATCGACCTGCGTATCGGTCTTGGCCTTGGCGACCTGATCGAGCAGGATTTGCTCGGCCAGTTGCGCGGCCAGATCGGCAGCGGCGGACTTGACGTCGGCCGTGGCGTTGGCTTCGGCCTGGGCGATCTTGCGTTCGGCCAGGGCCTCGCGGCGCTTGATGGTCTCTTCCAGCTTGACGCGGGCTTCAGCGGCCATGCGAGCCGCTTCTTCCTCGGCAAAGGCAATCAGTTCGCGGGCCTTGGCTTCGGAAGCCAGGCGCTGCGCCTTGATGCTGTTGAGCAGGTCGGTCGCTTCCTGGCGGATGCGGACGGCTTCGTCCAGTTCAGCGCGAACGGCCTTGCCGGTATCGCCCAGCGACGTCCACAGCTTGCCCGGCACCTTGGCGACGAACAGGATGAGGAAGAAGAGGACCAGGGCGGCGCGGACCCAGAATTCGGCTTCGGTAAGCATTTCCATGAGCCTTAGACCTTTCCGAGCGCTGATTTGAGCGCGGCGGCGGTGGCCGCCTTGCCGGTCAATTTTTGAACCAGAAGCGAGGCCGTTTCCTGCGCGATGTCGCTGACATGGCTCATGGCCTCA
Source organism: Asticcacaulis sp. (assembly GCF_051954415.1). GTDB lineage: Bacteria > Pseudomonadota > Alphaproteobacteria > Caulobacterales > Caulobacteraceae > Asticcacaulis. Next base: position 34,152 of record NZ_JBQCHT010000016.1, read on the forward strand.
TCACGCTGCGCGCGGATGCGTGTTTCGGCTTCCGCCAGACGCTTGCCCAGCTTTTCGTCCTCGGCGGCGGTGGCTGCAGCCACTTCGGCATTGGAACGGGCCAGGGCCTCGGCCGCCAGCTTGCGGGCAGCGGCATGGGCTTCGGCGGTCTCGGCAGCGGCCTGCTTGGCCTGGGCCTCGGCCTCGTCGCGGTTGGCGCGGGCATTGGCCAGGTCTTCGGCGATGGTGGCGCCACGCGTGTCGATGACGTTGCGCAGGCGCGGCACGAAGACCTTTGCCATCAGCGTCAGGAAGACGAGGAAGATCACCACGAGCCAGATCATCTGGCCGGCCCAATGGTCGGTATTCAACTGTGGCAGGCCGCCTTCCTTGGCCTCATGCTGGCCTTCGGCACCGACCGTTTCGGTGGTGGCCGAAACGTTTTGGGCGTGGGCGTCATGGGCGGAAAGCTGGCTTTCGGCAACAGCCTGACCTGGGACCAGGGTGGCAACCGTGGTCACGCTCGGCGTGGCCGAGAACGAAGCGCCGGAGGCGTCGTCAGCAGATAGGGTGGCCTCTGGTGAGGTAGCGGTTGTCATATCTTATTCCTGAAACCTGTGACCGGCGCAGAAGAGCCCGCGCCGGTAGCCAGTTTTCAACTTACAGCGACGGCGCGTTGAAGAGGATCAGCAGCGCGATAACGAAGGCGAAGATGCCGAGGGCTTCGGTCAGCGCCATGCCGATGAAGAGGTTGGTCTGCTGGGTCTTGGCAGCCGAAGGGTTGCGCAGGGCGCCGACATAGTAGTTGCCGAACAGGATGCCGAGGCCGATACCGGCACCGATCATGCCGAGGGTCGCCAGACCGGCGCCGATGTACTTGAGGCCGCCGGCGATGAGGGTTGCAGATTGAACGTCCATGGGGTGTTAACTCCGAGTTTGGAAAGGGACAGATTGAAAGAAGAACCTAGTGGTGGCCGATATTGACCACGTCACTGAGATAAACGCAGGTCAGAACCGCGAACACGAAGGCTTGCAGGTAGGCGACCAGGAATTCGAGGGTGGTGAGCGCCACGATGGTGCCCATCGAGGCGACGCCGATCAGGGCGCCAAGGCCGCCCAGGGTCAGGCCGGTGACGATAAAGCCGGCGAAGACCTTCATGACGATGTGGCCGCCGAGCATGTTGCCGAACAACCGGAGTGTCAGCGTAACGGGGCGCATGATGAAGGCGATGACTTCGATCGGCACCAGCACGATCAGGATGTACCAGGGCACGCCCGACGGCACGAACAGCTTGAAGAAGCCGAGACCATTGCGGATGAAGCCGACGGCCAGCACCAGAATAATGGTCATGGCGGCGAGCGTCAGGGTGACGGCGATCTGCGAGGTGGCGGTGAAATAGGTGAACATGCCGAGCAGGTTGCAGCTCAGGATGAACAGGAACAGGGTCAGGACGTAGGGCAGGAATTGTTTGCCATCGTGGCCGATGATCGAATCCGCCATGTCGTCGATCAGGCCGAAAACGCCTTCCGCCATGACCTGGCCGCGGCCGGGGATGATGCTGGCGCGGGCGGTGGTCAGAAGGAAGAAGAGGCAGGTCAGGCCGACCGCGATCAGCATGGCCATGACCGAATTGGTGATCGACAGGTCCACCGGCACGCCGCCGATATGGAAGGTGGGGAGCTCGACGATCTTCTCAATCTTAAACTGGTGTAACGGATCGGCCATAAGCCCCAAAACCTCTTTAGACAATTTCATGTGCCCTTGCGGGCGAATTCAAAAACTTGCGCCTATTTTTTCTGACCTGACCGGACGATCGCATATACCGCCACAATCATTCCCAGAATAGCGCCGATGATCACCCCGAAAGGCCGGGTGTGAAGATACTGGTCGCTAAGCCAGCCGAGCCCCAGACCGCCCAGAATCCCCCCCAGCAGCTCCCCCAGGGCCTGGTAGCCCTGATTAGCGCCGACCTCGCCGCTGACATCGTGCGTCTTGCGCTTGCGCGCCTCGATCGCCTTCAGCCGCCTGTCAAGATCGTTGAGTTCGTCTTGATCCGAGGACTTATCGGGTGGTTCATCTGTCACGTTTGGCACCTGGCAGGCGGAATAACAGGGATCGTTATTCCGGCTAAGAACGGCGCGGAACCTACTCAAGAGACACTGAAAGGTCAAGCAATTGCGCGGCACAAAGTGGAGTTGTTTGAAATAAAATAGAAAACAACGCTGTCAGCGGTTTTCCAAGATCATTTTTTGCGACGCGAAAAGGTTAGAAGGCCGCTTATAATATAGCCGAGCGGCTTATACCGTCAAACTTATCGTTTATAAGCGTGCGCTACGCGACGTGTTCAGCCACCAAAGCTTCCGCTTGCGACAGATCGACGCTGACGAGTTGCGAAACGCCGCGCTCTGACATGGTCACGCCGAACAGGCGGTTCATACGCGACATGGTGACGGGATTGTGGGTGATGGCGATAAAGCGCGTCTTGGTGCGTTCGCGCATCTCGGCCAGCAGGCGGCAATAGCGGTCGACATTGGCGTCATCGAGCGGGGCGTCGACTTCGTCCAGCACGCACACCGGCGCCGGATTGGCGAGGAAGACGCCGAAGATCAGGGCGGTGGCGGTCAGGGCCTGTTCGCCGCCAGACATCAGGCTCATGGTTGAGAGGCGCTTGCCCGGCGGGCAGGCATAGATTTCCAGGCCGGCTTCGAGCGGATCGTCCGATTCGACCAGGCGCAGTTCGGCAGAGCCGCCATCGAACAGGGTGACGAACAGGGTTTTAAAGTGCTCGTTGATGATCTCGAAAGCGGCCAGCAGGCGTTCGCGGCCCTCGGCATTCAGTTCGTCGATGCCGTCGCGCAGCTTGGCGATGGCAGTAGTCAGGTCGGCGCGTTCCTTGGAAAGGGTGTCCAGCCGGCCTTCATATTCGGTGGCTTCTTCCTCAGCACGCAGGTTGACCGCGCCCAACTGGTCGCGTTCACGCTCCAGACCGGACAGCAGCGATTCGGCACCAGAGGCATCGGCCGGGGTGGCGATGGCTTCTTCCTTCAGACGCTTGCCCAGATCGTCAGGCGTGCCGCCTGTCTGGTCGAGGATGATGGCTTCGATTTCGGCGGCCTTGCCCTGGATGGCTTCGAGGCGGGCGGCGGCGCCGGCGCGTTCCTCACGGGCGGCCGAGGCTTCCTGTTCGCGGGCGCGGACATCGATATCGGCGTCGCGGCGTTCGGCCTCGGCGGCATTCAGCTTGTCGCGGGCTTCACTGAGGCGCTTTTCGGCGGTTTGCAGCGAATCGACCAGGGTGATGCGCTTGCTTTCAAACTCACGCGGTGCGGATTGGGCGGCTTCCAGCGCGGCCTGCGCGGTGGCCTGGTCCTTTTCCAGCTTGAGCAGGCGAGCGGCAGAGTCTTGCGTCCGGCGGCTCCAGTCGGTCAGCTCGCGGGTCAGGGTGCGTTCGCGGGCTTCACGCGCCTGACGGTCGCGGGCGTCCTGGTCAAGATCGGCGCGGGCGCGCATGACGGCCTGGCGATGGCTGTCGGCCAGTGCGCGGGCCTCATTAAGGCGAGCGCGCATGGTTTCATTGTCGAGCGCGGCGGACTGGCTGGCCAGCAGGGCGTCATAGGCCGTCTTTGCCTCGGCATGTTCGGAGGTCAGGCGGGCGAGGGTGGCCTCCAGCGATTCCAGACGGGCTTCGTATTGTGTCTGGGCACGCAGACGGTTTTCAAGGTCATTCTGGCGGGTGCGCAAGGCCCGCTCCAGATCGGGCAGGCAGTTGCGGGCGTTGCGCAGACTGTCTTCGTGGATGCGCTGGGCTTCGGCGGCCGCGGCTTGCGCTTTTCTGGCCTCTTCCAGTTTCGGTTTCAGCCCGTCGATCTCGGTTTCCAGTTCGTCGTGACGCGTGCGCTGGGCCAGACGGACGGCGGCGGGCTTGGGCGCCTTGGCGCGCACGATCAGGCCATCCCAGCGCCACAGGTCGCCTTCCTTCGATACCAGACGTGCGCCGATCGGAAGCTGGCTTTGCAGCCGGTCGCCCTCGACCTGTGCCACCACGCCGATGGTGGAGAGGCGCAAGGCCATGGCGGCGGGCGCCTTCACATGGGCGTTCAGAGGCGTCACGCCAAGCGCCGCCATATCAATGGCTTTTGCCTGGCTCTCAAAATCCTCGCTCCAGAAAGCGAGTGCAGTCTGCACGGCCTTCTTAGACAGGCTGAGATTAAGGTCATCACCCAGCGCTGCGGCCAGGGCGAGTTCATAGCCCTTGTCCGGACGAACAGCATCCAGTACCGGCGCGCCTTCTTTGCGAACGCTGGTCAGGATTTGCGACAGACCGCGCGCCTCCGCGGTCAGGCGGCCCAACTGGTCCTCAATCTCGCGCATCGCTTTACGGGCCTGGGCCTCTGCATTGGCCAGGGCCGGACGGGCGGTTTCCAGGTCTTCGGCGGCCTTGCGGGCGGCTTCCAGATCGGATTGCGCCGTTGCCGCCTGCGCCTTCAGGCCGTCCAGGGCGCTATAATCGAACGTCCCCAGGGCCTTGCGATCATTTTGTGCCGTCTGCAGTTGCTGGCTCAGGCGGTCGAAACGTGATTTCGCCTCGCCGAGACGCGAAGCTTCCAGTCGCTGGCGCTCGACCTGCGCGGCCTGTTCGGCGGCGATGGCCTCGATCGCCTGGTCGGCCTTGACGCGCTCGGCTTCGGCGGCCTCGACGGCGCGTTTCAGTTCCGGTTCACGCGAGGGGGCGCTGGCGATTTCTTCCTGCACCCGCGCCAGACCCGATTGCAGGCGCTCGACCTGCAGCGAGCCATCGGACGACAGATCGACCTCACGCTGGAAGTCACCGCGCAGCCGGGCGATGTCACCCTTCAGTCGCTCGATCTCGCTGGCAACCTGTTTTTCTTCCAGATCGAGACGTTCCTTCTCGATATTGAGCCGGTGATTGACCGTGGCGGCCACGGCCTCTTCCTCGCGCAAAGGACCGATGGCCTCGGCGGCTTTCAGGGCGGCGGTTTGCGCGACCGCAGCAGCGCGGGCCGTGGTTTCGACCCGCTGGCTTTGCGCCTGCATGTCGTTGACCGCGCCTTCCAGCAGGGCGCGCACCTCCAGCCACTTGGCGTGCAGGATGGCCTTTTGCAGGGCGCGGATTTCGGCGGAAATCTTCTTGTATTTGTCGGCCTGGCGGGCTTCGCGCTTGAGGCGGGAGAGAGCGCTGTCGAGTTCGCGGGCGATATCATCGAGGCGCGACAGGTTCGATTCAGCGGCCGAAAGGCGCAGTTCGGCCTCATGGCGGCGGGTATGCAGGCCGGAAACGCCACCGGCCTCTTCGAGCACGCGGCGACGATTCTGTGGCTTGGCGGCGATCAGTTCCGATATCTGACCCTGACGCACCAGCGCCGGCGAGTTGGCGCCGGTACTGGCATCCGCGAAGAGAAGCTGCACGTCACGGGCGCGCACCTCCTTGCCGTTTATCTTATAAGAGGAACCCGCCCCGCGATCGATGCGGCGGGCGACATCAAGGATCGGCTGATCAGTAAAGGGCTGCGGCGCCAGGCGTTCCGAATTGTCGATGGTCAGGGTGACTTCGGCCCAGTTGCGCGAGGGGCGCTTGTCCGAGCCGGCAAAGATGACGTCGTCCATGCCGGAACCGCGCATGGCCTTGGCGGAGGTGGCCCCCATCACCCAGCGCAGGGCTTCAAGCAGGTTCGACTTGCCGCAGCCGTTCGGCCCGACAATGCCGGTCAGGCCCGGATCGATGCGGAACTCGGTCGCATCGACGAAGGACTTGAATCCCGAAAGCTTGATCTTCTGAAAGTGCAAGGATGAACCCAATTCGCCTTTTTGGCGCGCAATATCGATTCCTCCACCTTCATAGCAGAACGGCAGGCGTCAAGAAACTTTGCACAAGACAGGGTTAATTCCTGTGGATGAGCTTACCTGGCGGCCTTGATGGCGGCGTCCAGGGTGTCGAGGTCGTGACGCTCCATTTCCTTGCCGTTGACGAACAGGCTGGGGGTGCTGCGTATGCCCGATTCGATGGCAGCCTTATGCGCCTGTTGCAGGCGGGCGAGCCCGGCGGCGTCACCGGCGCAAGCGTTGAAGGCTGTTTCCGACAGGCCAAAGCCTGCGGCGATCTTTACCAGGATCGGCTGGGCAATGATATTGCTTTCGCCCCAGGCGTAATAGTCCTTCTGGCCGCGCATGACGGCATCGACCACGTCGAAATATTTACCGGGACCAGCGCATTCGGCCATGCGGGTGCCGGCCACGGCGATCACCGGCACGCCGGTCAGCATGGGGCGGAAAACATAGCGCACCTTGCCGGTGTCGATATATTTCGCCTTTAGCTGCGGGAAGACGGTTTCATTGAAACTGGCGCAGGCCGGGCAGGCGACCGAGCCATATTCGATGATCGTGACCGGCGCCTTGGCGCTGCCCAGGACATGATCCGTGGGCATGACCTTGACCAGCGCCGGGGATAGATCCGCCGCTTGAGCCAGGGGGGTAAAAAGGAAAGCAGCCAGGGCAACCGCCGCGATACGCCGGATCATGGATTACTTGCTCGCCAGCAGAGGCGCGAAAGCCTCATCGAAGTCGGCAATAGTGCCGGTCTTGCGCTCAAATCGCTTGCCATTGATGAAGAAGGTCGGCGTGCCGGTGATGTCGTCTTCCTTGAGGTATTTGTCGACATTATCCTGGAGTCGCGCCAGGCCCTTTTCATCGGTAATGCACTTATTGAAGGCATCGTCCTTGATGCCGACAGAGGCGCCGATGCGCTTGAGAACGGGCAGGGCATTGGTGGTGGTGCCGTCACCGAACATCTCGCCCTGGGCCTTCATGATTTCATCGACGACCTTGAAATAGTTTTCCTTGCCGGAGCAGCGCGCCAGCAGGATGCCGGCGGCCGAGACATCGCGCGGCTCGGTCAGGAATTCGCGGTAGACATAGCGGATCTTGCCCGGCGTGATGTACTTGGCCATCAGTTCGGGCATGACGTCCTTGTTGAACTCGGCGCAGTGGGCGCAGGTGACCGAAGCATATTCGATCAGGGTCACCTTGGCATTTTCGCCGGCGCCCAGGCTCATATCGCCTTCAACCGGCTTGATCGATTTGCCGCAGCCGGCCAGAAGAAGGGCGGTGGTTGTCAGGGCCAGGAGAGTCCGTCTGGAGGAGATCATGTCGGTCCTTACTTGCTGAGCGCGGGCTTGAGGGCCGCATCGAAATCGCCGATATTCAGCGGGATGCGGTCAAGCTTCTTGCCGTTGATGACGAAGGTCGGGGTGCCGTTGACGCCATCCCTGGTCATATATTGCTGGTTCAGGTCGTTCAGGCGCTTCAGACCCTTTTCATCGGTGATGCACTTGTTGAAGGCGTCTTCCGACATGCCAAGCGACTGGCCGATGCTGAACAGGACCGGGCGGGCGTTGGCATAGCCGGTTTCCTCGCCGCCCATCGCTTCCTGCGAACGCATGACCTGATCTATAACCGTAAAATACTTGTCTTTGCCGGCGCATTCGGCCAGCAGATGTCCGGCGGCGGCCACGGCGGGATTGCCGGTCATCATCGGACGATAGACATACCGCACCTTGCCGCTGTCGACATATTTGGCCTTGAATTCCGGCATGACCGTTTCATTGACGTGACCGCAGATCGGGCAGGCGACCGAGGCGTATTCGATGACGGTCACCTTGGCATCCGCCGGGCCCATAGACATTTCATCGGCACCGACCGTGCCGGTAGAACCGCCCTTGCTGCAGCCGGAAGCCAGAAGCGACAGGCCCATGGCCGCCACTGCGCCGCTCACACGAAGGGTTTTGCCGACAGAAATTTGCATATTCAGCCCCGAAAATGATTTGGAAAAGGGAGACTCGGCCCTTTGAAAGTCTTTGCCTTTTTAAAGCGTTCGATTGCGCTGTAAATATGGCATTTGAGTTTTGTCGATAGGTTTCGCCTATCCCTTCATATTCTCGCGTTTGAGAACCGAACGACCGAGTTGCAGCAGGGATTTTTTCAACTTTTCATCGGTCACATCGCTCAAGGATTGCTGGAGCGCCAGTTCCTCCTGCGCGGAAAGGGGTTTGGGCCGGGTATATTGTGGCTTTTTCGGTGCCTGGGTCAGCGGCCCCTGGATGATCCGCAGCTTGTCGATGGTCTTCGCGCCAAGAAACAGGTTGATCCGGTCGATCAGTGTGGCCGACTGGTGCTGGACCAGCGGTGCATAGGCCCCCATGACGCGGATTTCCAGAGCGCCGGCCCCGTGGGCGCGGCCCTTGATGATGCGGACAGGTTCGCACAATTTGGCCAGGGCCTCGCCGGCGATCTCCGTCCAGCGGTTTTTCAGCTTGCCGGCCCCGTCGTCCATCTGCTCAAAGCGCGCGTGCAGGCTTTTCAGCAGCGGCTGAACCTGCTTCTTTACTGGCGGCGGTGGCTTGGGCATACGCCTCGTGTGAGTCGTGCGCAGGATGCGGAGCGAGTCTTCAAGGGATGGCAGCGGACGTTTCATGAGCGGGATTATACTGAAGGACAGGGCGGTTGTCGCGCGTTTAAGGCGCGATTTGTTGGCGTGGTATGACGCGCATGGCCGCAAGTTGCCGTGGCGGACGGGCGAGCGTGATCCTTACCGCGTCTGGCTGTCGGAGGTCATGCTCCAGCAGACGACCGTCCCGCATGCCGCCCCGTATTACGAAAAATTCCTAACGCTGTGGCCGACAATACGCGATCTCGCCGCCGCCGAGGATGGTCGCGTGATGGCGGAATGGGCGGGGCTTGGCTATTATGCCCGCGCCCGCAAGCTGCTGGAATGCGCCCGGACCGTGGTGCGCGAGCATGACGGCGTTTTCCCGGCGGATGAGGCGGAACTGCTGAAACTGCCGGGCTTTGGCCCCTATACCTCGGCGGCGGTGGCGGCCATCGCTTTTGGTCATGCCGCCAATGTGGTGGATGGCAATATCGAACGCATCATTACCCGGCTTTACGCCATCGAGACGCCAATGCCCGCCGCGAAACCTTTGATACGCGAGGCGGCGGCACAATGGGTGACTGAGGATCGTGCCGGTGACTGGCCGCAGGCTCTCATGGATATGGCGACGCTGATCTGCCGCCCAAAATCACCGGCCTGCGGCGAATGCCCACTGGCGGAAGCCTGCCTAGCACGGGCGCGTGGTGAGCAGGAACGCTTTCCGGTCAAGCTGGTCAAGGCCCCCAAGCCGCGTCGCTATGGCGTGGTGTTTGTTATTCAGTCCGGCGATGGCGTTCTGGTGGAGCGCCGGGCGGACAAGGGGTTGCTTGGGGGTATGCTGGGCCTGCCGCACAACGAGTGGCGATCGGAGCCTTACCGTACGGAGGAAATTACGCCGCCGATTTCAGCACCATTCGAGGTCGTGGGCAGCTATGAGCATGTCTTTACCCATTTCGCCCTGACACTGGAGGTTTGGCGCGCGCAGGTTTCAGATGAGTCAGTGTGCGATTTCCTGCGCCGGAACAACAGCTTCCAGCTTCTGCCTGTCAGCGAAAAAGCCCTGCCGACGGTCTTTGCCAAAGCCTTGAAGGTGAGGCCCACCTCACCCGGATTGTTTGACTAAAAAGCGCGGACGTTACCGCCCGCGCTGTCAAACTTACGGGTGAAGGGCCCGTGGCCCTTCAGTTCATGTCGGCGCGGATGCGTGAACGCAGGTCGTCTATCGGCTTGAGGCCGGCGTCGGTCTTGAAGCGCCAATAGGTCCAGCCGTTGCAGGCCGGGGCCTGTTCCATAATGGCGCCCATCTTGTGGATCGATCCGCTCAGTTCGCCGTGAACCAGCGAGCCATCGGCGCGGACGCGGGCCGTTTTATCGCCCTTGGGGGTGTAGAGAATATCGCCCGGCTGGAGCAGGCCGGCCTCGACCACGGCGCCGAAGGGCACGCGCGGTTCGGCCTTCTTGGAACCCATGACCTTGAGGTCTTCGGCGGTGGCCGGAATGACGCGGGCGATGCGCTCGCTGGCGACCTTGCGATAGGTCTCTTCGCGCTCGATACCAATGAAATGCCGGCCCAGGCGCTTGGCGGCGGCGCCGGTGGTGCCGGTGCCGAAGAAGGGGTCGAGCACGATATGGCCGGGCTTGGTGCAGGCCAGCAGAACGCGGTAGAGCAGGGCTTCCGGCTTTTGCGTCGGATGCGCCTTGTTGCCGTGTTCGTCTTTCAGGCGCTCATCACCGGTACAGAGCGGAATAGACCAGTCGGACCGCATCTGGGTGTCTTCGTTGAAGGCTTTCAGGGCATCGTAATTGAAGGTGTAGCGCTTTTGGCCCTTGGCCTTGGTGGCCCAGATCAGGGTTTCGTGGGCATTGGTGAAGCGGGTACCCTTAAAGTTCGGCATGGGGTTGGCCTTGCGCCAGATGACGTCGTTCATCACCCAGAAGCCCATGTCCTGCATGGCCACGCCGAGCCGGAAGATATTGTGGTAAGAGCCGATGACCCAGATGGCGCCGTCGTCTTTCAGCACGCGCTTGCATTCACGCATCCACTCGCGTGTGAACTTGTCATAGGCTTCAAAGCTGGCGAACTGGTCCCACTCGTCATCAACCGCATCGACCTTGGAATTGTCGGGGCGCAGCAGGTCGCCGCCGAGCTGGAGATTGTAGGGCGGATCGGCGAAGACCAGATCAACCGAGGCGTCGGGCAGGGTTTTCAGCACTTCGATGCATTCGCCCAGATGGATGGTGTCGAGCTTAAGCGGCGCCTGCGGAACGGACGGGAGTGTGATAGCGGTCGATTTGCGCAAGACGAAGATCCTTCTGACACTGGCGGGCGGTATAAGTCCCTGAATCCAATGACTAGAATCGTTTCGCGGTTAATGGCTGGTTAAATTAACCATACTGGCGAATCGGCCGATTCGCTTTTTTGGGAGTGAGTCCGAAAAGACTCACTTTTTGCGCGGATCAGGCGCTCTCGCCCCAGCTTAGTTCACGAATTGTCGCCCAGCTTGTGCGGTGGATCGGGGAGGGGCCGTGCCGTCGCAAAGCCTCCAGATGGCTTTCCGCCTGGTAGCCCTTGTGTTTTTTGAAGCCATAGACGGGGTAGACGATATCCATCTCGATCATAATACGGTCGCGCGCTGTTTTGGCCAGGATCGAGGCGGCGGCAATGGACAGCGAACGGGAGTCACCGCCAACCAATGGCGTAGAGGGAATGGCCAGTTTCGGGCAGCGGTTACCGTCGATCAGGGCATGTTCGGCGCAAGGGGTGAGCGCCTCGACCGCGCGCTTCATGCCTTCCATGGTGGCCGCCAGGATATTCAGGCAGTCGATTTCCTCGACCGTCATAGTGATCACCGACCAGCAGACGGCCGCTTCCTTGATCAGCGGTTCCAGTTCGAAGCGACGCTTTTCGGTCAGGGCCTTGGAATCGTCTATGCCTTCGGGAATATTGGCCGGATCGAGAATGACGGCGGCCACGCATAGCGGGCCGGCGCACGGGCCGCGCCCGGCTTCATCAACGCCGCAGATAAGCCCGGCAAAGGTGGATTCAAAGCTGAGATCGGCCATGAATCGCTCTTACCGCGATTTGTGGCCGTTGTCTCGCTGGCTTCAATCAAAATACGCTTTCGGGGGTAGCCTGAACGCCGCGGCCCTTGGGATCGGGACCAAAGCGGTTGGTCGTCGGGGTGCCGTCTGTGACATAGAAGACGAACATGACGATTTCGGCGACCAGCAGCGGCAGGACCAGGCAAAGGAAAAACGAGCCAAACATGCTGAAAAAGAACTGCATGGATTGCTGGTCGGTCATGTTGCCATTGTTGCCGATCAGGGTGAATATCTGCGTGCCGAAGAAGATGAAAAACAGGATCATGCCAATAAACGCGACGACGATGGGCATAATATACCACCAGCCGGTACGGTTGATGTCATGCAGGCGCCGCACGGCCACCGCAATGCTGGGCAGCAGCAAACCCAGGTTCACGAGCTGGAGTACGGGCATGACCGAGAAATAGCGACCCATGAATTGCGAAGGATCCGGGTTCTGGAAGTTCATGCCTGTGAACATGACGCTGGTCATTACGGTGCCCATCACCATGCCAAGGGCAATACGGAAAAGTACCCACAGCCAGAATTCCGATCGCCGGGCACGGCCCTGGAAATCGACATATTTAACAAGCGGCTGGAAAATCAAAGGCACATTGGACATCGAAACCCCCATTATCGATCGATCAGAATACACTCGTATCGCCGCCGCGACCCTTGGGATCGGGGCCAAAACGGTTCGGGCCCGGCGTGCCGTCCATTACATTGAAAACGAATGTAACGAGCGAAGCCGCGAACCAGGCTAAAAAGACCCACCACATGGGAGCCAGGGCTGTCATCATGGCCATGGCCTGGTCCGGTGTGGGATTAGGACCAATATCCGAAAAGGACTTCAAGTTGTTGATGAAGGCCCCGCCGCTGACTGAAAAGAAGACAATCAGCGCGACGATCAGGACGGCCAGCGGGAAGACGATCCACCAGCCCGTACGGTTGATGTCATGAAAGCGGCGCACGCCCACGGCCAGGGTCGGAAGAAGGATGGCCAGCGAAAAAAGGAAATTAAGCAGTTCAGCCGTGTTGCCAATCGCGGATTTGAGGATGCTGAACACCAGGCTGGCGATCATCTGGAACAGAAACCACAACCAGTATTCGGTGCGGCGGGAGCGGCCGTTGAAATCGACATAGCGCTTTAGTGGTTGAAACATCAGTTCCATAGCGTCCCCCGGATAATCTGAGTTGAGGCTATCGCGTTTTTCCCATGTTCGCAATCTCGGCGTGACGAAAACACGCCGTTGTATGGTCATTGACCATGCCGACCGCCTGCATGAAGGCATAGACGATGACGGGGCCGCAGAACTTGTAACCCTTGCTTTTCAACAGCTTGGCCAGTTCCTGTGAGGTTTTGGTTTCGGTCGGAATTTCGCCCCAGTCATAGTGGTTGGTGATCGGTTTGTGATCCTGAATGGCCCAGATAAAGTCGGTGAAATTTGTGCCTTTTTCACGCAGGTCGAGCGTGATCCGGGCACTTTCGATAGCCGAAACGATCTTGGCCCGCGATCGCACAATGCCGGGATCGTTCATCAGGCGCTCGATATCGGCGTCTCCGAAGCGCGCCACCTTTTCAGGATCGAAACCGGCGAAGGCCGCACGAAAAGCATCGCGTTTGCGCAGGATGGTGATCCATGACAATCCCGCCTGGAAGCCATCGAGCACCAGCTTTTCCCACAAGGCGCGCGGGTCATATTCCGGCACGCCCCATTCCTCGTCATGATAGGCGCAGTAAAGCGGATCGGTCTTGGGCCAGGGGCAGCGGCAGCGTTCACCAATACTCATCGTCTGCTCCGGGAAAAGGAAATTGACCAGCCAGCCAATTTGTCAGGTACAGTTCAAGAGAAATGCCGTCACTTGTCGCATTTACGTCTTCCAGACGATCCAGACGCATTAGTCCGATGCCGGAGGTTTCGTTGGACGCGATAACCTCGCCGATCTTGCGTTCGCCAATCAGGATTTCAGCTCCCTTGGTCAATTGGCCGTCGCAGTTAAACGGCATGATACGGTTCTTGATCTGGCCGCGTCGCTTCATGCGTGATGTCAGTTCCTGCCCGACGTAACAGCCTTTATGAAAATCTATCGCATCCAGCAGATCGAAATTTGCGTCAATAGGGTAAAGTTCATCCGCCCCAAAATCGAGGCCAGGATCGGCGATGCCTGTGGTGAGACGAAAGCCTCTCCAGTCTTCGGCCGAGGCATTGGAACCTTGCAAGCCGTAGGACATGCCGACCTTTTCGCCAAAGCGCGGATCACGCATGAAGCCTTCCGGGCGGCCATTCCAAGCCACGTAGACCGGATGATCGAGCGCTGTGATCGTCACCTTGGCGCGCAGCCTGTACATGTTGAGTTTCGCCAGCAGGTCATCGCGCTCGGATAGCGGCACGTCCAGCCAGATTTCGTCGGCAGAGACGGCATGCAGCAGAACATCACAGATCATCTTGCCCTGGGGCCGCAAAAAAGCCCCGTAATGCAGCCTATGAAATTCGCCCCTGGCCGTTTCCTCGACGATATTGTCGATATGGGCGGTACAGAGCCCTTTGAGAAACCTCGCCCAGTCCGGGCCGGAGACGGCAATCAGGGCACGGTGGGGAAGGGCGGTAACGTAAGCTGTGGTCATGATGGGTCTTGTTATGATCGTCTCAGGAATTAAGTATGGCTCATGACAGGTGAATTTCCGATTCTTTTTCTGGCCCTGTGCGAACCGTCCAAGGCCCTGGCCCTGAGTGGTCTCATCGCGCGCCTGAAAACGGAAATTCCCCATGCCCGGATCACGCTGGCGACAACGCAAACCTCGGCGGTTCTGTTCCAAGATGACGACTTGATCGACGAGTTACAAGCCTTTGACGGCGCCTTATTTAAGCTGAAGTCGCTGCACGGCCTGAGCGAACTTAGCCGGCGCAAATGGGGGCTGTGCGTCGATATCGGCCCCACCCTGATTTCGCGCATGATGAAGGCGAAAACGCGCTTTACGCTCAATCCGAATGACAGCGCCGGCGTGCTGGAGCAGATCGCTGCCAAGCTCAGGCTCGATCCGCTGGAAATCATGCCGGCTTTACGCGTATCGCCGCGCCGCGAAGCGCAAACGCGCACCCTGATCGATAGTGGCCGCGAAACCGGACCGCTGATCGTTATGGCGCCGGGTGCCGGTTGGCTTGGAAGGCGCTGGCCGACGGAGCGGTTTGCCGTATTGGCGACGCGTCTGATGCGTGAGGAGGGCCCCTTCGCCAGCCATCGTCTGCTGATTATCGGCTCCGAGGCCGAGCGTGACACCTTGCAGGCCCTGCGCATGGCGACGCCGCGCGCCCAGGTGATGGAGATCGGCGGGGACGTCACCGAAGTCAATGCCTATGCCGCCTTGCGACAAGCCGTCCTGTTCGTCGGCAATGACGAGCTGTGGCTGCACCTGGCCGCGGCCGCTGGCATCCCGACCTTCGGCCTGTTTGGGCCTTCGGATGAAGCCGAAGCCCCGATCGGCGGCCATGTGCTGGTCATTCGCGGGCCGCGCTCGTTGGCGGATATCCAGATTGTTGATCCAAAGCTGAAGCAGAATGTCTGCCATATGCTCGACCTGACGATCGATCATGTGGCGGCCGTGATCGAAAGAGAGATGGCGGGTTAAGTTTCGCTTCACTTGACGGTATCCGAGGTCTACTGTCCGCCCACTGATTTGACTAAAGGACCACCGCCATGCCTCGTAATTTCGATCTGATCATCCGCAATGCCGATATCATCAATCATGCCGGGCGGGGCAAGGGCGATATCGGCATTACGGCTGGCAAGTTCGCGGCCTTCGGCGACCTGTCTCAGGCGTCGGCCGGTGAGATTTTCGACGCCACCGGCCTGCTGGCCATGCCGGGGGTGATCGATACTCAGGTCCATTTCCGCGAGCCTGGCCTGGAATGGAAGGAAGACCTGGAGACCGGCTCCCAGGCTGCGGTCATGGGCGGGGTCGTGGCGGTCTTCGAGATGCCCAATACCAACCCGACGACCACCAATGCCGAAGCCTTTGCCGACAAATTGCAGCGCGCCCATCACCGGATGCACTGCGATTATGCCTTCTATGTCGGCGGCACACATGAAAATGTTCATGAACTGGGTGAACTGGAGCGCTTGAAGGGCTGCTGCGGCGTCAAGGTGTTCATGGGGGCCTCGACCGGCACGCTGCTGATCGCCGATGACGAGGGCGTGGCCAAGGTGCTGGCCAATGTCAACCGCCGCGCCACTTTCCATTCCGAGGACGAATACCGGCTGGCCGAACGCCGGCCTCTGGCGCGCGAAGGTGACTGGACGAGCCACGATTTCGTCCGCGACGCCCAGTCGGCCATCCAGTCGACCCATCGCCTGGTCCGTCTGGCGCGCGAGGCAGGCAAGCGCATCCACGTTCTTCATGTGACCACTAAGGAAGAGATCGATTTCCTATCAGAAAACAAGGATATAGCCACCGTTGAGATCACGCCGCAGCACCTGACCCTGGTGGCGCCGGAAGCCTATGAGCGTCTGAAGGGCCTGGCCCAGATGAATCCGCCGATCCGCGACCAGTATCATGTCGATGGCCTGTGGCATGGCATCAACGGCGGCATTGCCGACGTGCTGGGGTCCGATCACGCGCCGCACACCCTGGAAGAAAAGGCCAAGCCCTATCCGGCCTCGCCGTCGGGGATGCCGGGCGTCCAGACCCTGCTGCCGGTGATGCTGAACCATGTGGCGCACGGCCGGATGTCGCTGGAGCGGCTGGTCGACCTGACCTCGGCGGGCGCTCAGCGCGTCTTCGGCGTGGCCGGCAAGGGACGCATGGCCGAGGGCTATGATGGCGACGTCACCCTGGTTGACCTGAACCACAGGCGGGTGTTGCGTCATGCCGACATGCGTACGCGCTCGGGCTGGACGCCGTTTGATGGTCTTGAAGTCACCGGCTGGCCCAAGGCGACGATCATCCGCGGCAAGGTGGTCATGCGTGATGACGAGATCGTGCGGCCGTCACTGGGCGAATCCTGTCGCTTTATGGAATCGCTTTAAGCGGGGCACGCCTTCAGCAATTGCGCCTTGTGCGCCTCGTATTCCGGCGAAGGGCGGGCGCGGGAGATGAACAGATCGGGTGACAAGGCCTTGTCGGGCGAGCCCATCCATTTGCCGTCTGTATCTATGATCAGGCCCGGCAGGCATATAGGTGCGCTGCGCGGCAGGGCGAACAGGTCTACGAGATTGGCCGAACGGTCCGGGCGACGTTGCAGCAGCCAGGCCTTGTCTCCGGCGATGACGACCTCGCCATTGACCGGCAGGACATAGCGGTCGTTACCAACCTTTTGCGCGCAACTGGCCTTGAGCGGATCGCCGGAATCGACCGCCATGTCACGGGTACACAGGCCCAGCGCCTTGAGGGTGGCGGCATTTTCAACCGAATAGGCGGTGAAATAGGTGGCGAAGGTGGCATCCTGCACGCCGATGCGCAGGCCGTCGAACAGGCCGCGCTGGATGCCATCGAAACCGGCGGGGCTGACCAGCACATAACGGCCGGTCGTGCCAACCGGTCGCCAAAGATCGGGGCTGTAGACCGAGCCGGTAGGCATCATGACCGAGAGATAGGGGAGGGCGGCAACGTCAGCCTTTATCAAAGGTTGCCATTTTTTCCCCTTCAGAACCTCGCATGTTTCCTTGCCGCAATCGCCGGCGCGGACCTGGACGGAGGGCCGCGTCGCCTTCGGATCTGTGGCCGGATATAGCTGGACCTCGCCTTTTGCCGTGGGGGCAGGGATGGCGTAGGCGGGACCGGCCTCTGGTTTAGTCAAGAGATCGCAGCCACCCAGAAGCATCAAGGGAAAAACGG
>NZ_JBQCHT010000017.1:0-49566 GCF_051954415.1 Asticcacaulis sp.
CGCGTTTTAGTTTTTACGCGCTCTTTTAATCCGAAAAGTGCGTCACACTTTTCGGAAAGTGCTTTAGCTTCCGGTTTGATTTTTTATGCCGGATGCCGTCATGCTGACGCGGTATGATTTTGCGGAGTCCATGCCATGCTCGGGCTTAACCTGACCAAATCCGCACCGGCTGGCCCGTTGCCCCTGCGCGATGCCACGCCGATGGGATTTCTGGCCGTCAGCGATTTCGATCAGGCCCGCGCCTTTTATGAAGGCATTCTGGGCCTGACCGTTTTCAGCCGGGATGACTATGCCCTGGTTCTGCGTTCCGGATCGACCCTGATCCGTCTGACCAAACCACCGCAGCTACATGTCGCGCCCTATACCGTTTTCGGTTTTCAGGTGACCAATATCGATGACAAGGTATTCGCCCTCACCGCGCTCGATATCAAATTCGAACTCTATGACTGGCTGGGTACCGCGCAAACGCCGCATGGCGTCTGGACGGCGCCGAGCGGTGACAAGGTGGCGTGGTTTAAAGACCCCGACGGCAATCTGCTGTCGCTTTCGGAGCATAAGGTATAATTCATGGATCTGGGGTTAGAGGGGCGTTACGCCATTGTCTGCGCCTCAAGCGATGGGCTGGGCAAGGCTTGCGCTCTCAAACTGGCGCACGCCGGCTGCACGGTAGTTATCAATGGCCGCGATGGCGAAAAACTGGCGCGCACGGCGGCGGAGATACGCGAACTGACGGGCGCGCGGGTCGTCCCAGTTGCCGGCGATATCAGTCTGGCTGAGACACAAGACGCCCTGATCGCCGCCGTGCCGCAGGTCGATATACTGGTCAATAACAACGGCGGCCCGCCCTATCGTGATTTTCGCCAGATCGACCGCACCGCCATGCTGGAAGGCGTAACCAGCAATATGGTAACGCCGATCGAACTGGTGCAGCGGGTGATCGATGGCATGGTCAAACAGCGCTTCGGCCGCATCGTCAATATCACGTCGGGTTCGGTGAAGATGCCGCTGAGCGGGCTGGATTTGTCGAGCGGCGCCCGACTGGGCCTGACCGGATTCCTGGCCGGTGTGGCGCGCAGCGTGGCCCACGCCAATGTGACCATCAACTTCCTGTTGCCGGGGGCATTCGACACTCATCGGCTGCAATCGGGCCAGAAACGCACTGCCGAACAGCGCGGAATCGATATCGAGATCATCCGCGAGGAACGCCGGCAGACCATTCCGGCCAGACGCTTTGGCGATCCGGATGAATTTGGCGCGGCTTGCGCCTTTCTCTGCTCGGCCCAGGCGGGTTATATCACCGGCCAAAGCCTGCTGATCGATGGCGGCGCTTTTCCGGGTGTGCTGTGATGTCTCAAGCCTTTCTTAGATATTGCGGGCTTTTCCATCAGGACATTTTTGAAATTCACGGCACGCTGGAAGATGCAATCGCGGACAATATTTCTGCACTAACATCGGATGAGCGAAAGGAACTGGAAGTCGATCTTCAGAAGCTTTTGAACCGAGGCGATAATCTAGTGAATATGGACATTGGCGATTTCGGATTTAGCACAGTCAAAGGTTTACGATATTTCCTGGAACAGTCGCTAACGACCGTCCAAGATCAAATACAATAGGCTGCCTTTAGCCTTCACCCCTTGTCCCGCATAAGCCGGGCCTTATCCCGCGCCCAGTCGCGTTCAGCCGTGGCTTCGCGCTTGTCATGGTTCTTCTTGCCCTTGGCCAGGGCGATTTCCAGCTTCACCATGCCCTTTTCGTTGAAATAGAGCCGGGTCGGGATGATGGTCATGCCCTCGCGCTGGATAGCGATCATGAACCGGTGGATTTCCTTGCGATGAAGCAGCAGCTTGCGCGGCCGACGCGGTTCGTGGTTGAAGCGGTTGGCGTGGCCATAGGGCGGGATATCAGCGTTGATCAGGCACAGTTCGTCGCCATTTTCGATGCTGACATAGGATTCGGCGATATTGGCCCGGCCGGAGCGCAGGGATTTCACCTCGGTGCCGGTAAGCGCAATGCCCGCCTCGGTATTCTGCTCCAGGAAATAGTCGAAACGCGCCCGCCGGTTATCGGCGATCGTCTTGCTGGTGGTCAGTTCCGCCATCAGGCCGGCTCCACCTCAAGCCCCGCCAGCGCCATCGCCTCGTCAACCTGCGGCCGCACACCCTGCGAACAGGCGACGATCGGCAGACGCACCTCATCGGTGCAGATGCCGAGGCGGCTCATGGCATACTTGGTCGGCGAAGGTGACGAATCGGCAAAGAGTACCTTGTGCAAGGTGATCAGCTTGTCCTGCCACTGGCGGGCGGTATCAAAGGCCCCTTGCGCCGCGGCTTCATACATGGCCACGACCTGGGCCGGTGCCACGTTCGAGGTCACCGAGATGACGCCGTGACCGCCATGAGCCATGTAACCGAGCAGGGTCGGGTCATCACCGGAGATATATGAGAAGTCGCCCTCAATCAGCAGGCGCTGCTGGCTGATGCGTTCCAGATCGCCCGTGGCATCCTTGATGCCGACAATATTCGGCAGCTTGGCCAGACGGGCAATGGTGTCGTTGCTCATATCCACAACCGTCCGGCCGGGAACATTATATAGCAGAACCGGAATCTGAACCGCATCGTTCAACGCTTTGAAATGCTGATACAAACCTTCCTGCGACGGCTTGTTGTAATAGGGCGCCACCACCAGAACGGCATCGGCACCCACGGCCTTGGCGTGATGCGCCAGTTCCAGGGTCTCGGCGGTGTTGTTCGAGCCGGCGCCGGCGATGACCTTGATGCGCCCCGCCACCTTGCGCACGCATAGTTCGACGACCTTACGGTGCTCTTCCATGGAAAGCGTCGAGGTTTCGCCCGTAGTGCCGACCGGCACGACGCCATGCACGCCGGCGGCGATCTGAAGCTCGATCAGTTTCTCGAACGCCGCATAATCCACCTCGCCGTTACGGAACGGCGTCACCAGGGCGGTAATCACACCGCGAAACAGGGGCTGGGCAGATGTATCGGTCATTCGTCTACTCTCGTCTCACCGCAAACACGGAAAGTTGTGGCTTTTCGGCCATCTGTGGCTTGGGAATATATAAAAATAGCCATAGATACACAAAGCATTCGCCGCAATGGCTTTCTAAAAAGAAACTATCGCCTATAGTTCGGCCATACCGCTTTTGGCCCAATGACAGGATTATTATGACCCCGACTGACCGCCAGATACGTAAGCTCAATCCTCTTTTCCGCAAGGCCCTCCTGATCGCGGGCGTCAGCGCCCTCACCCTGGGCACGCTGCAACCCGTGGCCGCCCAGGATGATCCGGCGCCGGAAGTGAACGGCGTCCCCCAGGCCACCATGCCCATGCCGACAGATACAGCGCGGCCCTACATTCCTTCCGGCCTTAGCGGCAATGACATGGACCTGCTGGAGCAGGCGCTTTCCGCAGTCAAGTCGCGCAATTTCGCCCAGGCCGATTCGCTGGCGGCGGGGCTGACCAATCCGGTGGCGCGCAAGATCGTTACCTGGACCATCATCAATAATGACGGCAACATCTACAGCTTCGCCGCGCTTGACGCCGCCCGCCGTGACCTGTGGGGCTGGCCGCGTGAATCCAAGCGCCAGATCGCCGCGGAAAAGCTGATCGGCCTGTCGGGCATGACGGCGCAACAGATTGTCGACTGGTTCAAGGGCGCGCCGCCGCAGACCACTGAGGGCGCCACAGCCCTGATTTCGGCCTATGGCAATCTGGCCCGCACCGACGAGGCCCGCGCGCTGGCGAAAAGCTGGTGGCGGACGAAAGTGTTTGATTCGCTCGCCCAGGCGAATTTCTACCAGGCTTTCGGCACCTACCTCAATCAGGACGACCACAAGGCGCGTCTGCTTTGTCTGGAAATCAACTACCAGAACGCCAATTCGCAAGCGATCCGCGACATGACCGCCTATGTCGGCCAGCATGACGCCGATGTCGCCAATGCCGTGATCGCCATGCGTACCGGTTCGGCGGCTTCGGACGGGCTCTATCAAGCGGCGCTGGCCGGCGACCCGCATAATCCGGCGCTCGCCTTTGCCCGCGCCAAATATCTGAACGGCAAAGGACTGGAGACGCTCGGCTTCCAGTTATTGCCCGACCTGCCCCAGGCATCGGCCAGCCCGGAAGCGGCCAGTCAGCTTTATTCCCTGCGCCTTGGCTATTTCAAAGCCGCCCTCAAGGCCCGCAATTACCGTGCCGCCTATGATGCCATGAATAATGCCGGTTTCGATCCCGGCGAAAGCATGGCCGAAGCGGAGTTCTTCGCCGGCTGGATGGCACTGGTGAAACTGAACGACACAGATTCAGCCATTCCCCATTTCCAGGCCCTGGCTACCGCCGGCACATCGCCGATCACGCAGGGCCGTGCCAACTACTGGCTGGGCCGTGCCTATGAGGCGCGCAACCATCCGGCGCTCAATGGCATCGATGCCGACGCCACACTGGCACAGCGCTATTACGAACAGGGTGGGCAGTATATCTATGCCTTCTATGGCCAGATGGCGGCGGAAAAGGCCGGCATCAAGACGATTACCCTCGGCAAGGATCCCGTACCAACTGCCGCCGATCGCGCCCGTTTCGAGGGCCGCGAGATGATCAAGGCCGCGCGTCTGCTCGGTCAGGCCGGCGAACTGGACCTGTTCCGCGCCCTGGTGCTGCATCTTGACGATGTCATGCCCAATGCCGAGGAGGAGGCCCTGCTGGTTGACCTGGTCGGGCAGTATGATTCGCAACTGATGGCCATGAAGGTGGCGCGCGTAGCGATGCAACGCGGCTTCTATCTGCCGGAACGCGCCTATCCGGTGCGCAGTGTGCCAAACGTGTCCGGCCCGGAACCCGCCTTCGTGCTGGCCATCACGCGTCAGGAATCGAGCTTCGACCCCAGCGTCCGTTCGGGGGCCAATGCACGCGGCATGATGCAGTTGATCCCCTCCACCGGAAGGGCCGTCGCCCGACGTCTGGGCATCGGCTACAGTGGCGATGCCGCGCTTTATGAGCCTGAGTACAATATGACACTCGGCAAGTATCACCTGGGCGAACTGGTCGATAAGTTCGACGGCTCCTATATCATGGCCGCCGCCGGCTATAATGCCGGTCCCAGCCGGATGCAGACCTGGATAGATACCTGTGGCGATCCGCGCGGCGCCACCGCTGATCCTTTGTCCTTCATCGAGTGCCACCCCTTCACCGAAACGCGCAACTATATGATGCGCGTCACGGAAAACATGCGTGTCTATCGCGCCCGCCTGAATGGCGGTACAGCGCCCCTGACCGCCATGGCCGACGTGCAGCGCGGCTTCCCCGGCCCAATCGGTCGGTTTACCGGGCCGGAATTCAGCGATGTCGCCTCGCCCGATGCCCCGATCAGTTATGCCGATTACAACAAGGGTGTAACAACCAATGCCGCCGCCGCGGCACAACTGACCGGAACGACAATGGCCCCTGCCCCGACCACGATGGCGCCCGTGCCTAATCCGGTCGTCAAACCGCAGGCCGTACTCAAGAAAAAGGTCACAGCAACCAAAGCGGCTAAGAAGAAAAAGGCAGAACCGGCGAAAAAGAAAAAGTCGACCAAAAAGAAGCGCGATTAAAGGAGCGGCAGACTCTCCAGCCGGAGAGTCTTCTGCCCCTCATCGCCAACCAACTCGCCTTTCAGATTAAAAATATCCGACAACAGGTTGGGAATAAATATCTTTTCCGGCCCATCTATCTTCACGAGCCGCCCTTTATCCATCAGCATCACCGTATCGGCAAATTGCGCCGCCAGATGCAGGTCATGCAGGCTGAGAATGACGGTTTGGCCAGCTTCAGCGCGCTGTTTCAGCCGGATCAGCACCTGCCTCTGCCAAGCGGGATCAAGCGCGATCAGGGGTTCATCCAGCAGCAGAACGTCCGCCTGACTTACCAGCACCCTGGCCAGCAACACCCGCGCCCGCTGACCACCTGAAAGCTTGAAGACGCCGCGGTCGGCGACCTCTTGCAGACCGAGGGACTGAAGTTCGGCAAATGCCTTCTGCCGGGCCAGTTCCGGCGCCAGATGCTGCGCGCCCAGGGCAGCCACATCGACACAGCTCAAATCCCAGGCGATGCTGCGCTCCTGCGGCAGGTAGGCGATATGCTCGGCGCGCACGCCCGGCCACTGCAAGGCGAGGTCAAGGCCATTGTAGCTGATCATGCCCGACTGTAGGGAAACAAGACTGGCCATGGCCTTAAGCAGGGTCGTCTTGCCGGCGCCATTCGGCCCGACCATTATATAGAGCCTGCCTGGCGCCAGTTCGGCCGACACCTCATGGACCACCGTGTCACGGCCGAGTTTTATGCTGACAGACTGGATAATGAGGTTCGGCATAAGCGCTTTCCATAAAGTGTCCGCACTTTTCTGGCCAAAACCAAAAAGTGAAAAGCGCGCCAAGTAAATCAGTCCTGCATCCAGCTTCTGGCGCTCTTATAGGCCAGTATGGCGAAAAGCGGGGCGCCGACCAACGAGGTCAGGACTCCGAGATGGACGTCGGCCGTGGGCGGCAGCAGACGGATAAGGCCGTCCGAAACCAGCACCATCAATCCGCCGGTCAGGGCCGATGGCCAGATAAGCGTATACGGATCCTTGATGCCAAAGGCGCGAACGAAGTGCGGCGCCGCCAGACCGACAAAACCGATCACGCCCGCCACCGATACCGAAAGCCCTGCCAGCAATGACGAACCGATGACGATGACCTGCGTCAGGCGCGTCATGTCGATTCCCATGGAACGCGCGGTTTCCTCGCCCAGGGTCAGGAAGCGTAATCCTTTGCCTAGGCGAAGCGACAAACCGCACACAATCGCCAGGCCGATGAGGCACATCAGGACATCGTACCAGCTACGATTCTGCACAGAGCCCATCATCCAGCTCAGCATCTCGGAGGTGGTGACCGGTGACGGTGACAGGTTGAAAACCAGGGCCATCAGGGCGCCGCACAGGCTGGAAAGACCGACGCCCAACAAAATCAATGATTGACGTTGCGGGAAACGCTGAACGAAAACCAGCAAAATGACGGCGACCAGAACCGCGCCTGCCAGGGCGAACCCTTCAACGGCAAAAGGCGTCAAACCCAGACCGAACACAATCGCCAGTGCCGCCCCCAGACCCGAACCGGCGGAAACGCCGAGCAGGCCCGGTTCCGCCAGCGGATTGCGCAGCAGCCCCTGCATCAGCGCGCCGCTCATACCCAGCATGGCCCCAACACCGACACCTGCCAGATTGCGCGGCAAACGGATGCCCCAGATGATTTCCGCCGGCAATGAGTTCCAGCGGAAGAATGCGTCGAACCACATGTCACCACTCATGGCCACATCGCCGAAGAGCATAAGTACAATCAGGAGAATGACGATAGCCACGCCAAGCGCCATTGATAGACTACGGAGTGAAAGCATCATTGCGGCACCGCCTTAAGCCCGCCGCTGCCGGTCAGCGGTGATTTCGACAGTTCGCTGAGATCATAGGCCGTATACCACCCCGAACAACTTACCGATTGCCGCGGCAAGGTGAAATTGGGCGACGCCGCGATTTTCGCACGGACCAGCGGATTGCGCCCCGGCACGCGGCGCATGGCGTATCGGTCGTCATAAAAGGCCAGGGCGAATATATCGGGCTTCATGCTGAGAAGAACCTCGGGCGACAGGTAGAAGAACCCCTTATTCTGAGTCTCCAGTTTGAAACCCAACCTTTGCAGCATATCGCCGACCATGGTATCCGGACCGGCGCTGTAACCGCCGGGCGTATAGTACAGCGCGGTTCGCCCCTGCCCTACCGGCCGGATGGCGGCCATGGCCTGATCGAACCTGCGGGCCTCTATACCCGCGCCGGCGTCCTGCCCCAGCTCGGCCGCGACACGGAACAGTTCCGGCTTGGCCTGGTCGTAATTTGTGATGTCATTGATATTGACGATACGGACGTGGTGCTTTTCAAGCGCCTTGATCAGGTCCAAGTCCCCGCCCCAGGTGCGCACCACTATGTCTGGCTTGAGCGCCAGTATGGTTTCCAGACGCGGCTGGATACGGCGCACGGTCGACGCGCGTTCGCGGAAATAGGAATCCGGCAGGCGCGCCCGATCAGACAGGCCGAGTATCTGATTGCGCGGTACCAGGGCCAGCACATATTGGTCGGCACAGCCGTCGAGCGAAATGACTTTCAGCGGCTGCGTCCCCGCCGTCGGCGCCGTTCGGGGCGGCAACCGGCTCGCCCATATCGTTGCGGCAAGGGCGCACAGGCAAAGACTTACCCCGAAGACGGCCCAAAAAATCAATCTTTGGTTGTATTTTTTCCGCAACCCACCTACTTCCAATTGGTTTATTCCATGCAAAAAACTGCGCTCTATGCTTCATTCGGGGGGCGTTTCAAAATGAAACCATATCGAAGCAGTGATGCGCTGTTGCGCACATTTACCGAAAAGTGGTTGTGCGCGGACTCGGATACCACGACGTCACAGTCCAGATCTTCCCAGGCGGCTTTAAAGCAGGTTTTTTCGCGGTCGTCATCCCCCTGGCGCAGTCATGCGGCTATCTCCTCTCTCAAGGCATCTTTTTCCGCGCGTTCAGGGCTTTCCTGGCAGCAACTGTGCCTGTTTGTCATCGTCGGCCTGTCATTTTGCGGACTGTGCCTGTGGTCAGTCTCCGGCCTGCTTGGCGGCCTTTACTGGACAGGCTGGGCCTGCTTTATGGGCAATGCCCTGCTGCGCCTGATCGCCTGCCTGATCTTTCCCGCCACCAACCTACCGGCCGATCCCCTGACCGAGGCGGTCAATGAAAACCTGCCGGCCTACAGCGTCATTGTCGCCCTTTACAAGGAAGCCGGCATTATCCCGCAGCTTCTAGGCGCCATGCAGGCGCTCGACTATCCCCGCGATCGAATCGAAATCCTGTTTGCCCTGGAAGCGGATGACGAAGATACCCTGACAGCATTCCGTGTTCACAGCCTCCCGGACTATATGCGGGTCATCGCCGTTCCGCCCGGCTTTCCCCGCACCAAGCCACGCGCGCTCAACCACGCACTTGAACAGGCCAGGGGCGATCTCATCGTGATCTATGATGCCGAGGATCAACCGCAACCAGACCAACTCCGGGAAGCTGCCAGGGCGTTTGCGAGGGGTGATCCGGCATTGGCCTGCCTTCAGGCTCCCTTGCGGCCAAAGGGCGGAACGGGTTTCATACCCCGTCAGTTCGCCGCCGAATATGCCGTGCAGTTCGATGTCCTGCTGCCGGCGCTCAATGCCCTGCACCTGCCCTTCCCGCTGGGCGGCACCAGCAATCATTTCAAGGCGGACGTGCTGCGCACCGTCGGTGGCTGGGACGCTTTCAATGTCACCGAGGACGCCGATCTCGGCCTGCGCCTTGTGCAACTGGGCTACCGGACCGGCCTGATTACCTCCCCCACCATCGAGACACCGCCCGCTCTCAGCCAGGCATGGATTCCGCAACGGACCCGCTGGATCAAGGGCTATATGCAGACCCTGCTGGTCCATACGCGCCTCAACACGCCTCTAAAGCCGCGTACATGGCTGGGCCTGTTCCTCGGCGTGGGCTTAAGCGTCGCGGCCGCCGTCTGCTACGCGCCTTTCAGCCTGATGGTGATCATGTCCCTATTGCTGACGGAATTGCAGCGCATCGGCGATCCCGCGCATCCCCTTCATATTCTGTCACCGTTTGATCTGTCCCTGTTCCTGTTCGGAACCTTGAGCGGCATGATCACGATCGCTCTCGCCGCACGCCGCGCCGGCCTGAGATTGACGTGGGCCGACATATGCGGCGCCCCGGCCTACTGGTGCCTGCAATCGGTCGCCGCTGGCTTTGCCCTGTGGCAACTGGCAACCCGGCCCTTTCACTGGGACAAGACCGATCACGCACCCGCAACTTTTGCCGTCCAGCCCCTTTACGAAGACGGGCCATGCGCTTATGGCCTTGAGCATGATCATCACCGATACTCCGACAACCTTACGCACCAAAGCCTGGGCTGATTACGCCCTCGTCGATTCCGGCGACGGCCGGAAACTGGAGCGCTATGGCGATTACCTTGTCATTCGCCCCGAGCCGCAATGCTGGTGGACGCCGAAATACCCGCAGTTCTGGGACAAGGCCGACGCCATTTTCGATCCACAAGGCGAGGACGACGAAGGCAACTGGCGGTTTTCACGCAAACCCGCCGACCAATGGACGCTGGGCTGGGACACAGTGAAATTCCACGGCCGCTTCACCAATTTCCGCCACCTTGCCTTCTTCCCGGAGCAGGCCGCCAACTGGGCCTGGCAAAAAGAAGCCGTGGCAAAACTCGACAGCCCGCGCATACTGAACCTGTTCGGCTATACCGGCGTCGCCAGCCTGGTGGCCGCGGCAGCCGGGGCCCGCGTCACCCATGTGGATGCCTCTAAGAAGGCCGTCGCCTGGGCGCGCGAGAATGCCGCCCTTTCGGGCCTGGGCGAAGCGCCAATCCGCTGGATCTGCGAGGACGCGCGGAAATACGTCCAGCGCGAAGTCAAGCGGGGCTCGAAGTATGAAGGCATCATCCTTGACCCGCCGAAATACGGACGCGGCCCCACCGGAGAGGTCTGGCGGCTGTTCGAGGATCTGCCGGAAATGGTGCATCTGTGCGCCCAGCTCTTGAGTGATGAAGCGTCTTTCCTGTTGCTCAATGCCTATGCCGCGCGCGTTTCCGGTCCGGCCCTTGCGCATCTGGTGGCCGAAGCTGTTGGACCATCCAAGGGCGGACGAGTCGATTACGGCGAACTGACCCTGATAGAGGACATAAAACCGCCCAAGGGGATGAAACCCGCTAATACTGCTCCTCGTGAAATCGGTCTCAGCTTCTTTGCGAGGTGGATGCGTGATTAAGCAGATTACGTCTCTCACAAACCAGACTGTCAAGGATATCCGCGCCCTGCACATGCGCAAGGAACGCGAGGCCACCGGACAGTTTCTGGCCGAGGGCCTGAAGATCATTATCGATGCGCTCGACCAGGGATTTGCCCCGCAAATTCTGGTCTATGGTAAGGATGCCGACCAGCACCCCCTGCTGCGTCGCGCCGTCGATGAGACCCTGAAGGCAAAAGGTGAGGTTCTGGAAGTAACGCGTGAAATTCTTGAGAAGATTTCGCGTAAGGACAACCCGCAGATGGTGGTCGCGGTGTTTGCCCAGGTCATCAAGACACTGGCCGATATCGATCCGCAATCAAATGATGTCTGGGTAGCGCTGGAACAGGTACGCGACCCCGGCAATCTCGGCACCATCATCCGCACCGCCGACGCAGCCGGCATAGGCGGCGTCATCCTGATCGGCGACTGCGTCGATCCGTTTTCGGTCGAAACCGTGCGCGCCACCATGGGCTCGGTCTTCGCCCTGCCGATCGTCAAATGCAGCCGTGATGACTTCCTGGCCGATCGCAGGCGCTGGACCGGTTCGGTGGTCGGCACCCTGCTCACCGCCACGCACAACCACCGCACGGCGCCCTATACGCGGCCGACCCTGATCGTCATGGGCACGGAGCAATCCGGCCTGACGCCCGAAATCGCCGCCATCTGCGATACCAATGTCAAGATTCCGATGAAGGGCCGTGCCGATAGCCTCAACCTGTCGGTCGCCACCGGCATAATGATCTATGCGGCAGCCGGGCTTTGAAACTTGGCAGTCTGAAATTTGACGGCTTCCTGACGGGCATGGTCATTGCCATCATTCTGGCGGCCCTGTTTCCGGCGCCGGGTGCGCATGGCGGCCTGCTGCATCCGGAACTGCTGACCAGGCTCGGTATCGCTCTTATCTTCTTCCTGAACGGCGCCATGCTGTCCTTCCATGCCCTGAAGGACGGCGTCCTGCGCTGGCGCTTGCACCTCATCATCCAGACGTCGACCTTTGTGCTCTTTCCTGTCATCGGCCTCGTCTTTCTTGCCCTTGCCGGCCGCTGGATCAGCCCGGATCTGCAACTGGGTTTCTTTTACCTCTGCGCCCTGCCATCGACCGTCTCCTCCTCTGTCGCCATGACCTCGGCGGCACGCGGCAATGTGCCCGTGGCGGTCTTCAACGCCACGATTTCCAGTCTGATCGGTATTGTGGTCACGCCGCTGTGGATGAGTCTTCTGTTGAAAACCTCCGGACATCATCTTGATGTCGTGGGCGTTTTTATCGACCTGTTCAAATGGATGGTCCTGCCGATGATCATTGGCCAGGTTTTGCGCCGCTGGATCGGCGCCTGGCTGCATCGCCACAAGAAGCTGGCCCAGATGGCTGACCGCGGCACCATATTATTGCTCGTCTACACCTCGTTCTGTGACTCCTTTGCGCTCAATATCTGGGGGTCCACCAGCCTGGCGACCCTGCTGTCCGTCATTGCCGCCACACTCGTCCTGTTCTTTGGCGTGCTGCTGCTTCTATGGAAACTATGCGATCTTGGCGGCATAGCCCCCGCCTTCCGCTCAGCCGTGGTTTTCTGCGGCACCAAAAAGAGTCTGGCAACCGGCGTACCGATGGCCTCGCTCATCTTCGCCGGTCATGCGTCTGGCCTGGGACTGATCCTGCTGCCGATCATGATCTATCATCCGCTGCAATTGCTGATCTGTACGCCGCTCGCCAGCCGCTGGGCAAAAGAGGCACAGGCGCAAGAAAGGCGATTACCGCCTGAATATTAAATAGAATTAAGGTGGAAACGGTTCATTTACCGTTCATAGATCGAAACCTAGATTTAAATTCAAGGGGGCGCATCCGGCGTCTCGACGAAAGACACCGCCATGAAACATCTCATCATCAGACTGGCCTGCGCGGTCGCACTGGTAACAAGCCTTACCGGCTGCATCATGTATGTATCGCCGGACCACACCTATCACACCGACAATGGACCCGCACCGGCCGACGAAAAGCCGGCGGCAACGGTCAGCGGTTCACAATCCTTCTAAATCCAACCCTGGGGAAAACCATGAAATCCATCGCCATCAAACTCGCCTGCGTCGCCACTCTCGCGGCCAGCCTCTCCGGCTGCATCATCATAGATCGCAGCGGCGCCGACCATCTGACCTATTCATCCAGCCGTTAAAGAACCGGCCGGAATATGCCCGATCGCGTAAGGCACTGCTAAAAACGGTGCCTTACGCATTTACAAGCGGTCTTCCGCACCTTAGCCTGAGTATTACTTCAGGAGAGCACCCAACATGAAAAAGCTGATTCTCAAGCTCGTCGTTCTGCCCTTTATTGGCCTGGCTTTCGCCGGCTGCATCACCCTCTGATCAGGCATAGGTATACGGCCCGCCCCGTGCCAGCGCCTTCTGATAAGCCGGACGGGCGTGGATTTTCCCCAGCCAGGCACTGATATGTGGTCTTGCCCCGGCCCCGGCTCGGCTGGTGGCTGCCTCCAGGGGGAAACTCATTATAATATCCGCCGCACTG
Source organism: Asticcacaulis sp. (assembly GCF_051954415.1). Classification (GTDB taxonomy): domain Bacteria; phylum Pseudomonadota; class Alphaproteobacteria; order Caulobacterales; family Caulobacteraceae; genus Asticcacaulis. Next base: position 13,412 of record NZ_JBQCHT010000017.1, read on the forward strand.
AACTCGTCGCCGGCGAACCAGGTTGACCTGGCCAGGGTATTTTCCCAGAAATCGATATTTGTGTTCAGGTTCGACGTCACCAGTGCGGCATCGATGCCATCAGCTATACGACTGGCAACAGGCTTAATCAGCCACGGCGCCTGACTTCTGATCGCACCCGACACCAGTTTCAGCAGCAAAGGCGTCATGGCCGTCCCTTCGGCATGATGCATCCAGTAGGTATATTGAAACCGCGCTTCCGTGCCGATCATCGGCATCAACTGACCATGACCATAGGTCGTCAGGATATAGTCCATAATGGCGCCCGTCTCCGCCACCACTAAAGCCCCATCGCTGATAACCGGCGCCTTGCCGAGCGGATGTACCGCCTTCAGTTCCGGTGGCGCCAGCATATCCTTGCCGCGTTTGTAAGCCTTGATCTCGTAAGGCAGGCCCAGTTCTTCCAGCAGCCACAGAATGCGTTGCGAGCGGGAATTATCGAGATGATGGACGGTGATCATGGCGGCTCCTTATTGGCTTATACGCACCGGAACCGGAAAAGATCAGGTACCCCGCGGTTTCGCGCGGGTGGTTGGATCGGCTTCCCGTGGATTTTCCGGCCAGACGTGACGCGGATAACGCCCCTTCATTTCACTCCGCACCTCGGCCCAGGAACCATCCCAGAAGGCTGGCAGGTCTTTTGTGATCTGGATCGGCCGGTGCGCCGGCGAAGTCAGGGAAAGCGTAATCGGCGTCCGGTTCGGGCCGATAACCGGATGTACGGTTGTTCCGTACAGTTCTTGCACCCGTACCTCCAGGCGTGGGCCGCCTTCGGCTTCGTAATCGATGCGAATATTCGACCCGGTCGGCATCTTAAGCGTTTCCGGCGCAAGCTTATCCAGCGCGCGCTGCTGGTCATAATCAAGTAGGCCATGCAGGGCCTGTGAAATGACACTGCCATTGAGCGATAGCAAGGACTTGCCGGCGGCATAAGGCTCGAGCCAATTCGCAAGCCCGGAGAGAAGCGCGTCATCCGACAGGTCCGGCCAGGTGTCATCCTGGCTGTGCAGGAAGGCGACACGCGCACGAAATCCCTGCACGCTCTCCGGAATATTCAGTGCTTTCAATCCTTTTTGCCTGATCTCTTCAGCTTCCGCCTGAAGCAGCAATTCCGGCGGTATGGTGTCGCGCGGTTTGGTGGAGAGCACCAGACTCCCCAGCCGAACCTGATCGAAGGCGCGGAACCGGCCATTGACCTTTTGCAGAACCGTGCCGCGTTCCAGCCGGTCATCGAACAGGCTGAGGATTTCGCCTTCGCTTAAAGGTGCGGCCAGCAGGATACGGTCGCGGCCTGCGCCGCCGCCCAGATCACCAACCGCCAGATAAGGCGCGCGTGCCAGCCGGTCATGCTCATCGACATAGACGCCGCGCCCGTTGGACATAACGAACTCGCCGGCCTTACCGCGCCCTTTTGCAATACGTTCGGGGAAACATTCCGCCAGCAAATGATGCGACAGGATACGCCCACCAGCCTTACCCGTCGCTTTGGTCAGGGCCTGCGCCTGCCGGGCCCAGTTTTGCGCCAGGCTGCGGGCCTGAGTAATCTTCGGCGATTTATCGCGTGACAACGCCTCCATGCGGGTATCGAGATCGGTCGATTTGCCGCCCAGGCCGTTTTCGGACAGCAGGACGGCCAGGTTGGCGCCCTGCTCCGCTGCGCCGTTTTCGGCCGCCCGGATCAGCATATGGGCCAGGCGTGGCGCCATCGGCAACTGCGCCACAGCCTTGCCGTGTGGCGTCAGATCCCCATGACTGTCCAATGCGCCCAGGGCCTGAAGAAGCTTCACGGCTTCATCCATCGCCGCTTTTGGCGGATGGTCGAGCAGGGCGAGGCTCTCCGTCGATTTGGCACCCCATAGCCGCAGCGAAAGTGCCAGTTGCGACAGGTCGGTTTCCAGAATTTCCGGCTTGGCGAAAGGGATCAGGGAACGGTCCTGTTCGGCATCCCACAGGCGATAGGCGTCGCCCGCCTGGGTCCGGCCGGCGCGGCCGCGACGCTGGTCGGCCGAAGCCCTGGAGACTCGCTCGGTGACGAAGCGCGTGACACCGCGCGCCGGATCAAAGCGTCCCAAACGTGATAGACCACAATCGACAACCATTGACACGCGATCGAGCGTCAGGGAGGTTTCGGCAATCGCCGTGGCCAGGACGATCTTCGGCCGTCCTGGCGCATTGCGCGCCAGGGTATGGGCCTGGTCCCTGAAATCCATGGCGCCGTAAAGTTTGCAGAGATCAATATGAGGCGGCAAACCGATCTCGTCGAGGAATCGCCCAACGCGGTGAATTTCGCCCTGCCCCGGCAGGAAGACCAGCATTGTCTCGGCCTGTTCAGGCGTGAGCTTGGCGGATAGCCGCGCCACATGGCGGGCGACATCCTGCTCCATAATCAATGATTGATTTCGGCCGAGATAATGCGTCTCGATCGGGAAAGTGCGGCCCTGTGACTCAAACCGCCCGGCGTCCGGCAGCAGGCTGAGCACACGGTCGCCATCGAGCGTCGCCGACATGACCAGCAGGCGCAGGTCATCGCGCAGCAGGACTTGCGCATCGCGGGCAAAGGCCAGGCCGAGATCGGCATCCAGGCTGCGCTCGTGGAATTCGTCGAAAATGACACAGCCAATGCCGTCCAGCGATGGATCATCCAGGATCAAACGCGAGAAAATGCCTTCCGTGACGACTTCTATGCGCGTCTTTCCGCTGACCTTGCTTTCACCACGCACCCGAAAACCGACCGTTTGCCCCACCGCCTCGCCCAGGGTCTCGGCCATGCGGGCGGCGGCCGCACGGGCGGCCAGCCGCCGCGGCTCCAGCAGGATGATTTTCTGGCCCGCCAACCAAGGTGAATCCAGCAAAGCCAGCGGTATACCGGTCGTCTTGCCGGCGCCGGGTGGCGCGATGATCAGGGCCGTGGTCTTTTCCGCCAGCCAGGATTTCAGCGGTACATATATTTCTTCAACAGGAAGCATGTCACGCACCTAGCAGGTCTTCACGCAATAAAAAAGGCGCCCGTTAGGGCGCCTTCTTCAGGATCAGGTCGTGCCCGGAGGCGGCGGCAAATCCGCATCGTTTTCATGGTCCTCGATGATGCCCTTGCGGACGTTCGAGTGCCAGAAGCCGTAGGCGAAGTAAAGAACGAGGCCAATCGCGGTCCAGCCGAAGAAGACCTGTTTGGATTCCGTGCCCAGACTGACGAACAGCAGCACGCAGCCGAAGATCGACAGCGGGGCGATGATCCACAGCAGCGGGGTCTTGAACGGACGATTGCGTGTCTTGTCGGTAAAGCGCAGGATCATGACGCCCAGCGAAACAGCCGCGAAGGCGAACAGCGTACCGGCGTTGGAATAGTCCGCCAGGGAACCAACCGGCAGGAAAGCCGCGGCAATGGCCACGACGACGCCGGTGACCAGGGTGATCACCCACGGTGTCTTGAAGGTGGTGTGAACGGCCGACAGGCCCTTCGGAAGCAGTCCGTCACGCGCCATGACGAAGAAGACGCGCGTCTGGCCGAACATCATCAGCAGAACGACCGACGGCAGGGCAATCGTTGCGGCCAGGCCGATCAGATTGCCGAACAATGGATTGCTGTTCACCTCACGCAGGACGTGAGCCAGGGCTTCCTTCGAGCAGACCAGCGGGGCGTGAGCGGCCTGACAGGCGGCGCTGGCGTAAAGCTCGGTCGAGCCGTCAGCGAAATATTGGCCAGTCGCCGGATCGGTCAGCGGCTGGGCGCCGAATGAACCGATTACGCCCGTCGCAACCAGTATGTAGAAAACGGTGCAGATACCCAGCGAAGCGATCAGGCCGATAGGCACGTTTCGCTGCGGATTGCGGGTTTCCTCGGCGGCGGTTGATACCGCATCGAAGCCAACATAGGCGAAGAAGATGGAGGCGGCAGCGCCAAGCACGCCTGTTCCGGTGCCATCAAGCGGATTACCCCAGCCGCGCGGCGTGAATGGACTGAAATTCTCCATATGACCGGTGACCAGCGGCAAGGTCAGGACGATGAACAGCAGCAGGGCCGCGATCTTGATGGCCACCAGGACTGCATTGGCCGTGGCGCTTTCCTTCGTGCCGATGACCAGCAGAAGCGTGACAATACCCGTGATGATAACCGCCGGCAGGTTGAGCACACCGCCGATTTCACCGCCCTTGATAAAACCAATCGAAATCGGCGGCCCCACGGTTAGGGCATGGGGTATGTGTATCCCGATGTCATCGAGAAACCCGACGATATGACCGGACCAACCGACCGCGACGGCGGACGCCCCCAAGGCATATTCCAGTATAAGCGCCCAGCCGACCAGCCAGGCCACCATTTCGCCCATGACTGCGTAGGAATAGGTATAGGCAGAACCCGCGACCGGCACCATGGAAGCCAGTTCGGAATAACAAAGTGCGGCGACGGCGCAGACGGCGCCAGCAATGATGAAGGAAATCATCATGCCCGGACCGGCCTTTTGTGCCGCCGCAGCCGTCAGCACGAAAATACCGGTGCCGATCACTGCACCGATGCCCAGCAAGGTCAGTTGGACAGGCCCCAGGGATCGATGCAGCGACTTTTTCTCTGCTGTCGCCAGGATCGCGTCCAGCGACTTAATTCGCAAAGGATTCATTTTTCACCTTTTTTATGTGTTTTAACAGGCGACTAGTCATTCCAAGGACCACCCCAGTACCTGCCTTGTCATGAAGCCTACACACAAAAATTAAATCTGCAACTATCTTAACCGGTGGGTAGCCTTAAGGGCGCGTTTCGCCTATTTCATGAGTCATGAACACCGAGCCACCCATCCGCCTGTTTGTCGCCCCCGTCACGCCGTTGCAGCAGAATTGTACGGTGGTCTGGTGTACGAAAACAAACAAGGCCGCTATCATCGATCCCGGCGGGGATCTCGATCCGATCCTGGATGAGATCAAAAGGCGCGGTCTGACAGTGGAGAAAATCTGGATCACCCACGGCCATGCCGATCATGCCGGCGGTGCCGCAGAATTGCAAGAGCGCACAGGCGCCCCCATCGAAGGCCCGCATGAGGACGACCAGTTCTGGATCGACAATATTCCGTCCATGGGCCAGCGCTACGGCATACCCGACATGCGCAGTTTCACGACCGACCGCTGGCTGCATGACGGCGATACGGTGACTTTAGGTGAGACGACCTGGCAGGTTATTCACTGCCCTGGCCATACGCCAGGCCATGTTATCTTTTATCATGCGCCGTCACAGTTCGCACAGGTGGGCGACGTTTTGTTCAAGGGCTCGATCGGGCGGACGGACTTTCCGCGCGGCAACCATGCCGACCTGATCCATTCGATCACGCAGAAACTCTGGCCGCTGGGCGATGTGCGTTTTGTGCCTGGGCATGGGCCGATGTCGAGCTTCGATATCGAGCGGCGGAGCAATCCCTTCGTGGCGGATCGTGTTATCGGCAAGGCCGGGCCGAATACGCAGGGGCCTGGATAAGGCCAAGGGCCAAGGCAAGGGGGCGCCGCCCCCTTGACCCCATAACTATCAGGCGCCCTTGAGCAGTGGCGCGAGTTTCTGGGCAACGCTCATGTCGCCCTGGATTTTCATCTTGCCCATCATGAATGCCATCATCGGGTCCAGCGTGCCCTTGGACATGGCGATCAGGTCATCGATGGCGATCTGAATGGTGGTATCGGCCTCACCATCATCATTGGTCACGGTGTTGGGCACAGCCGCGCCGTTGATGAGGATCTTGCCGGCGTCACCGAAGTCGACCTTGATGATTTTGCCCAGGCCGGAATTTTCCCCGACGGCGGCGCTGATTTTTTGTGTAATGGTTTCAAGATCGGACATGGCCGACTCCTTTATCTGCTGAAAGCCGGGTGACCTTAAGGTTAAGTTTCGATCCCGGCAAGCCAGACCTTAAGTCAAGTTATGAGAAAAAAGTGACAGCAGCAAAATTCGATGTGGTGATTGTAGGCGCAGGCGCCGCCGGCCTGATGTGCGGTATAGAAGCCGCCCGGCGCGGACGACGCGTGGCCGTGATCGATCATGCCAAAAAGCCGGCCGAAAAGATCCGTATTTCCGGCGGCGGCAGGTGCAATTTCACCCATCTGCAGGCCACGCCGAAGAATTTCCTGTCGCAAAATCCACACTTCTGCATCTCGGCTCTCAAGCGTTTTACGTCCTGGGATTTTCTCGATCGCGTCGTCAAACGCGGCATTCCTTATTTTGAAAAAACTGAAGGCCAGCTTTTCTGCGAAACCTCGGCCAGCGATATTATCGATATGTTGCTGGATGATCTGGCGGAGGCCGGTGGCGAACTCTATCTCGGCATATCGGTTGAAGGCGTGCTGAAGACTGGAGATGGGTTCGAAATCGATACGTCGAACGGCGTCCTGATGGCTGACAAGCTGGTGATCGCCACGGGCGGCCTGTCCATTCCCAAGATGGGTGCCACCGGCTTTGCCTATGATATTGCCCGGCAGTTCGGCCACGATATTACCGAAACCCGCGCCGGCCTGGTGCCTTTTACGCTGGGCGGCGACAAGCTGGTGGCGATTGAAGGGCTTTCCGGCGTATCGCTTACGGCCAGGGTCACCTGCGGCAAGGCCAGCTTTACCGATGGTTTTCTGTTCACTCATCGGGGCCTTTCCGGGCCGGCGGTCCTGCAAATTTCCAGTTACTGGAAGCCCGGCGAGGCCATCGAGATCGACCTGCTGCCAGGCATGAATGTCCTCGACTATCTTCTGGAGCGGCGCAAGGATCGCCCGAAACAGACGCTTGGCAATGTTGCGGCAGACATCCTGCCGCGACGCTTGTCCGATCGCCTCCTGGAGTGGCACGACCTTCCGCCGGAACCCCGCATGGCAGACCTCAGCAATGCCGCTCTGCAAACCCTGGCAGATGCCGTCAATCGCTGGACCTTTATTCCAGACGGCACTGAAGGCTACCGTACGGCCGAAGTCACCCTGGGCGGCATCGACACCCGCGCCCTCTCCTCACAAACCATGGAGAGCCAGCTTTGCCCCGGCCTGTATTTTATCGGCGAATGCGTCGATGTCACCGGCTGGCTTGGCGGGTATAACTTCCAGTGGGCCTGGTCATCCGGCTGGGCAGCCGGACAGGTGGCATGAACCTGCCGAAGGCGCTGAAACCGCTGATAGCGCGCCACAAAGAACCATGTTATTAGAGGTAAGTACGTTTGCGTCAGTATGCTTCCATACATTCACCGCGCATGTGTGCCTTTGCGCCCTACTGAAGGGGCTATCCCATGTTTATCAAGTATTTGCCGGCCATTAGCGCCGCCCTACTGCTCGTCTCTGCAACGGCGGCATCCGCTGATATGTACAAGGACTACACGCCCGATACAGGCATCTGGAGCGAGACCGTCGTCGAGGTCGATCCCAACCATGTCGATGATTATCTGGTCGGCCTGAAAGCCTCCCAGGTGCCCGCCCTGGAAATCATGAAAAAACACGGTCTGATCGACAACTACATCTTCATGGTCAAGGACGGGTATAATGCCGGCGCGCCGAATGTCATCATCGCCACGCATTATGTCAATGCAGCGGCCATGGAACCCGACCAGGCACGCGACCAGGCGATCGAGAAAGAAATCTATGCCGTCTTCAGCAAGGAAAAAGGCGAAGCGGCGGTGGCCGGCTATGAAAAATACCGGAAGTTTGTCGAAATAAACAACTGGCGGACCATCACCTTCACCAAATAAGAAAAAGCCCCTGAACCGCACGGCTCAGGGGCTTTTTCTTTAGTCGCCTGCGGAAGCCACAGGCCCGATTCCGGGTTAAGGGGGCTTGCCCCCTTATTCGCCGGCGTCGACAGGACCTTCCAGCAGCACTTCGGCGGGCAGAGGCTCCATGGCCTCTTCGCGCTGATGCGACAATTGCTCGTCGCGCTTCATGGCCACGCGCTGGAGCTGGCGCAGGTAAGCGCCGGTACCGGCCGGGATCAGACGGCCCACAATGACGTTTTCCTTCAGGCCGTCCAGGGTATCGATCTTGCCCTGAACCGAAGCTTCGGTAAGGACGCGGGTCGTTTCCTGGAACGAAGCCGCCGAGATGAACGACTTGGTTTGCAAGCTTGCCTTGGTGATGCCGAGCAGGATCGGCTGCGTGAGGGCCGCACGGCCGCCACGCTTTTCAGCCTTGGCGTTTTCAAGGTCGACTTCCGCCTTGTCGAGATGGTCGCCCTTAATCAGGCCGGTATCGCCCGGTTCAAGGATTTCGACCTTCTGCAACATCTGGCGCACGATGACTTCGATGTGCTTGTCGTTGATCGGCACGCCTTGCAGACGGTAGACTTCCTGCACTTCGTTGACCAGATACTCAGCCAGTGCCTCGACGCCCTGAATGCGCAGCAGATCGTGCGGATCGGGGTTGCCGTCGATGATGTAGTCGCCCTTCTGGATATAGTCGCCGTCATGGACGGAGATATGCTTACCCTTCGGGATCAGGAATTCGACGGCCTCGCCTTCGCCTTCCGGCGTGATCTTGATACGGCGCTTGTTCTTGTAGTCGCGGCCGAATTCGACGCGGCCATCCATTTCGGCGATGACGGCGCAGTCTTTCGGACGACGGGCTTCGAAGAGTTCGGCGACGCGGGGCAGACCACCGGTGATGTCGCGGGTCTTGGCGCCTTCGGTCGGGATACGGGCGAGGATATCGCCCGGCTTGACCTCATCGCCGTTACCGACCGAGAGAATAGCCCCGACCGGAAGCTGGTAACGGGAATCCCCGCCATTAGCCAATTTCTTGTAGGCGCCGGCCTCGTCAGTAATGCCCATGCCGGGACGAACTTCCGCACCCTTGGTGGTGGCGCGATAGTCGACAACCACGCGGTTCGAGATGCCGGTCGCTTCGTCGGTTTCCTCGCGGACAGTCTGGCCGTCATTGAGGTCTTCGAAGCGGATCTTGCCGCCAACTTCGGTGATGATCGGAGTGGTGTACGGATCCCACTCGACCAGGCGCTGTCCCTTCTTGACCGTGGCGCCTTCGGTGACGCGCAGACGCGAACCATAGGGCACCTTGTAGGTTTCGCGGTCCTTGCCATCATGGTGAACCGTGATGATCAGGTTACGCGACATGGAGATCAGGTCGCCATGGGAGCCCTTGACGGTCGGGGCGGCCGACAGCTTGATCACACCGTCCGAGGTCGTTTCGTAGAACGACTGTTCGGCAACCGAGGCGGTACCGCCAATGTGGAAGGTACGCATGGTGAGCTGGGTGCCGGGTTCACCGATCGACTGGGCGGCGATGACGCCGACCGCTTCACCCATGTTGACGCGGGTGCCGCGGGCCAGATCACGGCCATAGCAGGCGGCACAGGTGCCGAGCTCGGCTTCACAGGTCAGGACCGAACGGACCTTGACGGCTTGTACGCCGGAGGCTTCGATCACGTCGACCACGTCTTCGTCGATATAGGTATCGGCCTCGACCACGACTTCCTGGGTCGCCACGTCCTTGATGTCTTCAGCCGTGGTACGGCCGAGAACACGCTGTCCGAGCGAGACCAGAACATCACCGCCTTCGACCACCGCCTTCATGGTGATGCCCTTGGTGGTGCCGCAATCGGTTTCCATGATGATGCAGTCCTGGGCGACATCAACGAGACGGCGCGTCAGGTAACCCGAGTTGGCGGTCTTCAGCGCGGTATCCGCGAGCCCCTTACGGGCGCCGTGCGTCGAGTTGAAGTATTCCAGAACCGACAGACCTTCCTTGAAGTTCGAGATGATCGGCGTTTCGATGATCTCGCCGGAGGGCTTGGCCATCAGGCCGCGCATACCGCCGAGTTGCTTCATCTGGGCCTGAGAGCCACGGGCGCCGGAGTTGGCCATCATGTAGATCGAGTTGATCTCTTTTTCACGACCATCAGCGTCCAGGTGCTTGCGGCTGATTTCCTTCATCATTTCGTCGGAAACGCGATCGGTCGCCTTGGACCAGGCATCAACGACCTTGTTGTACTTCTCACCCTTGGTGATCAGGCCATCGGCGTATTGCTGCTCGTATTCCTCGACCAAGTGGCGGGTTTCATCGACAATGCCCTTCTTGGTATCCGGGATAACGATGTCGTCCTTGCCGAAGGAGATACCGGCGCGGGCCGCTTCCTTGAAGCCCAGGGCCATCATCTGGTCGGCGAAGATCACGGTCGCCTTCTGGCCGCAATGGCGGTAGACGATGTCGATCAGGTTGCCGATTTCCTTCTTGGTCAAGGTCTTGTCGAGCACCTTGAGGCCAATGTTTTCGTTGTACGGCAGCAGGGCAGCGATCTTCATGCGGCCCGGCGTCGTATCGACAACCTTGGTACGGATGACGCCGTCTTCGTCCTTCTGGGTGAAACGGCACTTGATCTTGGCGGCCATCGAGACCGAACCGTTATCCAGCGCCTGCTGGATTTCGTTCAGGTCACCGAAGATCATGCCCTCACCCTTTTCGCCGTCCTTGACGAGCGACAGGTAATAGAGGCCGAGCACGATATCCTGCGACGGCACGATGATCGGTCGACCGTTGGCGGGCGACAGGATGTTGTTGGTCGACATCATCAGCACGCGGGCTTCAAGCTGGGCTTCCAGCGAGAGCGGGACGTGGACGGCCATCTGGTCACCGTCGAAGTCGGCGTTGAAGGCCGAACAGACGAGCGGGTGAAGCTGGATGGCCTTGCCTTCGATCAGCTTGGGCTCGAATGCCTGGATGCCGAGACGGTGGAGCGTCGGGGCGCGGTTGAGCATGACCGGGTGCTCGCGGATGACCTCTTCGAGGATATCCCACACCTGCGGCTGCTCACGCTCGACCATGCGCTTCGATTGCTTCACGGTGCCGGAAAGGCCCTTGGCATCGAGGCGGGCATAGATGAACGGCTTGAACAGTTCCAGCGCCATCTTCTTCGGAATGCCGCACTCGTGCAGCTTCAGTTCCGGACCGACGGTGATGACCGAACGGCCGGAATAGTCGACGCGCTTGCCGAGCAGGTTCTGGCGGAAGCGGCCCTGCTTGCCCTTCAGCATGTCGGCCAGCGACTTCAGCGGACGCTTGTTGGCGCCGGTGATGACGCGGCCGCGGCGGCCGTTGTCGAACAGGGCGTCGACCGATTCCTGCAACATACGCTTTTCGTTGCGGATGATGATGTCGGGGGCGCGCAGTTCCATCAGGCGCTTCAGACGATTGTTCCGGTTGATGACGCGGCGATAGAGGTCGTTGAGGTCGGAGGTGGCGAAGCGGCCACCATCGAGCGGCACCAGCGGGCGCAGTTCCGGCGGGATGACCGGCACGACGGTCAGGATCATCCATTCCGGACGGTTGCCGGATTCCATGAAGGATTCGATGAGCTTGAGGCGCTTCGAATACTTCTTGGCCTTCATTTCCGAGGTCTGGTCAACCAGGTCGGCGCGCAGCTTGTCGGCGATTTCATTGAGATTCATCGCCATCAGCATGTTGCGGACGGCCTCGGCGCCGATTTCAGCGGTGAAGCTGTCATCACCGAATTCTTCCTGGCAGCGATAATATTCGTCTTCGCTGAGGAGCTGGTGGAGCTTCAGAGATGTCAGGCCAGGCTCGGTGACGATGTAGTTTTCAAAGTACAGAACGCGTTCCACGTCCTTCAACGCCATGTCGAGGATCATGGCGATACGCGACGGCAGCGACTTCAGGAACCAGATGTGGGCGACCGGCGAGGCCAGTTCGATATGGCCCATGCGCTCACGGCGGACGCGGCTCAGGGTGACTTCGACACCGCACTTTTCGCAGATGATGCCCTTGTACTTCATGCGCTTGTACTTGCCGCACAGGCATTCGTAATCCTTGGTCGGGCCAAAGATACGGGCGCAGAACAGGCCGTCACGTTCTGGCTTGAACGTGCGGTAGTTGATGGTTTCCGGCTTCTTGATCTCGCCGAACGACCACGACAGAATCTTTTCCGGCGAAGCGAGCGTGATGCGGATCTGGTCGAAGGTCGGGGCGACCTGGACCGGGTTAAAGATATTCAGGACTTCCTGGTTCATGCCAGTACTCCAATTTTGGGCTGACGCCCGAAAGAAATTTTAATGCGGCTAAGTTATGGGGTCGAAGGGGCCAAGTTACGTTCCTTGGCCCCCTCGCCTTGATTACTTACCCTTGTCCATTCTCAAGCTCGACATTCAGACCAAGCGAACGCATTTCCTTGATCAGAACGTTGAAGCTTTCCGGGATACCGGCTTCGAAGCTGTCGTCGCCACGGACGATGGCCTCGTAAACCTTGGTGCGGCCCGCCACGTCGTCCGACTTGACGGTGAGCATTTCCTGCAGGGTGTAGGCGGCGCCATAGGCTTCCAGAGCCCAGACTTCCATTTCCCCGAAGCGCTGCCCACCGAACTGCGCCTTGCCGCCCAGCGGCTGCTGGGTAACGAGCGAGTATGGCCCGATGGAGCGGGCGTGGATCTTGTCGTCAACCAGGTGGTGCAGCTTCAGCATGTAGATGATGCCGACAGTGACCGGGCGCTTGAAGCGCTCGCCCGTCTGGCCATCGTACAGGATCGACTGGCCGGAACGATCGAGACCGGCGAATTCGAGCATGTCCTCGATATCGTTGATGTGGGCGCCGTCGAAGACCGGGGTCGCAATCGGCACGCCGCGCGACAGGTTCTTCGCCAGATCGATCAGTTCCTCTTCCGACTCGGGGAGTTCCTGATCCGGACCATAGACGCCCCGCAGGTGATCGATCAGGGCCTGCTTCTGGCCACCGTTCTGCCAGTCTTCCAGCAGGGCTGCGATTTGCAGGCCAATATTGTGACAGGCCCAGCCGAGGTGGGTTTCAAAGATCTGGCCGACGTTCATGCGCGAAGGCACGCCCAGCGGGTTCAGAACGATATCAACGTGCTCGCCATCAGCCAGGAACGGCATGTCTTCGACCGGGAGAATCTTGGAGATAACCCCCTTGTTGCCGTGACGGCCGGCCATCTTGTCGCCCGGCTGCAGCTTGCGCTTCACCGCCACGAACACCTTGACCATCTTCATGACGCCCGGCGGCAGTTCGTCACCGCGCTGCAGCTTCTCGACCTTGTCCTCTAAGCGGCGGTCGAGACGCTTGCGGGCATCCTCGAACTGGCGCTTCATGGCTTCCTGCTCCGACATGACCTTCTCGTCTTCGAGCGCCACTTGCCACCACAGGCCCTTCGAGACCTCGGCCAGCTTTTCCTCGGTCACTTCACCGCGGCCCATGCCCTTCGGACCCGACACGGCGATCTTGCCGAGCAGCAGTTCCTTGAGACGGCCATAGATATTGCGTTCCAGGATCGACAGTTCGTCGTCGCGGTCCTTGCCGAGACGTTCGATTTCGGCGCGCTCGATGGCCTGGGCGCGTTCGTCCTTTTCAACGCCGTGACGGTTGAAGACGCGAACTTCGACGATCGTACCGGCAACACCCGGCGGCAGGCGCAGGGAGGTGTCGCGGACGTCGGAGGCCTTTTCACCGAAGATGGCGCGCAGGAGCTTTTCTTCCGGCGTCATCGGGCTTTCGCCCTTCGGGGTCACCTTGCCGACCAGGATATCGCCCGGCTGGACTTCGGCACCGATGGAGACAATGCCCGCTTCGTCGAGATTGCGCAGGGCTTCTTCACCGACGTTCGGGATGTCGCGGGTGATTTCTTCCGGCCCAAGCTTCGTATCGCGGGCCATGACCTCGAACTCTTCCAGGTGGATAGAGGTGAAGATGTCATCACGCACGATGCGCTCGGAGATCAGGATCGAGTCTTCGAAGTTGTAGCCGTTCCACGGCATGAAGGCCACGCGAACGTTACGGCCGAGGGCCAGGTCACCCAGGTCAGTCGACGGACCATCAGCGATGATGTCACCGGCCGAAACCTTGTCACCGACACGGACCAGCGGGCGCTGGTTGATACAGGTGTTCTGGTTGGAGCGCTGGAACTTCGACAGGCGATAGATATCGACGCCCGGCTTGTTCGGATCCTGTTCCTCGGTGGCGCGGATAACGATACGCGTGCCGTCGATCTGCTCGACCACACCGGTGCGGCGGGCCGCCACGGTGGCGCCGGAATCGCGGGCCACGACTTCTTCCATGCCTGTGCCGACGAACGGCGCATCGGCCTTGACGAGCGGCACGGCCTGACGCTGCATGTTCGAGCCCATCAGCGCGCGGTTGGCGTCGTCGTTTTCAAGGAACGGAATGAGCGCGGCGGCGACCGAGACGACCTGCTTCGGCGACACGTCCATATAATCGACGGTCGTAGCCTGTTGCAGACCCGGCTCACCGTTGACGCGGCCCTGGACCAGATCATCGGCAATCTCGCCGTTCTTCATGTTGATGTTGGCCTGAGCGATGACGTGCTTCGACTCTTCCATGGCCGACATATAGACGACCTCTTCCTGAGCCTTGCCGTCGATCACCTTACGGTATGGGCTTTCGATGAAGCCGTACTTGTTGACGCGCGCATGGGTGGCCAGGGAGTTGATCAGGCCGATGTTCGGGCCTTCCGGCGTTTCAATCGGGCAGATACGGCCATAGTGGGTCGGGTGAACGTCGCGGACTTCAAAGCCGGCGCGCTCACGCGTCAGACCGCCTGGCCCCAGGGCTGACAGACGACGCTTGTGGGTGATTTCCGACAGCGGGTTGGTCTGGTCCATGAACTGCGACAACTGCGACGAGCCGAAGAATTCACGCACAGCAGCCGCGGCCGGCTTGGCGTTAATCAGGTCATGCGGCATGACGGTGTCGATATCGACCGACGACATACGTTCCTTGATGGCGCGTTCCATGCGCAGCAAACCGACGCGATACTGGTTTTCCAGCAGTTCGCCGACCGAACGGACACGACGGTTACCGAGGTTGTCGATGTCATCGATTTCACCGCGGCCATCACGCAGGCCAACGAGGATCTTGAGGATCTTCAGGATGTCGTCCTTCCGCAGCACACGCTCCGAGTCAGCGACTTCCTGCTCCAGACGCATGTTCATCTTCACACGGCCAACACTAGACAGGTCATAGCGCTCCAGCTCGAAGAACAGCGAGTTGAACATCGCTTCGGCGGCTTCGATCGTGGGCGGCTCGCCCGGACGCATGACACGATAGATGTCGAACAGCGCGTCTTCGCGGCTTGAGTTCTTGTCGACGCGCAGGGTGGAGCGCATGTACGGCCCAACGGTGACGTGGTCGATATCAAGCACGTCTACAGTCGTGAAGCCTTGCTCTTCCAGGACGCTTACGGCAGCAGCGTCGAGCTCGTCACCGGCTTCGGCGTAGATTTCACCGGTCGTGAAATTGACGGCGTCACGCGCCAGGTAACGGCCGACCAGGGCGTCCTGGCTGAGCAGCAGAGACTTGACGGTATCGCCCAGCTTCTTGGCGGTACGGGCGGAAATCTTGGTGCCGGCCGGCGCGACCACTTCGCCGCTGTCGGCGTCGATCAGGTCGAATTCCGGCTTCACACCGCGCCAGCGCTCGAACTTATACGGCGTGACCCAGCCGGCTTCGCGCTTCTCGTAAGGCACCACGTCATAGAAGGTGGTCAGGATTTCTTCGCCGTCCATGCCCAGGGCGTAGAGGAAGGAGGTCGCCGGCAGCTTGCGGCGGCGGTCGATACGGACATAGACGATGTCCTTGGCGTCGAACTCGAAATCGAGCCACGAACCGCGATACGGAATAACGCGGGCACCGAAGAGGAGCTTGCCCGAAGAGTGCGTCTTGCCCTTGTCATGGTCGAAGAAGACACCCGGCGAGCGGTGCATCTGCGAGACGATGACGCGCTCGGTGCCGTTGACGACGAAGGTGCCCTTGTCGGTCATGAGCGGGATATCGCCCATATAGACGTCCTGCTCCTTGATGTCCTTCACCGAACGGGCGCCGGTTTCCTCGTCCATTTCAAAGACGATCAGGCGCAGCTTGACCTTCACCGGCGCGGCAGAGGTGATATCGCGCTGAATGCACTCCTCAACATCATACTTGGGCTCTTCGAACTCATACGACACATATTCCAGCGTGGCGCGCTCGTTGAAATCCTTCACCGGGAAGACGGACTTGAACACCGCTTCCAGGCCGTCATCGATACGGTTGGCCGGACGGACATCGCGCTGCAGGAACTGCTCATAGGACGAGCGCTGCACCTCGATGAGGTTGGGCATACGGATAGCTTCGGGGATACGGCCGAAAGACTTGCGAATCCGCTTCTTCTGGGTGAACGATAAGGCCATCGTTTTTCCTGACACAGGTTAGGTGGGCGTATAAAACGCTTATGAGATCGAATTTATGCAGTGGAACTGCGCGCGAAGGTTAGGGTTTTGGCCGCTTCCGGGCCGAAAGATTTGCCTTGCGCCTGCTCTTTTTTGGCTTTGACACCAAAGACGCTGTATATTTGATCCTCAGGGATCAATCCCTTCGCCGGCAGAAAGAGCATAAGGCCGGCATTCGGGCCCCGGAATCAGACGCAATACGCCTTGAGGGGGAGCGTCACATAGCTCACTTATCCCCGTTCGTAAAGAGGGTGAATTTAATATTTTTCAAATTTGTCAAGACCATTTTTTGAATGGTCATGGAGGCGCCAATGCGAATAACAAAACAGGCCCGGACGCGAGCGACCGGGCCTGAATTTTTCAGAAGATTTTCTGAAGGCGAAATTACTTAACTTCGACCTTGGCGCCGGCGTCTTCCAGCTTCTTCTTGATGTCGGCAGCTTCCTGCTTCGAGACGTTTTCCTTGACGGTCGCCGGAGCACCTTCAACGAGGTCCTTGGCTTCCTTCAGGCCGAGATCGGCGCGGATGCCGCGGATTTCCTTGATCACGTTGATCTTCTTGTCGCCGCCGTCAACGATGACAACGGTGAACTCGGTTTGCTCTTCGCCAGCATCAGCAGCGGCAGCGCCACCGGCGGCCGGAGCGGCAGCGGCAACGGCGACCGGAGCGGCAGCGGAGACGCCCCACTTTTCTTCGAGCAGCTTGGAGAGCTCAGCGGCTTCCAGGACGGACAGGGCGGACAGGTCTTCGACCAGCTTTTCCAACTTAGACATGTGATTTCCTTAAAAGATGAGATGTGTTGATGTGATAATGAATGAGGTTGCTTAAGCCGCTTTCTCGGCGTGGGCCGCAATAACGCGGGCCACAGCGCCGGCCGGGGCCTGCAGAACACCAGCGATCTTGGTCGCCGGGGCTTGCAGGAGGCCGATGAGCTTGCCGCGCAGTTCGTCCAGCGAAGGCAGGGTGGCCAAGGCCTTGACGCCTGCTTCGTTGAGAACGTCCGTCCCCATGATGCCGCCAATGATCTTGAGCTTGTCATTTTCCTTGGCGTACTGGGAAGAGATTTTCGCAGCGGTAACCGGATCGGCCGAATAGACCAGAGCGACCGGGCCCTTGAAGAGGGCATCGCCCTTTTCGCCGACCGAGCCGTTCAGAGCCTTTTGAGCCAGACGGTTCTTAAACACCTTCAGCACCGCGCCTTCTTTACGAAGACGGTTGCGAAGTTCAGACATTTCCACAAAGGTCATACCCGAATACTGGGTAACAACCACGGAGCCGGATTCGGCGAAGACGCTCTTGAGCTCTTCGATCGACTCGGCCTTTTTTGCGCGGTCCATTGCTGGCCTCCATGGGGTGATGCTTCAAACGGACAATCCGTTCAAAACTAACAAATGATTTTGGCGCTTCCAGAAGCCGGAAACGTTACGATCGCTGTCGAGATGAGATGCTGATCACCCAAAGGCACCGGACCTTTCACATTTAAGGAAAGACAGGTAAACTTTGATGGCGTTTCGCGTCCCGTCTAATTTCGGCATCCGGGGGCTCCCGGATATTATGGATCAGGCGGCCCCTGATCCCCGAAGGTCTCTGACAGAACGACACGAAGAACATAGGTTCTCCAGGCCGAGGCGCGCTCATTACAGGCAAAGCGTTGATAAATCAAGAGGTCGGATCGTGTTTTCTCGGATGATACCGGACGGCTTGAATATGGCGCAAATTCCCACTGTCGTATAAATCATGCCAAAACCACAGCCCTTTAATCGTAAAGTCGCCCTCCTCGCCTTTGACGGAATGCCGCTATTCGAGTTCAGTATTGCGGTAGAGCTGTTTGGCCTGGACCGTCCGGAAATGGGCCCGAACTGGTACAGCTTTCAAATCGCAAGTCTCGAAGGCAGCCCTGTGCGCACTACGGCCGGTCTGCATGTAATAGCTGATACCGGATTGGAGATTTTCGCGGATGCCGGCACAGTCATCATTCCGGGCTGGCCGATCGACCGCCCCGTTCCGGTTGAACTGACCAAGATCCTGCTCACATCCCACAGACGCGGCGCCCGTATCCTGACCATCTGTTCCGGCGTCTATGTCCTTGCCGCCAGCGGCCTGCTGGCCGGCAAACGCGCCACCACGCACTGGAAATATACCGATCACGTCAAGGCCGCCTATCCGGAGATCGAAATCGTGCCCGATGTGCTTTATGTCGACGAGGGCCAGATCCTGACCTCGGCCGGTAGTGCCGCCGGTATCGACCTGTGCCTGCATCTGATCCGTCGTGATTTCGGTCCGGCCTCTGCCAATACCGTGGCGCGCCGCCTGGTCGTGCCGCCGCACCGGGATGGCGGCCAGGCGCAATTTATCGAGCGAAGCGTGCCGGTCAGCTATGAAAGCGATCGCCTCGGCCCCCTACTCGATCATATGCGCAAGCACCTCCATCAGGAGCATCGCATCCCGGACCTGGCCCGGCGTGCCGGCATGAGCGAACGCACCTTTCTACGCCGCTTCAGCGAAGCAACGGGCATGACACCGGCCAAATGGCTGCTGAACGTAAGGCTGTGCGAAGCCCGCGATCATCTGGAGACCAGCGACATCAGCATTGAGCGCATTGCCGAACATACTGGCTTCGGCACACCGACCAATCTGCGCCACCACTTCCGCGAACAGATGGGCACCACCCCCACCGCCTACCGGCAAACGTTCGGACGAATGTCCGCATGAGCCGGCGCCACCAACGTGGTTAATGAAATTCTAACTCCGAATCGCGTCTGATGCGTTTCATCAGCGAGTACGCCGCGAGTTCAGGAGACGTCATGTCCGCATATGAAGCCATTTACAAAATCATGAGTACCATGCCGGTCCATACCGGCGAGATCACGGCTGAAATGCGCGGTATGATCACCGCCACGAAAACCAAAAACATCCAGACCATTCTGGCCTATCCGCTGAAAGTCGGCGGCACATATATGCGCGTGGCGCTGATCCATCTGCTCAGCTTCCACTATCAGGCGCACCTGTCGCGCGGTTCCTATGTCGCCGTCGGCCCCAACCGCGAACCCTATTTTCCGCTGATCTTCAACCAGCACGTCCTGACCGACACCACGCCGCGCGCGGCCGTCATGCACCTGCACACGGTGGCCACACAGGCCACCACGGAGATCGTCGAAGCCTTCGATATCCCGGTCCTGATTGCCACGCGCAATATTTTCGACACGCTCGTTTCCTGGGCCAACCACCAGGAGAAGAACCTGGCGACCGGCGGCTATCCCGACTGGGATTTCCTGACCGAGAACGGCAAGCCGTTTTCGGAAATGACACCCGAAGAACGCCGGCATGGCCTGGTTCATTTCGCGCCGCTGTGGTACGCGCGTCATTATGGTAGCTGGCTGCGTTATTCAAAAGCCTGCATCGAAAAGGGCGCGCGTCCGCCCCTGTGGATGCGTTACGAAGATCTCGTGGAGCGTCCGGTCGACCTGCTTATGGCCATCATCCAGCATGTCGACCCCGCCCACACCTACAGCCGCGAACAGGCGCAGGCGGCCTTGCAACTGGCCATGCAGGACAAGGAGGCCGTGCGTTTCAACAAGGGCGTCGGCGGCCGGGGCGACGCCTATTTCAGCGCCGAAGAGAAGCAGGTTATCTACGACATTATCAAGACCGCCGGCGAACCGGACCTGATTGAACTGGGCGTCCTGCCCGATCCGGACGCCGAGGCAGAGCGCCTCGCCTCCTGAAGACAATATAAAAGGGGAAGATGCGCCTACATCTTCCCCCACATTACCGGAGCTGCGGCAACCCGGAGAGGAAGTTCACTCAGATAAACCTGTCATCCGCCAAATAATGGCAGGAAATAAATGAGGCAAAAGCAGTATTAAGTCGCCTTGAAATCTCGCGGCTCGCATAACACTAATATGCCGAATCCCACAAGCCTGAAAATACCGCAACGGCACATGAAGTCGAGTGA
This sequence comes from Asticcacaulis sp., assembly GCF_051954415.1. Classification (GTDB taxonomy): domain Bacteria; phylum Pseudomonadota; class Alphaproteobacteria; order Caulobacterales; family Caulobacteraceae; genus Asticcacaulis. Next base: position 33,601 of record NZ_JBQCHT010000017.1, read on the forward strand.
ACAATAGGTAATGTTTTCATGAGGTATTTTGCATAAACATGCAAATTTCTTGGCTGCCATTATTTACATTTGTTACAACTTGACGACGCCGTCGGAACGGACGACTTGATTTCAAAACGCCGCCTTGCCAAAAGATGCGCAAGGAGTTTCCATGCTGAATGATATCCATAGTTTTCTGGGCACTACCACACCGTCCGCCTGGGTCGGGGCGGCGCTGCAGAACCAGGACCTGCTGCTGCTCGACCACAAGAACTGCGAATACAAGGCCGCCAGCAACGCCATCAACCTGATGGCCAAGTACCAGGAAAGCGATGCCCTGGCCATGGCCATGGCCCGCCTGGCGCGCGAGGAACTGGCGCATCATGAGCAGGTGATGAAGATCATGAAGCGGCGCGGCATTGCGCTACGCCCCCTCACCCCGTCACGCTACGCTATGGGCCTGCGCCGCCTGTGTCGCCGCACCGAGCCCGGCATGATGATCGATATCCTGCTGATCAGCGCTTTTATCGAGGCGCGGTCGTGCGAACGCTTCGGCGCCATCGCGCCGCATCTGGATGAAGAACTGGGAAAGTTCTATTTCGGCCTGCTAAAAAGCGAGGCGCGTCATTTCACCGGTTATCTAAAACTGGCGGCCCTTTATGGTGATGCGGATGACATTGCCCGCCGTATTCCGATTATCCGCGAAACCGAACAGGCGCTGATTGCCGAGCCCGATACCGAATTCCGTTTTCACTCAGGCCCGCCGGCATAAAAAAAGCCGCTCCATCTCTGGTGCGGCTTAATTCTTATGTCCAAAAACTCGCTGTGGCCGGGCGAAAATGGCTGGTTTTCGAGAAGCGAAGCGCAGCGTACTTAAGTACGTGAGCATCGCATCGCAGAAAGACGGCCATTTGCAGCCTGCCGCAGTAGAGTTTTATTAGGAAGCGGAGGCCGTATCGACCTTCACGCCCGGCCCCATGGTCGAAGACAGAGCGATCTTCTTGACATAGAGGCCCTTGGCGCCGGACGGACGCGCCTTGACGAGCGCATCAACCAGAGCCTTGACGTTCAGTTCGAGGGCTTCGGTCGTGAAGGAGACCTTGCCAACGCCGACGTGAACGATACCGGCCTTTTCGACGCGGAACTCGACCGCACCGCCCTTGGCGTCCTTGACGGCCTGGGCGACGTTCGGGGTGACGGTGCCGACCTTCGGGTTCGGCATCAGGCCGCGCGGACCCAGCACCTTACCGAGGCGACCGACCAGGGCCATCATGTCCGGAGACGCGATGACGCGGTCGAAATCCATGAAGCCGCCCATGATCTTTTCGACCAGGTCTTCGGCGCCAACGACTTCAGCGCCGGCGGCGAGAGCTTCTTCAGCCTTCTTGTCCTTGGCGAACACGGCGACGCGGACGTCCTTGCCGGTGCCGGACGGCAGGTTGACAACGCCACGGACCTGCTGGTCGGCGTGACGCGGGTCAACGCCCAGGTTGACGGCGATTTCTACGGATTCGTCGAACTTGGCCTTGGCGTTCGCCTTGACGACGTTCAGGGCTTCGGTCAGGCCGTAGAGCTTGTTGGCGTCGTTTTCCCACGCCTTAATACGCTTTGCGATCTTGGTCATATTAGTCCACCACCTGCAGGCCCATGGAACGGGCGGAACCTTCGATGATCTTGGTCGCCTGATCGAGATCGTGGGCGCTCAGATCCTTCATCTTCTTTTCGGCGATATCGCGCAGCTGAGCGCGCGTGATCTTGCCGGCGGAATCACGGCCCGGCAGCTTGGAGCCGGACTTCAGGTTCAGCGCCTGCTTAATGAAGAAGGTCGCCGGCGGAGTTTTCGTCACGAAGGTGAACGACTTGTCCTGATAGACCGTGATGATGGTCGGAAGCGGCGTGCCCTTCTCGACATTTTCAGTGCGGGCGTTGAATTCCTTACAGAAACCCATGATGTTGACGCCGCGTTGACCCAGTGCCGGGCCGATGGGGGGCGAAGGCGTGGCAGAGCCGGCCTTCACCTGGAGCTTGATATAGCCCAGGATTTTCTTAGCCATTGGATATCTCCATATAACGCTCCGGGGAGCGTATTGTGAGCCGTGGTGCGCATCTCTGCTCCCACGGATTTACCCTCGTCGTGCAACGAAGAGCGCGCGCTATAACCGCTTTGTCATGACTTGGCAAGGCTTAGCCGGTTTAAAACCGATACAATGCCGCATTGACTTATACCCATTAGGGGTATATCCACCACATACCCTACCTAGGTATAAGGATGTCAAGATGGCGCATCACCCCTCCCATTCCGCCCAACTGCCCGCGCTCAACCGCGCCGCCGGACAGATAGAAGCCATCAAGCGCATGGTCGCGGACGGACGCTACTGCATCGATATCCTGACCCAGCTTCGCGCCGCCCGCAGCGCCCTTAAATCCATCGAGCTGGCCGTACTGGAAACGCACATGCAATCCTGCCTCAAGCGTTCCGCCAGCGAAAACGAAACGCAGCAGGCGGCACAGATCGCCGAGATCATGATTCTGCTCAAGAAGTACGAATAGGCGGATACCATGCCCGAACACGCTCATCATCATTCACATGCCCCAGATTCAAATGCCCCTTTTGACAACGGTCATGAAGCCAAGTCCTGCTGCCACGGCCATACAGCGCCGGTAACGCCCGCCCCTGCGCCGAAGGCGGGTGAGGCCGTCATCTATACCTGCCCGATGCATCCGCAGATCCGCCAGGAAGGCCCCGGATCGTGCCCGATCTGCGGCATGGCGCTGGAGCCGGAAGTCATTACCCTGGAGGACACCGCCAATCCGGAACTGGCCGATATGACCCGTCGCCTGTGGATTTCCGTCCTCCTGTCCGTCCCGGTCGCCATACTGGCCATGGGCGCTCATCTGGGCCTGTCATCCCTGGTGCCGGATCGCCTGTCTGTCTGGATACAGCTTATCCTGTCCACGCCCGTGGCTCTGTGGGGTGGCTGGCCCTTCCTGGTGCGCGGCTGGCAATCCCTGACGACTCGCCACCTCAACATGTTCACCCTGATCGCCCTGGGCGTTCTGGTGGCCTGGGGCTACTCCGTCGTGGCGGTGCTGGTGCCGAATGCCTTTCCGCATATGACCGGCATGACGCCCGACGTCTATTTTGAAGCCGCCGCCATCATCACCACCCTGGTGCTGGTCGGCCAGGCGCTCGAACTGAAGGCGCGCGCCCAGACCGGCGACGCCATTCGCGCCCTGCTGAAACTGGCACCAGCCACGGCCCATCGCCTGCGCGACGGAGAGGAAGAGACGATCCCGCTTGAACAGGTGCAGGTCGGGGACACCCTGCGCATCCGTCCCGGCGAAAAGGTGCCGACCGATGGCGAGGTGATCGATGGTGCCAGCCATGTCGATGAATCCATGCTCACCGGCGAGGCCATGCCTGTCAGCAAACAGCCGGGTGACAAGGTGACCGGCGCCACGGTCAATCAGGCCGGCAGCCTGACGATGAAAGCCACTCGCATCGGTAACGACACCCTTCTGGCGCAGATCGTCGCCCGTGTCGGCCAGGCGCAGCGATCACGCGCGCCCATCCAGCGCGTCGCCGATACGGTGTCTGGCTGGTTCGTGCCGGCCGTCGTCCTGTGCGCCGTGCTGGCCTTTGCCGGCTGGATGCTGTGGGGACCGGAGCCACGTCTCGGCCACGCCCTGATGAACGCCATCGCCGTGCTTATCATCGCCTGTCCGTGCGCCCTGGGCCTGGCCACGCCCATGTCGATCATGGCCGGCACCGGCCGCGCCGCCCGCGAAGGCATACTGGTACGTGACGCCGCCGTTCTGGAAGCCTTGGAGGGCGTAGACACCCTGGTATTCGACAAGACGGGCACCCTGACCGAGGGCAGACCGCGCCTGATCGCTGTCAGAACGATCGGCGCGATCGACGAGGACCGCGTACTGGCCCTGGCGACGGCTGTCGAAGCGCTCAGCGAACACCCGATCGCCGACGCCATTGTCAGGGAGGCAAAGGCCAGAAATCTGCCAGCTCATGTTGTCAGTGACTTCAAGGTTCTGAACGGCAAAGGTGTCACCGGCACGGCTGACGGCACGGCCATCGCACTCGGCAATGCCGCCCTGCTCGGAGAGACGCCGGAACTGACCGCGCTGGCTCAGCCTTACCGCGATCAGGGCCAGACGGTTGTCTGCCTCACACTCGATGGCGCGCCCGCTGGCATCATCGTCGTCGCCGATCCGGTCAAGACCACCACGCCTGCCGCCCTGAAGGCTCTGGCGGCGGACGGCCTGAATGTGATCATGCTGACCGGCGATAACGCAGCCACAGCCCAGGCGGTGGCGGCGTCACTGGGTCTGACGGACGTGCGCGCCGATGTCCTGCCCGACCAGAAGGTCGATGTGATCGAGGATCTGATCCGCGAGGGCCGCAAGGTGGCCATGGCCGGCGACGGCGTCAATGATGCCCCTGCCCTCGCCGCCGCCACAGTTGGCATCGCCATGGGCAACGGCACCGACATTGCCATGGAAAGCGCCGGCATCACCCTGATCCGGGGCGACCTGGGCGGCATCGTCAAGTCACGTGCCCTGAGCCGGGTGGTGATGCGTAATATCAAGCAGAACCTGGTCTTTGCCTTTGCCTACAACACCATTGGCGTGCCGGTGGCAGCCGGCCTGCTCTATCCGGCATTTGGCCTGTTGTTGTCGCCGGTCATTGCGTCGGCGGCCATGTCGCTCAGTTCGGTATCCGTCATCGCCAATGCCCTGCGCATACGCGCGGCAAAGCTTTAAGTACCACTGCCGAAGCGATAGGTCAGCGCGATTTTCAGCGCCCGCAGGTTCGGCCTGCCTGTTGATACGGTCTTCAGCGCCCGTGTATCCACGACCGTGCTGAACCGTGACGTGTTGAAAATATCGGTTGCGCTGACCACAAGCGACAGTTTGTCATCCAAGGGGTGCTGGTAACTGGCGTCAAGGCGGCAAACGCCGCGGGTATAGCCTTGCAGAGTCAGGGCCCGGCTGTACCCCGTCGCATTGAGCTGATATTGGTCGCCATTGTCGGCATCATATTCGAGCAGCACATTGCCGGACCAGCCGAACCGGCTGCGTGTGCCGCCATCCGCAAACGGGAATTCCGTGTAGGACAGATTGCCATTGGCAGAATAGCTCAGGCGCTTCGACAAGGGGCCGCGCCAGGTCAGTTCGAGTCCGCCGGACCGGCTGCGGCCGGAATTGATGCGACTGGTCAGCAGCAGGCCGTTATCCGTCAGTTCGGCATAGCCCGTGAAGCTGCCGCGCGTTTCGCGGTAATATAAGGTCGCGTCAGCACCGAAGTCCTTTTCATCATAGGCATAGCCTATCTCGTATGACTCCGTTGTCTGCGGCTTTAGTTCCGGATTCCCTGAAAACGCCTTGAAGGCGCCGAAGTAGCGGATGCCGGGATCGAATTCACCGAGGTCGGGACGCAGCACGCGCCGGCTGTAGTCGATTTTCAATCGCGTCTTGTCGGTCAGATCCCGGCCGGCATGAAAGGATGGATACCAGACCAGGACATCGGACTTCCCCGTATCCACCAACCGCAACTGCTCCCTTTCTGCCCGCAGGCCGCTCAGAACCGTCCAGCGCCCCACCGGCATCTGCCAGGTGGCATAGAGGGCCGTAAGTGTGCGGCTGGCTGAAAAACCGTCGAAATAATCCGCCAGCCCGATCGCCAGTTCGGCACTTTCCGAACCGGATTGCAGGTTCAGGCCCACTCGATCGAGCGACGCACCAAAGGTCAGCCGGCCAGATCCGAACCGGCGCTCATAATCCCCCTGCGCCCGATCCGTTGCGCCTTCGCTGTAAAACAGGGTATCATAAGGATATCCGCCCACCTGGTCATAGGCCGAAGCCGTTCGGCTCCGGTTTTGCAAATGTTCGGCCGTCAGGGAGAGATATTCGCCATGACTGTCACCGGTGTAGTCATAGAGCACCTGAACATCGCTGTGCCGGTTAGTGCTTCGGATATCGGAACGCTCATCGAAGTCATCCAACCCGCGATAATAGGTCATGCCGCGGCTGACAGAGTCATAGCGGCCCGCCTCTCCCTTGAAGGTCAGCCCGGCGTGGTCTGACAGCTTCCAGGCCACGCTGAGCCGGCCATTTACCGAGGCGGAAACGGCTCGCGCGTGATCTTCACGGTCAGTGATGTCATAGCCGTCCGCGTTTTCGTTGAGCGCTTCCTGGTGGAGATAAAGCACGCTGCGATCAAGAAAATGATCAGCATAGAACTGGCTGTTCACTGTCCAGCGATCGGTTTCCAGCGTGGAGGAAAGTGAAACATTCCCCTGCCCCAGCGTGTTGATCTGAGTGGGCACCTCACCGGAGCGCTTCATATGACTTCGCCGGTGGGTAATGAGGTTAATGATGCCGCCCGTCCCTGCCGGGGCAAATTGCGACGAAGGCGTGGCCATGATTTCGATGCGTTCAACCGTCCCCGATGGCAGATTTCGGATCACCGCATTGCCTTCCGGCGGCGCCTTGCCATCAACCAGGATCGTTACGGCGCCGCCCCGCAGCGTTACAGCGCCATTCGGAGAAAGCGTGACTGAGGGCAGTTTGCGCAATATATCGGCAATGACGCCGCTGTGCGCTTCGGCATCCTGAGTGATGTCGTAGGTCAGGTGGTCAGGTGTTTCAACCTCATGCCCGGTCACCACAACCTCAATCTCGGCGGGCAAGTCGGACATGGCCTGTCCATGTGCCATACCGGCAGCCATCAGGCCCAGGCCAGATACGGCACAAATGATCGTCTTCATGCCTTTCCCCATATGGCCGAACGCGGCATAACACAGACACCGGACACAAAAAAGCGCTCCGGCTTACCGAAGCGCTTTTTGACATCTAGCCTTTAGCCATTAGTGATTTAAGCCGTCTTCTCGACCTGGGCATATTCCAGTTCGACCGGCGTGGCGCGCCCAAAGATCGACACCGAGACGCGTAGGCGGGCATGTTCCTGATCGACCGATTCCACAACGCCATCGAAGGACGCGAAATGGCCGGAAACGATCTTGACCTTCTCGCCGATATCGAACGACAGGACGGGCATCGGACGCTCGACCGCGGCGGCCGAATTGCCGAGGATGCGATCGACTTCCTTCTGCGACACCGGCATGGGCTTCGAGCCGGAACCGAGGAACCCGGTGACCTTCGGGGTGTTCTTGACCAGGTGGTAGGCTTCGTCCGAAAGCTCCATCTTCACCAGAACATAACCGGGGAAAAACTTACGTTCCGAATTGAACTTGCGGCCACGACGTACCTCGACCACTTCCTCGGTCGGAACCAGAATTTCGGAAAACTTGTCTTCCAGACCTTGCGACTTCGCCTGATCACGCAGGGCTTCTGCCACCTTCTTCTCGAAATTGGAATAGGCGTGAACGATGTACCACTTGTGGTTCGGGTTGGAGAGAACCGGCGTTTCGGAATGTGCAGCGGTTGCCATATAATTTTATCCTTGCAGGCCGATTTTAGTGACGTAGTTGGTCAGGAAGCCAATGCCGCCGTCAACCACAAAGAAGAAGACACCGGCCAGGACGACCATGATCAGCACCATGACCGTGGTGATCCAGACTTCCTTGCGGGTAGTCCAGGTGATGCGCTTGGCTTCGATCTGGACTTCCTTGAAGAACTTCGTCGGATTGAACGGCTTTTTCGGCGCCTTTTCAACGGCGGCCGCACCTGCCGGCGCCTGCGCGACGTTTATCTTGCCAATGGCGACCTTGCGGCCCGGCTCAACGGTCTTGGTCTTCGTCTCAGGTTTCTTCACCGTCAAAAACGCCTATTCAATGTGAGCGCCGCGGAGCGCGGCTTCCGAACAACAAAAATGAGGCTAGAAACCCAGGTTTCAAGCCTTTGAAAAGAGAAAGTGGCAGGGGCGGAGGGATTCGAACCCACGACATCCGGTTTTGGAGACCGACGCTCTACCAGCTGAACTACACCCCTGCAGTTCTCAGGGACAGTCCGGAACAGAATCCGTACATATCCATGGGAGGCGTGCGGTTTATCAGTGGATCGACCGGCGCGCAACAGGCAATCTCAGGATTTTTCACAGCTTAAATGACTTAAGGGACAAATGCCGGATCGACAATGGCCCAGAAGGCGGCTTTCGGATCCCCCACCTGATCGAACAGCAAGGGATAATTCTTGCGTGTGACCGGGAAGTTGTCCAGCCAGGTATGATTATCGGCCACACCCCAAAGCGTCACGCATTCGACACTGGCGTGCGCAGTGAAGACGTCAAACAATTCCCTGTATTTTAAAGCCTGCGCGGTCATCGCCGTATTGAAAGCAGCGGTGCCCGTTGAAATCTGCGCGGCGCAGCCGGTGCCGCTGAAGCAACTGACCGGATCATTGTAGACCGAGACATCCATCTCCGTGATGTGATTGATCAGACCTTTGCCCTCGACATCGCTGAGGGCCGCCTCGACCTGCGCCGCCGAGGGATAGCCGGTGTTTATGTGCATCTGGTGGCCCACACCATCGACAGGCACACCCCGATCCAGCATTCCCTGGACAATGGTCATCAGGCGTCCGCGTTTGGCGGCGTCCTCGGTCGAATATTCGTTGATGAACAGCTTTACGGACGGATCCGCAGCACGCGCCGCACGGAAGGCATAATCTATGAAATCGGACCCGAAAATCTGATACCAGTCGGAGTTGCGGTAAGTGGCCGAGGCATCATCGCTGGTTACTTCATTGACCACATCCCAGCAATAAACCTTGCCTTTGAAGTGAGTCACCACATCAGTGATGTAGGTTTCCAGCCGTCCCCGCACCAGCGACTTATAGGTTGCCATATCGCTGCGGTCGCCATCAAAAAACCAGGACGGCGAGGTCTGGTGCCAGACCAGCGCGTGACCACGTACCGCGATACCGTTGGCTTCAGCAAAAGCAATGAGCTTGTCGGCTTCGGTAAAATTATAAACGCCAGCCGAGACACCGATCGGATTGGCCTTCATCACGCTTTCCGCTGTGAGCGTGCTGGCGTGCTTGAGCAGTAGTTCATGTGTAGGCGATTGCGTGGTCAGCCCCGGATCGACCGCGAAACCGATCTTGAAATGACCGGTGAAATGCGTCTTTAGCGCCGGCGCGGTCGCAGGGTCCGGCAGGCTGGAAGAACTGGAGGACGAGGAAGAAGAACTGGAAGAGCTGGAAGACGAACTACTGCCGCCACCTCCGCAGGCTGCGACCAGTCCGGAAGCGGCCACACTCAGCAGCAACCCACGACGGTTCATTTGTCCCGTTGGCTTCATTGGCTCCATCCCTGATATTTTTATATGTTAAAAATCATTAAATGATAGCGCTATCAGGGCGTCAAGTGTTCTTTGCAGCCGACTATCAAATCTTACGAATGAACGAAATGGCTCACCAGCCAGACCAGCAGACCCACGACCGGCAGGCCGGCCCAGATGGCCACGCGCGTCAGCAGACCCGATCGCCAGGTCGCCACAGGTTTCGGCGGCACGCAGATGCTCATGCGGTCATAGGTACCGATCTCCGTATAGGCACGGTCGAGCGCCATCTTTTCATCGGCCGATAACCAGGGCCGCAAGACGGTGTAGTCCCGCACCGCCTCATACCCTTCCGCCGTCTGGCGCGGCGTGAAGCTGAGACGCAGGCCGCCGAAATCCCATATTTTGGCTTTGTCCGGCCAGGTCAGAGGCAGGGCTGTTTTGATCAGGGTGGTGATCCGCCCTTCGCGTACATCGCCAATATCGAAAGGGAACCGCCGACGGCCTTCGGGCTCTTCCAGCACATAATCAAAGCCTGATTCCGGGCTGAAGAAGACCCTGGCTTCGCCATTGGTATGCCAGGGATTATCGGTCGTCACCAGGGTGGTGATGGTGATCTCGTTCAGCCGGCGATCATCGACCATCTGCGGAATGGCGCACATGTTCATGCCATAGATATAGCTGAACAAGGCGCAGCGGTCCTCTACATAGCTCGTCAGACTCTGGTGGCGCAATTCGCGCCGCACGCCATCGGCCCGCGCACCACGATAGATGTAATCAATCTCGATCAGGGTTTCCTCACCCGTATTATCGGGCAGGTGGATGACTTCCCGCACCTCGTAATCCAGGCCCGGAGTCTTTTCCATCATGCGGACCAGGTCGCCGCCGGGTTTGAGGATCAGGGCGTAGCCGAGGTCGTTCTGCGCCATGTGATCGAGGTCGCCGCCCTGCGCCACGTCGGACGTGCCTTCGAACCAGTACATCCGCCCCTCATGAACGCACATGGAAATGCAGTGGTTGAAGGAGCCCAGGCGCGGCTGGGTATTGATCAGGTCGAAGCCGCGCTTCGTATCGACAAGGGCCGGCCAGCTTTCCACGCCCATCTTCGTCAGCATGGCCGCGATCATCTTGGAGACATCCTTGCAGTCACCGATACGGTCCGCGAATATCTCTTTCAGGGAACGCGGCACAAAGCCGCCCTCGCCGAAGGAAAAGGCGAAATAGCGGATGCTTTCCTGCACCCAGCGCACGGCGGCGACGATGCGGTCTTTCGTCTCTTCGTGGTCGGTTTCAATCTGCCGGATAACTTCAAGCAGTCCCTCCGGATAATCGTCATCGCCCTCGAAGCCGGCGCGCATGACGTCGGCGACCCGCGGCCAGTTATCGATACTGGAGGCATAGGCGCCGCGCACCGGCATGACCCAGCCCGGCGCATCGTCCTCATAGTCGCATTCACGAACGTGATCGGCCGCGAACAGGATTTCGCTGTAACCGTCATCGAGCTTGCTGACCTTTGGTTCGATCCAGCCCAGCGGAAACGGCTGCATGTACATCTGGCGCTCCGGCGGCACCAGCAGGCGGGCATGACGCCTGTCCCAGTAGACGACATTTTGCAACATGACCGGCACCGAGAACTCACCCTGGAAACAGGCCGGATCACCGGTCAGGGTCATAGCGGTATCTATGATGTCCCCGACCCGCACGTCCGGCAGGGTGATGGCCAGGGTCCAGCGCCCATCCAGCACCAGGCGCTCGAAACTGCGTTCGCGGCGCATGACAATGTAGCGCGACTGGACATCGACCTCGATCACCTCGTCGCCGCGCAGAATGCGGATATGGTGGATGGTCAGGTCATCATAATAGGGATTGAACGGCAGAGTGACATTGGCCAGGTAGCTCAATGACGACAGATTGACCACTTCTTCGATCGTGCGGTTATACCGCGACGGCCGGATATCTAGCTTCGACTGGTCATCGACCAGCCATGTATAGAAGCCATAAGGCGCCTTGGATTGATCTAGCGTGGGCGGCCGCCGAAATGCCTGCACCTTCACCCAGTCGGGTTCCGGCGCGAAACGGATATGCCGCCTGACCTCTTCCTCGTACACGTTTCCCACCCCAACAAACGCCGATAAATCAGGCCCGGCCTGCTTGATGCTGACCGGGCCGTTAATCGTTAACACAAGGCTTGACCCTGTAAAGGTCTAAACCGTGGGAGTTGAGTTTAAAGAATTTCCAAGGCTTCAGCCTTGGCAAGGGCAAGTGCCCGCCGCCGCTGATGCGGCGAGCCTCGCGGCGCCTGAGCGCTAAAATGCCCCAACAATGACGTTGCCCGAACCCATCACGGACTTGCTGATATTACCGGAGACCGTCCTGACGCGCACATCGCCGGAACCGACGATATTCACTTCCAGGGACTTGGCTTCGCCTCCGAAGCGCACATCACCCGATCCGGCGATATTCACCTCCATTTTCGATGCCGTGCCGCTATCCAGCTTCACATTACCTGAACCGCCGATATTGACCTCGACTGGGCCGCTGACCTGACTGACGAGGATATCGCCATTGCCGCCAATATTGGCCTCGATGGCATTGACCGAAGTGGCGGTGAAATTGCCGGACCCGCCGATATTGACCGCCGCATCGGCACTGCGCGTCAGGGAGACATCGCCCGAACCACCGATATTGATCTCGGCCTTTCCGGCGACATCGCCAAGCTGCCAGTTGCCGCAGCCGCCTTCGCTAAACTCCAGCGACTGGCTGGCGCCCAGCTTGCCGTAGGTAGCGCCGCCGGCCGAGACCCTGGCATCCATCGGCACCTTGATATACACGGTCGGCAGGTCTGCGCTGGCCACAGAGCCCATGCCGCCGATATCGACACCGCCGGCCTTGCAGTTCAGATGACGCCCGCGCAGCTTGCCATCGGCCACCAGCGTATTGCCTTTGGTCGAGACCATGATCACCGGCACCTTGGCAGTGCCATAGGCAACCTTCAGTTCGACATCAGGGCGGTTTTCCGGCGTGACCACCACACGGGCGGCGATATTCTTCAGTTCAACCTCGGTATGGGCCGAGGCGGCGTCGGCGGCCATGAGGGCACAAATGGATACGGCGGAAATCAGGGCGAAGGTTTTCATGATCGGATGTCCTTTGAAAGGGTGTTGAACACATTTTGGACACAAGGCACGCCGCAGACAACTTAATTAGCTGTCATGAAGCGTTTGTAATCAAACAGAAAAGGACCGGAGGTTTTCCCCCGGCCCTTTCAGTTACCCGTTCGGCTTGAGCTTGCGATTGAAGAAATCGAGCTGGAGCCGGAATTTTTGCAGGTTGCGTTCGTTGCCTTTCAGGCCATGGCGCTCCCCCGGATAGAGCATCAGTTCAAACGGCACGCCGGTCTTTTGCAGGGCCGCCATCACCCGCGTCGAGTTGGACAACTGGACATTATCATCCGACATGCCCTGCATCAGCAACAGCGAACCGGGCTTGAGATTTTCCAGACGGTTCAGCACATCGGATTTGGCATAGCCGTCCGGATTGTCCTGCGGCGTCGACATGTAGCGCTCAGTATAGGCCGTGTCGTACAGTTCCCACTGGGTCGGCGGCGCACCGGCATTGCCGGCCGCAAACGGCGTATCCTTGGCCGTCAGCGCCATCAGGGTGACGAAACCGCCCTGCGACCAGCCCATAATGCCGATATGATCACCATCAACATAGGGCAGGGTTTTCAGCCAGTTGGCGCCCATGATCTGGTCGTCGATATCCGGCCCGCCAAATGACTTGTAGATCGAACGGCCGAACTTGACCGAACGTCCGGGGGTGCCGCGGTTATCGAGCGAGAAGACAATATAGCCGGCTTCCTGCCACAGACGCGTTGACGGCGCGACCCAGGTCTTTTTCACGGTCTTGGCCGCCGGACCGCCATAGATGGAGACGATCACCGGATACTTTTTCGCCGGATCGAAGCCCTTGGGCTTAAGGATTGAGTATTCCAGCTTTTCGCCATCGGCGGCGGTCAGTTCGCCGAATTCCGGCGCGCTATATTCATCTTTGTAGGGCGCATAGGGATGGCTGGCGTCGAGCCCGTTTTCCTCGATCCAGCGCAGACGCTTGCCGGTGCCATCATAGAGCGCGGTCTGCGGCGGGGTTTGCGGATCGGAGTAGCCGCCAATAAACGCCGCGCCACCGCCGGAGACATCGGCCGACCACCAGCCGCCGGATTTCGTCAGGGCAACGGGTTCGCCCGGCTTTTTGAAATTAACCTTATAGAGGCCGTGTTCAATGGGCGTATCCTTCGAGGCGGTGAAATACAGTTCGCCAGTCTTCTCGTTAAGATCGGCCAGTTTGTCGACCGGCCAGTCGCCATGCGTCACCTGGCGGATCAGCTTGCCGTCAGAACCATAGTAGTAGAAATGCTTATTGCCGTCGCGCTCGGACGACCAGATGAAGCTGCCATTGGCCAGCAGGCGGAAGTCATCATGCAGTTCGACCCAGGTGTCAGAGGTTTCCGACAGGATCACTTTTGAACTGCCAGTAGCCGGATCAATCTGAAGCAGGTCCAGGGTTTTCTGGTCGCGGCTGAGGCGCTGAACGTAGAAGCTTTTGCCGTCCTTGGCCCAGTTGACGCGCGCCAGGTAGATATCTGGGTTGCTGCCGAGATCGACCTTCACATCACCGCCACCGATCGTCTTGACACAGAGTTCGACCACGGCATTGGGCTTGCCGGCGAAGGGGTAGCGCTGATCGACGATCTTGATGCCCTCGCCGCCGATTTCAACGCGCTGGGCGATATCGACGCCGCTTTCGTCCGTCTTCTGATAGACCACCTGGGTCGATTTCGGGCTCCACCAGTAACCGGTATGGCGGTCCAGTTCTTCCTCGGCGATAAATTCGGCCGTGGCGTAGGTGGTTGTGCCCTCGCCCTTCGGCGTCAGCGCGATTTCCGTGCCCGACGTCAAATCCTTAAGGTAGAGCGTTTGGTCACGCACATACGAAATGCCCTTGCCATCCGGCGTCAGCTTGGCATCGACCTCGTCGCCGGCGGTATCGGTCAGGCGCGTCACCTTTTTTGTGGCGCGATCAACCATATAGACATCGCCATCGAGCGGCAGCAGGATAGACTGGCTGTTTTCGGACCATTCATAAGCCACCACACCACGCGCCGAAACGCGCATCCGTTCGCGGCGCGACTTCTCGGCCTCGGAAAGCGCCTTGTCGGATGAGGTCAGGCTGTCGGCATCGACCAGCAGATAGGGCTCACCGCCCTTTACCGGCACAGCCCACAAGTCCTGGATATTGTGGTCCGTTTCCTTCGGCTTGAGGAAGGTCAGCAGCGTGCCATCCGGCGACAGCCTGACGCCTACGGCACTCGGTCCGGACAGGGCCGGATCGGCAAAAGCACGCTCCGGCGTGAGGGCGATTTGCCGGGCAACAGCGGCAGACGTATCGGCCATGGCGGCTCCCGTCATCATCGTGGTGGTCATCAGAAACGATCCGAAAAGAATCGCGGACAGACGGGCGGATTTCATCAAGGCGTACTCCCCATAAACGGAAGCGCCGACGCTATCCCCGCGCCGGCCTGCCCGTCAAGCCCGTTGCGATTGCAACTATGGCCAGATACCTGGCTTAAGGGGGCGGAGTTCATCTTCAAGACCGGCATCGATCAGCAGATCGCGCGCCTTGTCGAAGTGTTCTTCGCTGACCAGTACACGTTTGGGGAACATGCCGATGGAACCTTCCGCTGCACTGATGGCCTGATCTGCGACGAAGTAATGGATGTCCAGCTCCTTGAGCAGCGATTCCACAAAGGAAATCAGGGCCGGATTATTGGCGCGGATCAGTTCTTTCATTCACTCGGTCTCGTCAGAATAAATATGGCGCACAGGACGCAGACGCCCGCCGGCGCAAAGCGCCACCATCCATGTAACAGGAAAGCGGAAATGACGGAACTGATCGCCATGGCCGTTACCGCGGCGATCTTGGCGCTTCTGGCGATGGCGCCCCGCTCACGAAAGGCACGGATCGGCGGGCCGATCTTCGGATGATTCATGATCCTGGCTTCCCAGACCGGATTGGACCGGGCAAAGAAAACGGCAGCGACGATAAAGAATACCGTGCTCGGCATGACCGGCAGGAAGGCCCCGACAATTCCGAGACCCACAAAAAACAATCCCGCCAGCATGAAAACTATTCTCATGTGCAGAGCATAGCGTGAAAGTTTGGAAAGGCAAAGGGGCACGGCCCCTTTGATCCCGAAACATGACCGCAGTTAAATGACATCCCACAAAACTAAAAACCCCGCCGGTTTGCACCGACGGGGTTCAGTATTTTGTCGTACCGTTTCCGCTTGATGGAGATGTTTCCACCTCCACCGTAGCGTTTCCGGGTCCAGGGACGAGTCCCTGGTTACTCGACGATCTTCGACACGACGCCGGCGCCGACGGTACGGCCGCCTTCACGGATAGCGAAGCGCAGCTTCTCTTCCATGGCGATCGGAGTGATCAGCTCGACGTCCAGTTCGGCGTTATCGCCCGGCATGATCATTTCCACGCCTTCCTTCAGCTTCACGATGCCGGTCACGTCGGTCGTACGGAAGTAGAACTGCGGACGGTAGTTGGTGAAGAACGGGGTGTGACGGCCGCCTTCTTCCTTCGTCAGGATGTAGGCTTCGGCAACGAACTTGGTGTGCGGGGTGATCGAACCCGGCTTGCACAGAACCTGACCGCGTTCA
>NZ_JBQCHT010000018.1:0-107195 GCF_051954415.1 Asticcacaulis sp.
CTTTGCCCAAGGCTAAAGACCTGCTGGCTGACCGTGGCTATGACGCTGACTGGTTCCGCAAAGCCTAAGCAACGTACAAACCAATTAGTTTGGCGTTACCTGCTCTCCGCCCTCGCCTTGTGACGGTTTGGCCGCCTGACCAACCGTATCGGTCACGCGTCGCGTCATATCCTGCGTATCGGTTGTGGCGCCGCCCGGTGTCCGCATCGGCGCCGGCGCGGCCGGCTTCAGGCTGGCCGACGGATTAAGGCCCGTCCCTTGCGCCTTCAGCATCAGGTTGATGGTTTCGCGCACAAATACCGCATCCGTCACTACGCCCAGTTCCAAACGCTGATTGTCATCCTCGACCTGTTTGATCAGCACCCCGGCAACAAAGGCGTGTCCCTTGTCGCCCTGGGACGTCATGAAGACCGGCCCGCCGGAATTACCCGGCACAGCCGTCAGATCGATCAGGAAGGTGGGATAAGTGGCCGAAGGCGCCACCGGCCATGAAGCCAGGCGGCCAGCGCGCAGGATCGGGAAACCGGCCACATTGGCGGAAAGGCCATGCGGATAGCCAAGAGTCATCATCTCGTCGCCCGCCGCCACGCGCTCATTGACGAAGGTGGCGTCATCGGCCAGCCAGTCGGCCGGAATGGCGGAATCGCGCAAGCCCTCCGGCACATTGACCGGGATGATGGCGATATCCTGCGCCGGATGCTGATACCAGGCCGGTCCATTCACCGTGCGGATGGTCATGGTGGAGGGCACATAGCTCCAGTTTCCCTTGACGCCCTGGACGCGCCAACCGATACGGACATCAGCGGCAGGCATCTTTTCGAAAACGTGGGCGGCAGTGACCAGAACGACTTCGCTCGTGCCGTCGGCCTTCGGAACGGATACCAGAAACCCGGTGCCGACCATGCGCTTGGCCTCGCTGATCGGCTGATCGATCTGGACGGTCGCCTTGATCAGGGCCACGGTCAGGTCAACATCCATCATCACGCTTTCCCCCAAAAAACCTTAAAGCCATTTGACGATATTTCCGGATCGGGTCAATCCTCTACCCCAATCGTGCGCCACGGCGCCGCCTTCTCAATCTGTCAGGTGAATTCAGACCTGAAAAGCCGCCTCAGCCCAGAAGTTTCATTTTGACCGCGCCGGGTCACCGTTTTATGACGCAGGCTGGTTTTGCCGCCACACTCCCGATCAAGGAATATTCCAGTGTCCGCTTCCCCAAAGACAGCCGCCCTCCTGCCCGTCGCACCCACGCCGGTACGCCAGCCGTTCGAGATCACCCAGCTTGGCCACACGCGCGTCGATGATTATCACTGGATGAAGGACGATAACTGGCAGGCCGTGCTGCGCGACCCCGGCCTGATCCGCGCCGATATCAAGTCGGCTTTGGTCGAGGAGAATGCCTATTCCGCCGCCGTTCTGAAGAGCACGAAAGCCCTGCAGGACGAGATTTTCGCCGAGATGAAGGGGCGCATCAAGGAAGACGATGCCAGCGTCCCCTCACCCGATGGCGCTTTCGAATACTATTCGCGCTTCGAGACAGGCGCTCAGCATCCGATTATTGCCCGCCGTCCGCGCACTCAGGCGGCGTTTCCGACTCCGCTTCCTGCCATCGATGGTACCCACACGGCTGAGCAAATCCTGCTCAACGAAGATGAACGCGCGAAAGGCAAGGATTTCTACGAAACCTCGGATGCCCAACACAGCCCGGACCATACCCTCTTTGCCTGGGGCGAGGACACGCAAGGCTCGGAATATTACACCGTCTATGTGAAAGACCTGGCGACCGGCGAAATCCTGCCGGACCCAATCGAAAGCTGTGACGGCGGCTTCACCTTCTCGCCGGATTCCCGATACATCTTCTGGACCTGGCGCGATGAAAACTCCCGCCCGGCCAAGGTCTATCGCCGGCCAGCCAGAGGTGGCGAAGACGTACTGGTCTATGACGAGCCGGACGAAGGGTTCTTCCTGCATGTCGGCACGCTCAGTTCCGACGCCTTCATCAGCATCGGCGGCGGCAACCACGAGACTAACGAAACCTGGCTGATCCCGGCCAAAACGCCCGAAGCTGAGCCCTTTTGCGTCCAGCCGCGCGAAGACGGCATCCAGTACGACATCGATCACTGGGATGACCGCTTCGTCATCCGCACCAATGCCGACGGCGCCATCGATTTCAAGCTGATGGTATCGTTCGCCGAAAAGCCCACGCGCGAGACCTGGACCGATCTGGTGCCGCATCGCCCCGGCATCTACATCACCGGTTCCGGCGTCTATAAGCGCCACATGATCCGCGTCGAGCGCGAGAATGCCAATACCCGCATTGTTATCACGCGCAAGGCCGATATGGCCGAGCATGAGATTTCGGTGGCCGAGGAAGCCTACAGCCTGGGCGCGGCCGGCGGTTATGAATACGATACCGATATCCTGCGCTACAGCTATACCTCCCCCACCACGCCAGCCCAGACCTTCGACTACAATATGGAAACGCGTGAGCAGGTTTTGCGCAAGGTCCAGGTCATTCCCTCGGGCCACAATCCGAAAGACTATGTCGCCCGGAGGCTTTATGCCACAGCAATCGATGGCCAGCAGGTGCCCATCACGGCCCTGATGAAGGCGGATACGCCGCTCGATGGCTCCGCGCCGCTGATGCTCTATGCCTATGGCTCCTACGGGATTCCGATGGACCCAGGCTTTTCGATCCGCTCATTAAGCCTCGTCAATCGCGGCTGGGTCTATGCTATCGCCCATATTCGTGGCGGATCGGAAAAGGGCTATGGCTGGTTTCTGGATGGCCGCAAATACAAGAAAATAAACACCTTCACCGACTTCATCGCCTGCGCCGAAAGCCTTTGCGACGCCGGCTACGGCACGCGCGGGCGGATTGTCGCCTATGGCGGTTCGGCCGGCGGGATGCTTATGGGCGCGGTCACCAATCTGCGCCCCGACCTGTGGGCGGGCGTCATCGGCGCGGTGCCGTTCGTGGATGTGCTCAATACGATGAGCGACATCTCCCTGCCCCTGACCCCGCCGGAATGGCCGGAATGGGGCAATCCGCTGGAGGACGAGGAAGCCTACACCTACATCGCGTCTTACAGCCCTTATGACAATATCGAGGCCAGGCCCTACCCGCCCGTCCTGGCCACCGGCGGCCTAAGCGATACTCGCGTCACCTACTGGGAGCCGATGAAGTGGATCGCCAAATTGCGTGAGAAATCTACCTCGGAGTCGCCCATGCTGCTCAAGATCAATATGGAGGCCGGTCATGGCGGAGCCTCCGGCCGGTTTGAGTTCCTGAAGGAAATCGCCTTCGACTACGCCTTCGCCATCTGGGCTATAGGACGCACAGCATGATCGATATGCGCCCGGCGACGGAAGAGGACTTTATCGCCATCACCGCCATCTATGCCTGGAATGTATTGCACGGCACCGGCACTTTCGCCCTGGAAGCACCGCCCGAAAGGGAAATGCTCGCCGGTTTTCACGCTGTACAGAAACTACGCCTGCCTTATCTGGTGGCGGAGGAGAACGGGAAGGTGCTCGGCTATGCCTATGCCGCGCCCTTTCGCACCCGCCCAGCCTATAAATATGTCGTGGAGGACAGCATTTATCTGGCGCCGGAAGCCACCGGCCGCGGCATCGGCAAGGCGCTGCTGCTGAAACTGATGGAGCTCTGCACCAAACGCGGCCTTTACAGCATGATTGCGGTGATCGGCGATAGCGAAAACCTGGCCTCGATCGGCGTGCATAAGGCGTGCGGTTTTGACTATACCGGCAGCCTGCCCCGCGCCGGTTTCAAATTCGACCGCTGGCTGGATGTCGTGTTTATGACCTGCGACCTGTTGCCCTATACCCCCGATCCGCAAGGGGCCGGCTGGGACGATTAATTGGCCCGATTTCGATAACGGCGTTCACTCAAAAGTAGCCTTTTTGTGGAATAATGCAGGTAAAGTAACAGCTTACCCGTGTGACCTCATGTCCTCCCTGCGTCCTCACCGTCAATCCTCGGCGATCGGTTTTTACGGCTTTATCGCCCTGCTGATCGCGGCCGCCGTCTTTTCCCAGAAAGCCCGCGCCGGCGAGATTGAAACGAGCGCGGCCCTGACCACCGAGGTCGATTCCCTCGTCAAGGGCGGGCTTGACGTCGGCTCCAGCGGATTGAGCAATCTTGACCTGACCGCGCATTGGCAGAATGACAGCGGCTGGGAAGCCTTCGGCTATGTGCTGGGTGATTTCGGAGACGATTTTTCCGCCAACCGGGTCGGCGATGTGCAGGTCACCTCCAATATCGATTGTCCGGATGGCTGGCGCTTGTTTGAAGTCTATGGGAAAAAGACCTTTGGTGACGATAAAGCCTATGTCATGGCCGGCCTGATCAATCTCAATGGCATATTCGACGTGCAGGATAATGCCACGGTCTTTCTGAATGCCTCGCACGGCATCGGTGTCGATTATTCGCAGACCGGTCCCTCCATCTTCCCCACGACCGGACTCGGCCTGGTCGGGCAGTGGCACTTTACCTCCCATCAGACCGTCCGCGCCGGCGTCTTCGACGGCGTGCCGGGTGATCCGTACGACAACAAGAAGTTTGTCTACATCAAGCTGTCGGCCGAGGAAGGCAGTCACTGGGTCGGTGAATATCAGTACGATTTCACCGGCGGCTTCGTGAAACTGGGCGCCTGGAAGAACACAGCCACCCTCGACCGTCTCGATAGCACCGGCACCTCTGATGACAATGGCGGCGCTTATGTGCAGGCCGGCTTTACCATCACAGGCAATGATGACCACGGCCTCAAGGGCTGGGTCCGCGCCGGCCTGGCCAATGACCAACTGATGGCGATTGCCGATTATGTCGGCGGCGGCCTTGTCTATACGGGGCCGATCAGGGGGCACGACAGCGATCAACTGGGCTTTGCCGTCGCCGCCGCAAATTTTGGTGCGCCATATCAGGCATCTACGGGTGAAACCCTCAAGCGCGAGATCACCTATGAACTGACCTACCGCTGGGATATCCGCGACGGCCTGTCCCTCCAGCCCGACCTGCAATATGTGCAGAACCCTTATGGCCGAACGGATATTGACGATGCCGTGATCGTCGGCCTGCGTCTGAAGACGGACCTTATGGCTTGGCGGTGATTATCGGCCACCCTACCTATTTGGTTGCGTAGGCGTCCGGGCCAGGTGAAGGCTGATACTCTTCCGCGTGACTGGCAGGGTATATCACATCCGCACCACCGCGATATATGCCTATGCCGTCATCGATCAGGTAGAAGGCGATAATTGCCAAAACGACTATCAGGACAATCCCCGGCCAGGAAATCGCTGGTGAGTCTGAAGCGCGATATCTGTCACGATCATAATAGCCCATTCTTTCCTCCATACAGAAGCGAATGTCGCTTGATCATCATGACGAAATAAATCGTAAAAAATCACGAAGGCTCAGCGCCTTAATCATAAGAAGATCATAAGCAGGAAATCGGAAAGCGTGGCTGGGGAACTAGGACTCGAACCTAGAATGACGGTACCAAAAACCGGAGTGTTACCATTACACCATTCCCCAGCATATAGCCGGTCCCGCCAGCTAAGCGTGTCGCCGCGAGAGGCGTGGAAATAGCGCAAGGTTTTGCCCAAAGCAATCCCCTGCAACAACTTTTTCGCGGCAAGGTGCCGCTGCCAAAGCTTTATTTGTGGATCATTGGCCAAAATTGTTGTGTTTTATGGCCCTCAGTCATTGATAAGGCCATGCCAGCTTATCTTTTGCCCACAGTTATTGCCTATAACCGACTGATGGCGAACAGCTTTCAGCGCTTTACCGGCGAGTCGATTCTGGGGGCGACCAACGCAGCCATACTGACAGACGCAGAACTGGCCCAGGCGGTGTTTGATGCGCCCCAGGCCATTGTCTCACACGGGACCGAGGCCGATCCCATCTTCCGTTATGCCAATGCCCGGGCGCTCAGGCTGTGGGAAATGGACTGGGAGGCTTTCATCCGCCTGCCCTCGCGTCTGAGCGCCGAAGTGGCCAGCGATATTCAGTCCGACCGTAATGCCTTGCTGAAAGCGGCGCTCGCCAGAGGCTGGGTAGATGACTATACCGGCATACGTATTGCCAGCACTGGCCAGCGCTTTCATATCCGGAACACGACCTTGTGGAATGTGGTCGATAGCCAGGGTGTCCATCATGGCCAGGCTGCGTTTATCCGGGATTGGCGCTTTCTCTGAAATATGATAGGTCCGCGCCATGTTCGAGACCGCTCAACCCCAGCCCCCCGTCGTCATCGCCGCCTTTTATCACTTCTTCGATTTCCCCGATTTCGAAGCCATGCGGATGCAGCTGTATGACCGCCTGAACACCCTGGGCATCAAGGGTTCCCTGCTGATCACCGCCGAAGGTGTCAATTCGACCATGGCCGGCACGCGGGAGGCCATAGACGCATTTCTCGATTATCTGCAAAATGACCTGATCGGTGCACCCGTCACCTGGAAGGAATCCTATGCCGACTATCAACCGTTTGGGAAACTGCGCGTCCGATTGAAGAAGGAAACCATCGGCATCGGCGAACCGGTCTCTATGAAGCGTTTCGGGCAGTATATCGAGCCGAAGGACTGGAATGCCCTGATCACGCGCAACGATGTGGTGATCATCGACACGCGCAATGATTATGAGGTCAATCTCGGCACGTTCGAGAAAGCGCTCGATCCCAATATTCCAAACTTCAAGCACCTCCCTCAGTGGACACGCGACAATGCCGGACTGCTGAAAGGCAAGAAGGTCGCCACCTTTTGCACCGGCGGCATTCGCTGCGAGAAATATACCTCCTGGCTGATCGACCAGGGCATCGAGGACGTCTATCACCTCAAGGGCGGTATCCTGCAATATTTCGAGGACGTGCCGGTCGAGCAATCGCTTTGGCAGGGCGAATGCTTTGTCTTCGACGAACGCATTGCGGTTGACCACAGCCTCCAGCCGTCGCAGACCGCCGCGCTTTGCCTGCATTGCGATCATGCCCTCACCGCCGAAGACCAGCAGCAGCCCAGCTATATCAAGGGTGTATCCTGCCCGCACTGCGAAGGCGATGTCCGTCACGCCCACGACCGCCCGCCGACGCAGAAACGCCCCGGCCGCGTCAAGTTCTGATCTCCGGTGCGGCACGGCCACATTGCGACCTGAACACGCCGCATGACAACCTCTTCATTTGACCTGACCGCATTAACGGCTATGCTGTCTACCGAATATCTATGGGGGGCTTTGGGTTACGCATGAAACAGTTCTTTATAACGCTCGCAGCCGTCGTCGTGGCCCTGCTGATCGTCTTTGTGGCCCTGCCGATCGGCGCGGTGGTCATGATCGCCTCGGCCGCCAAGCCCAAGGTGCCGGAGGCAGTCGTCCTGTCGCTCGACCTGCGCCAGAAGATGACCGACCAGAGCCGCAATACCCCCTTCGCCTTTTTGATGGGCAAGAGCCTCTCGACCATGGATGTGGTCACCACCCTGCACCATGCGGCAGATGATGCGCGCGTCAAGGGCGTCTTTATCCGCCTGCCCGAAGGCGGCATGTCGCCTTCCGCCGCCGAGGAAATCCGCAACGCCATCGTCTATGTCCGCCGCGCCAACAAGCCGGTCATCGCCCACAGCCAGGGCCTTTATCCGGATACCATGGTCGTGGCGTCCTACATGCTTGGCGCCTCTTCCGGCAATCTGTGGATGCAGCCGCATTCGTCCTTCCAGGTCACCGGCATCGCCACCTCGACCATGTTCCTCAAGCGCGCTTTCGACAAGTACGGCGTCAAGGCCGAATACGAACAGCGCTATGAGTTCAAGAACGCGGTCAATCCGTATCTCTACAGTGATTATACCCCGGCACACCGCGAAGCGACGCTGGGCTGGATGAACAGTATCTATCATTCGATGATCAATAATGTCGCCGCCGATCGGCGCGCCGATGCTGGCAAATTGCAAGCCACTCTGGAGGCCGGTCCCTATGGCGCCGAACAGGCGCTTAAGCTTGGCCTGGTTGACCAGCTCGGACAGGTGCAAGATGCTGAGGATGCCGCCATTAAGCGTGCCGGCAAGGGCGCCGAAATCATGGATATCGGCGATTACGAAAGCGCCCTGACGCCGTCCTTCTCCGGCGAGACCATTGCCGTAATTGACGGCGAAGGCGCCATCATGACCGGTCGCGCCGGCAGCGGCGGCGGCTTCAACAGCGAGCCCGGCATGATTTCGGATGAAATCGCTGGCGCCTTCTACAAGGCCGCCAAGGACAAGAGCGTCAAGGCCATCGTCTTCCGCGTCTCCTCGCCGGGCGGTTCCGATACGGCTTCGGAGCAGATCGCGGAGGCCATGCAGGCCGCCAAGGCCGCGGGCAAGCCCGTGGTCGTCTCCATGGGCGAATATGCCGCTTCCGGTGGCTACTGGGTGTCGTCCGGCGCCTCATCCATCGTTGCCAACCCAAGCACCCTCACCGGCTCGATCGGCGTCTTCGGCGGCAAGTTTGCCATCGGCGACGCCCTGGCGCGCTTTGGAGTCGATAACCGCGACATCTCGGTGGGCGGCGATTACAGCCAGGCATTCAGCCAGACACAGGGGTTTTCGCCGACGCAGCGCGCCGCTCTCTCCGGCTGGATCGACGAGATTTATAATGGCTTCGTCACCCATGTCGCCACCGGCCGCAAGCTGCCGGAAGCCACTGTGCGCGATATCGCCAAGGGCCGTGTCTGGACCGGCGAACAGGCGCTTAGCCTGAAGCTGGTGGATAAGCTCGGCGGCTTTTATGATGCCGTCGATGTCGCCAAAGGCCTGGCCAAGATCGACAGCAAGACCGAGGTACGGCTGGTTGACTACGACACCGAACCCGGCCTCTTCGGCGCCACAAAACAGAGCGTCCATATGGGCATGAATGGCCTCGAGGCATTATCCTTCCTCGGTTGGGCGATGAGCGACCCGAAAGCCGAAGCGGTGATGTCCCAGGTCCGTGACGAACGCCTGCGCGAACAAGGCGCCAGCGTCTTGGCCCCGGAAGCCTATCAGGCGACAGTGAGATAAGTAAAAGCCCGCCGATTAAAGTCGGCGGGCTTTTACTTCAGCCGTAGTAAGCTTTTCGGAATTCGTCAGTGAATACTCTATAATCATCAGAAGCTCCAATTCTATTGGTCGAAATAGGTGATCTGACCTGCGCCATACTTGCGGTCGAAACAGCTCGCTTCGATTTATGTGGTTCGAAGATTTGAGGCTCCTCACCAAGGCCTGCGTGACCTAAAATACGCCTTATCCCGTCTTTTGGCTCGGATACCAAGGCTTCATACGACACTGTCATAATACGGTCGGGAAACATTTGCGTCCAGTGTTCGTACAACCGATCTTCAGCGCGGAAAAAGTCTGCGATGTCTTTTGCCGAATACGTCCAGGGCAATGTCCCTAATTGAGAGTACAATCGATATATTGACAAGGCACAGTCTTCAGGCCTTCGCCTCAACCATAGCACCTTCGCTCCGGGCAACGCATGCATGAGGAGCCCCATAAAGCTGCCAAGGTTCAAGGTTTTGTCTACGACATGACCATTCGTTCCAAAACGTTCATCCACCATATGCAGATAGTCTTGGCCTATATCCCCCCAAGGGTCTGCACTCTTTGATCGATTCTGGTAAGCGACGGCATCTTCAAATGTGAAATCACCGGCAACAGCAGATTGCCGCGTTTGCTCGGCGTGTTTATACGCTGTCGCACTATCAAAGGCCGGTTCGCCCGCCGGCATCAAGGCAACGGGCCAAAGGTTCAACTCAGCGCCGTCGCAAACCTGTGAGTGGCTTGTTAGAATTTGCTCAACCAAAGTCGTGCCGGAACGTGGGAACCCCGTAACGAAAATCATCCGGCTGCCATCAGCATCAGATGGCTTCAAAGAGGCAAGATTTTCTTTTTTGTAGCCGTCTATAAGACGCGTAACAAAGTTGTTCCACAACTCCCCATTCGGCGCGCCACCTGCATGACGCATTAAAGCAGCCCCACTGGAATAAGCCCAATTGGCTTTTTCTACATCGCGGGCATCATCATAGGCCTTGCCAAGCGCATAGAATAATTGCGCCCTGACGTCTGCAGGCGCGCGCCCTACCCTGGGCAGGACCGCTTCCATTTGGGCAATATCATGATCGCCGGTTGCAAATTTCTTTGCCACTGACAGCGCCAGCCATTGTACGGGTGCGGGCGAAATCGCAATGGCACGCCGCAAGAAAGTCTCCGCGCCGGCAAAGTCGCCCAATCGGGTAGCCGTCATCGCCCGAAAATGCAACACGGCCGGATGCGACTGGTCCTTTTCCGACAACACGTCCAATTGGCGCAGTGCCTCCTCATGCCGCCCCATGCGTGACAGAGTCATCGCTGTAAAGAACACATAATCCATGTCATGCGGCGCCGTCGCGGTGTAACGGGTGGCCGCTTCCAGGGCCAGGCCAAACTCACCCAGTTGCGTCGCTATATCGGACACCTCACGCCACTCTTTACCTGAAGTGGCACCGACCGCCAGATCGTCACGAATGATGGCCGCCGCACCGCGTCGGTCGAGCGCCTTACGTGCCGCCATTATCAATTGGATACGTGGCTTGGGGTAGGAAGTCATCAGGATGCCTCTCTATTGTGAGCGATACGACGGCTTATACGCGTGATCCACACATAAGAAAAAGCCCGACAAAAAAATAACGGCGGAAGGTCTCCCTCCCGCCGTCGTTTTAGATGAAAGCCCCGAGGCCTTAATCTTAGTAGCTAAGATCGAAGCCGATACGCATATAACGCGAAGAGTTATAGCTGTAGGGCTCCTTGTAGTGCGGATTTGGAGTAAACAGATTGTTCCCAGTCGGAGAAGTTGGGTCGCCGAAATCAGGATTAAATGTTCCCATATCAGAAGTCATATCACGCGACGTGACTTCCTTGTCGTTAAACAGATTGAAGATGTCGGCACGCAGAACCAGTTTACCGCCCATGACGACCGTATTTGGCACCGTGTAGGAAACATGCAGATCAATGGTCTTCGTCCAATCCGTCTTGGCCCCCTTGCCCATCGGAGTCGGGATAGAGGTCGGGCCACCGCTTGCCGGATAGCAGAAGTGCGACACCGCTTGGTAACCCGAAGCTGTGTTGGTGGGATCAGGATAGGTGCCCAGGCAAGACAGATAACCCGGCGAGATAACCTGGAGATTGGCACCGATCAATAGATCAGGCGTAATGGCATAAGAGCCCCACAGCTTGAAAGCATGATCACGGCTGTTCGGCAGATAACCGGTCGCGTTTTCCTGCAGGCCTGGATAATCGTACAGCAGGGTGGAGCCGGCGTCCTCCTGGGATGTACCATCACCAACTGTCAGAACAGTACCCTCATAGTTGCCGTAGGACTTGGACCAGGTGTAGGATCCTTGCAGACCCCATTTACCATCGAAAGCCCGCTTGAAGTCAAAAGTGACGGCGTCATAATCACGCTTCGGCGTTTCAAAGCCGAGGTTCGTGAATTTCAGTTGCGTCGTACCGTCCGGCAGAGTGTGGAAGGTATTAATCGTTACCGAATCGCCCGGATTCCAGACGTGATATTCGTTAGCATACTGACAGGCACCATCAGCGAGTTGAGCGGCCGTTGCATGGGCAGAACAGTATTCATTGATTTGCGGGGCAAAATCAGTGTCTTCCGAAACGCGATCCAGCGAACGGTGAACATAGGTCAGACCCAAGGTCCACATATCGTTAGCGCGATAGGTCGAACCAAGCGTCACTTCCGTTTCACGGGTGGCCTTCAGACCGACTGCCGCTTTTTGAGCTGCCGGCTCTTGGGTGCCATTACCAAATACGGTACAGAAGTTACCGCCATTGATAAGACCAACCGGCGCACTTTCGACATCGCTGTCCGGACATGGCGAGTCACCATAAATAGCGCCGTTAGGCGTACCCATATCAATAGGCAAACCAGTTGTTGGATCATAGGTATAGCCACCAGCCGGCATATCATAGCCTTCGGCGAAGTAGAGATCCTTGCCGCGGAAACCCAGGTTCATCGCAGGCGGGATGAAGGTCTGGCCGTAAGACGCCGTAAAGCGCCATGCCGAATCTTCGCTCGGACGCCAGCTAATACCGAGGCGCGGGGCCAGATTGCCGGTTAGGTTGAGGAACTGTTCACCTGAAAGGTTAAACTCCTTGAAATCATCATTACGCAAACCGATTTGCAGGTTCAGAGTGGACGTAACATCCCAAGAATCCTGGATATAATATGATGTTGCCTGACCGGAAACGTGTCCACCCAGACGCTCATAGATGATATAGCCGTAGCTGTAATCAGGCAGCAGGTAATAACGGATCGGCTGAGCACCCGGCAACTGGGTACGCTTATCCATGCTCACGTCCTCGTGGTCGAAGCCAAGGCGAACGTGATGGCGACCGAGGCCCTCAAAGCGGATATCCGCATCACCGCGATAGAACTTGCGTTCCCAATCATCGATCGTTGAAGCCGCGCTGTAAGGCTGAAGCTTTGAAATGCGATCAAAACGGCCAGTGCTGGAATTATAGGAAATAGCGTAGGGCTGGCTTGGGTCAGCTGACGTAAAGTCATTGCTATCCTTTGTATCGCCGTAAGCCGCGGAAATCGTCAGCCAATCGGTAATATTGCCGGTATACTTAGCTACCCAGCTCGGACCGCCTGTCTTTTGAATGGCTTCCCCCAGAACGTCTCCGATAGCTCCATCGGAGCCATCCGACTTAGAACCCGTATAACTGTAACGAGTCTGTTTTTCCGTCGTAGTCGTGTCGAAATAGGTCAATTCAAGATGCTGACCTGGGGTAATGTACCAGTCAGCCTTTAGGCCATAAAACGGATCACTGCTCTTGTCCTGCTCCCAGGTATGAGATGAAGTGCTGGCGAAGGACGACTTATTGTCGTTGATCTGAACTAGGCCGTAAAGGAATAGCTTGTCCTTGATCAGGGCGCCACCGGATTCAACCGAGATCGAATTCAGGTCGTCCTTACGATACTTGATCGGGCTGGTCGTGTCCTCGGTCGCAAAACGGTTGCTGCGCAGGGCGTCCGGCGCAAAATTGCCGTGAACGGCGAACATGAAATCGTTGGTACCCGACTTTGTCGTCGCGTTAACTACGCCGCCGGTCGCACGGCCAAATTCAGCCGGATAACCTGAGGTCTGGACGTCAATGGTCTTGTAGAAATCAAAAGGTACTTCTGCACCACCAACGAAGGTGTCGGGGTTGGTAACGTTCAAGCCGTTGATGTAGAAGGCGTTTTCAGCCGCCGAACCACCGCCGATGGAAGGCTCACCAAACGCCGTCGAATTCACGGTCGTCGGCGCCAAAAGCGTGACAGCCTGGACACTACGGCCAATGGCTTGTTGCGATGTCAGTGTCGTCAGATCAACGGAAAGGCCATTGGTCGTCTTGTTGAAATCCTGACGGACGCGTTTACCTTTAACTGTGATGACAGTGCTCACATCGGCACCGGTCGTGTTCAAAGCGTAGGTGTAGGTAACCTGCTGTGAAACAACTACCGAAGCGGTGCCCTCATAGGTATCGAAGCCGTTCGCCGACACCGTGACATCATATTCACCGGGAGCAAGCCCAGTAGCCGTAGCCGTACCACTGGCGCTAGTGGTCAGGGTTTTCGTGATACCTTGCGCTTGCGACTTCAAAATGACAGTCGCGCCGGGAACAGGATTTCCACTTGCATCATCAATCGAAATAACCACAGCACCCGAGGTGTAGTCCTGGGCTTGAGCAGTGGCTGGAAGCATTGTGGCGACGGTCGCTACCAGGGCGCCGGCGGCCATTGTCGACAACGCCGCACCGCAGATCGTCGTCGTGGCCAGAAGGCCAGATCGCAAAGATAATTTTTTCACTTGTTTCTCCGGGTTACATGAGGGTGTAGGCGCACCCACCGCAGTTTCCAGCATTACACGCTGTTAATGAAGTTAAAGCCCCCTGTCGCAAATCCGTCAATCGCGCGACATATTTTTGTCGATATCAATTGCAACCTGTTTCAATAAAGTCACACGCGAAACATTACCTTAGGGAAACTATTATTATCGTTTTCCGGTTAATTTGACCAACACGAATACGCGTAATTCAGAAAGCTAAATTCATAGTATTTCTTTTAAAATCAAATGATAGAAACAAAGATATGAAGCGCCGCATCATCGGGGCGGAGGCAAATAAATTCCCCCAAATAGGTATGTTATGCCGAAAATTATTTCAGGCGATTTTGCGTTGCCAGCAGACTCAAATTGGCAAAAATATCAGAACAGATGCAGATTCGACGCATCGTTTCTAACGTCTTACATGGACATATGTGGTCGATGTAACCGCTTCCGGCTGGTAACTGGCAGCCAGAACATGTATCAAAAGAAGACTGAGCAGCGCGGTTACAATCCGCTGCGAACGCTTTGATAAATATATAAAAAGTGCCGAATTCATGTCTATCCCGTCCTGATTTCTCAGGAGGGAAGCAAACCGTGAGCCAGCCGTTAGATCAGCCAGCCGCTGCAGCGGGAAACGGCATGGCTCTGATTTTCTGGACGATTTCGGTGACGCGGCGACAGTTCGCACCGAGATCGGGAATATTGTAACGACTTACCGAGCGAACATCGACGCTGCGCGGGTCAATCCGGATGACGATATCCGATTTGAAACCGTAGAAATTGTCCTGGTAGGTGGCTTCCACGCGCCAGGGAGAGGTGCCGAAAACCGTATAGTGGTTCTGCTTAAGCATGGTGACAATCGCCGGAATCTGATCTTCTGTTACGACCAGATTATCGATTGTCTTCGCGGCTGGGCAGGTCGCTTCGTTGATGGCGGCAATGGTTTTCCCCCCCCAATCGAGCGATTCGTTGCGCGGCACCCGCGGCAAATCCTCGATCGGCAAGGCATCCCGGCCTCTTAACGTCACCATCTTATCCGAAAAGCTCAGCGGCCGATCCCAGTTGGTGGCAACGTCGGCAATAGGCGGATAATCCTTGAGCAATTTGTGATACCAGGCATAGCCGCCAAGCAGACCGCCAGCGATCACAACTGCCGCCAGGGCCCAGGGCGCACGGTACTTTGGACACTTGAAAAGTGAAATCAGCAGGGACAGCGCTGCCACGGCCAAGGCCACCATCGCCATACGCGGACCGATACCCAGGGTCAGCGTCTTGAACCCCAAATCCAGGCTGATATAGCCCAGATGCGTGATCATCATTGTGCCCAGAAGGAACAGAGCCGTGATGACCGAAACCATGAACGCCAGGTGCGCAAAGGCAAATCCCTTCTTCCGCGCCTTATGCGGCGTGCCATTATAGGCATTATCGGAATGCGGATCGGACACTCGGCACCTCCCAGGCTATGGCGGGTTTTGGTCAACGCAAATTAGCTCAAGGAAAGCTTGCGTCACGCCCTTACCTTCAAAACACGAAAAACAACGGCAAGAAAGTTAAATATTCAACATTATTACACGGCTATGAAACCGCATTGGCCGACCTGAAACACATGATTTTCAGGACTTTCAGGCGCTTTCAATATGCCACAAAATCGTTGACAGATCAATATCTTGCTGGTTGATAGCAATGTCAGGCGTTGCGTCAGAGACATCATTCAGGCGGTCAGCGACACGACGCCCGCGCACCGCCGCCGGTAGGTCGAGCCAGAGCCCTTTAAAGGCCGCGTTTTGCTGACGCGCAAGGTCTGCGCAACGATCCCGCAAGGCAGATTCACGAAACGTGGCATCCAGAACAACCGATTGTCCGGCTGTCAGAATGGTCTGCGTCAGGGCAAACATATGATCATAGACCCGCACATTTTCAGCGGGCGAATAGGCTTCCTTCGGCAGGGTGTCATATTCTGGCCAGGCCCACAGACGTTTGCGGATTTCATCGCTGCGCAGGATGACGGCGCCGGGCGCCCGGCCGATCCGCGGCGCTTCCTGACGAGCGCGCGTGCTTTTGCCCGAACCGGACAGGCCGCCTATCGCCATCAGTTGTGCCGGCTGCATCTCCAGAAAGTCCTGCGCCGCTTTGAGATACATCCGGGCCTTGTCCATGCCGCCATGAGGATCATGTGCCGAATTTGCGCTGACGTGACAGCGCACGGCCGCGCGCATCGACACATAAAGCGGCAGGCATTTCAGCCCGGCATAAACGGCTGAGGCATCCCCTTCAAGGCGTGCCGCCTGCTCCAGCCAGATATTCAGCACCAGATTGGCCGCCGCCTCATGCCCCCTCACCCACAGATCCATCAGCAGGAAGGCCAGGTCATACAGCACGTCAATCTGGCTCAGGCGGTCATTGAATTCGATGCAGTCGAACAGGACGGGCTTACCATGCTCGATCAGGATATTGCCAAGATGCAGATCTCCATGGCAATGGCGGACAAAGCCCCCTGCAAACCGCGCCTCTAAGGCCGGCGCCAATTCGCCATAGGCCGTCCGTATGGTCCTATCATAGGCGTCAACCAAGTCAGTTCCGAGTTGTTCACGAAACAAGGCTATGTTTTCACGATTTGAATCAATCACATATTTTGTATTGCTGACGTGGTGCTTATCGCCGCATATCTCGGAGCCGGCATGAAAGCGGGCGATCAGTCGCCCCAGATCCCGCATCTGGCCCGGATCCGGCATCCAGCGCGACCGGCTGGCACTTTGCGCCGCCAGGACGCCGGCCGTATCGAAACGGCGCATGACCAGTATGCTCTCACCGGCAATTTCCTCGACGCCGAGATATATGTCCGCCGCCAGGCGCTGATTGAAGCGCAGTTCCCGCAGCAAGGCTGTCCGGCGTTTTTCCGGCGTGGTGAAATCAAGAAAACCGTAATCGACGCTTTTCTTGAGCTTGTAGGCCCGTTCACCCTTCAGCACGACGGTCGCGCACGAGGTTTCAATCACTTCGTCGGCGCCTTCACGGAGATAATCGAGAGCCTGACTTAACGACACAAACCTTTTCCCTCAGTTCCATAACTGCCAAACCGGCTAAGCCGCTTTTGTCGTCCTGGCAAGCAGATTAGCCTTGACCTCCACAGTCTTGTCTACCAGATGACAGGCATGACGACGCCCGCCTCCCTGCCCGTCGATATTGAGGCAATAATCTTCGACTGCGACGGCACCCTGGCCGATACCTTCGGCGCTCATTTCCGTGCTTTTCGTGACATTCTGGCGGATTATCAGGTCGTCTTTGAGGCGGAATTTTATCACGCCCGACTGGGCCTGTCGCGCTATCAGTTGCTGGAGGAATTGAAGCAGGCGCAAGGCAAGCCCTTTGATGAACAGGCCGTCGCCGAGCACAATACCGCGGCATTTCTGGCTCATCTGCCAGCCATCCAGCCAATTCCTTACACGCACGACATTCTGCGCAGCCAATATGGGCGGCTCAAGCTGGGCGTCGCCTCCGGAGGTCAGCGCTCTATTGTCGAGGCCACACTGAAAGCCATCGGCGTGTACGATATGCTCGATACCTTTGTGACCATTGAGGATACCGGTGTGGGCAAGCCAGCCCCCGATCTTTACCTGTTGGCTGCGGAACGGTTGGAAATCGCGCCCCGTTTCGTTCTGGCTTACGAAGACAGTGACGAAGGCATGGAAGCCGCGGAACGCGCCGGGATGCGCGTTATCGATATCCGGCCTTTTTATAGGACCGATCCAGCCAGGTGGTAATCAGGGGTAGAGCCTGGTGCGCGACCAGTTGCCGCTGGTTGTCTCGCGGCGGAACTGAAGGCGATCATGCAGGCGGAAGGGCTTGTCGCGCCAGAATTCGATGCTGAGCGGGGCCACGCGGAAGCCGGTCCAGTGCGGTGGGCGATCGATCTTGCCCAGACCGAACTTCAAACCATATTCCGCCACCTTCTTTTCCAGGGCGAACCGGTTCTCCAGCGGCCGTGACTGATCAGACGCCCAAGCGCCGATCTGGCTTTGCCGCGCGCGACTGTGGAAATAGGCATCGGCCTCGGCATCGCTGACACGCATCACCTCGCCCCGGATGCGCACCTGGCGACGCAGGGACTTCCAGTGAAACAAAAGCGCCGCCTTCGGATCCTGCGCCAATTGCTGACCTTTTGCGCTCAAGGTATTGGTATAAAAGACAAAACCGGCCTCATCGAAATCCTTCAACAGCACCATGCGCACATCAGGCAGGCCATCGGCATCGACTGTGGCGACCGCCATCGCGTTTGGGTCATTCAACTCCTTGGCACCGGCGTCTTTCAACCATTGACCGAACAGGGCAAAGGGCTCGCCGGCATCGATCTCGGCCTCATGCGCCGCATGGGCCTCGGCATATTCATCGGCGGAAGGGCTGGGCGGGATCAGCGAATCGGTCATGGCGGGCTTAAGACTTTGAAAAGGATAATCAGGCATTAATTTCAGGCTACGACGCTGAAAATCAGCGCCGGCTCCACGCGTTTCAGAATGGACTTCGGAGGCCAGAACTTCAAGATGGCGGAGTTAAAAACAGAGGCCGAGGCGCTCGAAGAACTGGGCCTGACAGCTACAGCCCCCGATGAAGCTATCCGTGCCGCCTTCCGTCAGCGTCTGAAGCAGGCGCATCCGGACCTGAATGGCGGCACGGACGCACAACTCAGGCGGCTGATCCTGGCGCGGGATATGCTGACATCCGACACTAATACACCTTTAAAACAGACAGATTTTCCTCAACAATTCGACAGGAACGAGCATCGGTCTCATGGCGCGAGACCTCTGCATATCAGCCTGCATCAAGCCCTTTTCGGCGGCAGCGTTTCGATGAATGTTCCGGCGTTGGAATTTGCCGAAGCGGACGAGCCCCTGGCCTCCTTGATCGAAACCAGGAACCTGCACATTATACTGCCGCCGGGCCTGAGGGATGGAGCCGTGGTCAATCTGGCCTGTGACGCCTATCCCGGACAAAGGCTTTTCAGCATTCACATCAAAACAGATGACGATTGCCGCGTCTGGGGCGAGGATATCTGGATGATAGCCACGATCGAAAGCCGCTTTTTGCGTGGCGGCGGTCAAACGACAATTGATACCCCGCATGGGCCGCGACATATCAGTATTGCTACTCGGACACCCTCAGGCGCCAGCCTCTGCCTGAAGGGCCAGGGACTGCCGGCTACGGAAACAGCATCCGCCGGCGATCTGCACATCCGTCTGGAAGCCTGCCCCGACAGTCTTCGTCCGGCCGGTCACGTCCTCACCGATTTCCGCCAGCGCTGGGCGTCATAATCCAAAACAAAATGCGATTTTCCCGCGCCCCTCACCTGTGCCATGACAACGGCAAATAAACGGGGATTCGCACATGGCACTCAGTTACGACACTTTCAGCCCATCACTTGGCATCCGCCAGGATGCCTTTGGCAACCCCATTGGCAAGGCGGTGGAGGGTTGGCAGGGCTGCACCCGATTGCCAGATACGGAACTCCTCGGACGGACCTGCCGGCTGGAGCCTTATGATATTGCTCATGCCGAAGGACTTTACAGCGCCTATGTCGAGGATGACGGCCGCATGTGGAGCTACCTGCCCTATGGCCCGTTCGACAGCGCCCAAGCCGTCAACGATAGTATCCAGGACTGGCAGAAAAACAGAGGCTTACATACTTTTGTTATTATGAAGAATGAGCAGCCGGTCGGCCATGCCAGCTTTATGCGTTATGATTTGACGCACGGCAGCGTTGAGGTTGGCGGCGTCACCTTTTCACCGGCCCTGCAACGTTCCACCGTGGCGACCGAAGCCATGTATCTGATGATAAAGCACGCTTTCGATCATGGCTATCGCCGCTACGAATGGAAATGCAACCAGCTCAACATACCATCGAGCCTCGCAGCGTTGCGACTGGGCTTCAGCTTCGAGGGCGTCTTTCGCAACCATCAGGTGGCACGTGAAGGTCGGCGCGATACGGCATGGTACTCCGTCATTGCGGAGGAATGGCCTCAGGTCCGCGCGCGCCTCGAAGCCTGGCTTGATCCGGCCAATTTCGATGCGGATGGCATACAGCGTAAAGCCCTGAGCGCTATTCCGCTTTAAATCTCAGCCGCTGAAACCGCAGCCGGCGGCTTTGTCAACAGAGGCGAGTCCTTCTCGATCATGCCGTTTTCGCGCGCCACCAGAGTCGGCACCAGAATCTGGCTGGTGACGTTTGTTGCCGTGCGCATCATATCGAGGATACGGTCGATCGCCGCCAGGATTGCCAGACCTTCCAGCGGCAGGCCGGCCGTGGAAAGCGTCACGGTCAGCATGACCGTCGCCACGCCGGGCACGCCGGCTGTGGCCAGAGACCCCAGGATCGAGGCCAGGGCGATCAGCAGATAGTGCTCCGGCGTCAGCACAATATGGAAATAGTTGGCGATGAAGATCGAGGAAATCGCCGGATAGATGGCGCCGCAACCGTCCATCTTCATATTGGCACCAAGCGGCAGGGCAAAACCGGCATAGGACTTCGGCAGTTTCAGATTTTCTGTCGCCACAGCCAGGGAAACCGGCAAGGTGCCGATCGAGGAACAGGTGAAGAAAGCCGTCTGCTGGGCGGTGAAAATGCCCTTGTAGAAGCCCGTCACCCGCAGGCCATGCAGTTTGAGCAGGATCGGGTAAACAACAAAAATTTCCGTCAGACAGCCAAGATAGATCAGGCCGATATAGGGAATCAGCGGCTTGAGCGCTTCCAGGCCGTAGCTCGCCACAACCGAGCCGATCAGGCCGAACACCCCGATCGGCGTTAGCTGGATTATCCAGCGCGTCAGCCTGAACATGACCTGAGAGCCCTGCTCAATTAAATCCGACAAGCCCTTGGTTTTCTGACCTAAAGCGCCGAGCGCCGCGCCTACCAGTATGGCGAAGAAGACGATGCTGAGTATCTTGCCATCGGCAAAGCTCTTGAAGATGTTCGATGGCACAATGCCGGTTATGACCTCAACCGGGCCAGGGATCGGATCGTGCGCCTCGACGACCAGTGGCAGACCGGCCAGGCCCGCGCCCGGCTGGAAATAGATGCCGATAGCGAGCCCTACTGAAACGGCGATTGCGGAGGTAATCATGAACCAGATGATGGTCTGGGCGCCCAGCTTGACCGCGCGGCCACCAGTCCCCTCCTCGCCATGCCCCAGGCGTGCGATGGAAGCGGCGATAGTGAAAAAGACCAGCGGCGCCACCAGCATCTTGATGGCGCGGATAAAGGTATCGCCGATCGGATTGAGAAAGGGCAAGGCGTCCTTGCCCCAGTACAGCGCCACACCGATACCCGCCGCGAAGGCGACCAGGGTTTTCAGCCAGAACGGAATTTTACCAAGCCAAGCCATGACAATACTTTCAGCCGAAACCAATTGACCGATATATGGGCGTACATTCAAACCTTTACACACTAAAAAAATTGCACGGTCAGTTAAACGCGGCTAAAGCCAGTGGGAAATCTACAGGCTGCAATTCCATGTCCCACAATACCTTCGGTCATCTGTTTCGTGTCACCACCTGGGGCGAAAGCCATGGTCCGGCGCTGGGCTGCGTCATCGATGGCTGCCCGCCGGGAATCGCGCTTTCCGAAGCGGATATCCAGTGGGCCATGGATCGCCGCAAGCCGGGCGGTTCGCGTTTCGTCACCCAGCGCCGCGAGGCCGATGAAGCAAAAATCCTCTCTGGCGTCTTCGAAGGCGTCACCACCGGCACGCCCATCTCCATCCTGATCGAGAACACGGACCAGCGCTCGAAGGATTATGGCGACATCGCCAAACAGTTCCGCCCCGGACATGCCGATTACACCTACTTCGCCAAGTACGGCGTGCGCGATTATCGCGGCGGCGGCCGCTCCTCCGCCCGTGAAACCGCTGCGCGCGTGGCGGCCGGCGCCGTGGCGCTGAAAGTTTTGCAGGTACTGGTCGGTGAGCAGGTCAAGGTGCGCGGGGCCTTATCACAACTCGGCATCCACAAGGCGGCACGCGGCAACTGGGATTGGGAAGAGGTCGGCAACAATCCCTTCTTCTGCCCTGACCCGGCCTCGGTGACCCTGTGGGAAGACTATCTCGACGGCATCCGCAAGGCGGGCTCCTCCATCGGCGCCGTGGTCGAGGTTCAGGCCGAAGGCATCCCCGCCGGCTGGGGCGCCCCGATCTATGGCAAGCTCGATTCCGAACTGGCTTCGGCCCTGATGAGCATCAATGCCTGCAAGGGCGTCGAGATCGGCGAAGGCTTCGGCGCGGCCGAACTTTCGGGCGAGGAAAACGCCGATGAAATGCGCATGGGGCCAGACGGCCCGGCATTCAAGTCCAACCATGCCGGCGGTATCCTGGGCGGCATTTCCACCGGCCAGACGGTTGTGGCGCGCATGGCGCTGAAGCCGACCTCCTCCATCCTCACCAAACGCGAAAGCATCGACGTCAAAGGCAATGAGGTCGAACTGCTGACCAAGGGCCGCCATGATCCGTGCGTCGGCATCCGCGCCGTACCGGTGGCCGAAGCCATGATGTCCTGCGTGCTGCTCGATGCTTACCTCAGGCATCGCGGCCAGACGGGTGGCGCGGCGTTTGAAGTGAGCTGAGGATGTACGAACACCTGTCTGAAATCGAACCGAATATCATTTCAAAAAATCTGATATTACGAGATGGCGGACATTTAGTGTTCCTTGACTACGCCAAGGTTCCTCATATTCGAGGAGGCATTACTAACCTGCTACGATTTAATGCCGTTGGCCTCAGAATGTGGGCTGCGGAAGCCATTGAACATGGCGATGTTTTTACGAGCATGGAACTGAATGGCGAGACAATTCACGCATTTACCTGGTCATGCTTTTCCGTTGTGATCGATCTTGATTCAGGTCGAATAAGATCGCGCATTTTCACAAAATAAACGCCTATTGTAATTGGTCAAGTTACACTTATATATCGGGTCACAGTTCAAGAGGGAGCGTTTCTCATGATCGATAAAAGACCTTACAACCAACTCGGTGGCGCCAATCATGGCTGGCTGAATGCCAAGCACCATTTTTCATTCGCCTCCTATTATGATCCGGCCAAGATGGGCTGGGGCAGCTTGCGCGTCTGGAACGACGACGAGATCAAGTCACAGACCGGTTTCCCCCCGCATCCGCACAATGACATGGAAATCATCACCTATGTCCGCGAAGGCGCCATTACCCACCAGGATTCCCTTGGCAACAAGGGACGCACGGAAGCAGGTGATGTCCAGGTAATGTCGGCTGGCACCGGCATCCGCCACTCGGAATATAATCTGGAAAGCGACACCACTAAGATCTTCCAGATCTGGGTCGAGCCCAGTGTGCGCGGTGAACCGCCCGCCTGGGGCGCCAAGCCCTTTCCCAAGGGGGACCGTGCCGGCAAGTTCGTCACCCTCGCCTCCGGCTTCAAAGGCGATGAAGACGCCCTGCTGATCCGCACGCCGGCCCGTCTGCTCGGCGCCACCCTGCTGAAGGACCAGTCCGAATCCTACACGCCGGTCGCCGCTCCCGAAGGCCAGACACGCCACCTCTATCTGGTGGTGGCGCGCGGCAAGGTCAGCGTCAATGGCGTCGAACTCGATGAACGCGACGGCGCGGCTATCAAGGACGAAGCCTCGCTCGATATCCGGGCGCTGGAAGACGCCGAGGTCGTGCTGCTGGATGCCGCTTAAGGCTTGAAGCGCCTCCGGAAGGTGTTACCATACACCTTCCGGAGGTATTTGATGCGCACTCTTCTTTTTGTTGCCACCTCATTACTGGCTTTAACGGCTTGCTCTCCGGCGCATCAGGCGGAGGTGGCCAGCGCCGAATCAGCCGCCGGCTCCGCCGTCATGTCGGCTATTACACCGCCTCCCGGCAGTTCGGCGCATATATTGGGCGGTGTCGATCTCGACAAATCCATCACCCTGGTGGGCACAGAACCCTTCTGGAACATCCTGTTCGGTGATGGCCGCCTGGTCTTTTCCAGCCCGGATTCGCACCTTGGCCGCACGGTGTCGGCACCATTCATTCTTAATAAAGACGGCGCCGAATGGCATGACGAGGATATGGATATTTATCTGACTCCGGTACGCTGCTCGGATGGCATGAGCGACCGTGGCTATCCGCTGAAAGCCATCGTGCATATCGGGGAAACGGTTTTGAAAGGCTGCGCCAACAACACATCGCGCCTGCCCCAGAACCGTCCCTGAGTTACTTCAATCCGACCAGTTTGTGCGTCTGGACACTCATGCGCCATTGCGGATACTTCAGGCAATAATCGATCACCGCCTGGGTATTAGCGGCCTGCTGCGGATCGTCTTTAGGCTGGAGGTAATAACGCTCGAAATCCAGGGCGAGAAATTCCGCCGGATTAACGCCTTCCTGCGGCCAGACCAGTTTCAGCTCCTGACCTTGGGTTTGATGCAGGCGGTTGTCCGCCTTTGGGCTGACGCAGATCCAGTCAATTCCGTCCGGTGCCATCAGGGTGCCATTGGTCTCGACGGCGATGTAATAGCCAGCGGCCTTGACCGCATGGATCAGGTCCGCATCCAGTTGCAGCAGAGGCTCACCGCCAGTGAATACCACAGCCTTATCGGCGGAACGCCCCTCCCCCCAGACAGCATCCAGCGCTGTCACGACATCGGCAGGTGTTGCGAACTTGCCCCCATTCTCGCCATCCGTGCCAACGAAGTCCGTGTCGCAGAAGGTGCACGCAGCCGTAGCGCGGTCCTGTTCCCGGCCGCTCCACAGATTGCAGCCGGCAAAGCGCGCGAAGACATTGACGCGCCCCGCCTGCCCGCCCTCGCCTTGCAGGGTCAGAAAAATTTCCTTGAAACTGTACATCAGCGCTCCGCCGGCGTCCGGGCTTCAAGAAAGTGCTCGAAGCCGGTTTTACGCAACTGGCAGGCCGGGCATTCGCCGCAGCCATAGCCCCAGGCGTGACGCTCGGCACGCACACCCTTGTAGCAGGTCGTGGTCTCCTCAAGGATCAGATCAACCAGGGCCTCGCCGCCCAGTTCCTCCGAAAGCGCCCAGGTCTGGGCTTTGTCGATCCACATCAGCGGCGTATGGATTTCATACGGCCGCTCGATACCCAGTTGCAGCACGGTCTGCATGGCCTGCAGGGTATCGTTGCGGCAATCGGGATAACCGGAGAAGTCCGTCTCGCACATGCCGCCGACCAGGTGATCCAGGCCGCGCCGGTCGGCCACCGCCGCCGCATAGACGAAGAACACCAGGTTGCGGCCCGGTACAAAGGAGGACGGCAGGCCGCGTTCGGTCATGACGATCTCGGTCTCGCGCGTCAGTGAGGATTCCGCCACGGCGCCGAAGCCGCGCAGATCGCAGACATGGTCTTCACCTAGACGTGTCGACCACTCCGGAAAAGTCTCGCGGAACTTTTCCAGCACCGTCGTGCGGGTCGTCATCTCGATCGAATGACGCTGGCCGTAATCGAACCCGATCGTCTCCACGCGATCGAAATGGGTCAGCGCCCAGGCCAGGCAGACGCTGGAATCCTGCCCCCCGGAAAAGAGAACAAGCGCGGATTTGGCGGCGGGAACATGATCCAGAGACGCGGACATGGGACGAAAACTTTCGGTGTTGTGAAGTTTCCATCTAAAACGCGCCTTTGCGGCGTTTTGCAAGCCTTTTTGACGCGGCGCAAAACCGGTTTCCTTTGACGTTTACGTCAAGCTGGCCAATTATGCCGAGCCAGAGGTGCAGCCCATGACCCAGCCTTTTTCCGACATGTTCGGCACGATTGTCGACAACACGCCCTATATGAAAGCAATC
This sequence comes from Asticcacaulis sp., assembly GCF_051954415.1. Lineage (GTDB taxonomy): Bacteria > Pseudomonadota > Alphaproteobacteria > Caulobacterales > Caulobacteraceae > Asticcacaulis. Next base: position 25,684 of record NZ_JBQCHT010000018.1, read on the forward strand.
GGCGCCTATTTCGCCGGCGTATCAGAAGACGGTGTCACCATGGCCCTGCCCTGGCGCGAAGACCTGGTCGGTGATCCTGAAACCCGTGTCATCGCCTCCGGCGTCGTTACGGCACTGCTCGATAACTGTTGCGGCATGGCGGTATGGGACAAGATCAACGCATTCAAACCCGTCGCCACGCTTGATTTGCGTATCGATTACATGCGCCCGGCCCTGTCCGATCACGAACTGAAGGTGACCGCCAAATGCTACAAACTGACGCGCAGTATCGGTTTCGTGCGCGCCTTCGCCTATGAAACCACTGTCGAAGATCCGGTAGCCGCGGCGCAAGGCGCTTTCATCGTGACGGCTGCGAAACCCGACGCCGGAGACGTAAAAGCATGATCGAAAAAGTAATGGCGGATACCCGCTCACAGCAGGCGCAGGAAAAATGCGATCCGGACGCGGTGTTGAAGGGTATTCCGTTCGCCAGCTTTCTGGGTGTGCGCCTGGGCCTGGCCGGCGACGAGCTGACCGCCCATCTGCCCTTCGCCCCGCATCTGATCGGTAATCCGATGATTCCGGCCCTGCATGGCGGTGTTATCGGGGCCTTCATGGAAATCACCGCCATGGCGCAATTAAAGCTCCATGGCAATTTCGACCACATACCCAAACCGATAGATGTCAACGTCCAATATCTGCGCTCCGGCAAGCCGCTTGATACCTATGCCCGGGCCGCAGTGAAACGTATCGGGCGCACCATTTCCAGCGTCGAGGTTTCCGCTTGGCAGGAAACGCGCCAAAGTCCTATTGCTACCCTGCAGGCACATTTCCTGATGGATTAATCGGGCAAACTCACCCTAAAGACGCATTTTATAATTGAACAATCTTAAATTGCTGATACCCCTATGAGGACGCAGCAATAGGGCTGCGCGTGCCCGTCTATGATTCTGAGGGATCGCACATAATGTCCAGAGAGAAAAAAATAAATGTTGCCAAAGCCTTATCAGTACAACTTCGCGCAACAGAAGAGGCCATTGATACCGCCCTGTCCGAAGCCGCTCATCTGATCGAAACCTATGTCACTTCGCGGCGAGCGATTCGCATGTCGACAATTATCGGCAACGACGTCCATCAAAATACGCTCAAAGCGATGATGGCGCTCAGCACAGCGCAGCAACACATGACTGCCGCGCACGCAAACCTGACCCTGGTGCAGGCACAAATCGGCCTCGGCAATGTCGCCGTCCTGCCGGCCGATGACAAGCCGGCCCCGCCACCGCCGGCCGGTCGTTACGCTACGCCTGTTGAGGAAGCGGTCATCGCCGCCGAATAGCCTCTTCCGGTCCAGGCGGGAATCGCGGCTTAAGTCCATTCGTGACGGGCGTCACGCGAGGACGTTTATATGCTGCATTCTCCCCTGGCCATTTTCGGCGCTGTTTTTCTGATCTTCACCAGCCTCGCGGCTTTTATCTTCGGGACATGGCGGGAAAGAGCCGGCGCGGCGCTTTATCTGGCGGCTTACCTGATCGCCAACGGGCTGAACTGGCTTAGCCATATGCAGGGCCTGAGCCATACAATAACGGATATCCTGTGCCTGATCGGATTTATCATCCTCTCCTGGAAATCGCCACATCCCTGGCCATTATGGGCGGCTGGCTTTCAACTCGCCTCCACCATGACCGGCATTTGTGACTTGCTAAACATCAATGTCTCCAAATGGGCCTACATGACGCTCCTTATCGTTTCGGCGTATGGCGTACTCCTGGCCCTGCTCGTCGGGACTTTTGCCGCCGCTCGCAGAAAATGGCAGCAACGCATAGGCGGAAGCGAATAAAATCCAGAAAATAGGTTGATTTTCCTATTATTAGATTTATTTTCCCCTGAGTTAATTGTAATTCCTATTCCGGGTGGCCCTCTCGGCCTTATCTTTTGATACGACACCTAGTATGACCCTTTCGCATAACCACATCTGGGCCGCAATCGATGCCCTGGCGAACCGGCTCAATACCACGCCGTCGGGATTGGCGCGCCTGGCGGGTCTCGACCCGACGAGTTTCAATAAATCAAAACGCGCCTCGCCGGACATTCTGCCGTCTGGCCAATCTCGGCCGCGCTGGCCGTCAACGGAAAGCCTGGCCAAGTTGCTGGAGGCCACGGGCATCAAGTTTTCCGAATTTGCCCTGCTGGCGGAAGGCCGGTCTGGCGGACAGGGTATTCCGCTGATCGGCTTCGCCCAGGCTGGTAATGAGGGATTCTTCGACGATTCTGGCTTTCCACTAGGTCAGGGCTGGGATGAAATCACCTTCCCGTCTGTCAATTCGGGCCTCTATGCGCTCGAAATTTCTGGTGATTCAATGCTGCCGCTTTACCGGGATGGCGACCGTATCCTGGTCGATCCCCATAATCAGAATCTGCGCAAGGGCGATCGCGTGGTGGTCAAGACGACCGAGGGTGAGGTTATGGCCAAGGAATTGGTACGTCTCTCCGCTCGTCAGGTGGAGTTACGTTCGCTGAATCCGGAGTTTCCGGACCGGGCCTTGGACCGGTTGCAGGTGGCTTGGATCGCGCGGATCGTGTGGGCCAGTCAGTAGAATGAATGTTACGGGGCGTGGGGTCCGTGACCCCAAGCCTTCCCTGTCTTGTTTTCTCTCCGCCCCCTGAGGGCGGGAAGTAAACAAGAGAAGAAAGATGTGGGGTCACGGCCCCCACGCCCCGTAACAATTTGCTCTATGACTTCCCCGCATAATCACCATATTCCCAATCATAGGGCACGCCAGTGTCGCCGAGAATAAATCGAACCAGATCGGCAAAAGCCGCTTCCGTGCGGACATCATTCGACAAGATCAGCACGCAACGTTTGGACATCTCAAGACAAACCAGGGTATTGGCTGTCTGGCCGTCATGCCCGCCCTTCATGAAACCATGTCCCTGCGGCCCGTCAAATACCACCACACCCAGGCCGGCATAGAGATCCTTGCGCTGCTGATCGGCAGGCAATTCATCGACGAACGGCGGGAACTGCGTCTTCGTACCGATATGCAGTTGCGGCCTGGTCATTTCCGCCCGCGAAGCGGCTGAGAGCCCTTCGCCCCGCACCAGGGCCGCAGCAAATTTCGACAGATCGTCAATGGTCGTATCCATCGAACCGGCAGCCCTTACCTTGCTGCGCTCATCATGCTCGACCGCCTCGCCCTTGTCATTGAAACCATCCGCCAGGTTCGGGCGGAAATCATCACGCCACATCAAAGAGGTGCACTTCATTCCAAGGTTTTTGAAAATACCATTCGTCAGATCACCGACATCGACGCCCAGCCCCTTGTCCTTCCGTCCCTGATCTATGGCGAACTGCAGCAGGATCAATCCCTCGCCCGAATAGGCATAACGCGTGCCGGGATCATAATGGATGCGCAGTTTCTGATCCGGTTCCAGCCACCAGAAATTGGCGAAACCGGTGGAATGGGTTAACGCCATACGCGGCGTGATCAATTTCCAGCGCGGATCATTCGCCAGATCTTTGTAGGGTCCGTACTTGTCCGGATAGATGGCATTAGTGTCGTACTCGACCAGCGGCCTGTCGAGATCATCGGCAATCGGCGTATCGAGCCCGATCCGCCCCTGATCGACCAGTTTCATGACCGTATAGGCAAAGACCGTCTTGGTCAGCGAGGCACCATACATGACCGTGTCGGTCTGGAGCGGGTCTCCCTTGGCATTGCGGACGCCGTAGCTGTGGAGATAGGCGACCTTGCCGTCATCGATAACCGCAATGGCCAGCCCCTTGCCGCCCGTCGCTTTCATGGCCTCGGCCACTTTTGCGTCTATAGCCAGTGGGGCCGGGATCGGCCGGGGCGTTGCGGCGAAGGTGGGTATGCACAACAGGGCACTGAGAGCGACGACATAACGCAGCATGACAACCTCCCGATTTTACGGAAGGTCACCACGCTGTATGCGGTACGTCAATACGGCTTAGGCGACCAGCTCGCCTTTGATACCCTGTTCGAGCAGGGCAATCGTGCGCTCTAGTCCGAAAATGGCGACGAACGAACCAAAGCGCGGCCCCTGGCTTTGGCCTAGCAAAACTTCATACAAAGCCTGAAACCACGCCCGCAAGGGCTCGAATTCATGCGCTTTTCCGACCTCAAAGACAAGGTTTTGCAGCACCTCGGCATCGCGCGTATCGGCCGGCAGTTCGCGGAACTTCGCCACCAGATCAGACATTGCCGCCTTTTCCTTCTCGTCCGGCAGACGGAAGGTTTTCGACGGCTTTACGAAGTCCTCGAAATAGTTGATCGCATAGCCTGCCAGGCGGTCGAGCACCGGTTCCGACTCCGGCGTGGCACCCGGAATATAGGCGCGGAGGAAGCCCCACAGGGTTTCCTTGTCCTGGGCATTGGCCACCGAAACCAGATTGAGCATCAGGCCGAAGGTCACCGGCGGCGACTTAATCCCCGTCTCGCCGCGCAGGACGAACCAGACCGGGTTTTCGATCTGCTTGGCCTCCTCCTGCTTCGGGAAGGCATCAAGCTGCTGGAAGAATTCGTCGGTCGCCCGCGGAATGACGTCGAAATAGAGCTTTTTGGCCGATTTCGGCGACTGGAACATGTAATAGGCCAGAGACTCCGGCGCACCGTAACGCAGCCAGTCCTCCATAGTCAGGCCGTTGCCCTTCGACTTGGAGATTTTCTGGCCGGCTTCGTCGAGGAAAAGCTCATAGTTGAAGCCCTCCGGCGGCGTCCCGCCCAACACCTTGCAAACCTGTGACGACACCTTGACCGAATCGATCAGGTCCTTGCCGGCCATTTCATAATCGACACCGAGCGCGGCCCAGCGCATGGCCCAGTCCGGCTTCCACTGCATCTTGACGTGGCCGCCCGTCACCGGCACCTCGAAGCGCTCACCCTCTTCCTCAAAGACGATCGTGCCCGCCGCCACATTGCGCTCCAGAGTCGGTACCTGGAGCACAAAACCGGTCTTCGGCGAGATCGGCAGGAAGGGCGAATAGGTGGCGCGGCGATCCGGCCCCAGGGTCGGCAACATGACCTTCTGGATATCGTCGAAACGATCCAGAGCAGTCAGAAGCGTCTGGTCGAACAGGCCGCTCTTGTAGCATTCAGTCGAAGACAGGAACTCATAGGTGAAGCCGAAGCTGTCCAGGAACGCCTTCAGGCGCGCATTGTTGTGCTGGCCGAATGACGGATATTCGCCGAAGGGATCGCGCACCACCGTGAGCGGCTTGTAAAGGTCTTCGCGCAAGATCTCGGCATTGGGAATACCATCCGGCACCTTGCGCAGGCCGTCCATGTCGTCCGAGAAGCAGATCAGGCGCGTGGCCCAGGCATTACCAGTCATGGCTTCGAAAGCCTGACGCACCATGGTGGTACGCGCCACCTCCCCGAAGGTGCCGATATGCGGCAGACCGGAAGGGCCATAGCCGGTCTCGAAGATCACCGCGCGGTCCAGCCCCTCAAAAGCCTTCAGCGCCTCATCCGTCTTGCCGGCCTCGATCAGGGAGAGCGCCTGTTTCTGGTCTTCGTGTCCCGCAATGCGCGATTTGACCAGACGCGCAATCAGGTTGCGGGCCTGTTCAAACGGCCATGCACGGCCGGCGTAAGCAAGGGAAGCAAGAGATGACATGAGGAACCGGAAACTCCATAATTTTAAAGAGGCCAAGGCTTTAAGCCGCGCGCCTCTATGCGTCAACGAAAAGCATTCGGGAAACACTCCCAGGCAACCAATAACTTAACCTCCCCTAACGGAAACATTTTCGCTTGACCCATCTGTTGAAAGCACATAACTTTACGTTGACGTAAATGTAAGATTCTGCCACTGTCTATTCAAATCCAGAAAATGCCCATGGAAACGCACCCTAAAGACTCCAATCGCACCTATTCGATCCGTCAACTTTCCAAGGAGTTCGACGTCACGGCCCGCGCCCTGCGCTTTTACGAGGACAAGGGCCTGATCTCACCGCACCGCAAAGGCCAGACGCGCCTCTATTCGCCGCGGGACCGCGCCCGCCTGCAACTGATTCTACGTGGCAAACGCCTGGGTTTCTCGCTGGTCGAGATTCATGAAATCCTCGATCTTTACACACCCAAGGATCATGGCGCCGCACAGATGCGCGCCACCCTGCACAAATATCGCGGTCAGATCGAGACTTTGAAACGCCAGCGCGAGGATATCGACGCGGCGATCAAGGACATGATCGAAGGCTGTGTCTGGCTGGAAGGTCAGATTAATGAGCTGGAAGCCGAAACCTCAAACTGATCAACATTTAATTCTACTTTCCTAAACAGGGATAATAAGAAATGGCCTATGTAGCCCCGGTCCGCGACTATCAGTTCCTCTTCGAAAATGTCTTCAAGACGGACCAGTACAGTAACCTGAAGGGCTTTGCCGACGCCGACTCGGCGACTGTGGCGGCCATTCTGGAAGAAGCCGCAAAATTTGCCGAAGAGGTCCTTCACCCCATCAACATCACCGGCGATAAGGAAGGCTGCACGCTCGATCCGGTCACCCATGAAGTCACCGCCCCCAAAGGCTACAAGGAAGCCTACAAGGCCCTGACTGAAGCCGGCTGGACGGCGCTTTCCGGTGATCCGCAATATGGCGGCCAGGGCCTGCCGCACTTCGTCAATACCGCCTTTTCGGAAATGCTCTCCGGCGCCTCCTCCGCCTTCGGCATGTATCCCGGCCTGACCGAGGGCGCCATTTCCGCGCTCACCGCCGGCGGGACGCAGGCGCAAAAAGACCTCTATTTGCCCAAGCTGATCAGCGGCGAATGGTCGGGCACCATGAACCTGACCGAACCGCATTGCGGCACTGATCTGGGCCTGCTCCGCACCAAGGCGGTGCCGGCCGGTGACGGCAGCTACAAGATCACCGGCCAGAAGATCTGGATTTCAGCCGGCGAGCACGACTTCACCTCGAACATCTGCCATCTGGTGCTGGCCCGCCTCGAAGGCGCGCCGGCGGGCGTAAAAGGCATTTCGCTGTTCCTGGTGCCGAAATTTATCCCCGATGCCGACGGCAATCCGGGTGAACGCAATTCGCTGCAATGCGCCGGTCTTGAGCACAAGATGGGCATTCACGGCAATTCGACCTGCGTCATGATGTACGATGAGGCCAAAGGCTTCCTGTTGGGTTCGGAAAACGAAGGGCTGAAGATCATGTTCTACATGATGAACAATGCCCGTTTCGGCGTTGGCCTCCAGGGTTTGGCGATCGGCCATGCCGCGCTTGTGGCCGCCAATCAGTTCGCAAAGGACCGCCTGCAGGGCCGCGCCCTCACCGGCCCGAAATCACCGGAACTGCCCGCCGACAGCATCCTTGTTCACCCCGATGTCCGCCGGATGCTGCTCGAAAGCCGCGCCCTGATCGAAGGCGGTCGCGCCTTCCTGACCTGGGTGTCGCTCCAGGCCGATCTGGCGCACGTTTCTGAAGACGAATCGATGCGTGAAAAAGCAAGCGACTATATGGGTTTGCTTACCCCCGTCATTAAGGCGTATCTGACCGACAAGGGACTGAAAGTGACGCAGGACGCCATGCAGGTTCATGGCGGTTCGGGTTTCACCGAGCACTTCCCGGCTTCGCAATATATGCGCGATGTCCGCATTACCCTGATCTATGAAGGCACCAACGGGGTACAGGCGCTCGATCTCGTCGGTCGCAAGCTGCCTTCCAAGGGCGGGCGTGCCCTGCAAACCTTCCTGGGCGAAATCGACGCCTATATCGCCGCCGAGGAAAGCGACACGAAGGTGCCCGCTTATATCAAGGCCCTGAAAGATACCAAGGCGAAACTGCTCGACGGCACCATGTGGCTGATGCAGAACGGCATGGGCAATCCGGATGCCGCCGCCGCCGGTTCGCTCGATTACCTGCACCTTTTCGGCCTGACCTGCACCGCCTATATGTGGGCTCGCATGGCAAAGGAAGCACAGGCCCAGATCGACGCCGGCGCCACTGATCCCTTCTTCGACACAAAGCTCAAGGTCGGCCGCGTGTTCCTGGAACGCATCCTGCCCGACGCAGAGGCGCATCTGATCAAGATGAAGGCCGGGTCAGAGGGCCTGATGGCGCTGGCTGACGATCAGTTCTGATCGGCTCACGGGGACCGCCAGTCTGGTCCCCGTAAAATACACGCGACAAGATAGCCGCCTTGCCCGTTAACCATATCCGATCTACCCTGTTCGTTTGGGGATAAGGGGCCTGGTATGAAAACGATTATAGCTGTGATCCTGTTAGCTTGCGTCACGGCTTTTGGATTATGGGCGATTGCGCCGGAAACGTCCGCCAGGCAATCCTGCGCGGTGCTTTCCACCGCCTGTATCAATACACCGGCCGAATTTACCCACGTCATCACCGATTATCACGGTGTGGCTTCGGATGGGCAACCGCAATCGGAATATATCTCGCTTTACAGGAACAGTGACGACCAGGAGCCGACGGTCCGCTTTGAAGCCAGGACCGATTCCCTGACCAGGGCCGAATTACCGGCAGACTTTACCTGCGCGCCACGCGGCGCGGATGAACTACTGTGTCATCGCCCGTTGCAGGACAGCGGCATAGAGGAGACCGCTATTCTGCGTCCGCAGGGCTTCCTGGGACTGCAAGCCTGTGATCCGTCCTATGACGTGCTCTATCTGACCCCGCGCGCCGGGCTTTCCGGTATCCGGCTTGAGGATTATGCCGACCTGCGCCAGCGGCCTTCGCCACCGAGGTATACCCGGTGGCAGGCCATGCTGGATCGCAGGAAGTGTGGCTAAAACCAGAAAACTAGAGATTTTCCAGAACGTATTCGGCGCTGGAGACCCTGAATTCACCGCCGGCCTCGACGAACAGCTTGTCGATCTTGCCATCCCGGATCACGGCGGCATAACGCTGCGAACGCGGTCCCATGCCAAAACCCGAAGCATCAAGCGTCAGGCCCATGGCCTTGGCAAACTCGCCATTGCCATCGGCCAGCATGACCACTTCGTCACTGATGCCCTGATCCTTCGCCCACGCTTTCATGACGAAATAATCGTTGACCGAAGTGCAGGCGACGACATCGACGCCCTTGGCGGCGAAATCAGCCACATGATCCTTGAAGCCCGGCAGGTGGCGCGCCGAACAGGTCGGCGTGAAGGCGCCCGGCACAGCGAACAGGACCACCGTCTTGCCGGCGAAGAAGTCTTTTGAGGCAACGGGCTTGGGCCCAGCTTCGTCAACCAGGGTCAGGGTGAGTTCGGGGATGGAGTCGCCGGATTGCAGGGTCATGATATGTCTTTCTGAATGGATCGCGGCGAAGTCCTAAGGGAATTCGCCATCAAAATGCGATACGGATGGCTATCCGCATTTGTGGCATTTTGCAATCAAGACAGTCGTATCCATATAAGGTACTATCACCTCGTCCCGCTCGCGCTCTTCCAGAGGCACTGCCATGATCAGCTCATCAGACACGTTTACCCAAGATGGTCGTCCGCCTGCTCATATCTCCTATCAGGGGCAGTTGCTGATCGCCATGCCGGTACTGAATGACCAGCCTTTCAATCACAGCGTCATCTATGTCTGCCAGCATGACGAGGACCATGCCATGGGCCTGATCCTCAACCAGCCGATCAGTGGTCTGAATTTCAGCAAGATGATGAAGGAACTGGGCATAGAAAGCGACAATCCGCGCTTCGCCCAGAGACTGGCCATGCAAAAGATTTACCGCGGCGGCCCGGTCCAGAATGACCGGGGTTTCGTGCTGCACAGCCTTGATTACCAGATAGACGACATTACGCTCGATCTCGGCGGCCCCTTCATCAGCCGCCCCGATGGTGAAGAACAGGGCGTGGGGCTGACCGCCTCACGCGATATCCTGGTCGATCTGTCCGCAGGCGCCGGTCCGGCCCGCAGCCTGATTGCGCTGGGCTACGCCGGCTGGGGCCCTGGTCAACTGGAAAGCGAAATCAGCCAGAATGCCTGGCTGGTGGTACCAGCAAGCCAGGAACTGATTTTCGGCGGCGATCCGGAGCATCTGTGGAGCCGCGCTCTGGCCAGCATGGGCATCCAGCCGGGGCATCTGTCAGGAACAGCGGGAACGGCTTAAGCCGGCTTTAGTTCGCGGCTCAGGGATGCCGCCAGAAACGCCTCTGCCTCGACAGGTTTCAAAGCCTTTGCAAACCCGTAGCCTTGCCCCAGATGACAGCCAAGGTCATTGAGCCGCCCAGCTAGCCCCATATCCTCGACACCTTCGGCCACGACCTCCAGTCCGAAATCACGCCCCAGGGTCAGTATGGCGTGAACGATCTTTTCCGAAGCCGCATCCGTTTGCAGCGTGATGATAAACGAACGGTCGATTTTCAACGTATCAAAGGGCAGCTTGGCCAGGTATGACAGGGAAGAAAAGCCGGTGCCGAAATCATCGAGCGCGATGCCGGCGCCTGCATCACGCAGGGCCTCCAGTGTGCGAGCCGCAGCGTCCGGATCGCGCATGACATCGCTTTCGGTCACCTCCAGCTTAAGGCATCTGAGCGGCAAATCCGCCTCGCGGATCAGGCGCGAGACATCTTCCACCAGATGCAGACGCTCGATTTCCGGCGCCGACAGATTGACGCTGACGAAGAAACCGGCGGGCAGATCATAGGCCGCACGCCACTTCGCCAGGCAGTTCACCGTTGAAGTGAGGATGATCGCGCCCAGATCGGTCATCAGGCCGAGATCGCGCGCCGCGGTCAAGAAATGATCCGGCGGGATGATGCCGCGCTTTGGATGCACCCAGCGGGCCAGGGCCTCGAAGCCCGCGATCATGCCTGTCTTGAGATCGACGATCGGCTGATACCAGGCATGTATCTCACCGCTGATGAATGCCTTGCGCAACTCGGCCTCCAGCGCCAAACGGGTCAGGCCATCGCTTTCCAGGTCACGCTTATAGGCCGCCACACCGCCCGCCCCTTTTAACCGGGCTGCCTCAACCGCCATTTCGGCACGGCGCAGCAGTTCCGCGCTTTCGAGCGCACCGGTGCCCCCCTCGACTGAGACCGCGCCCATGGAAAAGGTCGGGTGAATATCGAAGCCGGCGATGATAATCGTGCGCTCCATGGCATTACGCATCCGCTCAGACACGCGCGGAAAGCCACGCAGGGTCAGGACCGCGAATTCATCCTCGCCCAGACGCGCCAAGACGGCGGTGTCGCCAAAAGCGTCCCGCAGGCGTTGCGCCAGAATGCCCAGCACCAGGTCAGCGCGCTCATGGCCGAGCGCTTCGTTCAAACGACGGAAACGATTGAGATCGCCAACCACCAGGTCGTAATCGCCCTCACGTGACAAAAGAGCTCGGCTGGCGCTCAAAAATCCCTGGCGATTATACAGGCCGGTGAGTGAGTCGATATGGATATCCTGAACCAGACTGTCTGCGTCCGGCATTTGGCGGATATCCCGGCTCATCTCGGTCACCGTGCCGAGCACCAGTGACGGCCGGACCTTACGCCCCTTGAAATAAAGTAAACGCCGGTCTTTCAGACGCATCAGGCATTGCACCTGTTCTTCGCCAGGCAGGCCGGCAGCGGTCCGCACTTCGAGCGTTTTCAGGACCATATCCAGCCGATCGGTTTCACCTGAGGCAAACAGAGGCATCAGGTCTTCAAGCGTAAAGACACCAGCCAAAGCCTGCAGATCAAGTGTTCGCGCATCCCCCCGGAATTCAAAACGGCCGCATGACAGATCATAGGCCCATAACAGGCTGTCGGCGCCCGTCAGCGCCAGCGCACGGACAGTTTCGTCGTCAAGCCATAAGGGCGTTGCGCTTCCGCGATCCATAATGCCTTTCGCCCTCCACACACTCTGCGCTGTCAGGAATGACGTGATTTGCGCCGGAATGCACCCGAAAGGGTATAAAAATTATGCCGCCAAAATGGCTGACACATCACTCATGGATTTCGGCCCCAAAAGCGCGCTGGCGCACGCCTTTTGCGAGCTTATGGCCGAACCGACACGCACCAGATCATCGCGGCTGACGCCTTCGATATCAGCCGCCACCTCATCCAACCTAAAGACCTTGCCGAAGGTCGACAATTGGCTGGCAAAGGTGCCGCAGCGCGAGGCCGCACCTTCGTGGTTGAGGAACAGCGAGGTCATGAACTGCGCCTTGGCCCGTTCCAGTTCTGCCTGCAAAGGATTGGATGAAAGTTCGCCCAGAACCTTTTGAATTAGTTCGATAAGCGGCACCACATCTGCGGCTGCGCACCCCGCATAGACTCCGAATATCCCGCCATCCCGATAAGGCGTGGTGAAGGCGTCGATACTATAGGCCAGCCCCCTCGCCTCACGTGCCTCCTGGAACAGACGCGAGGCCATGCCGCCGCCCAGGATCTCGCTGAACAGGCGCAACGGAATGATATCCTGACTCAGACGGCTGACGCCTTCAAAGCCGATCGTCAGATTGGCCTGTTCGATCTTGCGCTTCTGGATATGGCGCTCCGTGGTGAAGCGCATCGCTGCCGGCTTGCCGAAACCGGCATGGGCCGGAACCGACTCGACGCACGGTTTCAGCGCCGCATAAACCGCTTCCGGCGCCACACCGCCTGACACACAGATGACGATCTGATGCGGCGCATACAGCGTATCGGCGAAGGCGCGCAAAGCCTCCGGCGTTACCGGTTTCAGGCTCTGTTTTGTGCCCAGGATCGGACGGCCGAGCGATTGCCCGGCGAACATGGACGATTGCAGCAGGTCGAACACATGGTCGTCCGGCGTATCATAAGCTTCGAGGATTTCCTGCTCGACCACCTTCTTTTCCCGCGCCAGTTCTTCGGCATCGATAGCCGGGCGGAACATCAGGTCGGTAACGATTTCCAGTGCCAGAGGCATCAGGCTATTCAGGCCGCGCACTTCAAAACGCGTATGTTCATAGCCGGTAGAGGCATTAATCGTGCCGCCCTTGTGCTCGATGGCTTCGGCCAGGTCGCGGGCGTTGCGGCCGCCTGCGCCCTTGAAGACCATGTGCTCCAGCAGATGCGCCCAACCCGACTGCGCTTCAGTCTCAAACCGCGCCCCGCCATAGATCAGAGCGCTCAGGGCAAACGTCTTCAGCCCCGGCATAGGATCGACCAGCAGGCGCAGGCCGTTATCGAAGGTGTAGAGCTTTTGCGAGGCGAGAATAGTCAAGCGGTTTTGTTCTTTCTGGCGCGCTGATAAACCACGCTGCCGAAAACACCCAGCAAAGCCCAGCCAAGGCCGAACCAAGTCAGGGCGTACTCCATATGGCGGTTAGGCAGGGGCGCGGTCAGCGGTCCCTGCGACAGGCCCGCTATATCGGCGTGACTGGCCTTCAGGTCAAGGACCAGGAAATAATCGTCTCGCAGGCGGGCGTTCAGCCGCGGTCCCATCTCACCGGCCGAGCGCCAGTACCAGTCGTTCTCGGCCACGCGATTAACCAGTGTAAACGGACCTGATTTTTCAAAAGCTCTTAGGCGGCCGACAGGCGTAATCACCACTACCGCGGGGGGTAATTTTTCCCTGGCGAACCCGATATCGACCAGCATGGCCTTATCGGTCAGCGGACAGGCCGCCAGAACCCGATATCCCGGCACACCATCGACTTCCGAATGCATGTAGATTGCACTGCCCAGATCGATCTCGCAGGTCGGAAAGACCGCCGAGCGCCAGTCGGGCTTCGCCTGAGCCAGCAGCGTTTCCGCCGGTATCGGCGCGGCGGCTTCCGTGCGCGCCATATCGGCGATCAGCGCTTCCTTCCATTTCAGGCGCTCAAGCTGCCAGATGCCGAGGCCATTGAGGATAACAAAGGCGATCGCGGCGGCAATGGCCAGTCCGGGCGGCACGGCTTTCAGATATTCGCGCAGGGTCATGAGGGGCCGGTCAAATAGTGAGGGCGCCGGCTCTGTAGCCGACGCCCGGTAAGAATTCTCAAATTCGGTCGCCCGCTTAGTGCGGACCGCCGAAGATGACGTAGACAAAGGCAAACAGGAACAGCCAGACCACGTCAACGAAGTGCCAGTACCAGGCGGCAGCTTCGAAACCGAAGTGCTTCTTCGGGGTGAAGTCACCGGCAATGGCGCGCAGCAGGCAGACGATCAGGAAAATGGTACCGATCAGGACGTGGAAGCCGTGGAAGCCCGTAGCCATGAAGAAGGCCGAGCCATAAAGATTGGCGGCGCCGGTGGCATCGGCCGCATCCTTGAACAGGAAGAAGTGGAAGTTGTGCTCCTTGGCGACTTCCATATATTCAAAGCCCTGAACACAGGTGAACAGAGCGCCGAGGATGACCGTCAGGAGCAGACCCTGGATGGCGCCCTTGCGATCATTTTGCTGGAGCGCGTGGTGCGCCCAGGTGACCGTGGTGCCGGAGGTCAGCAGCAGCAAGGTATTGACCAGCGGCAGATGCCAGGGATCGAGCGTTTCAACGCCTGCCGGCGGCCAGGTTGACCAGGCGGTCTTCACTTCCTCGATGGCCGACATGTCGCCGGCACGATGGCCGTGGAACAGGGCCATTTCAAAGAAGATCCAGAAGAAGGAGACGAAGAACATGACTTCTGAGGCGATGAACATGATCATGCCGTAGCGCAGACCAAGCTGCACGACCGGGGTATGATCGCCCGCCTTCGATTCCTTGATGACGTCGCGCCACCAGAAAACCATAGTGAGGAGGATCAGCGCCAGGCCGACCAGCATCAGCCACCATTCGCCCTTGGCGACGCCGAACAGGCCGCGCATACCGGCCACCATGCCGAATGCCCAGACGACCGCCGATGCCGAGCCCATCAGGGGCCACGGGCTGGGGTCAATGATATGGTAGTCGTGTTTAACGCCGTGATGGGCCATTTTCGTTCAACTCACCTTTTAGTACCGCTTTTTGAAGTGCGGCTGATTTTATATGCAGGCATAACCTGAGATTCTGATTATGCCAAATTATCTTTAAACACAATGCAAAGCGCACCGAGATTCCGTCGCTTTTTCCAAGTTTTGACGTCCTTTACGTCGAAACTTGGCAAGGGCAAGGCCCGCCGCCGCCTTTGCGGCGAGACCCGCGGCGCCTGAGCGCTAAGATGCGGCTTTTGAGACGCTTGCGGGTACTTTCGATTCAAAAAACGTATAGGACAAGGTCACGTCCGGCACGGTATTGGTGTCGCTGTTTTCCATCAGCTTCGGATCGAGGAAATAGACCACCGGAAAGCGCTGCGATTCTCCGGGCTGGAGGGTGACATCATTGAAGCAGAAACACTGCGTCTTCATGAAATAGGCGCCCATGGTATCGGGCAGCACATTATAGGTAGCACGCGCCGTGACGGGATGGTCGGCATTGTTCTTCACATCAAACCATACCATGGCCGATTTCCCGACACGCGTATCCAGGTAAGGCTTTTCCGCCTTGAAACTCCACGGCACACCGTTGGTGTTGGTGTCGAAGCGCACACGTACGATTCTCTTGCCCGGCGTCTGGATCGCCGCCAGGGTGGCATTGGCCTTGCGGGCCGTGCCGGCAAAACCGGTGGCGTTACAGAAGGCGCGATAGGCTGGCACAGCGGCAGCCGTGAGCGCGCACATGACGACAAGTGCCCCTACCAGCGACAAAACCACCTTGCTGTTCCGGCTGAGCGCCATGCCTAGTGGCTTCCCGAAACGGAGGCGCGCGCCGCGGCGGCACTCTCAGCATCATGCCTGATGCCCTGCGACATGCGCGCCATCGAAATGAAGAAAACCAACACGACGAACGCGGCAAGCGCCAGCCCGATATAGAGGTTGCGCTTCTTCTGCGCCTTCACATAGGCGGCCTTGCCTTCTGCCAATACGTTTTCTGGCGGGTTTTCAGGATGCTCGGTCATGACATCAGTCCGGTAATGACGTGTTCGACCAGCAGGGTGGCGAACAGCGCCGTCAGATAAAGGATGGAAAAGGCAAAGAGGTTACGCGCGGCCAGGGCTTCCTTCTTAACATCGTAAAGGCTGGCCTCACCACCTTCCGGATGGTCGCCGGCACGCGACAAAAAGACGCGCACGGCCAGATAGATGAAAAAGCCGCCGCCCAGAATCGAGACCGCCGCATAGACCAGTCCGCCCATATGGAAGGCAATCGGCAGGCAGGCGACCGGCGCCATGACCAGCGAATAGAGCAGTATCTGCAAGCGGGTCGATTTTGCGCCCTTCGCCACCGGCATCATGGGAATGCCGGCATTGGCATAGTCCTCGGTGGTGTAAAGGGCCAGCGCCCAGCTATGCGGCGGGGTCCACAGGAAGATGATGGCGAACAGTATCCACGCCTCGATCGGCGCATGGCCGGTAGCCGCCGCCCAGCCAATCACCGGCGGAAAGGCGCCTGCCGCGCCGCCGATGACAATATTCTGCGGCGTCCGGCGCTTCAGGATCAACGTGTAAAAAACAACATAATAGGCGATGGTCAGAGCCAGCAGGCCGGCCGCCAGACCATCCGGAAAGGCCAGCCACATCAGGGCCACAGACAGGAAGGCCAGCACACCGCCAAAGGCATAGGCATCGCTTTTGGTCACCCGGCCGGCCGCGACGGGGCGCATCCGGGTGCGGCGCATCAGGGCGTCGGTCTCGCCTTCGATCGCCATATTGAGCGCCCCGGCTGC
Source organism: Asticcacaulis sp. (assembly GCF_051954415.1). GTDB lineage: Bacteria > Pseudomonadota > Alphaproteobacteria > Caulobacterales > Caulobacteraceae > Asticcacaulis. The sequence goes on from NZ_JBQCHT010000018.1 coordinate 42,239, forward strand.
GCCCGCACCGATGGCGATGCAGAAGACCGCGACCGCCGCCAGCAGCGGATTCATATGAATATTGGCCCAGGACTGGGAAATGATCAGGCCGGTAAAGCCTGTGAAGACGACCAGCGACATGACGCGCGGCTTCAAAAGCTGAAAATAGTCACGCGGCGATCCGCGCATGGCCTTTGAGGCATAGGCGTCGCGCAGATTCGCTTCCATCTCCTCACGGGTCAGGGCGGTTTGCGATTTTTTCGCCTTGATTTTCGGTTCAGAACTCAAGCTACGGGCCTTCAAGAACAAAGGGGGCGAAGACCGTTCGGACTTCACCCCCCGATTTAGCAATCCAGTTTAACGGATTTAGTGATGTGCGTCTTCGTCTTCTTTTATTACCGGCAGTTCCGAGAACTGGTGATAAGGCGGCGGCGACGACAGGGTCCATTCCAGGGTGGTGGCGCCCTCGCCCCACGGATTGGCCTCCCCCTTGCGGCGGACGATTGCGGCTTCCAGGCACATGATCAGGAAGACCACGACGCCGACCGCCGTAATGGCATAACCGATTGAGGAAATCTTGTTCCAGTAGGCAAAACCTTCCGGATAATCGACATAACGGCGCGGCATACCTTGCAGACCCAGGAAGTGCTGCGGGAAGAAGATCAGGTTAACGCCGACGAACATGATCCAGAAGTGCGCCGATCCCAGCCACTTATTGTATTTCACGCCGAACATCTTCTCGAACCAGTAGTAGAAACCGGCAAAGATCGAGAAGACGGCCCCGAGTGACAGCACATAATGGAAGTGGGCAACGACATAATAGGTGTCCTGCAGGCTGTAATCGACCGCGGCGTTCGAGAGCACGACGCCGGTGACGCCACCAACCGTGAACAGGAAGATGAAGCCGATCGCCCATTGCATAGGAACTGTGAACCACAGCGAGCCGCCCCACATGGTGGCGATCCACGAGAACACCTTAACGCCGGTGGGCACGGCGATGACCATGGTGGCCAGCACGAAATAGGCACGCAGGTCGAACGACATGCCGACAGTATACATGTGGTGCGCCCACACGATGAAGCCGACAAACCCGATGGCCATCATGGCGTAGGCCATGGCCAGGTAACCGAAGACGGGCTTGCGCGAGAATGTCGAGACAATGTGCGAGATGATGCCGAACCCCGGCAGGATCAGGATGTAGACTTCCGGGTGACCGAAGAACCAGAACAGGTGCTGGAACATGATCGGATCGCCGCCGCCGGTCGGATCGAAGAACGAAGTGCCGAAATTACGGTCGGTCAGCAGCATGGTAATGGCGCCGGCCAGAACTGGCAGGGACAGCAGCAGCAGGAAGGCGGTGACCAGGATGGCCCAGGCGAACAGCGGCATACGGTGCAGGGTCATGCCCGGCGCGCGCATGTTGAAGATGGTGGTGATGAAATTGATCGAGCCGAGGATCGACGAGGCGCCGGCCAGGTGGAACGACAGGATGACGAGGTCCATGGCCGGTCCGGGCGAGCCGGTATGGCTCGACATCGGCGGGTACATGGTCCAGCCGCCGGCAAAGCCGTGCTCGCCCCCAGGCCCCGAAGGCGTGAAGATCGAGGTGCAGAGCAGTATCCACGAAGCCACCAGCAGCCAGAACGAGATGTTATTCAGGCGCGGGAAGGCCATATCAGGCGAACCGATCATGATCGGTACGAACCAGTTGGCGAAACCGCCCATCGTGGCCGGCATGACCATGAAGAAGATCATGATGACAGCGTGGGCCGTAACCACCGAATTGAAGGCGTGCTTGGCATGGTCGGGGTTCGACAGGTTGAACAGGCCCATGGAATCGAGCATCGAGCCCTTCATGAAGACCTGGAGGCCCGGCTCGGCCAGTTCCCAGCGGATCAGGCCCGAAAAAGCGCCCCCGACCAGACCGGCCATGATGGCGAAGATCAGGTAAAGGGTGCCGATGTCTTTGTGGTTGGTGGTGAACACCCAGCGGGCGAAGAAACCCGGCTTGTGTTCGTGCGCGTCATGCGCATGGCTGTCCGCGTGGGTATCGCGTTCATGAGTGATGGCAGTTGAAGACATGATGGATATCTCTCTGAACTGAACTTAGTGCGCGGCGGCCGCACCGGAAGCGGGCGCGGCAGAGGCTGAGGCGTTAGCGGGCGTAGCGGCAGCAGAAGCCGGCGCAGCGGAGGCAGCGGCCTCGGCAGAAGCGCTGGCGGCCGTAGCGGCGGAGGCAGCGGCTTCTTCAGCGGCGGCGGCAGAGGCCGCCGCTTCCGAAGCGATCATGGCGCGGGTCTTGCCGCCATTCTTGATGATGAAGGCGTCGAAGTCGGCATCGCTGACCACCTTGACCTCGATCGGCATATAGGCGTGGTCCTTGCCGCAAAGTTCGGAGCACTGCCCGTAATAGGTGCCGATCTTCTCGGCCTTGAACCAGGTATTGTTCAGGCGGCCGGGAATAGCGTCGATCTTGAAGCCAAAAGCCGGAACGGTGAAGGAGTGAATGACATCGGCGCCAGTCGTCTGGACGTGAATGACCTTGTTGACCGGAACAACCAGCACATTGTCGACTTCCAGCAGGTACGGAATGCCGGCGGCCTTGGCGGTCTTGATGTCCTTGGCGTCTTCACGCAGACGCGATTCGATATCGGTGACACCCAGTTCCGGATAATCATAGGTCCAGAACCACTGGTTGCCGGTGGCCTTAACGACCACATCAGGCTTCGGCATATCATTGTAGTCGCGCAGCAGGCTCAACGAGTAGATGGCGATGACGACGAGAATCAGCACGGGGATGACCGTCCAGATAATCTCGATCAGGGTATTGTGCGAAAACTTGGCCGGGACCGGATTGGCCTTCTTGTTGTAGCGGACCATGATCCACAGCAGCAGGCCGGCAACCAGCAGACAAATGGCAACGATGATAGGGAACAAAAGGTCGTTATAGAACCATTCCGTCTGGCGCTTCAGCGCCGAACCCGCCGGCTGCCAGCCCATGGCCTTGTCCGTCGGCTGTCCCATCACGTCCTCGGCAAAGGCCGAGACCGACATGGACGCCGATAAAGCCAGCGTGACGACCGCACCGGAGGCGGCCTTAAACAGCCCCGATCCGGAAAGCCCTTTGCCGAAAAGCCTTTTACTGCCCATTCGCAAAACCCTCATTTTCACGGCGGCCCGATGCCAACGCATCCGTAGCTGCCTATCCCTGAAACTTATACGCGACCCTATTCTGAACGAATCTGACGCACTTTCAGACCTGTAAACCGGTCTATCCAACTGGGTTCCATAATGCCTTCACGGCGAATTGCAAAGGGCAAAAAAGGGATTTGCCTTTTTTCGGCCCGAAAGAGCCATAACCGCGGAGCCGGTGCGGTCTTTTGTCGCATCTTTGCTGGCGCGCAGATGCGCGCGAAGAACCTCGCATAAGCTCGGGCGGCCGGTCGGCCTTGCCTCAAGCGCCGAATGGCTATTAAGACAGATTTCGCCAACAAAATCTGAGTTTGTCATGGCCAAGGGCGTCCGTCATGCCTAAATAGGAGGCTGTAGTTACTTTAATGAAGATTTCCCATGGCTGACTCCCTTGACGCTTCCAACGCTACTTATGAACAGGATTGGGGCGATTTCGATCTCGCCAGCGCTCACAGTGTCCTTGAAGAGGCGCTAAAGGGCGCCGATGACGGCGAAATCTTCATCGAGAAACGCGAATCCGAATCCCTGATGTTCGATGACGGCCGCCTGAAGGCGTCGGCCTATGGCGCCGACCAGGGCTTTGGTTTGCGCGTCGTGGCCGGTGAAACCATCGGCTTCGCCAACAGCGCCGAACTGTCGCTAGATGCCGTCAACCGCGCCGCCGAGGCCGCCGTGCTGGCCAAGGCTGGCAAGCCGGTCAATGTCAGCCTGACCAGCAATCCAGTGCGCTCCAACCAGTCCTATTACCAGGCCCATGATCCGCTGGGCGAAATGGCTTTTGCCGACAAGATCGCGCTGCTCCAGGCCATGGACGCCTATGCCCGCCAGAAACATTCCGGCGTCGTGCAGGTCTCGGCCTCGCTGGCCTGCGACAAGCGCGCCATCACCATCCTGCGGTCGGGTGGTGAACTCTATCACGATTACCGCCCCCTCGTACGCCTGAATGTCAGCGTGTCGGTCGAGCGCAATGGCCGGCGCGAGACAGCTTCTTCCGGCGGTGGCGGACGTATCTCGTGGTTTGATATCACCGCGCCGGAAAAGTGGCAGGCCCAGGTCGACGAGGCCATTCGCCAGGCGCTGGTCAATATTGACGCCGTTGCCGCGCCGGCGGGCGAAATGGATATCGTGCTTGGGCCAGGCTGGCCGGGCGTTCTGCTGCATGAAGCCGTCGGTCACGGCTTAGAAGGCGATTTCAACCGCAAGGGCACTTCTGCTTTTTCCGGCAAGATGGGCAAGCAGGTCGCCGCCAAAGGCGTCACCATCGTCGATGACGGCACCGTGCCCGATGCGCGCGGGTCGCTCAATATTGACGACGAAGGTACGGCGACGTCCTGCACGACATTGATAGAGGACGGCATCCTGGTCGGCTATATGCACGACCGCCTCTCCGCCCGCCAGATGGGCGCGAAGGCTACCGGTAATGGTCGCCGCCAGTCCTATGCCCACCAGCCCCTGCCCCGCATGACCAATACCTTCATGCGCGGAGGCAGTGACAAACTGGACGACATGATCGCCAACACGAAGAAGGGCCTCTATGCCGTCAATTTCGGCGGCGGCCAGGTCGATATCACCAACGGCAAGTTCGTCTTCCAATGCACCGAAGCCTATCTGATCGAGGACGGCAAGGTCGGCGCACCGGTCAAGGGCGCTACCCTGATCGGCGACGGTCCGGCGGCGATGTCGCAGGTCGACATGATCGGCGACGACTTCAAGTTCGATCCCGGTGTCGGCACCTGCGGCAAGGCCGGCCAGAGCCTGCCTGTGGGAATCGGCCAGCCGTCCCTGCGCATTCGCGGCCTGACGGTCGGCGGCACCAGCTAACTCGGTTTTACATTAAATCTCTGTCACAATACGGCGGCAAAAAGGCGGAGAAATCGCAATCGAAATTCACAATAGCGCACTGATATTATTAAAATTTATATCAACTACGCTCCGCGCCTGCAATTCGTTTCGATTGAAATTGTTACGGCCATTTAACTTGTCACGAACCTTCCCGCAGGTATGCCATGCCCCAACGGACGCCGCGCCCATTCGGCGTCCCACCGGGGAAGACCATTCATGCGCCTGCGTAACTCCACTGCCCTCGCCGCCATTTGGCTGGCGCTCGCCACCGGCACCGCCGTTCAGGCCGCCGAGGCCCCGTCTGCGCCCATAACGGTCAGTGCCGCCGGGCCGGTTCAGACCTTCCAGCCCGCATACTTTCTCGAATTCCAGGTCTCTACCGCGTTCGACATGGTGCTGCATGTGCCGGGCTTTGTCTTCGATGGCGGTGAAAGCGCGCGCGGCTTTTCCGGCACGGCTGGCAATGTGCTGATCGACGGCCAGCGCCCGACCACCAAGGCCGATCTGGGCAATACCCTGTCCAACATCAATTCCGCCCAGGTCGATCATCTCGAACTGATCACCGGCGGTGCGCCCGGCATTGACATGCACGGCCATCGCCAGATCGTCAACGTGGTGCGCAAGACCGACGCCAAGCCGAATTTCTCGGCGCTCGGCATCTATCGAAATCTCGATGGCAATACCAATGCCGGCGTCCTGCTCTTCACCTATAATGATAACCGCAACGGCAAAAGCACGGATATCACAGCAGATATTTTCAATTTCTTCGATAACGGCGCGCAGAATGGCCGGCGGGTAACGACCGACAACACGGGCCAGAAAATCCTCAATATGTACCAACACGCCGGCGGCACCGGTATCGAATCACAGGCATCGCACTCACGTCCGCTATTCGGCGGCAAGATCACCTTCAACGGCACCTATAACCCCTCCATCTATCGCCAGACCGTGGCCTACGATCAGGATGGGGCCATGGGTTATGAAACCTTCATGGAGAAGGACATACCCAGCGAACTGGGCAGCCAGTATGAACGTGCGTTCGGCCACGGTCTCAATCTGAACCTCAATGTCCTCAGCCGACATGAACGCATCCATGACATAGATATCTATACCGACCAGACCGGTACTGCCGATTATCGCGCCCTCAGCCTGACCAATGAGCGCATTCTCAACGGTCGGCTGAGCTGGGAAAGGAACGACCGCCTGACCCTGGCCGTCGGCACGGAGAGCGTATTCAATAGTCTGGACCGCGATTCATCCTTCGTGATGAACGCCACCAGCCCCAATGTGCCCACCGATCATGTGCGGGTGCAGGAAGACCGGACGGAATCCTTCGTCTCGGCCAACTGGAAGGCGACAAAAAAACTGAGCTTTGAGGGCGAGTTGAAGGTAGAAACCTCAACCATTGCCGTGCCGGCGGCCGATCGCTCCGACTCCTTCACCTATTACAAGCCGCGCTTCCAGGCGGTTTATGCCTTCAGCGACAAGACAAAGCTAAGCTGGAAAACGATCCGCCAGGTCGACCAATTAAGCTTCAATGGTTTCGCGTCGTCAGTTCAGCTTGAGACCAACCATGTCACCCTGGGCAACAGTAATCTGGTGCCGCAGAAGGACTGGATGAACACCCTTATTCTGGAGCAGTCCTTCTGGGACAAGGGCGCCGTCAGCATTGCGCTGGAGCATTATGATTATCAGGACACCGCCGACTTCATCGCTGTGGTCGATAATGGTGACATCTATACGGCCAGCGGCAACATCGGCACCGCGCAGGGCGACTTTGTCCACCTTAAGCTGGATACGCCCCTCGATCGCTTCCATATTCCGCACGGCACACTCAGCCTCGACTGGCTCTATCGCCAGTCAAAGGTAAAAGACCCGATCACCGGCAGAGACCGCCGGATTTCGGGCATGGAGCCGCATATCTATTCGGCCAGCTTCAGCCAGGAATTTCCGAAATCCGGCACAAGCTGGGGTATCGATCTGGAAAGCGCCGGGAAGAACCGTAATTATCTGGCCAACGAGTTGACCGACGCTCATTTCGATCCGTGGACGCAGGTGTGGTTCCAGTACAAGACGCCTGGCAAGCTGACCTTCAAGGCCATGCTGAAGAACCCGCTGAACCTGCGCTTTACCCTTGATCGCACGGTTTATGAGGGCCTGCGCGGCCTGTCGCCGATCGCTTTCACCCAGCACACGACAACCAAGATCCCGCCAATTCTGGAACTGAGGCTGAAGAAGGATTTCTGACTTACCGGGCCTGGGGCCCCATAGCTTACAAGAGCTATACTCCTGTATCGCTAAACCCCACAAACCTTGCCTTTATTCCAAAGAAAAACCCGGCCCTTAGAGCCAGGCTTTTCTTTGGAAAGAGAGAAGACTTGGGGCCGCAAGAAACGTTCTTTGGACCCAAAACCCCAGAAGTTTAGACAACCTCCGTTGTGCCTTCATCCACCGTCTTGGTAGTGTCATTGGCACCATAGGACCACTTCTTCAGCACGAAGCTCAGCAGGAAGAAAACCACGCCGATACCAACACCCAGCCAGCCGATGAACTGGAAGGTATCCAGCGACGACATCAGGGCCGACTTGTTATCCAGCACCTTGCCACCGACCGTCTCAGTCGAGGCGAAGGTCGAGATAATGGCGGCGACATACTGGCCAAGCGATGCCCCCAGGAACCAGATGGCCATCATGGTGGCCACAATCGTCGGCGGCGACAGCTTGGTCTGCTGCGACAGCCCAACCGGCGACAGGCTCAGTTCACCGATGGTGTGGAAGAAGTAGGTCAGCAGCAGGAAGAAGGCCGGCAAACGCCAGTTGGCATCAGCCAGAGGCGCGGCCCAGACCAGCACCAGAAAGCCCAGGCCGACATTCAGCAGGCCGAAAGCAAACTTCTTGACCGGATCGGGGTCCATATTGCGATTGCCGAGGAAGGTGAAGATCGCCGCGAAGACCGGTGCCAGGATGAGGATAAAGCCGGCATTGAAGGTCTGGGTCTGCGAGGCGGTCATACCCATGTCGATCCAGATCGAACCGGCCGGCACCGTCATGGCCGCCAGTTGTTCCTGCGAGGCCAGTACGAACTTGCCGATTAGCATCGGCGCCTTCATGATGTTGAGGTCGGTATTGCGCTCGGCGAACAGGGACAGCGACGATCCCGCCTGCTCAAACAGGGCGAAGAAGATGGCCGAGGCGCCGGACAGGATCATGGCCAGGCCCAGCCGGAAGCGTTCCTGGACATTGTACTTGGTGAACATCTGGATGAAGACATATATGATGATCGCCACCATGCCGACCGTCAAAGCCGTGCCGACGATCTTGTTCTTCTGCACCAGGAAGAAGATCACCGGCACCATGGCGAAGCCGAACAGATAGATCAGGTTTTCCTTGGAGATCCCGGCCACCTTTTCCTTGAGCACTTCCGGCTTCGGCGGCTCGCCCTTGCCTTGCAGCCAGGATTTGCCAAGCGTGAACATGATCAGGCCGGCAAGCATCCCGACCCCGGCCAGGCCGAAGCCCGCCCACCAGCCGACATTCTCACCGAGATAGCCACACAGCGCCGCCGCCCAGAAAGAACCGAGATTGATGCCGTAATAATAGAACTGGAAACCAGCGTCGCGGCGCGGATCCTTGTCCGGATAGAGCTGGCCGACAATCGAGGAAATGTTCGGCTTCATGAAACCGACGCCCATGATGATCAGCGACACCGACAGATAGAAGGCTTGCTCCGCCCACGGCGTGGCCACCTTCATGCCCTTGGTGAACGAACCAGCGGGCAGATCGGCCGGGATCGGCGCCCCTGCCGGCAGCCCCTCGACATGATAGCCGCCATCCGGACGGCCGGACCAGTCATAGCGATGATCGCCGACCTGTAGCTTGACGGCGCGGTCCTGGCCCTTGCCTTCGACAACGAATTCATAGGTATGGCCCTGATAGGTCAGGGTATCGACATTGGCCTTACCCTCGAAGGCCATGCCGAAGTGACCGGCCACCAGCAGGATAGCGCCAAAAACGATAGCCTTACGCGTGCCCAGCCAGCGGTCGGCAATCAGGCCGCCCAGCAGCGGCAAAAGATATATAAGCGTGGTGTAAGAACCATACTGCGCATTGGCGTGTTCATCGGTGAAGAGGAAATGGCGAACCAGATAATAGATCAGCAGGGCGCGCATACCGTAGTAGGAAAAGCGTTCCCACATCTCGGCAAAGAAGCAGACGAACAGCCCCTTCGGGTGGTTACGCATCTGCAAAAGGACGGGGATGGCGGTCAGGATCGTTACCAGAATCCCGGCCGCAATGACGATATTGATCATGCTGTTTTAACTCGCAAAGGAAGGTGGCTCAGATCCTTCGCTCAGCGAGGTCGTTGCCTTTTTTACGACAAGACCAGCAAATTAAGCCCTTGGCAAGCATAAGAGTCGCTGCACATGCGAAACTGTATACGATTCTAGCGCTTTATTTTAATAAGCTTCCTGCTCATACAGCTTACGGAAATCGCCCTGCCAGACACCATTGAACTTTTCCAGCAGACGATCGGCCGGCGTAAGCCCGCTGTCGGCGATCTCGAACAGTTCGGTTAGGTAACCCGTTTCATCAACCATTCCGCCAGACAGGCGATTACGGTTCTTCAGGCCCTGTTTGGCGATTTCCAGCACATCCATTGCCCAGTCCTTGACCGGACGACCGGCGATTGCGCCCTCAAGGCCGGTCTTCGCCGCCATGCCGCGCAGGGTGTTGTGATCGTCATTCGTCCATCCCTTGACAAGTTCCCAGGCCGCTTCCAGCGACGGTTGGTCATAGAGCAGGCCCGCCCACAGCGCCGGCAGGGCGCACAATCGGCCCCACGGACCGGCATCGGCGCCGCGCATTTCGAGGTACTTCTTGAGACGCACTTCCGGAAACAGGGTCGTTAGATGGTCGGCCCAATCATCCATGGTCGGCAATTCGCCCGGCAGCGCCGGCAGTTCGCCCTTGAGGAAAGCCTTGAAGTCCTGGCCAGAAGCATCGATATAGCCGCCGTTCGCCGCCCCCTCGCGCTTGACGAAATACATCGGCACATCGAGCGCGTATCTGGCGTAGCGCTCGAAACCGAAGCCATCCTCGAACACGAAATCGAGCATACCGGTGCGGTCCGGATCAGTGTCAGTCCACACATTGGCGCGCGCCGACAGGAAACCGCTCGGCTTGCCTTCGATAAAGGGCGAATTGGCAAACAGCGCCGTGGCGATCGGTTGCAGGGCCAGCGAGGTGCGGAATTTCAGCACCATATCGGCCTCGTCGCCATAGTCGAGATTGGCCTGCACCGTACAGGTGCGCAGCATCATATCGAGCCCCAGCTTGCCGACCTTCGGCATATAGGCGCGCATGATATTATAGCGCCCCTTGGGCATGACCGGCGTTTCCTCGCGCGTCCACAGCGGCGAGAAACCCAGACCGATAAAGCCCAATTTCAGTTCGGAAGCTACCGTCTTGACCTCTTCCAGGTGCTGGCCGGTCTCGTTGCAGATATCATGGATGGTTTCCAGCGGCGCGCCCGAAAGCTCGAACTGGCCGCCCGGTTCCAGGGTCACCGAGGCCCCGTTCTTCAGCAGGGCGATGATCTTGCCGTTTTCGTAATAGGGCTTCCAGCCAAAGCGCTCCAGCCCCACCAGCATAGCCTCGATGCCATCCGGGCCTTCATAGGTCGGGCGGCGCAAGGTATCGAGATGGAAGGCGAACTTCTCGTGTTCCGCGCCGATGCGCCAATTCTCGCGCGGCTTGTTACCGGCTTCAAAATAGCTGACCAGATCGGCCATGGTGCGGACAGGTTCCGCCTTAGAAGTCTCAGCCACGCGCCCTGCCCTCTCAATATTGCAAGCGGGGCTTATATGGGCCGCGTTTGTGTAACTGGCAAGGTGACAACTGCTTTTTAGCCGCTCAATCGGCGCGAGCCTCCTCGCAATTGCCCAATATCGTTTCTTGGCGGGCGGTTCCCCTTGCCGCCTTACAGGCGGAGATTACTTCCAGTCCCCGAGCGATGCCTGATAGAGGGTCAGGGCGGAAATGGCCGCGGTATCTGCACGCAGGATGCGCGGACCGAGATTGACCGGATAGACGTTTTCCATGGCGCGCAAGGTCTGGCGCTCATTATTGTCAAAGCCGCCTTCGGGTCCGATCAGGATCGCCGCGCGCTTGCTTGTCAATGGTGACAGAACCTCCAGCAGAGGCCGGGTGCGGCGTTCATCGCCTTCGTGCGTACTGTCCTCATCGCCGAAAATAATCGCCTCCACATCCGGTGCCGCCAGAAAGGCATCGAGTTTGATAGGCGCCAGAATTTCCGGCACATCCAGCCGCTCGGTCTGTTCGGCGGCTTCCTGGGCGATGATCTTAAGACGCTCCAGCTTGACATGATCCGATTGGGTGCGGCGGGTCATCAACAGTTGAATCCGCGACGCTCCCAGTTCGGTGGCCTTCTCGATAATATACTCCAGCGGCGAGCGCTTGATCAGCGCCACGGCCAGAACCGGTCCCTTGAGCCTTGGCTGCGATTTGGTCTGTTCGGTTAGTCTCAAAACAACAAGGCGCTTTCCCGCCTCGGCAATTTCCGCCGTCCATTCACCGTCGCGGCCGTTGAACACCCAGACCTGATCCCCCGCGCCCTTGCGCATCACGGAGGTTAGATAGCGCCCCTGGTCAATATTGAGCGGCAGCATCAGCCCCACACTAAAGGTGGGTGTCGGTTCGGAGATGTAGAGGCGGATCATAACCCCGGTTTAGCGCCTAACCCTTCACCTGCCAAGATGCGCGCTCATAAAGCCATCGACCTTGTCCGTATATTCACCCGGCAGGCCAAGCTCGCTGTTGACCTCGCCGTGTTTCAGATTTTGTTCCACAACCGGAGCCGTCTGTCCGACCGCTTTCAGGCGGGCGGCGAAGTCGCGGCTTTGCCCACAGGAATCATCCGGGCGTTTCAGCGCGCAGACCAGCATCATCGGCACCGCATCCGCCGCGATATGCAGTGCCGGCGACAGGCCGGCCCAATAAGCTGGATCGGTGCCGAAGGCATCATCATAAAGCTGCGGGTGCTTACGGTTCATGACCGAGGCCACATCATAGGCGGCGCTGTCGAGCACCACTGTGCCGGACCAGTTATGCCCCCCGGCCTTGCGGACGCGCGACGGGTCGCCCGAAAGCAGGGCCACCAGATGCGCGCCGGCGGAATGGCCCATCAGGATGAGCTTACTGCCATCGCCGCCCCATTCGCTGGCGTGTCCCTGCACATAGGCGACGGCCGCCGCCACGTCCTGGGCCTGCACATCAACCTTGGCTTCCGGCAACATGCGGTAATCGATGCTGACAAAGATATAGCCTTTTGGTAGCCAGCGTTTGACCTTGTTCTCCACCACGCCGGCCATGTTCTTGTCGCCGATCCGCCAACCGCCGCCGTGCACCATGACGATGACCGGCGCGTGATCGGGATGCGGCGGCAGATAGACTTCCATGGTCTGATCGGGATTATCCCCATAGCTGGCGCTGCGTTGGGTAGCGCCCGGCATCAGCTTTCCGGCATCCGGCGGCGGCGTGGCGGCGGATTTTGTCTTGATGCGTTCGATCAGGCGCTGACGAAGCAACTGCGCTTCTGCAGGAACCGCCAAAGCAGAGAAGACTGAGACACAGCCCACAAGGGCAAGCAGGCGAAGACGGGACATGTAACCCTCCAGGATAAGCTGGCCGGAGGCTAAATCCGACCACATGACTGCATGATGAACAGAATGCCTCTGGGAGCGAAATCGTATGTCCGGTATCCGGTTTTGCTTATCCCGGCCTTTCAGACATGGTAAACATGTCCCCATGAACGGGAGGGGCGCATGGAGTTCATTACAGCTCACATAAACTATGTTTTGGTTGCCGGCGGCCTGCTGGGCCTGTTGCTCGGCGGCGAAGCCCTGATCCGCGGCGCTGTCGCCCTGGCGGAATCGCTTAAGATTCCTAAGCTCATTATCGGCCTGACCATTATCGGCTTCGGCACCTCCATGCCCGAACTGCTGGTCGCCCTGCAATCGGTACAGCAAGGCGCGCCAGATGTGGCCGTGGGCAATGTCGTCGGCTCGAACATCGCCAATGTCCTGCTGATCTTAGGCGTCGGCGCCCTGCTGCGGCCGATCGCCACCACCGCCCGCAATGTCCGGCGCGAAGCCCTGATCATGCTCGTGGTCACCGGCGCCCTGACCTGGCTGGCCTGGGTCAGCGTCCTGTCACAACGCGACGGCCTGATTATGGTCGGCGCGCTCGTGGCCTATTTGCTCCTGGTCTACCTGCTGGAAGGCCGCAAGGGCGAGGAAGACATCGCGCCGAAAGTCAGCCTGTCGCCCTGGGTGGCTGTCATCTGGATGGTCGCCGGACTGGCGGCTCTGATCGCCGGCGCCGATGGCCTGGTGCGTGGCGCCACCGCCATCGCCCGTGATTTCGGTGTTTCCGATGCTGTTATCGGGCTGTCGCTGGTAGCGGTGGGCACCTCCCTGCCCGAACTGACCGTCACCATCCTCAGCGCGATCCGCCGTCAGAACGAAATGGCGCTCGGTAATGTGCTGGGCAGCAATATCTTCAATATACTGGGGATTCTCGGCATCACCGCCGCCGTCCATCCGCTTTCGATTGCACCGCATTTCCTCCATGTCGACCTGCCGCTGATGCTGGCTGCGGCCGTCTGCCTGTCGGCCATCATCCTGCGGCGCCAGCCGATCGGGCGCCTGGCGGGTTTTTTGTTCCTGCTGGCCTATGGCGGCTATATGGCCTGGCTGGTGAAGGGACCGGCCCTGCTGGGGCTGCATTAAAAAAGGCGGGCTTTGCGGCCCGCCTTTTTATTCTACTTCTTCTCCGCCAGAATATCATCCAGCAGGGCCGGCTTGCCCTCGATCCGTTGCAGGACCGGATAGCGCAAACCGCCGTGATAATCGATCTTCACGGTCTTGTAGTTGTCGTCCGACTTCACGATCAGTTCGATCGGGTCAGTGCCGGTCTTGGCATCGGTGATGGCCTTCTTGAGCAGGTCCATATCAAACGCCTTGCCATTGACTGCCACCAGAGTCATGCCCGGAGTCAGGCCGGCCTTGAAGGCCGGGCTGTCCCACAGCTCGGACATGATGCTGTTGTCCTTGCCACTGACCGAGAAGCCGATCGAATAGTTCAGATTGGAATATTTACGCAAGGATTCCAGTGACTTGAAATAATCGGTCGGGGTTTCCTGATAGACCAGCTTGTAGCCGCCGCGGGTGATACCATCGGTCGGCGCCGCGCCATCATTGTTCTGGCCGTAGCCATAAACACGGGCCTTCAGGAAGCTGTCCCAGTCATAGGCGTAGACGCTGTTCAACGTCTTGACCACGTCGTCAAAGGTGTAGGTCGTCTCGCCCCAGTCACCATTCTTAATGCCGAAGAAGGCTTTGGCGAAATCGTCTAGCGACTTCTTGCCACCGGTCTTCTCGCGGATCAGGGTGTCGGCATCGAGCCAGATCATCAGACCTTCGTTGTAATAGTCTTCCGAGCGCTGCATCGAGGTCCAGTTCTGCGGGCTGCGCGACGAGATGATCGGATCATTGGTGGTGTCGATCAGCGGACGCCACTTGCGGCCCGGCAGGTTGTCATAGGAGGCGAAGATCATCGCCAGGGCGCCCAGATCCTGATCCTTGCTGAGCAGGCCCGAACGCCCGGCCAGCATATAGCCCCAGTACTGCGTCTGACCTTCATAGACCCAGAGCAGCGAATCACGCATCGGCACCTGGAAATTCGGCGTCCAAAGATCAGCTCCGCGGCGGAACTTGCCGTTCCATGAGTGGGTATATTCATGCGCCAGCAGGTCGCGGCCCACGAAGGCCGTCTTCCAGTCTGTCAGGTACTTTTCCGACACGCTGTTCTCGGACGAGCGGTGATGCTCAAGGCCAATGCCGCCGATCGTATCGGAGGCCGCCACCAGGAAATCGTAATGATTATAATGGTGTGCGCCATAAAGCTTATAAGCCTGTTCAATCAGCTTCCTGTGGATGGCGATGACATCATCCGGCGCATTGAGCATGTCCGGCGCATCGGCCATGATGTTCAGGCGCACTGGCGTATCACTGCCCTTCGGCGTCAGATCCCAGGTCTTGAAATAACGCCCTGCATAGACCGGCGAATCGATCAGGGTGTCATAGTCGGTCGTCTTGAAGACGATGGTGTCGCCGGACTTGCTGTCGGTTTCCAGCCCGGTGGCGTAGCCGAAGCCGGCCGGCACTTTGAGCGTAGCCTGCACCGGAATCTGCTTAGCGTAATAGCCGGCCGGATACATCGAGGCGAAATTCCATTGCAGATCGACCATATCCGCTGTCATGGTGATGCGGCCGGCGCTCGAGGTCACCGGCGCCAGGTACTTGAACGCCACCTCGACCGTTTTAGCACCTTCCGGCACGGTGATATGGAAGGCGTTCATGTCGAGTTGATCGCGCAGCCAGTTGAGGCGCTGGCCATTGGCGGTGATGATGATATCGGCGACGCGGCTCAGTTCGGTGCCCGGCGAATGATGGCCCGGCAGCCATTTCGGCAGCATCAGCACCATGTCGCCGCTTTTGACGACGGGTACGGTTTCATTGACCTGGAAAATCCGGTGATCAAGGTCGGTGGCGTCCACCGTGACCTGCAAGGTGCCGGGATAGGGGATATTCTGCGGCTGCTCGACCGGCACAGCGGGCGGCGCCATTTCTTGTGAAAACGCGGCCGGAGCCAGGACCGCAGACATCAGCGCCAGTGCGCTGACCAAACTCAAACCGTATTTTTTCATGAAACCCTGACTGACGCTGGAACACCCCGGAGGACAACCAACCAAGCGCAACTTGTATCTTTTGTAAAGATGTCGGGCGAAACATTACCGATGTGTAATGCGACAATGGTCATCTTGTTCGTTTAGAGCGGCGATAGCGCCAGCTGACATGTCGATAACATGTGCTGGCTACTTCGCAACCTGGGCACGTGTTGATCGTTCGGGAAAGCCGTTTATCCTGTCTTGCCCTCACTATTATCGCCTCGGCAAGGCCATAAGCGAGGAACTTGCCCTACGTATTTTTAAGCAAATCAAGATTTTTATTTCGCAATTTACAGCAATGAAACAATTTTCAATACTTTATTCATATCAATGACATTTCCGTCATTAGAATCCCGCCATACAACTGGAACCCTAGTATATAAGGCTGGATATTCCAATATACCTGAAAATTGCTCCTCCCAGGTGTCCCACACAGGCTCATTTCGTCCAAAATCGTTTATTTTTTCAACATAAAATCTCCACCCCTTAATCCCGCCATCACTATAAGGCTCAGCTACTGCTTCACGGTAAATTCCCATAAGCAATTTTTCTGGCTCAGTGATTATTGAGATAACGCTGAAGTTTTCCAAACTATTTATATTCATTTGAATCTGGCACACAGCAGGCGGGATATCTGGGCTATTTGTAACTCATTCCGGCAGCGGAATAAACTCCACTTCATCGCCGGGCACCTTCGGAAAGGCGATGCCATCCTGTGCCTGCCAGTCGGCCTTCGCCAGTTCGATGCGTTCCGGCCGCGACGATACGAAGTTCCAGTAGATATGACGCTCCGTCAGGGGCTCGCCGCCGATCATGACGAAATGGGCGTCATCCAGGGCCGTGATCTGCACCGCCGCGCCCGGTGCCAAAACCGCCATTTCATAGGGCTCCAGTCGCTGACCATCGATCTCGATAGCGCCGCTGCACGCATAGACGGCGCGTTCCTCGGCAGTCAAAGGCGCCTCCACGCGCTTGCCCGCCTTAAGCCGGAACTCGGCATAGAAGGTCCTGGCATAGGTCTTCACCGGAGAGGTCAGGCCGAACGCCTCCCCCATCATGACGCGGACGGACAAGCCGTCTTCAGTGATGCCGGGAATTTCATCGGCATCATAGTGGTAAAAGGCCGGATCGATTTCCTCATCGGCTTCCGGCAAGGCCAGCCACAGTTGCAGGCCGTCGAGATGGCGCGTTCTGCCTTGCGCCTCTTCTTCCTCGCGTTCGGAATGGGTAATGCCCTTCCCCGCCACCATCAGGTTGATATCGCCTGGCTTGATCACCGAACGCGTGCCCAGCGAATCGCGGTGCAGGATATTGCCGGCGAACAGATAGGTGACCGTGGCCAGGTTGATATGCGGATGCGGCCGCACATTGATGCCGATGCCCGGCGCGAAATCCGCCGGTCCCATATGGTCGAAGAAGATCCACGGCCCCACCATGCGGTGTTTGGCGAAGGGCAGCACGCGCCGCACCTTGAAGCCCCCCAGATCCTTTTCCCGCGCCGGGATGATCAGGCTGATCGTATCTGGAAGGGTTTCGCTCATCTCTTGTCTCCTGTCAGGCCCAGAATGACCTCATACCGGCCCACCGCCACGCTCCAGGCGAATTCGGTCCAGAACCGCTTCTGCGCGGCGCTGCCCAGGCGGCGCTGCAAAGCCGCGTCATCTAGCAGATGTCGCAGGGCATTGGTCAAGCTGTCAATGTCCTCCCCGTCGACAATCACGCCGGTTTCTCCGTCCAGGACCACATCAGCAACGCCGCCCGCCTTCCCGGCCACAACCGGTACGCCACAGGCTGCCACCTCCAGGAAGGCCGGAACGAACGCGTCCACACCCGAAGCATCCGGCCGGTTCGGCAGCACGAACACCCGCGCCTGCCGGATCAGTTCCGCCCTCGCCGTATCCGACACATAGCCGTGGAAATTCACCTGCCCGGAAACCCCCAGCGCCCCCGCCAGTTCGGAGAGACGCTGGCTGTCCTCGCCCTGGCCCACCACATCGAGCATCAGCCGTGGATATTGTGGCTTCAGCGCCGCCAGGGCGCCGATCACCTGATCAATGCCTTTTCGCGGCTCAAGACGGGCAATGCACAGCAAACGGTCACCCGAAACATGCGGCCTTAGCCCCAAATGCGCGCCTTGTGGCGGCGTAACGCCCGGCAGGACGATATCCACCGGCGTTTGTCCGGCCATGGGGCGCGCCAGTCCCGCTGTAAACTCTGAATTGGCAACAACCACATCAGCCCTCGCCAATACCGACCGGATACGCCCCTGCTGCGCCTTATCGGCATATTCGTTGCCATGCGCCAGGCAGACAACGCGAACCCCTTTCAAGGCTTTGCGGGGCAGGCTTTCCAGGCTTCTCCAGCTATCGGCCACCACTGTAGTGACACCGCCGCGAGCGATCCGGCGCCGGATCGCGCCGGCCATCTTCATCCGCCGCCAGAACCGCGGCCCACCGAAGCGATGGATGGCATAACGCCGCGAGGCATCGAACGCCTTCACCGCCGCCAGCCGGCTTTCACGGCAATAGACCTCCGCCGGGTGTCCGCGCAGGGTCAGGGCATGGACTAGCCCTGTCATCAGGGCGGGCGCAACACCGGCTTCCGGCAGGAAGGTCTGGGCAACGAACAGGATCATCTGCGCCGCCTCTTCCGGCTATGTGTTTTTTTGGTTTTCAGCGGCACGTCTGCAACCGGTGATTTCGTTGCGGTCGGCGGCAGCAGTTCAATCGTTGTGGCCAGAGGCACCTCCAGATGCGCCACCTCATCGCGTGCCACGGCCTTGATTGTGTAGATGCCCGGCTTGTCCTGCGGATCGAACGACATCAGCACCACCTTGGTGCGGTTGTCGAAAACGCGCTTACCATCCCCCACCGGACCGCGCACGGCCGCCAGGTGACTGTAATCGCTGGCGGCATAGATCTGACCGTCAGGCGTCAGAACCCTCAGATCGTAAGTCACCTCGCCCGTGCCGCTGCTGTCGGCGCTGAGGCCGGTAAAAACCACCTTGATCGCCAGTTGCGCACCCGGTTCGGCGCGGGCCACGCGGCTGATCTGGCGCGCGCCGCCGTCCACCTTGTCGAATTCGGTCAGTTGCGATTGCGGAATGACGATCACCATGGCGGAAAAGCCACCGTTGTGATCTGGAAAGCCTGTTTTCGGGTCGTATTCCACCGCGCCCGGCTTTTCCGGCATAAGCGTTACACCAGCGCCGGCTGGCGCCGTCACGGGTCCAAACACAATGCCCAGCGCCACAACCTGTGCAGCCGTTTTCCATGCCTTCTGCATTTTTCCCCCAGGGATCGCCGAGGGCGGTCCGCGTTTGTAACTATCCATTTTGCGTCACACTATCGTCATTAACCAAAAAAGCCCCTGTTTCCAAAGGGAAACAGGGGCTGAGGTGAATTTTTAGGGAGTTGAGACGCTTGTCAGGCGAATCCGGGTTAGCTCGCCGTATCCGGCACGGCGCCCAGTTCGCCGCTTTCACGGGCCTTGCGGCCGTAAACCCATTCAAATACTGGCGATGCCATGACCGTGGTGATGATCGCCATCATGACCAGCATAGCGAACAGTGGCAGGCCGATAATACCTTTCTGCAGGCCGATATTGATGATGATCAGTTCCATCAGGCCGCGCGAGTTCATCAGAGCGCCGATGCCGAGGGCCGTGCGGTTGTCTTCACCGCTCAGCCGGGCAGCGCCCCAGCAAGCCGCGAACTTGGCCAGGACCGAAGCGATGAGGATAGCGCCGGCCACCAGCAGCATGGGAACGGAATTGACCATGTCCATGCGGGTGTTCAGGCCGGAATAGGTAAAGAACATCGGCAGGAGCACGATCACCGCGAAGGGCTCGACCTTCTTTTTCAGTTCCTCGACCAGCTTGCCGCGCGGCATGGCGGTGCCGAGGATGAAGCCGCCGAAGATGGCGTGGATGCCGACGGCGTCCATGATGAAGGCCGCCAGAAAGAAGCAGATCATGACGATGGCCAGGACGGTATGACTCATCTCGCCCTGCTTTTCGACCATGCGGCCAAGCGGCGCCAGCAGTTTGCGGCCGACAAAGACCACGAACAGAGCGAAGCCGATACCGCCGGCAATCGCCACGACCGCCACGCCCGGACCGGCCCCGAAGGTCGCCAGCACAATGGCCAGGATGCACCACGACACGGCGTCATCGAAAGCGCCGGCGGTCAGGGACAAAGTCCCCAGCGATGAATTGGCCAGACCACGTTCATTAATGATACGCGCAAGCATCGGGAATGCGGTCAAGGCGATGCAGGCGCCCATGAACAGAGTGGCGTTGAAGCGCGAGATACCCTCAGCGAAGAGGCCCGGCACCGTCATCAGCCACGGCGTCATCAGGATGGCCAGCAGGAAAGGCGCGGTAATACCCGCCAAAGAGACGAACATGGCGCTCTTGCCCTTCTGGGCGAAATGATCGCCACGGAAGGTAGTGCCTACGAGGAACATGTAAAGGCCGACACCGAACTGCGCGCCGGTATAGAGGACGTTCTTCATTTCCTTCGGGAAAATGGCGCCCTGAATTTCCGGCAGAAACAGGCCGAACAGCGATGGCCCCAGGATAACCCCGGCGATCATCTCGCCAACCACCTGCGGCTGGCCGAGAAACTTCTGGCCCAGCCAGCCGACAACCCGGCAGGTCACGATAATGACGGCCAGTTGCAGGAAGAAGTGCGTGGAAAAATCACCGGGCGCATAGACCCTGGTGACGCCATCCGCGCCCACGGCGCCATGCGGCGACAGGATATTGGTTATTTCATGGATGGCGCTTTGCAGCAGGCCCGCTGGCGCCAGATCGAGCATATTCACTTGGTTTCCCCGGTTGTCTGTTGTGACGAGATTATGGTTAGGGCCTTGTCGGCTGCCTTAAGAGGTTGCCAATTTTTGAAATTGGTCAATCGAAAAGAATATTTTTAAGTCATTTATTTTATTGAAAAAATTACCGTTGCCATTTCACAACACTGTAGCAACATATCTACATTTAAACTGTTTTTCTTGTAGCAATATGGATTCTCTTTGCAGATGAAAGCCGCCTGTCCTATCGTGGCAGGAACAGTGTTTGGGGAAACATAATGACCACTATCAGCAGCCGCGATTTCAATCAGGATGTCGGCAAGGCCAAGCGTCTGGCGCGCCAGGGACCGGTCTTTATCACCGATCGCGGTCGTCCCTCACACGTGCTGATGAGTTTCGAGGCCTTCCGCCAGATCAGCGGACAGACGGAAAGCATCATCGATCTTCTGGCCATGCTGCCAGCAGAAACAGCCGACCTGGAGCCGACCAGTTCCACGCTCGCCTGGGACCGCACAGCCGGGCTGGAAGACTGATCCATGTACCTCCTCGATACGCCCGTCATCACTGAACTGCGCAAGGCCCGAACCGGTGGCTGCGATTCCGGCGTCGCAACCTGGGCCGCCGGTATCGCTCGTCAGAATCTCTATATGTCGGCCTTAACCCTGCTCGAACTGGAAAACAGTGTTGGGAAAGCCGAGCGACGTGACAAACTCCAGGCTGCTCCCCTGCGCGCCTGGCTGGACGAGCAGGTGATGAGCGCTTTTGACGGCCGTATCCTGCCCATAGATGCCGGCGTGGTAAAAAAGCGCGCTGCCATGGGCTATGTCGAATCCAAAAGTGAACGCGATGCCCTGATGGCCGCCACGGCACAGGCCCATGGCCTTGTCCTGGTCACGCGCAATACTGCTCACTTCAAAGCCGCGCGCGTCAAGTTGTTCAATCCCTGGGGCTACACGCCCGACATCGATGATGTAGAAGACGCCGACTGGCAGCAGGTGGCGCGCAGTGGCTCGCAATGGCTCAAAAGCCTGTTTTTGAGATAAGGCTGGTTTAGACGGTGCGTAAGGCCGGTCACAGCCGTCTGGAACCGATGGGCGAAGACGGCGCTCTGTTCGAGACTCAGCACCCGCACGGCACCAAAGCCGACCAGTTCACCATTGGCGACGCCCTGAAACTACGGCCGGAACGGGTTTACGCCTACGCCTGACCCGTAAAGCGCATTTTTTAAAGTCCGGGCGCACATCCGGTCTTTAATCCGTGTTCGGCCTAAATGATCCACGCAAAGCCTTTAACTGCCTGACATCAGCTCAATCGGCGCTTTTAAAATTTATAAAAGCTCTTTGTTTCAAAGGCTTTTTCGTCAATCTCCGTCACAAATCTGTCACAAAAACAAATCGACTCTTGCCGTTGCACCTGCCAAAGAAGCGCACTGAAAAACCGGCAGAGACAGACTCCGTGACCTCCACGCCTTCTACCCCAAAAGCCACCGGCCTTCCCGCCGGCCTTCTGTTCCTTATCCCGATCGTCGCGGGCCTGCTCTATGTCGGCTGGAGCGTGCATCACGACGCCCTGTCGATCGGCGAACCGATCGCACTCGGCGCCTTCCTGTTTCTTGGACTGGCCCTGCTGATCGCCTTCGGCTTCGAGTTCGTCAATGGCTTCCACGATACCGCCAACGCCGTCGCCACCGTCATCTACACCCATTCGATGAAACCGCTTACCGCCGTTATCTGGTCGGGCGTATTCAACTTTCTCGGCGTCCTGGCCTCCACCGGCGCCGTGGCCTACGGCATCGTCATGCTGCTGCCGGTCGAACTGATCCTTCAGGTCGGCACCGGCGCCGGCTATGCCATGATCTTCGCCCTGCTGATTTCAGCCATCATCTGGAACCTCGGCACCTGGGCGCTCGGCATCCCCAACTCCTCCTCACATGCCCTGATCGGCTCGATCATGGGCGTCGGCGTTGCCAACCAGTTGATGACCTCGGCCATGAACGCCACCTCCGGCATTGACTGGGCGCAGGCCATCAAGGTCGGCAAGGCGCTGATCTTTTCGCCGCTGATCGGCTTTTTTGTTGCGGGGCTTCTGCTGCTGGCGATGAAGGCCCTGATCCGCAACCCGAAGCTCTATGAGGCCCCACAAGGTGAAGCACCGCCGCCTCTGTGGATTCGTGCCACCCTGATTGCCGCCTGCACCGGTGTTTCCTTTGCCCACGGCGGCAATGACGGCCAGAAGGGCATGGGCCTGATCATGATTATCCTGATCGGTGTCGCCCCGGCCACCTATGCGCTTAACCGCACCCTGCCCGATACCACCCAGCCGACCTATATGGCGCAGCTCGACGCCGGCGCGCAGGCCTTTGCCGGCCATGCCAACGGCGCTACCGTGCCCACGCTCGATATCGCCCGCAGCGCGGTCAATGCCGCCGTGCGCAACCGCCGCATCGATACGCCAGACCTTTACGGCGCCCTGGCTTTGATGACCAATCATATCGAAGACGAGATCAAGACCCACGGCGCCCTGCGCAACGTCCCCGCCGCCGACATGCCGCAGTTGCGCAACGACATGTATCTGGTCAATGCCGCGGTCGGCATCCTGAAGAGCGCGAAAACGGCGCCTCCGGCACTTTCCGGCCTGCAATCCGCCCTGAACGACATGACGCGCTATGTCCCCAACTGGGTCAAGATCGCCACGGCTCTGGCATTGGGCCTGGGAACCATGGTCGGCTGGAAGCGCATTGTCGTCACGGTCGGCGAAAAGATCGGCAATTCGAAAATGACCTATGCGCAAGGCGCTTCCGCCGGCATCGTCTCGGCCATCACCATCTTCGCCGCTGAGCGCCTGGGCCTGCCGGTTTCGACCACCCATATCCTCTCCGGCGCCGTGGCCGGCACCATGACCGCCAACCGCTCCGGCCTGCAAACCTCAACCCTGCGCGGCATTGCCCTGGCCTGGGTGCTGACTCTGCCCGCCACCATCGCCATTTCCGGCACGCTGTACTTTATTTTCCGGCAGTTTCTGTAAGCGCATCCCCAAAAGTGGGCAGAACTTTTTGGATTAAGATGCGTGCTCTGAAGGAACCACCCCGCCGCCGACGGCCTGATAAAGCCCGACTATGGCATTGAGGTGATCGGACTGCGCCTGGATCAGGTTCAGTTGCGCGCCCAGCAAGGCCCGTTGGGCATCGATCTGTTCGAGATAGGGCGAATAACCGGCCCTGTAGCGATT
The DNA here is from genome assembly GCF_051954415.1 of Asticcacaulis sp. Lineage (GTDB taxonomy): Bacteria > Pseudomonadota > Alphaproteobacteria > Caulobacterales > Caulobacteraceae > Asticcacaulis. The sequence goes on from NZ_JBQCHT010000018.1 coordinate 66,100, forward strand.
GCCAGCCAACCGGTAAGCCTCCGCCAGCGAGACTGTCTGGTCAGTCAAAATCAACTGTTGCGCATTGATCCGGTCGACTGCCGCCAGTGAATCCTCAACCTCGCGGAAGGCATTCAGCGCCGCCTTCTTGTAAGCGAAAGCCGCCTGATCGCGCCGTGAGGCCGCCGCCCCGGCCTGAGCCTTGAGCCGTCCGCCCTGGAACAGGGGCTGGACGATATTGCCGCCGAGTGAAAAGACATCATAACCATGCGGCAACAGGTCCGAGGTGGCGTAACCGCCGGAAGCCGTCAGGCGAATCGTCGGCATAAAGGCCGAGCGCGCCACATCGAGCGAGCGATCGGCAGCGACAATCTGCGCTTCCGCCTGAGCGATATCCGGCCGGTTACGCAACAGGCCGGATGGCAGGGAGACGGGCACGACCGGCACTGTCAAATCTCCCAGGGCCGCACCGCGCTCGATCGCGCGCGGGTTATCCCCCAGCAGGACACTGAGCGCATCCTCCTGGCGACGGATGGCCAGTTCAACGGCAGGAATCAACTGTTGAGCCGCGCTGTATTCGGCCTGCGCCTGCTGCAATTCAAGCTTCGGACTGTACCCCACATCGGCGCGATGACGCGCCGCTGCCAGCGCCTGTTCGCGCGTATTCAGCGTCTCTTGCAAAAGCGCCAGGCGGGCATCGAGCGCCCGCAGGGTGACATAGCCGCTGGCTGTCGCACCGGCCACGCTGAGACGCGTTGCCTCGCGGGCATATTCCGAAGCCTGCAAGCTCGCGCGGGCGGCTTTTGAGGCATTGCGTAAACGCCCGGAAAGATCGGCTTCATAAGAGAGCGGCAGGTCCGCCTCACCGGCGGTTTGCGTGACCGGACGCCCTGTCACCGACGAAATAGATCGTGAATAGGCACCGCCCGCTGACACGCTGAGCGATGGCAGCAACGCCCCTTCGGCCGCCTGATAACCGTAGCGCGCCTCATCGACCCGCGCCGCCGCCAGGGCAATATCCGTATTATTGGCCAGCGCTGTTTCGACCAGTTGCGTCAGGACAGGATCGTTGAAGCTGCGCCACCAGTCAATATTGACCGACGCCGGCGTAGCGGCCGCATCGCGCCATCCCGCAGGCGGCGTTACCTGCGCGCTCACCGGCACGTCCGGGCGCGGTCCGGCGCAAGCCCCCAACATACATGCCATGCTCAGCACCAGAAACCGCTTCATTCCTTCACCTTTGCATGGCTGGCGACATGGGTTTCGACCGACATGCCGGGCCGCAGGCGATCGGCCAGCTTCTGGTTCGGATCAATACGGATGCGGATGCCGATGCGCTGGGGAATCTTGACGAAATTGCCTGTGCCGTTGTCGGTGCGGATCACGGAAAATTCCGATCCGGCCGCCGGCGACAGACGCTCGACATGACCTTTGATCTTCGCGCCGCCCAGCGCATCAACCGTCATGAGGACCGGCTGGCCAACCGCCATACGCGCCGTCTGCGCTTCCTTGTAGTTGGCGATCACCCAGCGATCCGGCGGCACAAGGGAAAGCAGTTGCGTGCCATTGGTGACATATTGCCCGACGCGCACGCCGATCTCGCCCAGTTGTCCGGCTTCCGGCGCACGGATGACCGTATTGCTGAGGTCGATCTCCGCCAGCTTGAGCTGCGCCCGCGCCGCCTCAACCTGCGCCGCCAGCCCGCCGCGCCCGACCTCTACGGTACGAATGTCCTGCTGTGATATCTCGCCCGCCGCCTTTGCCTGGTTGACCTGCGCTTCCGCTGCGCGCAGGGCCGCAAGCGTCGAATCCCGCTCGCGCAGCGACACCGAGCCATCCCCCACCAGGTCATCGACGCGTTTCATATCGGCCTGTGCACGCAGAAGCTGGGCCTGGGCACTGGCCAGTGACGCCGCCTGTCCTTGTGCCGCCGCGGCCCGCGAGGCCCGCGCCTGTTCCGAATTGGCGAGGCTCGCTTCCGCCGCCGCCAGACTGGCCCGCGCCGCCGCCACGCGCTGCTGGTAGATGCGATCATCGATGCGTGCCAGTATTTGCCCCGCCTGCACGGTCTCGTAATCCTTCACCGCCACCTCAGTGACATAGCCGCTGACCTGCGGCGCGATGACCGTGGTACGGCCGCGGACATAGGCGTTCTGCGTTACCTGATCGCCGCCGGTAAAAGGCGGCAGGTTCCAGGCCCACAGGATCAGCAGGACGGCGACCACCGCCAGCACGGCAAAGAAGGCCAGCACGATATTCGGGCGCTGCGGCGGATGCCAGTGACGCGGCGCCTCGTCCGGGGCCTGGGTTTGAGTGGGGTTTACAGCGTCAGTCATACGGCCGCCTTTACAGTGGGGGAGGATTGTGCCAGCTTGCGGTCCGCCAGCCGTTTGAGGATAATCAGGTAACTGATATAGACGGCCGTCAGAATGGCTATGACCATGACCAGCCGTGCCACGTCATTAAACGCCGCCACATTGGCCTCACGCGAAATGGCCTGCGAGAGGGAGGCAATCCCGCCTTGTACGCGCGCCGCCACGGCCGGATCACCGGCCAGCAGATGACTGTACATGGATTGGCTGTGCGCCCGTGCCTGGATGACCTGATAGCTGCTCAAAAGCGCCGAACCGGCCAGGCCGCCTATATTCTGCGACAGGCCGAACATGACGCTGAAACTGACGATAAAGCCCTTGCCCTGTTCCAGAACCTTGCCGAAACCGAACAGAAGCGCCGGCCCGATGAAGAAGGTCGAGCCAAAGGCCAGGATTGCCTGCGACAGGTAAAGCTGCGGCGGACGCGTCAGACTGGAAGAAAAGCTGTCAAGCCACGCGCCAAGCGCGATGATCAGCGAGGCCGCGATGATCATGTAGGGAATGCGCGGCGCTTTCAGCAGCACGGCGCTGGCCAGGGTGCCGCCGATCATGGCGAACAGGATGACGGCGAATAGTCCGTGTAGCTGGTCATTGTTCAGACCACCTACGGTCAGAAGGCCAAGCGTGCCATAGGTCTGTTCGCTGAGCGCCAGCCGCACCAGCATGGCCACGATGCAGAAACGCAGGATATCCTTGCTGCCGATCCAGCGCAGGTGCAGCAGCGGATTTTTGCGCTTGTATTCGATGAAGCCGACAAGGAAGAACAACACGACCGACACCGCCAGGGCCCAGCCAAGCCACGGCGTATCGGTCCACCACAGGCTGCGCCCCATGACCAGGGAGACCGACAGCAGCAGCATGGCCGGCAGGAACAGGGCGAAGGTCAGGGCATCGAGCGGATCGAACACCGGCACCTTGTCGGTCGGCGGCAGGCGCACCAGATTGGCGCCGGCCGATGCCGCCAGCGCCAGGCCCAGTTCGATCATGTGGATAGTCTGCTGGCCATTGACCAACAGTTGCTCCACTGGCAGCAGGCGGGCGATCGGCGTCGCCAGTTGCGGCAGGCCGACGGCGAAGACAATGGCCAAAGGCCGGTACTTCGCCGGGAAGACCTGGATCAGGTTATAGATGACCAGGGACGACATCCCCGCCGCGAGGAACCCGCCGGCGGCGCGCGCCACGATGGCCAGGCTGAAACTCGGCCACAGCAGCTCACTGAAAACCAGCAGGATATACGGCCACAGCAGCGTCCGCATGACCGGCGGAATGCCAAACTGCATCCGCGCCTTGATCAGCAACAGATTGGCCGAGGCATTGAAAGCCACATAAACGGCCAGCAGCCAGGTGACTTCGGTCGTCGTCACCCCCATGCTGCCTGACAGCGGCTGGGTATTGACGCTGACAATGGCATTGGAGAGGCTGGCCGCCATGGCCATGATGATGGCCACAATCACATAACCCACCTTGCGCCGGACAGGATGGCTGGGCGCATAGGGCGAGCCCGGCATGGTCGGCCGTTCGTGCGGCGCGAACACGTAGTCACTGTTCGTCGGTTTGCGGGCCTGTTTGCGCATGACGAAGGCATCGTCCTGTAGCGTGGGTGAAAGGCGGCAGGGACTTAAGACGCGAAAATCTGGAGACTCGAATATGTTTAACGCAGCTTAACCGGCAATTTCCTAACGGCCACTAAATAAAAAGCCCATCCGCGGCATTACGAATGGGCTTTCAAAGGTGAGTTGTGCAGGTTTTTATTCGACCGGCATCATGCCCGGCATCATGTTGGTGTTCAGGTGGTACATGACCCACAGAGACCCGATCACCAGAATGCCGACGATCAGCACGGTGAAGATGAAGGCGGAATTGTTCCAGGTCTGGCTCGACGATGTATTCATGTGCAGGAAGAAGTAGAGATGCACCAGAATCTGCACCACGCCGATGGCGACGACGACCGGGATCAGGGTCGCGGCAGGCATCATGTGCGCCATGGTCAGGCCGAACGGAATGGCCGTCAGGATCACCGACAGGATAAAGCCGATGACATAGGACTTGACCGTGCCGTGACCGGCCGTGTCGTGGTGGGCGTCGTGATGCGCCACCTCGGCATGGGTCAGGTCGGTATCGACTGGCTTTGCGTGCGGCGTGCGCGCCTTTTTGGGCTTGGCGTTATCGGGTGTGCTCATCAGGCGGCTCCCATCAGATAAACGATCGTGAAGACACCGATCCAGATGATGTCCAGGAAGTGCCAGAACAGGCTCAAGGACATCAGGCGGATGCGGTTGGCGGGGGTCAGGCCGCGCTTGAACAGATGGACGAACATGACGCCCATCCAGATCAGGCCGGAAGTGACGTGCAGACCGTGGGTGCCGACCAGGGTGAAGAAGGCCGACAGGAAGGCCGAGCGGTCTGGACCGGCGCCCTCCTCGATCAGCTTGATGAATTCATGGATTTCCATGCCCATGAAGCCAAGGCCGCACAGGGCGGTAACTGCCAGCCAGCCGATGACCGGCTTCAGCTTGTTGGCCTCCATGCTGATCATGGCCAGGCCATAGGTCAGCGAGGAAATCAGCAGGAGCGCCGTTTCCACCGCCACATAGGGCAGGTCGAACAGTTCGCGGCCATTGGGGCCACCGGCGATGTTGTCCTTGAGGACGGCATAGGTGGCGAAAATCGACGCAAACAGGATACAGTCGCTCATCAGGTAGATCCAGAAGCCAAGCGTGACTTTCGGGCCTTCGTCGTGATGATCGCCGGCATGGTGGGCGTCGTTCGGATTGTGATCGTAGGCGGAATCGATCTGGTTTTCGTAACCCGCCACAGGATTGATGGTCTTGCTCATACTTATTGTTCCGCCTTCTTGAGATTGGCGAAGTGCGCGTCTTCGATCGCCTTGACCTCATCGGCCGGCACATAATAGTCGCGGTTTTCATTGAAGGTGTGGACAATGCCCAGGCCGATCATGACCAGCAGGGCGCCGCCCGCCATCCACCAGATGTGCCAGACAAGGCCGAAGCCCAGGCCCGCGCTGACAATACCGATCAGGAAGCCCGTGGGCGTATTGTGCGGCATGTGGATGGGCTCATAGCTTTTCGGCTGCACATAGGCGGTGCCAGTCTGCTTGGCGTCCCAGAAGGCGTCGTGGTTGCCGATCTTCGGCAGCACGGCGAAGTTATAGAAGGGCGGCGGCGAGGAAGTGGCCCATTCCAGGGTACGGCCATCCCAGGGATCACCGGTCAGGTCGCGCAGTTCATCGCGCTTCCAGATGGAGTACACGATCTGAACAAGCTGGGCGATGATGCCGACGAAGATCAGCAGGGCGCCGCAGAAGGCCACGATCAGGTAGATGTGCCAAACGGGATTGTTGACGTAGTCCAGGCGGCGGGTCATGCCCATCAGGCCCAGCGCATAGATCGGCAGGAAGGCAATCCAGAAGCCAATCAGCCAGCACCAGAAGCTGAACTTGCCGATGCCGGCGTGCAGCTTGAAGCCGAACGCCTTCGGGAACCAGTAGTTCAGGCCGGCGAGGCAGCCGAAGACGACACCGCCGATGATGACGTTATGGAAGTGGGCGATCAGGAAGACCGAGTTATGCAGCACGAAGTCCGCGCCTGGAACGGCCAGCAGAACGCCCGTCATGCCGCCGATAACGAAGGTGATGATGAAGCCGAGCGTCCACAGCATTGGCAGTTCGAGGCGCACCCGTCCACGGTACATGGTGAACACCCAGTTGAAGATCTTCACACCCGTGGGGATAGAGATGATCATGGTGGTGATGCCGAAGAAGGCATTCACATTGGCGCCGGCGCCCATAGTGAAGAAGTGGTGCAGCCAGACGAGCGACGACAGGACACCGATGGCGGCGGTGGCGTACACCATGCCGTCATAACCGAACAGGCGCTTGCGCGAGAAGGTGGCGACCACTTCCGAGAACACGCCGAAGGCCGGCAGGATCAGGATATAGACTTCCGGGTGTCCCCAGGCCCAGATGAGGTTGACATACATCATCGGGTTGCCGCCGCCGTCATTGGTGAAGAAGTGCATCCCCAGGTAACGGTCGGCGCCCAGAAGGGCCAAAGTGACGGTCAGGATCGGGAAGACCGCGACTATCAGCACGTTGGCGACCAGGGTCGTCCAGGTGAAGACCGGCATACGCATCAGGGTCATGCCCGGCGCACGCATCTTGAAGATGGTGGTGATCAGGTTGACCCCGGATAGCAGCGTCCCCAGGCCGGATATCTGCAGCGCCCAGATGTAGTAGTCCACCCCTACCCCCGGTGAGAACTCAAGCTCCGAGAACGGCGGATAGGCCAGCCAGCCGGCGTGCGAGAATTCACCGACGACCAGCGAGACGTTGATCAGGATGGCGCCCGCGGCGGTCAGCCAGAAGCTCATGCTGTTGAGATACGGGAAGGCGACGTCGCGCGCACCGATCTGCAGCGGCATGATCACGTTCATCAGGCCAATGACGAAGGGCATGGCCATGAAGAAGATCATGATGACGCCGTGGGCCGAGAAAATCTGGTCGAAGTGGTCGGGCGGCAGGTAGCCGGCACCGCCATTGGAGGCCAGGGCCTGCTGGCTGCGCATCATCAGGGCGTCGGCGAAGCCGCGCAGCAGCATGATCAGGGCCAGGATGATGTACATCGCGCCGATCTTCTTGTGGTCGACGCTCGTCAGCCATTCGGTCCAGAGGTATTTCCACTGCTTGAAATAGGTGATCAGGCCGAGGACGAGGACGGCCCCGCCCACCATGCCGGCACCAGCCACCATGATGATCGGCTCATGCCAGGGCACCGAATCGAGCCGCAGCTTGCCGAACAGGAATTCGACAAGCGGCGAAGCGTCGGCCGTTGAAGCCGCGTGAGCGGCGGGTTCTGCTTGCGTTAACATATGATACTAGCTCTTGTGCGCGCCAGATGACTGGAGAAGGGTTTGGGGAGTAATGGCCGCTTCAGCGACCGCCGGCTTCACGGCTTTGGACTTTGTTTTGGCCTGGGGCGCTTCACCCGGCTTGCACTGCTCGGCGCCCGGCGCCAGATCCTTCATCATTGCCATATTGTGGGCATCGTCCGTGCAAAGCCCGCCGGTGGCGCAGTTGTTCAGGATCTTGTGGAACAGGTCCGGCTCTACCGAAGCATAATAAGCCGGCTTGAAAACCAGGTCGCGCTTGGCGATCTGCGTATAGGCAGCCGTATCAAGCGAAGTCTGCGATCCTTGCGCCTTGGCCACCCACGCCTTGAAGCCGGCGTCGTCCATGGCAAGGGCCTGGAACTTCATACCGGCAAAACCATGCCCGCTGTAATTGGCCGAGATGCCGTCATAGGTGCCGGGATGGTCGGCGCGCAGCGAGAGCTGGGTTTCCATGCCGGTCATGGTGTAGATCTGCGAGCCGAGTTGCGGAATGAAGAAGGAATTCATCACTGTGGCCGAGGTCAGCTTGAAATGGACCGGCGTGCCGACCGGCATGGCCATCTCGTTGACCGTGGCGATATTGTATTCGGGATAGATGAACAGCCATTTCCAGTCGAGCGACACAACCTCGACCTCGATCGGCCTGACATTCGCTTTGGTCTCATGCGGCGCCAGTGGCGCACGCGGGTCGAGTTCATGCGTTGAAACCCACGTCACAGCGCCCAGGGCGATAATGATCAGGGTCGGGATCGCCCAGACCACCGCCTCGATGCGGTTGGAATGCTCGAAATCCGGGGCGTAGGTGGCCTTCTTGTTTGACGCGCGGTAACGCCAGGCGAACCAGATGGTCATGAAAATGACCGGCACGACCGGAATCAGCATCAGCAGCGTGGCCAGGATAATCAGGTCTTTTTCCTGCATCCCGACGGGCCCCTTGGGGTCCATCACGACCATGTTACAGCCGGACAACAGCGCCGCGCCTGCAATCAGGCCGCCCGCGATGAAGGCGCGCGTGATTGTGCGCCGCAATATAGAAGACAAGGAAACGCTCCGCTTGGAAAATACGGCCCGGTGAGGGCGCGTCGATTGACGATCCAAAGGGTTCACAGGATTAAACCTAAATCACACAAAGGAGTTGGCACACTCTTCGCGCTTATGATTGCGAAGATTCCGACGCGTAAACAGGAATTTCATAACCGTCGCAAGAGGCACATTGTCGCACCGCCGCATTTATTTTTTCGCATTTGCGTTAAAAAACGAAGTTATTTAACGCCTACAAGACTGACAAAAAAGTCAAATAACCGTGACATCAAAAGGTGATGCGCGTGCAAAAAGTCAAATTTTCATTAAGCTAAAATTTGAAAAAGGCGTTGCAATATCCCAATTATGCGATAGCGTGAGATAAATTGACGCAGGCGTTAAATTTAATTGACGTGAAGGAATTAAAGTATGGAAGTGACTAAAGCCTATCCGCGTGTCTATCAGTTTGGACCGGTTTTCAAATCCCTTCTTCTGGCTGGCGCTCTGGCGCTTATCGTCATGGGTGTGACCGGGGCGATACAATCCTACACCCATATGCACGGCGTGGTCGCCCAGTTCGGCGGCGTCCTGCTCAGCCTGATTCCGATTGCCGCGGCCCTGTTCGGCACGCCGATGGTCTGGCGCTGCAAGCTGTCTCTGTACGAAGATCGCCTGGAATATAATGGCCTGGTGATTGACGCCGTGATCCGCAAGTCGGACATCATCGACAGCCTGATGCCGGCGCCGCAATACGGCATGTTCCAGATCTTCCTGACCCTCGCCGGTCATCCGTTCAAGCGTCTTCACCTCGCGGTGCTTGGCCATATGGATGATGCGATTGAGCGCTGGGTTAATGGCCTGCCCCATGCCGAGCCGGTCAAGGTTCGTATCTGAATCACGCCATAGAAAAGCCGAACGGCCGCCGAACCTATTCGGCGGCCGTTTTTATTTGGCCTCGTCACGCTCCGGTTTGCGGAACCACACCAGCCAGATAGATACAGCGATCAGCATACCTGCCAGGGAAAACCAGGTAATGGCGTACATCAGGTGGCTGTTGGGGAACTTCACCACCGTCAGCCCGCCCTTTGGCCAGCCGCCGGGATTGGACGTGGCGTCGGCATCGACAAAATAAGGCGCGACCGCACCGATATGACGGCTTTCAGCAATGGCGGCGATATCGCGGCGATACCAGGCGTCACGCGCCGGATCATTGGCTTGCTGCAGGAACCAGCCCTTGGTTTCCGGCATTCGCAGAAGTCCGGCTATAGTGACCTCTCCCTGGGCTTGCGCTTCGGGCCGCGTCGCCGGCGCGCGCTTGTCCATCGGCACGAAACCGCGATTGATATAGACGATGCTGCCGTCATCGCGCTTCAGTGGCGTCATCACCCAGTAGCCGGCGCCATAGTCCGATAACGTGTAGACCTGCGCCTCGGCCGCGTTCATCAACTGGCCGCGCAGGGTGACGTGGCGATATTCGTCATCGGCCTTGTTGACCCGCGGCCAGTCCGCAGACCGTGGCGCCTCGACCGCCGGCGCCGCCACGCGTGCATTGACCCGCGCGATCAGGTCGGTCTTCCAGGCCAGTCTCTGCACCTGCCAGATGCCAAGCGTCAGGAACAGGGCGATGGCCGCCACGGTCAGACAGCCGAACAGGAGCGAGGACAGGGAAATTTTGCGAGTGGACATGGCGCGCCTCATGACTATGGGCGCCCTCCTATCACAAACCGGCCGCGACAGGACATCACATTGCTTTTCCGATTGAAGCGGTCCAGAGAAGACGACATGACGGATAATGCCTTTGCCCTGCCCGACCTGCGCCGAAGACTGACTGATGACGGGCACATCTTCGCTCCAAACGCGGTCACGCAAACCCTGCTGCCGGCGGATTTTGCCGCGCACTGGCCAGCATTCGCGGCCTCATGGGATGATCTGGGGCCTGACCGTTTCATGGCCGATGGCGGGCGCTATCGCAAACGCCGCCACGCCGTTTTCGGCCTGTCCTCCGGCACATTCAGCCGCCACGCGCACCAGCCGCACTACCAGAGCCGCGACTACAATATGCTGAACGGCGGCATCCAGCGCTGGTTCGATCCCGTGACCGAGGCCACCGCTACCAATCCGGCCTTCCGCGCCCTGCTTGATCTCTGCCGCGACCTCTTCCATGCGGCCGCAGCGGACTGGCGCGTTGAAATACACCAGTTCCGCATCGAACCGGCGCCGGATGGTACCGGTCAGCCAACGCCGGAAGGGATGCATCGTGACGGCGTTGACTGGGTGGCGGTTATCCTGATCGATCGCCTGAATGTCGGTGAAGGTGTCACCGCTATCTGCGGTCCGGGCCGCCAATCCCTGGGCGAATTCACCCTGACCGATCCGCTCGACGCGGTCTTTCTCGACGATCACCGCGTCCTGCATGGCGTCACGCCGATCCATCGCCTGGACCAGACCATGCCGGGCCACCGCGATGTCCTGGTCATCACCTTCCAGCGCCAGCCACAGATTTGACGCCGGGCTTGTCGAAAGCGACAGTCTCCTGTCATAGTCGCGCCATGGAGACGATTGAACCACGCCCGGCCGCACCTTCGGACAGTGTCACGCGTGTCCGCGCCATCGATCTGCTGCGCGCCCTGACCATGGTGCTGATGGTATTCGTCAACGACCTGTGGTCGCTGAAGGACATTCCCGCCTGGCTCGAACATGTGCCGCGCGGTGTCGATGGCATGGGCCTGGCCGATGTCGTTTTTCCGGCCTTCCTGTTTATCGTCGGCATGTCCCTGCCCTTCGCCATCGACAGCCGCAGGTCAAAAGGCGACAGCGATCTTCAACTCGTCGGCCATGTGCTCGGCCGGTCGATCGCCCTGCTGATCATGGGCGTTTTCTTCGTCAATGGCGAAACCCTCAATGCCGGCGCCACCGGCATGACCGCTCTTGTCTGGGATACCGTATGCAGCGTCGCTTTTATCCTGATCTGGAACGCCTACCCCAGGACCATGCCGCAATGGTCGCAAAGGGGGCTGAAGGCGCTGGGTGTTTTTATCCTGCTCACCCTGGCCTTTATTTACCGGGGTGGCGAAGACGGGCATCTGGAGCGGTTCGCGCCGCATTGGTGGGGGATACTCGGTCTGATCGGCTGGTCCTATCTGGTAGCGGCCCTGGTCACCGTATTCGCGCGCGGTCGCCTGGCCATACTGATCGGCGCCTGGGCGGCCTTCAGCCTGCTGAGCCTGGCCTGGCCCGCCAAGTTGGTTCCGGCACCTTTGCACATCCTCCCCGAACCGATCATCGATGGCACCATGACCGCCCTCAGCCTTGGCGGCGTGATCATAGCGCGGCTGTTCCAGATATTTCAGGCGAAGAATGAAAACTGGCGCATGACGCTGGTTTTTGCTGTCATCGCCATCCTCCTGATCGCCCTGTCGATTTACACCCGGCAATTCTGGGGACTGTCCAAACTGGCCGCCACGCCGGCATGGTTGTTCCTGTGCAGCGCCTTTACCCTGATCGCCTTCACAGCGCTTTACTGGATCAGCGATATGGCCCGAAAAGCGCATTGGTTCAATCCGGTGAAACCTGCCGGCACCGATACGCTTTTGTGCTATCTGATGCCGGCCTTTCTCTACCTGGCCATGGATGTGGCTTCTCTTGACCTGCCCGCCCCATGGTTGACCGGCGGCATCGGCCTGTTCAAATCACTGATATTCGCCCTGGTCTGCGTCTGGATGGCCAGCGCCCTGCGTCGGATCGGCATAAGGCTAAAATTATGAGCCTTTAAGATAAAACGATAATAAGCCTGTTCGTGGGCAGGCTTTTTACAATCATTGACTCGCCAGCCTATATTTTTCTTACCCGGTAATCCGCATCCTGATCTCGTTGTTCACAGCGAGTCACGCCATGCCCCGTACAGCCACATTCCGGAATCGTGAAATTCAGTCCGCCCCCCGCAAGTCGACCCCACAAGGCGATGGTCGTGAACTGGTCGTCTTTGAAAGCCTCGTAGCGCTTCTCGCCCTGCTGCTGATCATTTCCGGATTTAGCCTTTATGTTGGTAAGGCATTTAATGCCCCTGAGGACATCATGCCGAGCGGCGCCGTAAAGGTCAGCACACACATGCCGGCCGAACCACCCTTGAGCCTGGTGGAAGCATGACCCATTCGCGCAGTTTCACACCCCATATACTGGCTGCTTTCTTTGCCACTATTCTGCTGGCGCTGATTGCCGCCAGTGCCTGGTCTCACGAACAGGCAAACCGTGCCGCGCAGGCGGTTGCCTCGGAAATCGATGTGCCTGTCGAAGAAGAAGCCCCCGTTACGGATGCCGTCATCGAGGCAGCGAATTAGGTAGCATAGCCAGTCGGCACAGCCTGCTCATTTTTCAGCGTTTCCATCGAAATATAGGCCGAGACGTCGAACAGGTCGATCCGGCTGACCAGGCGCTTGTAGATGGCGTCATAGTGGGCAATGTCCGTGACCACGATCTTGATGATGTAATCGAGGTTTCCCGCCAGACGATGCACCTCGACGATTTCCGGGATATCGAGAACGCCTGAGCGAAAGCGTTCCAGCCAGTCCGCCGTGTGATGCGCCGTCTTGACCATGACGAAGACGGTCGTTGCCACGTTCATGCGCGCGCGATTGAGCACCATGACATGACGGTCGATATAGCCCTCTTCCCTGAGACGCGTGATGCGGCGGGAGCAGGCGGAAGGCGACAGATTGACCCGTTCGGCCAGGTCCGTCAGGGCCGAATCGGCATCACGTTGCAACAGGTCGAGCAGTTTGCGGTCACGATCATCAAGCATACGAAATATTGCATGAAAATGATCAATTACGCAATAAATTTGCACAAATTAAACCCAAAAATCCAAAATATGCGCGCTATTCCCATAACCTTCGCCATAAAATGAGAATTCAGAAAAGGAGTCCGGAATGCGCAGGATCGGTTTGCTCGGCGGCATGAGTTGGGAAAGCACCGCCACCTATTACAAGCTTATAAATGAAGGCATTCGGGAGGCGATGGGCGGGCTGGCCTCGGCAGATATCCTGCTGCGATCACTCGATTTCCAGACCGTCGTTGCGCTGCAGAAGGCCGATCGCTGGGACGAGGCTGCCCGTCTTCTGGGCGATGCCGCTCAGGGTCTGGAAACTGCCGGCGCCGACTGCATCCTGATCTGCACTAACACCATGCACCTGGTAGCCGAACAGGTCGCCGCCAGTTGCGATGTGCCCCTGATCCATATTATCGGCGAAACGGCCAAGGCGCTGAAGGCCGCCGGTCATCACCGCCCGCTGTTGCTGGCGACCCGCTACAGCATGGAACACGGCTTCTACGCCGAACATATGCAACGTTATGGCCTGGATATCCTTACCCCCGAAGCCGATGACCGGTTGATCTGCCATAACGCCATCTTCGACGAACTGTGCCAGGGCGTTGTCAGCGAAGGCGCCCGCCAGGCCCTGATCGACATGACCCGTCGCGGCGCCTTGCGCGGCGCCGACAGCGTCATTCTGGGCTGTACCGAACTGGGCCTGAGCGTCGATGCCGCCTGCTTGCCCCTGCCCTGTTTTGACTCGACGCATATCCATGCCCAGGCGGCGGTTGATTTCGCTCTGACGGGTGGGCCTGCCCTGCCGCGTCAATTCGTCATGGACGGCGCCTATATCTGATCCTTGCCGCTGGCTTTTCCGGCGTGCTATAAGCCAGACCTGCATTTTCAAGGTTTTGCCATGCTGCGTTATGACTCCATTGCCGCCACGCCCGCCGCCGACTATCCGTTCCGCAACCTGATCGGCGCTGATATCATGCCGCCCGAACTGGAAGGCGATATCGCCCGCGATTTCCCGCAGATCGACAAGACCGGTTTCATGCGCCCGGAAGATTTCCCCATGGGCCCATCTTTCAAGGCGCTGCTGGAAGAGGTTCGCGGCGAAGGATTCGCCCGCGCCATCGGCGACAAGCTGGGCGTCAATCTCGTCGGCAAACCCACCTGGGTGACCGTGCGCAAATGGTCGGCGCTGAAGGACGGCCGCCCGCATACCGATGGCGCCGACAAGCTGGCCTCGGCCCTTATCTATCTCAATCCCGAAGGCAGCAGCGGCGGCAACCTGCGTTTTCTCGAAGGTCCGGACCAGGGCGGCCCCGGCACCAAGGAGGTGAACCCCGGTTACGGCCATTTCATCGCCTTCCCTCGCCTCGATAATAGCTGGCATGGCCATACGCCTTTCGAGGGTGAACGCCGCGTGGTCCAGATCGCTTGGCTGGTCAGTGAAGATGCGGTAGCGCGCAAGGCCAAACGCCACGGCATTACCGAATTCCTCAAGAAGCTGTTCTCGAAGACCAAACAAGACGAGATGATGTAAAGAAGTTAACGCTTACTTCCGACAGTCATTCATTGACTGGAGGCAAGGGCGCCAAAATTCGTAAAATGCCCGCCGCGCACTTTTGCGCGTAAGCCATGCGGCGTCTGAGCTAAAAAATGCAAACAATCCTGGTTTAGAAAACCAGGGTTGTTTGCATTCCGCCGCCGGGCAAAACCCAGTCCACCCGCCAACCGTCTTCAAAGCGCGCAATCCGGTCGCTATCGCCGGTGATGCGGGAATCCGTGAAATTGCGGACATTTTCCTTACCCCCCGCCATGACAGAGAGGGTATTGGCCGTTTCGCTTTCCGTCGGCGGCTCTATCTGCGTGGTGGCGGTATAGAAGCCCCGGTCATCGCTGCTCGTCCGCGCCCGGATCTCGCCATTTAAAACAACCTCAATAGGCGTCGTCGGCGCCACGCGGCCGGCGATCGCCAACGCGCCGGCGCGGTCATAATCGATCACCGCCACGGGCGTGAGGTCATTGAACAGGGCCAGGCTGGGCGCACCCGGCCGCATCAGAACCGCCTTGTCCGGTGCGCCAACCGGAATGAACAGCCGGCCATCGGCGTGCATCGACCGGCCGCTATCCTCCGTCGACAGATCGAAAAGCCCGCCATCGGGTCCGGACGGTAACTCGGCACGGAACCTTCCCTTGGAATCCGACGTGACCCCGACCGCGCGATTGCCGGCATAGCTGAACCGGACCCGTGCATTGGGAATCGTCTGGCCGGTCACGACAAATATGTTGGAACCGGCCTGGTCAACGCCGGTAATTTCGGGCGCACGCCAGTAACCAGCGGCCTCAAGAGCGCTGGTCGCTTCTGTCGCCTTCGGTTTTTCCCCGCACGCGGCCACAGCAGCCAGCAGGGCAAAACTCACGACATAAAGGACATGGCGGGCACGGATCGGCGACATACAGACATCATTATCCGTTTTCCCGACTGACGAACAGAGGGCTGAATGGATTGCCATTCAGTTTTATTCGGATGACAATGCGAGTCGTCCTGTTTCAAAGATTGATCTGTTTATGGCCTCCACCACCTCCGATATCCGTTCCGTCTGCGTTTATTGCGGCTCATCGTTCGGCGCCAATCCGCTTTACCAACAGGCCGCGCGCGACCTGGGGCAGATTCTGGCGGGCGCTGGCTTGAGACTGGTCTATGGCGGCGGCGGCGTTGGCCTGATGGGCGAGACCGCCCGCGCGGTGCATGAGTCCGGCGGCGAGGTGCTCGGCATCATGCCGAAATTCCTGCAATCGCGCGAAAGCGTCTTCGGCGAGGTCGAAACCCGCATTGTCGATAACATGCACGAACGCAAGATGATGATGTTCGAGGAGGCCGACGCCTTCGTGGTGGTGCCTGGTGGTGTCGGTACGCTGGAAGAGGCCATCGAGCTGATGTCATGGCGGCGGCTGGACCTGCACAAGAAGCCGGTGATCTTTCTCAACACCAA
The DNA here is from genome assembly GCF_051954415.1 of Asticcacaulis sp. Taxonomy (GTDB): domain Bacteria; phylum Pseudomonadota; class Alphaproteobacteria; order Caulobacterales; family Caulobacteraceae; genus Asticcacaulis. The sequence goes on from NZ_JBQCHT010000018.1 coordinate 82,188, forward strand.
CGGCTACTGGGAACCGTTCTTCACCTTGATTCGCCACACCGAAGCCGAGGGCTTCACCCCCTCCGCCTTTCTTGATACCTATCTCACCGTCGATACGGTCGAGGAGGTTTTGCCGGCTATCGCCCGCGCCGGCACGCACACAGTCAATATAGATACACGGAGAGTTGTATGATGACGCGCTCGCACAAGGCCGCCGAACTGCATTTCATTGCCCGCATCGGCTGGTTGCGCGCCGCGGTTCTCGGCGCCAATGACGGCATCATCTCCACCGCCAGCCTGATCGTCGGGGTGGCCGCCAGCCCGGCCGACAAGAGCGCCATCCTGCTGACGGGCATCGCCGCCCTGGTCGCCGGCTCGCTTTCGATGGCCGCCGGCGAATATGTCTCGGTCAGTTCGCAAGCCGATACCGAGGCTGCCGATATTGCCCGCGAAACCCAGGAACTCAAGGATTTCCCTGAAGCCGAGGCTGAAGAACTGACCCAGATCTATATCGCCCGTGGCCTGGAAGAACCGCTCGCCCGACAGGTGGCCGAACAACTGATGCAGACGGATGCCCTGAAGGCTCATACCCGCGATGAACTGGGCTTTTCCGAACATACCGAGGCCAAGCCGATCCAGGCGGCTCTGACCTCGGCCGTCACCTTTGCTTCCGGCGCCATCCTGCCGCTTCTGGCCATGTGGTTGAGCCCGCGGCCGCTGATCGTATGGGTGGTGGCGGCCTGCGCCATTGCCTTTCTGGCCGCCCTGGGCGCGCTGGGCGCCGTGGCCGGCGGATCGAACCTCGGCAAGGCCGTCTTCCGCGTCACCTTCTGGGGCGCGATTGCCCTGGGCGTCACCGCCGGCATCGGCAAGCTGTTCGGCGCGGTAGTTTAGCCTTGTAGCCGCTTCGCAATCTTGTCGCGGCCGATCAGGAAGCTCAAGGCCCCCATGTCCGGACCGTGGTCCATGCCGGTCAGCGCCTGGCGCAGCGGCATGAAGAGCGCCTTGCCCTTGGCGCCGGTGGCCTCCTTGATCGCCCCTGACCAGGCGGACCAGCTATCGCGGCCGTATTCAGCCGGCAGCAGTTCCAGGGCCTTGGCGGCAAAGGCTGCATCCTCGATTTTCGGCGTGATATCGCCGCCGATGATCTGCGCCCAGTCCGTCACTTCGGCAAACTTGTGCAGGTTCATCTTCACCGTGTCCCAGAAGAGTTCGCCCAGATCGGCGTTCAGGGCTTCCAGACGCGACTTCGCCTCAGCATAAGACATGTTTTGCAGCACCTGGGCATTGAGGCGCATAAGATCGTCGAAATCATAACGCGCCGGCGCGCGCCCCATCTTGTCGAAGTCCTGACCTTCCACCAGCGCCATCAGGGAGGGCGCGGCTTCCAGCGCATCGGAGGTGCCTATCTTCGCCAGATGTGAGGTGATGGCCAGCGGCTCCAGGCCATCCTCGCGCATCTGCGAGATCGACATTGAGCCCAGACGCTTGGAAAGCCCCTCGCCATCCGCGCCAACCAGCAGCGGCATGTGGGCGAAGATCGGAAGCGGCGAACCACCAAAGAAGGCAGACAGCGCCTCGAAAATTTCCAGTTGCGTGCCGGTATTGGCGACGTGATCTTCCCCGCGAATGACATGAGTGATCTTCATGTCGATATCATCCACCACCGACGGCAGGGTATAAAGGAAGGCGCCATCCTCGCGGATCAATACCGGATCCGACATCGAGGTGGTATCGACTTCACAATGGCCGCGCACCAGGTCTTCCCAGACCACGCGCTTGCCATCCAGTTTGAAACGCCAGTGGGCCTTGCGCCCCTCAGCCTCATAGGCGGCCTTCTCGGCATCGGTCAGCTTGAGCGCGGCGCGGTCATAGACGGGCGGCAAACCGCGCGACAACTGCACCTTGCGGCGGCGATCCAGTTCATCGGCGGTTTCATAGCAGGCATAGAGGCGGCCATTGGCCTTCAGGGCATCGGCGCATTTCTGGTAAATGTCGAAACGCTTAGACTGATTGTAGCGCTCGCCCCATTCGAGACCGAGCCACTTCAGGTCGGTCTCGATCAGATCTTCATTTTCCTTTGTCGAACGCTCCAGGTCGGTATCATCGATCCGCAGCACGAAAACACCCTGGTGCTTCTGCGCGAACAGCCAGTTCTGGATGGCGGCGCGCACATTGCCGGCATGGATGCGGCCGGTGGGTGAAGGGGCAAAACGAACCTTGACGGTCATGGTCACTCTCATTGTCAGAAGGAGCCTTCCCTTACGCCTCCGCGTCCGATTTGAAAAGGCTTGATGCGAAACAGGGTAAATGCCAGTTAGGAACGATGACAGGCCCGTCAATCTTTTATGACATCAAGCGCTGGTTAAGGTCTTACCGCTAACCCGCTGCCAGGCGCAAAACAGCGCCGGGTTAGGTGTCACGTTCAAGTAAGGCGCAGCTTATATGCAGAAGGCCCTGTGCATTTCCGATATTACCGATCGTATCGATCCGGTATCGCCGCAATGCTCTAATTCCACTCTTTATGAAACCTTCCGTGATGAATCCGATCTGATGGTCGTCGCCGTGGCCGATGAAGCCGGGCGCGTCCTCGGTCTGATCGAGCGCCACGCCTTCAACCTGACCATGGCCGGCGAATACGGCCGCGCCCTCTATGGCAACAAGCCGGTCACCACCCTGATGGATCCCGCCCCCCTGCTGGTCGATATTGACACGCCCCTGCGTGACTTCACCCGCACGACTCTCAGCGAGCGCCCGTCGGAACTGATGCGCGGCTTCATCGCCACCTGTGACGGCCGCTATGCCGGCGTCGGCACCTCGCTGTCGGTTCTGAAAGCGATCAGCGCCGACCTGCACCAATCGCTTGGCCGCCAGCAGGAAATGACCAATGATCTGATCCGCCTGAGCAGTGAATCCCAGCGCCACCAGACCTTCCTCAACATGGTTATCCAGAACATTCCCGCCATGGTTCTGGTCAAGAACGCCGCCGACCAGAAGATCGTCCTGCTCAACAGCGTTGGCGAGGATCTGCTAAACGTCTCCAGTAATATTGTCGTCGGCAAATCCAGCGGCGATTTCATGATCGCCGAACGCGCAGCCCTTTACAACACCTACGACCAGATGGCCCTGCAAAGCGATGAGCCCATCATGCTCAAGGAGGAGCAGGTCACCGACGCCCATGGCCACCAGCGTGTTATCCAGCTCAAGAAAACGGTCCTGCGCACCCCTTCCGGTGAAGCAGACTGTATCCTCACCCTGGGCATTGACCTGACCGAACAGAAACAGGCCGAGGCCCGCATCGCCCATCTGGCGCATTACGATCCGCTGACGGGCCTGGCCAACCGCGCCCTGTTCACCCGTGAAATGGATGCGGCTCTCAGCCGCGTTCAGCGCCATGACCGCAAGGTGGCCCTGCTGTGCCTAGACCTTGATCGCTTCAAGGCGATCAACGACTCCTATGGCCACCTGACCGGCGACCAGTTGCTGACCGAAGTGGCGGAACGCCTGCGTGGCTGCGTGCGCAAGAGCGATATCATCGCCCGCATGGGCGGCGATGAATTCACCATTATCCAGGACATTGAAACGCCTGAAGATGCGCAGCACCTGGCGGGGCGGATTGTCGATGCCCTGAAGCTGCCCGTTATTGTCAATGAAACGGCCCTTGAGGTCGGCGTCAGCATCGGCATTGCATTGGCGCCGGCCGACGGCATGGATGCCAATAATCTGCTGTCGCGTGCCGATCTCGCCATGTATCGCGTCAAGGCCGAGGGCCGCAATGGCTGGTGCTTTTATCGCCCGGAAATGGACGCGCAGTTGCAGAGCCGCCTCGAAATGGAGCAGGATCTGAAGGCCGCCCTGACCGGCAACCAGTTCCAGCTCTTTTACCAACCCCTGCTCAATCTTCACAGTGGCCAGATCGTCTCGTTCGAGGCCCTGCTACGCTGGCAACACCCAACACGCGGCATGGTCTCGCCGGCGGAATTCATTCCGCTGGCCGAAGAATGCGGCCTGATCGGCCAGCTTGGCGAATGGGTGCTGAACGAAGCCACGAAAACGGCCGCCCGCTGGCCGCAGAACTGGCGCGTGGCGGTCAATATCTCGCCGCTCCAGTTTCGTCACAAGTCGCTGGTGACTCTCGTCAAAAAGGCGCTCAGGAATTCCGGCCTGTCGCCGGCGCGCCTGGAACTGGAAATTACCGAAAGCGTTATCCTTGAAGACGAGACCCATAACCTCGCCATCCTTAATGCCATTAGGGCGCTCGGCGTCCGCATCGCCATGGATGATTTCGGCACCGGCTATTCCAGTTTGAGCTACCTGCGCACCTTCCCATTCGACAAGATCAAGATCGACCAGTCGTTTGTCCGCGACCTGCCGCACGACAAGAACGCCCTGTCGATCGTCAGGGCCATTACCGACATGGCACAATCGCTGGGCGTTCTGATCACGGCGGAAGGCGTTGAAACGGAGGCACAGATGGAGGCGCTCAAGGCGCTCAATTGCGGCGAGGCGCAAGGCTATTTCATCGGCCGCCCGGCGCCCGTCATTGATGCCTATGTTCAGCCGGTTGCCAGATACGGGACATAAAAAAGCGCCGGAGCAATCCGGCGCTTTCAAATTCTCAGTCGTCCCGATGGACACGCTCGGAACGCTCATGGCGTTCCTGGGCCTCGATGGAGAGCGTCGCCGTCGGGCGGGCTTCGAGACGCCCCAGGCCGATCGGCTCACCGGTCTCTTCGCAGAAGCCGTAGCTGCCGTCGTCGATTCGCGAAATCGCTTCGTCGATCTTGCTGATCAGCTTGCGCTGGCGGTCACGGGTGCGTAGTTCAAGCGCGCGGTCGGATTCCGAAGAGGCGCGATCCACCAGGTCCGGATGGTTTTCCGTCTCTTTCTGCATGATGTTGACGGTTTCCTTGGCCCCTTTCAGGATCTCGTCCTTCCAGCCATTCAGCTTGGCCCGGAAATAGGCCAACTGGCGGGTATTCATATATTCTTCGTCTTCTGTCGGACGGTATTGTTCCGAAACTTGTACGGCAGACATGTTGCTTTGACACCCCTATTGATCGACGCCCAATTGACGACGCATGGTCCCGGTGTCTTAAGGCCGGACACCGCAAACCCTAAACAGCAAAAACGATACCAGTCGCAGCTACCTTCCCCGCCGGTCACGGCAGCGCGATTTGGCGGCTTATAAAGGGGTATCATTAACCTGTGAAGCGATTTTACGCGGACCTGCCGATTTATGCCGTGAAGCGGCTGTGAACAAATCCGGCGAACGCCTCGGCGGCATGACGCAGACGTTCCGGCCAGTGTTCGGCGGCATCGGCATCCGCGCCGTCGGTGATATATTTGACGGCGGCAAATGGCACGGCTTCGAGACGGCAGACCTTTGCCAGGGCGTAGGCTTCCATGTCCAGAACCTGGCAGTCCATGGCCAGCGCTCCGGTTACGAAACTGTCGCCACTGCCGCACAGGCCGCCGGTCAGGTCGGGAAACAGAAGCGGCGTTTCCAGCATGGCGGGTATGGTTTCATAGGGCGTTTCGCCGTGCGCGAATCCCAGCGGCGTCACGTCCATGTCGCGCTGGACGAACTGATGGCAGGCAATCAGGTCTCCGGTACGGAAACAGCGGCTGCCCGCGGTGCCGAGATTGACTACCCGCACCGGCAGCCGGCCTTCATATCGGCGTCGTGTGAGTTCACTCGTCAGGGCATGGGCGGCATTGACCTTGCCGATCCCGGTATAAATGACATCTGCGCCCAGTGCGTCCAGCAATCCCATGGCCTCCTGTTTCAGGGCCATGACAAAAAGCGTATCTTTCATACTTCAGGCATTACATCAGCCGGCGCTTGGCCAGTTCGACACAGGCGCGGGTCTCGATCTCGTTGAGCACACCCTGCAGACGATCATCCTCGATCTCTTCCTTCTGGAGCGCGATCATTGATTGCAGGCGGATCAGGGCCTCATCATCGATATCGCCGGAAAGCACGCTGACCTTGAGATCATCGAGCGCATCGAGAATATCGCGGGAGCGCTTGATCTGGCGGCGACGGCGCCCCGTCAGCACGTCTTCCTCACCCTGCAGGGCCATCAGGGCATCTATGCCCATCATGCCAAAGGCGGCCGAAGTTTGAGCTGTAGCTGCGGACTTTCCCGCCGCATCATTGCCGGACAGCGAAAATCCGCTGCCCGTCTTTTTCACGCCGCTGGAAGAACCGCTGATCGGCGCGCCGGTAACCGAATTGATCCTGAATGTCATAATCTGACCTGCTGCGAACCCACACACTATATTAAGACGCCGTGTAGTTTCTTCTGTTTTGCCCGGCTTACAAAGCATAAGGGCAAAAACCGGCTTTTGCCAGTGAACGACACGGTCATTATTGCCGCCTCAGGGTAAGCGAAGCCTTAACGCCCCGGCACAAATTTCCCGTTGACGCGCACCTTCAAAAACCACCCCGCCAAGACATTGATTATAATTGAGAAAATTCTCGCCGATTCGTGGCATGGATTTCGCAGCCCCATCGACAATTATGGTTAACGGGTAAGTTCATGCGCCTCACCAAACTGAAAGCTTTCTTTTGCGCCACCGCGATCGCCGGGTTGATGCTTTACAGCCCCGCCATGGCCGGTTCGCGCATCAAGGACATTGTCGATGTCGAAGGCGTGCGCACCAACCAGTTGATCGGCTACGGCATTGTCGTCGGCCTGAGCGGCACCGGCGATACCGTCCGCAACTCGCCCATGCTCAAGCAGAGCCTCGAATCGATGATGGAGCGCATGGGCGTCAATGTCCGTGACGCCAACCTGAACACTAAGAACGCCGCGGCCGTCATGGTCACCGGCGAACTGACGCCCTTCGGCGCGTCGGGCTCCCGTATCGATGTCACCGTATCGGCCATGGGCGACGCCAAGAGCCTGCTCGGTGGCACATTACTTGTCACCCCCCTGCTCGGCGCCGATGGCGAAGCCTATGCCGTGGCGCAAGGCACCGTCCAGACCGGTTCGGTCTCGGCCGGCGGCGCGTCGGGATCGTCGGTCACCAAGGGCGTGCCGACTGCCGGCCGCATCGCTTCCGGCGGCACGATCGAACGCGAAACGGCGTTCAACTTCAATTCCATGCCCTTCCTGCGCCTGACCCTGCACAATCCGGATTTCGCCACCGCGCGCCACATTGCCGATGCCATCACCCGCCAGTATCCGGGCACGGCCATCGCCGAAAACCCTTCCATCGTCGCCATCAAGCCCCCCGCCGGCATGACCATGATGGATTTCATGACCCTGGTCGAACCGATGAATGTCGATGTCGACACCCCGGCCAAGGTGGTGATCGATGAGGTCAATGGTGTCATTGTCATGGGGGAAAATGTCCGCATTTCGCGTGTCGCCATTGCCCAGGGCAATCTGACGATCCGCGTCGATGAACAGCCCGGCGTCAGCCAGCCCCTGCCTTTCTCGCAGGGCCAGACGACGGTTGTGCCCTCCAGCAATGTTTCGGTGGATGAGGAAAAGGGCAAGCAACTGATTCAGTTGGGCGGCGGATCGTCGCTTTCGGACCTGGTGGCCGGCCTCAATGCCCTGGGCGTAACGCCGCGCGACATGATCGCCATCCTGCAATCGATCAAGGCGGCCGGCGCGCTGCAAGCAGATATTGAGGTGATGTAATGGACAGCGCTGCCCTACTTACCCTTCAATCCGCCCAGACCCAGGCCGCTACGGCCCAGCAGAACCAGGCGACAGCCGCCCTGACCAGCAAGACCGGCCAAAATACTGAAAAGGGCAATGCCAAGCTTGGCCTCGATTTCGAGACCATGTGCCTGACCAACCTGCTTTCGCCCATGTTTGAAGGACTATCCACCGACGGGCCGTTCGGCGGCGGTCATGCCGAGGAAACCATGCGCTCCTTCTATGTCGGCGCCATGGCCAAGCAAATGGCCCAGCGCGGCGGCATAGGCATTTCCGACATGATGCAGAGCCAGTTGCTGAAACTCCAGGAAAAGGGAGCCGCCTGATGGCCCTCGCCGCCGCCAACGCCACCGAACGCGCCCGGCAACTGATCGCCCTGACCACCCGGCTGGGCGAACGCCTCGTATCGGAAACCGCCAGTCTCCAGGCACGCCGCCCGCAGGATATTCTGGAGGGCATAGAAGAAACGCGCAACCTGTCGAACCTGTACCGCCACGAATCCATGCGCATCAAGGCCGATCCCAGCCTGCTGGAAGGGCTGGATCCGGCCGATAAAAAGGCCCTGCGCGAGGCGACGGAACTGTTCCAGGACCGTCTGCACCAGTACGAACTGGCGGTGAACGCGGCCAAGACCATTACCGAAGGCATCATCAGCGCAGTGGCGGACGACCTGAACAGCCGCCGCAAACAAACCTCGCCCTATGGCGCCAGAGGCCGCACAATCGACACCGGCCCGCAATCGCTGAATTTCGGCAAGAAGGCCTGACTACTTCTTTGGATCGGCCGTGCCGCCACCATTGCCCATATTGCGCTGATCCTTCGCGCTCGAATAGGCACCCGGTTGCGGGGCCTGGTCGCGCTGGTCCGCGGCTGTCGGCACATGGGTGACACGGTTCCAGTAGGCATCATTGCCGGCTGATGTCTTGTAACGCAGGGTTTGGTCTTTTTTCGCCACCGCCGCCTGCAGACCGGCGTCCGGCTTCGGCCCCAGGTTTTTCTGACTGGCCAGGTCGGTCATCTGGCAATCCGCCGGCAGGGGCTTGCCTGCCTTTTGCGTCGAAACGCACCAGTCGTGGTTTTGCAGGGCCTGCGTCACCTGTCCGCGCCCGCCTTTCAGCGTCCCCACACCACTCGGCAGTCCGGCCGGTGGCGACATGGCGCCCAACCGTCCGCCACCGCCCGTTGCTGGTGCCAGCCCCGAGGGCGCCACCTTTTGCAGGGCCGGGATATTGATATCCGGCGTTTCATGCAGGTTCAGGTCGCTGACCTGACCAACCGTTTCCTGGGCCTTTGCATCCAGTTCTTCCTGCGCCTTCTTCTTGGCGCGGGCACTCATTGACGGACTGGGTGGCGCATCGGCCACCGTGGCCGGCGCGGTCAGATCGAGTGGTTTTTCCTTTGGAATGGTGACGGTAATCGGCTTGACCGGTTGCGGCTGAACGACCGGCTGGGGCACGACGGCTGGCGGCGCCTGCTCCATCTGACGAGGCGCTTCATTGACCGGCTGCGGCGTATCCGGTTGCTGCACGTCGCGCGGCACGATGACCGACACGGGTTCGGGCTTCACTTCCGGTTCGGGCTTTGGTGGCGGCACGTCCCAGATTTCGGCGGGCAGGAAAGGCTCTTCAATGAACTGGCTGTCGAGGTTCCAGATTTCCGGGTGGGTCGCCACCAGCATCCAGAACAGAAGCCCATGCAGGATGAGGGCCAGGACAATGGCGCCCGCCAGCCGCGACCGGCGGCTGGTCCGCGCCGTCACGCCCGCCAGCCACAGCTCCATGCTGTCACCGACGCGGTCTCTCATCCGTATGATGCCAGCCTGCATAGGGTTTGATCCTCTTCGTCCCAACCCTGACGATAGATTCAGGCCGTACTTTGTCCTGTTTGTGTGCAGGTGTCAAAAAGCCCCTGCTGACATATATCGTCAGCGTGAACTCTTAACGTCAAAATCCGATGTGCAATGCCGTACCGAAACATTAATGTTGCCAAATTGTTCTTGCGCCCCTCTGGCAAATCGCGGCAAAGCCTCTATATACTCCCCTGTTCCATTTTTTGAGGATATGCGCGTATGGCCAAGCCTTCCGATCAGGACTTCATCAGGGTTCGCGGTGCCAGGGAGCATAATCTCAAGGGCGTGGATGTCGATATACCGCGCGGCGAACTGGTGGTTCTGACCGGGCTTTCGGGTTCGGGGAAGTCCTCGCTGGCCTTCGATACCATCTATGCCGAGGGTCAGCGCCGCTATGTCGAATCGCTGTCGGCCTATGCCCGCCAGTTCCTCGAACTGATGTCCAAGCCCGATGTCGACCTGATCGAGGGACTATCGCCGGCCATCTCCATCGAACAGAAGACAACCTCGAAAAACCCGCGCTCGACCGTCGGCACGGTCACCGAGATTCATGACTATATGCGCCTGCTGTGGGCGCGCGTCGGCATTCCTTATTCCCCCGCCACCGGCCTGCCGATCGAGAGCCAGACCATTTCGCAGATGGTCGACAAGATCATGGCCCTGCCGGAAGGCACGCGCCTGCTGCTGCTGGCGCCCTTCGTGCGCGGCCGCAAGGGGGAATACAAGAAGGAGATCGCCGATCTCCAGCGCCAGGGCTTCCAGAGACTGAAGATCAATGGTGAGTATTATCCCATTGAAGAGGCACCGAAGCTCGACAAAAAGTTCAAGCACGATATCGACGTGGTGATCGATCGCGTGGTGGTCAAATCCGGCATCATGGCGCGCCTGGCCGACTCACTGGAAACCGCGCTCAGGCTGGCCGATGGTCTCGCCATTGCCGAACATGCCGACATCGAAGACGGCGAGACCGAGCCGAAGCGCATCATTTTCTCGGAGAAATTCGCCTGCCCCGTCTCCGGTTTCACCATTACCGAGATCGAACCGCGCCTCTTTTCGTTCAATAACCCTTACGGCGCCTGCCCGACCTGTGACGGCCTGGGCGTCAAGCTGGCCTTCGACAAGGACATGATCGTCGCCGACCCGAAGCTGTCCCTGACCGGCGGCGCTATTGCACCGTGGTCGAAAGGCCCCTCGCCGCTCTATGCCCAGACCCTGCAGGCCCTGAGCGTCCACTATGGCTTCAATATGGATACGCCCTGGGAAAAGCTCAGCGAAGATGTCCGCAATGTTATCCTGCACGGATCCGGCGGCCAGAAGATCAAGTTCGTTTATGAAGATGGCAGCCGCCGCTACGATGTCACCAAGGTGTTTGAAGGCGTCATCCCCAATATGGACCGCCGGTGGCGCGAGACCGATTCGTCATGGGTGCGCGAAGACCTGGCGCGGTATCAGTCCGAGACGCCGTGCGAAGCCTGCGGCGGCAAGCGCCTGAAACCCGAAGCCCTGGCCGTCAAGATCGATGCCAGGGACATCGCCGAAATCTCCGGACTGTCGATCAAAAGCGCGCACGCGTGGTTCAATGCCATCGAAGGCAAGCTGACCGAAAAGCAAATGGAGATCGCCCGCCGAATCCTGAAGGAAATCAAGGACCGGCTGCGGTTTCTTAATGATGTGGGTCTGGATTATCTCAACCTGTCGCGCAATTCCGGCACCCTATCGGGCGGGGAATCGCAGCGCATCCGCCTTGCCTCTCAGATCGGCTCCGGCCTGACCGGCGTGCTCTACGTGCTCGATGAACCTTCCATCGGTCTGCACCAGCGCGACAATGACCGCCTGCTGGTCAGCCTCAAGGGTCTGCGCGACCTTGGCAATTCAGTCCTGGTGGTCGAGCACGACGAGGACGCCATCCTTCAGGCCGACTACGTCATCGATATGGGGCCGGCCGCCGGCGTGCATGGCGGCGAGATCATCGCGCAAGGCAAACCGGCGGATATAAAGGCCAATCCGAAATCCCTCACCGGCCAGTACCTGACCGGTAAGAAGGAGATTCCGCTCTTCTATGGTGAAGGCCACAAAGACCAGCGCCGGCCGGTCAACAAGAAGAAAATGCTGAAGGTGATCGGCGCCCGCGGCAACAACCTGAAAAACGTCACCGGTGAAATCCCCGTCGGCGTCATGACCTGCATCACCGGCGTTTCCGGTGGCGGCAAGTCGACCTTCACGCTGGAGACGCTGTACAAGGCTGCTGCCCGCCGGCTCAACAATGCCTCAGCCCATCCGGCGGCGCACGACAAGATCGAGGGGCTGGAGCATTTCGACAAGATCGTCGAGATCGACCAGTCGCCGATTGGCCGCACGCCGCGCTCCAATCCGGCCACCTAGACCGGCGCCTTTGGCCCGATCCGCGACTGGTATGCCGGCCTGCCGGAATCGAAGGCGCGCGGCTATGGCCCCGGCCGCTTCTCGTTCAACGTCAAGGGCGGCCGCTGCGAGGCCTGTCAGGGCGACGGCGTTATCAAGATCGAGATGCACTTCCTGCCCGACGTCTACGTCACCTGTGACGTCTGCAAGGGCAAGCGCTACAACCGCGAGACCCTGGATATTGTCTTCCGCGGCCATTCGATCGCCGATGTGCTGGACATGACGGTCGAGGAAGGCGCCGACCTCTTCAAGGCGGTGCCGTCGATCCGCGACAAGCTGAAAACCCTGGAACGCGTTGGCCTGGGCTATATCAAGATCGGCCAACAGGCCACCACCCTTTCTGGCGGTGAAGCGCAGCGCGTCAAGCTCAGCAAGGAATTATCCAAGCGCGCCACCGGAAAGACGCTCTATATCCTCGACGAGCCGACCACCGGTCTGCATTTCGAGGATACGCGCAAGCTGCTGGAAGTGCTGCATGAACTGACCGACAACGGCAATACGGTCGTGGTCATCGAGCACAATCTCGACGTGATCAAGACGGCCGACTGGCTTCTCGATTTCGGTCCGGAAGGCGGCGATGGCGGCGGTGAGATCGTGGCCTTTGGCACCCCCGAACAGGTGGCGGCCAACGAAAAGAGCTGGACCGGCAAGTACCTCAGGGACATGCTGGCCAGGCACCGGAAGCGCCACCTCGAACCGGCGGAATAGTTCGCCTGAAAAGGGAGACGCTTAATCTCCGTTAACCCTTTTTCGGCACAGTGCGGGCATGAAAAGTCCGAGTCGCGCCACCGCCGTTTTTATGGTCAGCCTGCTGGCCCTGTCGCTTGTTGCCTGTTCCAGCAAGAAGGAGGCCCACGCACCGGAAGCTGAACACGCGACAGAAGGACATGGCGGCCCGCCGGTGTCCAAATGGACCTATGATGGCGACACCGGCCCGGAACACTGGGCCCAGCTTGGCGGCGCTTCGGCGATCTGCGGCGATGGCCAGCGCCAGTCGCCGGTTGATATTGTCGGCCAGCCGAAGATGCAGTTTTCGCACATCGGTCTGAACTATAATTCGGTGACCGCCACCATCCAGAACACCGGCAAGACGGTGCGCGTTGTGCTGGCCAATGGCGGCGATCTTGAAATCGACGGCGCTAAGTACGCCCTGAAATCGATCGAGTTCCACAGCCCCAGCGAGCACGCCATCAATGGCCATCATTCCACCCTGGAAAGCCAGTTTGTTCATGTCGATGACAAGGGTCACACGCTGATCGTATCGGTGCTCTATGATATCGGCGTGGCCGATCCGATGCTGGGGTCACTGTGGACCTACCTGCCCTCCGATCCGGGCCAGCCCGTGCCCCTCGCCGATCTGCTGATCAATGCCCAGGACCTGATGCCGGGCACCGAAGATTTCTACGTCTATTCGGGTTCACTGACCACCCCGCCCTGCACGGAAGAAGTGACCTGGATGGTCTATGCAGCGCCGCTGACCATCAGCGCGGAACAGGCCGATGCTTTCCAGCGTCTGATCGGCCCCAATGCCCGCCCATTGCAGGCACGGCATGAGCGTGACTTCTTCCGCATGGCCGGAACAAATTAACTGGCGGCCTTTTCCTCGACTTCACGCGGCTTGATCTTCCCACGCAGGGTCCGATAGGCGGCCGCCGATGCCGCCAGCTCGATACTGATGCCAAGCGGCATGACGAAGGCAAAGGTCAGGACCGTGGCGATCACCGAGGCCGGGGTCAGGAAACTGTCAACGCTCGTCATATCTGGCATCCGGATTTCACCGGTCACATTCAGGCCGAGCGCCAACACCTGAATGGCCTCGATGATCTTGTCGCACAGGAAGGCCACCACCTGAGCCAGGGCAAAGGCCGTGGCATAGCCGGTGAAAAGCGACCAGAAGCGATCCCGCGTCATGGTAAAACTGCCAAATAAATCAAACCGTTTCAGGTCAAAACTCTGAACGCCGTTTAACGACAGCCGAATGCCCAGCCACAGGGCAACCCCTATGGCGGTGATGTAGCCCAGGGTCTGAATACCCGCTGCGGCCTGTACATTTCCGCCGCTGATCAGCAGGCCCAGCAAGCCCGCCAGCGCGGAGATACCGGCCAGAACACCGAACAGGATAATGAGCGACACCGCACGCACCGCCATGATGCGGATTTCCTGCCAGCCAAAGGCCAGGAATCCCAAGCGGTCATCCGTTTCACCGAACACGACCCGGCATACCGCGCAAACAAGCACCGACGACATCAGGATATAAACAGGCGCGCACAGGAGGATAGCCGGCGCGATTTGCTGGTTCAGCGAATTGAGCGTTACAGGGTCAAGCTTGCCAGACTGGAACATCGCAAACGCCTGCGCCACGGCTGGCCCCGCCATATGGACCATGATCAGGCTCATGACACCATAACCAAACAGGGTGATCGCGCCCCAGAAGGCGATCAGTTTCGGCCGTTCGCGGATAATACGAAAGCCTTCGAAGGCAAAATCGAACGTCAGGTTCATGCACAGGTCTCAGCCGTCCGCACGTTTGCGAACAGCCTATTTAGACCTGATCGCCATGATCTGCCTATAGGCGGAGGCCAAAAATCCGACAATGAGCGGGAAAAGTCCGAAAATGGCCAAGGCAAGCAGGGCACTATGCAGCCATATAACAGCGCTGCCATGGCCAAACTGACGAACCGCCAGCCCACGGGCAAGGGCAAAAGGCAGGACGATCACCATCAATCCAATGAACAGCCGACTGACATTGCCACTGCTCAAGCCCAGGGCATTGAGCGCCACCAGCTTGCGGCCACCGATATTGGCGGCGGGCATAAGTACGAATTTCAGCGTCACAAAAACCAGAAACAGGATCGCCGCAAGGATATAGACGATGAATACATAGTCGGCGCCCGAATGACGTCGCCATATAGCGCAAACCGCCGCCATCGAACTCTCATAGCCGGCCGCCAGCCCTGACAGGCTGAGCGCAATGGCGAATACCAGGAAAATCGCCCCGGCAATCAGAACCATAAACGCGGCGACAATCAACGAGGCCAGCAGAAGGCGCAGTTCGGGACGCGCGATCTGCAAACCGCCAAAACCCAGCCCCTCCGCTCTGGCCGCCTTGCCGAACAAGGCAATGCGATAGAGCGCGCCGTGGGAGACAAGCTTCAGCAGCAATATGCAGAAGATCAGCAGGAGCGGTGCGAAATTCAGTGGCAATTGCTGTCCGGCCATAAGCCAGGGGCCGCCGGCCAGGGCCGCAAACATCAGGACCAGAACCAACCACGCGCCAGTCCACGCCTGCGGCACGAATCCCACAGCCGCCTTCAGGGCATTCATCACTGAAAATTCCGCACGCATCTTACCCCCGCCATGGCCTCTCAGTCTCATTTCAGGCCATTCGTGATTTAGAAACAAATCCATTCGCTTTAAAAGCTTATTTCGTTAATACCGTCGCATTTCCCTTCCGCCCTTGCTATAGCGCCACACCATGACAACTCTTCACTCTCCTGTTCACGTTATCGGTGGCGGTCTCGCCGGTTCGGAAGCCTGCTGGCAACTCGTTTCCGCCGGCGTCCCGGTTATCCTGCACGAAATGCGTGGTGGCACGCGCAACGGCCAGCCGATCACCACCAATGCCCACCAGACCGACGGCCTGGCCGAATTGGTCTGCTCTAACTCCTTCCGCTCAGATGACTGGCAGTTCAACGCCGTGGGCCTGCTGCACGAGGAAATGCGCCGGGCCGGTTCGCTGATCCTGAAAAGCGCCGACAAACACCAGGTGCCCGCCGGCGGTGCGCTGGCCATGGACCGCGATAATTTCTCGGCCGCCGTCACCGAAACGTTGAGCAATCACCCTCTGGTGACGATTGTGCGCGAGGAGGTCACCACGCTTGCTGACAAGGACTGGCAGAATGTGGTGGTCGCTACCGGCCCCCTCACCTCCGAGGCCCTGTCGCAATACGTACTGGATGTTTCCGGCGAAGGGCAACTGAGCTTTTTCGACGCCATTGCGCCGATCATCCATTACGAGTCCATCGACATGTCGAAGGCGTGGAAGCAGTCGCGCTACGATAAGGAAGGCCCCGGCGGCGATGCGGCGGCCTATATCAACTGCCCGATGGACAAGGATCAGTACGAAGCCTTTATCGATGCCCTGCTGGCAGGCCCGAAGGCCGAATTCAAGGACTGGGAGCATGTGCCCTATTTCGACGGCTGCCTGCCGATCGAGGTGATGGCCGAGCGCGGCCGCGAGACCCTGCGCTATGGCCCGATGAAGCCGGTGGGGCTGACTAATCCGCATAACCCGACCGTCAAGGCTCATGCGATCATTCAACTGAGGCAGGATAATGCCTTGGGAACATTGTATAATATGGTCGGTTTCCAAACCAAGCTGAAGCACGGCGCGCAAGCCGATGTCTTCCGCATGATTCCCGGTCTGGAAAACGCCCAGTTTGCGCGACTGGGTGGCCTGCACCGTAATACCTTTATCCAGTCGCCGAAAATCCTTGACCGCGAACTGCGCCTCAAATCGCACCCGGCCGCCCGCTTTGCCGGCCAGATCACCGGCGTGGAAGGCTATGTCGAAAGTGCCGCCATCGGTCTGCTGGCCGGCCGTTTCGCCGCTGCGCAGGCCCTGGGCAAGACCTTGCCTGCACCGCCGGAGACGACAGCGCTGGGCGCCCTGCTCAACCATATCACCATCGGCCATCTGGAAGGCGGCTCGTTCCAGCCCATGAACATCAACTATGGCCTGCTGCCGCAACTGGAAGCGCCCAAAGTGGATGAAAATGGCCAGAAAATCCCCTTAAAGGAACGCGGCCGCGCCAAAAAACGCCTGATGTCCCTGCGCGCCTTGCAGGATTTGCAGGACTGGCTAAATATCGCCTGAATTTTCGGCTAACTGCCGAAGATCATGGGGAAATCATTCAGGTCGTTTTCGTGCGTTTGTTAAAGTTCATATCCTTGTCTGCCCTGTTGCTGGCCACTGGCTGCGCCACCGAAAAGACGACCGAAACCGTCTATGTGCCCGTCGTGGCGCCGGTCACGCCCAGTTCGCTGACGCCTCTGCCGATCATGCTGTTCAACCAGACCAAGCAGGGCCGCAAACTCTTCACGCTGAACGCCGAGTTCCCCTATTGCGATCCCGGCACCGGGATGGTGATCGTGGTGCCCAAATGGTATGTCACCGATTTCGCCTCCGTGCCTTGGTACGGCCAGAGCGTGATCGATCCGCAAGGCCCGACCGCCCGCGCCGCCATCATCCATGACTGGCTCTATACCATCGGCGAACCCGGTAAACGCGATGTGGCCGATGGCATCTTCTACCGCGCCATGATCAAATATGGCGTGCCGGAATACCAGGCGCGTATCGCCTATAACGCTGTCCATATCGGCGGTCAGGCGGGTTATGGGCTGGCCGGAGACTGGCAGTTTACCGATCCGGCGCATCAGGATGTGAAACAGCTTCCGCCTTTTGCCAAGCCGCGCACCGGCGCTGTGCGGATCATGCCGAAATGCCAGGGCTTCAATGAATTGATCCAGTCGGGCTGGCGGGCCTATCCGGAAAAGCCGGTCAGTATTGCCGTGCCGCCACCGGTGGTCGTGACCGAAAAGCCGCTGGATGATGTGCTGAAAAAGCTGCCTTGGGGCAAGAAAAAGACAGACTAGATCCGGCCGGTCACGAACGACCAAAACAACCGCAAACGCTTGGATAGCGGCCCCGGCGCCCGTCCCTGCCAATAATCGGCCGCCAGAGATGCCGGCAGGGCCAGCGGCATCAGAGCGGGTGGCAGACTTTTCATCGCCCGGCCGGCCTCCCGTTTCAGATGCGCCAGTTCCATATCGCCGGCATCGCTCAAGTCCCGTATTGCCTTGATCTGCGCCATACCGTAGAGACGCGCCACATCGGTGAGGTCGGCGGTTTCGCCCAGCACCTGCGCGGACAGACGCAACAGGTTACCCTCGCCGCGATCAACTACGCCCAGAGCCGCCTTGATCGTCAGCGCTCCCTTGTCGAGCAAAGGCATCTGCTCTTCGATCAGGTCGTGAAAGGTTGCGGTCGGCAGGCGGTAGCGCTCGATCATGGCCTTGAGAGCTTCGGTCAGCGGGTGATAGCGAACCGGCCGTCCCTCGGCGATTTCATCGATGGCCTCATACCACCAGCGCAGGCGGATTTCCCCCATCAGGGGGTCGGTCGTTCGCTCGGGAATGTCACGCAAGGTTTCGAGAAAGGCAAACAGGCTCAGGACCTCGGCGCGCTTTTCGGCATCCGGGATAAAAGCGCAGGCCAGGCGAACGTCCTCGGACTTTACTTTGATATCCGGGGGCAGCAATTCAGAGGACGTCATTTACTCAGCCGAAAATCGTTTGATACATGGCCATGCTCGCCAGCATGGGCAGGGACAGCAGCGTATTGATGCGGCTGAAGACCATGGCCTTTTTCGCGGCGGCGGTCTTCTGCTCCGGTGTAAAGCCATCGCGGATACCGAGCGCGATCTTCTGCGCTGGCCAGATGGCGTGCCAGACGTTCATGAACATGATCAGGCCGAGCCACATGCCGACCCCGATAAAGATGAACTGGGCATTGCCCTTATCGAAGCCGAACACATAACCCGCCGATGTCAGGCTGGCAAAACCTAAGCTCAGGGCCTGGACGATGTAACCGCGCAGCCAGGCCAGCGCCAGGCCGAACACCACGGTAAACAAGGCCGCATAACGAAACCAGAACAGAGCTTCGGGCGCGATATATTTGCTGACCGCCGGTTTCAGATCAGCCGGAATATCCGGCATGACGCGGATCTGCACAAAGTTGAAATAATAAAGCAGGCCGATCCACAGGACGCCGCTCAGCACATGCGCCCAGCGCAAGCTTGCCGTCAGGAAAATCACATCGAAACCGCCCGGCGAATGGATGCCGAAACCGACCATGACGACCGCTGCCAGCAACAGGCTGACGATCATCACATTGCGAAGATTACCTAAGAAAACAGCCATGACACGCCCCTGCTTGCCTTAAAGAGTTACACCATAGCTGAGCCTTTATGGCGAGTCGAAAAGTATTAGCTCTTGAGCACTCGAAGCGACGTGTACGCCTGTACACGAGCGAGGGCGCGCAAAGAGATGATGCTTTGCAGACCGTCAGAAAGGCTCAGGGCATTTGCTTCGGCTTTTTGCCGTCTTTAAAGCCCCCCAGATCGACGACTTCCGCATCCGGATCATTGCGGTTCACGCCCCAGATCAGGATGATCGGCAGGGCGACATAGATCGACGAATAGGTGCCGATGAGGATACCGAACACCATGGCGAAGACCAGCGGAAATAGCGCCGGACCACCGAGGAACAGCATGCCGGCCAGGGCCAGGACCGCGGTCGAACCGGTGATGATCGTCCGCGACAGACGTTCGTTTTCCGACAGGTTGATAATGTCGGCCAGCGGGGTCTTCTTGAACTTGCGCAGGTTTTCACGCAGCCGGTCGAAGGTGATGACCTTTTCGTTCATCGAATAGCCGATGACGGTCAGGAGCGCGGCGATCGAGGTCATGGTGAATTCGATCTGCAGAAAGGCCATCATGCCGACCGTCAGGGCCACGTCATGCAGCACGGCGATCACCGCGCCGGAACCGAACTGCAGGCCGGAGGGGAACCGGATCCAGATATAGACCAGCATCAGCAGGAGGGCCGCGCCCAGCGCCAGGAATCCGGAACGCAGCAGTTCGGACGATACCTTCGGCCCGACCACTTCGGTGCGCTTGAAGGTGATGCCCGGCACGGCGGCGGCCAGCTTGGATTTCACCGCCTCGACGCCGTCATTATTTTGCTGCTGTTCGCTCAGCTTGAACTTGATGATGACGTCACGGGGGCTGCCGAACGCCTGGACCGAGGCATCTTCCGCGCCGAATGTCGTCATGCGCGCCCGCAGGTCGCCCAGATTGGCGGCGGCCGGCGTCTCGACCTCCAGCACATTACCGCCGGCGAAATCGGTGCCGAGGTTAAGCCCCTGGGTGAACAGCACGACGACCGTCGCAATGATGGCGAGACCGGAGATGATGGCGGCGACCGGCGCATACTTCGTGAAGCGGAAATGGAACTCGGTCGGCAGGTTTTTGATAAGTGGCCAATGCATGACGCGGATACCTTAAATCGGAAGTTTTTTGGGCTTGGTGGCGCGATACCACCAGCCGAGCAGGACCTGGCTGACCAGGATGGCCGAGAAGACGGAGGTGAAGACACCGATCATCAGCGTCCAGGCGAAACCACGCACCGGGCCGGCGCCGAAGACGAACATGATCAGGGCCGAGATCAGCGAGGTAATGTTAGCGTCCAGAATCGACACCAGAGCGCGCGAGAAGCCGACATCGAGCGCGGCGATGGGCTTGTGGCCGCTGCGCTCCTCGTCACGGATGCGCTCATAGATCAGCACGTTGGCGTCAACCGCCACCGCGAGCGACAGGATCAGACCGGCGACGCCGGGAAGCGTCAGGGTGGCCTGGAAGACTGTCATCGAGGCGATAATCAGCACCAGGTTGACCAGCAGGGCGGCAATGGAGACGCCGCCGAAGACGAAGCCATAGGCCAGGAACATGAAGACGACAATGGTTATGAAGGCGATGATGGTCGAGACCATGCCGGCATGGACCGCATCCGCACCCAGTTCGGCGCCGACGGTACGCTGGCTCTCAAAGTTCAGCTTGGCCGGCAAGGCGCCGCTCTTCAGGATATTGACGATTTCCGAGGCTTCCTCATGGCTGAAACCGCCGGTAATCTGGCCGGTGCCGCCCGTGATGGCGCCCTGGATGGTCGGTGCGGAAACGATATGGCCATCGAGAATGATGGCGAAGCGCTTGCCGATATTGCGCGAGGTGGCATCGCCGAAAGCCTTGGCGCCCTCGCCATTGAAGGCAAAGTCGATGGCCGGGCGCTGATACTGGTCCACCCCGACATTGGCGCGCGTCAGGCTGCCGCCGGTAACCAGGATGGCCTTGCGCACGACGAGCGGACGACCGGTCTGATCCTCAGGCAGGGCTTCGGAACCCGGCGGGATGCGACCGGCGGCCAGGTCGGCCGGGCTTACGGTTTCATCGACCATCTGGAAGGTCAGCTTGGCCGTGCGGCCGATAACGCGCTTCAACTGCTCCGGGTCGCTTTCACCCGGCGCTTCAATAACGATGCGGTTGATGCCCTGGCGGCTGATCGACGGTTCCTTGGTGCCGAGGCTGTCGATCCGCTTGCGGATGACTTCGATGGAGGTTTCCACCGCGCCGGCCGAGGTCGAGCGAATGCCTTCCTGGGTGAGGGTCAGGGCGATCGTCTGGTCATTGCCGCGCTGGACATTCATATCCTTGACCGAGGCATTGTTCGGCAGCGGCGTGGCCAGGCGAATGAGGGTCGAATAGGCGTCATTCAGCGCCGCCGGATCGGTGATGCGGACGCTGACCGTCGTGCCCGAGGCCACCAGGTTCGTAAAGGCGATCGACTTTTCATTCAGGCGCGCCCTCACCTCTTCGGTGACGCTGCTGATCTTGGTCTTCACCAGGTCGTCCGTATCGACTTCCATCAGGAGATAGGAGCCGCCCTGCAGATCGAGCCCCAGATTGAGTATCTGGGTCGGCATGAAGCCTTTTACCTGATCCCGCACACTGGCCGGGAGGAAATTGGGCAAGGAAAACAGAATGCCCAGAAGGGTAGCGGCGATAACCAGCCCTACCTTCCAGCGTGATAGATTGATCATGATCGGGATGCTCGGTCTTTAAACTGTAACGGCTTAATTCTTGGCGTCGTTGGCTGGGGCGGGTTCGCCCTTGACGCGGACCTCGGTGATCATCGCCTTGACCACGCGTACATTTACGCCGGTAGCGATTTCAACCATGATTTCGGCGTCCTCGATGCGCGTCACCTTGCCAATCAGGCCGGATGACATGACCACCGTGTCATTGCGCTTCAGCGCGGCGAGCATGGCCTTGTGCTTCTTGGCCTGCTGGCTTTGCGGGCGGATCATGAAGAAATACATGGCGCCGAAGAGGATCAGCATCATCGGCAGCATGGTGATCAGATCACCGCCAGGGGTGGCGGCAGCGCCGGCGGCCTGGGCAAAGGCGGGTGTTGCGAACACGAACGTCTCCTAATATTGATTTTTTACACGCGCGCTAAAGGCGGGGCAAAAATGGGTTCGCCATACATAGGCACAACCCGAAAAAGGTCAATGACATATTTGCCACGATGCCTTCGGGCGCGGAAAAGCTGTGAAACTCTGCCTTTGGAAGCGGCGCCTACGGCAGGACCAGCGCCGGATCGATCGGACGGGCGATGTCCGTCGAGGGGGTATAGCGGATTTCAAAGTGCAGTTGCGGCTTGTCGATAGTGCCGGTCTGGCCAACGGTGCCGATCACCTGCCCCTTGCTGACCCGTTCGTTGTTCTTCACTTTCATGTTCTGGAGGTGGGAATAGCCCGTGTACCAGCCGTTATCGTGCTTGATATAGATGGTATTGCCCAGTTCCTTAACCTGGTCGCCTTCGTAGACCACCGTGCCATCCGCCGCAGCCTTTACTTCGGTGCCTGAGCTGGCGCCGATATTGATGCCGTCATTGCGGATGTTTGGCCCCAGTTGACCGAAGGGCACCAATACATGCCCCTTCACCGGCCAGATAAACTTGCCCTTGCCCATCTGGGCGATCTGCGCATTGGCCGGGAAGCCGGCGACCGGCGGCACGGGTTTGGCCACTACCGGCTTTGCGGCCGGCACCGTCGGCGCCGCCACGGTGGGCTTGGTTACGACCGTTGTCGTGGTCGTGGTTGTCGTCGTTTTGGCGGGCTCCGAAACCACGGGCTTCGCCGGCGGCGGTGTCGTCACGACCGGCTTGGCTGGTGCGGCCGCCGCCAGAACCGTCTTGACCTTGGTCATGGTCGGCCCGTTGGCATGGTCTTCCACGCCCTTATCGACCGCGGATGCCGGCAGCAGGATCTTCTGGCCGACACGCAGGGCGGAATCGACCGTCAGGCCGTTCAGCGCATACAGGCTCTTTATCGGCACAGCGAAGCGGCGCGAAATGCCGAACAGGGTGTCCTTTGGCTGCATCAGATAGATATAGGCCGCACCTGAAGGCTGGGCCGCTGCCGTCACGGCAGGCGTGGCCGGTTTCGTCATGGCCACAGGCGGTGGCGGCGGAGGGGGCGGTGGCGGCGTCAGGGGCGCCAGTTCGCTGGCCTGCACGCTTCCGGAGGGAGAAGGCGTCGTCACGGCCGGCGGCGTCTCTTCCACTGGCGCCGTAGGGATTGTCGCGGTCGGCTCGGCTGGCCGGTCCTGCATGTAGATGGGATATTTCGGCTGCGGCATCCCCGCGCTCGTACAGCCCTGCAAGGTAAGGCCAGCCAGAACGACCAGGGACAGGCTGACCACTGCGCGGCGCAGACGGCCCTCTGAATTCAGGTTTTTCAGGATCATGACGGGCTCCAGCATCGACGGACAGACGGTTTTTTGGCCAAACCTACTCTATGCAAACTTATGGCTAACGATTGGTTAACCCATTTTTGAAAAATCCCTTAACAAATCAATGTGACCGGTCCGCCGGACAACTTGGTTAAAATGCCCCGGAAGGGTGTATCGCTTTGTAATTCAAAGCCGCTGCATTTAACCTCGAACCTGGCCTGTTGGCGGAGAGTTTACGCCACGGATTGCAACTCCGTGCAGCCCCGTTCAATTCGGGGGCAGGCCTCCACTCCCCTTCTTTTCAAAAATATTTTCCACGCCCGCATCCAATCAGGCCTGTGGCGGATATCAAGTCTCAGATGATGATCCTGTCGGGAGGCACAAAGATGTTCGTAACCCTTTTCAATCACTACTGGTGGCTGCTGTTTCCACTGTGCTTCGCCGTGTTCAGCGTGATGCGTGCGATCCTGAGAGACGATGAAAGCCGCCGCATCCTGTCATTGATCCGCAGCTACACCGATCAGGGCAAGGAACCGCCCGCCGAACTGCTCGCGCTGCTGAAGCGCTGATTACAAGGAAACCGAGCCATGACCGCAACAGACCTTTTCAACAGCTACTGGTGGCTGATCTTCCCGATTTTCGGCATGGGCATGGGGCTTGTCGCCATGCTGGGCCACTTCCGTCACCGCAGCGAAACCCTCAAACTGATCAAGACCTATGCCGACCAGGGCAAGGAACCGCCCGCCGCCCTTCTGGAAGCGCTGCGCAGCGATGAAGACCGCGCCTATAACTGCCGGGGGGGACGACGCAGCCACTGGAGCCAGGTCGTCGTGTTTGGCGCCCTGGCCGCCGCCTTCGGTTATTTCGGCTACTACGGCGAAGGCGGGTCGATTTTCATTTCGCTGGCCATAGGTTTCGGCATCGCGACCGCCGCCCTGCTGGTGATTTCCATTATCCGGGCGCTGACGGGCGCGTCACTGCCAAAGGGATAAGGCATGGATGACCCGCTGATCCGGCGGGCCAGGGAAGGCTCCAGCGATGCCTTCTCACGGCTGGTGGCTGAGCATCAACAGGCGGTGCGCGCCTTCGTGCGCCGCCTGTGCGCTTTGCCGGACGATGCCGATGACCTGGCGCAGGAAGCCTTCGTCACGGCCTGGGCAAACCTGCACAAATTAAAAGATGGTGTGTCATTCCGGACCTTCGTCTGCAGCATCGCCTATCGCAAGGCGCTGAACGACCGCCGCCGCTTCAACCGCTCCGGCAACCGCGACACCGAGTGGTTCGGCCTGCAGGAACAGTCGAGCGCGTCAACCATTAATGCGAAACTGTCGGTCCAGACGGCCCTGGCCAGCCTGCCGCTCGACCAGCGCGCCGCTATATCTCTATGCGTCGCCGCCGATTACAGCCACGCCGAAGCCGCCGACATTTTGGGGCTTCCGCTCGGCACGATTAAGTCGCATATTCTCAAGGGAAGGGCCAAACTCAACGCCCTTCTGGGTGTACCGGATGACAAATGACGCTTTGAAATCAATGTTGACCGAAACCATGCCCCCCCCGCCGGCGCATGATATTGGTTTTGTCGTCGAGGTGATGAAACGCGTCGAACAGCGCCGTCTGTATCAGAATCTGGCCTGGCTGGTGCTCGGCACGGCCGCCGTCACCGCGCTCC
>NZ_JBQCHT010000019.1:0-9141 GCF_051954415.1 Asticcacaulis sp.
TAAAGTGCTTTCAAGTAAAGAGTTCGTGCTTTTTCCTATCTGTTCAACTCAGAGCGGAAAACGCTCTAACTGGCGCAGCACCTGCGGCACGGTCTCGCTCAGGTCTTCCGAGATCAGGCCTGGGCCGAACAGCCGCGCCGCTTCGGCGTGTATCCAGGCGGCGGCGCAGGCGGCATCGAAAACCGCCATGCCCTGCGCCACCAGCCCGCCGGCGAATCCCGCCAGCACATCCCCGGAACCAGCGGTGGCGAGGGTCGGCGGGGCATCGCGGTTGATGACGATGCGGCCATTGGGTGCGGCGATCACCGTATCTCGGCCTTTCAGCAGGACCACCGCGCCGCTGGTCTTTGCCGCCCGCAAGGCGTCGCTTTCCCGATCGGTGACCTTGCCGAATAGCCGGGCAAACTCGCCTTCATGCGGTGTGAGCAGGACCGGCGAACGGATGGTGTCGAAAAGCGACGACGGATCGTCCTTGAAAACAGTCAGGGCATCGGCATCGAGCACGCAGGCTTTTTGGGCTTTCAGCGCCGCCAGTACAAACGCCTTGGTGCGGTCATTGACGCCGGCCGCTGGTCCCATGACCACAGAGGTGACGCGGGGATCGCCGATCAATGCGGCGAAGCCAGCCTCATCCTTCACCGGCTTGGTCATCACCGCTTCGAGCGCCGTGGCATAGACGATCAGGCTCGATGGATCGCACGCCACCGACACCAGTCCGGTGCCGATCCGCAGGGCCGCCCGTGCCGCAAGCCTTGCCGCCCCGGTTGAAGCCACGGGGCCGCCCAGCACGACGCAGTGGCCGCGATCATACTTGCTGCCCTCGGCTTTTAAAGCGGGCAGGGCAGAGAGCCAAAGATCGGGCGAATTATCCATCCTATATCCTTATACCTCCTCACCTTTGGTGGGGAGGGGGACCGCGCCTTAGGCGCGGTATGGGGTTTCTTACTTCACAAAAGGTAGTAGCGCTGCCAGCGTAAGATTATCAACCTCGCCGTATCTCGGTGGAAATCCGGCGCGCAGGCGCATCCAGTCCTCCATCATCGCCGCCTGCTGCTCGTAGCCGTAATCCGTATAGGCCCGGCCATCGATCCGGTAATGATACTGTCCACGTTCGCGCCATACATAGCGCCAAAGAGTCATGCCGGTCTGATATTGCCAGATATGGACGAGCTCATGGGCCAGCAGACTCATGGCGACCGCGTTATCGCTCATATCCGCCGGCAGGCGCGGCCAGAAAATCCGACGGCCGCGCACCACGATCTGCGGCCCGCGCCCGATCAGTCGCGCCAGCCAGGACACCCAGTGGTGGCCGTCGATCAGCCGGACCGCCTCAAAGGGGACGACCGCCAGCAGTCCTGTTGGCAGGGCGCTGATCTCGGCAGGTGTAAGCGGGCGTATTTCAACCATTGTGACGAAGCCTAACCGCTTATACAGTGTGCGCCAATAATAAACGGGGCGGCCATGCCAGAGAATAAAATCAAGAAGCCTTTCTACCGCCATCTCTATGTGCAGGTCCTTTTCGGCGTGGCGTTGGGGGCCGCCGTCGGCCTGATCTGGCCGGAAGTGGCAGCGCAACCCTGGGTCAAAGCGCTGGGCGATGGCTTCGTCAAGCTGATCAAGATGACCATTGCCGTGCTGATCTTCTGCACGGTTGTCTCCGGCATCGGACAGGTGGCCGAGGCGAAGCAGGTCGGGCGCGTCGGCGTCAAGGCGATCGCCTATTTCGAGGTCATATCAACCTTCGCCCTGATCATTGGCCTGCTCGTCGGTCATGTGATCAAGCCGGGCGCCGGTATGCACGCCGCCGGCAACGCCGCGGCCGTGGCCAAATATATGGCGCCGGAAACCCATGAAACCCTGGTCGACTTCTTCCTGCACCTGATCCCGGATACCTTCCTGAGCGGCTTTGCCGAGGGCAATATCCTCCAGGTGCTGCTGGTCGCCATCCTGACCGGTTTCGCGCTCCAGCGTATCGGCCCGCCGGTGCAGGAAATCCGCAACCTGATCGACCAGGGCAGCCAGATCATCTTCGATATCATCACCATGATCATGAAACTGGCGCCGATCGGCGCCGGCGCGGCCATGGCCTATACGCTCGGCAAGTTCGGCGCGGCCGCGCTGGGCTCACTGCTGATGCTGATCGGCACCTTCTACCTGACGGCCATACTGTTCGTTGTCGTCGTCCTTGGCATCGTCGCCTGGCTGACCGGTTTCTCGATCTTCCGTTTCGTCGCCTATATCAAGGACGAACTGCTGATCGTGCTCGGCACCTCGTCATCCGAAAGCGCCCTGCCGAACCTTATGTGCAAGATGGAGGCGCTCGGCTGCTCGAAACCGGTGGTGGGGCTGGTGATCCCGACCGGCTATTCGTTCAATCTCGATGGTACCAATATCTACATGACCCTGGCCTCGCTGTTTATCGCCCAGGCCCTGGGTTATGACCTCAGCCTGATGCAGCAACTGACCCTTCTGGGCGTGGCCATGCTGACCTCGAAAGGCGCTTCGGGCGTGACCGGCGCCGGTTTCATTACCCTCGGCGCGACGCTCGCCGTCGTTAATCCGGCGCTGGTGCCCGGCATGGCCATCGTGCTCGGTATCGACAAGTTCATGAGCGAATGCCGGGCGCTCACCAACTTCATCGGCAATGGCGTCGCCTGCGTGGTGGTATCGCGCTGGGAAGGTGAACTGGACAGGGCAGCGTTGAAAGCGGGTCTGCACCGCAATGCGCTGGAAATACCGGCTCAATAGGCCCATTCCCGCCGCAAGCGCGCCTTATTGCATACTTATACTTATGGGTTCAGGCTGGCAGGCAAAGGCTTTGCGCCTGTAGGAGAACCTTGAAATGACACAGCACAAAAAATATCTGGCGCCTTCGCTGGCCGTGCTCGGCCTGATGGCGGCCACCCTGGCCATGCCCTTCGCGGCCCACGCCCAGTATGACACGCGGTCCTATGATGGTTATTGTTACGCCAAAAAGGACAATGCCGGCACCAATGGTGCGGTGATCGGCGCCGTGGTCGGTGGCCTGGCCGGCAGCCAGGTATCTAAGCATGAGCGCGGTCTCGGCACGGTCGGGGGCGCGGTCCTCGGCGGCGTGATCGGCAATCAGGTCGGCAAGTCGTCGGTGAAGTGCTATAACGGCGCCTATTACGCCTATCGTCAGGGCCAGTATTATTCGCCGCCAGCGGCGCCTGATGGCTACCAGGTGCTGTATTTCCGCGACCGCCCGCAAAGCGGCTATTACGACAACGTTTATTACGATCCGCCATCGAACCGCTACAGCCAGTCGGATGACCGGGGATACAACACTGTCCCCTACAGCGATAACAGCGATTACCAGACCCGGCCTGATGACAATAACGGATCGGATCGGCCTTATGTCGATGACCGCTATAATTCCGGTTCGCAATATGGCTCCAGCCGCCCGTACAATGCCGACGAAGGCTGGCGTGACGACCAGGGCCAGTGGCACTATGGCCGCCCGCGTGCCGTTGGCTGGCAGGACGATGATGGCCGCTGGCATATCGGCCAGGTGGTGGCCTATGGCTGGCGTGACCGTGACGGCGGCTGGCATGAGGAATCGTCCAGCTATTCCAGCAGCAGCTATTCAAGCTCCGGATACTAACAGGAAGGCGGAAGGTGGGAACATCTTCCGCCTTTATCGTCTTCACCTGCGGGCCCTTTTATGAAAAGGTAGGGGCAGACGGCGCGCCAATGACGCTGTCATTTGCCCGGAGGATATCATGAAAGCGGTTGTCAGCGTCGTTTTGGGTCTTGTTCTGTTAGCGCTACCAGGGGCGGCGCCGGCCCAGATCTTCACCGCTGAGCAGGACCATCAGAACATGAGGGACCAGCTTGGCATCCAGACCCTCCGCCCTGGTCCGAATGGCGATGAAAAGGCACCGGACCACGCCAATTATGACGAGGCCAAAGCCAATCCCTATCCCGACTGGCCGGATATCCTGACCCTCGACAATGGCCGGAAAGTCACCACGGCCGATGACTGGTGGCAAAAGCGCCGGCCGCAGATTGCCGAAGCCTTTGAACGTGAGGTTTATGGCCGTATCCCCGCAAATGTGCCCGCCGTGACGTGGAAGATCACTGAGAGCGAAACAGAAACCCTGCGGGACACGGACATTGTGGCGTCGCGCTTGGTGGGGCATGTCGATAATTCGGCTTACCCGGCGATAAGCGTTGATATCGACTCCGTGCTGATCTTGCCGGCGAAGACGAAAGCCCCGGCGCCGGTGCTGATCATGTTCAACTGGGGACCGGCCCAGTTCCCGGCGCCGAAAGTGCCGCCAG
This sequence comes from Asticcacaulis sp., assembly GCF_051954415.1. Classification (GTDB taxonomy): domain Bacteria; phylum Pseudomonadota; class Alphaproteobacteria; order Caulobacterales; family Caulobacteraceae; genus Asticcacaulis. Next base: position 4,306 of record NZ_JBQCHT010000019.1, read on the forward strand.
CCCCGCCGAAGGACATGGACCCGCGCATGGCGGGCTTTCTGGCTGCGGCGCAGGCCGCCAATCTCGACCGCATTCACCAACTGGTGGCGGACGGCTGGGGCGTGGTTATCCTCAACCCGACCAGCTACCAGGCCGATAACGGCGCGGGCCTGACGCAAGGCATCATCGGCCTCGTCAACAAGGGCCAGCCGCGCAAGCCGGACGACTGGGGCGCCTTGCGTGCCTGGGCCTGGGGCGCCGGCCGGGTCTTCGATTATCTCACCACCCGGCCGGAAGTGGACAAATCGCACATCGGCATCGAAGGCGTGTCGCGCTACGGCAAGGCGGCGCTGGTCACCATGGCCTTCGACCAGCGCTTTTCCATGGGGCTGATCGGTTCTTCCGGCGAAGGCGGCGCCAAGCCGCACCGGCGCAATTTCGGCGAGTCGGTCGAATCCTTGACCGGTTCCGGCGAATATCACTGGATGGCCGGCAACTTCCTCAAATATGGCGGGCCGCTCAATGCCGGCGACCTGCCGGTGGATGCCCACGAACTGATCGCCCTGGCGGCGCCGCGCCTGGTCTTTATCTCCTACGGCGTGCCCGAACAGGGTGACGCCAAGTGGCTGGACCAGCAAGGCAGCTATATGGCCACCGTGGCGGCCGGCAGCGTCTGGAAACTGCTCGGCGCCAAGGATCTCGGCGTCGGCAACGACTACAAAACCGCCGTCATGCCGCCGCCCTTGACCGACCTGCTGGATGGCCAACTGGCCTGGCGGCAGCATACCGGCGGCCATACGGATGCGCCGAACATGGCCAGTTTCATCACCTGGGCGGATCGAAACATGGGCCGCCAATAGCCATCCCGTACTGATCCTTTACATGCGTCGGGCTATGGTCCGCGCATGTGTAAAAGGGTGCGGCCAAAGGGTGCGGCATGAGCGAACTCAGCCCCAAGACAAATCGTCTGGTCCTTGTGGCCGATGACAATGACGAGACCGCTTTCGTCATCGAGGCCATGCTGGACCTGCTGGATTTCGGCGTCGAGCGCGCGCGCGACGGCCGCGAGGCGCTGGAGATGTCGGGCCAATCGGTCTATGCGCTGATCCTCATGGATATCGAGATGCCGGTCATGGACGGGCTGGCGGCCACCAAGGCGATCCGCGGCCAGGAAGGCGAGGGGCTGGTGCCGCCGGTGCCGATCGTGGGGATCACCGGACATTCGGACATGGGCACACGCCGACTGTGTCAACTGGCCGGGATGGACGAGGTGTTGTGCAAGCCGTTCCTGATGGAACAGTTGGAAGAGATTGTGACGGCGGTTTCGGTCAAGTGGGTGAACTGAAGTTTTAAGAAAGCAAGAACCCCCACCACCACGCCATGAAGAATGGCGCGGTCCCCCTCCCCAATAAATTGGGGAGGTATGATCCTTTCTATACCTCCCCGACTTGTCGGGGAGGGGGACCGCACGACCAAAGGGAGATGCGGTGGTGGGGTATCTTGCTTCGTCTTCAAGGTGGCACCTTGCGCACCAGCCAGGCCGGGAAGCCCGTCGGGCCGATGGTTTCGACATGGGTGGGCGGGGGATCAGGTGGCGGCTGTTTGAGAACCGTTTCATCAAAGCGCGCCGAGATGTCGTAAAAATCGGCATCGCTTTCGCGGTAGGGCGAATAGTCGGGCCAGCGGCCGTCGAGGCGGGCCCTCGCGCGGGTGACGGCATTGGCGCGGCCGGCGATGATCAGGGCCGTCAGGCGTTCTTTATCGAGTGGATCGGGGTCTTTGGCCGCCAGGCGGAGCAGAACGCCGCGGTCGGCTTCGTTGAACGGATGGTCCGGTTCGGGAGCGCCGGGCAGGCACGGGCTGCCATCGGGCCAGACGCCGCAATTCCGGGCATGGGCCCTGGTCATGCGATCGACGCGGTTTTGCAGGTCCAGCTTCCAGTTTTCGCCCGAAGGATAGGCGCTTTCCTCTTCATCGAGATCGTCATCGGCGAAGCGGGCGGCTTTGGCGGGTTTTGGCGTATCGACGCGCGGCGCTTCGTAGAGCTGGGCCAGCATACGGTCGGCCGCCAGGGCGTAGCGCCCGGCGCGTTCGCCTTCCAGAAAACAGAGGGGCTTGGGGATGAAGGTGACGGCCTCCATGACGCGATCGGCATAGCGGCGCAGCAGCCGGCGGACCGGTTTGATGGCGGCCTGGGCGTGGTCGCTTTCGGCGTCACCGACGGTCAGGGGCAGGGTCTCGATGGCGCGGTCATGGACGGTGATCGCCCGCGCGGCGCGCTCGGCCTCCAGATAGGTTTCGGGCAGGTCGAGGGTCTGGATATGGCGGGCGATGGCGTCGACAAACCCGCGCAGGGCCTCGCGCCGCGCCTTCAGTCTGTCGGCGTCGGACAGGGCATCATCGTCGGTGTCGGGACTGGCCTCCATCCGGATAGGATAGGCGCAGATGGTGGGGAGGGGATTAAGTCATTACTGGGAATGCGGTATTAAGTGGCGAAATGCAAAGAAATGGGAAAACGTTATGGTTGTAATTTTTCTTGAGTGTTAGGAAAAAATCGGAAAAACTAATATCTGGTGTGGCATCAAAAAGGCTGTGTGGAAATGCGGTTAAAGCGAATCAAGATCGAAAACGTAAGAAGTTTCCTTGAACCGCAGGAAGTTCTATTTGATGGGCCTATATCGATAATTGTAGGCCCTAATGGAGGGGGGAAAACTAATTTACTAGATACAATTGTTGCAATTTTCAGAGGTCACCTTATTCGGCCAAGATTTTTGACTCAGGTTCAACGGGATGTAGGTATCCGTTGGCAATTAAATGATAATACAGGAAGCATAATTAATCTCGAAAAACATAGCCACGCTTTGGATAAACCTCAATCAGTTGAGGTAGAATTGCAGATATCGCAAACTGATATCGATGGGATGAAATCTATCAAATCAGAAGCAAAATCATTAATTGCAAATTCCAAAAAAATTCTGGAAAACGATCCATGGTCTGTTTGCGAACAATGGAACCCTGATCAAATTCAACCTGGGACCAGCTTTATATATCGCTGGAATGGACATCAACTTGATCAAAATCAAGACGATAATGCTAGACAATTCCGCGAATATTTACAATTATTTGAAATTGACAATCGGCTTAGGAGCGAGGTTGGGACCACCTCTTTGCAAATGCCGATGATGTACCTGCCTGTAAATAGGACGGCCAGCAATATTTTATCAAGCGTAAGGTTGTCTGAATACAATGATATTGATCAGATTAGAAATTTTTCTTCCACAAATTCTAGATCACCAGCAAATTTAATGTATTTATCTATCGGCAGGATATCTAGAAAATACAGACATCTTCTCGAAAAATCAAACATTTCTGCCAAGACTGAATTTGACAATGATCCGCAAATTAAATCTCTAACTGCAAATTTGAAATCTTTAGGATATGAGTGGGAGTTGACTACTGTAAACGTAGACACAAATGAATATGATGTTCTCTTGAAAAAACAGGGAACGGTATTCTTGGCAAGTGCCGCATCCTCAGGTGAAAGAGAATTGCTTACCTATTTATTTGCAATTTACGGTTTAAATGTAAGGGATGCATTGATATTGGTTGATGAGCCCGAGTTGCATTTGCACCCAAAATGGCAAACGGCTTTGTTTGATTTATTTAAAAAATTATCCGAAGAGACTGGAAATCAATTCGTGATGACTACTCATTCGCCTAGTTTTATTACGCCGTCGTCAATTCAATATGTTTCTAGAGTCTATAGCGAAAGGCAGAGAAGCAGGTCAATTAGATTAAATTCCACTTCCCTACCAAACCCGAAACACCTTTTTAATGCGGTCAATAGCCAAAACAATGAGCGAATATTTTTCGCCGATCATGTAGTCTTAGTTGAAGGTATTTCAGATAAGATGGTATTTGAAAAACTTTTGGATATAAAGGGGCGATCTGAAGTAATTAAGGGTGGCATAACAATAGAAATTGTGAGCGTGGGCGGAAAAAATTTATTTCCTGCGTACCAAAAATTATTATCAGCTTGCGGTGTAAATTGTTCTGTAGTGGCTGATTTAGATTATCTGGAAGAAATTGGCGACAATTCTATAAAATCATTATTCAGGCTTGACGTCGATGGTGTGAAAAAATCGCTTACAAGCGATGCAAATAGTATAGATGCCAAGACGTTGGTTGATGCGATTGATATAGCTATGCAAAATGGGAATTGGAGCGAATCTCAGAGGATATGGAATTATATTAAATCTAGACGAATTAAATTGATAGATCAAATTGATGGAAACGATAAAGATTCATTAAATCTGTTTATTGAAAATATGAGAAACAGTAATATTTATGTTTTAAAGTTGGGAGATATAGAGGATTATTTGCCCGATGGCTTTAAAGGCAAAGATATTGAAAAGCTAATCCAATTGGTAAATCAAGAAGATTTTTGGGACGTTCTCCCTTTCCAAGGTCGAGCGGAACTGGAGGAAATCGCCAATTCGCTCCTTGGTCGCGTGAGTTAGGAGCGGGGAGCTTTGAAATAGATTTCAATTTCAACTCCGCCTGCCTCTCGCACCCGCGAAAAAATAGTTTCGCGGGTGCTCTGGCCTTTTGGGCCGGTTTCGGTTATACGGCGCGCAAATCTATATAAACCTCCACCTCGCAGCCTCTCCGAATTCGCAGAGGCTTTTTTGGCATCCGGAGCGGATAGGCCCCCTCCGTCAGCGACTACGCGCTGACACCTCCCCCGTTTCACAGGGGAGGAGACGGGACTTTCGACGCCTGTATTGCCCCTCACCCCGACCCTCTCCCCGCAAGCAGGGAGAGGGGGAAGACAGAAGATACAAGGCCCTTTATGAA